>NZ_JBPZSK010000004.1:0-456946 GCF_052038115.1 Bacillus sp. GB_SG_008 | reverse complement strand
ACAAACAAAGGAAGGACCTTTTACTTCTAAAAGAATAGAAAAACTTCACCAAAAGCGTTACCTGAAAATAAAGGACATCTTCCATAAAGCTAGTCATCATATTGTAAAACTAGCTCAAGAAGAGGAAGTTTGCAAAATTGTTATTGGTCAAAACAAAAGTTGGAAACAAGAAACCGATATGGGAAAGAAAAATAACCAAACATTTTGCCATATCTCGCATAGTGTATTGATTCAAATGATTACATACAAAGCAAATGCAGTAGGTATTCAAGTTGTTGTAACCGAGGAATCTTACACATCAAAAGCAAGTTTTCTAGATCATGACTTTATTCCAACGTATGGAACAAATGACCAAAATGAAACGTTTTCAGGAAAACGAATGAAGCGTGGTATGTATCGTTCTGCAAAAGGAATCGAAATCAACGCAGACGTAAATGCTGCGGCTAATATTTTACGAAAAGTAGTCCCGGATGCATGGATAAACGGGATAGAGGGGTTAGGCGTGAAACAGCTCGCTAGTGTGTTAACTCCACTGACGTTAATCGTCCGTTAGGTCGAAACGTTAGAAACCCCCACTTCAAGCTTTGCTAAGTGGGGGAGTATTCATTGTGTCCGTTTATTAATAATGTTTCCATCTTTATCAATTTGTACATCATTGGAAATAGACTGTAAGTACTGCAGCATGTTTTGTTTTTCTGTATCTTGAAGCGGTGTAATTTGGTTATTACGAATCATATAAGGATTAAATGACATTTGTACGTCTTTTCCTTTAAACTTAAGTGTTAATACACCAGTTTCTGCACTATGTCCTGTTACATAATCAGGGAAGAGGAAGTTTCCAAGTGAGTATGCAACGGGAACTTTGTTGTAATATTCAAAGCCTTGTAACCAGTGCGGATGGCTTCCGACAATTGCATTTGCTCCTGCTTCTACCATTTTTTGTACATATTCTTTTTGATAGTCAGCTGGACGATTTGTTTTTTCGACACCCCAATGCATATATACGATCATATAATCGGCATCTTTCTTTTGTTCTTTAATCGTTTTCGTAACTAAGTTTAAATCGTAGCCATTTGCAACGCCGGGTTTATCATTTGTAGCTACCCATGCAGAATCAGGCATAAAACGGACAAACGAGATAAACTTAAATTTTTTACCTTTAATTGTAACTTCTCTCGCTGTATACGCATCTGATGCATTTTTGCCTGCGCCGATATAGGGAAGGCCTATTTTTTCTACATGGGAAATTGTATCTAATAAGCCGTCTTGGTAATAATCGAGTGTATGGTTATTTCCGATATTAACAATATCATAGCCTGTATTTTTAATAGCTTGTAATGTGGAGGGATCACTTTTAATCCAAAATAGTTGGCCAGGATATTTTTTCTCGCGAGTTGTAAACGCAGATTCTAGATTTACAAATGAGTAGTCCGCTTTTTCTATTTCCGGCTTTACATGCTGAAATGGATAATCAGCACCTTTACTTTGAATAACAGGGCGTAATTGCCAATCGAACATTGTATCACCCGAGAATGTAAGGGTAATTTCAGGATCTTCTTTCGGCTTTTCTGTTGGTTCTTTTCCTTTTGCCTTTTCTGTTTGCTTATTTTTTACTTTTGTGTTTTGTTCATTTTTCGTTTCTGAATTTAGCGCATAGTTGATCAATAAGATTATAGGGGTAAAAAGTATGGCTAACAGTATGGTGCGTTTTAGTAATGTTCTTTTTCGAATTTTCATAAAAACCCTTCCTTATGAGTTAATAAAATAAATATATTAAATGTTAATTTGGAATTATATTCTGATATATATTTATAATGATTTTTAATAATAGGGTAACATGAGTAGCTTGATTAGGACAACGTGTAAATTGAAAATATTAAATTTTTGAAAAATAGTCTATAATTCTACTTATAATTTTATATATAGAAAGAATAGGTGGGAGAGAATGGTTTTACTTGGGGCTTTAGTAAATGGACTATGTATTATTGCAGGGACATTATTAGGTAGAATTTTTAGTGGCATTTCAGAAAATGTGAAATCGACTGTTATGCATGCAATTGGTTTAGCAGTAACGGTACTTGGTTTGCAAATGGGGTTGAAAAGTGAAAATTTTTTAATCGTCATTTTAAGTCTTGTCATTGGAGCAGTAATCGGGGAATTGCTTATGTTAGAAGAAAAATTAAAAAATTTAGGAGATTGGCTAGAGAAAAAGATAGGTTCAGGTGGAAAAGGGAGCATATCACTCGGATTTGTAACTGCAACATTAATATTTGTAATGGGAGCAATGGGGATTATTGGTGCTTTAGATAGTGGTATTCGTGGAAATCATAATGTTTTATATACGAAAGCGATTATAGACGGTTTTATTTCACTTATTTTAACGACAACATTAGGAATGGGCGTATTATTTTCGGCTGTTCCTGTTACTTTATATGAAGGGCTGATTGCAATTTTTGCAACGCAAATTGATCGTTTTGTACCGGAAACATTAATGAATAATTTTATTGTGGAAATGACAGCGACTGGCGGGATTATGATTTTTGCCATTGGATTAAACTTACTTGAAATTATCAAAATTAAGGTAGCAAATTTATTGCCTGGTATACTTGTAACTACAGTTCTTGTTTCTATTATGTATGGGTATACACATTATTTTTAATAAACAGCAGGAAGATGCTTTAGTGTGATAATAGTTATTTAGGGAAGGGAGTTGGGATGAGATGTATGAAATAAAATCGTTAGGCACATTATCATTCGAAGAAGCTACAAATTTGTGGAATGCTGGATTCGAAGGGTATTTTATCGAAATTAAAATGACAATGGATGCTTTTTTAGCAAGAATGACACTGGAGGAATTGTCACCATCTTTTTCACTTGTAGCGTTTTATAACGGTCAGCCAGTTGGTATTATCTTAAATGGAATTAGAATGATGCATGGTAAAAAAATTGCATGGAATGGTGGAACAGGTGTTGTTTCTCAATTTCGTTATCGAGGGGTAGGGGGAGAATTAGTAAGAGCGTCCCTAGAGCTGTATAAAAAAGAAGGAGTAGATATCGCGACGCTGGAGGCAATTAGTAAAAATGATGCGGCTATTCATCTTTATAAAAAGATGGGGTATGAAGTAGTTGATCAACTTTTGATGCTACAGCATACAGGAATATTAGAAGAAGATGCTTTTCAGTTGCTACAAAGTAATACATACCATGTAAAAAGAGGTACAGCGCAGGATATACACACTATTCAAATATCAAATGAAGAAATAAAACCTTGGCAGACGGAATGGATGAGTGTAAGAAAAGATGGAGAATTATTAACTGTGTATGATGATACAAATGAGGAATTAGCGTATTTTCTTTATAAAAAAGTACTTGATCAGACAGGAAAACAACAAGCAACTGTATTGTATCAATGTTATGTAGATACAAAACGTCTAGATCAGGAAGATATTGTTCGCTTTGGATTAAGTGAAATATTTTCTCCTTTACAAGATCAAATAAAAAGAATGACAATGAATTTGCCTTCTTCTAATGAAGTAATTGTTCGTATTTTAAAAGAAGCGGGATTCATAGTTGGAAATGAGCAAGTGTTTATGGTTCAACATTTATCACGTCTTAACGAGCGATAAGATGTTAAAATAGCTTCAATGAAAGTATAGAGTAAGTTTGTTTTGATAAAGAGGAATAAAGAAAAGTCCAGTATTGAATTACTGGACTTTCTCCACATTAATATCTCTATAATATCGAGAATTAAAATTGTAAACAAAGATAGCTTAATGTTCCAAATTCATAGCTACGATGAATTACTTTTGGTTCTGCCTTGCCGCTTCCCATTGCAATGAAAAGAGGAACAAAGTGTTCTGCTCTTGGAACAGCTAAACGTGCATGAGGAGCTTCAACTTCCCAGTTGAATAGGGCGTCTGTATTGTTGTTTTGAATTTGATCAATAAGCCATTCGTCAAATTCAACAGCCCATGGTTCAGGCGTAGTTTGTTCCCATTTTAACATTCGTAAATTGTGCACCGTAACACCGCTGCCGATGACTAAAATATCTTCTTTTCCAAGTTCTTGAATGGCTTTTCCAATTTCGTATTGTTCTTTTGCAGGAAGGAAGGGATTTACTGAAATTTGAACGACAGGTATATCAGCTTTTGGGTACATACGGTGTAGAAGTGTCCAAGAGCCATGATCTAATCCGCGCGTTGTATCTTTTTGAACCGCAATCCCTCGGTTTTTAAATTTTTCTTCTAGCATTGCTGCAAGGACGGACGAACCTTTTGCAGCGTATTTTATTTCATATAATTCAGGAGGAAAGCCGCCAAAATCATAAATCGTTTCATATGCATTGTCTGAAGAAGAAATAGTTAAAATTTCACTTTCCCAATGAGCTGTAAAAATGACAATTGCTTTTGGTTTATATGTTTTACCAAGTGTTTGTAAAAATTTTGTATAGCCGGTATCTTGGATGGCTAGCATAGGAGAACCATGTGCTAAAAATAATGATGGCATCATAATTAGTTTACCTCCAATAATTTAATTACTTTATGTAAGTAACTATACAACTTTAGTTTCGTTTCGTCAAGAATGAAGTGGTAGAAATTAAAATATCATAATTTGTAATAAGGAAAGCTTTTACATATAATTTATAGTAAGAAAAAAATGAATAGTGGTTCATCTTATAAAGATATAGATTCGTATTGTTGTGAAGTAGATTATAGAATTGGGGGCTGTCAAAATGAACATACAGGAAAGCTTCGTTATGACATTGGATGGATCGGAAATTTATTTACGTCAATGGTTACCAGAAAGTGAGCCTCGTGGGATTGTTCAAATTGCGCATGGTATGGCAGAACATGCTGGTTCCTATATAGAATGTATTGCAGCGTTATTGGAAGCTGGATACGGGGTATATGCTCATGATCATCGCGGGCATGGAAAAACAGTAAAGCAGGAAGAAGATTATGGTCATTTCGAGCCGAATATAGGCTGGAATCAAGCTGTTTCTGACGTAATCTTCGTTTCAGAGCTTATTCGTAAGGAACACATCTGTCCACTTTTCTTATTAGGACATAGTATGGGATCTTTCTTAGCAAGACGTGCTGTGCAGCTTCGCGGTGAGTTATATAATGGATTCCTTATTTCTGGAACAGGAGGGAATCCGGGGCTTTTAGGAGTCATTGGTCATAAAATGGCAACGATTGAAATGAAGCTTCGCGGAGCAAAAACGAAAAGTCCAATGCTGAACTTCTTATCATTTGGTAATTTTAACTCACACTTTAGGCCAAACCGTACGAAGTTTGATTGGCTGTCTTCGGATACGAATCAAGTTGATAGATACATAGAAGATTCACAATGTGGATTTATTTGTACAACGAGCTTTTACCGTGAATTATTTAACGGTGTGCTGATGGTCAATAAACTTGAAGAATATAAGAAAACACCAAAAGAGCTTCCTATTTATATTTTTTCGGGAGACCGTGATCCGGTTGGAAACATGGGAAAAGGTGTACAAGAAGTATATGATATGTATAAAAAATGTGGTGTCAAAGATGTAACGCTTCGTTTATATGAAGATGGAAGGCATGAAATGTTCCACGAAGTGAACAGACAGGAAGTATTTCAAGATGTGATTTTTTGGTTAAACGAGCATATTGTGTAAGAGGAAAACCTCACCTTTTTCTATAGGTGGGGTTTATTTTTTAGAATATTGTACAATTAATATTCAGAAATGAAAGAATTTTCGTTGTGATAAATTACATGTACATTTCTTCGTTGTATATATTGATTTGAAATAAAGTTGCACTGTTTATAAAAAAAGATGAACTGTTTATATGTAGATTTTGGATAAAGAATGATCATTAATAAAATTTTTATCGAAAATCCTATTATGATAATGTAGGATTTTTTCTTGTTCCACAATCAGTTCAGATTCTTGGGTAAGAGAAGGAAGGGTTATGGCTGAATAGTAGCGAAGAGAAAAAAGAAAAATTTCTAAGGGGGATATAGAATGTCACAACCATTATTGAATGGTATGGAAGGTGTATTTATACCAGTCAAAGACCCGAAAATATCAGCTGAATGGTATGAAGAAAAATTAGGATTTAAACTTATTTATATTGAGAGAGAAGCTGCTGTTATGAAGATTGCAGAAGAGTCACAAACAGTAATATGCCTTGTAAGAACTGTTAATCAACAACCAATGAAGTTTCCTGAGAATAACTTTGGGGTAGGAAAATACTATAATTTTATCTCTAAAGATATTAATGAGATTTATCGACTGTTAATTGAACGTGGTGTCAAAGTAAATCCTATTAGTGGAGAAGGGGCTACCAGATTCTTTACGTTTTTTGATCCTGATGGAAATCCTTTAGGTGCTTGTCAATAAATTCACATATGTCACTTATGAGAGCTTTAATGGAATAAGGGGCACAGAAATAATCAAACTTTTGCATAAAAGAATGATTCAATAGAATATATTAAGAGTGTGTTTTGGTTGATCTTTTTCTCAAAACACGCTTTTTCTGTTTTTTTGTTTATCAAGGTTATTAGTATCAATTTGATCAAACATTATTCTAAAGCAACAAATAAGACTTCTGAACAAAAATGGATATTTATGTTAAAATTGGGTATGAGTATGAAGAAATGCTTTAAACTAAAGGGGCCATTTAACGGAATAGCGGTTCAGAAAAAGTTTGAAATTTAAATGGATAGTGATTGGTTGTTAAATAATTAAAATAAAAGAGTTAGTGAAGGGATATGGTGATTTGGAGGTTAAATATTCGAATGTTATTAAACCATTTAGAAGGTTGAAATTACTTGGAATGACCTTGATTACAATCATTTTACTAACATTGGTCTCAGGGTTCCTTTATGAATATACCAGTTACAAAAATGTTAAAAGTAACTACCCTCCAGATGGACAAATGATTGATGTCGGAGACAGAGAAATACATATGAATATTAAAGGAACCAAAACGAGTTTGCCACCTGTTGTTATTGAAACAGGGACTGGTAATTGGTCTTATGATTGGTCGAACATTCAGAAAGAACTATCAAAACATACCCAAGTAATCACTTATGACCGAGCAGGGTATGGATGGAGTGATCCACCTCCTAATGGATTTTCTATCGATACGACGATTAATGATTTAAGTAAGATTCTCGAATCTTCTAAAATTGACATCCCTGTAATATTAGTGGGTCATTCTGTTGGAGGGATCTATTCTCGTCTCTTTACAGAAAAGTACCCAGAAAAGGTTTCGGGATTAGTGCTTGTTGATTCTAGAAATGAATATTTTTCAGAACAAGCAAAATCATTTAATGACAAGTTTTTCGAGACACAAGACCAATCGATGAATCGTATATTATCTCAAATTGGAATAGTACGGCTATTTGGGGAAAATATGTTTTCAGATTCAATGCCAAATTACCTTTCTGCAAAAAAGTATGTAAATGTTCATTGGGACACTTCATTTTTCAAAGTATTAAATGAAGAAATCAAGCAAATAAAAAGCAATGAGAAATTACTGGAAGGTACTCGCTCTTTAGGAGATAAGCCTTTAACAATTATCACACCGAGTGACGTAGAATTGCAGGCAACAGAATTAGGATTCTCAGAACAAGAAGCGGATAGCTTTGAAAAGATATGGATGGATTCTCAAAAAAAATTGACCAATTTATCCACTAATAGTGAATTCATTTTAGTTCCTAATAGTAGTCACTCAGTAATGTATGACCAACCTGATGTAATAATAAAAGCTATTTTGAAAATGGCTGATGAAATATAAATTGATTATGAAATATATTAAACATCGTGCTTAATTAAATTTTACAGATATTATTGTGCTTTGTTCCATTAAAGGGCGCGATCGAGGAGCATCACAAGTCGAAAATGATTAAACTTTTTTATAAAACCAAAGCTTAAAACTGCTAGATAAGAATCTATTTTGATTAATTTTTTTTCAAAATGGATTCTTCTTTATTTACCATAAATACATGTTTGTGAGCTATTTTTAATTAAACTTTTTTTCAAAACCACAATATAAAGGGGAAAGGGAGAGAAAGGAATGATTGTTAGAGAAGTGTTATTAAAAGAAGCAAATGAGCTAAGTAACCTCGCATTATCCTCAAAAGCAACTTGGAATTATAGTGAAGAATTTATATTGGCATGTAAGGAAGACTTAACAATTACGGAACAATATATTAAGAATAATTATGTTTATATTTTAGAAGAAAAACAAGAAATAATCGGATTTTTTTCATTCCAAAGAAAAGAAGCAGACAGTCTTGATTTTCTATATTTAGATCCTAAGTATAAAGGGAAAGGTTATGGAAGAATTCTTTGGGAAAGTGTTATTCAAAAAGCATTCCAATTAAACATTAAGAGTTTTACGATTGATAGCGATCCGAATGCGAAAGGGTATTACATAAAAATGGGGGCGAAACTAATAGGAGAAACACCTTCTACTGTGTTTAAAGATCGTCTACTTCCGCTTTTGCAGTATGATATGTAAACTTATTCATTCTAATCGGATATTTTGAATTTAATTAGGAGATGCTTAATATGAAGTATAGCGAAATAGAGAAGATGAGTGATGTTTTATTGCAATCTTGGTCAATAGAAACGAGTTCAAAATGGACACCAGATCATCCAGCTAGAGGACAATGTGGTGTAACTGCATTAGTAATCAATGATTTCTTTGGAGGAGAGATCATGAAGACGAAAGTTCCGGAAGGCTGGCATTTTTATAACAGGATCAACGGTAAAAAATATGATTTTACAGCATCGCAATTTTTAGAAGAGATAACATATATGGACATTCCTTCTAATAGAAAAGAAGCATTTGCAGATACAAATGAAATACAATATGATGCTTTAAAACAAAAAGTTCGTATCCATATAAAGGGATTTATTTCGTGATAATTATCTTTTGACTCTTGGTGATTAATAAGTTACTATGATGGTAGTAACTTATTGGTGGGGATGTTTATATCAAATAGAGTCGAGAGGGGAAATATTTTTGAAAACAGCTTATGTAAGCACTACAATCGTGACTTTAAATGAAAAGAATGAAGTATTGAAAAATGGATATATCATTGTAGAAGATGGTCAAATTATAGAAGTGCAATCAGGAGAATTATCTAGTGAGAAACAAGTGGATCAAGTTATTGATCTTCATGGAAAATGGGTCTTACCTGGTCTGGTGAATACGCATACGCATGTCTTGATGAGTATTTTACGTGGAATAGGTGACGATATGCTCCTAAAGCCATGGCTTGAAACGAGAATTTGGCCACTTGAAAGTCAATTTACACCAGAGCTTGCTGTTGCTAGCACAGAGCTTGGTTTGTTAGAGATGGTGAAAAGCGGAACAACAGCGTTTTCTGATATGTTTAATCCAATTGGAGTAGATCAAGATTCTATTATGGAAGCTGTTCGTAAAAGTGGAATGCGCGCTGCTGTTTCTCGAACATTATTTAGCTTCGGAACGAAAGAAGATGAAAAGAAGGCAATTCATGAAGCGGAGAAGTATGTAAAACGTTATTACAATAAAGATGGTATGTTAACGACGATGGTCGCTCCTCATAGTCCATATGCATGTTCTACAGAAATGCTAGAAGAGTGTGCACGAATTGCAGTGGAAAATAAGACGATGGTGCATATTCATCTTTCCGAAACAGAGCGTGAAGTTCAGGATATTGAAGCACAATACGGAAAACGTCCAGTAGAGTATGTAGCAGATTGCGGTTTATTCCAGAGACCAACAGTAATTGCACATGGTGTTGTACTGAATGAAAATGAGCGCACTTTCTTAGCGGAAAACGATGTTCGCGTTGCTCATAATCCGATTAGTAATTTAAAATTAGGATCGGGTATAGCAGATGTTCGAGCGATGTTAGAGAGCGGAATAAAAGTTGGAATTGCAACGGATAGTGTTGCTTCTAATAACAATTTAGACATGTTTGAAGAAATGCGCATTGCAGCTTTATTGCAAAAGGGTATTCATAAAGATGCAACAACATTACCAGTGGAAACAGTTCTCTCATTAGTAACAAAAGGTGCAGCAGCCGTAATTGGGATGAAACAAACAGGTTCACTAGAAGTAGGCAAATGTGCTGACTTTATTACAATTGATCCATCTAATAAACCGCATTTACAGCCAGCAGAAGAAGTGTTGTCACACCTTGTATATGCAGCGAGTGGAAAAGATGTTTCGGATGTTGTAATTAATGGGAAGCATATTGTCTGGAACGGTGAATGTAAAACGTTAGATGAAGAGCGTATTATTTTTGAAGCGAGCCGTTATAAACGAGGATTAGTTATGTAATACGAAGTAACATCCCTAAATTAATTAAATGTCGAAGAACCTTTGCTTTAACGCAAAGGTTCTTTGTTTTATTTTATATTTTACAAAATAAAAATCCAGAACATAATTGCTAACAAAAAACGATAAATCGCGAACGGAATTAATTTTATTTTTGAAATAAGTGAAAGGAAAAATTTAATTGCAATCAATGCCACGATAAAGGCTGTTAAAAATCCCGTAATAAATAAAGGGAGATCATTAGCAGTGAGATAGCTCCAACTATCGAATAAGTCTTTGCCAGATGCTGCGAACATGATGGGTACAGCCATAATAAAGCTAAGTTCAGAGGCCGTTTTATGATTCATTCCAATTAGTAAGCCACCTGACAAGGTTGATCCCATTCTAGAGAAGCCTGGGATAAGAGCAAAACATTGAAATAATCCCATATATAAGGCTTGTTTATAAGTTACTGAATCAAGATCGGAAGCTACAGAACGGTTTTTATGTAGTAAATCAGCAATAATCATTAAAATTCCACCAGCTACTAGACCGATTACGACAGTTTTGGGTGAAAATAAAACATTTTTGATAAAGTCATGAAATAGAAATCCACCTATCATAAAAGGAAGAATCCCAATTAACACATGTAACATATTGAGGTGCGACTTTGCAGCACCTGTCGATTTAATAGAATTGCCTATTCCTATGATATTGAGCAGACGTTTCGAAAAGACAACGACTACTGCAAGAATAGATCCGAGCTGAATTACGACTTCAAATGTCGTAGCACGAGTCGTACCTTCAAAATCAAGCAAATGCCCCACTAAAATTAAATGTCCTGTAGACGAAACGGGAGCAAATTCAGTTAGACCTTCTACAATACCTAATATAATAGCTATCGTAATATCATTCATATATTCATATCCCCCTGAAAAAATTTCCATACTATCCCAGTATAGTCTATATCTGAATATTATGTAACTTAATTTTCAGATTAAATCTGATATACAAAACGGATTTAATAAATGCGTTTGTCTTGTACATACTGAAGCAAAATAAAAAGAGAATGTCTTACAAATCCAATGCATTTAGATTTGTAGAAGACATTCTCTTTCCTATTAACCAATAAATGTTTGATACAACAAGAATATATTTAAGGCGATAATTAATATGGCAATCAACCATGCAATCGCTGTTGTAAGGCGGTGATTGACTAGAACACCCATGATACTTTTTTTACTTGTAAAGATAATGAGTGGAATTAGTGCAAATGCAATCCCAAATGATAAAACGACTTGACTCATTACGAGGGCGTGAGTTGGATTCACACCTAATGCAATAATAACAAGCGGCGGAATCATTGTAATAAATCGTCGCAAGTATAAAGGAATATGCCTACGGATGAATCCTTGCATAATAATATCCCCGGACATCGTACCCACGGAAGAACTAGATAAGCCGGCGGTTAGTAAACCAATCCCGAAAAGAGTTGCTGATGCAGGTCCGACTAAGTGTTCAAAGCCGTGAAAAGCGACATCTAAATCTTCGACAGGTAGTCCGTTTTTGAAGAATAGAGCAGCTGCTACAATTAACATACTTGCATTAATTGCTCCGGCAATGACCATTGCAATTACAATATCAATAAATTCAAAGCGGAAAATCTTTTTTCGTTGTTCATCTGTCGTTCCTACTACGCGGCGCTGTGTTAAAGCAGAATGTAAATAAATCGCGTGTGGCATAACTGTTGCACCTAAAATTCCTGCGGCAAGTAAAATACTGTTTACACCTTGAAATTTAGGAACGAAAAGTCCTGAGAGAAGAGGACTTAGTTCTGGCTTTGCATAAAATACTTGTACACCAAAAGCAATAACGACTATAAAGACCATACCAGTTATAACCGCTTCTAATGGGCGGAACCCCCTGCGTTGAAACTCTAGAATAATAAATGAGCCAACAGCTGTAATTAATGCAGCCGGCAACAGTGGAATACCAAATAGTAAATATAACCCTAAGGCAGCGCCGATAAATTCAGCGAGATCAGTCGCCATAATTACTAATTCACCTTGTATCCATAAACCGATAGAAACAGGTTTTGGAAAATGCTCCCGAGCAACTTCCGGAAGGTTTTTTCCGGTTGCAATTCCTAATTTAGCTGACAAGGATTGGATTAACACAGCCATTAAATTTGAAACAAGGATGACCCAAAGTAGTAAATAACCGTACTGAGATCCGGCTGCAATATTCGTAGCGAAATTACCTGGGTCAATATAAGCTACAGATGCAATAAAAGCAGGTCCCAAAAATGGTAATAATCGTTTCAGTCCTTTTGTTTCACCGCTTAAAGCTAACTGTGCTGATTGCATCGTCCTATTATTTGGTGGAAGGTGTTCTCGTTCTTTTGTGTTTTCTGTCATGTTTTGTTTCCCCTTTTGTTTGTTATCTTGATGCAATTCGTTTTATTTAGGTTAGTTATTTCTTTTATTAAATCATATTTCTTTTATTTGAACATAAATTTTTCCTTTGTGCAAATTATATTGCATTAGGAAAAAATTGTGCTAGTTTATTCGTGCATATAATGAATTTGTAAGTTAAGTATTTATGTAAAGATTGAATAAATAGAGTGTTTTGAAATGGTTATGTATATTAACAATGGCAACTTTGATAAGAAGAGTTAGATAGAAAATCAAGTGTATATTTTGAAAATGTAAAACATTTCCCATTTCTAATGTGATTTTAATCTTGTTTTCATCTTTTATTCAGTTTTCATTGTTAGAATGTCCAAAGGCAGTAATTTTTTGGAGGTTTTAATAATGCACGCAGTAATTCATGCAATTTCTTTGTTTTTAGCTAAGCTCGGTTATGCTGGTGTCATGCTAGGACTTATGATTGAGGTGATTCCGAGTGAAGTTGTTTTATCGTACGCTGGATTTCTTGTATCACAAGGACAGATGGCATTTTGGGGGGCTGTTCTTGCGGGAACGATTGGAGGCACAATTGCTCAATTATTCCTATACTGGTTAGGATATTATGCTGGCCGACCTTTTTTATTAAAATACGGAAAATATTTGTTAATTCGTCCTAAGCATTTAGAAATGGCTGAACGATGGTTCCACAAATATGGTCCAGGTGTGATTTTTTCTGCAAGATTTGTTCCAGTAGTAAGACATGCTATTTCTATTCCAGCAGGAATCGCAAAAATGTCTGCAACAAAGTTTACGATTTACACAGTGGTTGCAATTGTTCCGTGGAGTATGCTTTTTGTTTACTTAGGCAATGTATTAGGAAGCCGATGGGAACAAGCTAATCAAGTGTCTGGTCCGTATGTGAAGTATATTATGATCGGCGCGCTTGTCATACTAGCCGTCTATATAATTAGAAAAATTACAAAGAAGAACGTGTCAAAAGCATAATCATACTTTTATGATATAAAGGGGTTGTCCCGTAAGTTAGTTACACTGACTTATGGGACAGCCCTTTTTAATAGGTACACAAAAAAAACGACCACTCCCTTTTACTTGGAAAGTTGGCAAATAAATAAAAACATGAATATGCTTCTTCAACTAACGGGCAGTTTAGTTGAAGAAGCGAAATAACTCCTTCTTGTTGCTTTTGAGACAAACAGAAACAGGTACACAGAAAAGGCATGGATTAGCCATGCCGATAGATTTATTTATTTAATTTATCTAAAGCCCCAGTATTGCTGATACTGAGGCACGTAGGGATATTGTTGATTATATTGTTGTTGTTGATACTGTTGAATTAAATACTGCTGAGAGAAATTTTCATTTTTTCTATTGCAGTTTGTGTAAGGACCTATAACTGTTGATGGTTTAACCGGTTCAATTGCTTCTTTCCATTTATCTTCATCGAGACAGTAGGTATGTGCCATAATATTTGTAGGAGTAAATTTTAAAATGTCTGAACCAAAAACAACCTCTGGAGTTGGTGCATCAAAAATTGCTAAAAAGTGAGTGTTATCAGCAGTAGCCATTTGATAATGCCACCAACCTTGTGGAATGTTTGCCACTTGACCGGGGGTAATAGCGTAATTGAGAATTTGTTTTGTAAATGGGTTCAGCATCGAAACAGTTAGCTCCCCGGAAATACAATAGTTCAATTCGGCAGCATTTGGGTGATATTGCGGTTCTGCTACATTATTGGCACTTAGGAAAATGTCTAACAGAGATACATTTTCCAATGTATTTAACTGGTTCACACCTAATATGTTAATGAGGTTGTTGTTATCCTTTTTAAACAAGGGACTGTTATTTACGTCAAATGTGTATTGAGTTGATGGTGATGTGTAATCCATATATAAAGTCATAATTTTCTTCACCTCTTTTCATAAGCAGCTAAAAATATATAGGCATTTTATGTACTTAAAACATGTTCGGTGTGCAAAGTGATTGAGAATAAATTAGTGTGAAGCAGAAGAGAAGGTACTTATGAAGCTAACGGGGTTCGAGAGTTGCATAAAACGAAAAAGTGGCTTCTGAATAAGGAAGCCTTTTTTTATTGAACTAAATGGCAGGATAGTTGAATAAGGATGATGATATAATTAAGGGGGAATTTACTTTATTTTATAATTTATGAGGTGGAAAATGGACTCTTTAGAATTAAACAAATCTAAATATATTGTCTCTAATATCAAAGACATTTTGCATAAAAAGCTTATTCTTGATAAACCGTTAACTAAAGATGAGGTGAAAAAATTAAACCTAGTTAATCCCACTGTATACGAAAATGAGAAGTATCTCATTCAAGAACGGTGGTTTTATAGTATTAATATCGGAGAATGGGAAGATGTGGATATTATTATTCAAGGGAATAATGAAAATCCCGATGTGGAGATTATCGAAATGGCAGAGAAAATATTCGATGAACTCCATCTACATATAAGCTGTGCATTAAAATATTTACAGAAATTCTTCCCTAATCAAGAAATGAAGAACTACTATCTATCCACAATATGTTTTGGAAAGATGGTTAATTTTGACGATTATATATTTTCAGGGTTTAGTTTAGCTTTTATTTATGATGGTCACTTTGAGTTTCAGTATAAAGTAAAATTTAAAGACGATGGATGGCCTATTGGTTTTGAAGGTGGGCCACTTTAATAATCATAGATAATTTTTTCTTATTGAACTAACGGGTGCTTTAGTTGAAGAAGAAAAATTTTTAAAAAGAGCCTGTATCTATGATTACTTGGTAATCTAAGATACAGGCTTAATATTTTGTAACTAATTGCCCCTATATATATTTAATATGAAAAGGGCTTTTTTATATTACATAATATTTAATTAAAAAAGAAATTATTTATTTTCTTTTAATTTTGCTAATGCTTGTTGTACTTCTTCTTGTAGATTTTGGTCTAAAATTTGTGCTTGATTAGGAGCATTTAACTGATAAAAATAGTTACTAGCAGCTGCTTCTGCTTCTAGTTTTTGCACGTAAGTTTCGACACGTGCAAAACCTTTCACTGCATTTTCTGTATGGAAAGAAGCAAGTGCTGCGTTACTATTTTTTATGGCTTGCGCCGCATTTAATCGGGAAACAAGAACGAGTTCTTTATATTGTAATTCTTGATATTTCTCTTGCAGTTTGTCAATTTGTTCATATAATGCAGCTGTTTGTTGCTTTGTTATTTCGTGCTGTTCACGATATAATGCAGCTTTTTTGTCATTTGTGATTTTATCTTGTAAAGCTAGCTGTGCCATGTTATCTTCCTCGCGAGATACTGCAAGTTCAGCTTGACGAATTCTTTTTGCGATAAGAGCATCAGCTTCCGAAATTAATGCTTCATATTTCTTTTCTAAATATAATTGGTGAGCCAGTGCTTTTTGTGCTTTTGTAATTTGTTCTTCTGTCTCTCTCAAGTATTGCTTCAGCATGCTAATAGGGCTTTCTAGCTTATCCAACGTTTGGTGTACATCTGCCATTACAATATTTTTAATGCGTTTTAGGATACCCATTGTTTAGTTCTCCTCCTTACGAATATTACGTTCCCATTGATCTAAAATGTCTATTTGTTTTTGCATTGTTGAAAAATTATATGTGTGAATATCTATATGCTCACTTGCTATCGTTCTTTTTTGTTTGAATTTTTTATACGCCCAAGTAATAGTTGCGGCAAGCGCAAGTATTGGAATAAGCGGGAATAAACCGATAACAAGGAGTAGCACTCCTGTCCACTTCTTAGCCATATTTCCTTCAGATTTGCGAAGAATTAACCAACCGAAAAGAACAAAGCCAAGTTCTAATAGGAATGGTGCAAAGAATACATCATCAAACTCTTTTTCATGATGCTTTTCATACTGAGCATGTCTTTCAGAGTCAGCAAAGTGACCTTTCTCCGTAAAGAAAGCTTGTCCCTCTTTATCGTGGGCAACGACATGTTCAGCTTTTCTGTGCTCCTCATGATTCCATCGTTCTGGCTTCATACTATGTAGTCCGAAGAATAGTAAAGTAAGAAGCAGGGGAAGGATTAAAATCCACTTTAGCCAGCGCAGCTTTTTGCATTTGTTCTTTTTCTTTTTCATGTGTTCACCTCCACCCATGATTCATTATGTTTCAAGAAAAAATGAATCTAGAATTACTTTTGATAGAGTCAAAATCTGAATGTTTTATCACCTCGCTATATCTTTAGTAAGCCCTAGTGTAAATCCTAGATGTGAGAAGGGAATGAAAGGGGAATGATGAAAATATGAGAAATATATAAGAAAATTCTCATTATAATTAAAAACTCGCCAAATAGTTGACGAGTTAATTTTTAAGTAACGTATTTCATTTTTTTAGATAGATAGTAAAAATAGTCCCATGACCTAATTCACTCTCTACAGAAATATTGCCTCCATGTAATTCAATAATTTCTTTTACAATTGCAAGACCTAAACCGCTTCCGCCTGTTGCGCGAGCTCGGGATTTATCGACTCTATAAAACCGCTCGAAAATATGAGATAGATCTTGTTCAGGGATACCTTCTCCTTCATCTTTTACTCTAATCTTAACGATTTCCTTGTTCTCTGTAACTGTAACAAATACTTTAGAATTTATGTCAGAGTGAGAATATGCATTGTTTAACAGATTGAGAATAACTTGTTCAAAACGTTGTTCGTCGAGTAGAAGAACAACGTTTTCTGGACACGAGGAAATAATACGAATATTTTTATCGGTATAAGCTGGTTGGATTTTTGTTAATATGTTTTTTAATAAATCATATAGATTAGTCTGCTTTGTATGAATAACAAAATTGTGTTTTTCCATTTTAGCTAATTCAAATAAATCTTGAACAAGCCGTGTTACATGATCAGCCTCTTCTTTAATAATAGATAAATAATGATTTTGATCTTGTGCAGGAATCTGATTTTTAATAAGAATATCAGCGTATCCTCTAACATATGTTAACGGTGTTCGAAGTTCGTGTGCAACGCTAGCTAGAAATTCTCCTCGTTCTTTTTTCAAATAATTTAAATCATCTGCAAGTTTTTGGATAGAATGTGCTAGTTCTCCTACTTCATCATTTCTATTAATATTTAAAGATACGGATAAATCCCCTTTACTCATTTTTTCTGTTGCTTTTTTCATTTTAATTAAAGGATTAGTGAGAAGTTTTGATAATAAGAACATGGTAATAACAGTAAGGATAAAGGTAATGGCACCAACAACTATAAATTGGTAAGTTAAACGCTGAATCATTTGTTTAATAGAGTCAGTACCTAAAAACATGTATACATATCCTTTCGTATCACTACCAACTTGAATGGGACTAATTGTACAAATATAATTAGATGTTTTCCAATGATCTTCCACAACTGTGCCATTTTTATTAACAGGAGGCATTTTTGTATGTAAATGTTTTTCCATGGAATGATCTACATTACTTGATTTTGCAAGAATTTCTCCATTTTTCGAAGTAATGACAACCTTAGTTTCTGCTTCCGATTCCATGAGAGCCACGTGAGATATAGTTTGATCATCGAAGTATTTCTCCAGTACATCACGATGATTATTTCCTCTAGTAAGGAGAGATTTTACTTCTTCCTGAACTCTCGTATTGACCAAGCTGTAATACAATAAAAGAAATAATATACTTTCAATTAGAAAGGTACAAATAAAAAAGTAAAATCCAAATTTTACTGAGATACGCTTCATAAGAATCCACTATCCTCGTTGTTTAGTAATATCATATATCTTTCTCTTCATTTGCCCAGCGATAGCCAATTCCATATATAGTCTTAAGGTGATCGTGAATTGGAAAAGTAGCTTTTCGCAATTTTTCACGTAAGTTACGAATATGAGAATCTACAGTTCGATCCTCTGTTTCTGATGTATGTCCCCAAATACGTTCAATAAGTTGTTCACGACTAAATACGTAATTTACATTATTTAAAAATAAACCGAGCAGCGAAAATTCAATTGGGGTTAATAACAGTTCATTTCCATGCACAGAAGCAGTATGTTTTGCTTCATCCCACACCAATCCTTTATATTCTACTTTATGATGCTGATTTGTTCTGCGTAGCACGGCCTCTATGCGAGCTAATAATTCTTCTTCATGAAACGGTTTCGTGATATAATCGTCAGCTCCTCTTTTTAATCCTTGTACAACATCTTGTGTATCATCACGAGCTGTTAACATGATGATAGGTACGCTATTGAACCCACGAATTTTCGTGCAAGTTTCCCAGCCGTCCATTTCGGGCATCATAATGTCTAGTAAAATTAATCGAAATTCTTTTTCTTCTAATAAAGAAATCGCTTCTTTGCCAGAAGTTGCTTTTGTACAGTGATACCCCCTAGGGGCTAAATATAATGAAAGTAAATCTAGCATACGCGGTTCATCATCTACTAATAGAATGTTAATCATATAGGCCCTCCTTAATTAAATGATACCTAAATATAAGATATTTTACTAAAAGATATTGAAGAAATTATGCAGACCGTTATTTGTTTTCTCGTTTTTGTCCCTCCATAATTTCTTGATAATTGTTCTATATAATAATTACGAACAAATTTGGGGAGGGATTTTTCATGAAGAAGACGGTATTAACGGGGATTTCAATCGTAGCAATTTCTTTAATTGCTGCATGTTCTGCCACTACAAATACAACAAGCGATCATAAAAATATGAATGATAAAAAGACAACACAGACTGAAACTGCAACAAAACCGTTACAAGTTATAAAAGGACCTGAAGTTACGCTAGTGGCGAAAGAAGAGAAGCAAAAGCTAAGTAACGGTGTTGTTGTTCCAGTATGGACATTTAATGGTTCTTCTCCTGGACCAGAAATTCGTGTGAAAAAAGGTGAAAAGGTTAAGGTCACATTAAAAAATGAACTATCTGTACCGGTATCGATTCACTGGCACGGATATCCTGTTCCAAACAATATGGACGGAATTCCAGGAGTTACGCAAGACGCGATTGAGCCAGGGAAAAGTTTTACGTATGAATTTGAAGCAAACGTACCAGGAACGTATTGGTATCATTCGCATCAAGACTCTGTTAATCAACTAGATCGAGGGTTGTATGGTGCTCTTGTTGTAGAAGATACAAATGAAACATATGATAAAGATTACACATTAATGTTAGATGAATGGGTAACCGATAAAAAGGAAATCGATAAACAAATTAAGGAAATGACAAAAGGGAAAACAGAAAAATCAGATGGTGATAAGTCTAGTATGGATCATGGAAATATGGAAAAGCATGATGATATGAACGGTATGGATCATTCTGGTATGGACATGGGAGGCGATAAAAAAGACTCCGGTAATATGAAAGGCATGGATCATGGAAATATGAATATGGAAGGTCATAATATGAGTATGTATGATCTATTCACAATCAATGGTAAAAGTGGGGATTTAGTAGAGCCGTTGAAAGTGAAAAAAGGAGATAAAGTTCGACTTCGATTTATCAATGCTGGTTACTTATCGCACAACATCCATGTTCATGGTCATGATATAAAAGTAATCGCAACTGATGGCCAGCCAATCAATGATCCAAAGGTTGTAAAAGATGAAGTGATTTCGATTGCACCAGGTGAACGTTATGATGTTGAGTTTACAGCGAATAATCCTGGAAAATGGTATGTTGAGGACCATGGGGAAGGAAAAGGTGTAAAAGGAATGAAAGCTGTTATTGAGTATGATGGCAGCAAAGATATGAAAGATAAAGCGAATGAAAAAGAAAAACTTCCAAAATTAGATATGACGAAATATGGTTCTAAGAAATTAGGAAGCTTCACATTAGATCAGCAATATAATGCCACATATACAATGGATTTGAACACAGAAATGAATGGCAATGGAATGGTATATACAATTAACGGAAAAACATTCCCTAATATTGATCCAATTCAAGTGAAAAAAGGCGATCTAGTAAAAGTAAAATTAGTAAATCGTTCTAAAATGGATGATCATCCTATGCATTTACATGGTCATTTCTTCCAAGTATTAAGCAAGAATGGAAAACCAATAGAAGGTTCTCCAATTGTGAAAGATACATTAAACTTAAAACCAGGTGAAGAATATGAGGTAGCCTTTGTAGCAGACAATCCAGGTGAGTGGATGTTCCACTGCCACGATTTACATCATGCTTCAGCAGGGATGGTCACAGAAGTGAAATATAAAGATTATAAATCTGATTATGTTCCAAACCCTAATATTCCTAATATGCCAGAGTAATATTGAATTCATATAACTTGTTATAAAATAACGTAAAGCAGTTATCTTAGAGATAGCTGCTTTATTAATTTGTTGTATGAAAAAATATTTTTATTTTTTACTTGTGTACTGTCTTAATTTAGAAAATATTATTCTTCAGCTATCGTATGGAAATGAGCCTTTTTCTTACGTCTAATAGCTGAGAACATATTCGTTCTATGTAAAAGGTAGCGTCAAAATCAAAGTGATCGAAGTGACTTTGGTTTTGTCGCTACCTTTTCTGAACTAGTTATATAGTTGCCATAGAATCTTGTGAAATTTGAAGAAATACAAAATAAATACAAAAGAAATGCAAAAAAAATGCAAAATTTTATATTATTATTCTTATGTAAAGAAAGGGAGGTTGGTTACTATGATGAATGGGAACATGATGGATGGAAGTTTCAACTGTTTCTCTGGAGGTGGATGGATGATGATGGGCGGTATGGCTCTATTCTGGATTCTGATTTTAGTTCTTCTGTTTGTAGGAATCAATAGCCTTATCAAGAGTTGGCATCAAAAGAGTGTCGGATATAGCGCAGTAGAAGTTTTAGACATGAGATTGGCAAAAGGTGAAATTAGCATTGAAGAATATGATCGCATGAAACAAAAGTTAAAGTAAGTATAGTGGCAAAACCTCAACGAAGGAATCGTTGGGGTTTTGTCTATCAACGTTATTGTTTAGATGAAAAATTAAGTACTCTTAGATGGAAGTTTCTTTAATTTGCATAAAGGCAAACAAACTTACCCTGATTAAATTTGAGAAAAAAGTGTTATTGTATTTGTTTTTTTGCAGCATAAACTAGTTAAATTTTAAGATCCCATTTTCAACAATTTGTTTCCATGTTTTACCGTTGTCACTGGTTAGGAATACATTAGCATTTTCAGTAGCGAAAACCACTTCAGTTTGATTTTGAGGATTTAGTGATACATACATGATTGTATCCTTAGCGTCTAAAGAAGGTAGTTGTAAATCAGTACGCTCATTAGTAGCAAGTGATTGTTTCGTTAATCCTTGTTGCTTTTGTTCAGTTACATAAGAATATACAATATTTTCATTGCTAAAGGTTAATGTAGTAACTTCTTGTTCTTTAGAGAAAAGCTTAAAGGTGTTACCGTAATCTGTAGATAGGTAAACCCCATCTTTTGCTCCCATAGCAATTACACTGGATTTATCAGGATGTACTGCAAATGAACTAATTGCACTTGAGAGCCCATCTAACTTGCTTTGTTTCCATGTACTTCCGTTATCTGTACTAAAATAAAATCCACTTTTTAGTTTAGAATTCGGGCTTTCATTATACACATAGACGGTTTCGTTATTATATCCTACAGCAAGATTATGAAAATCAGATTCTCCATAAAACGCTAGTGTTTCAAGGTTTTTTCCACCATCAGTACTTTTAGTTAAACCTAAAGGATTTTTTAAATTTGAGCCTTGTCCAGGATGACCACTTGCAAAGAATCCATTCTTTGTAGCCTGGAAGCCCATATAATCGTGTTTTTGATCGGTTGTTTCTAGCCATTTTCCATTTTGATAAACTTTTATTCCAGTGTGAGTTGCAATTGAAATTCCCGGCATGTTTCCAGGATATCCAATACCATGAATATGTTCGATTTTTCCAGATGAAACTTCTTTATAGAAATCTTGCGGAACAGTATTAGATGTTCCCTTATTTTTTTGATTAGAAGTTTGCTTAGATTGGAAAACTTCTTCTTTCTGTGGTGATGTTTCTTGTCCATTAGAACAGGCTGTTATTATAAAGATGGATGTAATAGCTAAACTGCTGATTAGAAATTTTCGCAAAAGTTTAGTCTCCTTTCTAATATACGATTAACGTCCTAAGTATAATAGATGATTATCAAGAAATTATGGAGAAGTAAACAGGAGCGTTAATCGTTTGTAAGTACTAGTGTTTATGTATATGCTGCTCATGTTGTGAAGAATTTAGTGAAGTATGCCCTGGGAATGTTATGAAAACGGTTAGAAGAATTCCGATGCTAACTGAAAGTAAAAATAGAAATCGGCGGTGAATATAAGAAGAATAAGTTTCTGACAAGAATTGAATGATACATGACGTAGTAATGGTAATTGTGAGCAAAATACTAATAAGAAGTATACTGTGTGCTTGTTGTGCATTTAACATTTCCGTAATCATAGCTCCCATCATACTTGCCATCAATCCGGAGAACATGCCTTCTAAAGCAGAATATAGATGAAAGCGGAGCCCAATTAAAAGCCCAATAATGCTACTAATCAAAATAGAAAGCAAAGTAGAATATAACAAGTCACCTTTAAAGATAATACCAAAATAAAACCCTATGCTTAATCCTATGCTCATGCTAAAAGACATCACAAATACCATATACTCCATTAGGGTACCTTTAGATTTAGAAATGTATGCTGCAACAATAACTAAGATAAAACAAAGTGTTAGGGTAGTTAACGTATAAGTTGACATAGTGATACCTCCCCGTCCTTTCATTCACTTCATCATATGTGCAGATCCAGAGCTTTTATGCTTATATAAATCTGCAAAATATCTGCATAATTTAAGAAAGGTAATGAAAATAGTTGTATTTTCTTTGAAAAAATTTCAAAAAATAGGTATTTAAACAGTTGCAATACATACCCCCTACCCGTATAATGTATATAAAGATTAACAATTACAATAACCGAGGTGATATTGATGGATCATTGTAAAGATAATGAAATAAATCAAAAAATGGTTCCTCGAACAGAAGAGGAAATTCAAAGTGTTATAAAACGTTTAAAGCGTATTGAAGGTCAAGTACGCGGTGTTCAAAAAATGGTGGAAGATAACCGGTACTGTGTTGATATTTTAATTCAAATTTCAGCGATTAATGCGGCATTAAATAAAGTAGGTTTTTCTTTATTGGAGCGTCATACAAAGCATTGTGTCGCAAAGGCGATTCATGAGGGAAACGGGGACGAATCGATTCAAGAATTGATGAGTGTAATTAAACAATTTTCAAAATAGGAGGGGTATAAATGGAGAAACAAAAACATGTTACGCTTGGAGTGACAGGAATGACATGTGCAGCTTGTGCCACTCGAATTGAAAAAGTGCTAAATAAAATGGATGGGGTAGAAGCTAGCGTAAACTTAGCGATGGAAAAGGCAAGTATCAAATATGATTCTTCTCAGCAAGAAATTTCTAATATAAAAGAGAAAATTGAAAAATTAGGGTATGGCGTATCAGCAGAAAAAGTTACTCTTGATATTGAAGGAATGACATGTGCAGCTTGTGCGAATCGAATTGAAAAAGTACTAAATAAAATGGAAGGCATTTCTCATGCAACTGTTAATTTAGCTACAAATAGTGCTGTTGTAGAATATGATGAAGGTTTAGTTTCTACAGAAAATATTTTAGAAAAGATAAAGAAAATTGGATATAAGGGACAAATTCGTAATGAAGAGCAGGATCGTTCGGGAAGAAAAGAAGAGGTAATTAAGGAGAAAAAGCGTCAGCTGATTATTTCGATTATTTTGTCCTTACCTTTACTCTATACAATGCTTGGGCATATGCCGTTCGATACAGGATTACCAATGCCGCATATTCTTATGAATCCATGGATCCAACTTTTATTAGCAACACCTGTTCAGTTTTATATTGGAGGTCACTTCTATGTAGGTGCTTATCGTGCGCTTCGAAATAAAAGTGCAAATATGGACGTTTTAGTTGCCTTAGGAACATCAGCAGCCTACTTTTACAGTCTATATGAGGCATTGAAAAAATTAGGAAATGCAAACTACAGTCCAGATCTCTATTTTGAAACAAGTGCCGTTTTAATTACATTAATCTTAGTTGGAAAGTACTTTGAAACATTGGCAAAAGGACGCACAACAGAAGCGATTTCTAAATTGTTAAGTTTACAGGCGAAAGATGCGCTTGTTGTTCGTAATGGTCAAGAGGTGCGAGTGCCGTTAGAAGAAGTTGTGATTGGAGATATCATGATTGTAAAACCCGGTGAAAAAATACCGGTGGATGGTATCGTGGTTTCGGGGGTATCTTCTGTTGATGAATCTATGATTACTGGAGAATCTATTCCGGTGGATAAAAAAGAAGGAGATTCTGTTATTGGAGCGACGATTAATGCAAATGGGATGCTGACCATTCAAGCTGAAAAAGTTGGAAAAGACACAGCGTTAGCGGGCATTATTAAAATTGTTGAAGAAGCGCAAGGATCTAAAGCACCTATTCAGAGATTAGCAGATATCATTTCGGGTATTTTTGTTCCTATTGTTGTAGCGATTGCTTTAGTTGCCTTTATTGTATGGTATTTCTTTATAACACCAGGAGATTTACCAAAAGCATTGGAAGTAGGAATTGCCATTCTTGTCATTGCATGTCCGTGTGCACTAGGTTTGGCTACACCAACTTCGATTATGGTTGGAACAGGAAAAGGAGCAGAAAAGGGTATTCTCTTTAAAGGAGGTGAATATCTAGAAGGGACGCATAAAATCAATGCAGTGTTGCTGGATAAAACAGGAACAGTAACAAAAGGAAAACCAGAAGTTACCGATGTATTAGAATTTCAAGAAGGCATGATTGATTATGCGATTTCAGCTGAAAGTGCTTCTGAGCATCCGTTAGCCCATGCGATTGTTGAATATGGAAAACAACATGAGATAAATTTGAAAGAGTTACAGCACTTTGTAGCAATTCCAGGCCAGGGGCTTGAAGCGGATATTGAAAACAAAAAGGTTCTTGTTGGAACACGTAAATTGATGAATGAACAATCTGTAGAAACTTCACAGCATGAAGGGGTCATGAAAGAACTAGAGTATCAAGGTAAAACAGCGATGCTTGTCGCAATTGATGGGAAGCTTGCTGGAATAATCGCTGTTGCTGATACTGTAAAGGAAAGTTCGAAGGATGCAATTCAAACACTGAAGCAAATGGGAATTGAAATATACATGGTAACAGGTGATAATAAACGTACAGCTGAAGCGATTGCAAAACAAGTTCATATTGACCATGTATTTGCAGAAGTATTGCCAGAGGATAAGGCTAAGATTGTAGAGGATTTACAAAAACAAGGAAAGAGAGTAGCAATGGTAGGTGATGGTATTAATGATGCACCGGCTCTTGCAAAATCTGATATTGGTATGGCAATTGGAACAGGTGCAGATGTAGCAATTGAAACTGCAGATGTTACGTTAGTTGGTGGTGACTTATCACATATACCAAAAGCGATTGAGTTAAGTCGTAAGACGATGAAAAATATTCGTCAAAACTTGTTTTGGGCTTTATTCTATAACGCAATCGGTATTCCTGTGGCGGCATTTGGATTGTTAGAGCCTTGGGTAGCTGGAGCAGCGATGGCATTTAGCTCTGTATCTGTTGTGACGAACGCACTTCGTTTGAAGCGCGTTAAAATATAAATTAATATGGAGGAATTTAATATGACTATCACATTAAACGTACAAGGAATGACATGTAATCATTGCAAAATGGCAGTAACAAATGCACTTACAGAGTTAGCGGGAGTACAAAATGTAGAAGTTAACCTGCAAGAGGGAACTGTAAATGTAAAATATGATGAAGCAAAAGTAGATGTAGAAAAAATGAAAGAAGCTATTGAAGATCAAGGATATGACGTGCAGTAAATAGGGGAATTCAATAAATCTTAGTAAAAAGGCCGTTTTATTAAAAGCGGCCTATTACATTTAATGATAAATAAGTTTATCGTTAAATGTGATAGGCTTCGAATAGGTATAATTTGCTACCCAAATAATCGTGTTTTGTTTACAAATAAAATTGAATTTACTAGAATAATGAATATGAATCGTAATAATTACGTTTTGTGGCGGCGTTGTAAAAGTAGCTACAAGTGTAGTCAGAAACAAAGAAATGGATGGTTGATAATATGAACAAAGTAGAAATTCATATTTTAGGTGGTTTTTTAGGGAGCGGAAAATCAACGTTACTTCAAAATTTATTATTAGCGGAAAAGAAGAAAAATCGAAAAGTTGCAGTACTAATGAATGAAATAGGCGAATACTCCGTAGATACAGATATTGTAGGACGAGAAAATATTTTAAGAGAACTTTTAAAAGGCTGTATTTGCTGTACGATGAAAGATGAATTAGAAATTCAGCTACATTCCTTATATCAGGAGGAGAGACCTGATGTAGTTTATATAGAAACAACGGGAGTTGCGCATCCGATTGAAGTATTAGACGCTTGTCTCTCACCTATTTTAGCTCCTTATATTGAAGTGAAGTCCATTATTGTTGTATTAGATGCAATCAGGTGGTTAAATCGAGAAACATTAAGTAAAAGCGTGCAACAACTTTTAAACGAACAAATGAAGTATGGAAGTCATATTCTTATTAATAAATCAGATTTGCTTAGAGACGAAGAAAAGAAACAGGTTGTTGAGGAAGTAGCGTTAATAAATAGACATGCAAAACTATACGAAACACAGTATTGTAATATATCTTTAGAGGATTTCGAAGAGGTAAAGCTAGCAAGTAATCAAAATCATGAAAAATTACATGTGAAACAGCATTTACATATTCAAACTATGACCTATTCATTTGAAAAATCAATTGATCAAGGCGAATTGTACGAGTGGCTTTCTAATTTACCTGAGGGAATTTATCGTGTAAAAGGATTTGTGAAATTTCATGGTGAAAAATACCCAACTTTGCTGCAATACTCGTTTGGTGTGCCATCTTTAATGGAGCAGGATTTTGGTTTCCCTACAAACCTTGTAATTATTGGAGAGAATTTAGATAAAGCGAAACTGAAGAAGGAGCTAGAGAGTTTGGAACAAGTTGAGTTGTAAGTTTTTTGTATGGTTGTTTTCAGATGAATATATTAATTTTAATGGAGAGGGAAGGACTAGTTTTTTAGTCATTCCCTTTTTTAGTTAAGAAACGAACATGTTCTTAGTAAATATTTACAAATAAACTGGGAGGGATTTGGGAAAAGTTAGAGAAATTAGAGGTACTTCAAGAAATTTTATATCATAGTAGCGGTTGATATTGAGAAATGTCATTATTACGAATAGTTCACCTCAGTGTATTCAATTCTCTAAGAAGGTAAATGATAGGGGAGGAATCATGATGTTAGTGAAAAAACGTAAGTGGCTAAGGATAGTGTGCACAAGTTGTATACTTGGTTCATTGTTCGTATCAGTTGGGTGCTCTGGAAAAAAAGCAAATACAAGTAATGAGGAAACAGTTAAGGTAGGTGTACTTGCTTCGTTAACTGGACCGCTTGAATCGTATGGAAAACAAACAGTAAATGGATTTGAGCTCGGTCTAGATTATGCAACAGGTGGAACAGGAAAAGTGGAAGGGAAAAAGATTAAGTTTGTTGTAGAAGATACGGAAACAAAAGCAGATGTAGCCGTTAAGAAGGCTACGAAACTATTAGAAGAAGATAAAGTAGACTTTTTAGTTGGTTCATCTAGTTCAAGTGATACGTTAGCGGTTTTACCATTGGCTGAAGAATATGAAAAAATAATGGTTGTTGAGCCGGCTGTAGCAGATAGTATTACGGGGAAGAACTGGAATAAATATATTTTTAGAACAGGACGAAATTCATCTCAAGATGCAATTGCTGGTGCAGCATCAATTGCTAAGAAAGATGTGAAAATTGCTACACTAGCTCCAGACAATGCATTCGGAAGAGAAGGGATTGCGGCATTTAAAGATGCAGCAAAGAAGTTAGGCGCAAACATTGTAAATGAGCAATATGCCGATGCGAATTCTACTGATTTTACGGCAAATATACAAAATATTATAAGCTCAAAACCAGATTATTTATTTATTGTCTGGGCAGGTGCAAATTCACCGTGGAAGCAATTAAAAGATATGAATGTGGAGCAGCAAGGTATTAAAATTTCAACGGGTGCACCTGATATTCCAGCGTTAAAAACGATGGATGCGTTAGTTGGCATGCAAGGATTTTCAGTGTATTATCATACGCTTCCAAAAAATAAAGTGAATGATTGGTTAGTAGAGGAACATAAAAAACGATTTAACGGTGCTGTTCCAGACTTGTTTACAGCTGGTGGGATGTCAGCTGCTATTTCAATCGTTGAAGCCTTAAAGAAAACGAAAGGCGATACTGATGCTGCTACACTTATTAAAAAGATGGAAGGAATGGAATTTGAAACACCAAAAGGAACAATGAAATTCCGTGCGGAAGATCATCAAGCTTTACAAACGCTTTATTCGATTACATTGAAAAAACAAGATGGAATTGATTATCCTGTTCCAGTTTTAGAGCGAGAATTAAAAATGACAGAAACAGAACCGCCAATTCGTAATAAATAATCTGAATAATAAGAATATTGCACTTCTTATTGTAATGAACAGTGAAAAGTTTTTCATTCCTATCATAAAGGGATGGAAAACTTTTCACTTCGTATGAACTGGCAGTAAAATCTGCGCCTCAGGATTCAGAGAAAACGAAGAAGATAGGTGGAGACTAGTGATCAGTAGGGAATTAAGCAAACTCCCAATGATAAAAGTTTTACTGTATAAAGGAATCCTTTGTAAGGAGGACATAATGTGGAGAATTTGTTAGAGACTCGCGAACTTTCTGTCTCGTTTGGAGAACATCATGTTATTAAAGATGTAAATTTGATAATACCAAAAGGAAAGTTTATTTCCATTATCGGGCCAAATGGAGCAGGGAAAACCACCCTTTTTAATTTGTTAAGTGGTCAACTTTCTCCGACTAAAGGAGAGATTTATTTTAAGGAACGTGACATTACAAAGTTATCGATTCCAGATCGAACGCGTCTTGGTATGGGACGTTCTTTTCAGCTTACAAACATTTTTCCAGAATTAACGGTTCTTGAAAATGTTCGGCTTGGTGTACAGTCTTATGCGAAAGATTATTATAGTTTCTTCCCGCGCCCATCTCAGTATAAGCAGCAACAAGAAGAAGCACGTCATTTACTCGAGGTTGTGTTGCTGAATGAAAAGGAAGAAGTACTTGCAAAAGATTTAGCTCATGGAGAAAAGCGAAAATTGGAACTTGCAATGCTTTTAGCACTTAAAACAGATATGTTGTTGTTAGATGAACCGACAGCGGGTATTTCTATTGAAGAAGTTCCTGCTATTTTACAAGTGATTGAAAATATAAAAAATAATCGTGAAAATACGATTGTGTTAATAGAGCACAAAATGGATATGGTTCTTCATTTATCTGATCATCTTATTGTGTTATTTCAAGGGGAGTTATTAGCTGAAGGATTACCAGAAGAGATTATGAAGGATGAGCGTGTGCAAACTGCATATTTAGGAGGATTATACAGTGACACTATTAAAAGTGGATAATATAGAAACGTATTTAGATCAGTTTCATATTTTGCAAGGTGTTTCTTTTGGAGTGGAGGAAGGAACCATTACAGTCTTATTTGGAAGAAACGGAGCAGGGAAAACGACAACGCTACGTTCTATTATGGGGTTTCATACCATTTCTAACGGAGCGGTTTATTTTGGCGACGAGAAAGTAAATGGGCTATCAACACATATGATTTCTCGAAAAGGTATAGGGTATGTGCCAGAAAATCAAGGAATATTTTACGACTTAACGGTTGAAGAAACGTTTGCTCTCGCTCAAACGAAAAAAAATGAAGAAACAGATGAAAAAGTGGAATGGATGTTGAATCTCTTTCCAGATTTAAAACAATTTTGGCATAAAAAGAGTGGATTGTTAAGTGGAGGCCAAAAACAAATGCTCGCTATCGCAAGGGCTTACATTAATAGTGAAGGCCTACTTCTTATTGATGAGCCTAGTAAAGGCTTGTCACCAATCATGATTGAGAAGTTGATGATCTCAATTTTAAAAATGAAGGAAAAAACAACTGTTTTACTTGTCGAACAAAACTTTATGATGGCCAGTCAAATTGGCGATTATTTTTACATTATGGACAATGGGAAAATTGTACATAATGGTCCGATGAGTGAACTGAAAGAAGATAAGGAAACATGTCATATATATTTAGGGATTTCTTAACCTTGATATGGGTGAGGTGAAAAACGTGGATGTGTTTGTTAATTTATTTGTAAATGGTGTTTCGACAGGCGTGCTTATTTTCTTATTAGCATCTGGCTTAACACTTATTTTCGGTTTAATGAGTGTTCTTAATTTTGCTCATGGCGGGCTATTTGCATGGGGCGCTTTTACTGGGGTGTGGTTGTTTAATGTAACAGGTAGTTATATGTTTGCATTATTTGGTGCTATTGTGATGGGCATGTTTCTTGGCTTGATATTAGAAAGATTCCTTATACGTCCTGTTTATGGAAATCATGTTCGTCAACTTCTGGTTACACTTGGTGGTATGCTCGTGCTTAGTGAATGTATAAAAGTATTTTGGGGGCCGAATCCGATAGGAGCTAAGTTACCGAAGTGGTTACAAGGAAGTTTTACATTTGACGGAATCATATTAATTAAGTATCGCTTATTTGTTATTTTAATCGGTTTATTCGTTTACATTGGATTTGTATTGTTACTTCGAAAAACGAAAATCGGGCTTATGATTCGTGCTGGTGTAATAGATAAAGAGATGGTTCAAGCGCTTGGAATTAATGTGAAAGCTATTTTTTCTTTCGTATTTTTATTAGGAGCTGGAATGGCGGCGTTAGGTGGCTTTCTTCTCGCGCCTTATTCGGGTATTATTTTTGCCGAAATGGGGATGCAGTATGCTATTTTAGCTTTTATCGTTGTGATCATTGGTGGATTAGGTAGTGTACAAGGTTCTGTAATCGCATCCTTAATTGTTGGCTTGGCAGGAGCTTTTACAGCTTATTATCTTCCAGATTTATCGCTTGCGATAAACATGTTGATGCTGTTATTCGTCTTATTAGTTAAGCCAACAGGACTTGTTGGTGAAAAGGGGTGAGATTGTTATGACCACATCATCTAATCGGGCTAGCTTATATTTTTGGTGTGCAATTCTTTTCTGTTTCATGATATTTCCTTTTATAAACGATTCAAGGAGCATGTTAATCTTGTTTACACAAATTTTCATTTTCGCAATATTCGCAATGAGTTTTGATATTCTATTAGGCTATACGGGAATTGTGTCGTTTGGACATTGTATGTTCTTTGGAATTGGTGCTTATTGTGTCGCACTCCTATTAGATCGACAAGAGGCAACAATATCGAGTTTTTTTATTGGGATTATATTAGCAGTCACTTTATCAGCGGTCATTAGTTATATAGTTGGTATGCTTTCCTTACGGTTAAAAAGTCATTTTTATGCGATGCTAACACTAGCCATTTCTCAATTATTCTTTGTGCTAGCTGAAAAATGGCGAACCGTCACGCATGGGGGGGATGGTTTTACGTTCCGTGTACCTGATATATTTCGAGATCGTTTTACATTTTACTATATTACATTAATAAGTCTAGTAATCATTTTTTTATTACTACAACTGTTTACGAAATCTTCAATTGGTAACGTATTAAAAGCGATTTCGCAAAATGAACAACGTGTGGAAGCGCTTGGTTATAAAATTCTTCACTATAAAGTAATTGCGAGTGTTGTAGCTGGAGTTGTAGCATCTGTGAGCGGCGGTTTATTTGTTATCACACTTCGTTTTGTAAATACGACCGTTTTCTCAATTGACATGACGCTGAATGCTTTATTAATGACGACAATCGGTGGCATTGGGACATTAGTAGGAGCGATAGTAGGGGCAGGAATGATTGAATCTTTGAAATACTATTTGTCAGAGCTTGCTGCGCAGTACCCAATTTTTGAACGATGGACAATTTTTCTTGGTTTATTGTATATCATCGTTTTATTAGGTCTTCCAACAGGTATGTTAGGAACAGCTAGGAAGCTGGTGAGCTGGAAACGACATAAGAAAAAAGGGAAGAAGGAGCAAATTGAGCATAGTGCTTAATACATTAGAGAATGGCCTCTTAACTGAAAACGAATTTAAAGGTTACTTATAGGTAACCTACGCACATTAAAGTGCATGATTGTATTTTTAACGATATATAGATAAAATTCATTCTATGGAAAAAATAGTATTTTAGAAAGATTAGGGAGTGTTATATTTGGCAGAATTATTACAAGGAAAAAATGCATTAATTACAGGGGCTGGCAGAGGGATTGGTCGTGCTGTAGCAATCGCTTTAGCAAAAGAAGGCGTGAATGTAGGCCTTTTAGCACGTTCAGAAGAAAATTTAAAAGCTGTTGCAAAAGAAGTTGAGGCAGAAGGCGTGAAAGCTGTAATCGCTACTGCTGATGTATCTTCATATGAAGAAGTAAGTGAAGCAATTGAAACATTAAAAAATGGCTTAGGTTCTATTGATATTTTAATTAACAATGCCGGAATTTCTAAATTTGGCAATTTCCTAGAACTAGATGTTGCAGAATGGGAAAAAATCATTCAAGTGAATTTAATGGGCGTATATTATGTAACTCGTGCCGCGTTACCAGGAATGATTGAGCAGCAGTCTGGTGATATTATTAATATTTCATCAACAGCTGGACAAAAGGGAGCGCCGGTTACAAGTGCGTACAGTGCTTCTAAATTTGGTGTTCTTGGTTTGACAGAATCGTTAGCGATGGAAGTACGTAAACATAATATTCGTGTTACAGCATTAACACCAAGTACAGTTGCAACAGATATGGCAGTAGAATTAGGTTTGACAGATGGTAACCCGGATAAAGTTATGCAGGCTGAAGATATTGCCGAATTTATTGTAGCGCAGCTGAAATTAAATAAACGTACATTTATTAAATCTGCTGGATTATGGTCTACAAACCCGTAAGAGAATGGATGCTTGAATTAGCAAAAAAGATAGCTGTTCTGAAAAAGAACAGCTATCTTTTTTTAGGCGTAACCTTAGCACATAGTTTCTTAATCACGATAGAAATGTTCATCTTGTTGAATCTCATTCCAACATGTCACTTCATCAACAGACAAACATAATGAGGTAACTAAGAAAAAATGATTTTGTGAAATACGTTTATTTTCAATTCGTATAGTCGAATTTTCTAACATGAAATGTTATGATGCCATTAAGAGAGAATAAGTTTGGAAGGGGTATAGAAATAACGAATATGGACAAAGAAAAACAACAATTAAGCGTTGAAGTTGCAAGGTTATACTACCAATCTGATTATAGTCAACAAGAGATTGCAAATAAATTAAATATCTCAAGGCCGACTATCTCGAGATTGTTAAAATATGCAAAAGAAAAAGGATTTGTTCAAATTAAAATAACTGATCCATTTGCTGATTTAGATAATGTAGGAAACCTACTTAAAGAAAAATATAACTTATTAGAGGCGCATGTCGTATTTTCTCCAGTACCAGAATATACGGCCATTACAGAGTATATTAGTAAGTATGCTGCAGAGTATATGGAAAAGACTGTTACAAATGGTGATGTTGTTGGTGTAAGTTGGGGAACGACGATGTATGAAGTCGCTAGAAAAATTGTCCCGCAGCATGTGAAAGGGGTAGAAGTTGTCCAATTAAAAGGAGGTATTAGTCATTCAAGTGTAAATACATATGCGAATGAAACAATTGCCTTGTTTGCGGACGCCTTTCAAACAACACCGCGAAACCTACCGCTTCCAGTTATATTTGATAATGCAGTTACAAAAGAATTAGTAGAGCAGGATCGGCATATTCACCATATTGTTGAGATGGGAAAACAAGCTAATATTGCCATTTTCACAGTGGGAACTGTTAGAGATGAGGCATTATTATTTCGACTAGGTTATTTGAATGAACAAGAAATGAACTTATTGAAAGAACAAGCTGTTGGGGACATTTGCTCACGTTTCTTCGATGGAAATGGTAATATTTGCAGTGAGGAAATTAACCAGCGCACAATTGGTATTGATTTAGAAGAGTTGCGCTTAAAGAAGCGTTCCGTTCTTGTTGCAGGAGGTTCTAGAAAAGTAAAGGCAATTGATGGTGCTTTAAGAGGCGGATATGCGAATGTGTTGATTATCGATCAGCATACAGCAAAAGAGTTGCTACATTATCAAAAAGGCTAGAAATAGAAGGTTCTCTCAAAAGTATGATTTTGAGAGAACCTTTTTTACAAAAACATTTGAACGAAATTTCAAAAGCGTGTTTACATTTGTTCAAAGAGGAGTTAGAATGAAGTTGTTAAAAGATATGAGGAGTGAAAAAAATGAACATTGCAAAGTTAATTGATCATACAGTTTTGAAACCGAATACTACGAAAGAAGATGTTATGAAAGTCTTAGAAGAAGCAAAGAAATATAATTTCGCTTCTGTTTGTATTAATCCTACATGGGTAAAATTAGCTGCTGAAGAATTAGCAGGGCATGATGTGGATGTTTGTACAGTAATCGGATTCCCTTTAGGTGCAAATACAACTGAGACAAAAGTATTTGAAACAAAAGATGTAATTGCAAAAGGTGCAACTGAAGTAGACATGGTAATCAATGTTGGTGCTTTAAAAGATGGAGATAATGAATTCGTTGAAAATGATATTCGTGAAGTTGTACAAGCTGCAAAAGGAAAAGCACTTGTAAAAGTTATCATTGAGACTTGTTTATTAACAGATGAAGAAAAAGTTCGTGCTTGTGAATTATCTGTAAAAGCTGGTGCTGATTTTGTAAAAACTTCAACTGGATTCTCAACTGGCGGGGCAACTGCGGAAGATATCGCATTAATGCGTAAAACTGTTGGAGAAAACGTTGGTGTAAAAGCATCTGGTGGCGTTCGTACACGTGAAGATGCAGAAAAAATGATTGAAGCTGGCGCTTCTAGAATCGGAGCAAGTGCTAGTGTTGCAATTGTATTAAACGATACAAACGGCGTTTCAGATAACTATTAATTCATAAAAAGTTGTAAGCAATAGATATACGAATTGTTGAAAAAGCATGGTGTATCTATTGCTTTAACATTTTAACAATATGTAAGCGGATACGAAAAAGGAGGGGATTTTTATGAAATATGTAATCGGTATCATAGGCTTGATAATTGTGTTAGGTATCGCATGGCTTGCAAGTAATAATAGAAGAAAAGTGAAATATCGCCCTATTATAACGATGATTGTACTTCAGTTTATTTTAGGTTTCTTACTATTAAATACAAGTATCGGGAACGTACTAATTGCTGGAATTGCAGATGGTTTTGGACAATTGTTAAAGTATGCTGCTGATGGTGTTAATTTTGTATTTGGTGGTTTGTTAAATCAAAAAGAATTTTCATTCTTTTTAGGAGTATTAATGCCAATTGTGTTTATATCAGTATTAATCGGTATTTTACAGCACATTAAGGTATTACCGTTTATTGTGAAATATATTGGTTTAGCTTTAAGCAAAGTGAATGGAATGGGGAAACTTGAATCATATAACGCTGTAGCTTCAGCGATTTTAGGACAATCAGAAGTATTTATTTCTGTTAAGAAGCAGCTAGGTTTACTATCGGAAAGAAGATTATATACATTATGTGCGTCTGCGATGTCAACGGTATCCATGTCTATAGTGGGATCATATATGGTGTTATTAAAGCCAGAATATGTTGTAACGGCTTTAGTGCTGAACTTGTTTGGTGGGTTTATCATTGCTTCTATTATTAATCCTTATGAGGTTACGGAAGAAGAAGATATTTTAGAAGTACAAGAGGAAGAGAAAAAGACCTTTTTTGAAGTATTAGGGGAATATATAGTAGATGGCTTTAAAGTTGCTATTACAGTAGCTGCTATGCTAATTGGATTTGTTGCTTTAATTGCTTTTATTAATGCCATTTTTAAAGGAGTAATTGGTATCTCATTCCAAGAGATTCTTGGTTATGTATTTGCACCATTTGCATTTATTATGGGTGTTCCTTGGCATGAAGCTGTTAATGCCGGTAATATTATGGCGACGAAACTTGTATCAAATGAGTTTGTAGCTATGACAAATTTAGCACAAGGAAACTTTAATTTTTCAGGAAGAACGACTGCTATCATTTCTGTGTTCCTTGTTTCATTCGCAAACTTCTCTTCAATCGGAATTATCGCTGGTGCTGTTAAGAGTTTGAATGAAAAACAAGGGAATGTGGTAGCAAGATTTGGTTTGAAACTGCTTTTCGGAGCAACTTTAGTAAGCTTTTTATCCGCAACAATAGTTGGATTAATATATTAAGAGTTTAATAAGTTTACCCTTTACAAAATAAAATAAGAAGGATTGGTGATTAGGATGAGAATGGTAGATATTATTGCAAAAAAACGTGATGGTAAAGAACTAACAACAGAGGAAATTCAATTTTTTATTAAAGGATATACAGATGGATCAATCCCTGATTATCAAGTAAGTGCACTAGCAATGGCTATCTTTTTCCAAGATATGTCTGATCGTGAACGTGCTGATTTAACAATGGCTATGGTGAATTCTGGAGAGACAATTGATTTATCAGAGATTGAAGGGGTTAAAGTAGATAAACATTCAACTGGCGGTGTTGGTGATACAACAACATTGGTTTTAGGACCATTAGTAGCTGCTTTAGATGTACCAGTTGCAAAAATGTCTGGACGTGGTCTAGGGCATACAGGTGGTACGATTGATAAATTAGAAGCAGTTGAAGGATTCCATGTTGAGATTACGAAAGAGCAATTTATTGATTTAGTGAATCGTGATAGGGTTGCAGTTATTGGACAAACAGGTAATTTAACACCTGCCGATAAAAAGATATATGCACTACGTGATGTTACGGGAACTGTGAATTCGATTCCATTAATCGCAAGTTCGATTATGAGTAAAAAAATTGCAGCTGGAGCTGATGCAATTGTTCTTGATGTTAAGACAGGAGCAGGAGCATTTATGAAAACAGAAGAGGATGCGAAAAAATTAGCACATGCAATGGTTCGAATCGGAAATAATGTTGGCCGTCAAACAATGGCTGTTATTTCAGATATGTCACAACCACTTGGCTTTGCGATTGGTAATGCTCTTGAGGTGAAGGAAGCAATTGATACGCTAAAAGGAGAAGGCCCAGAAGACTTAACGGAATTAGTTCTTGTATTAGGAAGTCAAATGGTTGTTCTTGGTAAAAAAGCAAATACATTAGAAGAAGCACGTGAAATGTTGAAAGAAGTTATGAAGAATGGAAAAGCGATTGAGAAATTCAAAGAGTTCTTACGTAATCAAGGTGGAGATAGCTCGATTGTAGATCATCCAGAAAAGTTACCACAAGCGAAATATGTAATTGATGTACCAGCTAAAATTTCAGGTGTTGTGTCTAACATTGTTGCAGATGAAATCGGTATTGCTGCGATGCTTCTAGGAGCAGGTCGTGCAACGAAAGAGGATGAAATTGATTTAGCGGTTGGCTTAATGCTACGCAAAAAAGTTGGCGAAGTTGTAAAAGAAGGAGAGCCATTAGTTACGATTTATGCAAATCGCGAAGATGTTGAAGATGTAAAAGCTAAAATTTATGAAAACATTTCTGTATCAGAAAAGGCTGAAACTCCTAAATTAATTTACACTGTGATAACTGATTAATGCTTAACAGAATTACATTTACTTTGAGGAGGAAATGATATGGATAAACAAAAATATATTGAAGAAGCTACAAAGATGTTGTCAAAAGCTTATATTCCATATTCAAAGTTCCCTGTTGGAGCGGCACTCGTTACGAAAGATGGTAAAATTTATACAGGCTGTAACATAGAAAATGCGTCTTATGGTTTATGTAATTGTGCCGAAAGAACAGCAATATTTAAAGCAGTGTCAGAAGGAGAATGCGATTTCAGTTATTTGGTAATAACAGGTAATACGGATGGTCCTATTTCACCATGTGGAGCGTGCCGACAAGTAATCGCAGAATTTTGTGATCCGCAAATGCCAGTATTATTGACAAATCAAAAAGGCGATGAAAAAGAAGTAACAGTTGAAAGTTTACTGCCAGGTGGATTTTCAATTAATGATTTAATGTAATGAAAGATATATTATGTAATTTGTAAATGATAAAATAAAGAGGCTATTCCCAATATTAAATAAAGGGATAGCTTCTTTTTTATAAATAATTCGTTCAAATTGCAATAATATAGATAACACATATCTGCTAGCAAATAGATATACCACATATTCTGCCAATTTTTTTATATTAATGTATTATAATTAGAAGGGTGTTTACTATTACTTAATATTTAATTCAATAGTTTTCGAATCGATGCAGTACAAAATTCATAATTTGTCGGAAATAGTATAATAAATTAACCGAAGTAGACACTAAAAAAGGTTGCTTTGTATTGATGTAGAAATACATAACTAAAATACCATTTAATTATTAGAGTTTTTGTTTTATGTAAAAAAGATAAAAGAAGAAACGGTGATACAATGACAAATAAAAAAGAAAGAATAGAAACAGGATGGAACTTAGATAATAGCTATGCCCGTCTACCGGAATCATTTTTCACCAGCCTCAATCCAACACCTGTTCGCTCACCGAAGTTGGTTATTCTCAATGATTCGTTGGCAACATCCCTAGGATTGAACATCGAGGAACTAGAAAGTGACGATGGAGTAGCGGTGCTTGCAGGAAATCGGATTCCCAAAGGTGCGTTTCCTCTTGCTCAAGCTTACGCGGGGCATCAATTCGGACATTTTAACCGGCTCGGAGACGGCCGAGCTCTGCTGCTTAGCGAGCAAATCACTCCCTTAGGTGAGAGGGTGGATATTCACCTGAAAGGTTCTGGTAGAACACCATACTCTCGCCGGGGGGATGGTCGAGCGGCACTTGGACCGATGCTACGCGAATATATCATCAGCGAAGCAATGCATGCGCTTGGTATTGCTACTACCCGTAGTCTAGCGGTAGTAACGACCGGTGAATCAATCTTTCGCGAAACTGAGCAGCCTGGTGCAATTCTTACCCGTGTGGCTGCAAGTCATTTGCGCGTTGGCACCTTTCAGTACGTTTCCAAATGGGGCACTGTTGAAGATCTTCAAGCCCTAGCTGATTATACAATACAGCGACATTATCTAGACGTTGACGCTGCTGAAAATCGCTATCTTTCCCTGCTTGAGGAAGTGATTAAGCGTCAAGCTCAGTTGATTGCAAAATGGCAACTTGTTGGTTTTATTCATGGGGTGATGAACACCGACAATATGACCATTAGTGGGGAAACCATTGATTATGGTCCTTGTGCCTTCATGGATACTTATGATCCGGAAACGGTATTCAGTTCCATTGATCTTCAAGGTCGCTATGCTTATGGCAATCAGCCGTATATTGGTGGATGGAATCTTGCAAGGCTTGCTGAAACTTTATTACCACTATTGCATAGTGATTATGCAAAATCGATGGAAATGGCTCAAGATGCAATTTTAAATTATAATGAGTTATATCATTCGAACTGGCTCGCTGGAATGAGAGCTAAATTAGGGATATTTAACGAAGAAGTACAGGATAAAGCACTTATTGAAGACCTCCTTACTATCATGGAGAAGTATCGTGCGGACTATACGAATACTTTCCGTGCGTTAACTTTTGATAAGCTGGAGGATATGGCCTTGTTTGAAACTCCAGAATTCAATCAGTGGCATGAGCAGTGGCAGGAAAGACTAGGTAGACAGGAAGAATCAAAAGATTCTTCACATTTATTGATGCGGAAAAACAATCCTGCGGTAATCCCACGGAATCACAGAGTAGAAGAAGCTTTGGAAGCTGCTGTGAAACATGGAGATTACAGCGTGATGGAACGTCTTCTTAATGTCCTTTCAAATCCTTATGCGTACTCCCCAGAACAAGATGATTACGCGACACTACCTGCGCCATCATCATGTCCTTACCGAACTTTTTGTGGTACATGATATAGAAGTGTTGGGAATGGTTCTTTTTGTTTTTCTACAATCATGTTGAAGCTTTAGGATGGTTTAAGATTCATACAAGGTAATGCTACTTCTTTAATTGAGGTAGCATTATTTTAGTTTGTCCTTTCTTGTGGTACAAAAAAGGATAGAACAGGCAGCATCTCTCTGCTTGTATCTATCCTCTTCTTTTCCCTTTATAAAATGTGTAACATTATATATTTATACCGCATAAAATTGAGGTTTGTATCCCTTATTTGATTCTAAATAAAATAATTAAAGTAGTCGTTTTATTTGTAAATGATATATATTTAGGATGAATTTAAATCAATTACTATGTTTTCTAGCACATAATCTAGAAGGGGGAAATGCTACAATAATTAATCATGCGAACTATAAAAACACTTTACATAGAGTGATATAAAAGAAAAGATAAACGGCTGGTGACATACTCAGCTTATGAAAGAATACGTTTTTCTCCCTGGATTTCTTGAATCGGATTAATATTTTGCGTGAATTCAAGGGTACCCATGTATTCTCCATCTTCACTCCGTATAGCAAAATAACGAATGTATACATATTTATCCTGAAATTTAATCCAGAAATCTTCACAATCTTTATTTCCAGATTTAAAGTCTTTTAAGAGCTTTTCAACAATATGAACGCTTTTTGGAGGATGGCAGTTTTGGACTGTTCTGCCGATGACCGCTTTCGTACGGGCGAAAATCCGCTCTTTTCCATGAGAGAAGTAGCGTACAACATCATCCTCGTCAATGAATGTAATATCTACAGGTAAGTGGTTCATTAGTAGCTCTAATTGCTTTAGAGACAACATACCTGTTTCTAAGCGAATGAATCCTTCAGATATGGCTTTTTCTTGTATAGATTTTCTTTCAGGTTTCCATACACTTGTAGGACTTGTTAAGCAATAGCCAATTTCATCACTTTCATGAGCGATTTTAATCCATTCATCTTCTGTAAGGGTTTGAAGAGCCATTGGAAATAAAATATTCTCTTCTTTAAAAATCATTTCACCTATCTCATGAATAACAAAGTAAACCTGAGATAAGACAGCTTTTTTATCTCCATTATAATTTTTTAATTTTTGTTTGACGTCTTTAATAGCATTGCGAATGCTGTCATCGACGCCCCACATTACTTGCGTTGGTCCATAAATTCCGTATTTCTCTAAATAAGGGAAAAGCAGATTCTCTTTACGGCTGTAATGTTTATCAATATCCATTAATAGATTTAAGTCTTCTATTAATTTATAGATGTTTTCTTTACTATCTTCTTTTTCGAAACGTTCATAGTGAAGTTGAAGCTTAAAGTTAACATGTATATCGATTTCTTTGTTTTCAAGCTTAAACGTATGAATCGGATGTCCAGGTTGGTCTTCTGGTTTATCAGATCTATGGATTTCTTCAATGGAACCTTTAAAAATAGCTGTATGCACTGAGCATAAACGCTGTACTTCTTCTACTGGAATTCCTTCTTCCTCCATGAGTGTCTGTTCAAGTTGGGAGATTTCTGTAACCGTAATATTTCCGACAGCTTCCTCGAATTGAGCTTTTACCTCCTCAACACTTTTCCCGTTATGAAGATTTTTAATAATTTCTTTTAGGATTTCTTGTCGTTCAAACGTATTCATACTTTTATGTTCACGATTGTTAATTATTTCACTCATAAAAATTCTCCTTTACCCTATAATGTTAAATCCGCTATTTTTAAAAGTTTTTTTAACTGTATCAAACGAAATTCCTCTCATTCGACATCCATTTGGGATGGTCATCACACGACCAGCTGTTTGCAACATTCCGGGTTTTGTTATATGTTCAAAGCCGAGTTCTTTTAAGATAGGGATGATTTCAGGGTATTCAATAGTCAAATCGCAAATTGTTTTCCTAAAATCAATCATTTTTGTCATCATCTTCACCTCGGAAATTATTGATATTAATTCTCAGTAACAATGTAACATAGAGAAAATGAGTAGGGTGTGAGAAAAATCACACATGTACTCTTTAATCAGATGATTTCTGCTTTTAATTTGTCTGGAATAATAATGAAACAACCGTTTTCATCAATATCAATTAATTTCTTTCTTTTTAACTGATTCATTGTGCGACTCATCGTTTCTCTGGATGTTCCAATCATATTGGCGAGTTCCCGATTCGTAAATTGGGTCGTTAATGTATATTTGTCATTCATCTGTATACCATTTGATTTACATAAACGGAGTAATAGCATAATAATTTGTTCGTAAGTATCGTGAAGAATCTGTTCTTCTAATCTGTTCTGAAGATCGACAATTTTTTCTCCAAGAACCTTAAACATTTTAATACATAATTCAGGATGCTGAATCAAAATCTTCTCGAAATCAGCGATTGGAGTAACGATTAACTCTGCAGTCTCAAGTATTTCAGCATGTGCTGGGAAGGTACCTTTTTGGAAAAAGCCAGCATGGGGAAACATTTCTCCAGCTTGAAGCACAGAAACAATTTGTTCTTTTCCAGTTACATCTGTTTTTTGAATTTTCACTTTACCAGATTGGATAAAAAACACGCGATCAAGTGTGTCACCCTGCATAAATACAAATGATTTTGCTTTATAATTTCGTAATTGTGAAATATCTACAATAGGCTGAAGTTCTTCTTCTGAAAGTTCTTTAAAGAGGGGAACTTCCTGTAAATGTTTTTTTATCATTTTTGCCTTCATATATACAACTCCTCAATAATTCTCGTCATATTTTTATAATAAAGTTATATCAATTTCGTAAATAAAGCAGTGATAAAAATCATATTTGTAATAGAACGAATCAATTTTTTAACTTCATAGGAGGAAGCTAAATAACGGACTAGATAAGACAAAGTGAAACTTTCATCAGTGGGGCTCTTGTGTAGTTTGTGAGTTTCGATGTGTATGTTGAGGGGCTCGTTCTCGAGTTTTTAGTATCACTGGAGATTACGTGGAAAGTGAACTTTCCGTGTGTATATTCTAAAAGCATTACGAAAATAGAAAAAATACGTAAAAAATAGAACATGAGCAAAAAGTGCTTATGTTCTATTTTGTTACATTTAAGTGATATCTATATAAGAATCTTTTTATTTATTTCAGATCATAAAATCTATAAGTTCAAAAAATGTTGTTTTTGAGCCTTAATTCGATGTCTATAGATTCACCTTTTTTACTTAAGCCTGTGCGATTGCACGCGGGAACAAAATATTATTTTCTAAATGAATGTGCTGGAATAGATCGGATTCAAGAGCTGCAAGTCGTTGATAGACAAGACGATAAGTACCGCAAGCTCCTTCTGGAGGAGTAAAGTCATTCGTAATGTTACGAAGTTCTTTTATAATATCACCAGCATGGCTATGTTCACTTTCTAACTCTCCCACCACTTTGCTTAATTTCGTATAATTTTCATCAGTTGGATTTTGCTCAAATGCTAAAATCAACGGAAAATCTTCTGTTTCTTCTTTAATTATATGCTGTTCTAATTCTGTTTTTAATTCATGGAATAGCTTATGAATTTTAGCTAAATGAGGCTGTCCTGATCCATGAACGCGTAATACTTTTGTTACATATGGACTTAACTGTGGCAATTCTTCATTTAAATAGCGATGATGTTTATTCACAATATAGTCAATTAATTCACTATAAGAGGCGATTTTCCAGTCAATTTCTGCTTCATTTAATAGTTTTGTTTCATAATAAAGAGTATTTAAGTTTGTTATAACCTCTTCCACCGATAAATTTCTCTCATGAATTGCATCAATAAGTGGTCTGTTACCCCCGCAACAAAAATCTATTCTATATGATTTGAAAAGATCGCTTGCTTTCGGGAATTTTGTAACAATGTCACCAATCACAGAAGTCTCAGTAAATACATGTTCCATATGAATGCCTCCATAAAGTTTAAATTTTGTATCTAGATTAAAAATATCAATAAATTTAAATTTATGTAGTGATATACATCACTGATAACTTGTGAATTTCATCATACGTTGTTTGTGTAATAAAGTGATGATGCTTGTACTTATGTCAAAAATAAGTAGATACATATAATACATTACGTAATTAATCACTATTGTGAAGATATTTCAGTTAAGCGTATAATATTAGAAGTCTATAACATATAAAATGGAATTTGAACTGTTGTGGGTTATACTCATCTGAAAAATAAATAAATATAATTGAAGTGACACAGCAATTTAGATAGGGAGTTATAAAATGAAATTAATTATTGCCGAGAAACCTGATCAAGGTTTAGCGCTCGTTTCTCAATTTAAATATCGACGAAAAGACGGCTATTTGGAAGTGGAAGCAAATGAATTGTTTCCGAATGGTGCTTATTGTACGTGGGCCATTGGTCATTTGACGCAATTATGTAATCCAGAACACTATCATGAAGAGTGGAAAAAATGGTCATTAGATACGTTACCAATGATTCCAGAACGTTTTCAATTTGAAGTAACAAAATCAAAGTATAAGCAATTTAACGTTGTGAAACAACTGTTACATAATCCGCAAGTGACGGAAATTATTCATGCGGGAGATGCAGGGCGTGAAGGGGAATTAATTGTACGGAATATCATTAATCTTTGTAATGTACAAAAACCGATGAAGCGTCTGTGGATTTCTTCTTTAACGAAGCAAGCAATCTATCAAGGATTTAAAAACTTACTTGATGAAGCAGATACAATCAATACGTACTACGAAGCATATACACGATCATGTGCAGACTGGGTTGTTGGGATGAATGCTTCCCGTGTTTTTAGCATTTTACTAAAGAAAAAAGGAATGAATGATGTTTTCTCCGCTGGACGCGTGCAAACACCAACACTTGCATTAATTGTGAAACGTGAGAAAGAAATTGAAAACTTTAAATCAGAGCCATTTTGGGAAGTGTTCGCAACCTTTAATATAGAAGGAAAGAAATATGAAGGTAAGTGGGAACAGGACAATGAATCTCGCTTAAAGGATCCCAATATGGCGAATAAAATCGCTGCATTTTGTCAAAATAAACCGGCTGAAGTGAAAGAAATGAAAACAGAGCGAAAAGAGTTTCAGCCGCCATTTTTATTTAACTTATCATCCTTACAAGCAACGGCGAATAAAGTATTTAAATTTTCACCGAAAAAGACACTTGATATCACACAAGCGTTATATCAAAAAGGAATTGTTTCTTATCCGCGTTCGGATTCTAACTACGTAACAGAAGGAGAAGCTGCAACGTTTCCTGATATTTTGCAGAAGCTAAGTCAGTTTGAAGATTATAAAGATTTGTTGCCTGCACCAGTTTCTTCTATTATGAATAACAAGCGATATGTGAATGAGAAGAAGGTTACAGATCACTACGCCATTATTCCAACAGAACAAGTAACAAATCCAAGTAAATTATCAGGTGATGAAAGAAAAATTTACGATATGATTGTAAGAAGATTGATTGCGGCGCATTATGAAGCTGCGATTTTTGATTACACTACAATTACAACGCTTGTTGATGGACGTGCTGAATTCATTTCAAAAGGAAAACAGCAAATTCAAGAAGGTTGGCGTAAAGTGATTTTCCAAGATGATAAAGATGAAGAAACAATTCTTCCAATTGTACAAGAAGGGGAACAAGGAAAAGTTGCAAAGGTGAAAGTGAAAGAAGGAAAAACCCAGCCACCAAAACGATATACAGAAGGTCAGCTGATTACGTTAATGAAAACAGCTGGGAAGTATTTAGAGAACGAAGAACTGGAAAAAGTATTAAAAAAGACAGAAGGTTTAGGGACGGAAGCAACGCGTGCAGGCATTATTACAATGTTGAAGGACCGCAAATATATTGATGTGAAGAAAAATCAAGTGTATGCAACCGATAAAGGGAAAGTATTAATTACCGCAATTGGTGATAAAATTTTGGCTTCCCCAGAAATGACAGCAAAATGGGAGCAGCGCCTTGCCGAAATTGGAGAAGGCACAGCTTCACCAGCAACCTTTATGGAACAAACGAAAAAATTATCAGCGAAAATTATTGAAGATGCGGTAGAAATGTCTGAGAAATGGGATTTTACAGGTTTACATGTGGAATCTATTGAACGATCTAATTCTAAATTTACAGTTGGTAAAAAAGTCGGACAATGTAAAAAGTGTGATGGAGATGTAATTGATAAATCTACTTTTTATGGATGCTCGAACTATAATACAACGAAATGTGATTTCACAATCTCTAAAAAGATATTAGGAAAAACGATTTCGCAAAAGAATATGAAGAAGCTATTAAAAGGTGAACAGACGGAACTAATGAAAGGTTTTAAGAAGAACGATAAAACGTTTGATGCGAAGTTAGAATGGAAAGATGGGAAGATTAATTTTGTATTTGAGAAGTGATGATGTCAACAAATAAAAAAGTTCTTTACTGAGTAATAAACTTTGTAAGGAGTTAGGTGTGAAGAACATTGCACATTGCAAAAAAGCATTAATTTTAAACTTTAGGAAAAAAGCATGATAATCGAATGTCATGCTTTTTTCTTTTTCATATTTGGCACTTCTAGAGAGTTTATTTAAAAATTTATAATAAGTATTATTATTAAAATGTAATAAATGGTTATTTAATCTGAATATAGGTGGGGGAAGGTCATGATCAAGGTAATTTATTTTGACGAAGGAACAGCAATGGATTATCTCGATATAAAGTATGGTGGTAAATTCAACTCAATTGAAGAGAAAATGGATGAACATGCTAAAAAAGCTTTAGCAAAGATGGACGCACAAGTAGGAGCAAGTTTGAAGTTTTTTCAAGTATTTAAAAGCAGCCTTAAATTCTAATATAGGTGCAGAAGCATTGAGGACCTTAGAAAATATGAATAATTAACTAAACAAACGATTAAACTTTTTTTATAAAACTAAAAGTTCATTTGAAAAGAGAAGGATTCATTTTGACTAAACTTTATTCAAAATGAATCCTTTCAATTTGCTATAAAATATGTATTTATAAGATTTTTTTAATCAATTTTTATTTCAAAGCAACAGCTGTTGAGTAATAATACAATTGTTTAATTGCAAATAAAATTACATTTACAATAAAGATATTTAAAAATGTCAGTCATGTTATGCGGTTAAAGGGCCATTTAATGGGATAAGAAGGAGTTTTTGATAAGGTACAGAAATTGTTATGAAGAGGCAAAAAAGTTGATTTACCATTTTTTGTTTAGTTTGGTGGTATTCGTACAAAAGAATGGATGTGGAAACGTGCAAAAGAGTATCCTACTTGTCGAGGATGACAGAGAAATAAGTAAACTGGTTACTTGTCACTTGGAACAGGAGAATTTTACGGTACTTACTTCATTTGATGGAGAGGAGGCTTTGGCTCTTCTTAAGAAAAATGAGGTTGATTTAATCTTACTTGATTTAATGCTGCCTAAGCTAAGTGGGGTGGATTTCCTAAAGCAGATAAGAGCAACGAGTTTAATTCCTGTCTTGATCATTTCAGCAAAAGGGAGTGATATAGATAAAGCGTTAGGTCTTGGTTTTGGTGCAGACGATTATATCAGCAAGCCTTTTTCCATGCTTGAACTAACCGCCAGGGTACATGCTGCAATTCGCAGGGCAACACAATATCTTCCTTCAGAGAATGTACCTACTTCAGCTATCCTACATTTTAAAGAACTTTCTCTTGACTTAAAAACCTTTTCGGCACTAATTAAGGGGAAGAACGTTCAGCTTACATCCAAGGAATTTCATATTTTAAAGCTATTTATGACAAATCAGAGCAGAGTGTTTACAAAGGAGCAAATTTACCACTTTATTTGGGAAGATGACTATTATGGGAATGAAAATGTGATTAATGTTCATATTAGAAGACTTCGGGGAAAAATAGAAGTGGATCCGTCAAATCCGCAATACATTCGGACGATATGGGGAATCGGATATAAATTAGGTGAGTAGCTTATGGCCCTTTTATTGAGTGTAATCATTGTTATTTTGCTTGTGATCATCGGAGTGCAGTCCTATTTTAGAAGAAAAATGAATAGAGACTTGAACGAAATACGTAACAAACTTTCCTATATTATTGAGCAGGAGACTGCTGAAAAAGTGTTAATACAAACAGATCAGAAAACCATTAAACTATTCCTCATTCAAATCAACCGTCTTTTAGATTACAATCAACAAGTAATTGCGGACTATATGAAAACCAAAGAAAGCTTAAGAAAAATGCTGTCTAACATGTCTCACGATTTGAAAACACCATTCACCGTAATTTGGGGCTATGTTGAAAAATTAAATTTAGACAACAGTATGAGTGTGGAAGAACGGAGCGAGGTTACTTCTCGTCTTCATCAAAAAACGCTAAATGTAATAGCGCTGCTAAATCAATTTTTTGATCTTGTTAAACTTGATTCTGGGGATTATTCATTACCTTTAAGCAGGATTTCTATTAATGAAATATGCAGGAAAAACGTGCTAGAGTTTTATGATTTGCTGCAATCTAAAAATTTTCAGGTGGAAGTGAACATTCCAGAACAGTATTATTACATTCTTGGAAATGAAGAGGCATTAAATCGGGTCTTAAGTAATCTTATTTCGAATGCCATCCGTTATGGTAGTGATGGAGGGGTGTTTGGGCTAACAGTTCGAGAAGATAGGGATTATATCGCAATTGATATTTGGGATAAAGGAAAAGGAATTGCTGAGGTGCATCAAGAACAGGTATTTGAACGGTTATATACATTGGATGATGCCAGAAATCCAGAATTTCAAGGAAGTGGGCTTGGATTAAGCATAACGAAACATTTAATAGAAGCAATGAAAGGTTCCATCCACTTAAGTAGCAAACCATATGAAAAAACGGTCTTTACGTGTGTTTTCCATCAAATTACGTATTAAGTACTTTTCACAAGGGGTGTTCAGTTAGAACAGCCTCTTTTTGTGCAAACAAATAACTTAAGAAATTTGTAAGGGTTAAGAAAGAAAAATGATATTTTTGATGCCTATGATGAAAGTAGATGCAGGAGGGAGGAAATCAGGATGAATTATGTAGTAAAAACAACCGGACTCACAAAAAAAGGAAAAGGTAGAGAGCTGGTAACAAATATAAATCTTCATATTCGTAAAGGAGAAATTTACGGCTTTCTCGGTCAAAATGGTGCAGGTAAAACAACTATTATGAAGATGCTCACTGGCATAACGAAGCCAACAAGTGGAGACATAGAATTATTTGGCAAGAAGCTTACGGAACATTCAAAGTTTGTTTTAAAGAGAGTCGGTAGCATCATTGAATATCCAATCTTTTTTGAGCATTTAACTGCGATGGACAATTTGAAACTTCATTGTGAATATTTGGGATATTATGACGATAAAGGAATAAAACAAGCGTTGGATATGGTTTGTTTGAATGGGATTGAGGGCAAAAGTGTGAAGGAATTTTCCCTTGGGATGAAGCAACGGCTTGGGATGGCTAGAGCTATTATTACAAAGCCTGAACTGATTATTTTAGATGAGCCAACAAATGGTCTAGATCCTATCGGGATAAAAGATACAAGGGATTTAATCTTAATGCTTAACAAGGAATATGGGATAACATTTATCCTTTCTAGTCATATTTTAGGAGAAATGGAACAGGTTGTAGACAGGATTGGTGTAATTGATAATGGAAGGTTGTTAAATGAAGTTACATTAGAAGATATTCGAAAGCAACGAACAGATTACATTGAGCTATTGACAACAGATGTACAAAAAACGATTTATTTACTTGAAAATGAACTTCATATTTCGAATATGAAAATTATTCAAGGAAACAGAATTCGGATATATGATCTGACTCATTCTCAAATCGATATTTCCAAATTGTTGATTCTCCATGAAATAGGCATTGAAGAAATCCAAAAGCATACTAGCTCTTTGGAAGACTATTTTTATAAGCAAATTAATGGGGGTGAAAAAATTGTTTAAATTAATGCTATTGGAATGGAAAAAATTAAAGCATCAATCTGTTATTGGTGAAGTAATCATTTACTGGTTTGTTCTTATGTTTATGCCTGTGTTTTTTATAAAAATGGTAATGCCTGTTTTTGGCCAAAGCTATGCTACAGCCATTGAACTAAATTTGTATATACAATTGGGATTCATCTTGTTTGGAGGATCCCTTATCAATCAGGTTTTCATTGAAGAATATAAAAATAAAACGATCTCACTTTCTTTTGGATACCCAATTAGCCGAAAAAAGTTGTTTACAGCAAAAGTGCTGTTTATCTCACTTTTTGTTTTTCTTACTACGATTGTTTCCTTTTTATTGGCAGGTTTGACAACCTTTTTACTTGATCAGGTTTTTCCTATTATTAACGGACAGCCAACTCATTCGGATATTATCACCTATTTTAGTAGTATGATTACTCGTTCGCTTATTGTTACCCTGATTAGTTTCATTCCGCTCTTTCTCTTTGGCATTTTGAAAAGAAGCACAGTACCAACCGTTATATGTTCTGTAGTAACTATGCAATTACCAAATTTTTCATCATTCTTAAATCTTGAACCAGAGTTTGTCATAGCGGTAATGTGCATATTAGGAGCACTTAGCATATACCTTTCCATTAAGACTGCGGAGAATATTGGGGAGATTTAATTTTGGGTGCACATGTATACACAGACAAAATCTGATTTTTGTTGAAAGAGCTTAGTGAGTACTTGTTTTACCCAAAATAATCTATAGTAGTGTAGGTCTGGAAGTAAAATAATTGAGATGCCATTGTTGCATTTTTTATTTATCAATAAATAAGGGGATGGATTATTTATGCGTGCTTTTGTTACAGGTAGTACAGGATTGCTGGGTAACAATCTGGTTCGTCTTTTAGTAGAGAAGGGATGGGAAGTCAAGGCATTGGCGCGCTCGGCTAAAAAAGCCGAAAAGATGCTCGATGGATTAAATGTTGAGGTGGTTACTGGTGATTTGCTGGATGTAGAGTCGTGGGCGCATCAAATGAGGGATTGCGACCTTTTGTTCAATACAGCAGCTTATTTCAGAGAGACATTCCGTAAGGGAGACCACTGGACCAATCTGGAGAAAGTGAATGTTATAAATACAGTGCGGCTGTTTGAATTTGCGGAAAAGTATGGGGTGGAAAAAATTGTCCATACCAGTACAAGCGCAACCATCTGTAAGCGCAAAGATGGAAAGATTAGCGATGAAAGTGATTTGCTGAACCCAGACAAAGCGCTTAACCTGTATGGGAAGAGTAAAATCGTCGGAGATCGGGCGATTAAGGAATTCACGAGACAACATCGCATTCCGGTTGTTACGGTCCTACCTGCGTGGATGTTCGGGCCGGGCGATGCTGCACCTACCGGAAGTGGTCAGTTGGTCTTAAATTTCCTCGGTCGAAAAATCCCGGGGACTTTCCCTTCTGGCATAGATGTTGTAGATGCACGCGATGTTGCGCTTGCAATGATTCATGCGACCGAAAGAGCTTCAGGAGGAGAGCGGTATATCATCTCTGCACACTACACGAGTTTGGAAGAATTGTTTCATATCATGGAGAAAGTATCCGGTATTAAGGGTCCTTCCAGACGCTTTCCGATGTCCATGGTCTATATATCTACATGGTTTAATGAGAGAATTGCGTCTATGAGAAATAAAGAAACGAATTTGTCCTTAGAGGAACTTCGTGTGATGACGGAAATGAAGCGAATTAGTGGTGCGAAGGCAATCCAAGATCTGTCAATCGTTTATAGACCTCTTGAAGATACAATACGGGATACAGTGGAGTGGTATCGGATCAATGGCTTGGATAAAAAGGGGATTGTTATATAAAACATGTCATAGATAGACATAAATTATAAACTACCTTAGTGTTTGAAAAGGGTAATGAGATACAAAGTGTTCATTATCAATATTATACAAGGTTCTATACAATAATCTATTCCCCTAATTAGTAATGTGTTTTTTATCATCAGAAACAGACTGTTCATGAATTTTACTCTGATAGATCGTACTTTGTTCAACTAACAGGTGCGTTAGTTGAACAATTAAGCGATAATTCAAGTATGCTAATTGTGATTTTCTATTTTTTTTCATTCCTATTATAATTGGAATTTATTTGTATATGGCCCCGTATTTTGCTTTTGGTTGCTATACCCCTATATAGAGAGTTTATGCTTCTTTTTACTTCCTTTAAATTGAATTTTTTGTAATGCCTTTGCAAAACTTTGTATAGCAATTGAATCTTGGTATTTACACTTTCAATCAAAAGTAAACTTTTGAATAGAAGTTTACTTTCAAGATTTTATCTCTTAATCAATCTGAATTCATTAATAAGTGGTTTATTCCTTCAATCGACAGCAAAGAAATCTTCTACGGTCATTCGATTGAACAAGGTGGAACAGCATTTTATACGAATAACCCTTTACACGCGTGTGTATCTATTAGAAGATTACAACTAACATAACGTGTTAGTAAATCGAATGGTAAAACAAAGTCAGGAAGATATGAATCAATGGATCGATCCTGCTGCAAAGGATTTTTTTGAACAATAGACAATGATACGAAGACTATAGAATACATTAAGAGATAGGAGCTTTCACATGCCAAAACTACTAGGTAAAATTACTTGGGGCTTTTTCACGTTATTGGTGCTCGCTTTAACTATCTTTTTTATAGGACCATATGTACAGCTAGATCCAGCACAAAGTCGAGTCGAGATTAGTCCATCTTCAGTGATTCAATATCCGCTGCTAATCATACATATTTTTTTCGCAGCTATAGCAATGGCAATTGGGCCTTTTCAGTTCTCTGATGCCTTGCGTCTAAAAAACACAACCTTACACCGAATGCTAGGAAAAATTTATCTGGTTGGCATTTTCGTTGGTGGATTAACCGGTTTTGGAGTCGCGCTCTATACCGAAACATTTACGCGTGAGATTGGTTTTTTGTTTCTCAATTTTCTCTGGCTTTATTCAGCATGGCAAGCCTATCATATGATTCGTCAAAAACGCGTTGAAGAGCATCGTCATTGGATGATTCGCAACTATGCGCTGACTGTCGTCGCTATCAGCGCTCGGCTGTTCGCGCAGTTTTTAGTCCCTATCTATGCTACCTTACGCGGCGTTTCTAGCGACGTTGCTGCATCGGATGAAGTGTTTGCAAGTTTATTGGAAACGGGAGTCTGGTTAGCGATCGGATTACATCTAATTGTTGCAGAATGGATCATCATTCCTATTACCAAAAGCAAGCGATCAAAAAAAGACTACCTAATCGACCAGTCAAAACAGAAATCAGTTCTTGACTAAGTAGCGGCCCTTTCATGACTTAAATAGCCGGTATATTCCTTACATTCAAAAGCCGTCACAACATTATAGACTTCATCACCATGAGGATATTGATAATAAAAAGCTTCTCCTGAATATGTATGAATTAATTTAAGATTCTCAGCCGTTAGTCCTGTTTCCTCAAACAATTCTCTATGAGCTACTTGTTCAAGTGTTTCTCCTAACTTCATAGAACCACCAATCAGTCCCCAACATCCATTATCTTTTCGAAGTTGTAATAAATATTATAAATTATCGAACTTTATTTTAAATCGACAAGAAAAGGTGTTACGTTATGTCGTAACACCTTTTTTAATTGAGAGTGAAATTCAAAAGGGAGTAAATGAGTAATGAATTTAATTTTAGGGAATAAATACAAAAACAAAATGATTGAGCTAAGACTAGTTAAAAAAATCAATAGTACTTTATAAAAACGTATCGTATATTTAATATTTAAAAAAGGACGTGCAGAATGAACAAAGAGAAAAAATATACAGTTGTTGGCACTGATATTGAAGAAGTGAAGAATCTTAATAAGAAGTCTGGTTTAACATATAATGAGGTAAAACGATTATTAGTGAAACAAATGAAACAAAAGTGAGTATACATACAAAAAAAGCATTTATTATTGGAGTTTTTTCTGTAAATGCAAGGCTAATTTGACGATATTTTTTTGTTTTAGTTTTTTATTTCAATGATTGTATGAGATTTGAAAAATAGTTCAGGGCCCATGGTAATTCCGATATTTTGTGAAACCATATTAACAATCGTTTCACAATTCAGTACTTCTAATATAATGTTTGGGAATACATTATGAGCAGATAAATTTTCTAAGACTAATGATTGATAAGGACCTTTTGGCATAATAAAGTCCATATTAGTAATTGCTTTTATATCAATTGTTTTTTCATTAACTAGTGGATGATTTTTCGGCAATCCTAAGACAATCTCATCTTTTGTAATAGGTACATATTGAAAGTGTTTTTTTGTATCTTCCTCTATAATGAATCCTATATCTACGGTGCCATTATTAACCCATTCCGCAATTTCTACATACTACGTACCTTCGAACAATACTACTTTGACTTCCGGATAGCTTTTTTTAAGATTTGATAGCATTGTCGGTAATACTTGGGCTGCAGCACTTGTAACTTTTCCATATTTTACAGGTGGTATATTAGTCATTGCAATTGGGTTACAGTTTATTAATAAGAAAGCAGTAGAGCGAAATAAATGATACAGGTTTAAATTGTAGTTTATGAAAAAATATAAAAATAGTCTAAGTCAAAATATGTAATGTGACTTAGACCATTTTTATTTGTTGGGGATTATTTAAAGAATTTAATACGTTCTTCTGTTGGTTTAAATTCTTTGTTATTCGCCGGAGCAACAGGTTTACCAAATGGCATTTGGGCAATTAACTTCCAGTTGCTTGGAATATTCCATTCTTTTTTCACTTCATCATCAATTAGAGGATTGTAGTGTTGTAATGTTGCACCAAACCCTTCAAGTTCTAAAGAGGTCCAAATGACAAATTGAAGCATACCTGATGATTGTTGTGACCATACAGGGAAATTATCTTTATATAGGGCAAAATTCTCTTGTAAGTATTCAATTACGCTATTGTCTTCAAAGAATAATACTGTACCATAACCGTTTCCAAATGCGGTCATTTTTTCTTCTGTTGAACTAAATTGATCAGCAGGAACGATTTCTTTTAATGTGTTTCTTGTAATATTCCACAATTTATCATGTTGTTCTCCTAACAATACGACTACTCGTGCGCTTTGTGAATTAAAAGAAGAAGGAGTATGTTTCACAGCATGGGTTACAATTTCTTGAATACGTTCGTCTGAAACGACAGCCTCTTTACTAATTGCATAAATAGAACGTCTATCTGCTACAGCAGAATAAAAATCTTTTGTTGTATGTTCCGTATGATTTACTTCTTCTTGACTAGTTGAATTTCCAAATAATTTATTTAAAAAACTCATTTTATACACCACCAAATTTTATTTTTTAGTTATATACTTTCTTCAAATACATAATTGAATATGGTTACCTGAAGGATCTTTTGTAACAATAACTCCATCTGTTGCTGTTACTGATGCCCCAATGTTTTGGAGACGTTTCACAGCTTGATTTCGTGTTTCTTCATCTGGGAATAAGAGTGAAAAATGTTTTAATCCCACGCTGTTTGCTGCCGGAGCAGGTGCCCCAACACCATTCCATGTATTTAAACCGATATGATGATGATATTTTCCCGATGAGATAAACAATGCTTGATGACCGTATCTACTTACAGCATCAAACCCAAGACCAGTACAATAAAACTCCTCTGCTTTTCCTAAATCAGCAACATGTAAATGAATATGTCCCATTACTGTGTCACTCGGAAGACCAGTCCAGGTTTCGTCTTTAGCGGCCGCTAAAATGTCACTTGCTATAGGCTCAGTTGTCATTGTTACTTGCCCGTCATTCCACTCCCATGTTTCAAAAGGACGGTCTACATAAATTTCAATTCCATTTCCATCAGGATCTGCTAAATAAACGGCTTCACTCACAAGATGATCAGAGGCCCCTTGTAAAGGATAATCCGTTTGGATGAGATGATATAATACCTTTGCTAAATCAGAGCGATGAGGTAATAAAATTGCAAAATGATATAAACCAGTTGTGCGTGATTGTTTTGGTAATATATTTTCTAGTTGTTCGATTGTTAAAAGTGGAGTTTTTCCATCTGCTGTTAGTACAGCTTTCGTTTCTGATTGTTCGAGTATTTGGAATCCTAATTTTTCTCGATAAAAAGAAAGGGAGCGTCCTAAATTTTCAATTAATATGTGAACATGACTTACAAAAGTATAAGGATGATGTTGAAATTTCATCTTTGTTCCTCCTTTGTTCGTAATAAAGTTTTAGTGATGTAAATTAGTTTGAATGAACAATCGAAAGGTATTGAAAAACATTAAAAATTATTTAATTACTTTATGTAAGTAAGTATAGAATTGTGTTTAAGTTATGTCAAGTATATTACTAAAAAATCGTATTTATGAAATGTGTTAAATGCTTATTTGTTACGAAATAGGGTGGGGAAATATGTTATTTGGCTCTGGTATTAGCATTTGTAGTAAAGGGACCTTATATTTAGCAAATTATCAATGGAATTAATCCTTTTTTCGAAATCTTAAACAAAAAGAACTACACATAGGTGTCCTTTTCATTGAATATAATGCAATGAAGTCCTTTTGAAGAGGAGTAAATAAGGATGCCTCAAAATATAAATAATCAATTATTAACGGAGCAAATGATTCATATCATTAGAAATGGCCTTCATAAAACACAAGTTCCTAAACATATCATTATTGTCGGTGCAGGACTAGCAGGATTAGTTGGAGCATCTTTATTAAAGGAAGCTGGGCATAAAGTTACGATTTTGGAAGCAAATGATAGAATAGGAGGGAGAGTGTACACTGTACGATCCCCGTTTAACAATGGACTATATTTTAATGCAGGGTCTATGCGCATTCCAGATGTACACACTTTAACCTCGGCATATATTCAAAAGTTTGGATTGTCTACGAATCGTTTTATTAACCGAACTCCTTTGGATATCATTTATGCAAATGGCATAAAAACGCGTCTCAATATATTTGAACAAAATCCAAGTGTTCTAAAATACCCAGTTATGCCAAACGAAAGAGGAAAAACAGCTGAAGAGCTAATGCTTTCAGTTTTACAACCGATTATAAATTTTATAAAACAAGATCCAGTGAAAAACTGGTTTGTTATAGAAAAACAATATAGAAAATATTCATTAGGTTTCGTTTTAAATTCTTATCTTTCAGACGGTGCAATTGACATGATTGGCATTCTTCTTGACATGGAAGCGTATATGGGGATGTCCGTGGTTGAAGTATTGCGAGAGATGATATTTTTTACATCAACAAATGAATTTTATGAGATTACGGGTGGCATGGATGTATTACCACAATCCTTTTTACCACAGCTAAAAGAAAATATACTATTTCATCAAAAAGTGACAGCTATTATTCAGCAAAATGAGAGTGTTACGATTCGCTCTATTTATGAGAAAACCTCAGAACAATTTATGGTAACAGGTGATCGTGCTATTATAACTATTCCTTTTTCTGCATTACGCTTTGTGAAAATTGAACCGTTTGATTCTTTTTCTTATTACAAAAGAAGAGCTATTCGTGAGCTTAACTATATAGTTGCAACTAAAATCGCGATTGAATTTAAAAGCCGTTTTTGGGAAAGAATTGGTCAATATGGTGGTAAATCTATCACTGATTTGCCAATTCGATTTACGTACTATCCGAGCTATGGTATACAAACAACAGGAGCAGCGGTGGTTTTAGCCAGTTATACATGGGCGGATGAAGCGTTAACGTGGGACAGCCTATCTAATGAAGAGCGTATTCAATATGCTTTAAAGAATTTGGCAGAGTTATACGGTAATCAAGTTTATTCCGAATTCGTTTCAGGAGCATCCTTTAGCTGGAGTCAAAGCCATTATTCTTGCGGAGCTTTCACAGCTTTTGAGCCAGGACAAGAATTGGAACTATACCCTTATATAAAAATACCTGAGGGAAGGGTGCATTTTGCTGGGGAGCATACGACAGTTACACATGGTTGGATGCAGGGAGCAATTGAATCTGGAATTCGAGTTGCATATGAGGTCAATGATTTACCAAAATAAAAATATGAAATTCGAATAGATAGGGGGAAATTTATAATGAATTGGATTAGGAGGGGCTTTGGAAAGTATATTGAAAAGGATCTAATTCTATTGAATTAGATCCTTTTTGATACATAGTTTAAGTTGATAAATTCATTTTAAATCTTATGTTTACAATTTAATTAAAAAAGATGGTACACGATTCTCTTTATCTAATAAAAATAATTGGTTTTACGATGATGCGTCTAGTAAAAACTGAGAATACAGATCGTAAAAATAATTTGGTCGAAATATATTTGCAGCATGACCAGCCAATGGGATTTCTTTATATGAAACATTTGGAAGAATAGTTTTTAAATCAAATAAACAAGATTTATAAAGATGATCATATTCTCCCATTACCCATAGAATCGGTTGCGTAAGTTCTCGTAACCGAGATTTTAAATCGAATTCTAAACGATGTCGCAGTGACTCTCTAATAATAGATGAGTGCAATTGTAATCCAAATCGATAGTAAATATTTTTGGAAACAATTGCAAATGGATTTGCTTTCAGTATACCACTTGGGAAGATGGTATTTGCATACTGGTAAAGCCAAGTGGAATATTCATTATTTCTTGTCTCCCAAAACTTTTGGAAGACATTAAACAAAACAGAGGGGTTATTATAATGACCTCCGATATGACAAAGGCTCAATACTTTTTCAGGATACATATGAGCAAATATAGTGGCAATATAACATCCATAGCTTAGAGCACAAATATGTGCTTGCTGGATTCCCTCTTTTTCATAAAGATCTGTTAACTGCTGTACTAATTGATCTAAAGAAAAATCAATTGCTTGTCCTTTATCGTCACCATGACCGAGTAAATCATACGTTATGATGTTGTAAGATGAGGAAAATAGCTTACACTCTTTTTTAAATGCACGACGATTCCCAACTAACCCATGGATAAATATGATAGTTTTTTTACTAAGCTCCTGTTGTGTTTGCAAAAGTATGCCCCTTTCAAGTCTGTGTTAGAAAAAGAAAATACGTTCTAATAGAATGTTGTCATTATCAATGAACTGAGGTAATTGATGTGGTGTTAATTATCATTCTTATAATATCGAGTATAGCAATATAGTGTATATAACAGTATACAGGCACTACTTTGCTATTCATAATGATAGAAAATACGATATAAGAACTACTCCTCTGTGCTGAGGATACATGTGAGAACGATTTTTAATATAACGAAAAATAAAATCTATTTATATATGAATTTAAATTAAGTTTTGGTGAGTTAATTTGTTTTCATTTTGAATGTTTAATAGATTGAGTATTATTACTTTTATTAATCATTTTTAAGTACTAGGTAATAATACTAGATAATTATAGGATTTGTAAAGATAACTCTCCGATAGGGTCTCAGCAGTTGTAAGGGATGTTTAATTTATAATTTGGACAGTGTTTTTTAGAAAATCGTATAAAAATATATAATGAAGAGAAGTATGCCGATTTAATGGAATGTTTTTTTATTAGATCTAGTCATCATTTTTTTAAATGATTTCTATTAAAATAATTCATTTTATTTATTCTTATTCTAAATATATAATAGTGATTAGGTGAGTGTGAAGAGGGAAATGTTGTATAGTTTCTTTATATGCCGTATACATCATTTGAGAATGGACATTTATATAAACTGGCAGCTTAAGTTTGAAATCAATCGTTTTCGATTCGAGTATACATGGTTAAAAGTATATAAGGTTGTCCATGAAGCTAACTATTTCTATGAAAATAGTTAGCTTCATGGGTGTTTCAGGACAAATTTTACTGTATGCATCTTATATATAACCGAGAGAAGTCATTTATAAAAATTTACATGAATATAACACATGTTTACCTTTGGCATTATATATCTTGTAACATCAATTTTCGTTATTATGGCAATATAGGTATAACAATAAATTGATGTTAGAAAAGTATATGTAACCTTTATAATATAAACCGTAATTTATGCTATTGAAGATGAAATAACGATTGTACAACAGGAGGTGGCACTATGGAGTTACGTCATTTGAAAACTTTTATTATTGTAGCGGAAAGCGGTGGATTTACAAGGGCTGGAGAATGGCTCGGATATACACAATCAACAATCACCAATCATATTCAATCTTTAGAAGAAGAAGTTGGAAGCCCTTTGTTTGATCGTCTTGGTAAAAAGGTGATTTTAACTGAAGTAGGAGAGCATATGCTTTCTTATGCGCAAAAAATATTAGAATTATCTAATGAGGCGCTGGAGTCATCTCAAATGAACGGTAAACCATCAGGAACGATACGTATTGGGGCAAACGAGTCTTTAATGATATATCGATTACCTGTGATTTTATATGAATTTAAAAAGAAATATCCGCAAGTTCATATCATTTTACAGCCATCAGAGAGCCAGGAGTTACATAATGAGTTAAAGTCAGGTAAATTTGATTTTGCTTTATTTACAAATCCGGAAAAGCTTGGTGTAGATATTGTCACTCATTCCCTTGTTCGAGAAACAGTTGTGCTTGTTGCTCCACCAGGGCATCAGCTAACGAAACAAAAAATCGTTACCCCTGCTGATTTAGAAGGAGAAATGCTACTGCTTACAGAGCCGGGAAGTTATCGAGACTTATTAGAAAAATGGATAAAAGAGGAAGGGGTTAATTGCTCACGTATTCACTTTTGGAGTATTGAGGCAATTAAACAAACTGTCATGTGCGGATTAGGATTATCGTATTTACCGCTTATTACGGTTAAGGAGGAAATTGAGCGTGGCAAGTTAATCGCTCTTCCATGGGTATACAGTGAGGATTTTGTTACAACGGAACTGGCATACCATAAAAATAAATGGTTGACTCCGGCGATGAAAAAATTAATTGAAATGATAGAGAAACATGCAGAGAAATGGAGAGCGACAACTTAGTTTCCTAAGATGTTGAATTATAACATACATGTAAAGGCATAGATGGGAGGAAAATGTAATGAATGAACGTACGAAAGAGATTTTACTGGTTATAGTTGGATCATTATTATTTGCGATTGGGATTAACTTTTTTGCTATTCCAAATCGATTATCAGAAGGGGGGATTATCGGTCTTACTGTTATTACCTACTATTTGTTTGACTGGTCTCCTGGTCTTGTAAACCTTATAATGAATGTCATTTTACTTGCAATCGGTTATAAATTTTTTGATAAGAAAACGATGGTGTATACAATTCTTGGTATTATATCTACATCTTTCTTTTTATATATCACAGAAGGCGTTGCAACTCCAGTAAATAATGATACATTATTAGCAGCTCTTTTTGCAGGGAGTTTTGTTGGGGTTGGCTTAGGATTTATGTTTCGAGCAGGTGGCACATCGGGTGGTTCGGCTATCATAGCTAGGTTAGCAAATCAATATTTAGGCTGGAGCGTCGGGAAAGGTGTATTAATTATTGATATCGTTGTTATTGCCGGCTCAGTGTTTATTATCGGACAGGAGAAAGCGATGTATACACTTGTAGCGGTCTTTATTGGTGCGAAGGTCATTGATTTTATTGTAGAAGGAATGGATACAAGAACAGCTGTGACAATTATTTCAAACTATCCAGATGTTATCCGAGAGTCCATTATGCAGCACATGACGCGTGGTGTAACAGTATTAGAAGGACGAGGCGGTTACACAGGAAATAATAAGGAAGTATTATATATTGTTATCAATAAACAAGAACTCGTTCAATTAAAACAAGTCGTGAGTAGAAAAGATGAAAATGCATTTGTTGTTATTCATGATGTACGTGATGTATTAGGTGGTGGCTTTAAAGCGAGTTGAAAAAACTGGCCTTCAAATATTTGGGGGCCAGTTTTTTTATTTCAATATTTAAATGAGATTCTTATTTAAATTTGACAATATGGAAGTGGAGATAGTTTGAAGGCTTATAGTTATGTAAATGGTGCAGTTTTTTCTGTTTGTGTATTAAGAAATTACCGTAGTTCTAAGAATGAAATAATTCTATAAAGATTGTTGGAAATAATACCAAATAAGAAAAAATTATTTGAAAATCCCCAAAAATATTCATTTTTAGATTAAGTTCTTAGTAGGTTGTAACAAATTGATGTTACTTTTTATTTAGTAAAGAGTTATTATTAGTACTTAAAAATCCTTACAAAAATGTAAGGTGAATGAAATGTAATTCGATACAAAGAATGCTGCATTTCAATTAAACTAGTAAGAGGAAATGTTTCGAAAGGAGAGGCGAAATGACAGAAGATATAGAAGTAATGAGTAGAAGTGAAAAGAAAAAAATGCGCTCCAAAAAAAAAGGCTTTTTATGGTTTCTGACAATTCCCTTTTTACTTCTTATTATTGGCGGGATAAGTTATAGTTCATTTATATATAGTAAAGCAAAAGCGGTTGCAAGTAATTCTTATGCAGAAATAAATAAGTCTAGTAAACGTGATAAAGAGGTGGCACCTTTAAAAGATAATATTTCTATTTTAATTATGGGAGTGGATGAAAGCGAACAAAGAAAAAGCCAATACGGTGAAGCTGTTCGCACTGATGCTTTGTTATTGGCAACGATTAACAAAGATGATAAATCAGTAAAGTTAGTAAGCATCCCTCGCGATTCGCGTGTATATATTCCATCACGAAAAAAATTAGATAAAATTACACATGCGCACGTATTTGGTGGAGTGGAAAGTACACGTGATACGGTTGAACGCTTTTTAAATGTACCTGTTGATTATTATGTGAAATTTAATTTTGAATCTTTTATTAAAATAGTAGATTCACTTGGCGGTATTGATATTGATGTACCAGTTACCTTCACAGAACAAGACAGCAAAGACCAAGCTGGTGCAATTCACCTTGAAAAAGGTTATCAACATTTAAATGGAGAACAGGCGCTTGCGTTAGCGAGAACACGTAAAATCGATAGTGATGCAATGCGTGGCCAAAGACAGCAACTTGTAATCGAAGCAATTGCAAAAAAAGCATTATCAGTTAAATCGATCACAAAGCTTAGCTCATTATTAGATGCAGTTGATAAAAATTTAAAAACAAACTTAACATTTGATGACATGCTCGCAATCGCGAAAAACATGGCAGGAACAGACTTGAACATTGAAAAATTACAAGTACAAGGTGCAGATAAACGGATTAACGGTATTTATTATTATCAACCAAATGAACAAAATGTAAAAGAAATATCAAAACAATTGAATGATCATCTTGGTATTACGGAAAAATCAGTATCTAAATAAATAAAAAAAGGTTGGCGAAAAGCCAACCTTTTTCTATGCGCCATTTTTGAATAGAAGTTATTTAACTCCACCAGTAAAAAAGGTTCGATATATTCATTTTTGAAAAAATGGGTAAGGATATTTTAATGAAACGATTACTTGATAGTTAACTATAAAATGGGAGGAAGAAGCGGAGTTTACGAATAAAATTGAGAAAATAATTTAAAAAGGAAGGGAAAGGACTAGTATTGAAAGTATAAAACAGTTATAGCTACCATTCCACCATAAAAAATTTTAAAATAATAATACTAAATGAATAAGGAGAAATGAATATGACATTTGAATTTTTACTCAAACTAGGTCTAGCACTCTTTTTTGGACTATTAATTGGAATTGATAGACAGCTGAAGAATAAACCGCTTGGTGTGAAAACGAGTATGGTAATTTCAGTAGCAAGTTGTTTAATTACGATTGTTTCTATTGAATCAGTAAATGTATATTCATCTCCAGGGCATACGAATATGGATCCTATGCGTCTTGCGGCGCAAATTGTTAGTGGGGTCGGTTTCCTCGGTGCAGGTGTTATTTTACGGAGAAATAATGATGTGATTTCTGGATTAACAACTGCTTCTATGGTTTGGGCAGCATCTGGCTTAGGGATTGCGATTGGCGCAGGTTTTTATTCAGAAGCAGCTGTGGCAATGGTTTTAATTATTTTGGCAATTAATGTATTTCCATATCTTATTAAATTAGCAGGACCTTATTCTTTGAGGCAAAGGGATTTGTCAGTAAAAATAGTTGTTAATAAGCATCAAGAGCTAAATCAAATTTTTACACAAATTAAGCATCTAAATTTGCAAGTGAAACGTGTGAAAATTAAAGATATAGATAGCGGTTATCAACAATTAGAAATGATGATATCAGCTCCTGAAAAGTTATATACAACTGATTTATATACCTCTTTAAAAGAGATGAAACAAAGCGTTTCAGTAGAGGTTGAAAGTAGGTAAGTTTTAATAGTAATACAACAATCTCAAGAATTTAGGCATTATATTTCGTATAAGCAATAGTTGTATAAGTGATTCGTAACACTTTTTAATAAAAAAATAAAGCCATGAAAACATCCTGTTATCATGGCTTTTTACATGGGGATTTTAAATTTTAAGCGCTAATTTCTCGATTATGAACAGGTTTTCTTTTTTGTGAAATATAGCTGTGTAAAATCATACCAAGCATGATAAGAAACATGCTGCACCAAGATAAAGCAGAAGGGAATGGAGATGCTAATAAAACTAATTCTCCAGCTACTGTAAATAGTACTTCCATAGACTGAGTTGCTTCGACAGCAGCTAATTTTTGCATATTGTTCCTTACCATATCAGTTGCGTAGAAGAAGAGTACAGTTGCGATTACTCCAGAGCAAATGGCAACCAAACTAGATTGAATTGTCTGTTCTTTGCTGGGCATACCAACAGTAATGAATCCATAGATTGATAACAAAATCCAAAATGGTAAACTAGCTAATGTCATACCTAATACACGTTGATATGCATCTAAACGCCCTCTACATACATCCATCATTTTACGATTGCCAAGTGGATAAGCAAATGAAGCTATTATTACAGGGAGCACACCTAATAATACATTTTTTAAAGAAAGGTGATTTGCTTGTTCTATAAGCATAAGAGTGATACCAAAAAGAATAATGAGTGACATCGCAAGACCTTTAAATGGTATGGTACCTCTGACTTTTATTTGACCATTTGCTGTTTCAATCGTTTCTGAAAATAATGGTGCAAGTAATGAACCTGAAATAATCGTAATTTGCCATGTCCCAGCAATTAGCCACCCTGGTGCATATGCTGCGGCGAAGCAAAGAGGCGCATAAAATAATCCAAATCCTACAAAGCTCCATAAAATCCATGTTTTTGGCCGTTCTTTCATGACTTTGAGAAGAGGACGTAAATTTTTTCTACTCATAACAATAAGCAAAAGCAACGGAACCATAAAGAAATATCGAAGTGACGCACTCCAAATCCAACTTCCGCCAGATAATTCCATAGCTCTGTTCAGAACGAACGTAAAAGCAAAAAAGAATGCCGCACAAATACCTAAAAAAATGGGACGCAATCCGTTCACCTCGATTTATCTGTTAATTCAGTGATTTCTTTATGATAAACTGATTTTTCTGGTGATACAAGCGACTTTTTTATTTTATGAAAAGCTTTGCTAACATATAAAACGCAACTCCCCAAATAATAACACCAGAAATTTTATTTAGTAGTTTGATTTTTGTTCCGGATGAATCTACTTTTCCTAGCATTCGTCCAGCGATAGCTAACCCTATAAACCATATCCAAGAAACAAAAATTGTTGCAAAGGTAAATGCCCATTTTTCAGTACCTATGTATTGAATAGAATTTGTTCCAATTACTCCAATCGTATCTAAAATAGCATGTGGATTTAATAAAGAGACAGAAGCTGCGAACACAATTTGTTTTTTGATAGTCATCGTTTGTACTTCATTTTTGGAAACAGTAGGTTCACTTTTCCATATCACCCAGCCCATGTAAAGAAGAAAGAAAAAACCTATAGTATAGAGTATAGTTGTTAACCATGAAAATGTTAATAGCATAAGAGATACACCCTGCACAGCAAATAAGATTAAAATAGTATCACAGATTGCCGCCGTTATAACAACTGGTGCAGCCTTCAATAAGGTAGATTGACTGGCCCCTTGATTAAAAACAAACACATTTTGTACACCTAAAGGTATAATAAGTCCAAATGCAAGAACGATTCCGTGAAGTATTGCTTCACTCATTTCATCTCCTCCTATATAGAATTATAATTGTATCCCGCATTCCTATGTGAAAATTTAAAGGAAGCAGAGAACATTGCTCGTAAAAGCCCAATTGGTTCAACTAACCATCAGTGGGGATGAAGAAAACCCCCCACTGATGGAAGTTTCACTTTATCGGTAGAAACGAAGAAACTCCTAACCGGTGGAAGTTTCACTTTATTATATAAATGAAAATATCAATTGTATCCATCCATATGGTTGGATGATGAACCAACCAAAGTATATACTACAAGTATAAAAATCTAGTTGGAGTGATTTAATGGAATGGTTTGAATGGAATCCAAATATATCTTCTCCTATTCCTTTGTATAAACAAATTGAAGAATATTTAAAAGCGAAAATTGTCAATGGGGAGTGGACAATAGGAACAAAATTACCGTCTCAACGAGCGTTGGCCGATGCATTTAGAGTGAATCGAAGTACAATTGTAACAGCATTGGATGAGCTAGCTGCTCAAGGGTTAATCGAGGGAAACGGGAGACGAGGAACAAGAGTTATAAGCAATACATGGGACTTGCTAGTTTCTTCAGCGCTACCTGATTGGAATGCGTATGTTGAGACAGGGCTTCATTATCCTAATTTACCAACGATTCAAGAGATTAACCGGGCAGAATTTGATTCTAACATGATTCGATTAGGAACAGGTGAACTCTCGCCAGAACTTTTACCGCAAGAGAAGATGCAACGTATTATGAGTATGCTTTCGCAACAGAGCATCCCTTTAGGCTATGAAGAACCGAAAGGAGATATTTTACTGCGTGAACAGCTAGCAAAGTATTTAAAAACGTTAGGAATACAGGCATCCTCTTCATCTATTTTAGTTGTATCAGGTGGAATACAGGCCTTGCAGTTAATTTCTATGGGACTATTACAGAAAGGGGCAACAATTCTAGTTGAAAAGCCTTCTTATTTATTTTCGCTTAATATTTTTCAGTCTGCAGGGATGCGGTTAATTGGGGTTCCGATGGATCAAAATGGTGTACAACCAACGTTTGTTTCAAAGTATAAAAAACAATTCCATGGCTCACTGCTTTATACGATTCCTTCTTTTCATAATCCAACTGGTATTTTAATGGATCAAGTGCGAAGACAAGTTCTTATGGAAACTTGTAATGAGATTGGGTTGCCTATAATAGAAGATGGTGTGTATCAAGATTTGTGGATTGACTCTTTACCTTCGAAACCATTAAAAGCATATGATCGACATGGGAATGTTCTTTATGTAGGAAGTATGTCTAAAACAGTTAGTCCTGGACTGAGAATTGGCTGGATTGTAGGACCAGAGCCGGTGATTGGACGATTAGCAGATATAAAGATGCAGACAGATTATGGATCTAGTTCTTTGTCACAACAAGTTGCTGCCCAATGGTTTTTAAGTGGATTGTATGAAGAACATTTAAGTTATATTCGAAGAGAATTGCAAACACGCAGAGATGTTGCATTACAAGCGTTGGAAAAGCATTTTTCACATATTGCGACGTGGGATGTACCAAAAGGTGGTTTTTACATATGGCTGCATATAATCCCCGCATTTTCTATGCAGGAGTTGTTTCATAAAGCTTTAAAAGCAGGAATTCTGCTCAATCCAGGGAATTTGTATGATCGAAATTCTGATCAATATTTACGAATTTCATACTCATATGCATCATTATACGATATTGAAAGAGGAATTGAGAAATTAGCGATGATTATACAAGAAATAAAACAATAAAGAAATGTGAAATTCTATGTTGAAGGAGAACTAAAATGAATCGATATGTAATTTGCCAAATTATAAATGAAACAAAATATTTAGCTGCTTATGCAGAAACAAAGAAAGAAGCAATTGAAAAAGCAGAACTGTTAGGATTAAGGACTGGAGAACGCTATATCGTTATTACAGTGGAAGAAGCAGAGGGATTACAATATCCATAAAAAGACGGTAGTCATAATGGCTACCGTCTTTTCACACTTGAGAAATGACTTATCCAGTTATTTCTTGGGCAGCAAGACCACTACTTCAAAATTTGGAGAGAATAAAGAAGATAGGTGGACAATAACTGCTCGTAAAATTTCCATTGAGATGAAAGGTTCATTTGAGATACAGGTGTTTCTTTTCTTGTAGTGAATTTTGATTTAGAGAGGGAATTATATATCAATGTGAGAATGTATATGTGTATTGCATAGTAGAGGAGATGAAACGAGAAATGAATCGAATACAATATATAAGACAGAAAGAAAAACAGTATCACGAACATTTTTATGCGAATCATAAGTTATTTGAAGAAGGATCATGGTTACGTAGTCCAGTTTCGGGTGTTATTGAAATGATGAGTTTGTTTCAAGGACAACAATATGTTGCTGTGTTGGATTTAGGATGTGGGGTTGGTAGAAACAGTATGCCAATTGCCCAAAGAATAAAAACAGGGAAAGTAGTATGTGTAGATCTACTGTCGTCGGCATTGCATCGATTGAAGCAGTATAGTTATGATTTTGGTGTTGCAGATCGTATTCAAACTGTAGAGAGTAATATTGAACATTATCAAATTACTGCAAATGAATATGACTATATTGTGGCAGTATCTAGTTTAGAACATGTTCCTTCCAAGAGTGAACTTCAGAATGTATTACACAATATGAAAACAGGAACGAAAGATAAGGGGATTAATTATATTGTGATGAATTCCAGTGTGGAAGAAATCGATATGAACACGAATGTAAAGTTGGATCCTTTATTTGAAGTAAATCTGGCAACAGAAGAAATGCTTTATACGTTGCGTAAGATATATACAGGATGGGAAGAATTATGCGTAGTAGTAAAGCCTCTAGAGTATAGGATTGCAAGGGAGGAGAAGCACGTGTTATTAAGGACAAATGCAATTACTTTTTGTGTAAGAAAAAAATTGAAAATGTATGAAGCTCTGCCACGTTAACTGGCAATTTCACTTTATTGTTTGTCGAAATTAGTGGTTCGGCTACTTGTAGTACTAGATGGAGATCCAGTTCGATATTGGTTTATATATTGGGTAAAGTTCCAAGAGTGTAGAAATTTTTCAGCAGCTTGATAACCAGAGTGATAGAGCCATTCTTTCTCTTCAACACTTAAATTGAAGTTGGTACTAGTAATATTTCCGGTAGGTATTTTAATAGTACGTGCTCTTGCTTCTGTATTGAGATAGCGTAAATCGTGGGCTTGCATCATTGTTTTAAATAGCCCTTTAAACATCGAAATAGGTTCTTCATAATGAACGGGTTCAGCTTGAATCTCGTCTTTTACAAAATGAAATCCAAAGGTAGGCCAGCGGGGAATGTTTGGTGAGTCAAAAATCCATATCGGATAATTGCTGAGAATACCTCCGTCGACTATATAGCAAGGTTGTTTCCATTTAGGAGTTTTCCATTTAACAGGCTGAAAAAAGAAAGGGATTGTAGCACTCATTCTCACTGCTTTTGCAATAGAAAATTTTTTGGTAGGGAATCCATAGTGCAGTAAGTCATCAGGGAAAACGACCATTTTACCATTACTAATATCGGAAGCGATGATTTTTAAGCCTTCAGGGTTAGGTAAGTCACTAAAACAATGCACCCCTTTTTTAGATAATAAATCTTCTAACCATTGTTCTATAAAATCATTTTTATATATCCCCATTTTAACCCATACATTTATTCCTTTTCCGATAATAGGAATTTTATCTATGCATGTTTTTGTAATGAAATTTGTATAGTCAGCACCATTAATAATTGTTTTTAATTCTTTTCCTGTATAGCCACAGGCAAGAAGCGCTGCGATAATAGCACCTGCTGATGTACCGGCGACTCGCTCCCATTCATAATTGTGCTTTTCTAACGCACAGATTGCTCCGACATGTGCAATTCCTCGAACTCCGCCTCCTTCAAAGACACCATCTATTTTCATGAAAACAATTCCTTTCGATTCATTATTTATCCCGCATTAACGGGCAGTAAGCCCCCCACCTTAAGATTAAAAGAAGAGCGAAGAAGATAGGTGGGGGATAACTGCCGGTAAAAGCCCGATTGGTTCAACTAACCATCAGTGTGGGATGAAGAAAACCCCCACTGATGGAAGTTTCACTTTATTTTTTTATATGAAATAAACAGCAAAAAAGCACGGCAAGTGCGTGCTTTTTTACAATAGTTGTTAAAGTTTACTTAGCAGATAAAACCGCCAAAGCAGCTAGCTCCAATGATGATGAGAAGGATAAATAAAACGATTAATAAAGCAAAACCGCCGCCGTATCCGCATCCTCCACAACCGTATCCGTATCCGAATCCTCCACAGCCGGGGCCATATCCGTATCCGTAACCCATATTCATTTCCTCCTTAATATGAAAAATTTAGGGGTGAACAAAGTGAAATTTATGAGGATGTACTACAAGGGATGATGAAATTGCATGTTTGTAGGAACACTGTATATTATGTAATAGGGAAGCGTTTCGATTATGACGAACAAGCCTTTTTTTCATAATGGGTATAGATATGAATAAAGAAAAATGTGAAAGAAGCACTAGCAAATTTTGTGATATGATGTAGGAAATCATGTTGAATAAGGAGTTTTTATGACAAAACATATTGAAGAATTAATCGAAAAATATCAATTGACTCATATAAAAGATGAGTTGTTGGCTACAGTATTTGAATGTATAAAAGTAGTACCAAAACAAGAAGCGGTATTACCAGTAGGTTGTTCAAAAATGGGAGGATATCCCGATCTACCAGCAACGTTAGCCTATCCTACATATAAAGGGCATCCTCTTCATTTTGTTGCACAGTTTAATTTAGCTGAACTTCAAGCTGTAGGTATGAAGAATGATTTGCCTCAAAGTGGTATGTTGTATTTTTTCTATTTTGCTGATGATGAGCAGGAAGCCTTTTGCGAGGTATATGGAAATTCAAACGTAAAAGAAGGCTGGCGTGTTTTATATTATGAAGGAGAAATAGATGATGTACAAAAAACGAATCAAGTGAAGGGGCAATATTCTCAATGTAGAGTTACATTTGAAATAGCACAGAAACTTCCAGATTTGTTTATTGAGGACGAAGAGGATTCAGATCGTTTCTTACAATTGTTAGAGGAATTAATACCTGATTGCTATGACAATCATCAAGTTTTCGGTACACCGTTTTCAGTTCAAACAGAAGTGTTGGAAGAAGCACAGGAATATATAGGTTTGCATCATAACGAGATAACATTATTATTTCAAGTAGATTCTGACGAGGAACATTTGAACATGATGTGGGGTGATATGGGAATGTTATATTTCTGTATTGCGAATGAAGATATAAAGCAGCGACGTTTTGATAAAGCTTGCTGTATTTTGCAAAGTTTATAAAGTAAAAAAAGGCAGTTTCACGTGTATATAACGGAAGCTGCTTTTATAATTGGATCGAGTTGTTCAGCCATTATTTATTTGTATAAGAAGGTAGTTCATCGTCGTTTGAATTACATCATGTGTAAGTCATTTTTTCAACTTTAATGCGATTTATAAATGTAAAAAATCGGATTTTCTTTTTTGTGAAAATTCGTATATAGTTGATGTATGAAAGAAAGCTATTTTAAGATTATCTTATACTACGAGGATGTGATGAAATGAAGAAATCTATAAAATATGTATCTACTATGGTACTTTGCTCATCTATTATAACCGGAGCGCTTCATATGCCTTCAGTCTCATACGCTGCTACAAAACAAGTAGGAGATACGGCTAATTCTGTAAATGATGCAAAATTAATTACAGAATTTCAGCAAGAATTACAACAACATCTAAATAATCATGAAACAAATATTACAATTAAATATAAGACGAAACATGCTAATGCACAAGAAGTTTTGGATACATTGGTACAGGCTTATAATCAAACGTTAGAAAAAGATGAATATTTAAAATACAATATAAGCAGTGCAAAGTTTTCGCTTCGTGGTTTACCAGGAAACTACTCATTTACGCTAAATATTTCATACCGTGAAACGAAAGAGCAATCACAGTACGTAATGAAACAAGCGAAATCAATTGTAAATTCAATAATTACAACTGGAATGGATGAGAATGAAAAAGTAAAAGCCATTCATGACTATGTAGTGAAACATGTTTCATATGACACATCGCTTCAGTCTTATACCGCATATGACGCATTAGCAAATCATTCGGCGGTTTGTCAAGGATATGCACTATTAACGTATCAGCTATTAAAAGAGGCTGGAATTCAATCCCACATTGTAACGGGAACGGGAAATGGTCAGTCTCATGCTTGGAATCTTGTAAATATTGACGGTAAATGGTATCACCTCGATACGACATTTGATGATCCAGTTCCGGATAAACAGGGACGTGTTATGTATTCTTATTTTAATATGTCTGATGAGCAAATAAGTAAAGATCATCAATGGGATCGTAGTAAATATCCAGTTGCAAATACAAACTATTATAATGAGTTAACGACTAAAATTAAAGCAGGCAATAAGAAGTCCTCTAGTTATCAACAAATATTAAAAGATACAAATCTTGTTTATTTAGCACCAGAATTTGGGGCTGAAGATTACAAACAGTTAAAGCAAAAATTACAGCAAAAATTTACATCTAAACAAGAAAAAATAGAACTTTGTTACCATCAAACAGTAGATAAAACGATGCAAGATGTTAAAAAGGTATTGAATGAGATTTCTTGGCCAAAAGGAGCAAAGCAAGTATCGTATCAGGTAGCTCCTTATCAAGCGCAAGCTGGATCCTCATTGTTAACAATTACATTTGCTTATTAAATTGTGTGAAAGAGCATCTAAATGAAGATGCTCTTTTTTGTGCAAATATATTTTAAAAATTTGAGTGTTATTGATTACCACAGGTATATTTATTATATGTTAAATAACAAAAATAATAATATTATGTAAACTAAAACATTAAAGCACTGTTTTCATGTATATACTAAAACAGTGCTTTTCGCTTTGATTGAATCGTTGCAGCATTTTCATCTTTAATACCAGCTTCTTTAATAATGCGTTGTTTTGCTTTATCTAACAAATTGTTTACTGCTTCACCAAAATAGTTTGCTTCTTGTTTTGTGCGGGCTTCTCGTAAACATTTGTAGTTTTCTATCAGCTCCTCTTTTTCAAGGTCTGTTAAGAAATCTTCTATCTTTTTGTTTGTCATACGAAACACCCTCTCTTCTGACGGACACTTCAATTCAGAATTTTATTTTTCATTATATCAACAATTCCTTAGTTATAGTATATATTAACGTTTTAACAATTTGTCAATTTCTTGTATTTTTTCATTTGCTTTATCCATTTGTATATTCTTTGCCTGTTCTCCTCCAAGTGCTTGGTGGAGTAAAAATGTTTGACCAGAAATTGCAGTAACGATTGCAACCTTAATAATTTCTTTAGTTGTTGTCGCATCAAATAAAACAAGACCCAATAGTGCAGCAAGACTACCAGTAATGATGTCAGCAAAAAAACCAAGATGGAAAAATGTTTTTAATCGGCGTGGAAGCAATAATTTGCCTTGATGATTGATAAGATGGGCAACAAAACCGGTAATTCCACCAACGAGAAGAGCTGTTAGCCACGAATACATATCCATCAGATCCACTCCTTTTAGTTAAATACAATTCTGTTTATATTACAGATACTCCTTTTAGGAATTTGTATACATATATTGAGAAAATTGGTTTAAGGTGGATATTTTTATTATACCGAAAATTCTGTCATAAGTGGTAGATATTTAATTTGAAATTTCATATAATAAAATTAAATCTAATGAGAACGGAGTGATGTATTATGGCGATTGTTTATAAGGTTCATACAGTTAATGGAAATAAGGAAGGAATGGGCGGCGCTTTGTAAAGAATCGCTATATCCTTCCGCAGTATACATTTTAGGGAGGATACGAATTTGAATCGTGATCATTTAGTTACATTTGGATGGAACTTATATTTTGAAGACCAATTATTGGAGCAATATGAAGTAGGACGTGTTTTGTTAGAGCATAAACGTTTGTATCGGATTATATGTGAAGATGGTGAATACGTAGCTGAGTTAGCAGGGAAATTTCGCTATGAAGCAAGTGAGAAAGGCGATTATCCTGCAGTTGGTGATTGGGTAAGTGTAACAAAACTGCCAGAAGAAAAGAAAGCGATTATTCATACTGTGCTTACAAGAAAAAGTTCTTTTTCTAGAAAGGTAGCTGGAGAGAAAACGGAGGAACAAATTGTAGCAGCAAATGTAGATTATCTGTTTTTAGTTAATGCTTTAAATGCTGATTTTAATGTGAGACGAATTGAACGTTATTTATTGTTAGCATATGAGAGCGGAGCAACACCGGTTGTTATTTTGACAAAGAGTGATTTATGTACAGATGTACAGCAAAAGGTGATGGAAACAGAGGCCGTTGCAATTGGTGCACCTATTTTTGCAGTTGATAGTCTGCAACAAACCGGAATAGAGACGTTACAACAGTTTTTACAACCAGGAAAAACAATTGCGCTTGTTGGTTCTTCTGGAGCAGGAAAGTCCACATTATTAAATGCGTTAATGGGAAATGAAGTGGCGAAAACAGGTGGAATTCGTGAGAGCGATAGTAAAGGAAAACATACGACAACGCACCGAGAATTGTTCCAATTACCAACTGGTGCACTTGTTATTGATACACCAGGAATGAGGGAATTGCAGCTTTGGGAAGGAAGCGGGGCGATGCACGCAACCTTTTCTGACATTGAAGAAGCTGCGAAAAAATGTCGTTTTCGTGATTGCCAACATGAGAATGAACCAGGTTGTGCAATTCGCATTGCTATTAATGAGGGAACATTAGAAGAAGCGCGACTTTTCAATTATAAAAAGTTGCAAAAAGAAATTGCTTATGCGATGAGAAAACAAGATGCTCTTTTGGCTCGTACAGAGCGCGAAAAATGGAAAAAGATTACGAAGCAAATGAGGCAGAAAAAATAAAAATAAAGCTCCAAAGGCGTATATGCTTTTGGAGTTTTTTTATCTCGCTACTTTGGGGCAGTAAGACTCCCACCTTAAGATTGAGAGAGAAGCGAGGGAATAACTGTCTGTAAAAGCCCGATTCGTTCAACTAACCATCAGTGGGGGATGAAAAAAACCCACTGATGGAAGTTTCACTTTATTTTAAATACAGGCCCTTCTTTAAATTGATGCTATATAGTTTCAGACGGGAAAATATAGCTGTTATAGTCTTTTGTGGTACAATAAATGTACTATATAGAATAGGGTATAATGAGCAAGAGGTAAGAGAGGGGTTATTTTATGCTACATGAGGAGATTACATCATTTTTTCAAGTTCCTCCGCAAGAAGTTGGAAATCAAGGATGGAAATATTACATTCAAGAGGAAAACGGCGCGTATTCTATAACAGAAACAATATTATCAACAGGTACAAGTATAGAACTATTTTTTAATGAAGACGATGAGATTCGTCTCGTTTTATATAAAGATGGTCAGCCGATTACAACGATTCAACGTATTGCTGTCCAAAAGACGGATATTATTAAAGATGAGGAAAGCTTTCAATTTGTATTAGATCGTATGCCAAGCCGTATGATTCGATTACAGTTAAAACCATTTCTTGCAGTTGAAATGGGATTGTACTGGGAAGTATGTGAAGATTGTGAGTAAAAAACATCCGTTACTAACGGATGTTTTTTATGTTTTTTGCTGTTGTTTGAAAGCAATAATTGGAAGCAGAATTAAGCTAATCCATCCAATTACAGGATATAGCATATGAAGTAATTCACTATAACCGATATAACTAAAGCAATAACTAATGAGTAAGATAAAATAAATAATGATGTTACTCTTCCACCCAGTGATAGATTGCATCTGTTTTGTCATACCAAATACATTACCAACGAGTGTTGTAAATACTTCCCCAAAAATAATTAACACAAAAAAGAAATGAAAAGTAGCATTGAAGCGGCGTACAACTTCTGCCATTGGAATATTGTATTGATAAAATTGTTCAACAGATAAAATAGCAAGGTGACTACATAACAAAATTAAACAAAGACCTGCTCCCCCCAATATCCCTCCCCATTTAATGGCTTTTTGATCTTTTACTTCACTTGCTAATGGTACAAGTACACTTTGGGCGAGAGAAAGGTTGAGTGCAACATATGTGACTGGACTTGTAATCCATTTGACATTCCAATTTTCAGAAGGTGTTATGTTGAAAAGAGAAGTTGCATCATGAAAGAATGTTGTAATAGATAGCCCTACAATAAAAATCATCATAATTGGTACGACGAGCGAGTTGACTTCAAAGACTCCTTGTAATCCTCTGCTACCAATTACAATACAAGCAAGTATCGTTATAAAGATACCAAGCTGTCTTGGTAGGCGAAGTTGTTCTTCAAATACCGCTCCAGCTCCGGAAAGCATGACGCTTGTTACACCAAATAATACGAGAAGTAATAAAATATTTACAACGTTACCAAATATATCTCCAAATAAATATTTGTTAAATTCTTGAGCAGAAAATGCTTCAATTTGTGAAGAAAGAAGCATCATTTTTGTACCTAACCAAATAAAGAAAATACCGCTTACTAAAATACCAATTGTTCCGTATGTACCATGAATTGTAAAGAATTCAACGATTTCTCTTCCTGTTGCAAATCCAGCTCCAACAACAGTGCCTATATAAGTAGCAGCAATTTTCTTTGCTACTTTCCATTGTTGATTATCCATTTAATCCCTCTTTCTTGTATGATGAGCTTCATTTATTTTGCAGCCTCACCCTAACTTTTGCTATATCTCCACTGATGGAAAACTCGACTAATTGGGTTCTTTAGGGCAGTTATTCTCTACCCATCTTCTTTGTTTTTTTCTGAATTTTGAGGTGAGGGTCTTACTACCGTCTACAAGAATTGGTTCAACTAACGAGCAATGAGAGATAAAGCTCTTATTTACCGCTGAAACTTTCACTTTACTACATACATATGAATGAGTTTGGACAAACATACGATGAAGTTGGATTTTTTGTATTATTCATATTTGTCTTACAGTTTGTGGTATAATGAAGCAAAAAAGGGGGCAGAGAAGATGTTTCGCTTTTTTAAAAAAGGAAAGGAAGAAAGAGAAATTACGCAAGATGAGCTAGAACTTGCTATGGCAAAATTTCTTGAAACGAATGCGAATGTGGTATATACGGTATTAGTAAATGATGATTACACGGTTAATTATGATTTATTAAAACCGTATTTACCGGCTTTTCCTACAAATGTGTTCATTATTACGAAGGAAACCCTTGAAGTATTTGAGAATACACAAGAAAATCTTGCTCTTGTCAAAGAAATTGATGATGTACAGCGTGCTGTTGATCAATATGTGACAGAGAAAGAAGCCTTTCCAATCGTCGAAGGAAATGAGAATCGGCTTATATGTTCGATAAAGTTAGGGCCATACTTAAAAAGGACGCTAGAACGTGATTTATATGTATCAGAGAAACATTATTTAGTGACAAGCAAGCCTGATAAAATGAATAAAAGTATTGTACAATAAAGAAACAACAATGGAGAATTGTTGTCTTTTTTTTGTAAATATTATGTGGGAAGAGATAGAGAAGAGGGGACTTCATGATTCTGAGGAAATGGGATTCAAATTTAAAGATTCGACTAGTAGGAGAATGGCTCTTTGGGCTTTTCTTTTGGATGCTCCTTCCGTTTATGGCAATATATTTTGCAGAAGAACTAGGAAAAACGATGGCTGGAGTATTACTTGTATTGTCGCAAATATTATCTGTTTTGGCTAATTTAGTAGGTGGTTATTTAGCAGATACATATGGCCGTAAGCGTATGATGGTGATTGCTACATTTGTACAAAGCGTTGCATTTGTACTATTTGCTTTTGCAAATTCACCGTGGTTACAATCTTCTATCTTAACATTTGTAGCTTTTTCTACTATTGGTATTATGGGTTCTTTATATTATCCAGCAAGTGCAGCAATGGTTGCTGATTTAGTATCTGAAGAACAGCAAAGTAAAGTATTTGCAGTTTTTTATACAATGATTAATATTAATGTTGTGCTGGGGCCGATTTTAGGAGCGTATTTCTTTTTCTCTCATCGCTTTGAATTGTTAATAGCAAGTGTTGCAATTAATTTCATAGTAGCATTTGTATTACTTAAGTTTATAAAAGAGACGTTACCAGAGAAGAAGAGAGAAGTAGAAAAGCAAACAGGATGGCTTACTGTTGTGAATGAGCAGATAAAGAATTATCGAATTATTTTTCAAGATCGTGTCTTTCTACTATTTATTATTGCAGGTATTCTCGTTGCCCAAACTTTCACTCAACTTGACCTATTGTTAGCGGTATACATAAAAGAAAATGTTCCTACGCAAGAATTTTTTCATTTGAGTTTAAATGGAGAAAAATTGTTTAGTTGGATTATTGCAGAAAATGGATTTTTGGTTGCTCTATTTACTGTATATGTAACAAGGCTAGCAAATTACTTTTCTGAGCGGACTATTTTTCTTTTATCTTCTTTTGCATATGGGATAGCAATGATTATTTTTCCTCATACTATCTCAGTCTGGGGCCTCATTATTGCAATGCTCATTTTCACGTTTGGAGAGCTATTAGTTGTTGGAATTCAAAATAGCTTCGTTTCTAAATTGGCGCCTCAACATATGCGAGGACAATACTTTGCGGCAGCAACACTTCGATGGTCTATCGGCCGAACAATTGCACCGATTGCGATTCCCTTAACAGCATGGATAGGTTATCAATACACATTCTATATCATTGCAGTACTTGCATTTTTGAGTGCATTTTTATATTCCATGATGTTCCAGTTGTTACAAGGACGAAAAATTCAGGTGAAAAAGGCGATAAATGAATAAGTAAAATAACACGCTCTCTTTTTGTAAGAGCGTGTTATTTTATATAGATTATATTTTTCGTTCTAGCGCTAGTTTAATGCCGAATCCTATAAGAGCAGTGCCTGTGATACTTTGCATAATGCGCTGTGTGGCAGGTTTTTTCATAAATGTACGAACACGATGAATGAAATAAATGTACAATAAAAACCATATAGCAGTTAGTACAGTATAAGTCATTCCCATCGTAAGAAATTGTATAAATATATTACTCTTAGCATCTATGAATTGTGGTAAAAATGTTAAAAAGAAAATAGCAACTTTAGGGTTTAGAAGGTTTGTAAGGAAGCCTTGAAAGAAACAAGATGTTGTTTTATATGCTGTGTTTATATTACTTTCTACAGTTGCTGTATTTGTCTTTAGAGCCCATAGCGCTCTAATCCCTAAATATACTAAATAAATAGCACCAACATATTTAATTATAGAAAATAAAAATGCAGATTGAACAATAATTGTTGAAAGACCTAATGTTACTGCTGCGGTATGAATGGAAAGAGCACAACAAGTTCCAAACATCGTTTTAAGGCCGCCGGACCTTCCGAGGGTAAGGGTATTTTGAGTAGCTATGGCAGTATCTGGGCCAGGTAAAAGAATAAGAAAGATAGACATCATAACGAAAAGATAATAGTGTTTCATTTTGTGTTCTGCCTTTCTAAAAATAGTATAAGAAGGGGTAGGTATTTTACCCAGGATTAACGGACCGTATAAGACCCTACCTCCAGATTTAGAGAGAAGCAAAGAAGATAGGTAGGGGATGAAGAACCCTCCCACTGATGGCAGTTTCACTTTATATGATAATGAGTTGTTCATTTTTTCTTATAAGATTTCGCACTGTTCAGTATGTATCTCTATAATATATTCATAGAAGTAGTGAAGTCCATAATAAAAAATTTTATGCCTACTTACAAAGTGTCATATAGTGAAAACTGAGTTGGAATAAGAAATATCATGTGAATGTATATTATAGAAAAGCCATATGCAAATTTAGTTTGCACATGGCCTTAATTCAAGGGTGTTTTTCACAATTGAAATGCTTCTGCTAGTAAGCGGTAGGAGTTTAATTTATCTTCAAAATCATGTGTGATTGTTACGATCATAAATTCTTCTGTGTTATAAACTTTGCTTAAAGCGGAGATTTGTTCTTTTACTTGATGTGGATTACCGACAATCATTCGTTTTCGATTTTCTTTTATACGTAAAAAATCAAATGCACTATATGGATAATTGAGAGCTCTTTCGATAGATGGCGTGCCGGTTGAACGTACGCCTTGTTCAATTAATAAAAGGGCTAGATCTAAGCTAGATGCAATTTTTTGTGCTTTTTCTTCTGTTTCTGCACAAATGACAAAAATAGCTACGATAGATTGTGGTTTTTCTCCTAAGAAAGAAGGCTGGAATTGATTTTGGTAATTTTTTATGATTTCTGGACCGCCATAACTATTAATAAATTGTGCAAATGTGAAAGCTGTACCTTGTTTAGCAGCAATCATCGCACTTTCTCCACTAGAACCAAGTAACCAAAGATCTGGTGCAGTTGGAATAGCTGGAGCAGCATGTAGGTGTGCAAAGCGATGATTATCTGGTAAGCGGTCGTGCAAATACAGGGATAAGTCTTGAATTTGTTCAGGGTATTGATCGATTGAAATCATTTTCCCTTCTTGGAGTGCCCGTGTAGCAATAGGCATTCCACCTGGAGCTCGTCCAACTCCCAGGTCAATACGGTTTGGGTATAGTGCTTCTAACACGCGAAAATTTTCAGCTACTTTATAAGGACTATAATGAGGGAGCATAACACCGCCAGAACCTACTCGAATACGATTTGTTTTAGCAGCTATGTGAGAAATTAAGATTTCTGGACTTGAACCTGCTAAGCTAGTAGAGTCATGATGTTCTGATACCCAAAAACGAGTATAGCCAAGTTGTTCAACTTCTTGCGCAAGTCGAACGGTATTTGAAAACGCTTCTATTGCTGTACTTCCTTCTGCGATAGGAGATTGGTCTAGAACGCTTAATTTTATCATATATAATACCTCTCTTTTGTTATCTACGAAGTATTATATATCCACTTACTAAAAATGTATAATAAAATGCTTACTTCACCATTTGGATACCAAATTCTTATTGAAGAATCGTTTTATGAATGCAATTGGGATGATTTTTTTCAAGAACAATATTTTGTATTGATAGAGCAATAGATTTATGAGTTTTCCATCTAGAGGTTCCTCGCCTGAGTAGGGGGGAGCTATCGGTTAAACCTCATATAAAAAATACATACAATACACTTATCATTAACCCATGTTATCAGCAACGGGATAGCTACTTAAGACCGAAAAAGAATTTGCCATTTTTTTTGCAAAATTTAATGGTGGCTCTACCGATTGGACATGAATATACATGATTAATGGATTCATATATAACCAATGATTATGTAGAGCACTAACAATAATTCCCTGTTGTACAATGGATTGCATAAATGAAGGGATTTCTTCTTGCAAAACAGCAATTTCCCCTAAATTCAACGCATTACCATTTTGATCCAAAGATTCAAAGCCTACTCCAGCAGGTATTACAGACATACTTGGTTTTCCTTGAACAAGTACCTTAAAATTGCGATGGAAAGATACTGAACAAGCACCTTGATCTATTTTACTTTTCCCTTTGAGGATCGCAGCAAATTGTTCACAAAGAAAATTAAAGTTATTCATAAATTTAATCCCCCTTTATTATACAAAATGATGCATTTAGAGCTTTAATATAAAAAGGATTTATCCCACATTCTATTTATAAATAGAGCTGCGAGAATCTTTAGGTAACCTGAAAATAATCTAAAGGCTTCCATAAAAATACAGATATTTTTATAGACACCAGCTACTGTTTCATCCCTTCACTTTCTCTCCTAACCAAGATTCCAAAAAGATAACATTTATATAACTATATGGATAAATTGTCCATTTTAGAATAAAAAATAAGAATTTTAAATCAATTGGAATTAATAACGAAGAAAAAGATAATTATTAGGTATATTTGTATTTAATCTAACAATATAGGATCCACTTCAGAAAATTTGAAGGGGATTCATTTTTACATAATCAGTGTTATTGGAAGTTCGACTATTGGAAAAGATATAGCTATATGGATTGAGGGTATAAAAAGTATAGAACAGGGCAGGGGAATAATTATATCCATGATATATCCGTTTTTGTAACCATTTTTATTTTAAAAACAAGCTTTTCTATGAAATATTAATTCATTCTTGCATCGATGAAATAAATCAGTTTCATTTGTAATAACTTAATTCACTCTAATTCATGGTAAGTATAGGAGTGAAAGAACTGTAACACATCAAAAATGTATGTAAGATTATTCTTTGAACAAGGGAGTTTTTATGCAAAAAAAACGGGTAAACAAAAAACAGGACTACTAAAAGGATTAATACTCATAACAAAAATAGCTTTAGCTTCTGGTGTATCATGGGAATTAGCAAAAATGTTAGGGTCAAAACACCCTTATTTGGCACCATTAACTGTTATTCTTTCTATGCAAGAAACTGTCCAGCATTCTGCCATGTATGCTTTTTACAGAATTATCGGCACTATTTTTGGAATTTCTATTACCGTTTTTATTATCAGCCATTTAGAAGTGAACGGATGGACTATAGGATTATTACTATTTGGAGGAATGTTGCTTCCAGTTATACTAAGGGTACATAAAACCATCATACATCAAGTGGCTTTAACGATTTTATTAGTCTTTGTTTTTGTGCATAAAACGAGCTATTATGTCTCAGATCGAATCAGAGATACTATCGTAGGAGCACTTATCGCCATTATTATTCATATGCTGATTTTTCCACCCAATTATGTGAAAGAAGCTCGTTGGACGTTAAATCAATTTGGATGCCATCTTGTACAGCTGTTTGAAAAGACAGCCCATTGGGTAAATACTAACTGCGACCCTGTTAAAGGACAAGATCTAAGAAAAAATATAACAAATCTACTTCAGGAACTGCATCAGGTACAAGAAGATTTTAAGCTGGCAGAAAAAAGCTTGAAATTAAATCCATTTATTAAGAATAAAAAACAAATATTAAAACAAAACGAACAATTCATTTCGCAGTTAAAGACAGGATATATGTATATTTCCAATATACTAAACACATTCAGTGACTGGTCCCAAACAGATGTTATTTCAAAAGTTGATCAACAACAATGGGCTATTCAATTACAAATGTTGGGGAGATACATAGAAAAGCAACTCAACGGAAGTTCAGAGAAGCATCAAAACTCTAAGAGTTTAGACTTACTGGACCTATCTTCGATTTCTGTACAAATCAATATCTCACCGGAATTAGAGCCCTATAGATATCAATTAAGTTTGTATAATGACACGCTCAAACTAATTCAGGAGTTAAGAAAAGGACAATAGTAACTACTAGCCTCTCCCTAATCAATGGTGTCGTGTGCGTTGAACAAAAATAAGAGGTAAGTATATATTAAACCCGACTAATATATACTTACCTTTATTTATTAGATTTTTAACCTTTAGATCTGGATAATTTTTATACCTGTTTTTAGTGAGAAATTCCTCTTTCAAAATGATTCATTTCAACTAAATTAAGAATATATTCGTAATTATCAATCGTTCTCTTGATTTCATTGCGCTCACTTTCTGTTAATTTTACATCTGTTAATCGTTTACATAGCTGAGATTTTTGACTTTCTAATTGTTTCTTAGTTTCATGATAGTTGTAAGAGCGTTTCATATTTCCATCCCCTTCCTTACATTTCCTATCTACATTTTTAGTATACGGTTAAATAAAAGAAATAAGTGCATATCCTTTTGAACTTTTAGTGAATATTCAGAAAACATAGAATAGGCCATTCCTTCCATGAATACAATGCATTGAAATATGATTTTGTACTGATGAGTAGGGGTGTGGGATGATGCAAATAAATATGCAATCCCGTCTTACAACCAACGAGATGTTGTCTATTATTGAAAATGGTTTACCGAAAACGACAGTACCGAAAAATATTATTATTATTGGAGCAGGTATGGCGGGGTTAGTGGCTGGATCATTATTGAAGGCTGCTGGTCATCGTGTGAAAATATTAGAGGCAAATGATCGAATTGGCGGGCGTATTTATACGGTTAGAATGCCGGAAACAGGCTTATATCTAGATGTTGGAGCAATGCGGATTCCTTATACACATGAACTAACACTTGCATATAATAAGAAGTTTGGATTGAAGTTAAATCCATTTATTAATCGAAATGATACGGATATTATATATGCAAATGGTCGCAAGACAACATTGAAACAATATGAGAAAAATCCGAGTATTTTACGTTATCCAGTTGCAGCGAATGAAGAAGGAAAATCATCGGAAGAGTTGTTGATGTCAGCAATACAACCAATTCTTGATTTTATTAAAAGAGACCCAGAAAAAAATTGGAGTATTGTAGAGAAAGATTTTGGTAGGTATTCTACAGCAGAGTTTTTAAAAGATTATCCTCACCAATATAAAGTATCTTTTTCACCGGCTGCTGTAGAAATGATAGGGGTACTTCTTGATTTAGAAGGATTTTTAGAAAGGTCTTTTGTAGAAACATTGCGCTTTATTTTCATTTTACAGCAATCTACAGGATTTTATGAGATTGAAGGGGGCAACGACGCATTGCCCAGAGCTTTTTTACCGCAATTGCAAGATGATATTGTCTTTCAACAAAAATTAATGAAACTAGAACAGCACGAAAAAGGAATTACAGCATATTGCCGTAATGAAAAAACGTTTGAATACAGCAGTATTACAGGAGATGTTATTATTGTTACCATTCCGTTTACAACAATGAGATTTGTTGAAATCGATCCGTATGATTCTGTTTCTCATGGAAAATGGAGAGCCATTCGGGAACTACATTACATGGCCGCTACGAAAATAGGGATTCAGTTTAAAAGTCGATTTTGGGAAGAACAAGGTCAACTTGGTGGCCGTATTATTACCGATTTGCCTATTCGTTATGCATATTATCCAAGTCATGGTATTGGTACAAAAGGTCCTGGAATGGTACTTGGAAGTTACACATGGTCGTATGATGCGTTGTTGTGGGATGGCTTATCTGAAAGTGATCGTATTTATTACACTTTGCAAAATTTAGGGAGAATACTTGGAAATCAAGTGTATGACGAATTTATTTCTGGGATATCGAAAAGTTGGACATTAGACCCATATGCATTAGGAGGATTTGCAATCTTTCAGGCAAATCAACAATCAGAATTACAGAATGATATTGTGAAACCAGAAGGAAGAATATATTTTGCAGGAGATCATACTACGTTGTATCATGGCTGGATACAAGGGGCAATTGAATCAGGAATTCGGAGTGCAGCAGAAATAAATCAATTACAAATGTAAAAAGAACATGAGAATGAATCTCATGTTCTTTTTGTGTACTTATGGAACGGGATGACCATTTGAACTTTCAAAGATTGTAAACCATTGCTGACGGTCTAATGTTAGTTTTGTTGCTTCAACAGCTGTTTTGACACGTTCTAGTTTACCAGAACCAACAATTGGTAGCATATTAGCTGGATGAGCAAGTAGCCATGCATACATAATAGAATCAATTTTAGCAATGTTAACATCAGCGGCGATTTGCTCCAATGTATGGCATAAGCGAAGTGTACGTTCATTGTTTCCTTTAAAAATTTCACCGCCAGCAAGAGGAGACCAAACCATAGGAGAAATTCGGTTTTCTTGACACTGTTCAATCGTACCTTTTTCAAAATGCTCAAGCTGCAGAACAGATACTTCGATTTGATTTGTAATAAGCGGGAAATCTAAATATGAACTTAACATATTGAATTGGGAAGGCAGAAAGTTTGATACACCAAAGTGTCGTACTTTTCCATCTTGTTTTAAGCGAGAAAAAGCTTCTGCAACTTCTGCGGGATCCATGAATGGATCTGGGCGATGAATGAGTAATACATCGATATAATCTGTATTTAGGTTTTGTAGTGATTGTTCAGCACTTTTTATAATATGCTCAGCACTTGTATTATAGTGAACGACGTAGCGTTCTGGAAATTTAGGTGATGTGAGAGCGATTCCGCATTTTGTAACAATTTGCATATTGTCACGTAAACTTGGTTTTAATTGCAGCGCTTTCCCGAATAAAGCTTCACATGTATAGTCGCCGTAAATATCAGCATGGTCAAACGTTGTAATCCCCATCTCCATACAAGATTCAATAAAAGAAAGTAATTCTTGATCGGTCATATTCCATTCTGCTAAGCGCCAAAACCCTTGAATGATTTGAGAAAATTCTAGGTTTTGAGCCATTTGAATTCGTTCCATTTATGAAGGTCCTCCTTGCTGATATGTATGAACCTAATCAATATGAAAAGGTTTTCTTATTTACCATTATTATATATTTGTGTAGACATGCTTACAACTAATATGTTTCGTATTCAGAAAATAAGAAGACAACCTATGATATAATACGTAATCATATATGTAACAAGGAGATGTAGAACAGTGATTCCAGTAACGATATTAACCGGGTTTCTTGGTTCAGGGAAAACAACTTTATTAAACCGTATTTTGTCTGAAGAGCATGGAAAGAAGCTTGCTGTTATTGTAAATGAAATTGGACAAATTGGTATTGATAATCAATTGATTATGAATGTAGAAGAAGAAATTATGGAAATGACAAATGGCTGTCTATGTTGTACAGTGCGTGAAGATTTACTTGTCGCACTAAAGCATTTATTAGAAGTAAAAGCGGAAGGTAAAATGGATTTTGAAGGTTTAGTGATTGAAACAACGGGACTTGCAAATCCGGGCCCGATTATTCAAACATTCTTTTTAGACCCTATTATTCAGTCCGCATACCAAATTAATGGTGTAATAACTGTAGTAGATAGCTATCATATACATAAACACTTTGAAAAAGGTTTAGAAGCAAAAGAGCAGATTGCTTTTGCTGATATGGTTTTAGTAAATAAATTGGATTTAGTAGAGAAGGCAGAAAAAGAAAATTTGCTTATTGAATTACAAGGGATCAATCCAACTGCAAAATTAATCCCAACAACAAACTGTGAAGTAGATATTCCTTCGTTACTAGATATACAAACATTTAAAACGCGTGATAAGTTAGAAATTTATCCGCATAAAGAGCAGCATCATTTAGAAGGTGTAAAGTCATTTGTGTTAAAGGAAGAGCGTCCTCTTGATTTACAAAAGATAAATGAATGGATGTCAGCTGTTGTACAAGAATTAGGAGAGTATTTATATCGTTATAAAGGAATATTATCTGTTGAAGGAGTAAATCGCCGCATTGTTTTCCAAGGTGTACACACGTTATTCGCTGCTTCATATGACAGGGAGTGGCAAGAAGGAGAAGAACGTGTAAGTGAGATTGTTTTCATTGGTAAAGATTTAAATAAAGAGTGGTTTCAAGAGCATTTTAAAGAATGTATAAAATAAGCCTGCGTTTGCAGGCTTATTTTTAGTGTGCTATTAATCTCTTCCAGCTTCAACTAGCTTCTTTGCAACAAGAGCTTCTTTGCAACAATAGCTGCTTTGACATGGATTTTGGTTATTTAAATTTTATTTTTTAAAGAAATCGGGTACTATTTTAGAATTTTCAGTGTTTATTATTAAACCTTGAACGTAGTTTTGATCTGTACTTTCTGCTATTGTAATTTGACTTTTGTCATCAATCCAAACAAAAAAGGTTTCTGTAGAACTATCTTTAAATGTAACTGTCATATTAGAGTGGATAGAATCTTTAGTTTTTTGATCTAAAGTTATTTTCTTAGGTGTTCCATTTTGTATGGCTGTAGTAATAGCTTTTATCATATCTTCATTGTATGTTTCTGTTTTAGTAAGCTTATTATTATTTGTTCTAGTTAATTTAATTTCTTGTATATCATTTTCTTTTAATTGAATGGAATTTTCTTTATCTTTCTGTTGTTCTTTTGATGTAGAAGATTTTAAAGAATTTGTTTTATCAGATGTACTTGAGCATCCAATTAGACTTAAAGATACTATAATAGTAGCGCACAAATATAGAGTTTTCTTCATTTCCCTTCCACCTTTTTATCTTGATTATACCAATTTTTGGATAAATGTAACGAGAATTTCTTATCGTATTCTTATATTTTTAAAAATTTGTATAGAGTGTAGTGTCGGGGAAATGCGAGTTTACAACGAATAAAATCATTAAAATACTCAAACATATAATGTACATATCCTCGTCAAGTAGATAAAAATTTTTTATCTTGCTATTTGTGGACAGTAAGAAATCTCAAACACAAGATTCTGAGAAAATAAAGAAGATAAGTGGATGTCAGCTTGATTTATGGAAGTTTCACTTTGTCTATAAGTAACTCCATCACAACACCAACAACAGGACCTTCATCGTCAATATCACCAGTTAAGTGAAAGCCAAATGATTCATATAGTTTCATTGCTAGGTTGTTATCAGGATGAAGACTTAAATAAATTTTTTTGCATTGGTATTTTTGTTGTAAATACGTAATTAATAAGCGGAGAAATTGTTTCGCATATCCGTTTCCTTGGAAGTTATAATCAACCATAAAACGGTCTAACCATACACTTCTATCTTTTTTGGAATACCATCCATACATTGCGTATCCCACAAGGGTTTCGCCATCATATAAAGATACTGACGTTCCATTTTTTTCGTATAGTGATTCGGCTAAAGAAAACACATTGCTTTCAATAAATTGTTGCTGCTCCTTTGCCACGTTTAGTGCAGCGACTGAACGCCAATTATGTGCTGTTACCTCACAAATGTGAAGATTCATAGTTCCAACTCACTTTCTGAATCATATCTTTAAAGCTAATGTGGATAATTTTACTTGTTGTTTCATTTAAGTCAAGCTGTAGCCCATGAAAAAGACAGCTGAAAAAATTTCAGCTGTCTGAAAGGGAAAACACATTTAGTTTGTTGCTTCTTTTAAAGTGTTAATGTTTTCTTCCATCAATGTAAAGTAATCCTTATTTTTTTTCGCATCGTCATCGGAAATTGTTGCAAGATGATTTAAGCGTAAGATTTTTGTTCCTGTTTCTTTTTGAATGACTTCTGCTACTTTTGGTGTAGAGAATGTTTCAAATAAAATATATTTTAATCCATGCTCTTTTGCGGTTGATGCGATAGAGGCCAGTTCTTTTTGAGACGGTTCATCAGAAGCAGAAATACCTGCAATTGGAATTTGTTTGAAACCATAGCGTTGTTCCCAATATCCGTATGCAGCATGAGAAACTAAAATTTCTTTTGTCTTTGCATGATCAGCAACTTCTTTAAATTGACTATCTAAATCTGTGAATTTTTTTTGCAATGCTGCAAAATTTTTCTCGAATTCTTCTTTATGTTCTGGTTGTAGTTCCACAAGAGCATTTTTAATTGTTTCAGCTTGCTTCATGGCAAGTGTTGGGTCTAACCAAACATGAGGGTCTTTATCATGATGATGCTCTTCTTTATGACCTTCTTCATGTTCTTCTTCAGTTGAAGATCGCAGTTCTATACCATTTGATGCATTCACAATTTTGACATTTTCATTTTTTAATGTTTTTTCCATTTTTTCAGCAAATGGTTCTAATCCAGCTCCGTTATATACAAATAAATCTGCTTTGGCAACTTGTACAGTTTGTTTTTGAGTTGGCTCATATGTATGAGAGTCTGCACCTGGTGGATAAATGGCTGTTACGTCTACATAATCACCACCGATTTTTTTAGCAAAGTCAGCTAAAGGGAAAATAGTTGTATAGACGGAAAGTTTGCCATCTTTTTTATTTGCTGTGTTATTTTGTTTCGAACATCCAGCAAATATAAGGGTAAATATTAGTATGAATGAAAATATGAGTGATTTTTTCTTCATTTTATGCTCCTCATTTCTTTACTTTCTAGCATTCATTTTCTCCAAAAAAAAAGAATATCTTTCTTTTTAATAAAACGGAATAATTTCGTTTTGATTTACCGATTTAGTATAATACATCTTTGAAAATGTTGCAATAAATAATAATGATTACGATTTATAATTTGTTCTAAATTTGTCACAATGCTATGGTTTATTTTTTATGTTTTTGCATATATCTTTCCATTTCTTTCATATAGTGTGATAGAGGGTGCAGAAAAGGGGATGAGCGAATGGAATATGGAATCGAAGCGATTTTATTGATATTGGCTGTTGTGTGTCCGTTATCATGTGTACTTCTTTTTTTAAAAGCACTTATTCGGAATTTAGGAGATCCAAGTACAATTACTGAGATGCCAAAAAGAGAAAAAGAATAAACAAAGCGCTTGCATATTGTATTACGCTGTGCTTATGATAGAGAAAGATATTAGAAGATAAAGAGGTATAGAAACGTATGAAAACGAGAACAGCCTTAGTACTTGGAGCTAGTGGCTTAGTTGGACAAGAAGTGACACAGTTACTGATTGATTCGGACTATTACGATTCAGTTACGATTTTCGTACGAAAGCCGCTGGAATGGGAACATGAAAAACTGCAGCAAAGGCAGGTCGATTTTTCAATTTTAGAACAATATAAAGAATTTTTTGCTGTAGACGATGTGTTTAATTGCCTTGGTACGACAATTAAAAAGGCAAAGACGAAAGAAAACTTTAAAAAAGTTGATTATGATTATACAATACGTGCTGCTCGTTTAGCAGAAGAACAAGGCGTACAAAATTTTCTTGTTATTTCTTCGATGGGTGCAAATCCAAAGTCACTATTCTTTTATTCACAAGTAAAAGGACAGATGGAGGAAGATATTAAAAAGCTAGTCATAGAAGGCATTCATATTTTCAGACCATCCCTTTTACTTGGAGAACGAGAAGAGTTTCGTTTTGGGGAAAGAATGGGAGAAAAAATTTCAGGCATTATGCCGTTTTTATTTAAAGGGCCTTTTACAAAATATAGACCGATTTCAGCAGAGCAAGTGGCAAGAGGAATGTATGTAACAGCGCTGCGTGAAGAGTCTGGGGTCCATGTACATGAATCTTCGGAGATTGCTAAGATGAAATAAAAGAGAGAGAAGATGTCTTCTCTCTCTTTTATTTTGTAGTATTTGGGCAGTAAGCCCCCACCTCAAGATTAAGAGAAAACGAAATAGGTGGGGGTTACTGCCCGTTAGTGAGGGATTGGTTCAACTAACCCTCAGCGGAGGATAAAGAAAACCCCCGCTGAGGGAAGTTTCACTTTATTTTTCCTGGAGCCCGGCTATACTGAAACGGCTCAGCTAATTCAAAACCAAGTTCATTCGCTGCTGTTCTTGGGAAATATGGGTTTCGCAATAGTTCTCGGCCGATAAAGATTAAGTCAGCAGAATCTTGTTGTAAAATTTCTTCTGCTTGCATGCCACTTGTAATAAGTCCAACAGCACCTGTAGCGATAGAGACATGTTCTTTTATATGTTTTGCATAGGATACTTGATAACCAGGATATACATCAATATGTGCTGGTACAACAGCTCCAGAACTACAATCAATAAGGTCAACGCCTTGCTCTTTCATCCACTTCGCAAATGTTACATAGTCTTTTATAGTTAAACCTTCTGGATGATAATCATGAGCGGAAATACGAATGAATAATGGACCATTCCATATTTTTTTCACTTCATCAATAATTTCTCGTAAAAAACGATAGCGATTTTCACAGGATCCACCATATTCATCTGTACGATGGTTTGTTAACGGAGATAAGAATTCATTAATTAAATAACCGTGTGCTCCGTGTAATTCAATGATATCAAATCCAGCTTCTTTTGCACGTTCTGCTCCATTTCGAAAGGCTGTGATAGTTTCTTGTATTTGTTCTTTACTCATTTGTACAGGAATTTTCATTGAAGAATCAAAAGGAATAGCTGATGGAGCAATAGGATCTGTATTGAGAACCGCTTTTCTACCTGCATGTGCAATTTGAATAGCTGCTTTTGCTCCATATTCATGAATCATATCGACAACTTGACGTAGACCATCTATGTGTTCATCATTCCAAATTCCTAAATCTTTGTGGGAGATGCGCCCTTCTGGTGTTACTGCTGTAGCTTCTAGCATAACAAGCCCTACTTGACCAGCTGCACGCGATGTGTAGTGAATAAGATGGAAATTTGTTACTTTTCCGTCTTCGTTTTCAGAGGAGTACATACACATAGGTGACATAACAATTCGGTTCTTTAGTGTAACATCTTTTATTGTATACGGTGAAAATAATTGGCTGTTCACAATAATGATCCTCCTTTATTTCGTCTAAATGGGAATTATTTAATCGTAATTTGCTTATCCTGCTATTCGCGGGCAGTAAGAGATCCCCCATCTATCTTCCTCGCTTCTCTTTGAAGCTTGAGGTGGGGGGCCTTACTGCTGGAAGTTTTACTTTATAAAGCCAGAGTGGTTAAATGAATCGTCTTGATGGTATTGTAGCATCTCGTTCTTTTTTTCCATAACGAAATGCTTAAAGCTATATTATGTCATGATTAGTCTGCGTTTAGTAAATCATTATAATTTTAATGTTTTAGAATGAAAGGTTTACATCATGATACAATAGCAAATATATGAGGAACTAGGAGGTGTTTTATGTATCAAGCATATTATGAAAGTGAAATTGGATGGATTGAAGTAAAAGGGGATGAAAACGGCATTTCTTCAGTATTATTTGTAGAACAAAAACAAGAAGATGTCCTTCATCCAATTGTTGAGCAATGTGTAATGGAGCTAGATGAATATTTTCATAATAAACGAACAGTATTTACTGTACCGTTACAAGCAACGGGAACTTCGTTTCAAAAACAAGTATGGAATGCGCTTTGCAGTGTTTCGTATGGAAAAAGTGCTTCTTATCTTGATATCGCAGAGAAAATTGGAAACCCAAAAGCTGTACGTGCTATTGGCGGAGCGAACAGTAGAAATCCGATTTCTATTATTGTGCCTTGTCACCGAATTATTGGGAAGAACGGGAAATTAGTAGGTTATGAAGGTGGACTTTGGCGGAAAGAATGGTTACTAAAGCACGAAGGGTTTTTAAGATAATAGAACAAATCTTTAAAATGCAATTATTTGTGTAAATTGGCCGATAAGCTAATGATAAAGGTATTTTACAAAGTAAAGCGGGCATTAATAGGAGTGTCCTTCCTGTTAATTATGAGATAAAAGTGACATGTGTCACTTTTTCTTTTTTTTTATAGATAGTATTTTAAATTATCAGAAGATTATGTATAATACTATTCAAGAGTACTTGGTCTTATTTTTAATCGTTATATACAGAAAGAGGGGAAAGGGTCTATGAAGAAGAAAGTGTCACTTATTACAGCAATTGCACTCTCTACGAGTGTGTTAGTTGCTGGGTGTGGAAATGGAGAAAAAACATCAACAACAGAAAAGAGCGGTAATGAAGCGCTTGCTGATAAACAAGTGCTAAATTTACTAGAAACAGCAGAAATTCCTTCTATGGATACATCGAAATCAACTGATACTGTATCGTTTCGTGTATTTGTTAATGCAATGGAAGGGTTATATCGGTTAGATAAAGACAATAAGCCAACGCCTGGTATGGCTAAAGATGTAAAAATTAGCGAAGATAAGAAAACGTATACATTTCATTTGCGCGATGCAAAATGGTCAAACGGAGAGCCTGTAAAAGCACAAGATTTTGTGTTTGCATGGCGTCGTGCTGTTGATAAAGCAACTGCATCAGAATACGCTTTTATTTTGTTTGATGTGAAAAATGCCGAGAAAATTAATAAAGGAGAATTACCGCTTGAACAGCTTGGTGTCACAGCAAAAGATGATAAGACATTAGTTGTTGAATTGGAGAAACCTACACCATATTTCTTAGAGCTTACGACATTCCCAACATTTTTCCCGTTAAATGAAAAATATGTGAAAGAACAAGGGGACAAATACGCATTAGAAGCAGATAAATTATTGTATAATGGACCATTTGTGATGAGTGAATGGAAGCATGAACAAAGTTATAAATTAAAGAAAAATCCAAACTATTGGGATAAAGATACTGTGAAACTAGAGGAAATTAATGTAAGTGTTGTAAAGGAAACATCAACAGCTGTAAATTTATATGATAGCAACGAAGTGGATCGAGTAATTTTAAGTTCGGAATTTGTTGATAAGTATAGAAACAGCAAAGAGTTTAAATCAGAATTAGACCCACGTATGTACTTTATTCGTTTTAATGAGAAGAATCCGATTTTTTCGAATAAAAAAGTGCGTGAGGCTATTGACTTAGCATATGATAAAAAGGGAATTGCAAATGTTATCTTAAACGATGGCTCGTTACCTGCATATTACTTAGTACCACAAAAATTCACAACAGGACCAGATGGAAAAGACTTCCGCGAAACAAATAAAAACTTCCGTGATGGTAAAGATAATGCAGCGAAAGCGAAAAAACTATGGGAAGAAGCGAAAAAAGAGTTAGGTCAAGATACAATTACAGTTGAAATGTTAAACTACGATAAAGATAATTTGAAAAAAGTAGGAGAATACATTAAATCAGAGCTGGAGAAAAACTTACCTGGTTTAAAAGTTAATATTAAACAGCAGCCGTTTAAACAAAAGTTAGATTTAGAGAAGAAGTTACAATATGATTTCTCTTTATCAGCATGGAGCCCGGATTATCCAGATCCAATGACATTTATTGACATGTTTACTTCAGATAGTGCGTTCAATGAAATGGCATATTCTAATTCGAAATATGATGAACTAGTTGCAAAATCAAAAGGTGAGTTGTTAACAGATGAGAAAGCGAGATGGAAGGCACTTTCTGAAGCGGAGAAAATTCTGTTTGAAGATGCAGCAATTTCTCCAGTTTACCAGCAAAGCATTGCTTTCCTTGAAAAATCTAAGGTAAAAGGAACTGCTAAGCATACATTTGGCGGAGATTTTAGCTATAAATGGACGTATATTACAAAAGAATAGTACGATAAAGGTGCGCGAATATTGCGCATCTTTTTTTATTGAGAGGAGATAACGACAGTGATAAAAGGAATGAACCATCTTTGCTTCTCTGTTTCGAACTTAGAAAAATCAATACAGTTCTATGAACAAGTGTTAGAAGGAAAGCTGCTTGTAAAAGGGAGAAAACTTGCCTATTTTGACGTATGCGGAATGTGGTTTGCGTTAAATGAAGAAAAGGATATTCCAAGAAACGAAATTTGTCAGTCGTATACACATATTGCGTTTTCGATAGAAAAAGAAGATTTTACAGCCTTGTTACATCGTCTTGAATCTAATAAGGTACATATTTTACAAGGACGAAAGCGTGATGTGCGAGATTGTCATTCTATTTATTTTACAGATCCAGATGGTCATAAATTTGAATTTCATACAGGGACACTTCAAGAGAGATTACGATATTACAAAGAAGCAAAACCGCATATGTTATTTTACTGAATATTGGGGGAGGAGAGAGAGTATGCATGTACTTGTTGTTGGGGGAACTGGAATGTTACAAGAAGTTTCAAAGTGGTTCGTTGCAAAAGGAATCCATACTTCTGTAATCAGCCGAAATGTAAATCGCCTAGAGAGGGTAAAAAACTCATGTAATGCTCCTGAAAAAGTTACGTGTTTAGCAGTTGATTATCATAATAGTGATGAGTTGCGTGCTAAAGTCAAAAATACAATGAAAAAAAATGGTCCAGTTACTCTTGTTGTTGCTTGGATTCATTCAACGGCTGTAGATGCCTTGCAAATCATTAGTGAGGAGATTGAAGTGTTTTCGGAAAAATGGGAGTTATTTCATATACTTGGAAGCAATGCTTATAAATCTGATAAAAAAGTAAGATACTCTTCTTTATGTAGTTATTATCGAATTATATTAGGTTTTGTGGTAGAAAAAAACGTTCTAGATGGCTAACACATGGTGAAATTGCAAGTGGTGTTATAGCAGGAATACAAAATAAACAACAGGAATGGATTGTGGGAACATTAGAACCGTGGGATGCTAGACCGAATTAGTAAAGGAGAAAATGAGTATGAAAATAATATTATATGTTACGCGACACGGGGAAACAGAGAGGAATGTAGAAAAAAGAATGCTAATTTAATCGAAACAGGAGTAATGCTAGCGAGACAATTAGGAAAGCGTATGGAAAATATGCCGCGAAAGCGCGTGCGTTAAAGGGGCTTGAATACATACTTAAAAAGCATGAGGGAGAAAATGTTTTAATTGTTTCTCATGCTGTTACATTATTGCTTATAATAGGACAATTTGAACTACGCTCCCTCGAAAAAACGTGGGATGGTCCGTTTAGGCATAGTGCAAGTTTAAGTATGATTGAAGTTAAAGAAGGAAAAGATACAATTCACATGTTTGCTGATATTGCACATTTTGAAGAGATATAAAGAGATTATAGTTCTATAAGGTTAATAGATAAATAGACCGCTTAAAGCGGTCTATTTGTGTTTTAAAAAAAGTGAAGGCCACTTTGAATTTGTTAGAGTAGTGAATGAAGTCGTACATGTTTTGAGCATAAATGATATTAGCTGCGAGAGCGGCAAGAGCGAGAACGGGAACGACAAGAGCGAGAACGAGAACGGGAACGGCAAGAGCGAGAACGGGAACGACAAGAGCGAGAACGAGAACGGGAACGAGAACGGGAACGACAAGAGCGAGAACGAGAACGAGAACGGGAACGAGAACGGGAACGGCAAGAGCGAGAACGGGAACGACAAGAGCGAGAACGTTTAGAACGAGAACGAGAACGGGAACGAGAACGAGAACGGGAACGGCAAGAGCGAGAACGGGAACGAGAACGGGAACGAGAACGAGAACGGGAACGAGAACGGGAACGGGAACGGGAAGAGCGAGAACGGGAACGACAAGAGCGAGAACGGGAACGACAAGAGCGAGAACGGGAACGACAAGAGCGAGAACGAGAACGGCAAGAGCGAGAACGGGAACGAGAACGAGAACGTTTAGAGCGAGAACGAGAACGAGAGCGAGAACGAGAGCGAGAACGGGAACGAGAACGTTTAGAACGAGAACGAGAACGAGAGCGAGAACGAGAGCGAGAACGGGAACGAGAACGAGAACGAGAACGACAAGAGCGAGAACGAGAACGACAGGAGCGAGAGCGTTTAGAACGGGAACGGCAAGAGCGAGAACGTTCAGAACGAGAACAGCAAGAGCGAGAACGTTTGGAACGAGAACAGCAAGAGCGAGAACGTTTGGAACGAGAACGTTTAGAGTAGGACTCAGGCTCTTGGTTCAAGAAATCTTCCATTCCAGCACTCTTCACTTCTTCTACTGCTTTTTGGATATCATCTTTTGTATACATCTATCAAAATCCCCCTTAGAAAGAAACAAGATTTCCATCTGTTTTTGTATAATGTGTTTTCTATTAATAAAGTATGTTAAGCAGATGGATTGTGTTTATTTTTTTTTGGAAAATAGTGTTTTATCCTAAAGGGGGGGACTGCGGTAGGTAGCCTGCTCTGTTTAGTGAAAACTAATATTAATAGTTAAATTTTTTGATTTACAGGAATGGTTTGTTCGGTAGTGTTTTTTGAATAGCAGACACATTTCGTAACGTAAATGTATTTTTTAGCCTTTGTGCAGGAGGTACATTGTCAGATTTATGATTGTGGGAACAAGGATCCAGATATGAAAGCTATTCTATTCCAATAAGTCTTATTTTCTCTATAGCTTTTTGAATATCACAGTTCATAATTCCCTCTTTGTATCTTTATAGACCGAAAAATTAATTCTTGTTCGTATACAATATGAAGGGATTTCTTTATTTGTCTGAAAAAGCATTAAAATGTAATAAAAAACATATAGCAGATGTGGCAAGAGGAAAGGGAAAAGCATACATTGATTGTAGATGAAAGAGAAGGGAAGGGAGAATATGTTACCTTCTTATGAATTTTATATTCACCCAATGAATATTGTAGAGCTGAGAAAAGACGTTTGGTCTGATGATCCTGTTTCAGCTAAGTTAACGTATAAAAAAAGAAAGTATGATATTGATATCGTATATCGCGGTTCTCACATTCGGAAATTTGAGAAAAAATCATATCATGTGATGTTTTACAAGCCGAAATTTTTCCAAGGTGTACATGAAATGCATTTGAATTCCGAATTTAATGATTCGTCTTTAATCAGAAATAAGTTATCACTGGACTTTTTTTCTGACATTGGTACGTTATCTCCAAAGTCGCAACATGTTCTTGTAAAGATTAATAATCGATTTGAGGGCGTTTATTTACTGTTAGAATCTGTAGATGAAAACTTTTTACGCAGTCGTAATTTGCCAAGCGGCTCAATTTATTATGCAGTCGATGATGATGCCAATTTCTCTTTAATGAGTGAACTAGATAATTGTATAAAAACGAAATTATCAGCCGGGTATGAGTTCAAATGTAGAGATACACATAGCGAAGAATATATAAATGAATTTGTCTATCAGTTAAATACAATTTCACGAGCGGCGTATGAGAAAGAGATTGTAAAATATGTAGATGTTGACAAATATTTACGATGGTTAGCGGGTGTTGTATTCACACAAAACTACGATGGATTTGTTCACAATTATGCACTCTATCGTAATGAAGAAACAAAGTTGTTTGAAATGATTCCATGGGATTATGATGCAACGTGGGGGCGAGATGTGCGAGGTCGAGAGATGAGTCATGATTACTCTCGCATTCAAGGATTTAATACATTAAGTGCTAGATTACTTGATGTTGATGTATTTAGGAAGCAGTATCGAAAAATTTTGGAGGATATTCTCTCAAACCAATTTACAGTAGATTATATAAAATCGAAAGTAGAAGGAATGCATGGAGAAATTCGGCCATATGTTTTGCAAGATCCGTACATGAAAAAGAAAATAGATGTATTTGATAATGAACCAAATTTGATTTTTCAATATGTTGAAAAACGTCGTGGATTTATAATAGAACATTTAGATGAATTATGAAGGTGAACAAAAAAGAGATTGAAAGATTAATCTCTTTTTTTATTATACAATAAATGTAACTTAAATTGAGGAAGGTGAAATAATGGAAATAAAATGGATCGAATGGGTAAAACAAGTACAGGCAATTGCGCAAGCAGGATTAGCATATTCAAAAGATGTATATGATATAGAACGTTTTCAAGAGCTTCGGAAATTATCAATTGAAATGATGTCGCATTATACAAAAATGGATTGGGAAGTGGTTGAGCATTTATTTGCAAATGAAACGGGCTATCAAACTCCTAAAGTGGATATACGAGCGGTCGTATTTCAAGAAGGAAAGATGCTTTTCGTAAAAGAAAAAAGTGATGGGAAATGGGCACTTCCAGGCGGGTGGGCTGATGTTGGTTATACACCGACGGAAGTTGCGCAAAAAGAAGTGTTAGAAGAAACAGGTTACAAAGTAGAAAATTTTCGGTTACTATCTATCTTTGATAAACAGAAACATCAGCCATCACCTTCTGCAATTGATGTATACAAAATATTTATTAGCTGTGAAATAGTAGGCGGTGAAAGACAAATTGGTATTGAAACAGAAGATGTTCGCTTTTTTTGCGAAGAAGAATTGCCAGAACTATCGATAGGAAGAAACACAAAATGGCAAATCCAGCAAATGTTTGCTTATATGAAAAATCCTAATAAGGAAATATTAATTGATTAAAAAATAGTAAGGTTAGTATTGGAAAAATTTTTCTATACAGTTAATAAATCGTTCATTATTTTCCTGTCTTTTGGGATAGTTTCTAGTCATTTATATTCCATCGAGTTATTTCTCCTTTCGAGATAGAAACGCTTAAGGATGTTCTCTTTATTACTGTATAATTTTATATGAATTGGTAACGGTGTATTGGCAAAAATATAGTTTTGTGAAATAATAGGAAAGTATGTGAATTATAAAAGGAGATAATGAAGAATGATAGCGAATTTTATTGAGCAGATACTACAATTTTTTATAAGCCTAGGGTATTCTGGGATTGCGCTAGGACTCATGATTGAAATCATTCCAAGTGAAATTGTCCTATCTTATGCGGGTTTTTTAGTTGCAAAGGGAGAACTTAATTTCGCTGGGGCAGTCATTGCCGGAACGATTGGTGGAACCTTAGCACAAATTTTCCTTTATTGGCTTGGGTATTATGGTGGGCGTCCAGTTGTTGAAAAATATGGTAAATATTTATTGATTAATAAGAAACATTTAGATGTGGCAGAAGATTGGTTTAATCGATATGGTGTAGGCGTTATTTTCTCTGCACGCTTTATTCCGGTTGTACGTCATGCGATATCGATTCCAGCAGGGTTAGCTAAAATGTCATTAAAACGATTTACATTATATACGGTTTTAGCAGTTCTTCCATGGTCTATGTTGTTTATTTATTTTGGTGAAAAACTTGGTGGAAATTGGCGTCATATTAAAGAATATGCTGCTGACTATACGCATTATTTCGCAATAGCAGGCATTCTTTTTATTATTATATACATAGGCTTGAAAATGTTGAAAAAAAGAAAAGCAGGTCGTTAAAGTCAATGGATTTTCATTGGCTTTTTCTTTATTTAAACAATAAAAGTCTGATTGGTTGCATGTTTTTTATCGAAAAATTGGCAAGAAAACTCCATCTTCAAAACGTGTAGGGTATAGTCCAGTTTAAGGTGGAGATGAATTGCCGTCGCATTTGTAAAAATATTTTCATACCAATGCGAATATATGTTCTTTTTTATGTTTTATAGTATCATAAAGGAAAGAAGGAGGTGAAAATGATGACGAAAGAAAGAGAATATGCAACCTATCAAATTTGGATCAAGAAAGGTCATAAGTTATACTCTTACTTCCTAAAAATGTGTCAAAACGCCAAAAACCTCTACAATACAACAAACTTCTATATTCGCCAAGTATATACGGCCTTACGTACTGATCAACCATTACAGCCACTTTAACAAGAAGTTCTTCATACATTACAAACACATATTGAAACCATGAATGAAAATCAACTTAATGCGTATCAAAAACGTGTACAAAAACAGAAAGAAAAACCTGTTAAAGAACAGAAAGAAATGAAGTGTAATCTGTTCACATTACCGACAAAAGAGAAATCGTTCCTTTCGTATCATTTCTTAGATTGCCTGTTTAAAACAATGAAACAACAAGATTATATGAACTTGCCAGCGCAAACGAATCAAGCGGTCATGAAAAAGCTCTATCAAAACTGGAAATCATTCTTCGCTTCTATGAAAGCATATCAGAAACATCCTTCTACTTTTACTGGCAGACCTCGCATTCCAAAGTATATTAAATCATCTATGAAAGAAATTGTATTCACGAATCAAGTGTGTAAACTCCAAGAGAAATATATTCGTTTTCCTAAAACAAGCATAAAATTAAATATTGGTAAATTGTTTGGGTATATCGAAAATCTCAAAGAAGTACGCATTTCCCCTGCTTACGGGAAGTTTAGGGTGGAAATTGTGACAGAACAATCTGAGCCAGCAGCTGAGCATGTCGACAATAATCGCTATATGAGTATTGATTTAGGAATCAATAACATTGCAACTATCATAACGAATATAGGGACCAAACCTGTGTTGGTAAAGGGCAATGTGATCAAAAGTATCAATCAATACTACAACAAACAAAAGGCTCATTTACTGGGGATTCTTCGTCATGGAAAAGAATCCAAAGAAGGACCACACACATCAAACCGTTTAGAGAGACTTCATGAGAAACGATTTCTCAAAATAAAAGATTTCTTTCACAAAATCAGTTATCGTATTATTCATTTCGCAGTTCAACATGAGATCTCTATGATTGTAATCGGAAAAAATACATTATGGAAACAAAAGAGTGATATGGGGAAACAACAGAATCAATCCTTCTGTCATATCCCACACAATCAACTCATTGAAATGATCACCTATAAGGCGAATCGACAAGGTATTGCTGTACAAGTAGTGGAAGAATCGTATACAAGCAAGGCTTCCTTTCTAGACAATGATGAAATCCCCACTTATGGTGAAGAGGACATTCCTGTATTCAGTGGAAAACGCATCAAACGTGGCTTGTACCGTACAAAACAGAATAAACTACTGAACGCCGATGTGAATGGTTCCTATAACATCTTAAAAAAGCAGTTCCAAAGGCGTTTGTCGATGGAATAGAGGGGTTGTGCCATCAGGCAGCTGTGTCAACTCCACTCGTGTTAAGCATCTCTTGAAGGTGATACACGAGAAACCCCCACTTTAAGATCCGAAGGAGATAAGTGGGGGGAGTTTTCATCAAAGTTTCACTTCGTATAAGTTCTAAAAGTAGAAAGTTGTCCATATGGTGTAGTAAAACAGTATAGCGGAGGAATTTCATGAAAGGATCACCGTTTTTACGCGGAACATTCTTTTTAACAATGGCAACGATGATTTCGAAAATGCTTGGGTTTATATACGTTATTCCTTTTACAGCGATGGTTGGAACGGGTGGATATGTATTGTATACATATGCTTATCGTCCTTATACAATCATGCTTAGTATCGCCACAATGGGACTTCCTTTAGCTGTGTCAAAAATGGTGTCTAAATATAATGAATTAGACGATTATTACACGGTGAAACGAGTATTAAAAAGCGGGCTTATTTTTATGGCTTTTATGGGAGTTATATCGTTTTTATTGTTATATTGTTTAGCTCCTCAGCTGGCAAAGATTGTTGTTGATAGCGGAGATCAAACGGGCAATAGTGTGACAACCGTTACATATAATATTCAAATTGTAAGCTTTGCTTTGTTAATTGTACCTTCGATGAGCTTATTACGCGGCTTTTTTCAAGGGTTTCAATCGATGGGACCATCTGCTTCAAGTGTTGTTGTGGAGCAATTTTTTCGAGTGTTAACGATTTTAATCGGGAGTTTTACGGTGCTTCATATATATAAAGGATCAACTTCATTAGCAGTTGGAGTTGCTACGCTTGGTGCTTTTGTAGGAGCAGTAGCAGGGCTTGGAATCTTAATTGCATATTACATAAAGAGAAGACGGTATTTAAAGAAAAAAGAAAGCGTAAGTGTTCCGCAAACAACAAAATCATTTTTTACACTTTATAAAGAATTATTTACATACTCCATTCCATTTGTTGTTGTAGGTCTTGCAATTCCTTTGTACCAAACAATTGATACATTTACAATTAATAAGTTATTAATGCAGATGGGATACTTACAACGGGAAGCAGAAAAAATGAATGCTATTATTGGGCTTGTACAAATGGTTGTGTTAATTCCAGTTTCTGTTGCTACAGCTTTTAGCATGTCGCTCGTCCCTGAAATGACAAAGGCGTATGTAGCAAAAAATGAACAGTTATTATATAAACATTTTACAAGGACAAATTTGCTTGTGGTATTCATTACGATTCCAGCATCGTTAGGAATGATGTTTTTAGCTGAGCCAGTATATACATTACTATTTGGAATGGGGAATGATCCCGCAATAGGAAGTGTGATTTTACGCTATTACGCCCCGGCCTGTATACTATTTTCACTTTTTTCTGTAACAGCGGCCATGCTACAAGGAATTAATCAACAGCGAAAAACGGTGTTTGGTTTGCTTATAGGAGTAGGTATAAAAATTGTGTTAAATGTTGTATTGCTTCAGCAATTTGACTATATTAGCTTTATTATTGCGACGTATGCTGGTTATACTTTTTCTGTTTTATTTAACTTGTGGATACTTTCCAAATATGTTATAAAGGCAACATAATGTCTATAAAAGACAGAGAGCGCTCTGTCTTTTTCTATTTTAATAATTTATGAAGAAAAGCGTTTTCAAAAGAATTTTCTATTGAAATCTTCTCGTTTGTTTCATATGCTGAAAATGGCGGTTTAAAATAGACTGTTATTTCAAAGTGAGGTTGGTTCCTACAGGTAAAAAGAATCGGGGTGATAGTATGTTAAATATTTATTTAACAGACCGAAACGGAAAACTACAAGAAATCGAGGAAATTCAAAAAGGCTGTTGGATTAATGTGCTTCATCCAACAGAGGAAGAAATTCAATTTTTAGTTCAAACATTAAACGTAGAATTGGACTTCATTAAAGACCCTTTGGATGATGAAGAACGTTCACGTATTGAAAAAGAAGATGATAATGCTTTAATTATCGTCGATATTCCAACAGTTAGACATGACGAAGAAGGAAATTCAATGTATGATACGATTCCGATTGGTATGATTGTCATGCCGGAATGTTTTGTTACAATTTGTTTGGAAGAAAATCCGATTTTTGAACGTTTTATTAATCAGCGTATTAAAGAATTTTATACTTTTAAAAAGACGCGTTTTGCACTGCAGCTCTTATATACGATTTCTACTTATTATTTACGTTATTTAAAACAGATTAATCGAAAAACAACGGATTTAGAGCATGAGCTCAATAAATCGATGAAAAATAAAGAGATTTTTACTTTATTAGGACTTGAAAAAAGCTTAGTGTACTTTACGACATCTTTAAAGGCAAATAAGATTGTGATTCAAAAATTGATGCGAAATAATACATTTTTGAAAATGTATGAAGATGATCAAGATTTACTTGAAGATGTATTAATTGAAAATAAGCAGGCAATTGAGATGGCCGAAATATATAGCCATATTTTAAGTGGTATGATGAATACATTTAGTTCTGTCATTTCCAATAATTTAAACAGTGTTATGAAGTTTTTAACTTCTATGACAATCATATTATCAGTGCCAACAATGGTTTCCAGTTTTTTTGGAATGAACGTTCCGGTTCCTTTAAGTGGAAACCCTCATGGCTTTTTAATGGCTATGATTATATCTGCAATATTATCTTGCGTAATGGCATTTGTTTTTTGGAAGAAACGTTATTTTTAACATGAAATTCAGCTGTTTTGGAGCATCTCCAAAACAGCTTTTTTGCTGTAAGGTATTGAGAAACTAACACTTTTGAACACTGTTATTCATTACTCCAAGAAATGGAAATTGTATAATATACCATTTGGATTAATGTTTATAATTACTTGTTCAATTTACGGATTCCAGTTACAATTACTTATTGTTACTGAAAAGATGGAGGATGTGCATCATGGAAATGTTTCATTTACCAAAAGCGTTCCTGCAAATGAATACGATTTTTATTTCAATTTTAATTGAAGCACTGCCATTTGTATTAATTGGTGTATTCATTTCAGGATTCATTCAAATGTTTGTGACAGAAGATATGATAGCAAAATGGATGCCGAAGAATCGTTTTCTATCAATATTATTAGCTGTTTTTCTAGGGATGTTGTTTCCGGGTTGTGAATGTGGAATTGTTCCAATCGTTCGACGCCTTATCGGAAAGGGAGTACCACCTTATGCTGGTATTGCCTTCATGCTGACTGGACCGATTATTAATCCTATCGTTTTATTTGCGACATATGTAGCATTCGGTAGTAGTATGCATATGGTGTGGTATCGTGCTATTGTAGCTATTGTTGTAGCTGTTATTGTCAGTCTTATATTATCGTTTACGTTTAAAGGTCATCAACTACGGAATACTAATTTTCCAGTGGTAGATCATAATCGACCATTTCGTCAAAAATTTTGGGACGTATGTACACATGCTGTTGAAGAGTTTTTCTCAATGGGGAAATTTTTAATTATCGGCGCACTTATTGCGGCAAGCGTACAAACTTTTGTAAAGACTTCTACACTGCTTGAGATTGGACAAGGACCGTTTTCTTCATCTGCTGTTATGATGGGGCTTGCTTTTATTTTATCCTTATGTTCAGAAGCGGATGCGTTTATTGCATCTTCATTCCAAAGTACATTTGCAACACCAGCTCTAGTCGCCTTTCTTGTATACGGACCGATGGTGGATATTAAAAATATGATTATGATGTTTGCAACTTTTAAAACACGTTTTGTTATTGTTTTGATTGCTTTAATTACAGTTGTTGTTTACGCAAGCTCACTACTCATTTATGCGATGGGGGGATAATCAATGTTTCGAGCTTATATTTTACTTGGATTTACAATTTTATTGGCACAACTTCATATTTCTGGTAATATCACGAAATATATAAATATGAAATATTCATATTTATCAACAACAGCAGCGATTATTTTAGGTTTTTTAACTGTAATTCAAATGATTATCGTATTTCAAAAAGAGCATGGTAAACATGACCATAATCATGAACATGACCATGATCATGAATGTGGTTGCAATGAAAGTCATTGTGGTCATGATCATTCAAAAGATGAAAATACATGGTGGAAACGTCTTCTTACGTATACAGTATTTTGTTTTCCGATTATTACGGGGCTCTTTCTTCCAATTGCAACATTAGATTCTGATATCGTAAAAGCAAAAGGGTTTCATTTCCCCGTTGCGGAGCCAGGAAATACAGACCCGTTTATGAATCGACAGTTTTTAAAACCTGATACGAGCATTTACTATGCACAAGAAGGTTATCGGGAACTCATGGAAAAAGAAAAGAAGGACTTCGTAACAAAAGATAAAATTGTTTTAAACGATACAAACTTTTTGAAAGGGATGGAAATAATATATAACTACCCTGGCGAATTCACGGGTAAGACCCTTTCTTTTAAGGGGTTTGTATTCCGTGATGATTCTTCTAAAAAAGAACAGTATTTTGTATTCCGCTTTGGAATTATTCACTGTGTTGCTGATTCAGGTGTGTATGGGATGCTGGTCAAAAAACCAGAAGATGCTCAGTGGAAGAATGATGATTGGGTTGAAGTTGAAGGGAAAATTTCAACAGAGTTTTATCAACCGTTTCACGCAAATATACCTGTATTAGAAGTTACAAATTGGCACACAGTAGAACCTCCAAAAGACCAATATGTATACCGAGGAGCCGATTCATAAAATCGGCTTCTTTTTTATAGATGAAAGCTTTATAAAATTAATCCCGCATTAACGAGCAGTAATAGCTCACCTCAAAGTTATGCTAGAAGCAAAGATTAGGTGGAGGATACAGAAAATCTCCACTGATTAAAGTGTCACATTATCATTATAAACAGAAAAAGAACATCTAATCATTAGATGTTCTTTTTCATAGTTTTTTTGTCTACATAAAAGTTGTATGAAGTGGATAGCTAGTTAGCAAAAACAAGCAGCACCAACAATAATTAAGAGGATAAATAATACAACAACTAACGCAAACCCACCGCCGTGAACTCCAAAGCCCATTGTTTTTTCCTCCTTTTGTTTTAGGTTACAGAATACAATATGCACTTTCGGAATGATTTGACAGGGATATATGTCATGTAAATGATGTTTTTTATTGTATAGGGAAATAGTGAGGGGGAAACATATAAAAATGATAATTTGAAAGGAAAGGATTCTCGATGAGAAAACTTCTGTTCCTCCTTTTTTGTATAGGAATTATGGTGATATGGATGCATGTAGATGTAAAAGTAGGCAGAAACAGAGTAAAAGAAAATCCAATATCACAGATTCGTTATGGTGATTTTAAGCTTTATGTAGATGGAAATGATTTTTATCGAGATCTTTTTGCTGATATTAGTCAGGCGAAACAGTATATTTATCTTCATTTTTATATTGTAGGTAAAGATAAGATAAGCAATAAATTTTTACAATTATTAAAGCAAAAAGCAGCTTCAGGCGTTGAAGTGAAATTATCTGTGGATCGCATTGGGGGATATAAAATAAAGAAGAAAACGATACAAGAATTAGAAAATAGTGGTGTACAGTTTACGTTTAGTAAAAAGCCTCGTTTTAAAAATTTCTTTTACACACTTCATAATCGCAATCATCGCCGCATTGTGGTAGTAGATGGGAGTATATCATATGTAGGGGGATTTAATATAGGGCATGAATACCTTGGGGAGGATCCTCGTTTTGGAAAATGGCGTGATTACCATGTTCGTATTACTGGTTCAGGTGCACAGGATATGAAAAGACAGTTTGCAAAAGACTGGGAATTGGATACTGGGAAAGAGTTATCCTCACATGAGATAACGCCTATACAAGGGAATAACAAGTATCGATATGTATTTACAGATGGAAAAGGTTTATGGGCACACTATAAAGAGATGATACAAAGTGCGAAAACATCAATTGTGATTGCCACTCCTTACTTTGTGCCCAGTAAAGAAATGATGACGGGGTTACAAAATGCATTGCAGAGGGGAGTACGATTACAAATTCTTGTCCCTTTTAAAAGTGATGCTTTGCTATTAAAGCAGGCAGCTTATCCTTATTTGGAAAAGTTACTGCGTTCTGGAGCAGAAATATATCAATATCGAGACGGTTTCTTTCATGGGAAAGTGACTCTTATTGATGATAAGTTTGCAGACGTCGGAACCGCGAATTTTGATAATCGCAGTTTTTATATAAATGCAGAATCAGATTGTTTTATTTATGAAGGAAAAATTATTGGTGAAATACAACGTCGTTTGCAAACGGATTTCCAGCAAGCAAAGCAATTTTCGGAGAAAGACTTTGAAAAAATGAGTATGTGGGATAAGTTTTTGGCGAGAGTGTCGAAGGTTCTGTCATTCTATTTATAGCATACATATCAGTAGAGAGGAGGAAATATTGGATGAATTATATTGAAGAGCTCATGAGTTATAGTTATGAAGTGATATGTGTAATTGGTGAATATATGAGAGAAGTACGTGATAATGAATTAAAAGAATTGTTACAGCAACATTTACCTTACTTATTACAAGCGTATAATGAACAGATCAACTTTCAAGAAGGTGAAAATGTACAGCATGTTATTGGCAAGTATCCAGTTTCATCATCAATTGAAACAGTGCATACTAACTATAGTGGACAAAAAGATGATATAGAAATTGCCTTTTCGTATATTTCACATTTGAAGCGGTTGGCACTTGGGTATGCGCAAGTAGCAATCCAAGTGGCAAATCCAGAATTTCGTTCTTTTTTAGAAAGTTGTTTTTTGAAAATGAATCGAAACGCATACAGCGTGTGGCAATATGTTATGAAAAAAGAGTATAGCATACAAGCAATGATGGATGAAGAAAAATATGGATGAAAAAGACAGCGATACCGCTGTCTTTTTGTTATTTTTCATTCAATATGTAACAGGAAGTAAATCTTTGATATTTAAATTCTTTATAATCCTTTTACCATGCCACCATCTACTAAAAAGGATTGGCCCGTCATATAGGTGTTTGCATCGGATACAAGGAATGTGGCAAATGTCGCAAACTCTGAAGGTTGCCCGTATCTTCCGAGTGGAATGGTTGCTTTGGATTCTTTTTGCACTTCCTCTACTGAAATACCATGTTTCTGAGCAGCCAAAGTATCAAGAGAAGCAACGCGTTCAGTAGCAATTCGTCCTGGTGCAATCGTATTAATTAAAATGTTATACGGTGCAAATTCAGAAGCGAGCGTTTTTGTTAAGCCTGTAATACCTACACGGAATGTGTTAGATAGAAGTAGACCTGGAATCGGCTCTTTTATAGAAGAAGAAGCGATATTAATAATTTTTCCGCCGTTCTTTTTCATGTGTGGAAGTACTTCTCGAATCATTCGAACGTAGCTTAATAAATTTAATTCAAAAGAATGATACCAATGTTCGTCTGATAATTGTTCAAATGTACCTGGCGTTGGGCCTCCGGCATTGTTTATTAAAATATCGATTGTTCCGAATGTTTGAGTGGTTCGTTTCACGGCTTGCTTAATATGTTCAGTATTTGTTATGTCACAAACAGTATAAGCAACGTTTCCGTTATTCAATTGAGTGAGTTCCTTTTGAATTTTTTGTAGTTTTTCTTCGTTACGGCTCAATAACATTACATTTGTGCCTTCTGTGACAAGTTGAGTAGCAATTGCTTTTCCTAGTCCTTGACTCGATGCAACAACAAGCGCTGTTTTTCCTTGTAATCCAAGTTCCATTTCAATCAGCCTTTCTTCCTGAGTTTTTTTTAGTATAAACGAAATGAGAAAGAAATTAAAATAGATTACTCATAGTATTCTAAAAATTTACAATCATTTACCATCTCTTTACTAATTCCTAATATTTCCTTCAAAAAAGAAAAGTAATATGAAGATGTACATATTCTATCAAAAGGGGGATAAGCAAATGAATAAATGGGTTAAATCGTTAACTGCTGTTGCACTTGCTAGCTCTTTATTTGTGGTAGGTTGTAGTAAAGATGAGGAAAAGAAAGAGGAAGAGACGACGCAACAAGGAGATACGAGCAAGGATAAAGAAACGAGTGGAGAAGTAAAAGATAACGATTCGAAAGATTCAAAAGATAGTTCCTCTAGCTCTAGCGAAAAGAAATAAGTGTTATATGATGATAGAAGCTTTCTCGATCAATGAGAAGGCTTTTTTGTTGTATATTTTTGCTTTTTCAGAAACAATAGAGAGGAGTGAAAGGGTGTGAGTTAGTATGAAAATATGTTTATTTGGAGCAACGGGTCGAGTTGGACTCAAAATTTTAAAATTTGCATTACAGGATAATCATATAGTGACAGCGCTTGTGAGAAATAAAGAAAAGCTACAAGTACAACATGAAAATTTTCGTATAATAGAAGGAAATGTATGGAATGAAGAAGATGTGAGAGCGTGTGTAAAGGGAGCAGATGTTGTAATTAGTGCACTAGGTACCGATGGAAATAGAACGTTATCAAAAAGCTTACCAAATATTATACATGCTATGAACGAGGAAGGGATTATGAGAATTATAACAATTGGAACGGCTGGGATTTTACAGGCACGTTTGAATCCGCAATTATATCGCTTCCAATCCAGTGAATCACGTCGAAAGACAACGGCAGCAGCGGAAGACCATGTAGCGGCTTATTTGGCTTTAGAGAATAGCAAATTACAATGGACGATTGTCTGTCCAACACACTTAATAGATGGAGAAGAAACAGCTATTTATCGAACTGAAGAAGATGTGTTACCGCTAGATGGTATGAAGATCACAGTTGGAGATACAGCCCATTTTGCTTATCAATTACTTTATCATGATATTCATTATAAAAAACGAGTGGGCATTGCCTATTAAAAAAGCCATCCTTATCATAAGGATGGCTAAAAAATAATATAGCATACAAATATAATAATCATAATGATTTGTAAAATCGCTTTAGCTATTGTGCTGCTTAAAAATCCGATAACTGTTGCAACTCCAACCATAAAGGCTTCTTGTGGTGCTTTTTTATGCATTAATTCTGTTACGAAAACGGAAAGAAACGGGATAATAATTAGCCCAAATGGCGGGAAAAAGAACGATCCAACAATAATAGAAACCATACCGATACGTTCGCTCCATTTTGTACTTCCGTACTTTTTTAAGAAATAGCTATTCGTAACAAAATCAGCAATGAAAAATATAATTGTAAATACAATTTGAATAAGCCAAAATGATTTTGTTAATTCTAAGTCGTTAATACCAAATTGATAAATACAAAACCCAGCCCATAAAGCGAGTATACCTGGAATAATCGGATAAATAAACGCAATGAACGATATAACGAAACAAGCAATAATACATATAGTTAAAAAGGTATTCACAGCGTAACTCCTTTTTGTGTATCTATTTTACTAACGGCGATTTTTTTTATTTGATGGCCATCTAATTCTAATGCTTTGAACTGATAATTTTCATATTGAATAGTATGGCCTGGCTCAATATTTACGTCAATTGTTTGTGACAAGAACCAGCCTCCGATTGTATCTAAATCACTATCATCGATATGAAGGCCAAACATATCATTTACATCAGAAATAAGCACTTTTCCGTCAAGTAACGTTAATGTTGGATTGCGTTTCTCAATCATTGGTGTTTCATCTATATCGAATTCATCTTGAATTTCCCCAATAATTTCTTCAATAATATCTTCCATTGTAAGAAGACCTGCAGTTCCACCATATTCATCCATAATAATTGCTAACTGGACACGATTTTTTTGTAGATGAATGAGTGCCTTTTTAATTGGTACAGTTTCGAATACTGTTAAAACAGGATGTATGTATGACTCTAGCGGCTTACAGATCCCTTTTGTTTGATCATGAAAGATTTCTTTTGTATTAATCATACCGACAACATCATCTTTATCTTTTCCGATAATAGGATAACGCGTATATTTTTCGTTAGAGATAATTTCCATATTTTCCGCTAATGAATTTTCAGTTGATAAACAGATCATTTCAGTACGTGGAACCATAATCTCTTTTGCAACTCGATCATCAAATTCAAAAATATTGTTTACATATTTATATTCAGATTGATTAATTTCTCCGCTCTTATAGCTCTCGCTTAAAATAAGGCGCAGCTCTTCTTCGGAGTGAGAAAGTTCATTCTCTTTTATCGGTTGTAATCCAAATAGTTTCGTGAAAAATAGAGCTGTGCTATTTAATAACCAGATAAAAGGATACATTATTTTATCGAATATAATTAAAGGTCTTGCAAACATTAAAGTAATTTGTTCAGCTTTTTGAATGGCAAAGGATTTTGGAACCAGTTCACCTAGTACCACGTGAAAGAATGTAATGACGCTAAAAGCTATAATAACTGATAATGTATGTTCCATTGAACCTGTTATATTCATTTTTTCAAAAAGCGGCTCCAATAAGCGCTCCACAGTAGGTTCACCAAGCCAACCGAGTCCTAATGAAGTAATGGTAATACCTAGCTGACAAGCAGATAGGTATACATCTAAATTGGAAACAACTTTTCTTGCTAGGATTGCTTGTCTATTTCCTTCATTGGCAAGTTGGTCAATTCGACTTTTGCGTACTTTAACAACAGCAAACTCTGATGCTACGAAAAAGCCGGAAATAAGAATGAGTAAAGCGATGAAAAAAAGTTTAAGTATGTCCAAGGATATTCTTTATTCTAAATTTAGAATAAAGATGTCACCTCCTGATAAAAGTTTTACTTTAATAATATATGGAAAAGGAAGGGATAGTCAAAGAAAGGAGGCGGGGAATGTGAAATTTTATGAAAAAATGGTCGTAAGAATATAATTGATGGGGATTTTTATCCCGCTACTTTTGGGCAGTAAGTCCCCCACCTCTAGGTTAAGAGAAAGCGAAGAAGATAGGTGGGGGGATGAAGGACCCCCACCACTTGATAGAAGCTTCACTTTATTGTTGTGCGTGATAGTGTATGGATACGCGCAATATGGCGATTTCTTTTCCATAATATTTGTAAGAGAGAAATCAGCATGTATGGGATATACAGTAATAAAAGGCCTATTGCAACAAGTGTTGGTGAACTAACACAATACTGTACAATAAATTGAAATAACCCATTTACATGAAAAATGCACTCCATATATATAAAGGAAATTAATATGGAACTAACGATAGATTTATGGCTTGCAAGCAGCGAAGTGAATAGTGTATTACTAAAAAAAGCTGAATTATGCGCATGAGTTGTTTCTTGTACTGTATATAAGAAAGGAATCCATGTTTTGATAGCTTGGATGATAATAATCATGGACGTACTACAAATGATTAAAAGAGAAGAAAAGTATGGAAAAGATATGTACGATGCTGTGAAGAGAAAAAGAGTGATGATGATACATTGTAGTAGGACAGTGCCAAATGAAAATGGAATCCAGCGTAAAAAGGAAAAACGTTTTCTATTTTTAGGAGATAACTTAATAAAAAATCGACCAATTCTAAGACTAAGGAGAAAACCGACAGTAAGTGAAAGTAAGAATCGCATCATAGATAAAAAATATAATTTCCATATGTATGGGAACAACGGAGTTGAATTTTCATGTGAATTAAATGATTTTGATATGTCATGTGGCTGATAAGAAGAAAAAAAGAATGATTCATGAATCCAATCTGTCATCGGAATAGAGATAGAATGAAAATGTACAAAATGATTAATCATTGTATATAGTACTTCAAAATAGGATTGTTTGTCGTTTAGAAGAGCAGCAGGAATTGGACTAATAAGAATAATAGCCACAAAGCCTAAAAGACAACGATACACATAAGTGATAATAGAAGACGCTATATATCTCACCTACTTTTATAAAATTCTGAAAATTATTACTACTATTTTAACGTTTCTTTTTGAAAGATACAATCTCTTTTTGATAGGATAAGAAAGGAAATTTTTATATAATATCTTCTTCCTCGTTTGTCGAAAAAATGAAAAAAATGATGAAAAACGATAAATAAAGTCAGAAAAATCAAATAAAATATTTATTTTTTTCTGAAAATATTATATATTTATGACACAGAAAATATTTTAACATAAGGGGGATTTTTATGAGGGTAAAAGGAAACTATGTTTCAAAAAAAGAAGTGTTGTTTTGTAAGGATACATATACGTTGCAAGAAGCGCTAGATCATTTAAATAGAACCGGATATCGCTGTGTTCCAGTTCTAGATAAAAAAGAAGAAACATTTTTAGGGAATATTTATAAAGTAGATATTTTAGAATATAAAGGTTCTTTAGATGATAATGTGAAAGAGTTATTGCGCAATAAAGATGGGTATGTAAAAGAAGATTCTTCATTCTTTAAAGTGTTCTTTACAATTAAAGAGTTACCATATATTGCTGTCGTGAATGACAATGGATTTTTTCTTGGTATTTTAACACATAAAAAAGTATTTGAGTTACTAGAAGATGCATGGGGCCTTCATTCTAGTATGTATTCAGTTATGGTCGGAACGCAAGATTATAATGGTGCTATTCAAAAATTATCAACTGTACTGAAAAAATATAGTGGAATTCAAAGTCTAATGACATTTGATAACAACGCACTATATGTACGTAGAATTATGTTTACATTAGGAGAAGGATTTGCGGCAGAAGAACTACAGCCGCTTTTAAAAGATTTAGAAGATCATGGATTCCGCGTTATACATGTAGAAGAAATGAAAAATTCACGTGAAGTGGAAATTGTAGAGTAAGAGGGAAATCCATCTCTGAAAATAGGAGATGGATTTTTCTTATCTAGTTCGAAAGAATTGCAGGAAGTAAAAAAGAAAGGTGCATAGGCACCTTTCTTTTTTGAAGGGAAATAAAAGTAACTGTCTAATATGAATATAAAATGAAACTTCCGTCAGTGGGGGGTTCTTCATCCACCACTGACGGAAAGCTCTCACCAATAGGGCTTTTACGGGCAGTTATCCCCCACCCATCTTCTTTGCTTTTCTCTGAATCTTGAGGTGGGGGTCTTACTGCCCGTTAATACGGGATAAATGGCAAGGAGGAATATAAAAATGGCTACTTTTGAAGATTTTATGAAATTAGATATTCGTATTGGGACGATTTATCGAGCAGAAGTATTTCCTGAAGCTCGAGTACCCGCTATTAAGCTAGAGATTGATTTTGGTGAGCTTGGAATGAAACAGTCAAGCGCGCAAATCACGAAACGATATACGCCGGAAGAACTTATTGGAAAGCAAGTTGTTGCAGTTGTTAATTTTCCGCCAAAACGAGTGGCCGGATTTAAATCTGAAGTACTTGTACTTGGCGGCGTTCCTGAAAAAGGTGATGTTATTTTATTAGAGCCAGGTATGGAGGTTCCCAATGGAACAGCAATTGGCTAAAAGTATGAGAAAAAAATGGACATGTATAAGCATCTCAAAAGGAAAATCTAATCAGTTTCTTTAGAAGTAACGTTCAATGTACCAATAAGAAAAGAAACGGTAAAAGATTGGAAGAAAGCAAAGCATACTAAGCCAAAATACAGAAGGGTCTGTCAGAAGTAAAATGAAACCAATACAAAGTGTGTAAGATGAAAGAAATTTGCCAAACAGTGTGTTTAAGGGAAGGAATTTGGACAAAGGAAAGCGTAGTTCGTGTAATTCTTGCTCAAAACAGCAACCATGATAAGTGAGGATTTGAAAAAACAAAGCAACTGTAACGAGATCACGCTTACGATAAATGCACTTTTTACATTTATAGCAACGTATATAATTTTTCATCATAGCACCTTCCTTTAATTTCTTATGCTTGAAATGAGTTTATACAGTATTAGATATAAAAAATATATACCGATATACGCACCAGTAAGAAGAAATAAAGGGTTTAATAATATACGATGAATGGTTGTCATAAAAACAGTCTGCTGAAGTAATACATCGTATACAGTAAATGCAATAATGGTTCCAAATCCATATAAACAAACATACGCAAATATATCTAACCAAATGCGAATACGTGGATGTACCGCAAGTAAAACAAATAAACAAGATAATATAATAGGAAATAATCCAATCATCAGTTTCAATTCTTTTCACCTCAATGCCAATATTGCCAAATTGCATTCGGTCTATTCTCTATAGCTTGTACATATGTTTATAGGGAGAGGGTGATCTAATGAGTCGAAGCTATTTTTATGTGAAACGGACAAGTCTTACAAAATTTATTTTTCTATTTTTAATAGGAATAATGGCTGCTTTTTTGTTTGTTAGTATGATCGTAACATCATTAAAAGAAACAAAATCAACGTATTTATATAAATGGTTAAATGACCTTTCTATGAATGGATATATGTATGTGCTTGGTTCAGAAAATCGTTACTTTACACAAGAATATCGTCATTTAAATGCAGATTTTTCTATCTCTTCTTTTCTTTTATCTGCAATGACAAATATCCGCTTTGATGACGTTCGTAGTTTAATTGGAACGGAACTTCCAGGTTTTTCAAAATATGACACGGAAATTGTGATTGCTGGAGAAGGAACAAACTATACAAATTTGCCTATTGAATCGAGTGTACCTCTAGAAGAGCTTGTAAAAGAGAGGACAGGAGAACAAGGAAATCCTCAAAAAACAGATTCAAATAAAGAGAAACCGAAGCCAGCACAAACGACGGGAAATCGGCAAGTAGTATTTATTTATCATACACATAGTTGGGAGTCATATTTGCCATTATTAAATTTAACGAATGACCCGGATCCAAATAAAGCCACCAGTGCAACAACAAATATTTCTTTGTTTGGAAACAGACTTCGTGAGCAATTTGAAAGTCATGGAATTGGAGCAGTAAATGATACAACGGACGTGGGTAAAAAACTAATTAGTAAAGGGTTAAACAGTAATAGCTCTTATAAAATGTCTCGTGAGATTGTTCAAGAAGCTATGGCCAGCGATAGACAGCTTCAATATTTTTTTGATTTGCATAGAGATAGTGCAAGGAAAGATGTAACGACGAAACAGATTGGTGATAAATCATATGCAAAGTTGGCATTTGTTATTGGGAAAGGAAATAAAAATTATGCAAAAAACCTACAATTGGCAACAGCGCTGCATGAATCATTAAACGAAAAGTATCCTGGATTGAGCCGAGGAGTAGTTCAAAAAGGTTTTAGTTCAGGAAATGGGGTATACAATCAAGATTTATCCGGTCAAGCGATTCTAATTGAAGTAGGCGGTGTTGATAATTCGGAAGAAGAACTCAATCGTAGTATTGATGCGCTTGCAGAAGCGTTTAGTGAGTACTATTGGAAAGCGGAGAAAGTGAATGGTTAAGCGTAAGCAAACATTGCTTACGCTATTTGTTTTGTATCGAAATTTGTCTCTTTATCTTATGAAAAAGGAAAAGGGATTTAGAAAAATAGTAGCGAATGTTCATTTATAAAATGGCTCTTGTAAATAATTTTATTATGTAAACAAAGTAACCGTAATGAGTAGGTAAATTGCAGTATAAGAAGCAAAAGCATCTCTGAAATTTTGAAATACGTTGGAGCGAATGGTTTAAACGGATGAGAGAATGGGGAAAAATATATGGTATGTGATGTTTAGAATTAACTGTTATTGAGCGTAACGGAAGTTGATGAGGATTGTATCGAAAAATTATTAGAATAAAAGGATGTTATATGAAGAGAAAATGGATGTTGTTTAGTGTAGCGATTGTCATTGGAGTGATTGCAATGCTGCAATATATAGAGCATAAGGAAAAACAAGCGATAGAAGCGCAAGGAAACGTTGTTTTTCCAAAGGTACAAGAAACAATTGCAAAAATTGAAGGAGGGCTTGCGGTTGTTAACAATCCAGATTCAACTCTTGTCCTTGTGAATAAGAAAAGGCGTTTGCCAGATTTGTATGAACCGCAAGATTTGGTAATACCAAAAGTTCGTTTTCTATATGAAGGCGATAATGAAAAAAAGAAAATGCGTAAAGAAGCTGCTACAGCATTAGAACGCATGTTTCAACAAGCGAATAGTGAAAAAATCTCTTTATTTGCTGTTTCTGCATTTCGTTCATTTGAACGGCAAAAAGCATTGAATACGATGTATAAAAAACAAGATGGGGAAGCAAAAACAGCGATGTCTAGTGCAGTACCTGGTACAAGTGAACATCAAACAGGATTAGCGATCGACATTACATCACAATCTGCAAATTTTCAATTAGAACCTTTATTTGGAGACACGAAGGAAGGAAAATGGCTTGCTGAAAATGCTCATAAATTTGGTTTTATTATCCGTTATGAAAAAGAAAAAGAAGCGATAACAGGATATACGTATGAACCGTGGCATGTGCGCTATGTTGGAAATCCATACGCGACGTATTTATATGAAAATCAGTTCACTTTAGAAGAAGTTATAAAGTGAACTTTCTATCAGTGGGGTTTTTCTTCATCGTGCACTTATCTTCTTTGTTTTCTCAAAATCTTGAGGTGGGAGTTTTACTGCTCACAAGTAGCAAAATAAAGTAATGATGATGGAGGGGAGAATGGTAGAATGACGATGCTATATAAGAAAAAAGTATATGCGTAAACAAGAAAGCGATGTTTCTATTTAAGAAACATCGCTTTCTCACTGTTACGTATACGTAAGTGATAAACATCATAGTGTAAACAACAGTGAGACATATATATGACTGAATTAGCTAAATACGTAGGAAATGTTTGCTTAGATAATGTAATGGTTTCTTATCTAAGTTATTTATTTCATGGTCTCATTTGTGAAAAAATATTTTTTGTCATTTTTTGAGAGGATTTGTCATGTGTAATAAAGAATATATTAATATATCGTTTTAGTATATTCTTCGTCTAATAGATGTGATACTACATACTTTCTAGTAATAGTAAGATTTTATTATTTGTGAATGGGCGCCTCAGCTTTTTAGTGGTTATTCGATACAACGTGATAAAGTGAAACTTCCATAAGCGGGAGGGGCTTCATCCCCCCACTGATGGAAAGCTCTCACCAATCGGGCTTTTACGAGCGGTTATCCCCCACCTATCTTCTTCACTTCCCTCAATCTTGAGGTGGGGGTCTTACTGCCCGCGAATAGCGGGATAAAGTTTTCTTTCTCTCATATACATATAAAAAATAGAATGGAAGCGAGGGTTGCACATGGCAGGATGGGTGATTTGGTTTGTCATTGCCGGACTTTTATTTATTGCAGAGATGCTGACTGTTACATTTTACTTATTATGGCTTGGAATAGGTGCAGTGATCGGAGGTCTAATTGCGCTATTTGTACCAAATTCTTTGCTACTTCAAGTTGTAATAGCATCTATTGTCAGTCTTGTTTTGACAATCTTTACAAAACGTATTTCCAAGAATTTTCGGGAGGCAAAAGGGTATACAGATGCAGTTGATCAACTTGTTGGTAAAAAAGGTATAATAGTGCAAACGATTACAAATGAAGCGAATGGCATTGTGAAAATAGATGGAGATATGTGGACTGCTGTTTCAGATGAACCAATTTTAGATGGAGAAAGCGTTATTGTTGTAAAGAGGAGCAGCACAGTTGTGCATGTGAAAAGGGAGTGTGAACTATAATGGTTGGTTTAATATTATCAATTATTTTAGTATTGATTGTTATTGTATTTATCGCTTTAACAATTAAAATTATTCCGCAGCAAAAAGTAGGTGTTATAGAGCGCTTAGGTAAATTCCAGCGTGTGATGCACCCGGGTTTAAATATGATTATCCCGGTTATTGATCGTGTACGTCTTTATCATGATTTACGTATCCAACAAACAAATGTACCACCGCAAACAGTAATTACAAAAGATAATGTACAAGTTGAGATTGATACGATTATTTTCTATCAAATTGTTGACCCAGAGCTGGCGACATATGGTATTTCAAATTATGAATTTGGGGTTCGTAATGTTACATCTGCAACAATGCGGCAAATCATCGGGAAAATGGAGCTTGATGAAACGTTATCTGGTCGTGAAAAAATTTCAACAGAAATTCGTTTAGCACTTGATGAGGCGACAGAAAAATGGGGCGTTCGTATTGAACGTGTTGAAGTTGTAGATATTATTCCACCTAAAGACATACAAGTAGCGATGGAAAAACAAATGAAGGCAGAACGAAATAAACGTGCAATTATTCTCGAAGCAGAAGCAGCAAAACAAGATAAAGTACTTCGCGCGGAAGGGGAGAAACAAAGTAAAATCCTAATGGCTGAAGGTGATAAAGAAGCGCGTATTCGAGAGGCAGAAGGTTTACGACAAGCGAAAGAACTAGAAGCGCAAGGGGAAGCAAAAGCAATTGAAGAAATTGCGAAAGCAGAACAAAAACGTATTCAAATGCTGCGTCAAGCAGGACTTGATGAGCGTGTTCTTGCATACCAGTCATTTGAATCATTAACTGAGATTGCAAAAGGACCAGCAAACAAAGTGTTCCTTCCATCAAATGCTGTTGAAACATTAGGAAGCTTAGGAGCAATTGGAGAGCTGTTTAAAGAGAAACAGCTGCCTTCTATAGATACGAAAAAAGAACAATAGAAACGAGGAAGAGAAATGGTTGCCATTTCTCTTTTTTTTTGAAGGTATATTTGAAGTTGAAGATGTGAGGAGTAGATATATAAAATGAAGCTGAAAATATATATACGAATTAAATAGTAGGTGTATATATTCAAGTTTCAAAACGTGCAGGACATAGTAGTGTAATCAGAATGTATATTGTATAAAGCTTGTACATACCCATGTATAGAAAGGGTGGTACGATGAAAAAGTATTTTATACATTCTCAGACACATAGTAAGAAGATTATAATTTTATTGTGTTCTTATGCATTTTTCATTTTAGTGGCTGCATCGTTAGTTACAACGATGTTACATACAATGAAATCATATTATGTGAATCAATGGTTTGGAAAAATTTCCTCACAAGGATTTATGCAAATGATTGAAATGGAAAATCATTATTTTTCTTTTGAATATTTTCAAACAAAGAAACGAGAATCAGTAGGAGTGTTATTGTTTTCGTTAACAACAGATATGCGTTTGCAAGATATTCGAACATTTATGGGAAAAGAAATCCCAGGAATGGCAAATTATTATTCTGATATTCTTGTAGCTGGAGAAGGAACTGATTATACAAATATACCAAATGAATCAAGTGTACCGATAGAAGAAATTACGAAAGAGCGTGAAGTGGCTAAAGAAAAAGTTCAGGAAGCAGAAAAGAATAATCCTGTTCAAAAGAAAGGAAATGCTATAGAGGGAAAAAATGCCGTATTTATTTATCATACGCATAGTTGGGAATCGTTTTTACCGTTATTACCTGGAGCAAAAATTCCAGATGAAGCATCAAGTCCAGATGTAAATGTTTCACTCCTTGGTACGAGATTAAAACAGCAATTAGAAGGACAAGGAATTCCGGCTGTACATGACAAGACAAACATGGGAGACTTATTAGCGCAGAAAAAGATGAAGTGGTATCAGGCTTATAAAGCATCGCATGGATATGTAAAAGAAGCGTTAGCTCAAAATAAGCAAATTGTATTTCCGATTGATATTCACCGAGATGATCAGCGTAAGAATGTTACAACAAAAGTGATTAATGGAAAGTCATACGCAAGACTTTATTTCATTATCGGGATGGAGAATGAAGGACGAGAAGAAAATATGAAAATCGCAAACGAAATTAATTCATATTTGGATAAACATTATTATGGACTCAGCCGAGGAATTTTCAAAAAGGACAAAAGTAAAGGAGATGGTACATATAATCAAGATTTATCTTCCAATGCTCTACTTGTAGAAGTTGGTGGTGTTGATAATACGCTAGAAGAATTGTATAACTCTATTGATGTACTAGCAGAAGCGTTTAGCAGGTATTATTGGGATGCGGAGAAAGTGAATTATTAATGAGAAATAAGAGCAATAGAAAGGGACGGAAAACCGTTCCTTTTCTATTTCCTGAAGACAAATGATAGTTGTACTTTATCTCGCATTAACGAGCTCAGGATTGAGAGAGAAGCGAAGAAGATAGGTGGGGGATGAAAAAAACACTGATGGAAGTTTCACTTTATCAACAGCAGCTACTTGTATGAACATGATTGGCTGCTGTTTTTTGTTGAAATGCAAATGCAGTTTGTTTTCATTCGAATAAAGGAATTAATGGGTCTTTCACATGTTCTGTCAATAAAGTATGTAGCTGTCCGCGATGATGATAAAAATGAGCAACAATTTCAAGTAACCATTCAAAACGAGAATAAGAAACGCCCCAGTAGGAATGTGTGATTTCTTCAAGCTCTGCTATGGAGTATGCTTGAAATGTTTTAGCAAGAAGTTGAAAACCTTCTTTCATTGTCTGTTGAACTTCTGCAAGTGTATGAGGTGTATGTTGTGAGTAAAATTTATTTAGTTCTTCTTTTGATGCTTCATTTAAAATAAGAAGATCGGCATAACAAATAAGAGATAAATGTGTATAAATTTCAAAGAGGGATCGCTTGTTTTTGATAGGGCGATGTTGTAATTCATCGTAAGTAAATTGTTCTAACATCTGTATTGTAGAATCAATCCCAAATTTTAATTGGTGTAGCGTGGCTTGAACAAACATTGTATTTCTCCTCACATCCGTTTATAATAGTGTCTTAAGAGTATTTTATCATATTCAAAATTCTGAAGATTCTTGTAGTTTGACGAAAAAAATGAAAAGTATTATATTGTTAAAGGTCCTATTGAACGATAAATAGAATGGAATTATTGAGTTAGGAGTTAGAATAATGATTTCAAGATATGGAAGAAATACAATTGTTGAAATTAATTTAGATGCTGTAAAACATAATGTAAGAGAATTTAAAAAACGTGTAAACGATGAAAATATTGCAATGATGGCAGCAGTAAAGGCAAATGGATACGGGCATGGTGCGATTGAAATTGCAAAAGCAGCGATTGAAGCTGGAGTAAGTCATTTTGCAGTTGCTTTTATAGATGAGGGAATTGAGCTCCGTGAAGCAGGAATTACTGCACCAATTTTAATTTTAGGTTATACGCCGGAAGAAGCTGTAGCAGATGCAATTGAATACGATATTATGATTACGGTATATCGGACTGAAGATTTAATAAATATTGACCGCATAGCGGAACGTGTTCAAAAGAAGGCACGTATTCAAATTAAAATTGATACAGGTATGAGTAGAATTGGCTTACAAGAAGAAGAAGTGGTACCATTTCTACAGAAATTGAAAGAAATGAAACATGTGAAAGTAGAAGGAATGTTTACACATTACTCGACTGCTGATGAAGTAGATAAAACATATACGTTGATGCAAAAAGATTTATTTGGGAAGGCTGTAAATACTGCAAAAAGTATGGGGATTCATTTGCCGCTTATTCATAGTTCCAATAGCGCAGGAACAATGGAGTTAGATAACGAATTTCAAAACATGGTTCGTGTCGGGATAGGGGTATATGGAATGTATCCTTCAAAAGAAGTGGACCATAAAGCAGTTTCACTTCAATCAATTTTAACGTTAAAGTCAAAAGTAGCTCATGTGAAACACGCGAAAAAAGGAAGAGGCGTAAGTTACGGAAATACGTATGTTGCAACAGGTGATGAGTGGATTGCTACGATTCCAATCGGGTATGCAGATGGATTTAGCCGTCAATTATCAAGTAAAGGATATGCGTTAATCAATGGCGTGAGAGTACCTATTATCGGTCGTGTTTGTATGGATCAACTTATGCTTGATGTAACAAAAGCGATGCCTGTACATGTTGGAGATGAGGTTGTCTTCTATGGTAAGCAAGGTAATGAAGAGATTACAGTAGAAGAGATTGCTGATTCGTTAGGGACAATTAACTATGAAGTAACGTGTATGTTAGATCGAAGAATTCCACGTGTATACAAAGAAGATGGTAAAATCGTTGGTATTGTAAATCCATTAAGAAGAAAGTAAAAAAGAAGAATGTTATGCATTCTTCTTTTTTATGTAAATGAAAACGGTTACTTCCGGACTATTTGTTAATTAAATCATAGTAATGATAGCTCGCAGTAATTTCAAAACCACAGTGCTTATAAAGTTGCAAAGCATTCTCATTTTTTGTCTCTACCTCTAGTGTAATGTTTCTTTTTCCTTCTTTTAATAATCGCTGTACAGTAGTTTGTAACATGTTTGTTCCAATTCCTCTTCCTTGATAAGAAGGATCTACAGCAAAGCCAGAGATAGATGTGACCTCTTCTTCATGAGAAACGGTTATCGTTCCTACTACTTCCTGATTGAAAAGAGCCATATAAAGCTGACGGTTAGGTGCTGATATTGTCTTATGTAACCATGTTATATTATCTTGTAAGGAATCGTTAAATGCTTTACTTGCAATTTTAGCGATATTCGGCAATTCCTCAGTAGTAGCTGGTACAAGGTGAATTGTATTTTTTATATTTATAAAAGATGTTGAATCTCGTTTAAATCGCATAGAGTATTCACTAAACAAAATTTGTAATCCAAAAGATTTAGCAAAGGCGTTTCCACTTGTAGAAGCGGCATTTACAATGAATAATAGTTCATTGATGTTGCGATTTTTTATTTCGTCAAAAGCTGCATTTAGAAGGTTACTACATATTTTTTGTCTTCGAAATGAAGGATGGACCATTCCTATTAATTCAAGTTTAGTAGGCCTTTCAAATTCATACATACCTACAAAACCAACTAATTTGTCGTCTTGGTAATAAAGAAAATCATTCACCTGATTTTTATTTCTTGTTTGGAGCACATCTACATATAAAGAAGGTTTATACTCCAGTCCATCGTTACGTTCACAGTATGTTGCTAAATCGATTATTTGCTGTATGTCTTCTGAGGTTAATATATATTTTTTCTTAATAGTCAACGAATCACACCCCATTTCATACTATTAATCTTTTTTGTAAGTAATAGTGTGTATGTCCTTTCGGGAAGTCTTCTATAACACCATATACTTCATAGCCATGTTTTTTGTAAAATTCCGGTGCTTGAAAGCTAAATGTATCAAGTTTAATAAGATTACAATCGTTTTCTTTCGCTATTCGTTCGGCTTCTAATAGGAGTTTACTGCCATAGCCTTTATGGCGCAGACTATCACTGACCCATAAAATATTGACGTGTAAGCATTGCCAAAATATGACCCCTGTTAAGCCAGCTACTATTTCTTCATTAGCGTTTTTTAGTGTTAAATTGATATCTTTAACAAGTGATTTCTCACTACCTGAAACTTGTGAATGATTGAATGCGATTAATTGTTTTCTAATATAATCGCTGTCCTCTTGACTCCATTTGTTTTGGATTTGCATATTGTATTCTCCTTTTTATATTGTGTTGTTTGATAATTAAAAGAAAGATGGGTGTTTTATCCACTCGTCTAGGTCTACACTTCCTTGGACAGACAGTAAACGATATAAATATCGATATGGTTCTCTGCATTGCTTGCATGGTTTTCGTAACCAGGATGTAATTCTTCTATCTGTAAGATAGGAGAAGAAAACATTGTTTGTAGCATCATAACGCATATGGACTCCTTTTCGAAAAATTCGAACAAAATAATTATATAATATTTATAGGTAAAATAGGGATATTTTAGGCGGATAAGTAAGGGAGCAGAATCAAAAAAGGTGTTGTAAACAGATGAAAAACATCGTTTACAGCACTTTTTTTGATTTTTTGTTAACGTTTCAAGATTTGTATTGAAAATTGTAAACTCTAGAAGTATCATATACATATTCAAACATTTGAAGATGTATATGATACTTCTAGGTTATTTAAAATTAACATTAAGTAATGGAGGTGTTTTAATGGGTGGGGAAATGCAACAATTTAAGGCTGATTTTTTTAAAGCCTTATCACATCCCTTGCGAATTCGAATTCTCGAATTGCTGTCAGAGGGAGAAAAAAGTGTAAATGAAATTCAAAGCATTCTTAATAAGGAAGGTTCCGCGGTTTCTCAACAGTTAAGTGTATTACGTGCAAAAAATATTGTTGTTGGTACCAAAGATGGAAAACGAGTTTTATATTCTCTTCGAGATCCAATGATTATGAATTTATTGGAAGTTGCACGGAAAATTTTTAATAACCATTTAATTGATACGATTTCAATGTTAGAAGAACTAGATGAAACAGACGGTGAAACGATAGCCAAGGAGGCACAGGTTGAGTATTGAGGTTAAGAAAGAAGTTATTATCCAACACGGAATTGAAATATTTCGTTTGATAGGAGCTCATCACGTTTGCAATGTTTGTATTAAAAGTGGGAATTCTTGTTGTTTTTCATGCCAACATTTACAAGATGGAGTTGGATGCCAAGAAAGGAATACAGCCTGTACAGCTTGGTTATGTGGGATTCAAAGTTTTTTATTTGATCAAATAGGATTACTGGATGAATGGAATCGTTTTTGGAGCGAAATTCCAGGCCAGATGTTTCGTAGAGATATGACGCCAGAGAAGGTATCGATTACAGCACTTATAGATACGCAGAAGTTAGATAGTCGAGTTGGAGAACTTCTAGCCGAAAGGTTGAAAACCTACGTGCAAGAAGGCGGGGATATAGGTAAGCTAGAATGCCGTTTGAACAAAACGTATAGTAAATATTAAGTTGATATTCTCTTAGAAAAATATAAAGTTTGCAATTCAAATTTATTAAGAATAGAAAAGAAGGGTTTGTATGAAAGGGTTATTTACGGGAAGATTTGAAGGATACTCATTGAGACATTTTCAAAAGGATCTTCTTTCAGGAACAATTGTCGCAGTTGTTGCGATTCCACTTGCTATGTCTTTTGCTATCGCTTCTGGGGTGAAACCAGAGTACGGGATTTATACAACGTGTATTGCTGGGATTCTTACTTCGTTATTTGGTGGTTCGAAGTATCAAATTGGAGGACCGACAGGTGCTTTTGTTCCGATTCTTTTAGGCATTGTAATTACTTATGGCTATGAAAATTTACTACTGGCGGGGTTATTAGCTGGAATTATCTTATGCCTTATGGGGATTTTTAAACTGGGATCTTTAATTAAGTTTATTCCACGTCCTGTAACAGTTGGTTTTACATCAGGTATTGCTGTTACTATTTTTACGGGACAAATTGCTGGCTTTTTGGGGCTGACAGGTATAAAAAAGCATGAGGAATTTATAGCAAATTTGAAAGAAATCTTTATTCATATTGATACCATTAATTTTTATAGTATTATAACTGCTTTGATTTGCCTTTTTGTGATATTGATAACACCAAAAATTTTACCAAAAGTTCCTGGTTCATTAGTAGGTATTGTTATTTCAACTGTAATTGCAACGGTATTTTTCTCGGGTCATGTACCTACGATTGGTACAGCATATGGTGCGATTCCGAGTACACTTCCTCAGTTCCATATTCCAGAAATCACATTGGAGCGTATAAAACAGTTAATTGGTCCTGCATTTGTTATTGCCATGTTGGGTAGTATTGAATCTCTTTTATCGGCTGTCGTGGCAGATGGTATGACAAATAGTAAGCACAACAGTAACAAAGAGCTTATCGGTCAAGGAATTGCTAATATTGTTACACCCTTATTCGGAGGAATTCCGGCAACTGGAGCGATTGCCCGGACAGCAACTAATATTAGGAGTGGAGCTACTTCTCCGATGTCAGGTATTATTCATGGGGTGCTTGTCTTATTAACGCTTCTACTGTTAGCTCCATCTGCTTCACATATTCCGCTTGCTAGTATGGCCCCCGTTTTAATGGTAGTAGCTTGGAATATGAGTGAACAAAAACATTTTGCTCACATCCTTAAAATGAAAACAGGAGATTCTCTTGTATTACTTGTAACATTTTTGTTTACTGTATTTACTAGTTTGACAACAGCTGTAGAAATCGGTCTTATTCTAGCTATTATTTTATTTACAAAACGTATGAGTAACATGCTTGTTATATCTAAAGTGCTTCCTGATCATACAAGAAAGAACGAAAAATTGCTGCCACATGTGGTGAATAAAACGCATGACTGTCCGCAAATTAGTATTTATACAATAGAAGGTCCGTTATTCTTTGGAGCTGCTCAAACGTTTGAACAAAACATTTTAGCAACTATTCATTATAAACCAAAAGTTTTAATTTTACGTATGGGAAAAGTTCCTTTTATTGATACAACAGGAGAATCCTATTTTAGGAATATTGTTCATCACTTTAAAAAACAAGGTGGAGTACTTCTTGTTTCAGGAATCCAAGCTGAGTTAAAAGCAACTTTAGATAAAAACGGATTGTATGCTGAAATTGGAGAAAAGAACTTTTTTGAACATACAGGGGAAGCTATCACTTATGCTTTAGAACATTTGGATACACAAAAATGTATAGGTTGTAAACATTTTGCTTTTCATGAATGTACCCAACTTTCTCATCAATCTCAACCAGTGAATGCATTAGATTATTAAAAAAGATATGTCAGGATATGCAAGAAAACAAGGCCCTTTTATCCTGTAGGATTAAGATAATAAGAAATGAAAAAGTGCTATAAACAGATAAAATATATCGTTTACAGCACTTTTTTTGTTGCTTATGTTACCTAAAACCAAGCTTTCTTTAATAATTGTATAGCACAGAGAATGTCGTTTGCTGATAACCCTCCAAACCCCATCAATACGTAAGATTCCTTCTGTAAAGCATTTTCTGCATCATATAGAGAAAGAGGATATACTTTGACTCCATTTTCAGCTGCCCTATCGATAAGCTCATGTTCATTCATTCCGTTATGAACATGTAATACAATATGAAGTCCAGACTGGGAACCTATGATATCGACGAGAGGGCCCATTTCTTGTTGAATTGTATGTACTAGTAAATGATGTTTCTTTTTGTATATAGTGCGAATTCGATTCAAGTGTCGATTCCAATAACCTTCTCTCATAAATGTTGCAAATGTGAGCTGTTGTATTTTTGAGACGGTTTGCTTGAAGATGGTACCATCATGTTGATAAGTTTTTAGCAAAGTTTGTGGAAGAACCATATAACTCATTCGGAGTGAAGGCAAAAATGACTTAGAAAATGTTCCCATATAAATGACACGTCCATTTGTATCTAATCCTTGTAAGGAAGGGATAGGTTTTCCTGTGTAACGAAATTCACCGTCATAATCATCTTCTATAATATAGCTATCATTTTCACTTGCCCATTTTAGCAGCTCCATTCGGCGAGAAAGAGGCATAATCATCCCGTATGGAAATTGATGAGAAGGTGTTACATATACGACATTAGCATCGCTTTTATATAAAGAGGAAATATGAATCCCTTTTTCATCTAAAAAAACCGGCTGTATATGCAAGCCGCAACTTTGCATGACAGCTCTTACGCGATGAAACCCTGGATTTTCCATTGCATATCTATACTCATTCCCAAGCAATTGCAAAAGTAACCAAAGAAGAGGCTGTGTACCTGCTCCGATGATAATTTGTTCTGGAGTAGAGTGGACACCACGCGCTTGATAGAGATAGCGAGAGATTTCATAGCGAAGCTGCCATTCACCTTGTGAGTCTTCTTTTGTAAATAAGTCATTCTCATATTCTAGGAGACAATTACTCGTTATCTTTTTCCAAGTAGACAACGGGAAGGAGTCTATATCAATGCTCCCATGACTGAAATCATAACGTAAATTTTCCTGAACAGGTTTCTCTTTATATGCAATATTTTTATTGTTTGTTGTCTGGATCATATCGTAATCTGCATCAGCAACAAATAAACCTCTTTTTTGTTTACTTTCTACATACCCTTCAGCTATTAATTGCTGATATGCATATTCAACTGTATTACGACTTACACCAAGCTGCAAAGATAAATTGCGGTGAGATGGCAGACGACTACCAACCTCAATACTTCCTTGTAAGATTTCTTGTTTTATATAGTTATAAATTTGTATGTAAAGCGGTATCTTACTTTCTGAATCTAATGGGATGATAAGTTCCATTGTCATCTTCCTTTCAAACTGTCCCTATAAAAAAGAATAAAACTGCCACTTACAAAAGGGGCATGTGCTTTTTATAATAACAATCATAAAACATTTTGAATTTTTTATAAATAATTGGAGGGAAAGAATATGAATACATGTGTGCAAGAGGTAAAAACAAAGCAAGAATTTTGTAAGGTGTTACCAGTATTACAGCAGTTGCGGCCTACACTTTCTCAAGAAGAAGCACAGTCTCTTTTGGAAAGAATGAAAGAAGAAAATTATCGCCTATTTGCTTTGTATAATAGTGAAGGAGAAGTAGTGAGTTTAGCAGGAACAGCAATTTGTACAAATTTTTATAATAAGAAACATGTCTTTATATATGATCTTGTTACAGCAGAGGCACATCGTTCAAAAGGATATGGAGAGACACTGCTGTCGTATATTGAGGGGTGGGGCAAAGAAAATAATTGTACTTGTGTCGTATTAACTTCGGCGTTTCCAAGAAAAGATGCGCACCGTTTTTATGAACGCGAAGGGTATGAAAAGGTGAGTTATTCATTTCATAAGGAAATAAAATAAAGCAGAGGATAGTCTTCTGCTTTACTTTATCCCACATTAACGGGCAGTAAGACCCCACCTCAAGATTGAGAGAGAGGCGAAGAAGATAGATGGGGATAACTGCTCGTAAAAGCTCGATTAGTGGAGGATGAAGAAAACCCCCACTGATTGAAGTTTCACTTTATACAAAGAGTTTGTTTTATGATTTTAAAGTCTTCTTTTTTCATTTGTACTACGTAAGCATCATCTGTCGTTGCTATGTGAAGGAATCCAAATTTTGTAAAACCCTTTGGCCAGAAATGTTGGTTTTTGCAATTCAATCTATCATAATTTCTCCGTTAAAATCCTCAAAGTAATATTCTAACAATAAACACATTGCTTCTTTTGTATATCCATTTCCACGATGTTTGTATTCAATTTTGATATTAAATTCTGTAGTTTTTGTATTTATGTCATATCTACCAAAGCTAATTTCTCCTATAGGGACATTATTTTTTGTATAAATTAAAGTGTAAAAGTGTTGTCCATCAGTCGGTTCAACATTTTTTAAAAACCAACTTCAATCTTATCTTTTAGTTGTTTCGAAGATAAGAAATATACGTACAAAATAACTGTTGCAATAAATAAGGCGAGAAAGAAAGCTGCAAATAAAATAGCAAATGAGTATGTATAAGGTTCAAATACAGTTGGAAATAAAGGGAGTGTTCTTGTACCGCTCAGAGATATTTGTTCGAATGAAAGAGATTGTAATAAGGATAGTTCCTTTAATGTGCCGCCTACATGATTTATAAATTGAAATGGTTCAAATGAAATGCTGTTTTCTTTCATATTGATGAATAAAAACGGAGCATTGATTAAACAGAGTATAGCTATAAAAATAGCTAGTAATTGAAAGAGAATGTGAGATATCTTCCTTAGCATAAAATTACCCTAAAAAAACATATTTTTACAATATTATACAAAATAATCGATTGTTTGTTTTGATTTTTCAGAAAAAACATTATAATAAATAAAACTAGTAAATAAATATAATGTTTCTCTAGTTCATTTAGAAATAGAGAAGAGTGATTTCGTACTATCTTTGCTAGTAAAACTTATAGTGTATTGATACATAGTAATTGAAAGATGAGAAAGCATATATAGGAGGATTCTATGGAACAAACTTATTTAAAAGGTGAAAAAGTAGTTATTCGAACGATAGAAAAAGCGGATTTGTATCCGCTATGGCAAGAAGTTTATAAAGAAGAGAATCCAGAGTGGAAAAAATGGGATGCACCGTATTTTCCATTTGTTAGACAAGAGTTTACTTCTTTTCAAGAAGGTCTATGTTCTAAATTAATGAAAGATCCATATTCAAGGTTTCTTATTGAAAAAGATGGTGAAATCATAGGAATCGTAACGTATTACTGGGAGCATGAGCCTTCACGTTGGTTAGAGATTGGAATTACCATTTACAATCCAACATATTGGAATGGAGGTTATGGTACAGAAGCTTTACGTATGTACATTGACTTTCTATTCCAACATATGACGATTGGAAGGGTCGGTTTGACAACATGGTCAGGAAATAGCCGCATGATGAAAGTTGCTGAGAAGCTTGGCATGCAATTAGAAGGAAGAATGAGAAAATGCCGTTATTATAACGGAGAATATTACGATTCGATTCGGATGGGGATGATCCGTGAGGAATGGGAAGAAATGAAAATAGCGAGGAGATGAGCAGCTTGTACGCAGTTATTGTAACGTTTGATGAACTATTTGCAACATATATAAAAAAGAAGTGGGATGAATTAAGTGATTTGTCATCTTATATAAACAACATTGAAGGAATGGAACCACATATTACATTAGCAGATTATAAACAGCTTGATATCGAAATATTCAAGCAAGAGCTGCATCAGTTTTCAAAGCGTACGAATACTATTGAAAGTGAATTTTCTCATATAGGAAGTTTCCCTGTAAATGGAACGGTCTTTTATGCCCCGACGATAACAGAAAATCTAAAACAGTTTCATACAAACTATCATAAATATTTTAGTTTTTTTCAAGATAATACAGATTCCTATTATGTACCAGATAAATGGGTTCCGCATTGTACAGTGGCAAGTAGACTAACCGAAATACAGTTAGGACAAGCTTTTCAACATGTATGTGAGAGCTTTGAAGTGATGCGAGCGGTAATAAATCGTATCAAGTTAATCCAAGTTGTATATGAAGGTGGAATGTGTGTGAAGTGTAACACATTAGCAGATTATAGATTGGGGGAGTCTTTATGAATTTTGTCATCCGTGAAATGAAAGAAGAAGATATTCCAGCCGTACAACATGTGGCCAAGATTTCTTGGAACGATACATATAAAGACATTATTCCAATACCGGCACAAGAGAAGTTTTTACAGCATGCTTATTCTCATGACATGATGAGCCACCGCTTACAACATTCACACTTATTTGTAGGAGAAGTAGACGGGAAAGTTGTTGGATTTGCAAATTTTTCACCGATAAAGTATCAATGTGAAACGGAGTTAGGGGCGATTTACTTATTGCCTGAATACCAAGGAAGTGGTATGGGAACAGCGTTATTACATAAAGGAATTACAACATTAGAAGGTGTCAAGAAGATATATATTAACGTAGAATCAGAGAATAAAACAGGAAAAGCATTTTATACTGCAAAAGGATTTGCAGTGGTAGATGCGTTTGAAGAAGACTTTGATGGATATATGCTGAAAACATTAAGAATGGTATTACATGTTTAATAGGAGGGGGAAAGAGGTTCTTATGATCCAAAGAGCAACTGAAAGAGATACGGAAAAAATTTTAGCTCATGCGGCCGAGTCTTTATATGAAGGGACTATGAAAACGAGTCAATTTAGCCAAGAGAAAGTACTAGAGATTACGGTGCCGCTTTTAGAAAAAGGAGCATTTTATCTTGTTATAAAACAGAAGGATATTTTAAATGGATGGATATTGATTGGAAGCAATAAGGACTATTTTTCTGGAGAAGAACTAGGTTTCATTTATGAATTGTATGTGTTGCCTTCTTATCGTGGAAAAGGTCTTTCACGCCAACTTATGAGAGCAGCAGTTGATGAACTCTATAAGCTAGGCTACTCAGAAATTCGTTTGAACGTATTTGCAGGGAATTTTGTGAAAGAGTTGTATAAAGAAATGGGATTCGTTGAGAGGCAAAGTGTTATGAGTTTAAAACGTGAGAGTATGTAATTTTGAAAGAAATATGGAATCACACTTTTAAATCTAAAAATAATGATAGGAAAGCATTTGAATGGGGATAAAGGATTATATTTGAGGAGGATATATGTATTGAAGGGGAATTTAGTAGAATTACGAGCTATTACAAAGGAAAATATGAACTCTCTTTATAAATGGCGCAATGATGATGAAGTAAGTTACTGGGCGACAGGAAATTCACCATTTTATACAAATGTTTCAATGGAACAGTTAGACCATTTTTTTGAACAAGTATGGAATTTAAATAAAAAAGATGAATGTGTGTTTGCTGTTTACACGTTAGAGGGAAAGTATATCGGAATAGCAGACTATAGAGATGTAGATGCGGTGACACATAAGGCGGTAATTGGCTTAACGATAGGGGATAAAGAATATTGGGGAAAAGGGTTTGGAACAGACGCTATACAAACACTTGTAAAATATTTATTTTTAAACTTAAATATGAGAAAAATTCAACTGGATACATGGAGTGGAAATGAAAGGGCAATTCGTTCATATGAAAAGTGCGGGTTTCAAGTGGAGGGTGTTCTCCGTGAAGATGTATATGTAAATGGAAAATACTACGATACAGTGATAATGGGCTTGTTACGAGAAGAATGGGGTCGAGATGTAATAATAAGTTAGGAGATGAGATGATGATATTAGAGGCAGCAATGCTCCGAGTGAAGCTTGGAATGGAAAATGAATTTGAAAATGCTTTCCAAGAGGCTTCTAGCATTATTTCTTCTATGAAAGGTTACCAAGGTCATACGCTTCATAAATGTATAGAAACCAAAGGGAAATATCTTTTGTTAGTGAACTGGGAGACGTTAGAAGATCATACGGAAGGGTTTCGAAAATCAAGTGAGTATGAAGAATGGAAAAAGAGATTGCATCATTTTTATGAACCATTTCCGATTGTAGAGCATTTTCAACATGTGAAATCGGGAGAGAAGAAAGTTTAATTGTAATAAAATGTGACTGCCATCAGAGGAGAAATGAGATATCCTGTACTGATGGCAGTTTCACTTTAGCGATACATTGTCCAAGTTCCAATATCCTTAAAGCCTAATCGTTTATAAATCCGTCCAGCAGCAGGGTTGCTGTAAAATAAACAAAGTGTTCTTCCTTCGGCGATAAAATCTTGAATCATTTTACTTATGATTTGAGAAGCATACCCTTTTCCGCGGTGATTTGAGTGTGTACATACACCTACAACCATAGCAGATAATGAATTTTCTGCAGATGTGGACGCGCACGCGATAATTTTTCCGTTTTCTTCTATATAATATGTCCGTCCGGTGTTTGTTTCAATTGCTTGGCGAAGGAGTTTACCTGCGCTGTCTGCTATCTTAAATTCTGTAATTTGTTTTCGTAAATGTATAATACGATCCACATCTTCAACCGTTGCCATTTTTATGTTTTCTTTGTTTATATCTTTTACTAACTGTTTCTCGGTTGTACATTCACAAAAGTATGTCTGAAGTTTTTTACCAAGGTTTAGGTTATCGAGATTTTCAAACTGTTCTACGACCTCTGATTTTCCAGAGAGTTTAATGTAGTTATGGTTAGTAAATTGATCAATAAATGCTTCTGGCTGGAATGAAGCCTCAGCATAGGCAATAAAGGAATCGTGGAATCTCAATAGAACAGCTTGTAATTCATTTTCTATCGTAAACTGTCCCCATAGTTCTTGAAAATCTTGATCATATCCAAATGCCTCAATATCACCAATTAAGAATAGGTTGAATGCAGCTTCTTTCTTTAAAAAAGAAAGTACTTGTTCATGGTCTTGTTCGGTTAGTTTTCGATTCATTTTTGCTGAATCTCCTTTTGTTTGTATTTTCTAAATATTAGTACTTATAATTTTGGAAATCAATAAAAAATTTTATGTTTAGTTCACAATGTTTAGGAAAAACTAGGAAGGATATGAAAAAGGAGGTTATGAACGGTGGATCATCCAATTCAAGGGCTGATGAAAGCAGCTATGGAAAATTTAAAAGAAATGGTTGACGTGAATACAATTGTTGGTGAACCTGTTCAAACAGCAGATGGCGGTGTTGTTTTAACGGTTTCAAAAGTAGCATTTGGTTTTGGTGCAGGTGGATCAGATTTTTCCACAAATGATGTGCAAAAGCCACAAAGTCATCCCGCATTTGGTGGTGGTAGTGCGGGGGGAGTTTCTATTACACCGGTGGCCTTTCTTGTTGTGAATAAGGATGGTGTAAATATTCTTCATTTGCAAAATGCAACGCACTTGGCAGAGAAGATAATCGAACTTGCGCCGCAAACAATTGATAAGATTCAGTCGATCTTTCAAAATAATAAAAAACAGGATAGCTCTCATTATCCACAAAATCCAGATGAAATTGCATGAAAAATGCCTGTTTATAAGCAGGCATTTTTTCTTGTAATAGTGATGTAATAAAACTCATAAAAATGTAAATAGTTTTTATAGTTTTTTCTATGTTTCTAAAAATTTTCGTGATAAAATATCCTATAGTATTGAAACATATAAAACGAAGGTGGCTAGGTGCTTTGTCTGGAGGATCTGACCAAATCAAGAATATGATTTATATTAATGGTAATCGTCGCAATCATTGTTTTATCACATCTGGAATTACGTTTGAGGAATTTGCAAGCAATATTCCTTCGCCGCTTCATCAAGTCCTGCTTTTAAAGCATAGTTTTGAATGGACTGATCTTCATTATCATACTTTATTTGAATATGCAGAAGAAGAGAACATACATAAATTAATTGCGGCAGATGTGGATGAGTTTGAAGAATTTTGCTGGGTTGATTTTGATGATGTGAATGACTTGGATGAATTGGAGCCAAAAGAAATTGCAGAATTACTCTATTTGGCACACAAAAAGGAACCACTCGGGAAGGCTTTTTTCCCACTTTTGAAAAATAGATTCGTTTATCTTTCTCATGATGATGGCTGGTACAATAAGGTATATTACCGAAGAATGCCGGACTTTGTCGGAATGCTTAGTAAGGTGATTCCTTATAAGCTTGGCTCATTTGGAAAAAAACGATTCGCATTCTTTCAAAAATCAAAAATTTATCCAGCGATTTCAAAAGAGGTCATTCTCAAACTTCTGCCATTTATGGAAGATGGCTTATATTTGGACTTAGCAGGAAAATTAGAATCAAGACGTGGCTTAGAGATTCCTGTTTATGTTATCGGTTCGTATGAAAGTACAAATGAAGTTTTAGACAGTTTAGAAGATTTGAAAAGCGAAGCTTCTGAAACAGGATGGCTTATCTTTGATAAGAAAGAACAAGAGTGGCAATGGATAATGGACTAAGGGAACTTGACGATAGAAGTCAAGTTTTCTTTCTTTTTGGAAAGGAGATAAAATGGGGAAGACTTTCACAATAATAAGCATTAGTAGTATTATATTTGTAGCAATTTTATTATTAACTTGTCCGAAGGAAGCGGACTTTCAAAAACATTTAGCAGATGAATATTCAATTGTGTGTAATGAAGTGAGTTTTAGTTGTACACAGCAAAAAGATAATAAAGAAGAGAAACTGGAGTTTGTTGGTAGTGATGTTCGAAACGGCGTATTCTTTATGAAAATAGAACAAACCTTTCAAACAGAAACAGGAAAAAAGAAGACGTATAGTGCCATTGGAATATTGGGGATGTTCCTCTTTTCCTCTGAAAAGACTTTCTAATGTTTAGAAGGTCTTTTTTTTATATTCTCTCTCATATAGTTATGGTAAGACAGGCTTGGGGAGGAGATTATTTTGAAAAAGACTTGTATGGTTTGCGGAGGAGAAGAATTTTTTTCTTCCACCTTATATGCACGTACAAAACAAGACTGGGCGTATGCGCCGAATATGTATCGCTTTGAAAAAGTATTTATTGAACAGCGAGATGAGGAGAACTATCCTGTGTTTCAAGAAATTACTGCTTATCATTGCAGTGGTTGCGGTTATGTGATGTTATTTCGTTAATAAGCAAAGGGATACAACAAATGCATCCATTGTTGAATGGATGCATTTTGCATTTTAGTTCTTTATTCCGCTACTTTTGGGCAGTAAGACCCCTCACCCCAAAACGAAGAAGATAGGTCGGGAATAACTGTTGGTATGCGCCTGATTGGTTTAACTAACCATCAGTGGGGGATGAAGTCTTCCACTGATGGAATTTTCACTTTATAAGAAAGCGCCTTTTAAAAGGCTGATAAGAAGAGAGGATATAATAAACTGAAAAGCAGAGAAAATCCTCCAAAGCCAATAGCTGTATATCCAAGTGTTTTTGCTTCATAACGAACAGCGAGAAGCCCAATTAAGATGGAAAGAGATCCAAATGTAATAGGATAGAAAGCAATTGAAAATAAAGAGATAAATAATGCGATGTACCCAACAATTGTACCAATGTCTGTTCTGTCTTCTTCTTTATGGATTTCTTTACGACGACGCCTAATTGGAAGACGCTGAGGGGTAATTTCTACCGCATATTCTTCTTGTTTTTCTCCGCTTTTTAAATGATGCGTTCGTTTTTTTGGCAATGAATAGCCCTCTCTTTCGATTTAGGGTATGTTTAGTATTTTTTATAAAGAAAAAAAACATGTCTGTTATTTATATCCAAACAAATAAAAATGGAGAAAGTGATTGCCCGTTGCTATGTTATCCATCTCTCCTTAAGAATAAACAGGAATAATGTAAAATGATGTAGAATGACTTTTAGATAGATGAAAAATGTAAAGGTGGGACAATAATGACAAAATTTAATTGGCATGAAGCAGCGCAGCAGAAATGGGATAATAATGCTGATTTTTGGAATCAAAATAGTCAAGAAATGTGGGATAGTGGCAGCCGTAGTGCAATTATTCCATTTTTCCAAAAATACATACGAAACGGGGCAACTGTTCTTGATGTAGGGTGCGGAGATGGATATGGAACATACAAATTAAATAAAGCAGGTTACAAAGCATGTGGTATTGATTTATCAGAGCAAATGATTGAAAAAGGAAAAGAGCGCGGTGAGAGTCCTAATTTAGCGTTTATAGTAGGAGATCTTACTTCATTACCGTTTCAAGATGAGGAGTTTGCATCAGTTTTAGCAGTAAATTCATTAGAATGGACGGAAGCGCCACTTCAAGCCCTGCAAGAAATAAAGCGAGTATTAGCGCCAGAAGGTTTTGCATGTATTGCCATTTTAGGACCAACAGCAAAACCACGTGAAAATAGCTATCCACGTCTATATGGAAAAGATGTCATTTGTAATACGATGATGCCGTGGGAATTTCAAAAGCTTGCACAGGAACAAGGATTCAATTTGATAGATGGAATGGGCGTATATAAGCGTGGTGTAAACGAAAAGATGATTGGACAACTTCCGCTTGAATTGCAGCAAGCTTTAACATTTATGTGGGTATTTATGTTTCAAAAGAAGTAACTTATAGGAGGATTATAAGTGCAGAAAATACAAAAAACTGATACAATATTTTCAGAAACAATTAAAGGGGGACTAGGGAATATGACAGCAACTACTACAGTAAAATCTGATATTGAAATTGCACAAGAAGCAAGCATGAAGAGAATCCAAGAGATTGCATCAGAATTAAACATTTTAGAAGAAGAATTAGAGCCATACGGCCATTATAAAGGGAAGTTGTCTCTTGATATTTTTAAGCGCTTACAAGAAAAAGAAGATGGAAAAATTGTTTTAGTTACAGCGATTAACCCTACTCCAGCAGGGGAAGGGAAATCAACTGTAACAGTTGGTTTAGGGCAAGCTTTTAATAAAATTGGTAAAAAAGCAGTTATTGCACTTCGTGAACCATCTCTTGGACCAACTATGGGATTAAAAGGTGGTGCAGCGGGCGGTGGTTACTCGCAAGTCGTACCAATGGAAGACATTAACCTTCACTTTACAGGCGATATTCATGCGATTACAACTGCAAATAATGCACTTGCAGCATTTATCGATAACCATATTCAACAAGGAAATGACCTTCGCATCGATACACGTAAAATTGTATGGAAGCGCTGTGTAGATTTAAATGACCGTGCGCTTCGCAACGTTGTAATCGGCCTAGGTGGACCAGTACAAGGTGTACCGCGTGAAGATGGTTTTGATATTACAGTTGCATCTGAAATTATGGCTGTATTCTGTCTAGCGACAGATGTACAAGACTTAAAAGTACGTTTAGCTCGTATTGTTGTAGCCTACAATATGGATAATGAGCCTGTAACAGTAAAAGATTTAGGTGTAGAAGGTGCATTAACACTTCTATTAAAAGATGCATTAAAGCCAAACTTAGTACAAACGTTAGAAAATACACCGGCAATTATTCACGGTGGGCCATTTGCCAACATCGCACACGGTTGTAACAGTGTAATCGCAACGACAATGGCAGCTAAACTTGGTGATTATGTAATTACGGAATCTGGTTTTGGTGCAGATTTAGGTGCTGAAAAATTCTTAGACATTAAAGCGCGTGCAGCAGGTATTAAACCAGAAGCAGTTGTCATTGTTGCGACAATTCGTGCTCTTAAAATGCATGGCGGCGTAGCGAAAGATGAGTTAAAAGAAGAAAATGTTGATGCGTTAGCAAAAGGTATGGAAAACTTACAAAAACACGTTGAAACTATTCAAGAATTTGGTGTTCCGTTTGTTATTGCAATCAACAAATTTATTACAGATACAGATGCTGAAGTAGAGTACTTACAAAATTGGTGCGGTGAGCGCGGTTACGAAGTATCATTAACAGAAGTATGGGAAAAAGGTGGTCAAGGCGGTGTTGACCTAGCAGAGAAGGTATTAAAAGTAATTGAAAAAGGTGAAAATAAATACGCACCTTTATATGATTTAGAACTTCCATTAGAAGAAAAAATTCGTACAATTGCTCAAAAAGTATACGGTGCAAAAGATATTGAATTTGCGCCAAAAGCTCGCAAGCAATTAACGCAATTTGCGGGAGAAGGATGGGGCAACCTGCCAATTTGTATGGCAAAAACACAGTACTCTCTTTCTGACGATGCGACAAAATTAGGACGTCCATCTGATTTTGTTGTAACAATTCGTGAGTTAAAACCATCTATTGGTGCTGGATTTATCGTAGCGTTAACAGGAACAATGTTAACAATGCCAGGACTTCCAAAGAAACCAGCTGCTCTTCAAATGGACGTAAATGAAGATGGAAAAGCAGTAGGTTTATTCTAAAAGGTTGTATTTCTTCTCTTTTATCGGTAAACTATACGTACATCACGCAGCGCCTTTCGATGGAAAGGCGCTTGTTTTTTGGAGGAATATATGTTTGATCCAACTGCTTTTGAAAATTTAAAAGTTATTGTTGAAGGAGCTGTATATGATTTTGATTTACATGGTGACATCATTGTAACTGACCGAAAAGATATAATGGATCTAGCATCGTTTAGTCGTACATATACCATTTCGTTTCAACTGAAAGAATATATAGAGTCACTAGTAGAAGCAACATTTTTATTATCAGTTGATGCAAAAAATTTATCAGGTGAGATATTAGAGGTACCGTATTTTGTGCCTGGCTGTGAAATGAAGCTTTTCTTTGCATTTTCTTTGAAGCATCCAGAAAAAGATTGTCAAGAAATTGAAGCGTTGCTACAATCCATATGGGGAAAAGAACGAATGATTACGCAGCAAATTTCATACGAATATAATAAGCAAGCGATTTCATATCATAATAAGGTAGAAATTTTATTTCAAAAAGCGATTACAGAAGACCATGTTGATGATTTAATAGCTGTTATTTCTCATATGATAGAAACGATGCGAATAATACAACAATTTCTTCAAAAATATAGATAAAGGAGAAAAAGAAATGATAAAAGATATGCAACCATTTTTGCAACAAGCTTGGGAGAAGGCTGGTTTTAAAGAGTTTACTGAAATCCAAAAGCAAGCTGTTCCAACTATTCTAGAAGGACAAGATGTTATTGCTGAATCTCCAACTGGGACAGGTAAAACATTAGCGTATTTATTGCCACTTTTACATAAGATTAACCCTGAAGTGAAACAACCTCAAGTAGTAATCTTAGCACCGACGCGTGAACTTGTGATGCAAATTCATGAAGAAGTGCAAAAGTTTACGGCAGGAACTGATATTTCAGGTGCATCTTTAATTGGCGGTGCGGATATTAAGCGCCAAGTAGAGAAGTTAAAGAAACATCCACGAGTGATCGTTGGATCACCTGGACGCATTTTAGAACTAATTCGCATGAAGAAATTGAAAATGCATGAAGTGAAAACAATTGTATTTGATGAGTTTGATCAAATTGTTAAACAAAAGATGATAGATGCTGTATCCGATGTAGTTAAATCGACAATGCGTGATCGTCAAGTAGTATTCTTCTCTGCAACAATGACAAAAGATGCAGAAGAAGTAGCACGTGATTTTGCAGTTGAACCGCAATTGATTCGCGTAAAACGTACGGAAACGAAGAGTCTTGTTGAGCATACGTATATCGTTTGTGAACGTCGTGAAAAAAATGATTTTATCCGTAAAATTATGCATACTGGTGATGTAAAAGCAGTTGCCTTCTTAAATGATCCATTTCGGTTAGATGAAATTGCTGAAAAATTGAAATTCCGTAAGATGAAAGCAGCAGCTCTTCATGCAGAAGCAAACAAACAAGAACGTGAAGCAACGATGCGCGCATTCCGTCAAGGAAAAGTGGAAATTTTATTAGCGACAGATATTGCGGCACGCGGATTAGATATTGATGATTTAACACATGTTATTCATTTAGAATTACCAGATACACTCGATCAATATATTCACCGTTCAGGGCGTACAGGACGTATGGGTAAAGAGGGGACAGTTGTTTCGCTTGTAACACCGCAAGAAGAGAAGAAGTTACTTCAATTTGCGAAGAAGTTAGGTATTCAGTTCAATAAGCAAGAAATGTTTAAAGGATCCTTTGTTGAATCGAAACCGAAGGCTCCAAAGAAAAAGAAACCTGCATTTAATGGGAAGAAGAAACCTAGATAAATAAAAAAGACGCGGCTACGAATATTATGTAGCCGCGTCTTGTTCATTATCATTTAGGTGTAGACTGATTAGTGGTTAGGAAGAGGTTTTGTCCTGAATAGCCAATGTAAGACACCTCTAATGAAAATTTTAAAATTGTAATCATCAGCGGAAATGAAAAATAATGATGAGAGTTTTACTTTATAGTTGTTTCTGATTGTTCCTGTTTCATCAAATAATCAATAATTCCCATCGCACTAATTTCCATATCAAGTTTCAACAAATCATAAATAGAATGTGTTGCTAGGACGCCTTTTTTTGTAAGGTGCGATGACACTTTTTCCAGCAAGAGATTGGACAGTTGATGGCTTGCTTTTTCAAAGTCTTGTCCTTTTTCAAATATTTGCTTGCCGGCTTCAACAAATATATGAAGCCAATGTTCTAGCTGAGTGCAGATTTCAGAAACATGGGAAGAGGCGCCATAATGACCGAAATAAATGTAATCAACATTCATATTTCGAATGAGATCTTTTGAAGCTAACATAGCTTCAGGTTGAAACTGCGTAGGAGATGTTGTTGGTAAATAAAGTTCAACACCTAGTTCAGCTAATTGACGGTAATAAATACCAATCGTATCACCTGTAAATATACCATTTGTTAAGGAATCATGAATGCTAATATGATGCTTTGCATGGCCAGGTGTATCATAGAATGTAAGCGTTCGATTTTCTGCGATTTGCAGTGTTTCACCATCTTGTACGATGTGAACGCGTTCTTCTGGAATAGGCAAAATGGGGTGAAAAAGTTTATCAAATGAATCTCCGTAAACAGCTTTTGCACCTTGAATGAGTTTAGTCGGATCAACCATGTGACGAGCGCCTCGAGAATGAACGAATAACGTTGCGTTGGGGCATTTCTCCATCATTAAGCCAGCAGCACCAGCATGGTCAAGATGAACATGTGTGACAATAATATTTTTAATATCAACAAGATGTATATTTAATTGTTTTAATCCATCTAAAAGATAAGGAAGAGAAGGTGCGGCGCACGTTTCAATTATAGTAATTTCATCACCAAGTAAGACATATGTACCTGTACGTTGTTCATGTTGTAAGTCGTGATCGTCGATGATATATAACTGTGAAGATATTTTCTCTACTTTTTTCAAACTTATCACTCCTTGTAATCTACTATTCTTTTATTATAAAAGAATAGGCAGAAAACGAAACATCGTTTTCTGCCTTTATGTAATATGTTTAGTTATTTTGTTGTTTACTGAGAGACATAATAAAGTATCCGACAAGACCACCAATTGCTGGAACAGTAATCATTCCTGCTAGTGTAAAGTATTTGCTTAAGAAAATACCGTTAACATCCATAAACCATCCTAAGACAAATAACATCATCATGTATAGTACGAAATAAAATTCGCGATTAGAAAGCTTTTCACCTTGTGTAGTTTTCATTATCAACACCATCCTTATTTGTAATAATGGAATTGAAAATGTCACAATTTAGAAGATAAAATGTCACATTTTGTTCACATTTTTATTGTAAAACTTTCCAAGCAAAATGTCTAGTTAGTTGTGACAACTTTTTGAACAAAAATAAAGCGTTCACATTAGACAATAAAGAAAAAGCGTCTTATGATGAGAGCAAGAGTTACATGATAGGAGTGAAAAGGACATGACAATTTATGATTTTTCTGCAAAAACAATAACAGGAGAAGAAAAGTCATTACGTGATTATGAAGGAAAAGTAGTATTAATTGTGAATGTTGCCAGTAAATGTGGTTTTACACCACAATATAAAGGCTTGCAAGCTTTGTATGAAAAATATAAGGAGCAAGGTTTTGAAATACTCGGATTCCCATGCAATCAATTTGGAGGTCAAGAGCCAGGAACAGAAGATGAAATTACGAGTTTTTGTGAACTGAATTATGGTGTGACGTTTCCGATGTTCGCAAAAATAGATGTAAAAGGGAATAACACGCATCCGTTATTTCACTATTTAACAGAGCAAGCGCCAGGGCTATTAGGGATGAAAGCGGTAAAGTGGAATTTTACGAAATTTTTAGTGGGGCGTGACGGCGAGGTAGTGAAGCGTTTTGCACCTAAGACGAAACCAGAACAGCTAGAAATGGAGATCGAAAAGGAAATATAGAGAAAAGAGGCCGATATAGAAGAGCCTCTTTTTTTGTTAGCTACCTTTTAAAACATAGATAACAGAGAAGAATTTTCATTGATAATAGGAGCATTCGAAAATAATATAGTAGTATAAGGATGTAGGGGGAAATAGTTTGAGAAAATTTATTTTTAGTATAGGATGTTTATTTATGATGTTAGCTGGTTGCAGTACGAGTAATTATGATGCACACGTTGAAGCAGGCATGAAAGCATTAAAAGATGAGAAGTATAGTGATGCAATTATGTGGTTTGAAAAAGCCAATCAAGAAAAGTCTACAGCTGAAACAAAAACTTATATGAAAGTTGCAAAATGGATGGAACAGGGTGCCACTGCATTAAAAGATGGAGATTATAAACAAACAATTGAAAATGCGAATCAAGTAATATATATGAAAAAAGATGCTACACTTGAAAAAGCTGTAAAATCAAATGCTGAAGAAATGTTGCAGAAGGCAAAAGATATAGAGAAAAAAGAAAAAGCGAGAGATGAAAAGAGAAAGGAAATAGATGAGAAAGGTATTGATAAAGCCATTAATGCGGTAGATAGTGTTGATCAAGTAAGAGAAAAGCAGAAGGAGATTGGAGAATCTTTAGATAAAGCCGAAAAAGCAACGGAAAAAATAGAAGCAAAGAAAAACTGACATGCAGAAACACCGAAGGCGCAAGAAACAAAGAATAAATTAAATGATAAACCATTCGTTTTAAATGTTCATAGCGATTTTCCATAAGGATGTTAACAGTTAGAAGGGAAAATTGAAGGAATTATGGTAAAATAGAGGCTCTAATAGAAGAGCTTCTTTTTTGTATATTAATTTAATAAAAAAAAGAAAAAGTTCACACGAAATACAAAAGTATTCGATACAATGTCTCGGTGAGAAAAAAGTCATAAATACATGAAGAGATATTCTATGTGTTCATTCAACAAATGTTCTAGTCAGAAAGGGAGAGAGAGATGAAGGAAGCGTTAAACAAACAATTTCAAAATATGCGCTTTATTTTGTTAACCGTTATTTTGATATGGTTAAAAACATATATTGTTACGCGATTTAGTTTTGATTTGAAGATAGATTCTGCTATGCAGGAATTTATTCTTTTTATTAGTCCGTTAGCATCTTCTTTGGTGTTAATTGGGCTTGCATTATTTGCGAAGGGACCAAAAAGGAATTATATAGCTATCATTATCGACATTATTATGACCATTATCCTCATTGGTAATGTAATGTTTTATGGTTTTTATAATGATTTTGTTACACTTCCAGTGTTAACGCAAACGTCGAATATGGACGGATTAGGATCTAGTATAAAAGCTTTGTTAGACATTAAGTTTTTATTAATGTTTGCAGATATTATCTTTTTATTTTACCTTGCTAAAAAGAAACCTAAATTTGCAAAAACAGAGCGTATTTCTGGCTCTATGAAGTCACTATACTTTTTAATCAGTATTGCTATTTTTATGGTAAACCTTGGTTTAGCAGAAAAAGAACGTCCTGAATTATTAACTCGTTCATTTGACCGCGTTATGATTGTGAAAAACCTTGGGATATATTTCCATCAAATGTATGATTTTGCATTGCAAGTAAAGACAAGCTCACAAAAAGTATTTGCTGATGGAAGTAAAATTCAAGAAGCAGAGAATTATATGAAAACAGTGGAAACAAAACCTGATCCAAATATGTATGGTATGGCAAAAGGAAAGAACGTTATTGTTGTTTCTTTAGAATCAACGCAGTCCTTTTTAATTGATTCTAAAGTAAATGGGCAAGAAGTTACACCTTTCTTAAATCAATTTAAAAAAGAAAGTTATTATTTCGAAAACTTTTATCATCAGACAGGACAAGGGAAAACATCGGATGCAGAGTTTATGATTGATAACTCATTATATCCGTTAGATCGTGGTTCAGTATTCTTTACGAATGCTAGTAATGAGTATATGGCAACTCCAGAAATTTTACATGAACAAGGCTATTATACAGCTGTATTCCATGCGAATAATGCTTCGTTCTGGAATCGTAATGTGATGTATCCATCCTTAGGATATGATCGTTTCTATAATGAATTGGATTATAACGTTACACCAGAGAATAAAATAGGATGGGGATTGAAGGATAAAGAATTCTTTGATCAATCAGTGGATAAGTTACAAAAGATTGATCAGCCGTTCTATGCTCGTTTTCTTACATTAACGAACCATTTTCCATTTACGTATGATGACAGTATAAAAATGATTGAACCATTTAATTCAGGCGACGAAACATTAGATAACTATTTTGTTACAGCGCGCTATGAAGATGAAGCTTTAAAAGAATTTATTCAACGTTTAAAAGACACTGGAATATATGACAACTCAGTTATCGTTTTCTACGGTGATCACTATGGTATTTCAGACAACCATAATCGTGCGATGGCACAATACTTAGGGAAAAATGAAATTACTCCATATGATCACATGCAGCTACAACGTACACCATTATTTGTTCATGTTCCAGGTCAAACAGAAGGAAAAACAATGACTGCTCCTGCTGGTGAAGTAGACGTGAAACCGACGATTCTTCACTTATTAGGAGTTGATACTTCTAATGATATTGAGTTTGGTCATGATTTATTTTCACCAGAGCGAGAACCGTTCGTTGTAGAACGTGATGGAAGCTTTATTACAGACAAATATATTTATTACAATAACACATTCTACGATCGTCTAACTGGTCAGGTCGCTCAAGTACCAGAACAAGAGGCAAAAGCACTTATTAATCGGGCACAGACAGAATTGAAAATGTCCGATAGTATTATTCAAGGTGACTTGTTACGTTTCTCAGATGCGGCGACTAAAGTGAAATCAGGAACAATCAAAACAGCGATTAAAGATGATAAGAAAGAATAAAGAATCATGAAAAAACCCGGTGCCTGAAAAAGGCATCGGGTTTTTGTTATATCTGTTAGTACTATGTTACGCAGAAATATAAAAAGGATTAAAACAGTTCTATAAAAGCATTTATTAAATAAAATATTTTAGCGGAGGAATCACCATGAAAAAGTCTAACATAAAGGTTTTTTCTTAAGGTTCTGGGATCAAATTTTGCTCATGAACAATATAAAAAAGATGCAAAAAATGTGAAAAAGATTTTTGTGATAAAATAGATTATAGAAAAATAAAAAGTACCAAAATCCCTGTAAAACAAGGTCACTTGGCACTTTCATCGTTTGTATGTTTTACAAAATGAATTATTTTAAAACTGCTCATTCTTTTCCCAAGATTCAACGATATAATGAGCAACTGTCGGATTTACACCGCGGCCGATTAAGTACGTGATCGCCGTAATTTCAGTCATGGCGTGTGCTACGGAAGTATGTTTTGCTTCATTTACACCGTAGTCTACCCAAGGTTTTACGAGGCTTAATACAGGTTGTTTTAAGTGGTGATATTGTAAAGCATATTGTTGGATTTGTTGTTGTGTTGGTTCTGTTGGCGTTGTAGGGCTGGATTGAGGGACACGTGAATCATAATAATACTGTTGGTGTGGTTGTGGCTCATAGTTTGATTGATAGTATGGTTGGTGTGGATAGGGCTGTTGCGGGTTATAGAACATTTTTTTTCCTCCTCCATGATACTAGTTACAACATATAGTATGGGCGGACGAGAAAATGTGTGATGAAAAAATGGGGGCGTGTTACAATAATAAATTGGGTGAAGATATTATGAAAAAACAAGAACAAATTGAAAAAACGATTACATTTGTAAAAGACATACTAGAAAAAGATGCAAGCGGACATGACTGGTATCATATTGAGCGCGTGCATAAATTAGCGATTGTATTATCTGAAAAGGAAGGCGGGCAGCGCTTTGTTATTGAAATGGCAGCTTTGCTTCACGACGTCGCAGATGAGAAGTTAAACGAAAGTGAAGAAGCTGGTATGAAGAAAGTAACAGATTGGCTTGAACAATTAGAGATTATACAAGAGGATGTAGATCATATTGTTCATATTATTGTCAATATGTCTTATAAAGGTGGACACGGTGGAACTGTGGCAACGTTAGAAGGAAAAATTGTACAAGACGCTGATCGCCTTGATGCACTTGGGGCAATTGGAATTGCCCGGACATTTGCTTATGGAGGGGCAAAGGGACGTTTAATATATGATCCAAAAATTCCACCGCGTGAAGTGATGACAAAGGAAGAATATCGAAAAAGTGATGAACCATCGTTGAATCATTTTTATGAAAAACTGTTAAAGTTGAAAGATTTAATGAATACAGCTGCAGCGAAAGAAGAGGCGGAAGAGCGTCATCGCTATATGGAGCAATTTATTGACCAATTTATGAAAGAGTGGAATGCACAAATATGAGAATGTTAACAGTCGAAAATGTATCCAAATCATATGGGGAGAAACCGTTATTCAATGGTCTATCTTTTAGTATTGCTGAAGGGCAGCGTGCTGGTATCATCGGTGTAAATGGAACTGGTAAATCAACATTATTAAAAATTATTGCAGGTGTAGAAATTCCAGATACGGGAGAAATGACACATACGCGTGGTTATACGATTAGTTATTTATCACAGCAACCGGATTTTAAAGAAAACTTAACTGTACTTGAGCAAGTGTTCCATGGCGATACACCGTTAATTCGTCTTCTTCGTGAGTATGAGCAGACATTATTAAACTTAGAAAAAAATCCAACAAATGAAAAAGCGCAGGAAGCATTATTTGCAGTGCAGCAGCGTATGGATGCAATGAATGCTTGGGAAGCAAATGCAAATGCAAAATCGTTGTTAACAAAGCTTGGGATTACTGATTTTTCTGCGGCAGTAGGAAATTTATCAGGCGGACAGAAAAAGCGTGTTGCGATGGCGCAATGTCTTATTCAAACACCAGATTTATTAATTTTGGATGAGCCGACGAACCATCTGGATCATGAAACAGTAGAGTGGCTAGAAGAATATTTATCACGTTACACAGGTTCCGTTTTACTTGTTACGCATGATCGTTATTTCTTAAATCGTGTAACGAACCGTATTTTTGAATTAGACAATGGTAAGTTATATAGCTATGAAGGAAATTACGGTGCCTTTTTAGAAGCGAAAGCACTTCGAGAAGAACAAGAAATTGCACAGGAAGCAAAGCGTCAAAACTTATATCGCCGTGAACTTGCGTGGATTCGCCGCGGTGCAAAAGCTCGTTCTACGAAGCAAAAAGCACGTATTCAGCGTTTTGAAGATCTGCAAAAGAAAGAAGGACCAACAGCAAAACAAAACGTTGATATTGCACTTGGCGGTAGTAGATTAGGAAAGAAAGTACTTGAATTAAAAGATGTGACAAAAACATTCGGGAATAAAACTGTTCTTCATAATTTCCAATATATTGTGAAACCAGGGGATCGTATCGGTATTATCGGTGCAAATGGTAGCGGGAAATCTTCTCTATTAAATATGCTAGCTGGGAAAATCACACCAGACAGTGGTGAGATTGAAGTAGGACAAACAGTAAAAATCGCATACTATACGCAAGAAAATGAAGATATGAACTTAAATCAGCGTATGATTGAATATATTAAAGAAGCAGCTGAAGTCATTCATACGACAGATGGAAAAACAATTAGTGCTTCGCAAATGCTAGAGCGCTTCTTGTTTGAGCCGCATACGCATGGTACACCGCTTAATAAATTGTCAGGCGGTGAAAGAAGAAGACTGTATTTACTGCGCATTTTAATGGGAGAGCCGAACGTTCTGCTTCTAGATGAGCCGACAAACGATTTAGATACGCAAACATTAACAGTGCTTGAAGATTATTTAGAAGAGTTTCCTGGTGTTGTGATTACCGTATCGCATGATCGATACTTCCTTGATAAAATCGCAGAAGAACTTTTTGTTTTTGAAGGTAACGGTCACGTTCGCGTCTTCTTTGGTAGTTATAGCGATTATTTAGATGAGAAAAAAGAACAAGAAGCACTGTTAAAAGCAGAAGTGCAGAAAGAAAAGAAAGTAGAAGAGGCTCCAAAACAGCAAAGGAAACGTAAACTTTCCTATAATGAACAGCGTGAATGGGAAACAATTGAAGATAAGATTGCAGAGTTAGAAGCGAAAATTGAAAGTATTGCAGCAGAATTAGAGAAAGTTGGCGCTGATTATACGAAAGCACAGCAGCTTTCTGAAGAGCAGCAACAAACAGAAGAAGAATTAGAGCAAACAATGGAGCGCTGGAGTGAACTATCTGACATTGTAGAAGGGTTAAAATAAGAACAAGCTGCATATGTTGAAAAATAAAGAGAAAATATTTACACTATTGGTAGAAAATATTTTAGGAGGGAAATCATGCGAACATCTAATCCAATGTTAAAGAAAGAGGCGTTTCGGAAAGAGGGCGTAAGTACTTCAGCGATGACAATCGGTGGTACAGTTGGTAAAACGTTTATTATGCTCATATTGTTATTAGGAACGTCTGTGTACGCATACATGCAGATGATAGAAAATAAGATGCAACCACCAGTATTAATTGGTGCTTTAATTATAGCGGCGATTGTAGCGCTTGCTTCGGCATTCGTACCGCGTATTTCACCAATTACAGCACCGATTTATGCAGCTGTGGAAGGGATTGTATTAGGAAGTATTTCTGCTATGTATACAATACGTTTTGGTGATTATATCATTTTACATGCAGTGTTACTAACCATTTCTATTTTACTAGCAATGTTAGTGTTATATGCAACGCGTGCTGTGAAAGTAACGGATAAGTTCCGTACAGGTGTTATGGCAGCAACGCTTGGGATTATGATTATGTATTTAATCGTTTTAGTTCTACAATTATTTGGCGTGGCAGTACCATTCTTACATCAAGGTGGAACAATTGGCATGATCGTTAGTGCAGTTGTGATTGTTGTTGCCGCGTTAAACTTAATGCTAGACTTTGATTTCATTGAAGGTGGTGCGCGCGGCGGTGCTCCGAAGTATATGGAGTGGTACGGCGCATTAGGATTAATGATGACATTAGTTTGGTTATACCTAGAAATTTTACGCTTCGTTTCTTATTTTGTAAAAAATGATTAAAATGGTGAAATCCTGCATGATTGTATCATGCAGGATTTCTTTTTTGAAGTTTTATCGAGATAAAGATGATTTTTTCTTATGCAAAAATATCTTTTTATATTTTTTACCACATGCTTCGTTTTTTCTACAATAAAGAAAAAAGAAGAGGTGAAGCAAATCGCATGATGAATATTCTCTGTACATAGTTATAGTCTACTTGACTTTAATTTTTAGACTATCTAAACAGCGAAAAAGAACAAGAAACTAAAACGAACAGTTTAGTAAACGTCTTTTAATACCTAAATACTTAAGAGATGGCCTCGGTTATAGTACCGGGGCCATCTTTTTTAGTGTCCATTGATAACAATGATGATTACGAGCTATGGTAATGATTTAAAGAATGAACAGCCAAGTCTGAAAACAATAAAAAATATTTTAAAGCTCTCTTTTCAAATTTATTTCTTTAACGGATTTTTGAGTGTGCCTATATAATAATATTTTTCTGAAATAAGAACGTCCCTTAAAAATGGTTAAATAGTTTTTTGTATTTCCATATTTTAATTCTATGCAAATCCTCGAGCGTTTTTTCTGTACTAAAATTCACCAAATCCTTATCTTACATAACCATCAAGTGATATGGCTATTTTAAAAAGGATGAATTCTATGTCTTTTATAGATTATTACATTGAATATGGGAAAGAAGGAAATTTTTATGGCTAACACAAAAAAATTAACACTTTTTGGGTTGATTGGTATTACAATGGCTTTTTTTGGAACGGTACGAAGTGTGCCGACTCTTGCAATTACTGGTTGGACCCAAATCTTCTATATGGTGATAGCTGCGTTTGCATTTGCTCTCCCTATTGCATTAATGTCAGCTGAGCTTTCAACGGCTTTCCCTGAGGAAGGCGGACCTCAAGTTTGGGTGAAAAATGGTTTAAGTGAGAAATGGGGATTTGTTACCTCATGGTTATTATGGGTTCAAATGTTTTTCGGGATGGTAATGGTTGCGTCAACTGTTGGTGTTCTATTCGGTTACGTTATTAATAAACCAGCATTATCTTCAAACAACTACTTTATTTTTGCCGTAATCTTAATTTCATACTGGAGTGTGACTTTATTAAACCTTAAGTTTGATATGGTAAAAGTTGCGGGTAACTGGGGCGCTGTTATTGGTGTGTACATTCCGTTTGTCATTCTTGTTATTATAGGTGTCATTTATATGATTAAAAACGGGATTCAAGCTAATAGTTATTTAGGGGGTTTTAAGCCGAGTGACCTTATTCCTAATTTTAAGGACTTAGGAAGTTTAACTTATTTATCAGGAATTATCTTTATTTTTGCAGGAGTAGAAATTTCGTCTGTACATGCGAATAATATTGACGATCCAAAACGGAACTATCCAATTGCTGTTATCACTTCTGTTATTTTATTAGCAATTTTTAATATCATTGCTGGTTTAACAGTTGCAAATGCGGTACCAAAAGGTAAATTGGAGCTTGCCAATATTACACAGCCATATATGATTTTCTGTAAAGATTTAGGTATTCCATCTATCGTTGTTAACATCATTTCTTTAATGATTTTAATTGGTGTATTAGTGCAGCTAAGTGCATGGGTACTTGGACCAAGTAAATCTATGATTAAAGTGGCAGAGGAAGGGAATTTGCCGAAGTTCTTCCAAAAGAGAACAGAGAAAGATATTCCAATTACTTTTGTGATGATTCAAGCAATTGTAATTTCGTTAGTATCTATCTTATATATAGTAGTTCCAGATGTTAACAGTGCCTTCTTAATCATAACAATTACAACAACGATTTTATATTGTGTTGTGTATGTTTTAATCGCTATTTCAGCCGTTCGTTTGCGCTATAAGATGGCAGATCTTGATAGACCATTTAGATTAGGAAGTAAAGGGAATGGATTAATGTGGACGGTCTCTATTCTTTCAATGATAAGTATTATTTTTACAATTATTGTAAGTATTATTCCGCCATCTATTTTAAAGCCAAGTCAATATACTGGATATGTTATTTATCAAGTGGCCGCTACAGTAGTAATGATTGGTATAGCACTTATCATCAACAAATTTAAAAAACCAGAGTGGAAAAAAGATAACGACCCACCGGGGGATTTAAAGAAATCAAGCTAAAGAGCCTATAAATATTTGGTACGTATTCCTTAAATTTGAGTTAGCTTATTTGACTAACAATGTTTTATACCCTGTTTTTGATGACAAATATTAATTTATGTGTGAATTTTTGTGCGGTAAAACCTAAAAATAATAACGTATTTTGTATCGAAGTTGCTTAGGAAAATATGTGAGATAATTTGGAGGAAATGAAAAATGAACTATAAAATTCCGGATATTAATTTAAAAGCACTATTCTTAGGTGATAAAGGTGAAAATGCCGACTTATTTAAAGAGCTGTTAATCAAAATGGTAGATGAACATGTAGGTTGGCGTCAAAATTACCAACCACAAGATTTACCAGTAATTACTCCGCAAGATAAAAGTTCACAAAGTTTTGAAGAAACTGCAGATCATATCCGTAGTGTAATGGATGTATTATCATCAAAACTTCGTACCAATTCATTACCATGGCATTCGGCGGGGCGGTTTTGGGGACATATGAATTCCGAAACATTAATGCCAGCTATTATTGGGTATACAGCTGCAATGTTATGGAATGGGAATAACGTGGCATATGAATCTTCCCCTGCCACTTCTCAAATGGAAGAAGAAGTAGGACATGAATTTGCTGCTCTTATGAGCTATAAAAAAGGTGAGAGTTGGGGGCATATTTGTGCGGATGGTTCGATTGCTAATCTAGAAGGCCTTTGGTATGCAAGAAACATGAAATCTCTTCCTTTAGCGGTTAAAGACGTAGCTCCTCAATTAGTGGAAAATAAATCAGATTGGGAATTATTAAACATGACTACAGAAGAGATATTAGATATTATAGAAAAAATTCCTGAAAAAATTGATGGCATAAAAGCACATTCTGCGCGTAGTGGTCAACATCTACGAGAGCTAGGTAAATGGTTGATTCCACAAACCAAACACTATTCTTGGCTAAAATCAGCGGATATTATTGGTATTGGCCTAGATAATGTGGAAGCAATTGATGTTGATCATAACTATCGAATGGACATTGGCAAACTCGAAGAAAAAATCCGAGAATTGGCTGCAGAAAAAATACCTATTCTTGGTGTGGTAGGCGTTATTGGTACAACAGAGGAGGGACAAGTAGATCGTATTGATAAAATTGTTGAGCTACGTGAAAAATTAGCAAAAGAGGGTATTTATTTTTACATTCATATAGATGCTGCTTATGGTGGGTACGCTCGATCTATTTTCTTAGATGAAAACAATGAATTTATTGATTATAACAAAATTGATGAAGTGTATGAAAAATATGGTATTTTCAATGAGAAAAATAAATGGCTGACTGAAGATATTTACCATTCTTTCAAAGCAATGATGCACGCTGAAACGATTACGATTGATCCACATAAAATGGGATATATCCCTTACTCAGCTGGTGGGATTGTAGTAAAAGATATTAGAATGCGTGATGTCATTTCTTACTTTGCAACATATGTGTTTGAAAAAGGAGCCGATATTCCTGCATTACTTGGTGCATATATGCTTGAAGGTTCTAAAGCGGGGGCAACTGCAGCCTCAGTTTGGACAGCCCATAAAGTATTACCATTAAACGTGACTGGTTATGGAAAATTACTTGGTGCAAGTATTGAAGGAGCTTACCGTTTTTATCATTTTTTACAGGATAAACAATTTAAAGTTGGGGATAAAACGATTAAAGTTTATCCATTAACAAAACCTGACTTTAATATGGTTGACTATGTGTTTAATGAAGAAGGAAACACAGATTTAGCAAAAATGAACAAATTAAATCATGATTTCTTTGGTGAAGCTTCTTACGTTAAAGGGAATATATATCACAATGAATTTATCACTTCTCATACAGATTTTGCTATCCCTGACTATGGAAACAGCCCACTTCCATATGTGAAAAGTCTTGGATTTAGTGAAGGAGAATGGGATAAGGAAAGAAAAGTAACAATACTACGAGCTTGTGCATTATCTCCGTACGCTCATGATAAAGATGTATTCGATGAATACGCTAGTAAGATTGAAAGCGCAATTCAAGAAAAGCTTGAAATCATTTACAATGTGGAAAAGAAAAGTAATGATGAGACATCTGTTTAAGATGCAGTATACGATATACGTTGAGGAAGCACAGTAGCTATCGATACTATTGCTGAGAGCAATAGTAATGGTACAATCTGGGTGGTAATACGATTAAGAATGGTCCTTATGTATTTTTTAGACATAGGGACTTTTGTTTTTAGACAAACTAAAAGAGTAAATTCTTAAAAATTAAAGGAGCTAGAAAAGCATGAACATCATTGACGAATTGGAATGGCGTAATGCTATCAACCAACAAACAGATGCAGAAGGGTTACGTGAATTAGTAGAAGAGAAAAAAATTTCCCTGTACTGTGGGGTAGATCCAACGGGTGATAGTATGCATATTGGACACTTAATCCCATTTATGATGATGAAACGTTTCCAATTAGAAGGGCATCATCCAGTAATTTTAATTGGAGGAGCTACTGGAACAATCGGTGATCCAAGTGGACGTCAAACAGAAAGACAACTTCAAACATTAGAACAAGTACAGCATAATGTTGAAGCGTTAACAGCGCAAATGCAAAAGTTATTCGACTTTGGCGGAAATAGCGAAGTGAAAATGGTAAATAACTACGATTGGACACATGAAGTAAGTATCCTTGAGTTTTTACGTGATTACGGTAAAAACTTTAGTATAAATAATATGCTAGCAAAAGATATTGTAGCAAGTCGTTTAGATACAGGGATTTCATTTACAGAATTCACATACCAAATTCTACAAGCGATGGATTTCCATCACTTATACAAAGAAGAAGACGTACAACTGCAAATTGGCGGCAGTGACCAATGGGGAAATATTACAAGCGGTTTAGACTTAATTCGTAAAAAAGAAGGACCAGATGCAAAAGTTTTTGGATTAACAATTCCATTACTATTAAAATCAGACGGTACGAAATTTGGTAAAACAGCAGGAGGAGCGATTTGGTTAGACCCTGAAAAGACAACACCATTTGAATTCTACCAGTTCTGGGTGAACACAGATGATCGCGATGTGATTAAATACTTAAAATTCTTCACATTCTTAACAAAAGATAGAATTGATGAATTAGTGGTTAAAGTTCAAACAGAACCTCATAAACGTGAAGCGCAAAAAGTGTTAGCAGAAGAAATGACGAAATTTGTTCATGGTGAAAATGCATTTCTACAAGCAGTAAAAATTACAGAAGCATTATTTAGCGGGGATATTAAAGCGTTAACTGCGGATGAAATTGAACAAGGCTTTAAAGATATGCCAACTTTCAATGCTGCAAAGGAAACAAAAAATATTGTCGAGTGGTTAGTAGATTTAGGAATTGAACCTTCTAGACGCCAAGCAAGGGAAGATATTAATAATGGAGCTATTTTGATGAATGGAGACAAAGTAACAGATGTAAATACAGATGTTACGGTAGAAAATTCATTTGATGGAAGATTTATTATTATCCGTAAAGGTAAAAAGAATTACAGCTTAGTAAAACTGGGAGAATAGGGTAGTGTTATAGGTGACAGCGGGAATTCATTATGCTTACGTCGTGGAAACAATTGTTAGATTTAATCACCATGTGATAACAGAGGTTAACAAAAACAAGTTAATAGGTCACTTAACATTAGTATCAACAGAGAATAAATAATATTAAAGAGTTAGTAAATACATTACATTCATCTTTTACCATTTCATTTTTTTAAAACTCTTCATGAAACTTCTTGTTTGCCATCCGGACATTTCCTCTTTGAAATCTATTATAAGGACTTAGCTAAGTTGAGCCCATATGTCTATACTAACTCTATGTTAGTGTACAGACGTTTACATAATTATAATGTGTAGAAATGAGAAGAGAGCTTTTCTATCGATATTGATGAATTAAATGATTAAAGTAAAGAAATCCTGCATGATTGTATCATGCAGGATTTCTTTTTGGTGTTTTATAAAGACAAAAATGAGTTTTTTTATACAAAAATATCTTTTTATGTTTTTTACGGCACTCTTCTTTTTTTCTACAATAAAGAAAAAAAGAAGAGGTGAAACAAATCGTATGATGAATCGAGTTGTATTAATCGGTAGATTAACAAAAGATCCAGAATTATATTATACAAAGCAAGGGATTGCTTATGCGCGTCTTTGTGTGGCAGTAAATAGAGGGTTTCGTAACAGTTTAGGAGAGCAGCAAGCTGATTTCATTAACTGCATGATTTGGCGAAAATCAGCGGAAAATGTAACGATGTACTGCAAAAAAGGAGCACTTGTTGGTATAACCGGACATATTCATACGAGTCAATACAATAATGAGAGTGGAAAAAGAATATATAAGACAGAAGTTGTTATTGAAAGAATTACTTTTTTAGAGAAGAAAAAAGAGCAAGCACCTCAGTAGGAGTCTCATTTCAGAACATGTTACAATACAGCTAAGAACAGCAATAAAGGAGAGACACTATTCGTGAAAATTAAAGGGATTGAACCGACACCAAGTCCAAATACAATGAAGGTTATTTTAAATGAAGTGTTACCGTCAGGAGCACGTAATAACTATACACGTACTAATATGGGAGAAGCTCCAGAAAGAGTGCAGCAAATTTTACAAATTGATGGTATAAAAGGCGTGTATCATGTTGCGGATTTTTTAGCAGTAGAGCGTAATGCAAAATATGACTGGAAACATATTTTACAACAAGTACGTGCTGTATTTGGGGAAGAAGTAGCAACGGAGAGTGAACAAGAATCTAATGCGCATTTTGGGGAAGTAAAAGTATTTATTCAAATGTTCTTTACTATTCCTATGCAAGTGAAGTTAACAGATGGTACAACAGAGGAACGAGTTGGATTACCAGATCGTTTTAAAGAAGCAATTATGAAAGTGCAGATGTCTGCGCCAAATGTTGTAAAAGAACGTAAGTGGGTTGAGCAAAGTACACGCTACGGTGACTTTGAAGATATCGGGAAAGAAGTTGTGGAAGAGATTGTTGCGGCATATCCAGCTGAGCGCGTAGAAACAATTGTACAAGAATTATTACAGCAAGCAGGAGCAAAAGAAGTAACGATTACAAAACGTCAGCCATATAAAGTAACAGAGGAAATGATGAATGATTCTGATTGGACAAAACGTTATGCGGCACTTGAACAAATGGATCCAACAGAAGAAGATATTCCTGTACTGAAGAAAGCGTTAGAAGATGAAAAAGTATCGATTCGTCGCTTAGCAACAGCTTATTTAGGAATGGTAAAAGGTGATGCCGTATTACCTTTACTATATAAAGCATTACTTGATAAATCAGTAAGCGTACGCCGTACAGCAGGTGACTGCCTATCAGATATCGGTGACCCAGCAGCAATGTTTGTGATGATTAAAGCGTTAAAAGATCCAAGTAAACTTGTGCGCTGGCGTGCGGCAATGTTCTTATTTGAAATTGGTGATGAAAGTGCAGTTCCGGCACTTCGCGTAGCACAGGAAGATCCAGAATTTGAGGTAGCGATGCAAGCTCGCTTAGCACTTGAACGTATTGAAGGCGGAGAAGAAGCGAAAGGTTCTGTTTGGAAGCAAATGACGGAGTATCGAAAAGGAGAATAATAGCCATGCTTGTTTTTTATGATAGCTGGTGCCCGATGTGTACAAAGGTTGCAAATCGAACGAAAGAACTAGATAAAAAGGGGAAAATCAAATTTGTCTCTTTTCGCGAAGAAGAAATTGTTCAGCGATATTGCTTATCAGAAGAGATACAGCAAAATATGGAGAAACAGCTGTATATTTATAAAGATAGTCGTTGGTATAAAGGCATTAAAAGTGTAGATGTTTTAGCGAAAGCAATTCCTGCATACTGGGCAATCGTACCTTTTATTAAATTATCGATTCTTTTCGGTTTTGGTCATTTTTTATATGATTATATTGCGACAAAAAGGGAAATTGTCCCCGTTGGACATTGTAAAAATGGGGTTTGCGAACTTCCGAGGAAAAAATAAGAAAGTCATTATGTTTCTTTTGCGTCTATTATTAGAGCGTGATATGATAAATCTGGAATGAAAGTTGAAGGAGAGATTAGTAACATGACAAATGCATACGAAGAATACATGCGTCAAATGGTAATTCCAATGCGCCAAGAATTAGTACGCTCGGGATTTAAAGAATTAACAACAGCAGAAAATGTGCAAGAATATATGGAAAATGCAGAGGGGACAACATTAGTTGTTGTGAACTCTGTTTGTGGTTGTGCGGCAGGCTTAGCGCGTCCATCAGCTGGTCAAGCGGTTGTACGTTCTGAGAAGCAACCTGACAATCTTGTAACTGTATTTGCAGGTCAAGATAAAGAAGCGACAGCGATGATGCGTTCTTACTTTGATGATATCCCGCCATCTTCACCATCTATGGCACTATTAAAAGGTAAAGAAGTAGTTCACTTTATTCACCGTCATGAAATTGAAGGTGCAACAATGGATGAAATTATTAATAACTTAGAACAAGCTTTTGAAAAGCATTGCTAAAAAGGGAGAGATTTTCTCCCTTTTTCTTTGTAATGAGGTGGCAGAATGATTGTAACGACAGCAGGGCGAACAAATAAAGAAATGACCGCATATGCTGAAAAAATAGCAGCAGATTTACAATGTTCTTTTTTTGCGAGAAATGACCGTCCTATTTATGAATTACATGATCAATATAAACAAGATGTACTTGTTACTGGGAAAAATCGTTTAGCGATTTTTCCGCAAGGAACGGAAGAATCGTTCTTTTTTCATCCAAATTCAGCGATGTTTCGCGTGAAGCGATTAATGCGCGGTGAACATGATCCATTTCTGCAAGCTGCGCAGCTAGAAGAAGGGATGGAAGTATTGGATTGCACACTAGGTATGGCATCTGATAGCATCGTTGCAAGTTATGCCGTAGGAGAAGCAGGACAAGTCACTGGGTTAGAAGGCAACCGCTATATGGCATATTTGATTGAGAAAGGTCTTAAGCAATGGAATGCCGGTGTGACAGAAATAAATGAAGCAATGCAACGAATTACAGTGAATCATACGGAGCATTTAGCTTTTTTACAACAATGTGCAGAGAATTGTTATGATGTTGTGTATTTAGACCCAATGTTTGAAGAAACAGTATTAGAATCAGACGGTATACGCGGTTTAAAACATTTTGCGCTGTACAATGATATTACGGATGAAACAATTGAAGAGGCTAAGCGTGTAGCAAGGAAACGTGTTGTTTTAAAAGACCATTTTCGTAGTACGCGTTTTAAAAAACATAACTTTTTTGTATATAAACGAAAAAGCTCTAAATTTCATTTTGGTGTAATTGAAACTTGCTAATTGTCAGATAATATGTATAATGGACTATAATAAATTGTATAGAAAATCTTGGATGAAGAGAGTAATTATTTTCAGAAGCGATAGCGAGCTAGGGATGGTGAAAGCCTAGCGCAGAGAAAATAATGAAGCGCACTTCGGAGATGCTGCTTGAACGGTATAGTAGAGTAAGCCGGGGATCCCCAACCTCGTTATAAACGGGAAAGTGGTTCGTTATGAACAACAAGGGTGGTACCACGGGTGTAAACTCGTCTCTTTTTTTAAAAAAGAGACGAGTTTTTTTATGATTAAAAAAGGAGGAAGAATGATGGAATATAAAATGAAGTTTGCAAAACATGTATTCGATGTATTAGACCCAAGTTTATCATTACAACAAATTACTGATCTAATGGAAACGCCAAAGCAAGATGAATTTGGAGATGCCGCTTTTCCTTGTTTCACATTAGCGAAACAATATAAAAAAGCACCAGCAGTTATTGCACAGGAACTAGCGGATAAATTATCTCACCTATTTTTTACAAAAGTCGAAGCGGTTGGGCCGTATGTCAATGTGTTCTTCGATCGTCAAACTGTAAGTAACGAAGTGTTGTGTAAAATTATAGATAAAAAAGAAGAATACGGACAGTTGTACTTTGGTCAAGAAAAAACAGTTGTGATTGATTATTCTTCTCCTAATATCGCTAAACCATTTTCGATGGGACATTTACGTTCTACTATGATCGGAAATGCACTAAAACATATATGTGAAAAATGTGGTTACGAAGTTGTTGGTATTAACTACGTTGGTGACTGGGGAACGCAGTTTGGGAAACTAATCACTGTTTATAAAAAATGGGGGAATGAAGAGCTTGTAAGAGAAGATCCAATTCGTGAGCTATTTAAGTTATATGTACGTTTTCATGAAGAAGTAATAGAATACCCCGAGTTAGAAGAGGAAGGGCGTGCTTGGTTTAAAAAATTAGAAGATGGTGATGAAGAAGCAGTATATTTATGGAACTGGTTCCGTCACGAATCTTTAAAAGAGTTTTCTCGTATTTACGAACTGCTTGGCGTAGAATTCTCAAATTTCCAAGGCGAGGCTTTCTATAATGATAAAATGGATGATCTTGTTTCGCTTCTAGAAGAACATCACCTATTAGAAGAATCTGACGGGGCACAAGTTGTAAATTTAGAGGCAGAAGGAATGCCGCCATGTTTAATTAAAAAGTCAGATGGTGCCACTCTTTATGCAACGCGTGATTTAACAGCTGCATTATATCGCCAAAATACGTATGAATTTGATAAAGCATTATATGTCGTTGGGGAAGAACAAAGCTTGCATTTTTCACAATTCTTCACTGTATTAAAGAAACTAGGATTTGAGTGGGTAGAAGGTATGGCTCACGTTCCGTTCGGACTTATTTTAAAAGATGGTAAGAAAATGTCTACTCGTAAAGGAAGAGTTGTTTTATTAGAAGAAGTGCTAGAAGAAGCAATTATGCTAGCGAAACAAAATATTGAAGAGAAAAATCCGAATTTGAAAAAGAAAGATGAAGTAGCAAGGCAAGTCGGTGTTGGCGCAATTATTTTCCACGATTTGAAAAACGAACGCATGCATAACATTGAATTTTCACTTGAAAATATGTTGAAATTTGAAGGAGAAACAGGACCATACGTACAATACACACATGCCCGTACTTGTTCGCTATTGAAAAAAAGCGATATAGATATTGAGAAACAAGAATTACAGTTAACAGATGATATAAGCTGGACAGTGATAAAACTGTTAAATCGCTTTCCGCAAGTAATTGAAACAGCTTTTGGAAAATACGAGCCATCTCATATTGCAAAGTATTTACTAGACGTGGCGCAGGCGTTTAATAAATATTATGGTAACGTTCGTATTTTAGAAGAAAATGCAGAGAAAGAAAGTAGAGTTGCGCTCGTATATGCGGTGGAAATTGTATTAAAAGAAGGTTTACGTTTGCTTGGGATGGAAGCGCCTGAGGAGATGTAGAGGATGTGAAAGAGAAGGGAATTGAGTGTTTATCAATTTCTTTCTCTTTTTTATTTATAACATTTCAGCTAATTAGTAAACCTAGATTACTTTTATAAAATAAAAGAGGCTGTACTCAAAACGAGTTTTCAATCATTTTGAGACAACCACTATCTTAATAAATCTATTTTTTTAGTATATTTTTAAGCTCCATCAAATTTGAAATTTCATAAGTAGGTTTCAATCCTAATGTATTTACAATTTTATTAGGATTAAACCAGCACGTATCTATACCAAAATTGATCCCGCCTTGTATATCAGAAGTTAAGCTATCTCCTACCATCAATACCTTGCTCTTGTCAGTATGCTGTATATTGTTTAAAGCGTGCTCAAATATTTTAGGGTCTGGTTTTGATACCTCAACATCCTCAGAGACTACGATATCTTCAAAGTATTTTGCTATAATAGATTTTCTTATTCTATTATCTTGAACATCTTTAAGACCATTAGTAATTATAGAAAGTCTATAATTTTTATACAGACTTTCTACAAGGTCTATACTCTCATCGTATAAAAAAGATGCATAAGATAAATGTTTCATATATAATTGTGCAAATTCAACTTCATCAAATTCAGCATTTAATTTATTTGATAACCGTTTAAATCTTTCAACATTTAATTTTTTCTGAGTAATAAGTCCATCCTCAAGCTCTTTCCATATAGCGGTATTTATATCCTTGTATACTTTCAAATGATGATTTTCATCATATTCTATATTAAATGCAAGCATAGTATTTTTAAGAGAATCTTTTTCGGATTTATTAAAATCAAATAAAGTCTCATCTGCATCAAATATTATAATCTCGTACTTCATACTAATCCTCCAAATATAGTTAGTTTTTCTAGTTATCACATACAAACTTTTTTATAAAAAAGTCTTGTCAACGTACTTATATGATGTCCTATAGCATTTTGTTACAAAATGTTATAACAAGTAAAATATCATTCTAGTTTTATATAAAATACTTATTATGCTATACAACACTTTATAAATTACAGTATTTATAAAGTGTTGTATATGACATATGTCATACTAAACAAGGGTTATGAGAAAACTTGAGCACGGGAAAATTACCTGTATTTAGTTTTTTTATACTTTTTATAATTTTAAATTTTCAAATAAAATATTATTAGAATTAAAGTTTCTAAACTCTAAAGAGGTGTACGATAAAATGAATACTGGGGTTAATTTATCAGTACAGGAAATCTTAAAGCATAGACATTTTCAAGATGCAAAAGTGATAGCAGGGAAAGCCGGCCTTTGTCGAACAGTAAAGTGGCTACATATTATGGAAATACCTCGAATTGGAAATCTGTGAGCGAGTAAATCATATGTATCCCCTCCGCGATTATATTGATGCTGGTATCATTGCTGCAGCTGCTTCTGATAGCCCGGTTATCATGCCAAATCCACTTCTTGGTATTCATGTCGCTGTTAACCGCTTGAGTTCATCCGGACAAGAGGTCGGAGCCAATCAGCGTGTTAGCATTTTGGAAGCAATTAAACTCTTTACTTGGAATGGTGCGTACGCAAGTTTTGAGGAAGCGGTGAAAGGCAGCATCGAAGTAGGAAAACTTGCAGACTTGGTTGTTTTGGATAAACCGATTCTAAACGTTCCTCACGAACAGATTAAGGATATACAGGTTGAACTGACAATGTTGGACGGTGAAATTGTATTTCAGCATTCAACTTCCTTAATTGGATAGTGCATAACTTTATCTCGCTATTTTGGAGCAGTAGGGTCCACATCTCAAGGTTTAGAGTATAGATGGGGGATAACTGTTGGCATGCGCCTGACTGGGCAGGATTTCCATCAGTGGAGGATGAAGAAACTCCCTACTGATGGAAGTTTCACTTTATCATGAAAGAATGAGTATCACCTTTAACAGGTGGTACTTTTTTTAAACATTATACAATTACTTATTAAAGAACCCTAAAGCATATTTTATCCCTTTTTCAATATCAGTTGTTTCGTATCCTACTAATTCCTCAAAGGTAATTTGTATTTTTACATTTTCTGGTTCGTAATAGCTGTCTAAATCAATATTCAAAAAAATTTATATGCATCAGCATTTACATTCGTTTCAATAATGTTGAAAGTTCGAATTGGATGTATGAACATAATCATTATTATGTTTGCATGAGCAACTTTCCTTTTCTTCCATATATTATTACATAGGGTGGAAGGGGGATATAGATATTGAATTGGGACAAATTAGGGTTCGTAATATGCAAACCAGACGCAGTATACTTAAATTTAGAACGAGAAATTCTGTCGTTTCTTGAGCGAAGAGGATTTCAAATTCTTGCCTGCAAATATGTGACGATTACACCGAATTTATGCCGGCGTTTATATTGGGATGAAAATAAGGAGTATTCTGAATGGTGGTGGGAATTAGAATCTGAATTCTTGAATTTAGGAGAAAGTTTATGTGTGTTGGTTCAAGGTACACCACAACCACCGTACAAATCGGTTTCCGAGCTGATTGAAAAAAAGTGGAAGGGAAACTTCAAGCCTGAAAAAGCAAAGAAAGGAACGATACGATGTACGTTTGGAGCAATGAATGGGATATTTAATCTATTTCACTCTGCAGATTGTACAAACGCAGTGAAACGGGAAGCATCATTGTTTTTTACAGCTGAAGAGATAGAACAATTAGCATGTGAAAATGCTTCATTCGTACTTAAGCAAAAAGAAGCGAGCAATCTTGATGTTATAGATATATACTTTCGTATCAAACGGCAATGTATACGAGTTTCATCCATGCATATGAAAGTAAAGAAAAGATATATAAGTTTTCTTGATAAGAAACAACGTCAGGCCATGAGTGTAAGCAAGTCAATGAAGCAGCTTTGGTTGTATAATACCTTGCAGGAGGAATATCGGATGTTTTACATGTACATTGGCAAAGACAAATTACTAGAGTGTATAACTAACAACAAAAATTTTAAAAGAATAAACTACAATATACTATTTCAAGCATTCGATAAGGCCGGTTTAAAACTTGCAAAATGGGAAACCTGTTTGTTTAAAACGACAATGTTAAGTTTTACATAAAAACCTTCAGTACACTGAAGGTTTTTATGTCGGTGCGATCATTCATGAAAAAAATCCTAAAGCGTATTTTACTCCTTCATGAATATCAGTTGTTTCGTATCCTGCTAATTCTTCAAAGGTAATTTTCATTTTTACTTTTTCTAATTCGTAACCACTGTCTAAATCAATATCCAATAGAACTTCATATCCATCAGCAGTAGCATTCGTTTCAATAATGTTGAAAGTTTGAATCGACGTACCTGTTTCATACTCGATTGATTCTGAAAAATCTGACATAGAAAACACCACCTCTTCTTTTTCAATCCTAATATTTTAGATATAATTGACTTAATAGCTTCCCATACGATAAAACATCTGTGGGTCTTTCAATAGCTTAACCATGCCAGCTTCTGATATTCATTAAGCATTCTGATATATGTTTAGAATAAAAAAGTGTAGTAAAGGTAAACATTAAAGGCATAAATAGAATTCAGATAGTTTTTTCTAAATTAATTGACAATTAGCGTTGCGTTGGAATAAAATAACTGTTAATAAAAGTATACAAATCTGATGACGAGAAAGAGTAAAATATATCGCTGTTCCCCAGAGAGCCGGTGCTTTGCTGAAAGCCGGTGTTCGGTTTATATTTGAAAATCATCTCCGAGGAGTCGAACTGAACATAGTAAGTTCGAACGGTTGTCTACCGTTACAAGGAACGCGTATGATTGTACGTTGCTGAGTGCTATTGATTGAACGGTTAATCAATAGAAGTAGGGTGGTAGCGCGGGTAAACCCGTCCCTAATGATAGGGACGGGTTTTTTGTGTACTTTTAATTATTTCATAAGGAGTGATTGTAGATGAAGAAGGTAGATGTGAAAGAATTAGCTGTAAGGAGAGAAGCGCGAATTCGTAAGCAATGGAATGAACAGGATACCTTTATACAATCGATTCGAAATCGTGAAGGTGCACAATCTTTCGTTTTTTATGAAGGACCGCCAACTGCGAATGGTCTTCCGCATGTCGGTCATGCGCTAGGACGGACAATTAAGGACTTGGTCGCAAGGTATAAAACGATGACAGGATATAAAGTGCTGCGCAAAGCCGGATGGGATACACATGGATTACCGGTGGAATTAGGAGTTGAAAAACAGCTTGGTATTTCTGGTAAACATGATATTGAAAAGTACGGTGTCGAAGCATTTCTTGCAAAGTGTAAAGAGAGTGTATTTACGTATGAAAAGCAGTGGCGTGAGTTTACAGAGAGTATTGGCTATTGGGTTGACATGGATGCGCCGTATATCACGCTAGATAATTCTTATATCGAAAGCGTTTGGCATATTCTTGGAACAATTCATGAAAAAGGGTTGCTATATAAAGGGCACCGCGTTTCTCCTTATTGCCCAAGCTGCCAAACATCATTAAGCTCGCATGAAGTCGCGCAAGGATATAAAACAGTGAAGGATTTAAGTGCAACAGTTAAATTTCAGATTGCAGGTCGAGAAAACGAGTATGTTCTCGGATGGACAACAACTCCGTGGACGCTTCCGGCTAATGTAGCATTAGCGGTTCATCCAGAGATGGAATATGTCCGAGCGGAGCAGGGAGAAAATGTTTATATTGTTGCGAAAGAGTTAGCGAAAGATATACTGCAGCAAGAGTATAAAATGTTATCTGTTCACAAGGGAAGTGAATTAATAGGGCTTTCTTATGCGCCGCCATTTCAGTTTGCGGAAGTTGCAAATGGTCATTGTATTGTGAGTGCTGATTTTGTCACTGCACATAGCGGTACAGGGATTGTGCATATCGCGCCTGCTTACGGGGAAGATGATTATAAAGTTGTCCAAGAACATGGTTTATCATTTGTGAATGTTGTAAACGAGAAAGGAGAATACACATCTGACGTTCCTTTTTTACAAGGGAAATTTGTAAAAGAGTGTGATGTTGATATTGTTCGCTATTTAGCTGAGCATGGTCTTCTTTATCATAAAGAGAAATATGAGCATAGTTATCCGCATTGTTGGCGCTGTGATTCACCGCTACTTTATTATGCAAATGAAAGTTGGTTCATTCGAACGACTACTTTAAAAGAGAACTTTTTACAAAATAATAATGAAGTAACATGGCACCCAGAGCATATTCAACATGGCCGGTTCGGTAATTTTTTAGAAAATATGGTTGATTGGAATATTAGCCGAAACAGGTATTGGGGAACGCCGCTTAATGTGTGGGAATGCGAAGCTTGTCATCATCAATTTGCACCGAAAAGCATTGAAGGGCTAAGACGTTATGCAACTGACGCTGTAGATGAAAAAATTGAACTGCATAAGCCATATGTGGATGAAGTAAAAGTAAAATGTTCTAAATGCGGCGAAACGATGAAGCGGACGCCGGAAGTTATTGATGTTTGGTTTGATAGCGGTTCGATGCCATTTGCACAGTATCATTATCCATTTGAAAATAAGAAGTTATTTGAAGAACAATTTCCAGCGGATGTTATTGCTGAAGGAATTGATCAGACGCGCGGATGGTTTTATAGCTTACTTGCGGTGTCTACACTGTACACTGGCAGAGCACCATATAAGCGTGTGTTATCACTTGGACATGTGTTAGATGAAAATGGACAAAAGATGTCAAAAAGTAAAGGGAATGCGTTAGACCCAGTAGATTTAGTAGAGAAATTTGGAGCGGATGCGTTGCGGTGGGCCCTTCTTGTAGATAGTGCTCCGTGGAATCCGAAGCGATTTTCAGAACGAACTGTACAAGAAGCAAAGTCGAAGCTAGTAGATACGTTGTTAAATGTATATAGTTTTTATGTATTGTACGCGGATTTAGATGGATACAATCCAAAACAGGAATATAGTACAAAGAAAACAAAATTGGATGAATGGGTATTATCAAGATTGCATAGTACGATTCAAAAAGTGAGCGTGGCTTTAGAAGATTATCAATTTACAACAGCAGCTCGTGAAATAGCATTATTAGTTGAAGAAGTAAGCAATTGGTATGTAAGACGTTCCCGCAGTCGTTTTTGGGCATCAGGTATGAGTGCTGAAAAAGCAGCGGCATATGATACGCTACATGAAGTACTTGTGACAATTAGTAAGCTGCTTGCACCGTTTACACCATTTTTAGCAGAGGATATTCATTTAAATTTAGAAGGGAGCAGCGTTCATTTAACAGATTATCCAGTATTTGATGAAACGTTAATTCATGCACAGCTTGAAAAAGAGATGGCAGCTGTTTTACAAGTAGTGGAGCTCGGACGTAGCATTCGCAATCAACATACATTAAAAGTAAAACAGCCATTAGCAAAACTCGTTGTATTTGAGCATACGAAGCAAGAAATGGATTGGGATTCCTATAAAGAGATTGTAATGGATGAACTTAATGTGAAAGAAGTTACAGTCGAACATAGCGAAGCGGGTTATATGTCATATCGGTTAAAACTAAACTTTAAACAAGCAGGACCTAAATTCGGAAAGCAAATCAATACGGTAAGTAAGTGGCTGCAAAATTTATCTAGTGAAGAAGTAAAAGTGTTTATAAAGGATGAAAAGGGAGCATGTCAATTGTTGTCTGGAGAAGTTGTCACAGTAACATTAGACGATGTGTTTGTTGAAAAAGTGCCGAAAGCAGGATTTGCTGATGCTACGAACGGATTATATACTGTCATGATGGATACGAATGTAACGGATGAATTGCTGCAGGAGGGAATGGCACGAGAATTTATTCGTGCTGTGCAGGAATATCGAAAACAATTGAATTTACCAGTGAATTTGCGGGTAGACATTGAAGTTAATGGTGACGAAGAATTACAGTATGTAATAACGAAGTATAAGGCATTACTACAAGAAAATTTACTCATGAAACAATTACTATTTAATGAATCATTACAAAATGCAGAACAAGTTCAAGTAGGAAATAAGAAGGTATTGATTAATCTGAGAGCGAACGAAATATAAAGTGATAACCATCAGTAGGGGGCTTCATCCCCCGCCTATCTTCTTCGCCTTTCTCTGAATCTTGAGGTGGGGGTCTTACTGTCCGTTAATGCGGGATAAAATAAGAAAAAACAGAGTGTATGCTCTGTTTTTTCTTTTAAAACAATCATGAGAAAAAGATTGTACTTTATATAGGTTGTATGTAAAATCGTGAAGAGAGAATGGAGTGAAAAAATGCGAGATTTTGAGAAATTACGGGTATATGTAAAAAAGAAGGAATTTTTAAATGGTATATCAGAAATTCAAAAAGAAATTGAGGAAATAAGATCGAAAAAATCCCTTTCATACTTGAAAGAGTGGTTAGGCACAATTTCTTCAGAAGAAGATTTTTATACACTTATTCAATTGTTTGATGAAGGCTTGATGCCGTCTTATAGTAGATTTGTTGTGAGATATGCACATCGTCATTTTAATAGCTTTCGTACGCTTACTTGGTTTTGTGATGATTTAATTGATGAACGAAAATCATTAGATGCAGAGGATTTATTAAAAGAGGCATTACAAAAAGAAGGTACAACTGTTGAAAAAGAGCATCTTGCCAAAGCATATTTTGTATTGGCACGCTGCATACTTGAAATGCGCCGTTATGAAGAAGCATATACATATATGAAGAAAGCAGAAGAGTTAAGTGAGATTCCTATTTTTGATAAGTGGGGCTACTTTTATTTATTTAAAGGCGATTGGCTGAAAGCAGAAGAAGTGTTTCGAAAAGGAATGAATTGTGAGGAATGTGCAGATACATCAACATATTTATTTGCCGAGTTGCATTCCATGAAAGGAGAACATGAAAAATCCTTACAAATCATTACGGAAGCGATGAGGAAATTTCCACAAGTTCCGTTCTTTTATTTAGAAAAGGTGAAAAGATTATATGATAAAAAATCATATGATGAGTTGAGTCGAGTTTTACATGAAGTTCAAAAGTTGTTGCCATTTCATAGTTATCAATTGTATTTCTCACAAATATGGGCAGAAATCTATTATACGAAAGGTGATTGGACTGCTCTGCAAACATTGTTAGAAAGTGAGAATAGTTTAAAAGATTCACCTTATCATAACACACTACGATTTGATGAGAAAAAAGAAGTGATGCTACCGATTACACCTGTCGTGCAGAAAGATAATTATTGTGTGCCTGCAAGCATAGAAATGATATTGAAGCTTTTTGGAAAGCACGAAACGCAAGATGAAATTGCTAAGCATACTTTTGATGGAATAGGGTCGAAGTTGTCAAAAACAGTTGAATATGTAGAATCGATTGGTTATAAAAGTCGTTTCTTTGTAGGTACAGTGGACATGTATAAAAAATTTATCGATGCTAATGTTCCGATTTTGCTTAGTGTCGATATAGATCATGTTTCACATGTACAATTGTTAGTCGGTTATAACGATCAGTTGCAAGTTTTGTATATTCAAGATCCAAATTTTGCAGAGCGCATTCTTGTCACATATGAAGAATTTGCGAAGCAGTATTTAAATACAAATTATTTATCCATCGCGATTGTTCCAAAAGAGAAAAATGATCTCCTTTCTTCTTTATGTGAAGATGATGATTTGTATTTTCGTCGTATTTTTTCGTTAACAGATCAAATGGAATTTGCCGAACATGACGATGTGGAAGCTTTGTTAAAATTTTTACATGAGCATAAAGAAAATCCGTACACATGGCTATATACGATTAAGCATTTAGATTTACAGGATGGAAAGGAGTTTGTATATAGCTGTATCGAACGTGCTTTACATGCTTATCCGGAATCGGATTATGTGAAACTTCATGCCGCGCAATGCTTTGTGCGTATTGAAGAATTGGAACAAGCATATACAGTATTAGAACAGGTAAAGCATAAAATCGATAATCCATTCTATCACTTCATTCAAGGGCGCATTGCGATGGATGAATCTCGTTCTCACGATATGATTGCAAGTTTTCGTGCGTCGCTCCAACTAGATCCTGACCAGCCGGTAGCTTGGAGTTATATGGGAATTGGCTATATGTATTTAGATGATGTAGAAAAGGCTTTAAAGTACTCGTTCATTGCAGTGAGTCGCCACGAAGATCGTTTTGTTTTCATTAATCATGCCCTTATTTTAATGGATGCAGACCGGGACGAAGAAGCATATGATGTGTTTAATACGCTGCTAAAACAATATAAACGCGACGGATATGTATGGTGCGAACGTGCTAAGTGTGCTTATAAATTAGGAAAGTTAAGATCAGCAATCCGTGGACTTCGTATCGGTAAAGAATTAGATCAGCAGCTCCCGTTGCCATATATCATGTTAGCTGATATTTATGAAGCAGAACTAGACGATGAAAGAAAAGCAGAAGAGGTTTTACTTGAAGGAATGCAAAATGATGTTCAGTCAGCTGTATTATATGCGAAATTAGGAGATTTGTATTTAGAACGAGAGCAATATGAAAAAGCACAGAAAATGTATGAAACAGGGCTTCAATATGACAAGCAAGATGTGCCTTGTCATCTGGGGATAAGTGAAGTCTACATGAAACAAGGGAGCTATGAAGCTGGAAAACAATATATTTTTAGCTTGAAAGAACAGTTTGCTGAAGATAGTGACTTCCTTATTAATGCCGGGAAAATATTATGGAATGCGGCTATGGATCAAAATATAGAGCAAAGGGAAATAGAATCAGCTTTAACGATAACGGAAGAAGGAATTGTTTGTATACAAAATAATTTCCGAGATGCACTAGAAATATATGTAACGCAGCTGGAGGATACACCATTTTTACAAAGAGGGATTTCATTTTTAAATACTTTAGTTGAAAAAGATAGTAGTAATATAGATTATATATGCTATTTAGGCATATTACAGGAGTCAGCTGGAAGTTATATAAAAGCCATTCAGCTGTATGAGCGAGCGGCGCAGATGACTGAAGATACATTCCCTCATTTTAGGCTGGGAGAAGCATATAAAGCATTGGAGGAATGGAAAGAAGCAAAGAAGACTTATTTGAAATGTGTACAACGAGATTCTACGTTTGCTATTGCTCATTTGAAATTAGCTGAAATTTACTTTGTTGAGGAAGATATAGTAAAAGAGCAGCATCATATGTTTGAAGGCTGTAAATATGCACCTCTATTAGTAAATATGGAACATTTAGCAAATATATCAGTAAAAGTTGAGCGTCATGAGGAGCTGATTGCGGCTTTAAACAAAAAGAAAGGTATTGTTTCTGAATCATGGCGTTTGAATAGTCTTGCATATGTGTACGGTGCATCTGGTGATGGGCAGAAAGAACGTGTTTATGTAGAACAGGCGCTTGCACAGGAAAATGACCATGAAGAGATATTACATCATTATGCGAAAATATTACTTGCCGCACACGAAAAAGAAGGCTTACATGTTATTGAAAATCTTATTATGCAAAATGTTCACAATGAAGAAGTGTATGCAACGTATGTAGATGGGTTGCGAACGCAAAGAAAAAGTATAAGTGATAGTTTAGCTGATTTGAAAATATCAAATGAAGAAAAAAGCTCTGCGTTTATGTATGCAGCTTCTGCACTTGAACAAAAATTTATTAAACAGATGGAGCAGGAGGAACAAACAGGAGCATTTTTTACAAAAATGTATCGTCGTATTCGAAAGCGTGCACAAGATGTTCTTTCTATCACTTCTATTATTGATCTTTATGAAACTGCAATCCGCCTAGATCAGACAAACGACGCAGCAGTGCAGCGGTTTTCCCACTTTTATGTAAATGCTAATCTCATTGATGATGCACTAGAAGTATTGCGTAAGTCGCTCAAAAATCATTGGAATTATGAAGTTGCACATCAACTTGTTATGCTACTTTTAGAATATGCAAATGAAAATAGGACATGGCTGCAAGAAGCATTGTGTGAAACGGAACGCATTTTGCAAGAACGGCCGATGGACGCACCGATTCGAATGCTGCAGGGCACGATATTACTTGATTTACACAAGGAAGAAGAAGGGGAGCAAATTCTCCGCGCTTTAGCAGAGGATGTTCCGATGATCAGTGGTAGTTTTATGTATTTAGGTGCTCTTTACAATAAGCAAGAGCGTTACCGGGAAGCGATTGCTGTATTGGAGAAAGGTTTAGAGCATCACCCAGAAGAGGATGAACTATATATTGGGCTCGGTGTTTCTCATCATTTAAACGGTGATACGGAAAAAGCGTTACGGCTCATGAATGATGTATTATCGATTGACGAGTCCCATTTGAATGCAAGATATAATAAAGCATGCTATTTAGTTGTATTAAATCGAAATGAAGAAGCAATTGCTGAATTAGAGCGTGTACTGCAAGAAGATGAAAGCGGCTATTTTGCAGAAGTAATGGAGGACGATCCAGAGTTAAAAAGTATTAAAAAGTATGTGAAGCAGTATATTTGATATATGTGGGGAAAGTTTATAAATTAAAAGATGATATCGGATGAGTAGAAGGAGTAAGAGAGATAGTTCTTCTAATTACTTTTAAAAAAATAAAGAAAAACAACTTGCAATTCGTCATTCAAAAGGATAGAATATTCCGTAAATATAAAAAGCGATGAGCAGGAAAAGTACATCGTGACCTGATCTACAGAGAGCAATCGGTAGCTGAGAAGATTGCGATGCAGCGTGATGGAAAGACACCTGTGAGCGTTATTTTGAACGTGAACAACTAGTAAAAGTAAACGGCACCTACCGTTATCAGGCGAAAAGTGGTCAATGTGACAATTTGGGTGGTACCGCGGTTAAATCCGTCCCTTATATAGGGGCGGATTTTTGTATTCTTTGAAAGGAGGTGAGCGGCCGTGGATGATGATGATAACGATAATAATAAACATACAATCATACAATTAATAGTAGGAGGCGGAATGTATGAGTCAACAAACGAAGCGGTCGCTTATTAGCGAATGTACATCGCATGAAACAGTTGTGTTAAAAGGATGGGTGAAGAAAATTCGCCATCTCGGAAATATAAGCTTTTTATTACTCCGTGACCGAACAGGCGTCATGCAATGTGTACTTGAAAAAGAATGGGCTGGATATAAGGTAGAAGTAGAAAGTGTTGTGCAAGTTACAGGAAAAGTAATTGAGACAGATAAAACGGAACTTGGAGTAGAATTATTAGTTGAGGATGTACAGCTTCTAAACAGTACAGAGCCAATTCCATTTGAAGTGAATAAAAAGAAACTGCAAGTTGGTTTAGACCAAATGTTAAACTCTCGAACGTTGTCACTTCGACATGAACGAGTGCAAGCGATTTTTACAATTCAATCAATGCTTGCCCATGCTTTTAGCGAATATTTACTTCAAAATGATTTTACGAGAATTTTCACACCGAAAATTGTCTCACAAGGGGCGGAAGGCGGAGCAAACGTATTTCAGTTTCAATATTTTGAAAAAGATGCATACTTAGCACAATCACCGCAGTTTTATAAGCAGATGATGGTGGCGGGTGGATTAGAACGTGTTTTTGAAGTGGCACCTGTGTACCGTGCTGAACATCATAATTCATCTCGTCATTTAAACGAATACATTTCCTTAGACGTCGAACTTGCGTTTATTGAAGACTTTTATGAAGTAATGAAGCTTGAAACAGATGTACTTCGGTATATGTTTGAAAAAGTGCAGCAATGTTGTGCTAAGGAGTTGCAGTTGCTTCAAATTGACATACCAGTTATTACAGAAATTCCGAAATTAACGATTACGGAAGCACGAAGCATTTTACAAAGAGAGTATCGAAAAGAATCACCAATAGGCGATTTAGACTCAGAAGGAGAAAAACTGCTTGGAAAGTATGTAAAAGAAGTATATAATAGCGATTTCGTCTTTATCACCCATTACCCGAAAGAGACGCGCCCGATGTATACAATGCCAAATCAAGAGAATCCTTCTGTCACAGACTCATTTGATTTATTGTATAAAGGATTAGAAATTACATCAGGTGCGCAGCGCATTCATAATTATGATATGTTAGTTCGTTCTTTTGGAGAAAAGGGATTAAACGTAGAAAACTTCCAATCCTATATCGATACATTCCGCTATGGATGTCCGCCGCATGGTGGATTTGCGATTGGATTAGAACGACTTGTATATAAATTTTTAAATTTATCGAATGTTCGTGAAGCAAGCGCATTTCCAAGAGACTGTACGCGGTTAGTACCGTAATATATGAAATAATCCCCGGTTAATATGTAATACTGAATTTACAGTTATTGAAGTTTAGGTAGTGTTATTACACGACGACCTATGTTGTTTAACAATGCAATTTACTGGTGTATCAACGATTCGGTTGATGCACCTTTTTTTGTGGTTTATTACTATTTTTATTACTACTTTTAAACCTACATTATTTATGTTTATCACTACTTTATTACTACATTTGTTGAAGTCCTCATAAAAAAACATGTATACGTATGGAAAGGAAAAAAACAGCCCCGACTGGGGCTGTTAACATAAGGTTCGAAGGCGGAAGTCAATGTATCTTGTTTATTTAGGGGGTTCCGCCAACATTTAGCCGATTTATAAATTTAGGTAAATTCTATCGCCTAAAGCAATAAGCTTACTTCATATTTAGTTACGTTACATTCGTGGGGTTTAGCCCCCACACGATTAGCCCCCACCTCACACCCAAAAACAAGGAAAATAACGGAACCTGGTAATACACCCTTTATTGTGGGCAGGGTTGCACATATTTATAAAAAAATACGCTTGTCCAATCCATTATCATTCTCTAGCATTTAATATTACAAAGGGGGTGAGAACATGGGAAACAATGAAAAAATCACGTTTCGATTTGTAAAAGATGGAGAAGAAATTAATTTGGGAAATCTTGCTGATAAACAAAAAATTGTCATTGTCATTAATAATCAGATTACATTTGCACCGAATACAACACAAATTGCCAGTGGAGCCGGACAAAACAGTGCAGCAGGAAGTAATGCAGCAATCGATTCATCGAATACCAGACAGCAACAATCGGTGGGCGCTGGAGGCGAAGCGATAAATAAAGGAATTAGTGAGGATCAGATTGAGCCGCATAAAATGAAAAAAGAAAATTCGGATGAAGAGGTAGAATTTGTGCTTATCATCAATAATCAAATTAATGAAACTAGTGAGGAACAGGCTAGTGCTACTCAGGTGGCCAGTGGTGGTGGAGATGACAGTGCAGCGGGAACCAACGCTGCCATCGAAAGTTCTAATACCAAACAGCAACATGCAGTGGGAGGCGGAACGGATAGTTTGGCAAAAAACGCAGGTGAAGAAGGCGACCAAATAGAAGAAGGCGACCAAACAGAAAAAAACAAAAAATGCAAAAAACGCGATTAAAGAAAGAAAAAATCTGGATCTTTGGATCCAGATTTTTTTTGACACGGAAGTTTTTTTGAACGTTTAAGTGAAGATAATCCAGATTCTCAAAAAGAATTCTTTGAGGAAGCATATCTTCATTTAGGGAGTTTGAACTTTTAAAAACAGATAGAAATCTAAAACATGTTTATCGTCAATACATGCGTCTAACGAAAGCTGAGCTGGTAGTCCGTTTGATAGAAGCTGAGCGATACATCGCGGAAGAAAATAATAAATATCTATCAGATTTATTTAAGAACTACGAAGGATAAAAGTCGTGATAAAACCATAGGTTGTCGTAATAAAAAAGTAGCAGTGTGTCGTAATAAAAGGAGTGGATTCCCCACTCCTTTCTTTTTTTTCTATAATTGTTAAACAGCATAGGTCGTCGTAAAAGAATACTACCTAAACTTCACTTTTTATATTTTTCAGTAAAATAGTGTACCGGGGATTTGTTATGAGACTCTATTTTCAATTCGTAACCGAAATAATCCACAATATCCAATGGGCACCTGGTACAAAAAGTACTTGGGCAAGTAATGTTCCTAAAAACCTGGAAATCATGAGCCATCCATACATTTTTCCCATTGTTTCTGCTCCGTTCTCTTTTTGGAGAGCTCGTTCGGTTAATAGAGCGATTCGTGGGTCTAATAGTACAGTTAATAAGATTGTTGCAAATCCGTTAACGAGACCAGAAGCCGTACTTGCATTCGTTGCGTAGGCTGGATTTAAAAAAGAGGCGTATAAAGCAGAAAGAACACCTGCTGTATAAATAGCAGTAGCAAACATATTAATGAGCATAATTCGCTTTGGGATACCGCCAACTCGCATCCGATGAATCATTTCCAATTTTGGAAAACGGACATATTTTTTTGTGTATTTTAGTTTTTGAATGTTATTTGTTTTCATCATGCGAATGAAAGAACCGTCTGTTTCAAAGTTTTTAATCACATAGCTAAATAGTTTTGTCAGAGTCGGATACAAAAAGATGGCTAGTAATGTACCGATGGAAGCGGCTAATAAAATAAGACGAATAGTTCCTTCTAAATTGATAGAAGCGTCTTGCTTTGCTTGATCGACGATACCGCCAAGCAAAAAAGCTTGCAGTAAGTTAGATGTTCTCGCAACAAGTAACACGATTCCAACTACAGATAAGGAAACAGCAATCTTTTTTAAGCGAATGCCTGCAAGGCGGATACTATAAGAACTTGTTTCTACTGCATGAATGATAACTGTAAAAACTACTATAAAAATTAATTTTGTTGTCATATGTATTCACCATCTATTACAAATTGGAAAATAAATCTAATCATACATGATGAGAAGGGTTTTGTACATCTTGATTTTTTGTTAGGTGGCGGCTTGTGGGTAGTTTGTTAACAGAATATTTACATTTGAATAATTGTTTTGTAAAATAGTGAAGATTGTGGCTAGGATGGTAAGGGGATGGGGATGAAAATATATTACAGTAACCGAGCGGAGGGGAATAAATGTATACAACTTTTTTATTCGACTTAGATGGCACATTAACAGATCCAAAAGAAGGTATTGTAAACTCGGTCACATATGCGTTAAGAAAAATGGGGACAGATGAGCAAGATGATAAAAAATTACTATCTTTTATCGGCCCGCCAATTCAACATTCGTTTGCTAGCATATATAGAATGAATGAAAAACAAGTAGCAGAAGCAGTAACGTATTATCGTGAATATTTTCAAGATAAAGGAATGTTTGAGAATCAAATATATGAGCATATTCCTAGTGTTTTAAAAGATTTAAAGAATGCAAGGAAGCGTTTATTTGTGGCAACGTCTAAGCCAACTATATTTGCAAAACAAATTTTAGAGCACTTTCAACTTGCACATTATTTTGAAGAGATTGTCGGTAGTAATTTAGATGGTACGCGTATTGCAAAAACGGACATTATTCAGCATATTTTACATACATATCATGATTTAAAGAAAGAACATGTGGTTATGGTAGGCGATCGAGAGCACGATATAATTGGAGCGCAGCAAGTTGGAATTGATTCTATCGGAGTAATGTATGGATATGGTAGTAAAGAAGAATTAGTGGCAGCGGGAGCTACTCATATTATTGAAGATGTAGAACATATAAAGAGGTTTCATTATGTGTTAGAACAGTAATAGATTGATTAGATTTGTTTGGAAAGACAAGGTCGTCACCTTGTCTTTTTTTGTATAGAGATGTTGTAAAAAAATGACTATATTTGGGATTTAAAAGAGGGATTTTAGTTGCGAAGTGGAATTGTAAAGGTAGTTTGTTATGTAAATTGTTTTTTCTAGCATAGCTAGTTTAGGGATGAAAAAAGAAGGAGGGGGTATATTTGCAAGGAGTTTCAGAATTTCGAGTGCCTGAGACAGTCTTATATGGAACAAATGCATTAGAAAAACTAGGAGAAAGAGCTATTCAGTATGGTAAGAAAGCATTAATAATAAGCGATTCTATTATGAATGAGCTTGGTTATGTAGAAAGGTGTAAGAAAATGTTAGCATCACAAAAAATAGAAGTTGTGACTTTTATTGATGTGAATACTGAGCCGACAGATGAGCATGTAGTAAAAGCATTATCTGTTTGTAAAAAGAATGAATGCGATCTTGTTATAGGACTTGGCGGAGGAAGTTGTATTGATGTTGCAAAGACCGTTGCTGTTATCGCAACAAACGGAGGGAACATTGGGGAATACGCTGGTAATCAATATCCGATAACAAAGGTACCTCTATCTCTTATTGTTATTCCAACGACTGCTGGAACAGGATCTGAAGTTACGAGTGCAACTGTTATTACAAATACAAGCACAGATGTAAAAATGATGATTAAGCACCCAAGTTTTATACCTCAAGTAGCTATTGTGGACCCATTATTAACGATGTCTACTCCATCTCATGTAACAGCTGCAACAGGAATAGATGCGTTATGTCATGCGATAGAGGCATATATTTCTCGATTGTCACAACCTCTTACTGATATATTTGCACTTTCAGCAATTGAAAAGATTATGAAATATCTCCGTATTGCTTATGAAGATGGCCAAAATGTAGAAGCTAGAGAGCAGATGATGCTTGCCTCAATGGAAGCGGGAATTGCTTTTACAAATGCGTCTGTAACACTAGTTCATGGAATGTCCCGTCCTATCGGGGCAATGTTTCATGTTCCTCATGGTCTATCAAATGCGATGCTCCTTCCAGCAGTATTAGAGTTTACGAAAGATTATACAGTGAAACGTCTTTCTGATATTGGGCGTAAGATCAGACCTGATTTGAAAGCGTTATCAAATGAAGAGTTTGCAAATATTACTGTCAATGAAATAAAGCATCTTTGTACAGATTTACGTATTCCAAATATGAACGAGTATGGAATACATAAGGATGAATTTGAACTGGTTATAGCAAAGATGGCGAAGGATGCGCTTGCAAGTGGGAGTCCAAGTAACAATCCTCGTATTCCTTCGTATGAAGAAGTGATTGAATTATATCGAATTTGCTACGATTATAACTTTGTAGATCGCGAAGAAATTGTGTAAGAATAAAGTGAAACTTCCATCAATGGGGGCTTTATCTCTCACTGATGGTTAGTTGAACTAATCGGGCTTTTACGGACAGTTATCCCCCACCTATCTTCTTCGCTTTTCTTTGAATCTTGAGGTGGGGGTCTTACTGTCCGTTAATGCGGGATAAAATCAATTTATTTTAAACAAACTGAAAATTCTATAAAAATTTCCTTGGAAATTACAAAGGAGGAACGTATGGAATTAGTAATTATTTTATTAGCACTTAGTATGCTAATGTTTGTAGCATATCGCGGATTTTCTGTCATTTTATTTGCTCCGATTTGTGCTCTGTTTGCAGTTTTGTTAACAGAGCCGACTTATGTATTACCTTTTTTCTCAAATATTTTTATGGAGAAAATGGTTGGCTTTATTAAATTATATTTCCCTGTATTTTTACTAGGAGCGATTTTCGGAAAAGTAGTTGAAATGTCAGGAATCGCAGAATCTATCGCAAAGACAATTATCCAAATTGTTGGTGTGAAACGGACTATACTTGCAATTGTATTAATGGGAGCTATTTTAACATATAGTGGTGTCAGTGTATTTGTTGTGGCATTTGCTATATTTCCGTTTGCAGATAATTTGTTTCGTGAGGCAAATATTCCTAAACGTTTGATTCCTGGTACAATTGCGCTTGGGGTTCTTACCTTTACAATGGATGCACTTCCAGGAACACCGCAAATTCAAAATGTTATTCCGACAACCTTTTTCAAGACAGATATTTATGCCGGTCCTTTCTTAGGAATTACAGGAGCTATTTTTGTTTTCATAGTCGGTATGGTGTATTTGGAAAGACGCCGTCGTAAAGCAGAAGCGCAAGGCGAAGGGTATTATGGATTTAAAGATGGAAATGCTGAAATGGCAGCATCCATCGAAGCGGAACAAAACGTAAGACCGTCAATCCAAACGGTTGATATTACACCACTTCGTCAAGTGCTTGCCTTCGTTCCGCTTATTTTAGTAGGTGTGATGAACAAATTTTTTACAATTGCTATTCCAAAATGGTATCCAAATGGTTTTGATTTTGCATCTATTGGTTTAAAAAGTTTTGGGAAAGTAGAACTGTCTGGAGTACTTGGGGTGTGGTCAGTAGAATTAGCACTTGTAATTGGCATTGTAACAACAATTCTTTTAAATTGGAAGCGTGTATTTGTAGATTTTCAAACTGGGTTAAATGCAAGTATTGGCGGAGCATTACTAGCGGCAATGAATACAGGTGCAGAGTACGGATTTGGTGGCGTGATTGCAGCGCTCCCAGGATTTGGGGTAATTCGTGATAGTATTTCAACAACTTTTACGAATCCGCTTGTTAATGGAGCGGTTACGACAAATGTGCTTGCAGGTATAACAGGATCGGCTTCTGGGGGAATGGGAATTGCATTAAGTGCAATGTCTGATAAATATATTGCAGCTGCAGAGCAATTTGATATTCCATTAGAAGTTATGCATCGCATTATTGCGATGGCATCAGGAGGAATGGATACATTACCGCATAATGGAGCTGTTATTACATTACTTGCAGTAACGGGATTAACGCATAAACAATCGTATCGTGATATTTTTGCACTTACAATTATTAAAACTGTTGCGGTATTTGTTGTAATTGGCACGTATAGTTTAACAGGTCTTGTATAATATTCAGAAAGAAGAGAGAGTTAAGTGCTTTCTCTTCTTTTGTTTACATAATATTATTATGTAAACAAATGTATTATTCATGGAAAGTATTCAGAAAATATATTATAATGTAAGTGGTTACAAAAAGGGGGGGATACGATGTTTTCGTTACAACCGATCGCTTTTGTACATAATGAACGAATCAATATAGAAGATGATTTGTGGGGCGAAATAGAATCTATTATTGAATTGATAGAGCCATATACAGAAGAAAGTTTACAAGGGATTGAACAATTTTCACATATTGAAGTTATTTTTTATTTTGATAGAGTGACAGATGCTAACATTCAGTATACGGCAAGACATCCTCGTAATAATGAACAGTATCCGAAAATCGGTATTTTTGCACAGCGGGGGAAAAATCGTCCGAATAAATTAGGTGCTACGATTGTAAAAGTAGTACGAAGAGAAGGAAAACGATTAGTTGTACAAGGGTTAGATGCGATTGATGGTACCCCTATTTTAGATATGAAGCCAGTTATGAAAGAGTTTTTGCCAAGGGAAGAAATTAAACAACCGAACTGGGCAACGGATTTAATGAAGAACTATTGGAAAGGAAGCGAAGAGAAGTGAAAATATATCAAGCATCTATGGAAGACTTACAAGGAGTAGCATCATTATTTAATGAGTATCGTATGTTTTATAGACAAGATTCTAATATAGAAGAAGCAGAACAATTTTTACATGAACGTTTAGAGCAAAACGAATCAATTATTTTTGTAGCAGTAGAAGATGGGAAGTACGTAGGGTTTACGCAGCTATATCCTTCTTTTTCTTCCATTTCTATGAAAGAGTTGTGGATTTTAAATGATTTATTTGTGCAAAAAGATGTGAGAGGAGCTGGAATAGGGAAACAACTGCTAAAAGCAGCGGAGCAATTTGCATTGGAGACAGACGCAAAAGGGCTAAAACTTCAAACTGAGGTTGATAATGTAACAGCGCAGCGTTTATATGTAGAGAACGGTTATATAAGAGATAGTCGTTATTTTCATTATGAATTAAATTTGTAAAAATCCATATATGACTAGTGATACATAACCAAGCATAGGACGATTCAGTCTCATAACATATGAATATGTAGAGACAAGCATTTCATAGAGAAATCGTTTTAGTATTTTCATCGTTGAGGTATGCAAGGGCGAATAGAGTATTTAAACAGCAATGCCGTTTTAAATGGCATTGCTGTTTTTATTTTGATATAGGATGTGTAAAGAGCCAAGAAACAGCGTCCTCTAAATTTTCTGCAATATAATTAGCTTCCATGTTCGCCCATTTATGACGATATGTATGCAGGGCGTCGTATCCAGCACCTGTTTGTACTAAAATTGTTGTTGCGCCGACTTTTATACCTGCAACGATATCACCCCAGCGATCGCCGATTATAACACATTTTGTTAAGTCAAGATGATGTTTTTTCGCCGCTTGAAGAAGCATTCCTGTTTCCGGTTTACGACATAGGCAACCATCATTATGCCTGTGTGGACAAAGAAATATGTCGTCAAAACCGAATGCTGTTAATTCCTCAATAAAGTCTTCCTTTGTTGCTTTGCCATCAGCTATACCAGGTTGGTTTGTAAAAGAAAATAATTGTATATTTTGTTCTTTTAGCTTATCTAGAGTCACCTTAGTAAATGAAAATAACTGAAATTCCCCAGGATAATGAATCGTCGTATCACCGCCGATTGTACCGTCACGGTCGATGAAAATAGCTTCGATGCTTCGTTTATTTGTCATAGTATATACCCTTTCTCTTTGTTTGCTAGAAGTGTTTTAGGTTGAATAACAAAAAATTATTTTGAACTCAAAATATAAAATATTCTACTATTAGTATTGTTTTCCTGCATATAAAGTGAAACTTCCATCAGTGGGGGGCTTCATCCCCCACTGATGGTTAGTTGAACCAATCGGGCTTTTACAGGCAGTAAGATCCCCACCGATCTTCTTCGCTTTTCTCTGAATCTTGAGGTGGGGATCTTACTGCCCGTTAATGCGGGATGAATTGCATCTTTGTTACGTTTAAGCTTAAAAAGTATTTTCATTGAAAAATATGTTATTATTTTCATAGGAATTTTTTGTAATTTTATATAGAGAGAGGGATATCTTTGCTGCAAGTTAATATAAAATCGGCTGGATACGAAGCTGGAGAGCAAACGATACATAATATTGCTTTTTCAATTGAAAAAGGTGAGCTTGTTGCTTTAATTGGTGCAAACGGTGCAGGAAAGAGTACAACAATAAAATCGATTCTTGGATTATTAGCGCATATGGAAGGGGAAATTTCGTTTGGAAATAGAAAGAATCCGTATGCATATGTACCTGAACATCCGACGTATTATGATTACTTAACATTATGGGAACATATTGAATTATTGATGGCTGCCAAGGATGTTGAATTAGGAAGCTGGGAAGTACAGGCAGAAGAGTTGTTACGTACGTTTCGGATGGACAAGCATAAACATGAGTATCTATCGACGTTTTCAAAAGGAATGAAACAAAAGTCGATGCTTATTTTAGCTTTTTTAACAGAGCCAGACTTTTATATTATTGATGAGCCGTTTATTGGTTTGGATCCGACAGCAACTCGTGATTTTCTCAATTTTTTGTATAAAGAAAAGGAACGTGGTGCGGGCATTTTACTGTGCACACATGTGCTAGATACAGCAGAAAGAATATGTGAGCGTTTCTTATTAATTTCAGAAGGAACTTTATTTGCAAATGGAGATTTACATAGTATTCAAACACTTGCTAACATGCCAAAAGGCACATTGTTAGATTGTTTTGATGTGATTGTAAGGCGGGAACAACATGATTAGAAAACTATTTTATAAAAGGTTGTTTCATGAGGTAAAACGAAAGTGGAAAGCAGTACGCTCTGTTGTCGATTGGACCATCGCATTATACTTAATTGTTCCAGCACTTGTATTTAGCTGGATATATTATGCTTCACTTTGGAAGAATGGACCGACACCTGAAGATGTATTATATTTGTCTGTCGGATTTCTTGTGTTTTATGTAGCGACATTTTCAAGAAGTGTACGCTCATTTTTAGAACAAGCAGATAGTTTGTTTTTAATTCAATTTCCATATCATATAAAACAAATGATGAAATATGGTATGATCTATTCTTTTTTCCGTATTTGTTTCACGAGTGCACTTATAACCATACTGTTTCTACCAATCTTTTTGAAAAGCTTAAAGGGAACTGGCGTACAAGCTTTTTTCTGTTTTGTATTTTTGATTTGTTTTCGTTTCACACTTGTCCTGCTACAACGTTATATTGATGTTCGATTCCATAAGCAGTGGCAAGTGATGATCATAAAAAATATTCTCTTTTTTGTAGGGATTGTATATATAGGTATAACGTGTAGATACGTACTACAACAGTCTTTTTATACGTTTTTTTTCTTTTTGCTTCTCTTTATCATAAGTTTTTTCTTAGTAAAGGAAAAACTGCACTACCATCGCTTCTTCTTTAAAGAAATTGAAAAAGAAAAAGGAGAAGAAATGAGATGGACAAAGCAAATTATGACACTGGGAGGCCAAGTACAAAAACCTACAAACGCAGCGAAGCCGTGGTTATTTCCGCGCTCTAAACGTATATTAATAGGGAATAGCAATGATGCTAGAATCATTGAAGCTTTTTTAAAGGAATATTTTCGTTCGGGTGATGCTGGTGGTTTTTACATTCGTATCATTCTTGTTAGTGCAAGTTCGATTTGGCTTACACCATGGTGGGTTGCTGCAATCGTTATTTTGTTTGCGTTATTTGCAATATTTCGTTATTCAAGTGATATATGGAAAGTTTTCTCTGGAAAATTATTCTTACAGTTATATTGTTCAGAAGGGAAAAAACTATGGCTTTCACAGAGAGCGAAGGGATATTTATTTTTGCCAGCTTTATTTGTGTATGGAATTGTTACACTAGCGCAATTTTACGTCATGGTTGCTGGAATTTGTGCAGGAGTTGCGATCATAATAACAGTGTGGATTTTATTTATTCCACACAAAAGGGCAGTAAGACTTCCTCCCCAAGACTATGAGCAATTAAAGAAGCTAGGTGAGGGATAAATGTTTGTAAGAGCTAAATTAGCGTCATTTTATCATTAACAAAAAAGAGCTGTGTAGCTCTTTTTTTAATCCGTAATCGACACATACATAAAATAGATGAGAACACAAATGCTTATTGCTGAAAAGAGAAAATCAAGATTCAAAAGGAAAACCTCCTAGTAAAATCAAAGAATAATACTTATTGTATGAAATCTTACTATTCCATATTCAAATCATTACAAATAATATTAACGTTAATACATTTATAAAGTGCAAAAATTGGCATCATTTTGTATAATGGGAGAAACAGTTATAAAGTGAAACTTCCATCAGTGGGGGGGCCCTACTGCCCGTTAATGCGGGATAAAAACAGAAGCAAAGAAAGGGAGGGATGCAAAATGCCAAATTGGATGAAAAAGACACTCGTCGCGTTAATTACTGTATTTACATTTGGATTAGTAACACCTCCTTCTGCACTGCTTGATAATGCAAAAACGGACAAGCCTACAAAACAGCAAAATCTAGAGCGAACACCGTATACATTGGATGAAAAACAAAATGAGATAGGTTCAGAAGCATTTCTCTCTTATGCGATGGATGAAGCAGAGCGGCAATCAATGGAGAAATTTGGATCGAAAATTGGGCCAGTAATTGAAGATGAGTTTAAAGGTGTTGTATTGCCGAAAATAGAAGAAGCAATTGCAGAACTTGCAAACGATACACCAAAAGATTCATTACAGTCTTTAGCAATTTCACAAAAGCCAGCTGGTGGGCAACATGAAAAGATTTTTCATGTTTATGATACAAAAACAGGGGATGACTTACTGCGGTTTCACGTAAGACGAGATCATCCGCCGCAAGATGGTTATTATTTTAATTTTCATTATCATCGTTATGAGGATGATTTTATAGCGCACCATGAGCTTGGTGATATTTATTGGAATACGAATACACCGCCGAAATGGCTTTCATAGGAAAAAAAGAACAAGGGTATATACCTTGTTCTTTTTTTGTAGATAAAGAGAAAGTAAATAAAAGGTAATATCAATTTGAAAGAGAATTCATAAATATAAAGAATATAAAAGTAACGATAACAAGGAGCATTCGTAATGAATAAATATATTATTTTTGATTTTGATGGTACGTTAGTGGATTCTAAAGATATCTTTATTCCTATTTTCAATGAAATAGCAGAGAAACACCGTTTTAAACAGGTAAGAGAAGAGGATGTTGAAGCATTGCGGAAGTTATCAATTCCTGAGAGGTGTAAATTGCTTCACGTGCCTCTGTATAAAATCCCTATGATAGCATTAGAGTTTTATAAATTATATCAACCATCGATCTCAAATCTTACTTTGTTCGATGGAATAAGAGATGTTTTGCAGACGTTGAAAGAGAGCGGCTTTGAAATTGTCATTGTATCCTCGAACGCTGAGGAGCATATTCGGGAATTTTTACGTCATAATGAAATTGATTTTATTCATGATGTTTTTTGTTCTAATAATATTTTTGGAAAAGATAAAGTGATAAAGAAATTTTTAAAAGCAAATAAACTACAAAATTCCGATGTGATTTATGTTGGGGATGAGCTTCGTGACATTGTATCTTGTAAGAAAATTGGTGTAGAAGTGATTTGGGTAAGCTGGGGCTATGATGTAATAGAAACGGTACAGGCTGAATCTCCGAATTATATTGTGAATGTGCCAAAAGAAATTGTAACTGTCGTACATTCGAAGTAGAAGGTTGGTAGGAAAGGGAGCAAGGGGAGTATGCCGGAGAAAACGTTTGAACCAGGTATTCACCATATCGAATTTTGGGTCGCAAACTTAGAGAAATCTATTGAATTTTATCGTCAATTTTTTTCTATTATTGGCTGGAAACAACTAAATGAAACAGCTTTTAGTACAGGGAAAACAGAAATATATTTTAAAGAGATTGGTGCGGAACTTGTGCGAACGTTAGGCCCAAGGCATATTTGTTATCAGGCAATGAATCGGTCTGTAGTTGATGAAGTAGCACATTTCTTACATAATGTTCGTGCCACAATCATTCGCGGACCAATAGAAATGAAAGAGTATTCAGAAGGATATTATACAGTAGATTTTCATGATCCGAACGGTTACATATTAGAAGTTTTGTATGCACCGAATATGGAGATGTAAATCAAATGATTCAAGTTAGCAGCCTAAGCTGTAAAAAAGATCAATAGGATTGTTTTGCTATTCTTTCTATGTTGAGAAGGACAAAGAGCGCTGTACAAAAGTCAGCGCTCTTTATTTTTGGAATAAACCTTACTAGTGGAAATTCTATTTTTCAGTTTTTGTAAACAGAAGTGGTTTTGTGCTTAACGTTGCTGGTAGGTGCAGTTTAAGCTCGTTTAGTTCACCTGCTGTATTCATCTCATAAGAAATTAATATGTTCATTTCCATTTGGAAAACATTCCATTTCGTGCTGAACATATCATAGTGATGATGTTTCATTTCAATATCAAATGAGGCAAATTTTAAGTATAGAGTTTCATTGCGTTTGAGTATTTCTATTGTTCCGTATGCAGGATGTTCAAACGTTCCGATATAATCTTTTAATGGATGTGAAAGAACGGTTTCCTTTACTTGTGGTAGCGGCTTGTTCATTTCTTTCATTATTTCATTAAATTTAGCTGTATCTTCTATTGCACGTTTGTGCCAATTAATTGGCTCTAATCCAAGCAATTCATCATAAATTTGATGTGCAAGGTAAGATGGAAGTAACGTATGACCACAATTCGTTAATACGACAAGCCCAATATTATGTTCTGGCATAAAGGAGACAAGTGCGGAGAATCCATCGATATTCCCTCCATGATGGATTTCTTTATGTCCGCGATAGGCACTAATGAACCAGCCAAGACCGTAACTGTTTAATGGAGTTTCTGGCACAGCGAATATTGGTTCATCTGGAATTGGGATATGCGGTGTATACATTTGTTGGAGCATGTCCGGCATGATAAGTTCATGTTCACCAACTTTTCCTTTATTTAAATGAAGTAATACCCATTTTGCCATATCTTCTATATTAGAGTTCATACATCCAGCAGCACCAATTGTATCAATTTTGCAGAAAGGTACTTCTGTTATGTTCCCATCTTTCTCGATGTAAGGAAGTGCGTGATCATCTGATTTTTGTGAAGTGGTAACAGAGAAGTTCGTACGTTCCATCTGAAGCGGGTCTAAAATATGTTCTGTTACATATTGTTCCCATGTTTGATTTGTAATGTTTTCAGCAATATAACTAATCGTGGCATACATTAAGTTGTTATATAAAAATGCCGAGCGAAATGGTGCATCTAGTTCTAAGTGGCGAATTTTTTCAGCGATTTCTTGTCGAGTTAAAGAAGAGATATACCATAATGTATCATGACGACTGACACCGGTACGATGAGATGCTAGGTCACGAGCTGTAATTTGTGCGCTTGCTAGCGGATCATGAAGTGAAAAAGTTGGAATGTAAGTTTGCACAGGTGTATCCCAATTAAATTTTTGCTGTTGTGCGAGTAAACCTAAAGAAAGTGTACCAAATGCTTTTGTCGATGAACCAATTGCAAATAACGTTTTTGGGGTAACTGTTTTTTTATTTTTTGTATCACGGAACCCATAACCTTCTGAGAATACTACTTCTCCGTTTTTTACGATAGCAACTGCAGCTCCAGGAACGTTTAAATCTTTCATCATGTTTTTGATTGTCGTATGTAATTTACTTGTAAGAGGCATTTCAGTTTTTTGCATAGTAAAACCTCCACTCATATATTATTTACTGCCGCACTATAGTTTCTTGAAAAGGATAGGAAAACCCTTTTTCTTTTTATGAGGAAGATTGACAAAAGTATGTCAGATTTTAAAAGTGAAAAAATTTTTTAATACTAGGTTTCTGCGCGTGTATACTATATGAAAGAGTTTTTACTAAAAAGGCAGTGTGAAATTCAAAGGCATATGATAAACTCAAATAATGTTACATAAAGCAATTGTGAAAGAAGGTTACTTGATGAAACACGCAGAGTATGAATATTTAAATATGTGCCGTCACGTTATGGAAAACGGTACGAGAAAAGAAGATCGCACTGGTACAGGAACAGTATCTGTATTTGGGTATCAAATGCGCTTTGATTTAAGTCAAGGTTTTCCGTTACTTACGACAAAACGTGTGCCGTTTCGTTTAGTAGCGAGCGAACTTCTTTGGTTTATGAAAGGTGACACAAACATTCGTTACTTGTTGCAGCATAATAATAATATTTGGAATGAATGGGCGTTTAAAAATTGGGTTGAGAGCGATGCGTATACAGGTCCAGATATGACAGATTTTGGACTACGTTCACAGCAAGATGAAGACTTTAATAAGCAATACGAAGAGCAAATGGAATTGTTTAAAACAAAGGTGTTAGAAGATGATGAATTTGCGAAGCGTTACGGTAATTTAGGAGATGTGTACGGGAAACAGTGGCGTGCATGGAAAACGACTGCTGGAGAGACGCTTGATCAATTGCAAGATGTAATTGACATGATTAAGAAAAACCCAGATTCCCGTCGTTTAATCGTGTCTGCATGGAATCCGGAAGATGTACCAAGTATGGCACTACCACCTTGTCATACATTATTCCAATTTTATGTGGCAGATGGGAAATTATCTTGTCAGCTATATCAACGCAGCGGTGATATTTTCCTAGGTATTCCGTTTAATATAGCTAGTTATTCTTTATTAACACATTTAATTGCGCATGAGTGTGGATTAGAAGTGGGTGAGTTTGTTCATACAATTGGTGATGCACATATTTATACAAATCACTTTGAACAAGTAGAAAAACAATTAGCACGTGAACCACGTTCATTCCCAACGTTAAAGCTAAACCCAGATGTGAAATCTATTTTTGATTTTGAAATGAACGATCTTATGTTAGATGGATACGATCCACATCCAGCAATTAAAGCACCGGTAGCTGTGTAAGCGAAGATAGGAGGATACATATGATTTCATTACTTGTAGCAATGGATAAAAATCGTCTAATCGGTAAAGATAACCAATTACCTTGGCATCTTCCGGCAGATTTGGCATACTTTAAAAAAGTAACTATGGGCCATCCGATTATTATGGGAAGAAAAACGTTTGAATCAATTGGAAGACCTTTACCCGGCAGAACGAACATTATTTTAACTCGTAACAAAAATTATGAAATGGAAGGCTGTGAAGTTATCCATTCTATTGATGATGTACAGAAAATGGACGAGCAAATGAATGAAGAAATCTTTGTCATTGGCGGAGCAGAGATTTTTAAAGAAGTTCTTCCATTTGCAGATCGCTTATATATTACGAAAATTGAAGAAGTATTTGAAGGTGACACATTCTTTCCAGAAATTAATTACGATGAGTGGAAAGAAATATCTGTAGAACAAGGCGTGACAGATGAGAAAAATCCATATACGTATGCTTATCATGTGTATGGTAAATGAAAATAAAGCGGGAAAGAAGATTGGTGTATTACATACCAATCTTCTTTTGTTGTTGTCTTTTCTAAGTACACTCCACAATTTTGTATCCTCTCCTTTTTGTTTCTATACTAAGAAAACGAAAAATAAAAACAAATCCTTATATAAAAATTTTCTGAATGTTATAATGATAATATAAAGAACGACGCATATTGCGTCGGTTTTTTATTGGGTGAATTTTATAAAATTGGATTTTTATAGTATGATAGTATCGAAATATAAAGGAGGAGAAAATGTGAAAAAGATATGGGGAATGCTTTTTATTTTTTCAATGCTATTCATAGTAGGTTGCGGAAAAGAAGAGAAGCCAGAGCAAGCGATGGATACATATGTAAAAGCATGGAATGAGCAAAAGTTTGATGAAATGTATGAACAGTTATCGAAAGAGGCAAAGCAGTCGATTACAAAAGAAGATTTTGTAAAGAAATATGAAAACGTTTATACAGGAATTGCGGTGAAAAATTTAAAAGTAGAAGCAGTAACGAAAAAAGAAGACAAAAAAGATGAGAAAAACAATGCGAATGTACCTTTTAAAGTAAGCATGGATACAATCGGCGGGAAGATTACGTTTGAAAATGATGCAAAGCTTGTGAAAGAAAAGGATGGAGATAAGGATGTCTGGAAAGTTGATTGGAATCCATCATTTATTTTTCCAACTATGAAACAAGATGATAAAGTACTTGTTCAATCATTTTCGCCAAAGCGCGGTGAAATTTATGACAGGAATGGAAGCGGATTAGCAACAAATGGGAAAGCTTCAGAAGTTGGAGTTGTGCCTGGAAAATTAGGTGAATCAGCACAGCAAACAAAAGAAACATTAGCAAAATTATTACATATGCCGGTTGAAGATATCGAAAAGAAATTAACAGCAAAATGGGTACAACCAGGCTACTATGTTCCACTTTCTATTTTACCAGAGGATGCAAATGAAAATGATTACATATCTATGCCTGGTGTAGCGATACGTACAGTGAATGTTCGTACATATCCTTTAGGAGAAGCTGCGGCACATTTAACTGGCTACATGGGGAAAGTGAATGCAGAGGATTTAAAGAAATTAGCAGACAAAGGATATAAAGCCGATGATCCTATTGGAAGAACAGGTCTGGAAAGTGTTTTTGAAGATAAACTTCGCGGTGAAAAAGGCGGACGTGTTTATATTGCGGATGCGAAAGGAAAAGAATTAAAAGAACTTGCTAAAAAAGAAGCGAAAGATGGCGAAAATATTACACTAACGATTGATGGAGGTTTACAACAAAAAATTTATGCAGAAATGAAGGGCGAAGCGGGTTCAAGTGCAGCAGTGCATCCACAAACAGGAGAAACATTAGCTCTTGTAAGTAGTCCATCATACAATCCAAACGCTATGATAAGAGAGTCAGCAAAAGCAGAACGAGATGCTTGGAATAATGATCCGAAAAAGCCGATGACAAATCGGTTTACACAAGTATACGCACCCGGTTCTGTTTTTAAGCCAATTACAGGCGCCATTGGTCTAGAAACAAAAGTACTGAATCCAAAAGAATCTCTTAACATTGATGGTTTAAAGTGGGCAAAAGATTCTTCTTGGGGTAACTATTATGTAACGCGTGTCAAAGATGTAAATCCAGTTGATTTTGAAAAAGCAATGATGTATTCTGATAACATTTACTTTGCACAGGAAGCATTAAAAATTGGTAAAGATAAGTTTATAGAAGAAGCGAAGAAATTTGGGCTTGGTGAAAAGTTACCGATTGAATATGGATTTGCCACTTCGCAAATCGCAAAAGATGGTATAAAAAATGATATTCAACTTGCTGATACAGGGTATGGTCAAGGTGAAGTTTTAATGTCATCTCTTCACGTTGCATTATCTTATGCGCCAATTGTGAATGAGGGGAATATTCCATCTCCACACCTTTTAAAAGATGAAAAGCAGGTAAAAGCGTGGAAAGAAAACGTGGTATCAAAAGAGAACAGTGACATTTTGAAAAACGCTTTAATAAAAGTCGTAAATGACCCAGAAGGAACAGGTAAGATTGCAAAATTAGATAGCACTACGCTTGCTGGAAAAACAGGAACAGCGGAATTAAAAGAATCAAAAGAAGCGGATGGTAAAGAGTTAGGATGGTTTGTTGCATTTGATGCAAATTCTCCAAATATGGTTGTGGCAATGATGATTGAAGATGTAAAAGGTAGAGGTGGAAGTAGTATTCCGGCTGAGAAAGTCAAACATGTGTTTCAAAAGTAATGGACAAAGAGCTATCTCATTCATAAGTGAGGTAGCTCTTTTTTATCCCGCTATAGGCAGTCGGACCTCTACCTCAAGAAGCGAAGAAATATCTCTAATTGTTAATAGCTTTCCGTAATTCAGTGATGAATTTCTTTCACTGATGAAAGTCTCGCTCAATATGATTATTTACTTACGAAAAAAAAGTAACTATTTTTATTGACAGATAAAAATTAATTATATATTATTACTTATGTAAGATAAGTAATTTACTTTTTAATAATAATATCTTTAATTCAAGATATTAACGAAGAGAAAAAAGGGAGAGAAATCAATATGACAAAAGTACTATTTATTACAGCAAATCCAAATCCAGCAGAAGTATCATTTGGCATGGCAGTAGGAGAAGCATTTATTGAAGATTACAAACAAGCGAATCCACAAGATGACGTAGTAACAATTGATTTATTTCATACAAACGTACCTGTAATTGATAGTGAAGTGCTCTCTGCTTGGGGAAAACTTGGTGCAGGAGAAGGCTTCGAAACATTAAGCGAAAGTCAACAACAAAAAGTTGCAGCAATGAGTGGGAATTTAGAAACATTTATGCATGCAGATAAATACGTATTTGTAACACCAATGTGGAACTTAAGCTATCCACCAGTTGTAAAAGCATACTTAGATAACTTATCAATTGCAGGTAAAACATTTAAATATACTGAAAATGGTCCAGTTGGTTTATTAGAAGGCAAAAAAGCGCTTCATATCCAAGCAACAGGCGGCATTTACGCTGAAGGACCATACGCAGCAATGGATTTTGGCCGCAACCACTTAAAAGCGATGTTAAATTTCATGGGTGTAACGGATGTAGAATATATTGCAGTAGAAGGTATGAGTGCAAATCCTGCACAGGCACCTGAAATTAAAGAACAAGCAATTGAAAAAGCACGTGAATTAGCAAAACAATTCTAATCTATCATATTATAAAAAATGTCCAAGCGCTTGTCGTTTGGACATTTTTTCTTCTTTTTCCTTCGTTTGTCTAGTATAATGAAGTACGGAATTATAATATGTGGGGGTTCTATATGATTCAAACGTTTTTTAAAATTTTGTACTTAATTTTAATAGTAATTGGTATTACGCCAAGAATGTGGCGTATAAAACGAAAGTTACATACACTATCGCCGCAAGAAAAAGATCGTCTGGTATATAAAACAACAAATTGGTTTGGCAAGAAGATGGTTCATGTAGCTGGATCAACAGTACAAGTGAATGGACTTGAAAATGTACCACAAGATAAGCCAGTGCTAGTAGTAAGTAATCATCAAAGTGATATGGATATTCCTGTTTTACTAGGTTATTTAAATAAGCCAATTGGATTTGTTTCGAAAGCGGAAATTAAAAAATTTCCACTTGTATCAACATGGATGGAATTGATGAACTGTGTATTTATGAATCGCAAGGATCGCCGTCAATCTTTACAAGCTATTAAAGATGGAATTGAGCTGTTAAAGCAAGGACATTCTATCGTTATTTTTCCAGAAGGAACTCGTAGTAAGGGAAATGGAATGGGAGAATTTAAAGCTGGTAGTTTCCATCTTGCTGTAAAAGCAGGTGTAGCGATTTTACCAGTAACATTGGACGGAACTTATAAAATGTTTGAAGCAAACGGTAATCGAATGAAGCCGGCGCATGCAACAGTCACAATTTCGAAACCAATTACAGCAGAACAATATCAAAATATGGATATTAAAGAATTAACAAAATATACGCAAGATATTATTGCGGGTCAGTTAAAAAAATAAGTAGAAAAGGTCTCAGCTATAAAAGCTGAGACCTTTTTTCTTCCGCTATTTGAGGTCAGTAATATCCTCACCTCAAAATTCAGCAAAAGCAAAGAAGTTAGGTGGGGGGAAGAGAATCCCCCACTGATTAAAGTTTCACTTTATGCTACAGGTAATACATAGAATAACACGCAGAAAAACATCATCGCACTTCCGCCTAATACAAATACGTGCCAAATTGCATGATTGAATGGTAGCTTTTCCCATAAGAAGAAGATGGCGCCGACAGAGTATAAAATTCCACCAATTAATAATAATGAGAAGCCGCTACCTGTTAAGCTTTCATATAACGGCTGAATGGCAACAATGATGAGCCAGCCCATAATGACATAAAACAAAGTTGATAGTTTAATAAAACGACGTACAAAAAAGATTTTAAAGACGATTCCGGCGATTGCTAGTGTCCAAATGATTGCGAGTAATGTCCAGCCCAGTGGTCCGCGCAGTGTAACGAGTAGAAATGGTGTATATGTGCCAGCAATTAATAAATAGATGGCAGAATGATCTAAGATAGTAAATAACTTTTCTACTTTTGGGTGATGGATACTATGTAATAGCGTTGAACATAAATAAAGTAAAAACATGCTCACACCGTATATAGTAAACCCTACAATTGCCGATACTGTTCCGTACTTTGAGGCATGGATAATTAAAATAATTAACGCAGGGATACTTAAAATGGCGCCGATGCCATGTGTAATTGCATTTGCGATTTCTTCTTTAACAAACTGAGTCATTCGAGTCATCTTTTGAGTCATGTTTCGACTCCTTTCTTACATAGTAAAATGAGGAGTGCAGTTTCTTTCACCATATCATATACAAAAGGAATAGGAAATGAAAATTGTATAAAAATTATATTTTCAAATTTTTGTGACAAAAGGTAACGGATACATTGACGTTAACAAATTTTTCTGACAAAATAAAACCAAGGGATAGCAGAACCATTCAATCTACTTATAAGGGGGATGGAAATATGTTTTCAAATATTGGTTTTCCAGGCTTAATTTTAATTTTAGTAGCTGTACTTATTTTATTCGGTCCTAAAAAATTACCTGAAATTGGACGAGCTTTAGGGGAAACTTTAAAAGAGTTTAAAAAATCAACAAAAGAATTAACGGATGATGCTTTTCAAGATAAAGAACGTAAATAATATATGTATAATTTAGAAAAGATGTAAGGCGAGAATCTCTCTTGCATCTTTTTTATCGGATGAAAAAAGAGTGGTGAAAAAATGAACGATCGAGAAATGAGTATTATAGAGCATATTAGTGAACTGCGAAAGCGTTTAATTATTACCGTCCTATCATTTGTGTTTTTCTTAATTATAGGATTTGTATACACAAAAGATATTTATTTTTTCCTTGTGAAAGATTTAACAATGAAATTGACAGTTTTAGGTCCAAGTGATGTGTTATGGATTTTCTTTTCTATTGCTTCATTATTTGCAGTTGTTTGTACAATACCAATAGCTGCATTTCAGTTATGGTTATTTGTAAAACCTGGTTTGCATCCACGAGAACAAAAAATGACTTTAATGTACATTCCTGTGTTATTTATATTATTTATTGCAGGGCTATGTTTCGGATATTTTATTGTGATGCCGTTTTTACTTCACTTTTTAACGCAGATTGGAAATGAGATGTTTAATACGATGTTTACAACCGAGAAATATTTTTATTTCGTATTAAATTTAACGGTACCATTTGCAGTTATATTTGAATTACCTATTGTTGTTATGTTTTTAACAAGTATAGGTTTTTTAACGCCATACTTCCTACAACAGATAAGGAGATATGCATATGTCATATTAATTATTATAGCATCATGTATATCGCCACCTGATTTTTTATCCCATAGTATGGTAGCGGTGCCTCTTATATGTATATATGAAATTAGTATCGCTCTGTCGAAAATTGTGTATAAGCGTAAACGAAGTCGTGAAAATGATTTTGAATCGAAAAGTGCCTCTTTATGACGGGCACTTTTTTTATTTTTTTGTTATACTATTAATGTAAGCGTATACAATATAAAGAAGAAAAAAATTAATGCTTCTCCAAAATTTAGACAAACTTTTTGTCTTTGTCGGTTTATACTAACATTATAAATCCAAAAAAAAGAGGATTGATATCGTGATTATGAAGAGTTTTTATTTTACTCATCCAACAGGAAAATGCGTAAAGGTGGTCGAAATCCCTGTGCTACAAACACAGCACCCATTAGCGTTTCAAATTCAGTCGCGTCTTCAGCTCTTTATCTCCAAAATTCAAAAACAAAAACAACCAAGGTTTTCGTACTCATTTCGAGAATATTTGCGAAGTTGCTTAAAATGGAATGATTATTCAAATGTATATGAAACAAACACGTTAGAAAAAAATGCATAGAAAAATTCGAGACAGAGTAAATGCGCTCTGTCGTTTTCTTTTTAGTCATAAAAAGTGAGGATTTTGTCGGAAAATTATCTCAAACTGTTGAAAGCAATGGGAATACTAGTATAATAACAGGGAGAGCGTAGTGGAAAGGGAAGAAGTAAAATATGCAAAAAATTAAAATTGTCACAGACTCAACGGCGGATTTATCACCAGATGTGATTGAAAAATATGATATTCATGTTATCCCATTATCAATTTCTGTGAACGGACAAACTTATTTAGATCGTATAGATTTACAACCAGATGAGTTTATTGAAGAAATGGAAAAATCGGAAGAATTGCCAAAAACATCTCAACCAGCGGTTGGTTCATTTGTAGAAATGTATGATCGTTTAGGAGAGGACGGCAGCCAAGTTCTTTCGATTCACTTAACAAATGGCCTAAGTGGATCAGTTGCAACAGCAAATAGTGCAACGACGATGACAGATACAAAAGTAACAGTAATTGACTCTTTATTTATTAGTCATGCCTTAGCTTATCAAGTAATTGAAGCAGCAAAAATGGCGCAAGAAGGTCGTTCTTTAGAAGATATTTTAAAACGTGTTGAAGAAGTTAGAAAAAACACACGCCTATTTGTTGTCGTTGATACATTAGAAAACCTTGTAAAAGGTGGTCGTATTGGTAAAGGAAAAGCAATGATTGGATCTTTATTAAATATTAAGCCGATTGCTAGTGTTGAAGACGGAGTCTACAATCCGATTACTAAGGTACGTAGCCAAGGACAAATTGTAAAAACATTAGCGAAAATATTTGAAGAGGATGTAGCTGGTAAAACAGTAAAAGCAGTGGCTATTCCTCACGCGAAAGCACTACCGTTAGCGCAAAAAATGAAAGAAGCAGTTGAAAAAATTAGTGGATTTACACAATCAGAGATTTTCTTCACAACACCTATTATTAGTACACATACAGGCGTTGGAGCAATTGGATTTTCTTATTTTGCAGAATAGAAAAAAGCTACTTGATCACATTCAAGTAGCTTTTTTAGTATAGTGCAAAAGAAATAATACGCACGATACGAATGCTCATACTATTATGTTCTGATTTTGTAAATGAGTTATACATGCGTATTTTCTTTTTTTATTTTTTCTTCTTGTATGGAAGGCGAAGTAGCTATATACGTTTGCCCAAGAAATAAAATGTGCAATTGTTCCCATGGGAGCATTCGTAAATTCCAATTGTTGCGAAGTCTTGTAATCGCCTCCTTTGGTGTTTCATCTGCGAGCGGAAATGCACCGTAATGCATGGGGATAAAATGTTTTGCTTTTATATCTAAAAATGCTTGCACCGCTTCTTCTGGAGAAATATGCGATATTTTCATAAACCATTCGGGTTCATAGGCTCCAATTGGCATGAGGGCAATATCAATTGTAAAGCGTTCTCCAATTTCTTTAAAACCCCGAAAGTATCCACTATCGCCGCAAAAATAAATGGTTTCTTCTGTTGTTTTGTTTTCAATGACCCATCCTCCCCAATGTGAGGAGTTCATATCAAATAATGATCTTCTCGTCCAATGCTGAGCTGGGACTAAGTGAAAATGTATATTATCAATTACTGTATGTTCCCACCAGTTATATTCTTCAACATGGAAAAATTTCTTTCGTAAAAATAACTTTTTTAAACCACCTGGTACCAAATATAGTACATCCGATTTTAGTTGACGAAGCGTGGGGAAATCAAGGTGATCGTAGTGACCGTGAGAAATAAGTACTACATCAATGGGCGGAAGCTCTTCAAGCGTCAGTCCAGGATCTGTAAGCCGTGGTACAATTTTAACTTTTTTAGACCATACAGGATCGGTTAAAATATTAAGTCCATTCATTTGAATAAGAAATGTCGAGTGGCCAATCCATGTAACGGTTGTTTTATGTGTATTCGCACGTAAAAATGTAGCTTGTTTTACAGGCGATTGTTCTATAACGAAAGTGGAGTCTTTTTTCTTTTGTTTACGTTCTTTTCTCCACCGTAAAAATTCCCTTATTGGCTTTTTGGTACTAATATTATCCATGTTCTCATAACGCTTTCCACACATGAGCATCACCTCATATAAAATCTATTTAGTTCTATTGTATCGAAATGTTGTAAAGGAAAGAAGTAAATGAAATTGACTAATTATTAAAAAAGTGTAAAATTACAACGAGGTAATCTTTACAAAGCAAACAGAGGTGTGTTCACATGAATAAAGAGAAAGTGATACTGACAATTGCGAAAAGAATGAAACTTATTCGAATAGAACATAATTATACGCAAGAAGAAATGGCAGAGATTTTAGGTCTTTCCAAAAAGACGCTTGTTCAAATTGAAAAGGAACGCATTTCACCTTCGTGGACGACTGTTGTTGCGGTATGTGCGTTGTTTCAAGACAGCGAAGTGTTACAGTCTGCGTTTGGGGGATCTGCTCTTGAAGTTGTTCAAACAGTCTCTCATCACCATATTGAATATAAAAAAGAAAAAACGATGGGTGGACATGTATGGTGGAAGGAAATTGAGAAAAGAGGGCTTTTCTGCTTACAGCAAAATATTGTTAGTCAGCATTATCGTATTTTAGATGACGAAGATTATAGGTGGTTTAGCACATTTGATAAAGAAGAAGCTATTGAAAAATTAGTACGATTTAGTGAACAAGTGAAGTAAATACTTCTCCTGTAGTGTTTACCTTTGTTACAATAAAGTGAAACTTTCATTAGTAGGATTGTTCCGTATTGATGAAAATATCTTATAAATCGGACTCTTACTGTTCGTTAGCATAGGATAGAAGAAATGTTATATTTTGAAAGAGAGAAGGGTGTTCTAGAATGAAGAAATATCAAAAATGGATTGGTATTCTTACTGTTTTTTGCTTACTAGTCTTAGCTGGATGCAGTTCAGGATCAAAACTTCGAGATCCATTAAATTGGGATGTTGAAAGTTTTCAATACATAAATCAAAATGGTGAAAAGTTTGGTACGAAAGATTTAAAAGGAAAAGTATGGGTAGCGGATTTCGCATTTACACACTGTCAAACGGTATGCCCACCACTGACAGCTAATATGGCGAAATTACAAAGGTTGGCGAAAGAACAAAAACTAGATGTTCAATTTGTATCGTTCAGTGTTGATCCAGAGGTAGACAAGCCCGAAGATTTAAAAGCATTTGCACAAAAGTTCACAGATGATACGAAGAACTGGAATTTTCTAACAGGGTATACGCAAGATGACATTGAAAAGTTTGCAAAGAAAAACTTCCAAATGCTTGTTGACAAGCCTGACAATACAGATCAAGTTGTTCATGGGACATCATTTTATTTAGTAGATCAAAACGGGAAAGTCGTGAAGCAATATAGCGGAATTAAAAATACACCATATGAGGATATACTACGTGATATTAAGCGTTTAACACAGTAAAAAAGGATGCGAATGGGCATCCTTTTTTATTCAATCGATAAAATATCATGTTGCTGCGGAAGTTTTGGTGCACGAACTTCTAAAATGCCATCTTGATAAGAAGCTTTCGCTTGTTTTTTATTAATCGTATACGGTAGTTTAATCATGCGGGAAGCTTCTGACATTGCGCGTTCGCGGCGATAATAATTATGTGATTCTTTTATTTCTTCTCCTAAGACATCTTCTTTTACGGAAATTTTTAAGTATTCACCCTGTATTTCAATTTGAATCTGTTGTTTTTGAACACCAGGAAGTTCAGCTTTTATAACAAGGTCTTCTCCTACTTCAAATAAATCAACAGGAAATGTTAATAAACGATTTCCTTTTTGGAAAAAGTGATTCATATCTGCAATAACATCACGAAGCGGAGTTTGTTCGAAAAAGTCATCAATTTGCTTTAAGTAACTTCGAAATGGCGGACGTGAAGGCTTTTGTTCATCACTCATAATTTCCCCTCCTAAAGATAAATCTGAAATATCATATGACCAAAATGCCTAAATGTGAGTGTGGTTTTTTCAGTTACGTAAGAAATTGAAAGTTGATGAAGGATAGGATAAGAATAGGAGCGGTTTTTTGTACTTTTTGTCGCCATATTGTTATGATTGTGCTAGTATAAATAGGGTTAGTAGTATAGAAAAAGAATGAAAACCGAAAGAGGGTAAGAAAGTATGTGTGGTTTTGTAGGATGTTTATGTGAAAACCCTAGAGGGTTTTCGGCAGAAGAAAAACATCAATTTGAAAATATGAATACGATTATCTTTCACCGTGGTCCAGACGATGAAGGGTACTTCCGTGATGAACACGTACAATTTGGCTTCCGCCGTTTAAGTATTATTGACTTAGAGGCAGGACATCAGCCGTTAACGTATGAAAATGATCGTTATGTAATTATTTTTAATGGTGAAATTTATAACTATGTAGAGCTTCGCGAAATGCTTCTTGAAAAAGGTGCAACATTTGCGACACAATCTGATACAGAAGTAATCATTGCATTATATGCTCATATGAAAGAAAAATGTGTAGATTACCTTCGTGGTATGTTTGCATTTATGATTTGGGATCGCGAAGAGAAAAAACTTTTCGGTGCGCGTGATCATTTCGGTATTAAACCGCTTTACGTTGCGCAGCACGAGGATACAACATTCTTTGCATCCGAAAAGAAAAGTATCTTACATGTGATGGAAGATAAAGGGGTTAACCCAGCTTCTCTACAACATTACTTTACGTATCAATATGCTCCAGAGCCTGAAACATTAACAGTGGATATTAACAAAATTGAGCCAGGTCATTACTTTGTAAAAGAGCTTGGTAAAGAGATGGAAATCCGTCGTTATTGGCAACCATATTTCAATGCATCTGATGCGACAAAAGAAGAGCATATTCAAGCAATTCGTGACGTATTATACGATTCTGTGAAAATGCATATGCGCAGTGATGTACCAGTAGGTTCATTCTTATCTGGTGGTATCGATTCATCGATTATCGCGTCTATTGCAAAAGAAATGAATCCAAATCTATTAACTTTCTCTGTTGGCTTTGATCGTCGTGGTTTTAGTGAGGTTGACGTAGCGAAAGAAACAGCAGAAAAATTAGGTGTAAAAAACTATAGCGTATTCGTAACACCGCAAGAATTTATGGATGAATTCCCAAAAATTATGTGGCATATGGATGATCCATTAGCGGATCCAGCAGCTGTACCATTGTACTTCGTTGCAAAAGAAGCACGTAAACATGTAACAGTTGTTCTTTCTGGTGAAGGTTCAGACGAGCTGTTTGGCGGATATAACATTTATCGTGAGCCAAACTCTTTAAAAATGTTCTCTTACATCCCTAGCCCAGGAAAACGTGTGTTAAAAGCGTTAAGTGGTGCATTAAAAGAAGGGTTCAAAGGAAAAAGCTTCTTAGAGCGCGGATGTACACCGATCGAAGAGCGTTACTATGGAAATGCGAAAATTTTCCGTGAAGAAGAAAAAGCAGCACTTATGAAGCACTACAATGAGAGTGTTAATTACATGGATATTACGAAGCCATTGTATGATGATATTAAGAACTACGACGATGTAAGCAAAATGCAATACATTGACATGTTCACATGGCTGCGCGGCGACATTTTATTAAAAGCTGATAAAATGACAATGGCACATTCATTAGAACTTCGCGTACCATTTTTAGATAAAGAAGTATTTGATGTTGCATCTAAAATTCCAACAGAATTAAAAATTGCAAACGGTACAACAAAAGCAATTTTACGTGAAGCAGTACGCGGTATTGTACCGGATCACGTATTGGATCGTAAGAAGCTAGGCTTCCCAGTACCAATACGTCACTGGTTAAAAGATGAAATGCATGATTGGGCTGTAAATATCATTAAAGAAAGCAAAACAGAGCATTTAATCGACAAGCAGTATGTATTAAACTTATTAGAAGCACATTGTGCAGATAAAGGCGATTACAGCCGTAAAATTTGGACAGTACTTGCATTTATGGTATGGCATCAAATTTTTGTTGAGCATAAATATGATACAAATGTGTTCCATGAAGAAACAAAGCGTGCTTATAGCTTAGTATAAATAGAAAACCTTAAGATAACATTGTTATCTTAAGGTTTTTTTCATAAATACTTGTCCTACTTGATACAATAATAATAAGAATGAAGGTGAAATAGTTATGTTAACGTTTGAAAAGGTGATAGATGAAACAAGGCTAGTAATAGAAGAAATGTTTTTTTCTCATAATCTACCTGTTCAAGATGTAGTGTATTGTATAAAAGCAGACGATACATACGTAGGGATTATTGATTACACTTTGCAACAAAATAAAGCGATTTTATCTTATCTTCTCATTCATCATGATTATGAAGGATACGGATATGGAACAAATGCTTATTATACGTTTGAAGAAATCGTCAAAAGAGACGACGTGGAAGAGATTGAAATCACACTTATAGATAAGAATGAAAGGGTAAAAGCATTTTTTGAACAACTTGGCTTTCAACAAAATAATCATGTTTATATAAAGCAACTGTAATGGGGGAGACGAAGAAATGGAAATTCGCAGCGCAAATAGGGAAGATGTAAGAGCTATTTTACATATATATAATGATGCAATTGTACATACAACCGCTACATTTGATTTGCAAGAGAAATCATTAGCAGAAATGAATATGTGGTTTGATACACATAATGAAATGTATCCAATCATCGTTGCTGAAGAAGATGGTATCGTACTTGGGTATTGCTCTTTATCTCCATTTCGAGAAAAAGAGGCATATAAGCAAACAGTAGAAATTTCAGTTTATGTGGAAAAGCAGGCGCGCGGAAAAGGTATTGCGAAAAAATTGATAGAGCGCGTACTTCAATTAGCAGAGGAATTGAGGCATCATACTATTATTGCTGGGATTACAAAGGGGAATGACATAAGTGTGAAGCTGCATGAACAGATGGGATTTACATATGTAGGATGTTTTCGAGAAGTTGGCTATAAGTTTAATGAGTGGCAAGATGTGTTATTTTATCAGTACATTATACAATAAGGTGGGAAGTGTATGGGAATGACGCTAGCGCTTATTGCAGTTCTAGGCTGTTTTTTATTTGCAGAGTTATTTCAATTACTTGTGAAAAATATATTGAACAAGAAGCGTACACCATATGAATGGCAATATTTCCCTTTGTTTTCAATATTGTTTCTTGCACTATATACTTTGCAAAAAGTCACTCTTTTTCCACCACCAATTGCAATTTTTTTGAAATTAGGCTTGTTATATAGCTGTATTGGTATGGGAATTCTATTCTGTTTATTTTGTATCAGATATGTTCACTATCAAACTTATATTTTTATTTTAAATTGGTTGAAACGGGATGATAGGAACCGTCTTTCATAAGACGGTTTTTGTTTATCCCGCTATTTGCGGGCAGTAAGACCCCCACCTCAAGATTGAGAGAAAAGCAAAGAAGGTAGGTGGGGGATGAAGAAACCCCCCCACTGATGGAAGTTTCACTTTATCTTAATTTCGTCAAATAAATCTTTAAAATGGGATGTATACCAAAAAACTAGGGTTCCTTGTATTTTACAGGGGCCCCTAGTTTTTGTGAGTAGAAAATTATACTTTTTCAATGTACAAAGAAGCTTTCCGTTATGATAATTGCTTGAGATAATAACGTCTTCTTTTATTCATTCGCAGTTTTTGGAGCTGTTTCCTGTGAAATCGCTGCTTCCAATTCTGACTATAAAAATGAATAGAACGTACAATTAAAGGCGAAAATGCCCCGCTGAAACTATTATATCCTTCGAGAAACCCCAAGTTAATCCCCCCTTTTTAAGAGATAAAAACCGTGAGAATTAGATACCTTAAACGGTTCGCGTCTAATATTTTATGTATATATATATGTTATGAGCAAGTCCTTTTGTAGATTGTGTTAGCATTTAAGGGAGGAGTAATTCACGTTACTGTAATTTTATCTTTTACAAATTAATTTTATAATTTTCTTAAGAATAACAATAAATGTAGAGAAGCTTTTTGTTGTATAAAAGAGTGAAAATTCTTCCTTTTTAAATAATTTAAGTTGTACAATGGAAGTACTTATGAAGAGGAGGCGAGAGATTATGAAAAGTGTTCATAAAGATTGGATTTTATTTAATGGAAGCATCGTGAATACGAAAGAGAAAGAACCAATGATTTCATTAGAAGAGAGAGGATTACAGTTTGGGGATGGAGTATATGAAGTATTTCGTTTATATGATGGGAAGCCTCATTTATTAGATCTCCATTTAGATCGTTTCTTCCAATCTATGGAGGAAATTGAATTAGAACCGCCATTTACAAAAGAAGAACTTATTTCTCAACTGCAGCAATTGATTGAGAAAAATCAATTTAAAGAAGATGGGAATGTATATATTCAAATTTCGAGAGGTGTACAACCTAGAAATCACTTGTTCGAATTAAATCTCCAACCTACATACTACGCAAATATCGTACCATTTCCGAGGCCAACTACTCTTATGGAAGATGGAATTAAGGTGACAGTAACGGAAGATATACGTTGGCACCGTTGTCATATTAAATCTCTCAATTTACTTCCTAATATCATGATTAAAAATAAAATTGCAAAAGAAGGCTATTATGAAGCAATTTTAGTTCGTAATGGTATTGTAACGGAAGGATGTCATTCTAATTTCTTTATTGTTAAAGATGGAACTCTTATTACACACCCTGCGAATCAATTTATTTTGTATGGAATTACACGTCATCACGTTATTTCCTTAGCAAAGCAGCTGAATATCCCTGTAGAAGAACGCCAATTTTCTCTTCAAGAAGTATATGAAGCGGAGGAGTGTTTTTTTACAGCTACACCTATTGAAATTGTACCAGTAACGCAAATTGGAGAAGATTGGTATCAAACGGAAAAACAACGAGTTATAAGAAAGTTGCAGGTAGCGTATAAAGAAAGTGTTTATACTACTAACATAAAGTGAAACTTCCATCAGTGGGGGATTTCTTCATCCTCCACTGATGGAAAGCTCTCATCAATCGGGCTTTTACGGGCAGTTATCCCCCGCCTATCGTCTTTGCTTCTCTCTGAATCTTGAGGTGGGGATCTTACTGCCCGTCAATGCGGGATACAATAAAAATGGTTTTTATTAGGTGTTAAAAGTAAATAAATGCTTAAAAAGCTGGAACATGTCCAGCTTTTTTTGTTATATGATATAATCAGACAAGTAGGGATTTTGAAAACGTTATAAAAGGGGATTTGGAGTTATATGGATTATCAAGCATTCAAAGATATTATTCATGGGCGCCGTAGCGTTCGTAAATTTACAGAGCAAGATGTTTCTGTGGAGGATATTGAAGAAATCATCGATTGTGCGAGATATGCACCGAGTGATACAAATTCGCAAACGTGGGAATTTGTCGTTATCATGAATCGTGACAAAATCAAAGACATAGAAGAAATGACATGGAATGCATTACATAAACGAGCAGAAGAGGCTACAGAAAAAGGAGAAGAAAAAGCAGCGAAGTTATTGACTCGTTCTTTTGGACCATACGCAACAGCTTTTTCAGATGCGCCTGTTTTAATCATTTGTTTAGCAACGCCATATCAGTCTAAGTTTCGTGAAAAGATTTTTGATCCGATTGATTTTGTTCCAGAGTCTATTTGGGAGGAAGAAGGAATTAAAAGCAGCTGTTTAGCTGCACAAAACTTAATGCTCGCAGCCCATGCTCGTGGTCTTGGTACATGTCCAATGACAGGACCGGTGTTATTAGCACAGGATGAGCTAAGAAGCTATTTACAAATCGAATCTGATAAACAAATTAATATGGTTATTTCGTTAGGCCATCCAAAGGATCAGCCGAAAAAGTTAGCTCGAAAAGAAGTAGCGGAAATTACGAAATTTATCAAATAAAGTAAGACTCCTATTAATAGAGATAAACGTTAAAATAATCTTAGTTGTAAGGACTAAGATTATTTTTCATGTAGAAATGAAGGAAATATATAATTAATAGGTTATAAAGAATGCTGAAAAGGATTTACTAAAAATTTCTTGGAAAAATAATGATGATAATAGAGGGATAAGTGTGGTACAGTTAGTTGTGTAAATAACATGCTTCGATTATGAAAGTGTTTCAAATAAATGTATATATTTAAAAGTTATGTTTAGATAATAAATTAACATTAAGATACAGGGGGAATGGATTTTGAAAAAATTCATAATCACTGGATTATCTGTTATGTTGTTAGTGGGCTGCGGAGCAACAAAAGACAAGAAAGTGACGGAAGAAACACAACAAGAACAAACTGTTAATGCGCAGCAAGAAATCAAATATTCATTCCCAGAAGGAGTAACTTCAGTTGGTGAAGGAACAGTGAAAGTTATTACTCCGGATGGTACATCAGAAAATGGGAATGTGCCTGTAGTATTTATCAAAAAAGATACGATTATCCAAAAAATGGAAATTGAACTTTCGAATTTCCAAGAGGATAAAGAAACATATGTATACGTTGATAAACAATTTGAAGAAAAGCATCAAGTAAGGAAAATAACACAAACGACAATTGCATTAAAAGAAGAGACACTACAACCAGGTGTTCATACCGTAACAGCAATCCAGTATGAAAATAATGATCCGAATGGAAAAGTAATCAACTTTGCCCAGGCGAAGTTTGAAAATAAACCAGCACAATAAGAAGAAATCTGCTCTAGGAGCAGGTTTCTTTTGTTGTTACCCCGCTACTTTTGAGCAGTAAGACTCTCACCGCAAGATTCGGAGAAAGCGAAGAAGATAGGTGAGGGATGAAAAAACATTGATGGAAGTTTCACTTTATAGGGATTTTCATTACAAATGTCGAATATGTAATAAGGCGTCGTTATAACGCGTTTTCTATTGTTTACTGTGAAACGAAAGGAAGAGAAAAGATGAAACGAGCACTTATTAATATTGATTATACATATGATTTCGTAGCGAAAGATGGGGCCCTAACGTGCGGAAAACCAGCGCAAGTTATAGAAGAGCAGCTTGTAGAAATAACGAAGCAGCATATTGAAACTGGGGATTATGTTGTGTTCGCCATCGATAAACATGTAGAAAATGATTCTTATCATCCAGAGGCTAGATTATTTCCACCGCATAATATAGCGGGTACAAAAGGAAGAGGCTTATACGGTGAATTGCAAAATGTATATGAAAAATACAAAGATGATGAAAATGTATACTACATGGATAAAACAAGGTACAGCGCTTTTGCTGGAACGGACTTAGAAATCAAATTGCGAGAAAGAGGGGTACAAGAAGTGCATCTTGTTGGTGTTTGTACGGATATCTGTGTGTTACATACAGCAGTGGATGCTTATAACAAAGGATTTCGTATCGTAGTATACGAAAAAGCAGTTGCCTCATTTAATGAACAAGGGCACGAGTTTGCATTACAGCATTTTAAGTCTTGTTTAAATGCTGAAGTAAAGTAGGAAGAAAAAACCGCCAGAAGAATAGGGATTCTGGCGGTTTCGTTATTTTATTGCAACTATACAAATCGATCCTCTATATTCATGAAATTCCACATTGTTATAGCCGGTTTCTTTTAGTAGTTTTTCTATAGCTTCTTTTGTTTTAAATTGTGTCATATGATAGTTTATTTTATAGAGTTCAGCCGTAATGACAAAATAGCCATTTGGTTTTAATACTCGAAATATTTCTTTTACATCACTTTCTAAATTTGGCCAAAAATAATGTGTTTGAAATGCAGTAATCATATCAAAAAAGTGATTTGAAAAAGGCATAGAAGATACGCTTGCTTTTTTTATAAGAACTTTCCCTGAATTCACATTTTCTTTATTCATTTTTATAGAGTTCTCTACTGCTTTTTCGGAATAATCTATACCGTATACTTTTCCATATGGATTCATTTTAGAGAGAGTATGTACTGTTTTTCCTCCACCGCAACCTATATCTAATATTGTTACACGTTCTTTCATTTTAATCTTACTTAAAGTCCATTTTGTCATATTTGTATGAACTACATTCATGATACATAGCATAGTTGAACCGACAAAACCTTGTGGATTTTTAGCTTGTTTAATTAACTTGTTTAATAAACTCAATTCTCTCGCACCTTTCTTACCCTGTTTTAGCGTACAAAAATTTTCATTGATAGCAATTCCTCTGTATATCTTCCTTATATTTCCTTCTAATTCCTTTATATGAAAGAAAAATGTGATTTTTTAATTCTTATATTTATGAGTAGTAAAATCCTTTACTTCAAGATTTAATTGGTGATAGAAATTTCCCTCCATTTGTAGTATTTAGAATTTTCTTGATGTTATAATGGGAAATGGTGATGAACATGAATGAAAATGAAAAGCAAATGCATCGATTACAAGCGTTAAAAGAAATTGCCGAGTTATTAAATGAAGCGACTGATTTGCAGGAAATGTTAGAAAAGGTACTACATACGCTATTGCAAGTTATGAATTTACAAACAGGATGGATTTTTTTTATTGATGAAAAAGGAACGCATCGAATGCTTGTTGATACAAATTTGCCACCAGCACTTACATGGGAAGAAAAGAAACCAATGTGTGAAGGAGATTGTTGGTGTATTGATCGATTTGTTGCTGGACGTTTGCAAAAAGCAACAAATATTATTGAATGTAAGCGAATAGAAGATGCGATTGAAAATAAATGGGGAGAAACAGAGAGTATTACTCATCATGCGACGATTCCGCTTCAAGCAGGAGAAGAAAAGTTTGGATTATTAAATGTTGCTTCTCCTCATAAAATGCACTTTACAGAAGAAGAATTAGCTTTATTAGAAGCCATTTCCTTTCAAATCGGGACAACAATTCAACGTATTAAACTGGTTGAGAAAGAACGAAAATATGTAGTCATTGCAGAAAGAAATCGATTAGCACGTGATTTACATGATTCTGTCAAACAACTTCTCTTTTCAATTATGTTAACAGCTAGGGGAACGATTGATATGACGAAAAATAAAGAATTACAAGAGATGTTGATGTATATAGGAGAGTTATCACAAGAGGCACTGCAAGAGATGACATTATTAATTTGGCAATTACGGCCTGAGGGTTTAGAAAAGGGCCTTGCTGAAGCGATTCAGAATTATGGGGATTTACTTGGTATCCATGTAACTATGCGAATTGATGGAGTTATTTCGATAAGCGATGAAATGGAAGAAATGCTATGGCGTATTAGCCAAGAGGCGCTCCATAATTGTAAAAAACACGCATCTTGCGAAAAAGTATTTGTACACTTAAAAATAGAAAATAATATGTTGAAGTTTCAGATTGAGGATGACGGAGTAGGATTTATGAAAGAAAAAGTAAGAGATTCTGCGCTTGGTTTAAAAAATATGCAGGAGCGTATTGAGTTAATGAAAGGAAAGTTTCATATTCAAACGAAACCTGGAGAAGGAACGAAACTGGGGATTCAATTACCCATTTGAAGGGGGAAATTCATTGAAAATAAAACTATTACTTGTAGAGGACCATCATATTGTACGAAGAGGTCTTGTTTTCTTTTTAAAAACAAAAGAAGAATTTGATATTATTGGTGAAGTGGGAGATGGAGAAGAAGCGTTGCAATTTATTCAAAAAGAACGACCTGATGTTGTATTAATGGATGTATCGATGCCGAAAATGGACGGAATCGAAGCGACGAAGCGTATGAAACAATATGATCCATCTATTAAAATACTTATGTTAAGCAGTTTTTCAGAACAAGATTATGTTCTTCCGGCACTCGAAGCAGGTGCAGATGGATATCAATTAAAAGAAGTACAACCGGATCAACTTGTAGCTTCAATTATTGCAGTTCATCAAGGAAATACTAATTTCCATCCAAAAATAACCCCTGCTTTATTAGGACGCCCAGCAACAGTTGAGATAAAGCAAGATAGTTTATCTATGTTAACGAAGCGGGAAAAAGAAGTGCTGCGAGAAATTGCCAAAGGGAGAAGTAATAAAGAAATTGCAGCAGAGCTACATATTACAGAACAAACCGTAAAAACGCATGTTTCAAATGTTCTTGCTAAATTAAATGTAGATGATCGAACGCAAGCGGCCCTGTATGCGGTAAAGCACGGTGTTGTATAGGAAGGATTAATTAAAATAAAACAGGAACTCATACGAAAGTATGAATTCCTGTTTTATTTTTTCATACTATTTTCTCAATCGTTTTCCGTCTTTCTTACGGTTTATAAGAGGTAATTTTCTGATAATATAAATATAGAAATTCAAACAAGGGAGAGAAATAATCATGAAACTAGTTGTAATTAACGGTACACCACGTAAATCTGGTAAAACTCGCGTCATTGCAAAGCATATTGCGGAGGCTTATAAAGGAGAATTATATGATTTAGCTGTTGAGGCGCTTCCATTATATAACGGAGAAAATTCTCAATATGAATTACAAGCAGTAACAAAATTAAAGAAACTTGTAAAAGAAGCAGATGGTGTTGTACTATGCACACCTGAGTATCATAATGCGATGAGCGGTGCATTGAAAAATGCATTTGATTTTCTTGGAAGCAGCGAGTTTATGCATAAGCCGGTTGGACTTCTTGCAGTTGCAGGCGGCGGTAAAGGCGGTATAAACGCATTAAATAGTATGCGTATTGTTGCAAGAGGGGTATATGCAAATGTCATTCCGAAACAAGTTGTTATTGATAGTCTTCATGTACAGAACGAAGAACTAGGTGAAGAGGCAAAACCACTGATTGCGGATTTATTAAAAGAATTGAGAGTATACATGAGCATCTTCCCAGAACTGAAAAAACAGTTAGGAGCTGATTAATATGTCATCTCTTTATCGTGATTCTCGGTTGTACTATATTCTTGGAGCCAATAGCTTATCTGCCATTGGCTCCGGTATTACGATGATTACGATTTCGTGGCTACTTGTAACGTCACCAGGTGGAAATACCATGTTTGGTTATATTTCGATTATATCCACACTTGTTATGTTTTTGTGTACACCGTTTATTGGACATTGTATTGATCGTTTTTCTCGTAAAACGCTACTCTTAGTGAATGAAGCCATTGGAGCAATTGCTGTCGGTATTATGGTATGTTGGGGATTTACAGGTCATTCTTATGAAACAATACATTATATTGTGCTGTATATAACAGGTTCATTTTATTATTTAGTATTTTATCCGAACATTTTCGCCTTTAATCAAGAAGTGTTTGCATCGGAGCATTATAAATCATTAAGTGGAACGATGGAAATACAAGGACAATTGACACAAGTTATCGCTGGTGCGGTTGCCAGTTTTATGATTACAATTGTTGCTGTGAAATGGATTTTATTTATCAATATGTTAGCGTATGTAGGCGCATTTGTATTATTATCATTTATTCCTTATACAAGACGGAGTACAGAAAGCGGAAAACAACCATTCACAAAGCAAATTTTTGAAGGCGTTCATTTTATGAAGAAAAGAAAGAAATTATTTTGGTTTCTATTTGCGACATATATGCCGTTTATCGGTGTCATGATGACAAACTATTTAATGCCTGTGTACATTTCGGATGTGTTAAAGGAAAGTGGATCCGTATATGGTACGGAAGGAATGATGTACGGTATCGGTGCAATGCTTGCAGGAATTGGAATTCCAATTCTTATGAAATATGTAAAAACAGAAGTGTCAATTGTATTAACGATGTTCATTTATACAATTTCAATTACCGTAATGATTATAAAACCATCAGTCTTTTTACTATATGGTCTTGCTATTTTTATGGCGATTGGAAATGCTGGTACACGTGTTGCACGCAATGTACTCATGATGGAACAAGTTCCAAACGAAGTAATTGGCCGTGTGGACAGTCTATTTCGGTTTGTTGGTACAGGAGTACGTGTCATTCTTCTTCTTGCCTTTACAACATTTGTGTCCCAAATTGGTGTTATGGTTCCGTTTTATGCACTGAGCATATTATTAATTGGCGCAGCGTGTATGGGATTTTTGTATGTGAAAATGCAGCGACAGGAACGAGTTCATATTACCAATAAAACGGTTGTATAGTAGCGAATCTAATACACATCCTATAGATGTAACATTCTAAAAAAGGTGTGAAATGATATGGGAAAAACAAAAGCATTAGGTTCTGCTAAGCATAAAGGAAATCAAACGCAGGATCATACTTCTTCAAAGAAAGCACGCAATGCCCAAAATGCAGGGCAGCGTCAAGGCTAGAAACATCGAGGATTTAATTTAAAGACTTATAAATATCAACAGTAAAGATAGTAAGGATTGATTATCCCTACTATCTTTTTTTATAATATCATTTCGTCAATGCCTTACTTTACTATTACTTGAACAAAATAATTAAAGGATATAACGCACAGAAGATCGCTCATCGCTCCGCATGCCGGATAAGCTGTTCAATGAAAGGGAACTATTAAAAGGGTACTATTACACAGAACAAGCCCAAGAAATGGATAAGGAGTGAGTGAGCGATGGACAACATGATGGCGGAGGGCGGTTCTGGCTCATCAACCGGAACGGCTCAAAAAACAGTTGGCCAGTATTTGTTCGATTGCTTGAAGATGGAGGGCATTACCGAAATTTTCGGCGTCGCAGGGGACTATAATTTTACACTGCTTGATGCTCTGGAGCGGTATAACGGCATCCGGTTTATAAATGGAAGGAACGAACTAAACTCGGGTTATGCGGCGGATGGCTACGCAAGAATCAAAGGCATGTCCGCTCTTATTACGACCTTCGGGGTCGGGGAGCTCAGCGCCTGCAATGCGATAGCGGGAGCCAACAGCGAGCATGTGCCAATAATTCACATTGTGGGTGCGCCTCCTGAGAAAGATCAAAAGGAGCATAAGCTGATGCACCACACCCTAATGGATGGAAATTTTAGTATCTTCCGGAAGATGTATGAGCAAATTACGGTTTATACCGCGGTGCTTACGCCGGATAACGCCAAGATTGAAATTCCGGCTGCGATTCGCATTGCTAAGGAAAAGAAAAAGCCGGTATATCTGGTTGTGGCAGATGATTTAGTGAATAAGCCGATCACTGCCCGGAAAGAGCCGATGCCGCCGCGTCCAACGTCCAACCTAAAAACCCTTCAGGCTGCGGCGGATCACGTCCGTCGGCTGCTAGAGCGTGCTCACAGGCCGGTTATCCTGGTGGATGTCAAAACAATGCGCTTTGGCCTTCAGACAGCAGTTCGGCGGCTGGCCGACGCTATGAACGTGCCTATTGTGACGATGATGCTTGGGAAGGGGGCATTCGACGAAACCCATCCAAATTATATCGGAATGTACCTAGGCTCTTTCGGAAGTTCTGAAGTCCAAAGTACGGTGGAAAATGCAGACTGTATCATTGCGGTCGGGATGTTATGGGCGGACACCAACACCGCGAATTTTACCGCAAAGCTGAACCCGCTGGTGACTATCAATATTCAACCGGACATGGTCAAGGTCGCTGAGGCGGAATATCCAAATGTTTTTGCAGCCGACATGCTGCTTGCAGTGCAGAAGGTGGGTTACATAGGTCAAGGTTTGGCGCGAAATTTGTTATTCCCTTACGATCAAGTCACAGCTAGTGCTGAAGAGCCTCTAATGGCGGCCGGCTATTATCCCCTTTTTCAGCGCATGCTGAAAGAAGGCGATATTGTGATTGCCGAGACAGGAACGTTCTACAATGGAATGGCTGAGGTGAGACTGCCGAGCAATGTAACATATATTGGGCAAGGAGGCTGGGGATCCATCGGTTACGCAACCCCCTCGGCGTTCGGTGCCATTATCGCCGCGCCGGAACGCCGGGTATTGCTGTTTACAGGTGACGGCTCCTTGCAACTAACAGCCCAGGAGATCAGTTCCATGCTCTATTACGGCTGCAAGCCTATAATCTTTGTCTTGAACAACGATGGTTATACGATCGAGAAATATTTGAATGTCAAAACAGAGGATCAAAAGTACAACCAAATTCCTCGATGGTCTTACACTAAGCTGGCCGAAGTCTTTGGAGGCAACGCGTTTACCGTTACGGTCCGGACCTATGGAGAGCTTGATCAAGCTATAACCCAAGCTGAAAAGGAACGTGCCGAAAGACTCTGTATCATTGAAATGATTGCTGGGAATCCGATGGACGCACCCGAATATATGCGACGGATGCGCAGTTATATGGAGAGGCAGGAGATGCAGCGCAGTCAGAAATAGTCCCGAATAACACGAGTGTTACTGAAAGATGGATCTGATCTTTAAGGGGTACCCTTGAAAAATGGTTATGGAGAAAAATTAGCATTTTTAAGCCGCTCCCTTCTATTAGCTACCTAAACTTTGCTAAGCAATTCTTTCTGTTACTCCCAGATGGACAAAAAACACCATTATTTTGATGGTGTTTTTTAAATCATGTGAACATTATGGATTATCTAAAAAATGGCGTTCCATGTGGGTAAGAGTTAATAGGAAGAACTTAGAAGTTTGATTGTGAATTATTATACTTAAACTAACGGGTGTGATTCTTCAACAAGAAATACGGTTTATATATAAGAAAGCCTGTATCTATGATTACTTAGTAATCATAGATACAGGCTTTTAAATTCAATCCCTATAAATCTTTATATATATTTAATATGATACCTCGCTATTTGTTGAAATCAAGTGCGGACCACAAGATAAAGTACTTCTGCATAATCCCTTTCTTTTATATAATAAAAAGAAAGGGAGAGAACTGCTATATGAATAAATGGTTTTTATTATTACTGTTGTTATTGCCGCCATTATACGTTGTGTATATGACATACCGCATTAAGAAAACTGCCAATGAAAAAGTAAGTCGTACAGCGCCATATGTTTTAGTTTTAGGTGCAAAATTATTTGGAGATAAACCATCATTATCACTACAATATCGATTAGATGCAGCGCTAGGTTATTTACAGATGCATCCAAAAGTAAAAGTAGTTGTATCTGGTGGACAAGGAGACGACGAGGATATTCCAGAAGCACTTAGTATGTGCCGTTATTTAATGGCAAACGGTATTGAAAATGAACGGATTTTACTCGAAGATCGTTCTACAAGTACATATGAAAATATAAAGTTTTCTATAGATTTATATGATGTGAAGCATGCGGTTGTAGTAAGTAACACTTATCATTTATACCGAACAAAAATTATTGCAAATCGTTTAGGGATGAGGATGGAATCGCTTGCTGCACCAACGCCAAAGCGTTCAAAGAAAAAGGCATATATACGTGAATATGTTGCTATTATGAAAACAATTTTAGTGGATCATTAGAGCTCAAAATAGAGCTCTTTTTTATTTTTGAAAAAACAAATCATTTGAAAATAGCTCGAATTTCCGTGAGAATGGAAGAGAGAATGAAAAAGGAGTTGTGTATGTGATTCAATTTGAACGTGTTTCAAAAACATTTGATGATGGAACGAAAGCAGTAGACTCTCTACAGTTAGAGATTCGTAAAGGAGAATTTTTTGTTCTGATTGGACCGAGTGGATGCGGGAAAACAACGACAATGAAAATGATTAATAGATTAATCGAAACAACAGAAGGCGCCATTTTTATTGATGGAAAGAACATTCGGGATTATAACATTCATGAATTACGATGGGATATTGGATATGTCTTGCAACAAATTGCATTATTTCCGCATATGACAATTTCAGAAAATATTGCGGTTGTACCAGAAATGCGCAAATGGAGTAAATCGAAAATTCAAAAGCGTGTTGATGAATTGTTAGAAATGGTTGGTTTAGATCCTAATATATATAGGGGACGTATGCCAGATGAATTATCTGGCGGTCAAAAGCAGCGTGTTGGTGTTGTGCGGGCACTTGCTGCTAATCCGAAAATTGTTTTAATGGATGAGCCATTTAGTGCACTTGACCCTTTAAGTCGTGAGCAGCTGCAACGTGATTTAGTAGCCTTGCAAAGAAAGATTCAAAAAACAATTGTCTTCGTAACACATGATATGCAAGAAGCGTTATCGCTTGGTGATCGCATTTGTATAATGAAAGATGGAAGAGTTGTCCAACTTGATACGCCAGAAGTGATTTTACAAAATCCCGCAAATGTATTTGTAGAAGAATTTATTGGGAAGCCGCGATTATCATCTTGGTATGATAATAGAAAAGTAGAGGATATAGTATCCATATTTGCACAAGAAGGGAAACGAGTTGGCGGTACCCCACTTTCGACTGAAGTTACCTTGCAAGATGCTTTACTTCGTTTAGAACATGAAAAAGAAATACCAATCGAACAAAACGGTACATATATTGGTACATTAACAAGTCAACATATCGTTCATAGTAAATCAAATGAAAGAAAGGGGATAGACAGTGTCAGCATTATTACAAACGATGCAAGAGCGTAAACAAGAACTGTTAAGTGCTCTTTTGGAACATTTACAAATTTCGTTGATTGCTTTATTTTTCGCAGTTCTTATCGCGGTTCCGCTTGGAATTTTGTTAACAAGACGAGAACGCATTGCCGAATGGGTTATTGGTACTTCTGCTGTGATGCAAACCATTCCTTCCTTAGCGCTTCTTGGATTATTAATTCCATTATTTGGTATCGGGAAGGTTCCAGCTATAATTGCTCTTGCTATTTATGCGTTGCTTCCTATATTAAGAAATACATATACAGGTATTCGCAAACTAGATCCATCTCTAATTGAGGCAGCAAGAGCGATGGGGATGAATGGTTGGAGACGATTATGGAAAGTAGAAATACCACTTGCCTGGCCCTTTATTATGGCAGGGATTCGGACAGCAATGGTACTAATTGTTGGTACGGCGACATTAGCTGCTTTAATTGGAGGCGGAGGATTAGGAAAGTTTATCTTGCTTGGAATTGATCGAAATGATTATGCTCTTATTTTGTTAGGTGCTATTCCAGCTGCACTATTAGCATTGTTCTTTGATGGAGTACTACGCATAATCGAGCATGTAAGATTTTCACCAAGGCGAACAGTGATTACAATAGTTGCTGTAGCCGTAATCACAATTGCACCTTTTCTTTGGAGTACACAGAAGAAAGATATCATAATTGCTGGTAAGATTGGCTCAGAACCGGAAATTTTAATTCAGATGTATAAACAATTAATTGAGCAGGATACCGATTTAAAAGTAGAAACAAGACCAGGTTTTGGAAAAACATCTTTTGTATTCGAAGCATTAAAATCCGGAGAAATTGATATTTATCCGGAATTTACAGGAACAGCATTATCAACTTTCGTAAAAGAAGAGCCAAAAAGTACAGATCGTCAAGAAGTATATGAGCAGGCGCGAAATGGCATGGAGCAGAAATATAATATGAAGCTGTTAAAACCGATGAAATATAACAATACATACGCATTAGCGGTACCAAAACAAATAGCGGAGCAGTATAACATAAAGACTATTTCTGATTTGAAAAACGTCTCTTCTCAAATGAAAGCTGGATTTACACTTGAATTTGCAGATAGAGAAGACGGATATAAAGGAATACAAAAGCTATATAATATACAGTTTCCAAATTTAAAAACAATGGAACCGAAGCTGCGTTATAGTGCGGTTCAATCTGGTGATGTAAATGTCATTGATGCTTATTCAACAGACAGTGAATTACAGCAATATGGTCTACAAGTACTAGAAGATGATAGAGGTTTATTTCCGCCCTATCAAGGAGCACCATTATTACGCGAAGAAACGTTAAAGAAATATCCAGAGATTGAAAAATCACTAAACAAACTTGCTGGGAAAATTACTGATGAAGAAATGCGTAAAATGAATTATGAAGTGAATGTAGAAGGGAAAGCAGCAGAGAACGTAGCACATGAATTTTTACAAAAAGAAGGACTATTGAAATAGACATAATTTACAAATATAACCTTAAAAAAGTCGTTTATACAAAAAGAAACGACTTTTTTTGTGCATACTTATACTTTTTTTCGAAAAAGTATTCCATTTTTGCTCGTTTTCTTTTAGAATAAGTAATGTTTTTCTGAAAGAATATAAAATGAAACGGTTCGTCATTTTCAGGGTACGTATTTGATATATAAATGACTCATAATATGAATGCCTGGTAGAGCGGAATGAACGCATCAAGAAATTGCAGACGGGGTGATACCAATAGAAAAGAAATTAGGATTTTTTCCATTAATCGCACTTGTAGTAGGAACAATGGTTGGAGGAGGGGCATTTAGTTTACCGCACGATTTAGCAGTAGGAGCAAACAGCGGTGCTACCTTAATTGGTTGGTGTATTACAGCACTAGGAATGATTCCACTTGCCCTCGTATATCAATCTTTGGCATATCGAAAGCCTGAACTTGAGGGCGGTATTTATAGTTATGCACGCGCTGGCTTTGGAGAGTATATTGGATTTAACAGCGCATGGGGATATTGGATTGCTGGAATATTAGGTAACGTTGCAACAATTATGATGTTATTTAACACATTAGCATATTTTTTCCCAATTTTTAAAGGCGGCAATAATGTCCCGGCAATCATCGGTGCATCACTCGTATTGTGGACGCTTCATTTTCTTATTTTACTTGGAATTCGTGAAGCCTCTATTATGAACTTTATTGCGACAATTGGTAAGCTTGTTCCAATTTTATTATTTATAGTCATTATGGTTACTGCGTTTAGTTGGGATACATTTACGCATGACTTTTGGGGGAAAGGTACAGTCTCATTATCTTCTGTACTTGGACAAGTGAAGAACACGATGCTCGTTACGCTTTGGGTATTTGTTGGCGTAGAGGGGGCAGTTGTTTTATCTGGACGAGCAAAACGTAGCCGTGATGTTGGTAAAGCAACTGTATTTGGTTTACTGCTAGTAATGAGTATTTATATTTTAATTTCTGTTTTATCGCTAGGGGCGATGCCACGAGAAGAATTAGCAGCACTTGAAACGCCGTCAATGGGACAGGTACTAGAACATGTCGTTGGTTCATGGGGAGCGTTTGTTATTAACATAGGATTAATTGCTTCTCTTATTGGTACTTTAATTGGTTGGTTTTTACTCGTTTCGGAAATTTCTCACGTGGCTGGAAAAGACGGTGTGTTTCCAAAGGTATTTACAAAAACGAATAAAAATCATACACCACATATGGCATTATGGATTTCAAACTGTGTTGCCCAAACAATATTTATTATTGTGTTATTTTCAGCATCCACATATCAGATTATGTATTTTATTGCATCGACATCGATTTTACTTCCATATGTATTTTCAGCACTATATCAATTGAAATTAGTGATTACAAAAGCATATGAAGGAAATAGATTGAAAGATGGGATACTTGCTATTATGGCATCAGTATATGGTTTCTGGCTTGTGTATGCAGCTGGATTGAAAAACCTATTACTTGTTTCTTTAGTATATGGTATTGGACTTATCGTGTATGTCGCTGCAAGAAAAGAAAAAGGGAATCGATGTTTTACTCGTGGCGAACAATATGTGATGATTGTCATTTTACTTGCAGCGTGTGCGTCTATTTATATGTTAGCTACCGGAAAGATTGGAATGTAAACATATCAATCCAAAAAAAGGATTTATGCTAAAGTGTGAGCATAAGTCCTTTTTTATTGGTGAATATGATTTATTTAATAGCAACTTGTTTCGTTTACGTAGTTTCTTATGTATCATTTTTATAGAAATAGCAGGGATTTTTAGTAATTGGCAGAATAGTTAGTTTATACGGTGTGTAGGAGGGATTGTTATGAAAGAGACGGAAAAATTGGTGCGAATTGCGGAGTTAGCAAAAGACGTTCAAAAATTATTAGTGCAAGAATCGTTCTTTAATCGACATCCCGAACTGCGCGGAGCGGTAGAGAATTTAGCGTGTTCTGTAGAAGTTTTAGCCAATATGCATATACACGGAGATGAGAATGCGGAAGATACATTACGTTATGTACTAACAAAAATGAGGATTGCTCACAATGCAATTTCTCAAGAAAAAGAAGGCTTTCATTTAACCTGACGATAAGCGTCAGGTTTTTTGTTTCTAGTTTGCTTTTATTGTTCATACAATGATAAAAGCATCGAAAAAAGAAGGTGAGTGAGATGAAACTGGAGAAAGCTCTTCATCCAAGCTTTGTAAAAAGATTGCAGCATATGCGTTTTGTTGGAAAATTTGTAGAAGAGCAAAAGGATAGGAAAGGCTCGTTTTTTGTCGTTTGTCTTTCACCAATTCCAAATATAATTGAAGCTGCTTTTGGAGAACGTTCTTATATATTTGAGGGTTTATATAAAAATAAACAAAATGAAAAGTTTTTTGCAAGTATAAAAGAAGGAAAAAGAGAAAAACAATTGTTGTTATTTCGTCTTTCTTATACAGGAGGCGCTTTATATGTGGAATTAATACGTGCTGAAGAACGAGAAATAGCAAATTCCTATAAAGTGATTCCTTCTCCTAAATTATCAGCTCCAAAGGCGAGAGAAGCATTTGAAAGAAAACTTGGAAAAGGATATGTTTCATTTTTGATACCAAAATTTCCGCATGATTTTGGTACGCCAGAGTTGTTATGGTATGAAGGACGGATATATGGGAATATATTTTTGAAGCCTTCGATTAGTGCTATTACATATCGGGAGCAGAGGGGGGATGTTCGTTACCTTGATGTAGACGATTGGGTGCAATATGCCGAGATGAATGTCGAGAATAGCTTGTTTTTTGTTCGTACAGAAGTGTATGAACAGCTAGAAAAGCAAGTAAAAGAGAGTGGAAAACAAATTGAAATTATCGATACATGTAAAGAAGAGAAAGGAAACGAATGGAATGAACGTGAACATTCTTTTTTACAATATGTAAAGCAAATTATCGCAGAAAAAGAATTATATATTGATGAGAGCGATATTTACAATTTTCATGTTTGTGTAAAAACAAATCTATTAACAATAGTAGGCGGTATGCCTGGTATTGGAAAATCACAATTTGTGCAAACCTATGCGGAAGCACTCGGATTAACGTTTGGGAAAAATTTTATTTGGATTCCGGTGTCACCATCCTATCAAGAACCTCATGATGTACTAGGCTATCTACATTCAAATGGAACGTACATGGAAAGTGAAACAAAACTTGTACGAACACTTTTGGAAGCAGCTGAAAACCCAAATCAATTATATATGATTGTATTTGATGAAATGAATATGTCGTATATTGAGCATTGGTTTACTCCTTTTTTATCTCTCCTGCAGTTAGATCGGAAAAATCGTATTTTATCTTTGTATGCAGCTTGTAATGAAAAAGAACAGGATATACCAGCACAAATTGAAATTGGTGATAATATCATTTTTATTGGTACAGTTAATTTTGATGAAACAACAAAGGAGCTATCTGACCGTTTATTAGATCGTGTAAATGTTGTATTACTTCAAAAAATTCCATTTTGTGAGATGAGCATGGTGGAGAAAAAAATGCTACATCTTCCGTTTGCATTTTCTGTTTCTGCATTAGAATTTCGAATGAACTGGGTTTATCGCAAGGCAATGCTTGATGTATTTACAGATGAAGAATTAGAGTTATTAGATAAAATGCATCAACTGTTATTTCATCACGATACTTCAAAAGGAATTTCTTTTCGCGTTGCATCAGCAATTGCATCTTATTTGAACAATATTCCATGTGATGAAGGCCGATCTTTGTTAATAAGCCGTGAAGAAGCATTTGACCTGCAAATAAAACAACGTATTTTAACGAAGTTACGCGGTACAGAAGCGACAATTGGTGCATTGCTTCGTGAAGAGGGAAAAAAAGAGATGTCTCTTGTACAATTGCTGCAATCAGCACTTGCAAATCGTGTATCAACTTTTGAACATTCTCTAATGTATATGAAGCAGAAACGGCGAGAATTGGAGCTGTACGGATATGTTAAATGAGAGTGCGTGTGAAACAGAAATTATAGAGACAGGGGAGAGGCTTCCTTTTGTGCTGAAAATAATAGTAGGGGCAGAAGAGAAGGGTGAGCATATTGTATTGAATAAACTTTGTACTTCACCATTTACAATTTCTTCGTGTGTGTACAAAATTCAAGAATTAAAACCGCTCCGGCTACATATACAATCACAAAAGTCAATAAAGATTACGTTTATTTGGAATAAAGTATATGAAGGGCAAAAGCAACATATGGAATGGAAATATGAACTTAATGAACGACAACGTACTGTTTTACTGTATGAGCATGGTAAAACAGACTATTTATATCCATGGCGCTGTGGTGTATATCATTTTGAAGTGCAGGTTGGAGAAGAATTATTTTATGGAGCATTTCAAATTGTTCCGAAAAACTTTTTTGATGATCAGCTAGAGTTAATTCAGCAATATGTAAAGTCTGTGCTAGGTGGAATTATTTTAGATCGTGGGTATTATAAAAAGACGTTTGTTACGTTTACAGATATTGAAGATTATTCATATATGCGCATACTCCGTGCACTGCCGCAAAAAATGAAAAAAGTAAAGCAGTTATATTATGAAGTGCAGAAAAAAACAAATTTTGAACAAGAGTATACATGGGAGATGAGAGAGAGAAAACCAACAAGAAAAAGCATCATTACACATGAGAAAAAGCCATATGCAAAATGGTATAATCGCTGCTTTAGGGAGCAAAAGCATAGTAAAGAAAATGGCTATGTGAAATATAAAACGAATCAATTTTATAATAAGTTATTAGAAATTGATTCATTTTTACGCGAAACCATTCAGAAACTAGAGAGTGCACAACAAACGCGGAGAGAAGAGAAAAAAGCAGTGCATACTATTTTACAAACGATTGAACGAAATGGATCTGTGACCGAACGAGATAAACAAAAATATCGCAACATCCACTTGTTAAAAGACACTGACCTACGCAAAATGGCAATGAAAATCCAAGAATATAAAGTGCTCTATACAATTTTGCAAAGTACACTCACATATTTTTCATATCTTCTATATACGCCGTTTTGGAGAGGGATTCGGGAAGAAGTTACACTTACAACACATTCGCTGCCTCCTGTATATCATCAATTATTACATCAACTTGAGTTCTCACTGCATCGCAATGAATTAGAACCATCGTTTTTATTTGTTTATAAGCCGACATTTTTAATTTATGAGTACTTTGCGTATTTTACTGTTATTGCAATTTTACAAGAGATTGGTTTTGTTGATTCCCTGTCAATTGCAGAGCAAATTCAATCTTATTTTTATTTAGACGGTTTACAAGATGGAACAACAATTGTGTTAGACAATAAAGATTTGCAGCTGCATGTGGCTTTTAATGATTTAATTGAAACACATCCGCTTATTGCGCTTAGTAAAAATAGTCATTTTTATAATGGAGAAGACACAAAAAAGCCGGATATCCGTATTGATTGTTATAAAAGAGGAGAAACTGCTTATGAATATCAATCATCTATTATTATTGAAGTGAAGTATAGTCCGATGTATAACATTTTTCAACCAGTTGGAAATACGAAAGCAACCGAACAGATGTACAAATATTGGTCAATTAAATATGTAGAAAAGCAGAATGGAAAACGATTATTTCATCGCCGTGCGATTTATGAAGTCATATGTGTATATCCAGGAAGCAATATGCATGCGAAAAAAATTGAAGCAGGTTGTGGTGTGTTTTTACAATTGTATCCGTATAAAACGAAAAAGGGAGAAGAGAGGCTAGCAGGGAAAAAAGAACTATTAAATATTTTTCAGCATTGGTTAGCGGAGATAAGGGAATAAAGTGAAACTTTTATTAGTAGGGACCTTATCTCCACTCATTTTTTGCTTCCTCTGAATATTGAGGTGAGGATGTCATTCCCGGTCTGTAACATGTTTCCTTTTTTTTAATATTGTCATGTCTTTTGTAAATTTTTTATATAAATATAAAAGTAATACAGGAATGATGATTCATATATGGAAACTATAAATAAAGAAATAGTTTTTCTTGCATAGCATGTTTCCTTTTTATATGATATATGGTGAAAGCGCTAACAAAAAAGTAAAGGGTGATGAGAAAGGCGGGGGAGTATGTTCCAACGTGTTCAAACAAAGGAAGAACATTTTTGGTTCGAGCAATTATGGGGAGATTTTTGTGAAGAACGAAACTTAATGTTTGTAGAACGAAATTTAACACCTTCAAGATTTTTATTGGTAGAAGAAAATCATTACATCGGAACTGTTGAATGTATAAATTATACAGTACCTGAGCAATCAAATTCTGAGTTTTTTTACCCGTTTTCTAAAAATAAATATATAAAAGATTTAAAAAACGTGTACGAAATTGGGAAATTAAGTATTGCAAAAACATCTCGCGGTCGTGGACAATTTAAACAACTTGCGACGATTTTATTTATACATGCATTAGAAGTAAAAGCAGAGTGGTATATTGCGGTTGTAACAAAGCGGATGTATATGTACTTACGTTCATTAGGATTTCCAATCGAGCCAATTGATGATTCGTTTGCTGTTAATGATAAACTGCAAGGTGTACCGGTTCGCATTCATGTTATGAAAGGATTAACTCATATGTACTCTTTAAAAGAGTTTCGTGATGTGATTCAAGGAAATGCACATGCACAAGTTTTAATCCAAGAGAACAGTAAAAAAATTATGTTAACAAGATGAAGATTGTCACAAAATTGCATCATTCCATGTGATTATCATCACATCTTCCAATAGCGATGTGTATTACGCTTACATTGTAAAGATTGCTAGAGAGGGGATGGGAATGATGTTTTGTCATCAATGTGAACAAACGCCTACCGGTGGATGTAAAGTGATTGGAGTTTGTGGTAAAGACGAAACAATTGCAAGCTTGCAAGATATTATCGTCTTTGCTTTAAAAGGAATTGCCGCATATCGCACTCATGCAGCGCAACTAGGGTACACAGATCCGTTTGTAGATGCAGTAACACATGAAGCGTTATACATGACGTTAACAAATTCAAACTTTAATGAACAAGAACATTTAGATATGGCAATGAAAGTCGGAAAAGCTGCTATTCGCGTGATGGAACTACTTGATAAGGCACATACTGAACATTTTGGAGTGCCGGAACCAGTACAAATTACACAAAATCGTGCCTATGGAAAAGCGATTGTTGTTACAGGGCATAATTTATTTGCCCTAGAAGAGTTATTAAAGCAAACAGAAGGAAAAAATATCAATATTTATACACATTCTGAAATGCTGCCAGCACACGGTTATCCACAGTTGAAAAAATATGCACATTTAAAAGGAAATATCGGAAAGGCTTGGTATGATCAGCGTCGCTTATTCGAAAAATTTTCAGGAGCTATATTAGCAACGACAAATTGTATTATGCCAATTAAAGGCACATATGCAGATCGCTTCTTTTCCTATGACGTTGCAGGGTTAGAAGGGGTACGTAAAATTGAAAATGATGATTTTACACCACTTATTGAAACGGCATTGAAGCTTTCAGATGTACAAATGGAATCAGAAGAACAATTAATAACAGGATTTCATCATGAGACGGTATTATCGCTCGCACCAGAAATTATTGATGCTGTGAAAGCTGGTAAGATTCAACGTTTCTTTGTAATTGCTGGCTGTGATGCGCCGGGAAAAGGTGGAGAATATTATCGTGAATTAGCAACATCATTACCAGCAGAAACAGTTATTTTAACGACATCTTGCGGGAAATTTCGTTTTAATGATGTAGATTATGGCGTTGTACCTGAAACGAATATACCGCGTTTTATTGATTTGGGACAATGTAATAATTCAATTTCAACAGTGAAAATTGCAGTAGCTTTAGCGGAAGCGTTCCAATGTGAAGTGAATGAGCTACCAGTCAGCATTGTACTGTCTTGGTTTGAGCAAAAGGCTGTAGCGATTTTACTTGGGTTATTTAGCCTTGGTATTCAAGATATTCGTATTGGTCCGAAAGCGCCGGAGTTTATATCACCAGGTGTACTGCAAGTGTTGCAAGAGGCATTTCGCTTAAAACTAATTACAACAGCAGAAGAAGATATGAAAGCTATGTTATCATAATAAAAAAGACGATGTTTATAAAGAACATCGTCTTTTTTATTATGATATATTAAAATCCAAAAATGCTTAAAAGCATTTTACGACGCTTCGGTTTTTCTTCCTGTTTTGCTGCTGCTACTTCTGGCGTCATATAAATTGATTCTTTTTGCTTAAGTGTCATTTCTAATTGCTCAATTCTTGCGTGCATTTCTTCCATTTCATTACGGTGTTGTAATAATTGATAATTCACCACATCATCTGCTTTTTCTTGTAATTTTTCTTCTAGCCGATCTAAGCGCAAGGAAATGTCTTTTAATTGCGTTATAAATTGTTGCATTTCATTGGATGGTGCTGCTTCAGCAGCATGATAGGAAGATGGTTCATGTTCTTGGTTTGGTACAGAGCGTTGAAATTCGAGCATTTGTTGTAAATCTTGTTCGTAAAAAACATAGTGTCCAAATTTATTCTTTTTTAATTCTAATCCAATTTGCTGTGCAAGACGGATGACAGCTTTTGGACTAGTACCTAATTTTTTTGCAATCATCGGCGTTTTATATTCCACAATAATCCCTCCCAAATCTTGTTGTTAGAAGGTTTCGTGATAGTTTGTTCGTTCCCTGCATGCTTGACAAAAGAAGTGAGAAATCGGCAAAGAAAGTGCTTTTTCACAAAAATAAAATTGTAAGAAAGAAAACATCTCGAAAATGAACAAAAGTTGTCTAATTTCAGTTGTTTCTCTTATTTGACGGAGAGTATAAGTTTCGTTATCATAAACGTAAATATCTTTATTATGTATGCATATAATGTATACAAGGAGATTGCTAGTGTAGAAACTTGTAAGATTGTTAGAGAAGTCCTTTCTTTAGAATAAAACTATTAGGAGGTGGCTTCCTTACTTACACAGTGAGTAAGGAAACGTATTTGGACATATTTAGTATAAGTATGGTGATTGTTTTAATTGCCTTAACTGCCTTCTTCGTTGCGTCTGAATTTGCAATTGTCAAAGTTAGGAGCTCACGTATCGATTATTTAATTGCAGAAGGAAATAAACGTGCAACTGCTGCAAAAACAGTCATTACAAACTTAGACGAGTATTTATCAGCGTGTCAGTTGGGAATTACAGTGACAGCACTTGGCCTTGGATGGCTAGGAGAACCGACGGTTAAACGTATGCTTGATCCGATTTTTGCAAGATTGGAAGTGCCTCCCTCGGTGGAATCCGTCTTATCTGTTTTTCTATCTTTGATGTTTATTACTTTTTTTCACGTCGTAGTAGGTGAGTTAGCTCCAAAAACATTGGCAATTCAAAAGGCGGAAGGGATTAGTTTAGCAGTTGCAAGACCGCTTATCTTTTTCTACCGACTGGCGTATCCATTTATTTGGACATTAAATGGTTCAGCACGTATTGTTACGAGAATGTTTGGACTAAAACCAATGCATAAACATGAGGTAGCACACTCTGAAGAAGAGTTACGTATGCTTGTATCAGAGAGTTATAAAAATGGTGAAATTAATCAATCAGAATATAAATATGTAAATAAGATTTTCGAATTTGATGATCGACTTGCGAAGGAAATTATGGTTCCACGCACAGAAATGGTAATTTTAGGAAAAGGGCAATCTGTTAAGGAAGCAATGAAATTGATGTCAAATGAGAAGTATACAAGATATCCTATCATTGACGGCGATAAAGATCATGTTATTGGTTTTGTAAATTTTAAAGATATTTTTACAGATTTTGTGAAACATGATGGTACAAATAAAGAAACCGTTGCACAGTATGCCCGTCCGATTATTCAAATTATTGAATCAATTGCTATTCATGATTTGTTTGTGAAAATGCAGCGTGAACGCACACATATGGCAATTTTAGTGGATGAATACGGCGGAACATCTGGACTTGTAACAGTTGAAGATATATTAGAAGAAATCGTTGGTGATATACAGGATGAATTTGATACGGATGAAAAGCCGGAGATTCAGCGCATTAGCGAAACGAAAACAATTTTAGAAGGAAAAGTGCTTGTTAGTGAAGTCAACGCATTATTAGGGCTTTCAATTGACGATGGAGACGTCGATACAATTGGCGGCTGGATTTTAACAGAACATCTTGAAATTAAACAAGGTGATATTGTCGACATTGAAAATTATAAATTTCGTATTGTTGAATTAGATGGTCATTACATTAAACAAATTGAAGTGACGAAGCAAATTGCGCCGCAGCCTGTAGAAGTAACAGAACAACATGTTTCACTCCAAGAACAAGTAAGTTCATAACCTTGCCTATATGGTGAGGTTTTTTATTTACGGTAAAGTATTTTATCCCGCTATTCGCGGGTAGTAAGACCACCACTTCAAGATTTAAAGGATAGGTGGGGGATAACTGCTGGCATGTGCCCACTGATGGAAGTTTCACTTTATAAAAATGCACCCGACTTCTAGTCAGGTGCATTTTTGTTAGTTCATCTCTTGCTTGTAAATTTCATCTTCTACATAAATATGCTCTTTCTCAACTGCTGTATCATGCGCGAGTACAAGGCCAATTGGTGTGTTTGTATCTTTATTTTGTACAATTGTAAACGGTACTTGTTTTTCATTTGCTAATTTAATGTATTTAGATAAATGTGGGTAAGCGATGCTACCGTTCACATACAATGTTAATCCTTGAGAAGAACCCATGCTTTCTTTTACTGCTGTATATACGTTTGTTTGCATGACTTGCCCAATCGTTAACGCAATTTCCACACGCTCACGCAATGTGCTTAAAAACATGTTGCGTTCTTCAGGTTTGTTTTGTTTTTGTCCATGAATGCCTTCTTGAAGATAATCTTCCACATTTTTATTTCCCATTTTTTTCACACCTTTCCTATTTCTATTGTACGAAAGAAATGAAAAGGATGCAAAAAATAATTTCACGTACTGAATTTTAAAATTTTATCAACATGAAATAACAAAATGTGACATTACTCTCTTAACGAAATTTGTTTTTTGTGTTAATATTCAAAATATATAGGGTATTTTTCGTATGGAGATGGAGGGAATGGGGGTTTTTCCAATCGATAAGGATATTAGTAAAATGTTTTGTACGTACTTAAAAAAGAATAGTCAACAATTCATAGAGAACTGGAAAACCAAAATTATTATTTCAGCAAATGATCCATTTAAAAAAGAAATCATTGAAAATGGAGAAAATTTATTAACATTAATGATGGAACTCATTATGCAAGAGAAAGAAATTGAACATATTAGATTGTTATGCGAGAAAATCGCCATTGAGCGTGCGGAGGCAGATGCAAATATTGGAGATTTTGTCTATAATGCGAATGTAGGACGGAATGAATTGTTTGAGGCAATGTGTGAATTAGATGTGAGTGCTCGTGAATTGAAACCAATCATGGGGAAAATACATACTTGTTTTGACCGTCTAATCTATTATACAGTTTTGAAATACTCAGAAATTATATCGAAAAATTTGGAAGAAAAGCAACAATTCATTAACGAAACACATAAAGAGAGATTGACAATTTTGGGACAAATGTCAGCAAGTTTCGTTCATGAGTTTCGCAATCCGCTAACTTCTATTATGGGGTTTGTGAAACTGTTACAATCAGATCAACCGCATCTTCCATATTTAGATATTATTTCGCATGAGCTTGACCAACTAAATTTTAGAATTTCTCAATTTTTACTTGTTTCCAAAAAAGAAATTTGGAATGAAGCAGAGCGGTTTTGGCTGAATGATTTATTTCATGATATTATCCAGTTCTTATATCCAAGCTTAGTGAATGCAAATGTTTCTATTGAGAAAAATCTGCCGTATCCAATACCATTTATCGGGTATCGAAGTGAAGTTAGGCAAGTGCTTTTAAATATTTTAATGAACTCCATTGACGCTCTTGAAGGAATGGAAGAAAGTAAGAAAATTGTTATTGATGTGTGTGAAGATGAAGAACTAATACATATTTTTATTAAAAATAATGGACCGATGATTCCGCCAAAAAATATTGAAACAATATTTGAACCATTTGTAACGACAAAAAAGTTAGGAACTGGAATTGGCCTATTTGTTTGTAAGCAAATTGTAGAAAAACATAAAGGGTCTATTACATGTAAGTCAACAGAAGAATGGACAGAATTTCATATTTCTTTTGAAAAATCGATATAGAATAAAGTGAAACTTCCATCAGTGGGGGAGGGGGGATTTCCCACTGATGGAAAGCCCGTTAATGCGGGATAAAAAGAAAAGTCTACACGGCGATAGCGGTGTAGACTTTTTAATTTGTTAAAAATACTGTTTCTAACTTTGGTGATTTATTTGCATAACCAAGTGCAACAATTGTATAAATTTTATTTCCCTCAATTTTCACTTCGGGAATTGTTAATACAACGTTTTTTGTTCCCGCAACTGATACTTCTATATCTGCTACGCCAGGACTTACTTGCAAGAAATCTGTTACCTGTTTAAAAGCAGCCTTTTCGAACAGTTTTTCTCCATCTTTTAAAGCTACATCTACTTCGGGGGTATCAGGAGATAAATGGACGAATCGTATTTTTGCTTGACCATATGGTAGAGGCGTATTATCAATGAGAGGTAACAGTTGAAGTTTATCAACATTACCAGCTACCGCAAGGGTATATACATGGTTTCCCATTACAGGAACGAGAGCTGAAAAGATTGGAGTTTCATCACCGGCAGGTACGATATCAATGCGGTATTGTCCTTGTGTAAGTGAAAGGTATGGACTATGCTGCTTAAACGAAATGTTTTTCACCACTTTTTGTCCATTTATGACAATATCAACAGTGGGTGCATCAGGAGAAGCGTGTAAGATTCGAACTTGAGATGGTAATGACTGTTCGCTTGAATGTGGTAGTGATATCCGGCTTTGCTCGTAAGCCTGTACAAATTGTTTCATAGCGTTATAGTGTTTCAAATATAATTCCATATATTTTTGTGGATTTATATATTTGTAATAACAGGCAAGTTGCTCATACATTGCAGCTTGCTGTGCATACTTTTCTACTTCAGATGGATTCATTTATTTTCCCTCCTCTAGTATCATTATTACAACTATATGCATGTACAAATGTCATAAGTACTTGATAACTGCTGATTATTTCTTTGAAGAGAGAGGGAAAAGTTTTGTTACAATTGATTTTTTTGGTAAAAGTTAACGAATATTTTGTGCAAAATTAGCATTTGTAAACATTAAGTTTTTGGAAATAAATGATTTATGAATGCTTTAACTGCGTTTTTCCACTGTTATTAATTTTGTCTCTTCATTAGAAAAGCTGATTGAGTGTAGTACTTGAACAATTATCGTTGAACATTGCTGAATTTATGTCAGAAGAATGTTCGGAATTTGTCTATAAGAAAATGAAAGCAATCAACAACAGTTGGGTGCACAAACTGAATTTAACTCATTTTTCACACTATCTTTTTTATCCCGCATTAACGGGCAGTAAGACCCCACCTCAAGATTCAGAGAAAATCGAAGCGCTGCCCGTAAAAGCCCGATTGGTTCAACTAACCATCAGTGGGGGATGAAAAAACCCCCACTGATGGAAGTTTCACTTTATCTTTACCAGTAATCCTATATTTAAAAATGACAGTAAACGGAATCTCTAGCTAAGCTGGAGATTTTTTTTATTTCTAGGCAAACACACATACAAAGTGAGGTTTGTCCTACATATTTTGTCAATGTAAACTATTTTAAATGGATGTAAGGAGTGAAAAATTATGTGGGGTTATGGTGGAGGATATCCAGGTTTTGGATGTGGCTACGGTGGATATGGCTACGGCGGTTGTGGCGTTGGAGGCTGTGGTTATGGCTTTGCAATCGTGGTTGTGTTATTTATTTTACTAATTATTATTGGAGCTACTTGCGTGCGCTTCTAGTTATTTAGAAAGAGCGTCATGGTGAACCGATTAATTATACATTAATCGGTTCTTTCTTTTGTAAAATCCTTATTTAACCAAAAAACATAGGGGAAATAGTTTTTTTACGAACATTAACGTTGTTATCTTGTGGATAATTCGTTAAATCCGTTGACATTCCAAATAGAACATGGTACTTTTAGTAAGGGTTTTCTAAGGAATGCAATGGGGGAATGAATACATGAATACGAACTATGATGTAATTGTTGTAGGTGCAGGTCCTGCTGGAATTTTTACTTGCTATGAAACAATTGTTAAAATGCCAGATGCAAAAGTGCTGTTAATTGATAAAGGACATGATATTTATCGTCGTAATTGTCCGATTCTTCAGAAGAAAATAACAAAATGTCCACCTGCTGCTGGAAAGAAAGATCATGCAGGATGTTTACCAGCATGCTCAATCACAAATGGTTTTGGCGGTGCAGGAGCATATTCAGATGGGAAATTTAACATTACAAGTGAATTCGGTGGTTGGATGACAGACTATTTATCTACATCGACTGTAATGGATTTAATCAAATATGTGGATGAAATTAACTTAGCACACGGTGCAACTACTTCAATTACAGATCCATTAACAGATGAAGTTCGTGATATCGAAAAACGCGCTTACGCAGCTGGATTAAAACTATTGCGTGCACAAGTTCGTCACTTAGGTACAGAGCAAAATTTAGAAATTTTAAAAAGTATTTTCGAATATTTAAAAGAGAAAATCGATATGAAATTTAAAATAGAAGTAGACGACATTATAACTGAAAAAGTGGAGAATGAACATGTCGTACGCGGCATTGTTTTAAAAGACGGAACAATGCTATCTGCGAAAAAAGTAGTAATTGTACCAGGACGTGACGGATCTGCTTGGTTAACAAAAATTATGAAAAAGCGCCGTTTAAAAATGAACGCGAACCAAGTTGATATTGGTGTTCGTGTTGAAACTTCAAACATTGTGATGGAGGAAATCAACAAGCATCTCTATGAAGGGAAATTCGTATTCAATACATCTGTCGGAACGCGAGTACGTACATTCTGTAGTAACCCATCTGGTCACGTTGTTGTTGAAAACCACTCCGGTATTATGACAGCGAATGGTCATGCGTACAAAGATCCTGCGCTTGGCAGTGATAACACGAACTTTGCGCTCTTAGTATCACATCAATTTTCAGAGCCATTCGATCAACCGAACGAATACGCACATGAAGTATCACGTCTAGCAAACCGTATTTCAATGGGCGGAGTGACGGTACAAAAGTACGGAGACATTCTAAAAGGTCGTCGTTCTACACCGAAGCGTATTCAAGAAGGTTTCCTTGAGCCGACATTAAAAGAAGCAGTACCAGGTGACTTAGGTCTTGTATTGCCATACAATACAATGAAAAGTTTAATTGAAATGACAGAAGCATTGAATCACGTCACACCAGGTATTGCATCTGAACATACATTATTTTACGGCGTAGAAGCAAAATTCTACTCCGCAAGACCAAAACTAACCGAACATTTCGAATCTGAAATTTCCGGCTTATACTTAGGCGGAGACGGTGCTGGCGTAACACGCGGATTAGCACAAGCAAGCGCTTGCGGCGTTCACATCGCTCGTCACATTATAGAACATTTAACGAGTAAAACAGAAAAAAGAGAAGAAGTTGTAGTGGGGTAATATATAATAGAAGAAAAACGATCTTATGATAGAATGAGATCGTTTTTTTATTAGTATTTCACCAACTTAACGAAATGACATGGCTGTAAAAAAGAATCAAATTAATAGAAGTCATGTGTTTGTAAGAAAGTCGCACCGTTTTGAAAAAAGTTCAATCGTTTATAAAAAAGATGAACCGAAATAACTTATTCTAAGTAGGTAGAAGGGAGTTCAGTTTCTTATTAAACAAGTGAGGTCATGTTAGTTTAAAAGAAGCATGCAATTCAATTGCTGTGAAATTAATATTTAGTTGTGTTTTGAAAGGAGGGGTATTAATGGATTCCATTCAAGAGAAATTGGATTTGCTACATAATGAAATAAAGGAAATGGGTGACATAATCGACTTAGATTGGTGTGGCAAATTGTTGTACACCTATTATGAACACTTTAATGATAATGACTTGAGATATAGAGCGGGTTCACTTATTGCTTTTTGGGGACTTCTCCTTGAGTGGAAAGATGAAAGTGGATTCCCGTTCTATACAGGTACTGAAGAATACGATTGTCACCATTTTGATAAATACCTAAAAGAGTTTCTGAAGTATTCTTCTGACATTAAGAAGCAATTCCCAAATATTTATCTTGTTACTATTGAATCGCTAATTCAGTTGGATAAAAGAGAGAATTGGGAAAGTGAATTTCCTAACATCCCAAGTGGTCTATTCGATACCGTTAGAAAAAATTTGTTTCGAAATGATGTTAAAAAGCTAAATGATGAGACTTATCAAAAGGCATTGAAAGAAGCAGGCATGCTTTATTAAACTAAAGAGGGTAATGTTCAAAAAAACTTATCCTAAGGGGAAACTTTATCGTATTTTGTAGTCGTTACAGCAAAATGAAGGTGCTATGAAAAAGAAAAACCCCGGGTTAGGGGATTAACACAAATCTGGGCTCTTTAATCGGTTCAGTATTACTGCGATGAAAAAGAAAAACCCGAATTAGGGGATTAAATGTGATTGCTATACCACCCTATGGTTCTTTGCCATAGAGTTTTTTATATTTTTTCCTAAGAAGCAATACGATTTCTATTTCAAGAATTAAAGGAAGAAATCGTTGTCTGCTGGAAGAATTTTCTTTATCGAATTTTGTCTAAATTTATTTGAAAGTATACGATATAAAGTGAAGAAGAAGGAAGGAGATTTACTAGAGGAATGTCGAAGTTTACACATTAGCAGCATGTTTTCACTTCGAATGTTATTTTAGAAGAGAGGAGTAAGAGGGATTTTTTAGTTGTTGGTTGTGTTTGTGTAGGAGGGGGATGTAGAGAGAATATTGTTTACTTACATTTTTTTGTTTCTGAAATTTCTTTCTATTTAATTTTTATGCATTTATTTTTATATTCTATAATAATGACTTTTTAATAGATTCACTGCATAGGCAGAGAGTTCTTTTTTTATGAGAGAAAAGTCGATTTTTTTCACATTTACATATGAGTCGAAGAAACGGGGGAAGCGTCATGCGCGATTACTTAATTAAACCACTTGTTGGTCAACCTTATCCGATGATTTCGCATGGAGAAGGTGTATATTTATATGATCAAAACGGTAATAAATATTTTGATGGTTCGTCAGGGGCAATTACGGCAAGTATCGGACATGGCGTAAAAGAGATCGCAGAAGTTATTAAGCAGCAAGCAGAGGAGATTGCATTTGTATATCGCTCGCAGTTTACGAGTGAGCCGGCAGAGAAGCTTGCGAAGAAGCTTAGCGATTTAAATATGGGGGATTTGAATTGGAGCTTTTTCGTTAATAGCGGTACAGAGGCAAATGAAACGGCAATGAAGATTGCGATTCAACATTTTCAAGAGCGCGGTATTCAAGGGAAAAATAAAATTTTGTCACGCTGGATGAGTTATCACGGAATTACGATGGGAGCATTATCATTGTCTGGACATCCGCTGCGTAGGCAACGCTTTGTTTCCATTTTGGAAGATTATCCGACATTGCCAGCACCGTATTGTTTCCGCTGTCCGGTACAAAAGGTGTATCCGACATGTCAACTTGCATGTGCAACAGAGTTAGAGAGAGCCATTGAACGTATTGGGGCGGAGCATATTGCGGCATTTATTGCTGAGCCGATTATCGGTGCAGCTGGCGGAGCAATTGTACCACCAAAGGATTATTATAAGGTGATTAAGGATATTTGTGAGCATTATGATATTTTATTTATTGCTGATGAAGTCATGACAGGACTTGGCCGTACTGGTACGTGGTTTGCAATGGAACATTGGGGTGTTCAGCCGGATATTATGACGCTAGGTAAAGGATTAGGAGCTGGCTATACACCGATGGCAGCAACTATGGTAAGTGATCGCGTGATGGAACCAATTCTGCGCGGTTCTCGTTCTGTAATGAGTGGGCATACATTGAGTGCAAATCCACTTTCCGCTGCGACAGCTTTAGCGGTGATTGAATATACGGAGAAGCATCGTTTACCAGAAGCGGCTGCTGAAAAAGGAGAGTATTTAATCGCAGGACTGCAAAAGGTGCAGCAAGAATCGACAATTATTGCTGATGTACGCGGGAAAGGTTTGATGATTGGAGTAGAATTGCAACCGTTTACAAAAGCATCTGAACTTATTTCTGTTGCGGCGAAAAATGGCCTTCTTTTATATCAAGCTGTATCAGGACAAGCAGGCAAGGAAGATAGTGCATTGTTAGTTGCGCCGCCGCTTACTACTACATATGAAGAGCTTGACGAATTACTTCATATTTTTGCGAAAAGTGTAGAGGAAATAGTTCAAAAAGGAGGGCATAGTATCGTATGACAACTATTACAAATACATTTGGGAAATTAAAAACAATACAAGATGTTATGCCATATTTTCATGATGAGATGACACTTATGTTTGGAGGGTTTGGAGGTATTGGTTCTCCTCCCTCTTTAATTCAAGCAATTTTAGATAAAGGAATTTCCGATTTACATTTAATCGGTAATGATACTGGTTTTCCTGATGTGGGAATTGGCCGCCTTGTGACAAATGAGCGTGTAAAGTCGTTAATTACGTCGCATATCGGTTCAAATCCAAATGCAGGACGACAATTAAATGAAGGAAGACTGCATATTGAATTTTCTCCTCAAGGTACATTAGCAGAACGAATTCGAGCTGGCGGTGTCGGGCTTGGTGGTGTTCTTGTTGATGTTGGGATGGATACGATTGTAGAAGAAGGGAAACGAACTGTTGAAATAAATGGGAAGACATATTTAATTGAGACAGCATTAACAGCTGAAGTATCCATCGTGTTTGCGAAACAAGCAGATCCTTTTGGTAATCTTGTGTTTGATAAAAGCGCACGCAATATGAATCCACACGTTGCAATGGCTGGGGATATTACGATTGTGGAGGCTGAAGAAATTGTTCCGCTTGGGGCACTGAACCCAGAAGAGATTATAACGCCTGGTGTATTTGTTGATTATATTGTTCCATCGGGAGGAGTGAATTGGAAATGGGCATGGGAGTAGAGGTTCGCAATAAAATTGCAAAGCGCGCTGCAAAGGAAATTCAAAACGGAATGATTGTTAATTTAGGGATTGGCATTCCATCTCTTGTTCCGAATCATTTGCCAGATGATATGCATGTTATGTTTCATGCGGAAAATGGCATTGTTGGTATGGGGCCGACACCAGTAAAGGGCGAAGAGGATGAAAATTTATGTAATGCGGCTGGATTGCCAACGTCGATTATTGACGGGGCTAGTTATTTTGACAGCAGCATGGCATTTGGGATGATTCGAAAAGGGTTGCTTGATATTACAATTCTCGGGTCATTGCAAGTAAGTGAAAACGGAGATTTAGCAAACTGGATTGTACCAGGTAAGCGTGTACCAGGTATTGGCGGGGCGATGGATTTAGCACAAAAGGCAAAGCGTGTTGTCGTTGTGATGAATCACGTTGATAAATATGGGAATGCGAAAATTGTTTCAGAGTGTACACTTCCGCTTACGTCAAAACGATGTGTGGATGTAATTATTACAGACATGGCAGTAATGGAAGTAACGCCAGAAGGTTTAGTGCTGCAAGAATTGATGAGTCCATACACAGTAGAAGATGTAAAAAAATGCACAGAAGCTGCTTTTCATGTGAGTCCATCTTTACTAGTAATTGAATGAAAGGGGATGTAATAATTGGAGCAATATAAAAAACAAGTGTGTGAATATATTGAAACTCATGAAAATATGAGTGTGAAATTATTAAAACGTTTAATTCAAGAGAAAAGTACGAGCGGGGATGAAAGCGGCGCGCAGGCAGTTGTGATTGAAAAATTGCGTGAACTTGGTTTAGATTTGGATATTTGGGAACCTTCATTTACGAAAATGAAAGATCATCCATATTTCGTTTCACCGCGTACAAACTTTACTGATAGTCCGAATATAGTGGCAACATTAAAGGGAAGCGGCGGCGGAAAGTCAATGATTTTAAATGGGCATATTGATGTTGTACCTGAAGGAGATTTGAACCAGTGGGAGCACCATCCATATGCAGGAGAAAAAATTGGGAATCGTATATATGGACGCGGCACAACAGATATGAAAGGCGGAAATGTTGCGCTCATGCTGGCGATGGAAGCAATTGTAGAAACGGGGATTCATTTAAAAGGAGATGTATATTTTCAAAGTGTAATAGAAGAAGAAAGCGGCGGCGCAGGTACGCTTGCGGCAATTTTACGAGGTTACGAGGCGGATGGTGTAATTATCCCAGAGCCGACAAACATGAAATTTTTCCCGAAACAACAAGGTTCAATGTGGTTTCGTTTATTCGTAAAAGGGAAAGCTGCTCATGGTGGTACGCGCTATGAAGGTGTGAGTGCCATTGAGAAAAGTATGCTTGTTGTAGAGCATATGAGAAAGCTAGAAGCAAAACGAAATGAAAGGATTACAGATCCGTTATATAAAGGAATTCCAATTCCGATTCCGATTAATATTGGAAAAATTGAAGGTGGCAGTTGGCCGAGTTCTGTTCCTGATTTCCTTACTTTAGAAGGCAGATACGGTGTTGCACCGAATGAAAGTATGGAGAGTGCAAAAATAGAGTTTGAAAATTGGGTAGAACAATTAAATAAAGTAGATCCATGGTTCATAGAGCACCCAGTAGAAGTAGAATGGTTTGGCGCACGCTGGGTTCCAGGTGAATTAGAGGAAAAGCATCCACTTATTACAACTCTGAAGGACAATTTTGTGCATATTGAAGGCACAGAGCCGATTGTTGAGGCATCGCCATGGGGAACAGATGGTGGTTTATTTACACAAATTGCGAATATTCCAACTATCGTGTTTGGTCCAGGTGAAACGAAAGTTGCCCATTATCCAGATGAATATATTGAAATTGACAAAATGATTGCAGCGGCAAAGATTATTGCATGTACATTACTAGACTGGTGCGAGGTGGACGAATGAAATATTATGAAGAATTTGCAGAGCAGACGAAGGACTATACATTAGAATGTTCGTTAGATTATTTTAATAAGCGTATTCGTGTTGATCATTATAAAGGAAATGTTGAGCAAGTAATGCGTAAAGTGGAAGAACTCGCAAACTCTCATTCTTTCACTAAATTAATTATAAAAGGAAAAAGAGAGCACGTTCCTGCGTGGCTCTCTCTTGGCTTTATGCTTGAAGCTAGTATTCCGCAATACTTCCAAGGGCATGATGCATATTTTATGGTGAAATATCGTGATGATGAACGCCGTAATAGTGTGCAGTGGGTGAAGGAAGATGAAATTATAAGTGGTGTAATTGCGAAGAGAGTAATCGAAAAGGAAATACCAGCACAGTTTGTTTTGCGAAAAGCGACGGAACAAGATGCAGAGCAGCTTGCGGACGTATTTGGAAAAGTATTCGAGGTTTATCCAACACCTTTGAACGAAGCAGACTATATCGTGAAAACGATGAAGGAAGATACGATTTATTACGTGTATGAAATGGAAGGGAAGATTATTAGCACAGCTTCAGCAGAAATGAATCTAAAAGAAGGAAATGCAGAGTTGACAAATTGCGCAACATTACCAGAGTATCGAAAGCACGGATTCATGAAAAGCTTACTTATGAAGTTAGAAGAAGAGCTGCGAGATAGATCTATTTTTTGTTCGTATACAATTGCACGGTCGCTTTCTTTTGGTATGAATGCAGCGTTTTATCAGCTTGGATATACGTACACTGGCAGATTGGCGAATAACTGTTATATTTTCGATAAGTTAGAGGATATGAACGTTTGGGTAAAAGATTTATCCCGCATTAACGGGCAGTAGAACCCCCCACCTCAAGATTGTGAGGAATCCGAAGAAGCTAGGTGGGAGATAACTGCCCGTAAAAGCCCGATTGGTTCAACTAACCATCGGTGGGGGATGAAAAAAACCCCCACCGATGGAAGTTTCACTTTATCTCGTATTTAATAGACATTACAGAATAGAAATAAAGGTTCATAAAGAATCAATTTATTCAACTTCCATAAGTTAGGGATGAAAAGCCCTTGCTGATGGGAGTTTCATTTTACCGGTAGGTGCTAAAAATTCGGCACGATATTGCTGATTTTTTAGCAAAGGAGGGAAATGCGTTGCTGGCGATTTCAACACAAGAAGTGATTGAAGCGATTTTAAGTAGTATTGATGAAGCTATTCATGCAGTAGATGAAAATGGGGTTACGATTTTTTATAACACAGTAGCAGCAAAACATGACGGATCAAATGTAGAAGATGTACTTGGTAAGTATTTATTGGAAGCGTTTCCTTCATTAACGCCAGAAACGAGTACATTACTAAAGGTACTGCAAATGAAAAAGCCAATCCTACATCAAGTGCAGCGATATCAAAATCAAGGTGGGAAAGATGTTTATACGGTAAATACAACGCTTCCGATTTTTATAGAAGGGCGCATTGCTGGCGCTGTTGAGATTGCAAAAGATTACTCTACCATTCAAAAGCTGACAGAAAGTATTGCTGATTTGCAGTCAAAAATGAGGCGATCACCAGAGAAAAAAACACAGCAGAGGCATGTAGCATTTGATACGATTATAACGAATGATAAGCGCTTTTTGCAGACGAAACAGCTTGCACACAAGGTTGCTACCACTAATGCGAACGTACTCATTTATGGTGAAACAGGAACGGGAAAAGAGCTGTTTGTTCAAGCGATACATGAAGCTTCGAAAAGAAGAAATAATCCATTTATCGCTCAAAACTGCGCTGCTTTGCCAGAATCATTACTTGAAAGTTTACTGTTTGGAACAACAAAAGGTAGTTATACAGGTGCCATAGAACGCGCAGGTTTATTTGAGCTTGCGGATGGTGGTACGTTATTTTTAGATGAATTAAATTCGATGCCTTTAGATTTACAAGCAAAAATGCTTCGGATATTGGAAGATGGTGTCATTCGCCGCATCGGTGATAACAAAACAAGAAAGGTTGATGTACGCGTTATTACAGCAATGAATCAGCCGCCGGATGAGTGCCTTCGTGAAAATAAAATTCGTACGGATTTATATTATCGATTAAATGTGTTTTCTTTATTTATTCCACCGCTTCGCGAGAGAAAAGAAGATATTTTATTGTTAGTCCCGCACTTTCTGAAGGCTTATAACATGGAATATACAAAGCATGTGATCGATATAGATGAAGATGCGAAAAAGCAATTGCTTCAGTATCATTGGCCAGGTAATGTGCGTGAATTAAAGCATATGATAGAACATGCGGTCATTGTTACAGAAGGAAAAACACTCACGTTATCTTGTTTACCACGTTCGTTTCGACAAGTGCCGCATCCGCAGAAAAAGCCGATATTACCACTGCGGGAGGCGCTTCATGAAACGGAAAAAGAATTAATTGAACAAGCAATGTTAGAAACGAAAGGAAATGTTCTGCAAGCTGCAAAGTTGTTAGGTATTCCAAGACAAACTTTGCAGTATAAATTAAATAAAAATGCGAAAGCTGCCGAATAATTGGCAGCTTTTGTGCATTTGCACCAATAAATGAGTGCTTACATATATAGAAAGTAAAGAAAATTCTGTTTTTTCTGCTAATTATTTTTATTTTGTTTTTGTATAAAATAATATTTTTATAATAAAGAAACGTGTAATAGCAAGGTTGTACTAGTAGAGATAAATAGAAATTTAGATTTAATAGTTATAATTGGCATGATTATTGCTTTAATAAATAGCGAGCGTTTGAAAAAAAGGGGGAATTGCAATGTTACACGACGTATATAAACCAGAACGTCATTGGAAAGAGATTGAATTATGGAAAGATGTTACAGAGGAGCAATGGAATGATTGGATTTGGCAATTAACAAATACAATTAAAACATTAGATGATTTAAAGAAAGTCATCAATTTAACACCGGAAGAAGAAGAAGGCGTTAAAATTTCAACAAAAACAATCCCGTTAAACATTACACCATACTATGCATCTCTTATGAATCCAGATGATCCACGTTGTCCGATTCGTATGCAATCTGTACCGATTTCAGAGGAGTTATATAAAACGAAGTATGATTTAGAAGATCCGCTTCATGAAGATGAAGATTCACCAGTTCCAGGATTAACACATCGTTATCCAGACCGTGTTCTTTTCTTAGTAACAAACCAATGTTCTATGTATTGTCGCTATTGTACACGCCGTCGTTTTAGTGGACAAATTGGAATGGGTGTTCCGAAGAAGCAATTAGACGATGCAATTGCGTATATTCGCGAAACGCCGCAAGTACGCGACGTCTTAATTTCTGGCGGTGATGGTCTTCTTATTAACGATAATATTGTAGAGTATATTTTAAAGAATTTACGTGCAATTCCGCATGTGGAAATTATCCGTATTGGAACGAGAGCTCCTGTTGTGTTTCCGCAGCGTATTACAGAAAATCTTTGCAATATTCTTAAGAAATATCATCCAGTTTGGTTAAATACACACTTTAATACTTCTATTGAGATCACGGAAGAATCAAAACTTGCTTGTGAAATGCTTGCAAATGCAGGTGTGCCACTTGGTAATCAAGCTGTTATTTTAGCAGGTATTAATGATAGCGTACCGATTATGAAAAAATTGATGCATGATTTAGTAAAAATTCGCGTGCGTCCTTACTATATTTATCAATGTGACTTATCAGAAGGAATTGGTCATTTCCGCGCACCAGTTTCCAAAGGTCTTGAAATTATTGAAGGGTTACGTGGACATACGTCTGGTTATGCAGTTCCAACATTTGTTGTAGATGCACCGGGCGGCGGTGGTAAAATTGCCGTTCAGCCAAACTACATTATTTCACAAAGTGCTGATAAAGTTGTTCTTCGTAACTTTGAAGGTGTAATTACAACGTATCCAGAGCCAGAGAATTATGTGGCAGGCAGAGCGGAAGGATACTTTAAAGAAATTTATCCAACTTACGAAGAAAAACGTTCTGATGTTGGAATCGCAGGGCTGATGAGCGATAAGAAGTTTAACCTTGTACCAGAAGGCTTGCAGCGTATGAATCGCCGTAAAGATTACGAAACAAGTACAGAACATGCTTCATTAAAAGATAAACGTGACAAGCGTGACCAGTTGAAGGATAAAAAATATCAAGCGCAAATGGCAAAACTAGATGAGAGCACGAAAACTGAGGGAGATGCAGTATGAGATGTATGTGGTGTGAAGGTGAGGAAGCAATTGAGAGTGTAAACACTGTATACTGGGAATTACCAGACGGAACAAAAACAGTTGCAATTGAAGAAACACCTTGTATCGCATGTCAAAATTGCGGAATGCATTATCAATCAGAGGATACTGTGAAAGAAATTGAAGATCAGCTCTTTTTGATTTATACGAAAGATTTGCCAAAACAAGTCACATATACAGAGCTCATGGAGCGTCCACGTTTACTAAAGCGAAATTATTTTGATTTTTAACCAGCATTTTTATGCTGGTTTTTTTCTTGTTTGCCTTGTATAATGTAGCCAAGTTAGAAAGGCAGGGAATATTGTTGAAAAAGTCATTTTATCACTATATGATGAAGCACCGTGCTTCTTTACTGAAAGATGAACTATCAGACTTGGCAGAAACAATGTATGAGGATCATAGTTTTCCAAAACAATCGGAGGATTATGATGAGATTAGTTCATATTTGGAATTAAGCGGTTCACTAGAAAGCATGGCCATTTTTGATCGTGCATGGGAATTATATATGCAAGAACGATAGAGTGAAATGTCTATCCATAGGCCGTTTTATCACTAATCATTTTCAATTTGTGTTATGTACACTCCAATAGCGGAGTGTATTTTTTTTATCCCGCATTAATGGGCAATAAGACCCCCACCTAAAGGAAGTAAAGTGAATTTTAGGAATTTTAAATATTATATTTTGGGTATACTACTTAATTAAGTAATCATCTAACTTCTAACGAACCTTCCCCTTTTAACGAAAAATGCAATTGTATATAATAAAGCCTAAAATTAATAAACCTGTACCTTTCCAACCCATACCACCAGATAAATCAACTAAATTACCATTTTCCTCTCTTTTTAATCCTTCATTAAGAGAACCTGTAGGGTTATTTTTTAATTCGTTTTGTCTTAAGCGTTCTCTTTTTTCTTTTGGTGTTTCTTTTGAACCCATGTAATAATCACCTCTAAAATTAATTCATACTTTACTTATTTATACCACTATTATACAGAGAAATAGGAAAATAGAATTTATGGATTCAAATTCTAATCCAACACCATCGTTTTAAATGATTTTATTATTCGTGAAATGTATGCCTCTTTTTTGAGGGAGCTATTTATTCTTAAAAATCCTACATATGTTACATCATCCTTTTGTCAGAAAATAAAAAATGACCTTTTACGGATAAAGGAAGAGGCCATTTTAATCAAACTTTATTATAAAACAATAGTAGGTGGAGGATAACTACCCGTAAAAGCCCGATTGGTGAGAGCTTTCCATCAGTGGGGGATGGAGAACCCCCACTGATGGAAGTTTCACTTTATAAAAAAATATTCAATTATACAAACTCATGTGATAAGCGTTTTCGTAGTGAGCCGCATATACTGTTAGCGTCACATACTTAAAATCACGACTTTAAAAGGAGAGAGAAAAATGACGAGAAAAAAGCAGCCCAAATATAATATAGGAGATATAGTCGTGATTACGTTATATGGTACAGTCGGTAAAGTCACAAATATAAAAATGCTAGATGGTGTTTATGTATATGAAGTGAATAATCACGATGGATTTTACGTAGAACATACATTGCAGCTTGTGACAGAACAAGAGGTGAAAGATGGCGAATTAGAATGGATTGAACTGCGCTATAAATTTACATTTGGCGATCTTGTTCAAGTAACAGGCTATGAAAAAGATGTATTCCGCGTTGTTGGATACCGGACGGAAGTATGGCGTTATAAAAATGATGCTTGGGAAGACACGATTTATGAATTATCACGTATTACTGATGGTGAGTGGCTAGAAGCGGATGAATCAGATTTGACGCTTATTGCGAATGCACAAACAGCAAATGCAATTTTAAAGAGGTTAAAGCAAGATAAGGCGGGAATGAATAAGCTTGATCTAGGTAAATTAAAGTCTATTAATAACTCGAAAAAAGTAAGTATAAAAACGAATCGAAAAGAAATTATCGACGGTTTATTAGATATTTTTAATGATTACAGAACATTATATGAAACATTTCAAGATGAAGAATATAAGATTGTGATGGAAGTTGTACGTAACTATTTAATCAAATTATCTGAGAAAAAATAATCTAGAAAGAGAGAAGGAATTGAAAGAGAATATAAGCTGTATATGGTATGCCTACAATCGTTAAAAATATAATAAATATAGAAATAAGCTTGTCCACCCATTCATCATCATGTATGAACTCTTCTTTTGCATGCGTCATTTCTTCTTTATATTTCATTGTGTTTTCCTCCTTTATATAGCTTGTACTACATCCTATGCAAAAGTTTCTTTGCATATAACCTACATATCTAGTATGAAAAGAAAAATGTTTTTCTATTCTTATACATAATTTCTATTTTTCTTCATAAAACAGAATTAAAGGGGTGGTGCTCATGAAGGAAATAGAAGTCGTGATTGATACGGAAGAAATTGCGGAATTTTTTTATGAGCAATTAATTGTGAGAGGGTATGTACCAAAGCGCGAAGAAATTGAAGATCTTGCAGATATTGCGTTCGATTATTTGTTAGAAAAATGTATGATTGATGAAATATTTGATGAAGATGATGAATGAAAGTAACGACGGGACAGACTCGTCGTTTTTTATATCGTATATGGCTTGTCCATGTTTATCCCGCTATTCGTGGGCAGTAAGACCCTCACCTTAAGATTCTGAGAAAAGTGAAGACGATAGGTGGGGGATGAAAAAAATCCCCACTGATGGAAGTTTCACTTTATAAAACAGCTATAACTATATCGTGTTGTATTTGGTATAATAAAAGTGAAAATTTTTTGAAGAGGTGAAGAGATGATCAAAAAAATTATTGATTCTTTGCTAGGAAATAAGCATAAGCATCGCTCTTACTCCAGTAGTGATTATCATCATAGACATCGTTCTTATTCTAGTAGCGATTATCACAAGCGTCGCCCATCTCATGAATATGGACATCACCATTATAAAAGAAAACATAAAAGCCATAGTTTTTTCTCTAGTAGCTGATGACTTTTCGTAAAATATTGACATGGTTTGATCGACCGCTGTCCATTGATACTGTCGTTGCACAGCGGTACCAAATTAAGAGTACTCTTGGTATGGGAAGTTATGGTTTTACATATCTTGTTACTGACATGCTGTCTGGTGAGAACAAAGTATTAAAACAGCTTCGAAAAAGTAAACAGAGGTATGCATCAGGAAGGGAATCGTTCACATACGAACAAGCCATTTTACAGCAGTTAGAGCACCATGCGATTCCTCGTTTCTTTCATAGTTTTATATGGAGAAAAGAATCATTTCTTGTGATGGAGGAAATGTGTGGGAAAACATTTGAGGATTTTATTTTTCGAGATGGAGAAATGTATACAGAGAAAGAAACTTTTCTTATTTTATATAAAGTGCTTCATATTGTTTCCTATTTTCATAGTCAAGGTATCGTTCATCGTGATTTACGAATTCCTAACATTTTAATGAGAGATGATGATATATCTATCATTGATTTTGGATTAGCTCGATTTATTGGTGAACATGATGAACGTGCTCAATCTTATAAAGGTGAACAAGCGTATATGCGTGAAATTCATTATCGTAGTGATTTTTATGCCTTAGGTCATTTTGTTTTGTTTTTGTTGTATTCTAGTTATGAATCTTCAAAAGAAGAGCAGCCTTGGTATAAAGAATTAACATTATCAGTAGATAGTTGTGATGTAATCATGCGGATGTTGCAAATGAAAGAACCGTATTATGAAAATGTACAAGAATTAATAGAAGATGTACGTTGTATTATAGAAAGGATGGGGAATACATGTTCCAAAAGTTTTTAGCAAGCGTTGGTATTGGTAGTGCAAAAGTTGATACTGTGTTAACACAAGAGGAGTGGCTCATTGGGGAAGAAATTACAGGGGTTGTACATATTACTGGTGGATCGGTAGAACAAGAAATTGATAGTATTTATTTAACGTTATCGACTACATATATTCGTGAAGTGGATGATAAAAAAATGAGTTCAACATATGATTTAAAGAAAGTTCGTTTAACAACTCCAATTACAATTGGAATAAACGAAAAACGAGAAATCCCATTTTCTTTTCCAATGCCGATTGAAGTACCGTTAACATTTGGTATGAAAACCGTTTGGGTACATACTGGTCTAGATATTAAACGCAGTATTGACCCGAGTGACCGTGATTATATTCAAGTACTTCCAAATATATTGTTAAAAAGTGTGTTAGATGCAGTCCAAAATCTTGGATTTCGTCTTCGTCAAGCGGAATGTGAAGAACTTCCATATCGTTTACGTGATCACGTACCATTTGCACAAGAATTTGAATTTGTTCCTGTATCTGGACAATATTACGGAAAGCTCGATGAATTAGAGATGCTTATCATACCGCGCTCGTACGATAGTCTAGAAATTGTGATGGAAGTAGATCGAAAAGCACGAGGCCTTGCTGGATTATTTGCTGAAGCTCTAGAGATGGACGAAAAAGTTTTACGTTTCACAGTGAAGCGTGAAGACATTCCAACAATGCAGCAAAAAATTAACAATTATATTTCTCGATAATGCATGCATAAAAAAGAAGTGGAGGGGGAAAATAAAACATCCCCTCCATTTCTATATAGTGAGGTTATGCAGATGAAGAGATATCGACATTTATATACGTTACTATTTGTTTTGCTCATTTGTTTTATCGTGTTGTCTTTTTCTTATCAAACACCTTTCATTGATCAGTTTGATAATGCAGTGAGTAATTATATACAAAGCTTTCGTAATGAATATCTTACTTCTTACTTTATATGGATGTCTTATATTGGATCGAAAAAGGTATATTTTCCTGTATTGTTTATTCTGCTTATGTATTTCTTGATTCGAAGACGATATATGACAGCGATCTTGTTAATGATAAATTTTTACGGTTCGCGCTATATGAACTATATGTTAAAACTATGGTATGAACGACCAAGGCCTGATATATCACAACTTGTTACTGCGACAGGTTACAGCTTTCCGAGCGGACATTCGATGAATGCTGTTGCATTTCTTGGGTTTATTGCATATATTACGATTACCGAACACCGCCTACAATTGCATCAAAAAATATTACTTATTTTCATTTCCTGTTTTCTTATTTTTTCAATTTCTATCAGTCGTATATATCTAGGTGTACATTATCCTTCTGATATTTTAGCAGGTTGGGCTGCTGGGGGAAGTTGGCTTGTTTTGTGTATCATGTTTCATCAAACATTTATCCCGCACTCAGCGGATAGCAAACCTTCTGTATCAAGATAGTAAGCAATCGCAGGAGGGAATGATGAAAGCTTCACTTTATGCAAAAAGAACCTATGTGAGCATAGGTTCTTTTTGCATTGGTTCCACATGAATATGTGTGTACCAAATATTGTGATTGTGTTGCAACTTTTCTTCAATTTCATCGGTAATACGATGACTTTCACTTACATCCATGTGTGCATCTACTTCAATTGTAATATCAACATAAGTTTGATTTCCATACATTCGTGCTCGAATGTCCACAATGTGTTCGACGCCTGCAATTGTTTTTACTGTTTCAACGTATTTTTCCATTTTGTCTGGGTCAATACCATCTGTTAGCATATGCGATGCTTCTTTAAAGATGTCCCATGCAGTTTTACAAATAATCATACCAACGATAAGTGCTGCAATTGGATCAAGAAGTGGCATTTGAAACTGTGACCCCAAAATACCAACAACTGTCCCAAGACTTACGAGAACATCAGATAAATTATCCTTCGCTGCAGCCTCTAGAGCTTTACTTTTTGTTTGCTTTGCAATTTTGCGATTATATATGTATACGCTATACATAACAGCAGCACAAAATAAAGCAACCCAAGCTGCAAGTAAATTTGGTATCATTTGTTCTTCGTTGAAAAAGGATTGAACAGCATTCACAATAACTTCTAATCCGACAGTCATCATGATAAAGGACGCGACGAGTGAAGCGATTTGTTCAGCTCGTGAATGACCATATGGGTGATCAAGATCGCGAGGCTTTCGAGAAATTTTTAATCCAATTAAAACAGCTAGTGATGCTCCAATATCGGTTAAATTATTAAGACCATCTGCACGTAGTGCGCTAGAAACAGCTATGTAGCTTATTACAATTTTAATGGTTGACAAAAAAATATATGCAGCAATGCTTAGCATTGCCCCTTTATCAGCAGCTTTGTTAGAAAGTGAATCCATGTTTTTCACTCACCTTTCTTTCAAAGATTCTCTATGTATAAGCGTACCAAATGAAAGTCGTGTGGGTCTATACAAACATTGTTGTGTACTTTTAGCTTTTTAAGGAAGAGAGAACATTGTTTCGTGAGGGCAAAAAAAGTTCGCTCATAAAAAAGACAAAAAAAAGCGCTTAGATATACCTAAGCGCTTTTTGTATGCTATTTATACCATTTTAATATACTTCTAAAAACTCAGTAACTTGCTCTTCTGTCTTTGCATTTGCACTATGTAAATGTCCAAGTTTTTCACCGTTTTGATACACTAATAAACTTGGGATTCCCATTACTTGATATTCCTCAGCGATACTTGGGAACTCATCTTTATTAATGGAATACCATTCAAATTTATTGAACTCTTCCATTACATCATCGATAAAGTTATCCATACGTACACAATCTGGGCACCATGTTGTAAAGAACTTAACTACTACCGGATTTTCTTTTACGATAAGATCGCGAAACTCTTGTTCAGACTTGATTTCTTTCATGTTTTTGACTCCTTTCAATGTAAGACGAATTTGCTAGTATTTTTATGCAAAACTCGTATTTGCAAACATTAGTGTTTTTGAAATAGATTGTTTGCAAAATCTTCTACAGCTTTTTCTTGAATACCTGGTACAACGTGAGAGTAGGTATCCAATGTGATGCCTATTCTTTTATGTCCTAATCGCTCACTGACAATCTTCGGATGAATACCTTGTTTTAGCATGAATGTTATGTGAGTGTGCCGAAGATTATTGAAGCGAATATCAGGGACTTCACTTTTCTTTATAAGCTTTTTCTACAAATGTGTCAAACTTTTGAAATTGCAGGGATGCTTGTTAGATGTGAAACAGATTAATTCGAAGTCATTATATTCCACTACTATAGCGTTCTTTGTCCGTATTAATTCGGCCAAGTTGTTCTTCTAGAGCATGTAATGTAATTTCAGGAAGAACAATTAATCGTTTTCCGGAAGAAGTCTTAGGTTCATGAAATTCTTTTATAACATGAGAAAGAGTTGGTTGCAGAAACAAAACTTCGTCTGTAGGTAGAAGAATATACAGAATTTTATCAGAAGCAATTCCGTGATCTCGAGGAAGATTACAATTCCTTGAAAAATGAGTTTAACGCCATCACTGAAACAGATTTTGAACAGCGGGCGGAAATCAAGAAGTTACACGAGCAGATTCAAATATCACATACCGAACTGGAAAATGAGCGCTCAATCCGTCTTGAATTTCAAGGTAAGTCACAAGCATTAGGGATGGCTCTCAAAGCTGTCTTGTAGGTGACCATCATGAAACTGACAAAAGAGGAACGTACAAAACTCACATACGAAATTGGAGACATTATTGAGCAGGAATGTAGACGATGCGTATATAACAAATCATCTGAAGAAAGTTTTAATGTCACTGTTTGTCCTACTTGCCCAACTGGCGTGGAATTACTCCAGTTGGGGCGGTATTCGACGTGGCCTAAAGAAGAATACGCCAGCAGGATTGACGCCGGAATTTGTTCGGAAGTTGAATGAGCAAGGCATTCCAGATATAGAGATTATCATTATGTTTGACCGTAGCGGCTCGTATGTTTCGAAATTAAAGCGGCAATGGCAGAAGGAAGGTCTTTGGGTGGGAACGACAGCTCTTGTTATTGGATACGAGTGTTAAGTTTTATAACAAAAGCGTTATTTGGTAGGGAGGTAACGAATTAGATAATTCGTTTTACTTAACACTTTCCAAAATTAATCTTCATAACATATTTTGTAGTCACTTATACGAAAGTGAGTTGAATAATAATGTTTTATCCTTATCTTAACAACCAAATGAGAATTCCTGCTGGGTATGGTGCTAGTGTAACGTCTAGTGGAGCGCAAAGTACAATTCAAGCTGTTCAACAAACATTACAAGCACAGCAACAGGCGCAACAAATGCAACAAAGTATGCAACCTTATTATCCATTGCAATATTATTACCCAATGCATATTACACAATATGGAATATCTTTTTCAACGATTCCGTATGGAACTGAATACAATTTATAGTAAATAATAATAAAAAATAATAGCTGTTAATGGAAACTTATTCATGTTAGTAAAATTTGATCCGTTTGAGGATTATCGTAATGAAGGAAAACGAAAGTGGTACAAGTTCAATAAAAAGAGTAGCTAGCAAAAGCTAACTGCTCTACAAAAGAAATATGGGGTCGCTTCGCTAAAATTAGCTGAAACTAGCTGTAGTATAAAAGGGATTTGAAATATTTTGCAGTGGAGAGAAAAGGATAAATAATTTTAGGCTGTTCCAATTTGATTTTGATCAGCTACATCTGAATCAAATGTATTCGTACCGCTTATACCGTTAAAGGTATTAAGAACAAAAGCAACGTTAGATGAACCGGATCCGTTATAAGCTTTCGTATTTTCTTTCGGAGATACATTATAGAAGTCTCCTAAGTTAAAAGAACCGTTACTATTTTGAACGACTAAGTTCCCAACAACAGACGGCATATTTTCACCTACTTTATCAGGGATTGCTTAAATCACTATATGATTCATTCTTCGAAAGGGTTCGACTGTAATTTATTCATGGAATTGCGAAGGGATTAAAACAAAAATTTCATTTGGTAGTGAAGTAAGGGGAAAGTACTGGACAAATAAATAAAGACACTCGAATTGAGCGCCTTCTCTTAGCATCAGCAGCCAAATCCACCTCCAAAACAACTACAACCGATTATGATTAATAAGATAAATAACACAATCAGTAAGGCGAAGCCGCCGCCGAAGCCACCACAACCAGCAAAACCCATGATCTATTCCTCCTTTTGGTGAGGAAAAAAACTATGAGGGCTGTTGTTATAGATATTCCAGCGGATTTACATTACATTATGTGACGTGGATCTAAAGAGTGCATGTATGTAAAGAAAGTTAATTTAGCAGCTCTAATTACAATTTGAAGAAGTTACATTGAAAAGAGCAGCTAGCAAAAGCTAACTGCTCTCAATGGAAAAGTGGCAATAGCTGCAAATACGGAGTCGCCTGTTTGTACTATGTACAGATGGAGAGATGTTATGCAGGAGGGGAAGCGTATCGTATGGAACAAATGTCATTTTTCGAGGACATCGATGAAAGAGAGATGCGTAGGTTAGTAGTAAAGGAATTGAAAAACTACAAAGCGCTACGAGTTCAGATGCAGAATAGACAGGAACGGAATGCAGCAGGATACGCTGTTCTTTTTCCAAAAATGAAAGATGATCAAATTCATGAGATTAAATTTAAACAAATTGAACGGGCATGGGCGGTAGGAACCCGCGATTAAGGTGGTAAGATTCCCTTACTTGAATTATTGAAGTTAATTAAAACAAATTAAGACATATTCTAGTGTGGCGAGTGTGAAAATAATCGCATTCGTCATACTGTTTTACATCTCATTAAGCATAGTTACATCAATGCGATGTTTAAAAGATGTAAAACCACCATCTCGGAATGACTTGCAACATTTCCTTTCGTTCTGATGAATATTTCTTTTAGTCGAAATGCAAATTAAATTAATGAAAGGAGTGGGATGGATGATTAAACAACAAGGTTATGATGAGTTAAAACTTCATGAAGGAGAAACATTGACTAAAGCTTTATTGAAGTTGAATGAGGATACTCGTCGAGAGTCTGAAGCGCAATACGTTGAGATTCATCAAGTTGTACCTCATGGAAATCATCGTTTTACAGTAATACTTAATATATATAAGTGATGGAATAAAAAAGGCATCCATAACGGGTGCTTTTTTATTTTGTCTTGTAATTCTTACTTTTAATGTCTATTGCACTAGATGCCCAAACGTAAAGGCATGCTAATGTTAATAGTGCACGTATTCAGCTAAAGTCATTGTCTATAATAATCTTTGAAATGAATAGAACTGCATTAAAAACAAACAAAGGAAAAAAGAGAATTATATCTCGTTTTAAAGATTTTAAACTTTGCATAATATTTACCTCTAATATGATATTACATTGAGGGATATAGAACAGCAAAATTGTTTTACCAAATTATAGCGTGGCGTTTTATATATATAAAGAACTGCAATTGAAGTAGAAAAGTAGTGTGAAAGGAGGAGAAATATATTGAATGGAACAACTTACAAAGTATGATGTGTCCTGATGAAAAAAGAAGAACAAAATTAAGCGGGATATACTGAGATAGTGATAAAACGGGAAGGGTTTGCTGTTATTTTAAGTGTTCATACAGATTATGAGACAAGCTATCGAATACAATAATGTAAAAGGAGAAAATAAATCATGGGATATATCATAGATATTTCAAAATGGAATAAAAATATAAATTGGGATATAGCTGCCCAGCACATTGATTTAGCAATCTGCCGTGTGCAGTATGGTTCCCGAAAAATAGACGAGATATATACAGACCATGTGGAACATTTAGAAGCACGAGGTATTCCCCATGCAGCTTATGCTTACGGATGCTATGTATCTGTGGCAGATGCTATTGTAGAGGCGAAAGATTTTATGAACCGAGTAAGCCCTAATGCTAAATTTCTTGTTCTAGATGTTGAGAATGATACTTTAACAAGCTGCGGAGCTGCTAATCTAGCAGAAGCGTCGCAGACATTTATTGATACATGTAAAGAGGATGGATGGAAAGTAGGGTTATATGTATCGCACTATATGTACGGATCTTACGGATTGCAAAATGTGAGTGCAGATTTCATATGGTTACCCCGTTATGGAACAAATGACGGAACACCACAGGTAAAACCTGATTATGCGAGTGACTTGTGGCAATACAGTGATAATGGTTATGTTGAAGGGATTGGGAAAGTTGATGTGAACCTATTAACAGGGGACAAGCTGTTAGAATGGTTTATAGGCACAGAGTCCTATCGTATTTATGTAGGGGATTTCAATTCTATTGAGTGGACTGCAGATGTATTGAGAAAAATTAAAGAAACATTACCAGGATATGGTGTTTGGGTGCAGTGTCTAGATGATGGAAATCACCGCATTGTAGTTGGTGATTTTAATTCAAAAACATGGTGCGATGAGACATTTTCGAAGTTGAAGGCAGTGTATCCGAGGTATGGAATGTGGATTTCAGAAATGTAATGAGAAAAGCTGGCTCATGAGAGTCAGCTTTTCTCATTACATTATTATTGTGCTTATAAAAACTATAAAGAAATTGGACAACTAACAGTTAAGTATGGTGTGTTTGTAAAAGCATCCATCATAAATGAGCTTTAAAGGTAGTTTTTCATATCAATATCCTCAATATTGATATGGGATTTGTGATTGATAATAATATGATGGATGTTGGGGATGTGTTTGATTTTGGTTGGGTATATGATGTATTGTATTTCGATGTTGACTTTGATGACAGTCTTTTGGAGGGCCAATTACAGTAGTAGATTGAATAGGAGCTACTGCTTGTTTCCATTGTTGTTCATCAAGACAATAAGTATGAGCCATTACGTTTGATGGAGTTAATCTTAAAATAATCCGATCCAAAAATAACTTCTGGAGTAGGAGCATTAAAAATGGCTAATAAATGTGTATTGTCTACAGTGGCAATTTCATAATGCCACCAACCTTGCGGTACATTAGTAACTTGACCTGGTTTTATTGGGAAATTAAGAATTTGATTCGTAAATGGATTAAGTAAGGAAACGACAGCTGCACCAGAAATACAATAAACGAGTTCAGCAGCATTTTGGTGTACATGAGGCTCTACAATATTATTCGCACTTAAAAAAATGTCTAGTAAAGAAGTATTATCTAATGTATTTAATTGTTTAATCCCTAACACGTTAGACAATGATGCGATCCCCACTTACGGTGAGGAAAACATTCCTGTATTCAGTGGAAAATGGATCACACGTGGATTGTATCGTACGAAAGAGAATCTTCTACTAAACGCAGATGTGAATGGTTCTTATAACATCTTAAAAAAAGCAGTTCCAAAGGCGTTTGCCGATGGAATAGAGGGGTTGTGCCATCAGGCAGCTGTGTCAACTTCACTCGTGTTAAGCATCTCTTGAAGGTGATACACGAGAAACCCCCACTTCAAGATCCGAAGGAGATAAGTGGCGGGAGTTTTCATTGTGCAGCAGTCTGTGTATCTTTACATTTAAAACAAGGAACAAAATTAAAGCGCTCTTTAGAATTGTGAATATAAAGGAGAAACAAAATAGCGGAAAAATTGATTAAAGTGAAATGATTAGTAGGTATTGATGTATATATGGTAAGTTGTTATTATCGGAATTTTCTGTTTGGTAAAGCGTAAATAATATGAGGTTAGGAGAATTAATTTGAGACAATTTAGCTTGTGTTCTGAAACTGAGAGATTAGTATTGATACCTTATCGGAAAGAAGACTTTAACAATTGGCTTATACAATTTGCAAAGTCAGTTCCTAGGAAAGGTGGCCTAAGTGATGCTGCAGAAAGTTGATGATTCAAAAGCTTTAGAAAATCAACCGGCTTGGTTACAAAGTTACATTGATTCTCCAAAAAAACAACGACAGTTATATCAACGGACGTTGATTATAGTTGTCATTTCACAAATTTTCGGTGGTGCAGGACTTGCAGCGGGCGTAACCGTCGGTGCACTTCTTGCACAAGACATGCTAGGTACAGATAGTTTTGCAGGGGTTCCGGCTGCGTTGTTCACTTTGGGTTCTGCTGGGGCAGCGCTACTTGTAGGGCGACTCTCTCAGCGTTTTGGACGACGTTTCGGACTCGCGACAGGATTTTTGACTGGCGGTATCGGCGCAATCGGAGTGGTGATTTCAGCATTAACTAATAATCTTGTACTTCTTTTTGCTTCACTACTAATCTATGGTGCTGGAACTGCTACAAATTTACAAGCACGCTATGCAGGTACAGACCTAGCAAATTCTACACAGCGAGCAACAGCAATCAGCATTGCAATGGTGTCAACCACTTTAGGTGCTGTCGCAGGGCCAAATTTGGTTGATGTAATGGGTCGATTCGCAATAATGATTAAAGTTCCTGCTCTAGCCGGTCCGTTCATTCTAGCAGCTGCAGCCTATATCCTTGCCGGTTTGGTACTTCTAGCTCTACTTCGCCCAGACCCTCTCGTTGTTGCGAAAGCAATTGCAGATGTGCAGAGAACGGACGGGAGTAATCTTTCAGATGAAAAATCAAGTAAATTAGCAATAAAAAAACGAGGAATCGTTGTTGGTGCCACAATCATGGTCTTAACTCAAATTGTCATGGTTTCAATTATGACAATGACACCTGTACATATGGGACATCATGGACATAGTTTGAAAGAGGTAGGACTGGTAATTGGTTTTCATATAGGTGCAATGTACTTACCATCTCTTATGACTGGTATCCTCGTAGATAAGATTGGACGTACTGCAATGGCAATCGCTTCTGGTGCCACTCTACTTGCTGCCGGTGTTTTGGCAGCTGTTGCACCTGCTGATTCCATGTTAGTACTCATCATCGCGCTCGCTTTGCTTGGGCTTGGTTGGAACTTTGGCTTGATTAGCGGCACTGCGCTCATCGTGGATGCAACTACTCCGTCCAATCGCGCAAAGACGCAAGGATCTGTTGATGTCTTGATTGCTTTGGCGGGGGCATCAGGGGGAGCACTATCGGGCATGGTCGTAGCTCATTCCAGTTACGCAACACTTTCATTTGCCGGAGGTATCCTTTCATTACTGCTTATCCCAGTCATTGTCTGGTCTCGTGGTAATCAAAAGAGGGCTAATAGAAGCTAATATCGGTTTAAAGTCAGAGTAAATTATCCAACTTTTGAATGAATATAAATCAGTCTCAAGATTCATTCACATATTATAGAATAAAATGTAAAATATTACATAATAAAGAAAATGCGAATGAAAAGGAGTAATTTTTAAATGGAGAATAAAGGACTGAAAATATTCATTCATGCTAGTACTTGGTTTGCACCTGTATTAGTTCCGTTTATTATATTTCTTGTTAGTTCAGATCGAGAAATTAAAAGTTTATCATTACAAGCAGTCATATTTCATTTTGTAATAGGTGTATTAATTGCTATTTCAGTATTTTTTTCTTGGGTATTAATTGGAATTCCGTTCTTAATTATTTTTGGATTAGTAGCTTTAATCACTCCAATCATCGGAATCGTTCGTGCGCTAAAAGATCGACCTTTTCAATATCCGATTGTTGGAGCATGGTTGAAATAGAATTAATAAGTATAAATGTGTGAAAAGGATAGCTTGTTGCTATCTTTTTTTTTATTGAAAATCATCTTGTGGGAGGGGAGTGACGCCGCTACTGAAAATTTAAATTCATTATCATAAAAAACAGAATAAAAATGATAATAAGTATATTAATAAAATTAATAGTTAGAATATTTAAAAATACTGAAAGTAAAATAAATTGTAATTATTAGAAGAGTCTGATATATTTAAGTAGAAAAAGCAATAGATGTAAAACTGGTGAGGATATAGTGTTCGTTCTAGCTTCTTAAAAGGGAAGTTGCGCTATTTGGATGCTATGAGGCCCTTGCCTGGTTTAGTACACATCAAAGTCTATGTGAATAGGAGGTGTTAAGTGCGAAGCTAGATACATTGTCTCTTCGAATTGTAGGAGTTTCTTCGGTGGTTGTTTGTATTGTTATGATTCAGTAATAGATTATCAAGTTTATGAGAAATTCTTTGTTTGGAACATTTCCTAATTTATCAACTCTTTTAAAACTATTAGATATGAACAATCTAAACATAGAAAACCTTGTACGCTGCTTATAAGTATTCTTTATTAGCGGATGAAATAACTAGAAGAGAATATAAGAGAAATATATTTGCGCAATATTGGAAAGGCTTACAGAAATGTAAACGAAGATCTATTTGGATGGGAGGAAGATAAAATGGGAGCTGAAAAAAATTTTTTTCCAGGACTTGATGGGGTAGTTGCAGCAGAGACGAAGATTTCTTTTCTTGATACACAAAAAGGAGAAATTGTTATTCAAGGGTATGATCTGATTGAGTTATCTAAAACGAAAAGTTATTTAGATATTGTTCATCTTTTATTAGAGGAGAAACTTCCTAATTCAGATGAAAAAGCGGCATTAGAAGAAACACTAAAGCATGAATATGAAGTTCCTACTGGTGTTTTTGATGTTTTAAAAGCATTGCCAAAACAAACGCATCCGATGGATGGGTTACGCACGGGAATTTCAGCGCTCTCTGGCTATGACAATGAAATTGATGATCGCTCATTAGATGTAAATAAAAAACGTGCTTATAAATTGTTAAGTAAAGTGCCGAATATAGTAGCTAACAGTTATCGAATTTTGAATAATGAAGAGCCAATTGAACCAATTCAAGAGTTATCTTATAGTGCGAACTTCTTCCATATGCTTACGGGCAAGAAGCCTTCTGAATTAGAAGAAAAAATATTTGATAAATCACTTGTTCTGTATAGTGAACATGAGATGCCTAATTCTACTTTTACGGCTAGAGTAATTGCGTCGACACAATCAGATTTATACGGTGCCTTAACCGGAGCAGTTGCTTCTTTAAAAGGTAATTTACATGGAGGCGCAAATGAGGCAGTAATGTACATGCTGCTAGAAGCGGGTACTGTTGAGAAATTTGAAGAATTACTGCAAAAGAAACTGTATAACAAAGAAAAAATCATGGGATTTGGACATCGCGTCTACATGAAAAAGATAGATCCTAGAGCGCTTATGATGAAAGAAGCATTAAAACAGTTATGTGATGTGAAAGGCGATTATACATTATATGAAATGTGTGAAGCTGGAGAAAAGATTATGGAGAAGGAAAAAGGAATCTATCCAAACTTAGATTATTATGCTGCTCCAGTCTATTGGATGTTAGGTATTCCAATTCAACTGTATACACCAATCTTTTTCAGTTCAAGAACGGTAGGCTTATGTGCGCATGTGATTGAGCAACATACAAATAATCGATTGTTCCGCCCACGTGTAAATTATATCGGCGAGCGACATGTGCTTAGCAAATAAAAACAACTGGGGAGTTGTTAAGGCCGCCCGCCATGTGGGTGTTTGACCGACACCCATTCTTAATAATAACGAATTTTCGACAGAAAGGGAAGAATAGCGTGATTAAAACAAATGAAATTAAACAAAAAGATGCAATTTTAGAAGAGATTACGGATTATGTATTAAATGATGAGATTACAAGTTCAGAAGCATTCAGTACAGCGCGCTATGTGTTACTTGATACGCTTGGATGTGGAATTTTAGCACTGCAATATCCAGAGTGTACGAAATTACTAGGACCAGTTGTACCAGGAACAGTTGTACCAAATGGTACACGTGTGCCGGGAACATCATTTGTACTTGATCCAGTACGTGGTGCTTTTAATATCGGATGTATGATTCGCTGGTTAGATTATAACGATACATGGCTTGCAGCAGAATGGGGACATCCGTCTGATAATTTAGGTGGTATTTTAGCTGTTGCAGATTATGTGAGCCGCGTTCGTATTTCGGAAGGAAAAGAACCATTAAAAGTAAGAGATGTACTTGAAATGATGATTAAAGCACATGAAATTCAAGGTGTACTTGCATTAGAAAATAGTTTAAACCGTGTTGGTCTTGACCATGTGTTATACGTAAAAGTAGCGACGACAGCAGTTGTTACTAAAATGCTTGGTGGCACGCGTGAAGAAATCTTTAACGCATTGTCTCATGCATGGATTGATAACTCTAGTCTTCGTACATATCGTCATGCTCCAAATACAGGTTCACGTAAGTCATGGGCAGCTGGGGATGCAACAAGCCGTGGTGTTCATCTTGCACTTACTGCATTAAAAGGTGAAATGGGTTACCCAACAGCATTATCTGCACCAGGATGGGGCTTCCAAGATGTATTGTTTAACAAGCAAGAACTAAAATTAGCAAGACCTTTAGATTCTTATGTAATGGAAAATGTATTGTTTAAAGTATCATATCCAGCAGAATTCCATGCTCAAACAGCTGCAGAATGTGCAGTGAAATTACATCCAGAAGTGAAAGAACGATTAGATGAAATTGACCGTATTACAATTACGACACATGAATCAGCGGTTCGTATTATTGATAAAGAGGGTCCATTAAATAACCCAGCTGACCGCGATCATTGCTTGCAATACATTACTGCAATCGGTTTATTAAAAGGTGACATTGTTGCAGATGATTATGAGGATGAAGTAGCTTCTGACCCTCGCGTAGATGAATTACGAAATAAGATGGTTGTTGTTGAAAATAAACAATACAGTTTAGATTACCTTGATCCGAACAAGCGCTCAATCGCCAACGCTGTTCAAATTCATTTTAAAGATGGTACAGTAACAGAAAACGTAGAATGTGAATATCCATTAGGTCACCGTTTCCGTAGAGATGAAGCAATTCCAAAAGTTGTTCAAAAGTTCTCTGCAAATATGGCTGTTCATTATTCTAATAAACAACAAGAAAAAATTCATGAAGCTTGTTTGAATGAAGAAAAATTAGAAAATATGAATGTAAATGAATTTGTAGATCTTTTCTTAATTTAAGTATAGGGGGAATAAGAATGGCTTGGGTTGTGAATAAACTGTCAACACAAGAAGAACTTGCCAATCGATTCCGAGCTTTAGTAGAAGCACCTGAAATCTTGCAAATTCCTGGTGCACATGATGCGATGGCTGCTCTTGTTGCAAAAAATACTGGATTTTCAGCTCTTTATTTATCGGGAGCTGCTTATACAGCAAGTAAGGGTTTACCAGATTTAGGTATTGTAACATCTACTGAAGTAGCTGAAAGAGCAAGAGATCTTGTTAGAGCAACGGATTTACCTCTTCTTGTCGATATTGATACAGGATTTGGTGGAGTGTTAAATGTAGCGAGAACTGCTGTAGAAATGGTGGAAGCAAATGTAGCCGCTGTCCAAATTGAAGATCAGCAACTCCCTAAAAAGTGTGGACATCTCAATGGGAAAAAACTTGTTTCCATTGAAGAAATGCAACAAAAAATTAAAGTTATAAAAGAAGTAGCACCATCGATGGTTGTTGTAGCTCGTACGGATGCTCGTGCAGTTGAAGGGTTAGATGCGTCGATTGAGAGAGCAATTGCTTACATAGAAGCAGGTGCAGATGCTATTTTCCCAGAAGCTTTGCAATCAGAAGAAGAGTTTCGTTTATTTACAAAGAAAGTAACAGTACCTTTACTTGCTAATATGACCGAATTTGGAAAAACACCGTATTATACTGCTGAAGAGTTTGCCAATATCGGTTATCAAATGGTCATATATCCAGTGACGTCTCTTCGCGTAGCAGCAAAAGCTTATGAGCGTATTTTTCATCTCATAAAAGAGGAAGGATCGCAAAAAGAAGGGCTTTCTGATATGCAAACAAGAAGTGAATTGTATGAAACAATTTCGTACCATGATTTTGAAGAGTTAGATAAGGGAATTGCAAAAACCGTCTTATCTGATGGGCAATAAATAAAATAAGAAAGCGATGATACACATCTTTAGCAAAAACACCTGCTTGATGTGAAATGAATCATCGCTTTTTTTTCATATTAAAGGGCAGTAAGAATGAGATTGATAAAAGTTTTTGGACGAAAAAGAAACGAAATCCTCGTTTATGTAGTTGCATTTTATCATAATATTTTTTCCACGGTAGAAAAGCATTAGCGTGTTAACCAGATAGGAAAAGAGGAGTATAGACATTCTAAAGGAAGGGAAATTCAGTTATGATGGCCGCAAAATATGAATCTGTTCGAAATTGGATGAAGCAGGACCCGTACTTTTTGAGGAAAGATGATACAATTCGAGAAGCATTACGACTACTAGCTGAATCAGAGAGCGCAGAACTCCCTGTTTTAGAAAATAATCATGTGATTGGGGTTGTTAAACTAATCGATTGTGTAAAGTGGTTAGAGGATCATTCAGAGTGGGATGAACCGATTGTTACTATACTGAGACATTCTTTCTATAACGTAAGGGAAGAGTTTTCATTAAGCGAGTTAGAGAATATTCCACTTTACGTTACCTGTGAGGAAAACAAAGAGCTTAAAGGAGTGTTCAGTAATAAGGAATTATTAGCCTTTCATAAAGATTTGGTTCAAGAAATCAAATGTGCACATCAAACGATAGAGTGGTTTAAACTTTGTTTTGATACTGCATACGAAGGTATTGCAATTGTGGATGAAAATGGAGTTATCCAAATGTTTAATGACACGTATAGTCGCTTTGTTGGTGTAACGAAAGAAGAAGCAATTGGGCAGCGCGCTGAAAATGTAATTGAGAATACGCGGCTTCCAGTTGTATTAAAAACAGGAGTACCAGAAAGAAATCAAGTGCACTGTCTGCAAGGACAGAATCTAGTTGTGCACCGGATGCCAATTTGGAAGCAGGGAAGAGTGATAGGTGCTGTAGGGATGCTTATTCATGAAGGGATTTCAGATATTTATAAAATACTAGAACGATTTGATCAAAAGGATAGGACAATCAAACCAACGTTTTCTAAACCGAAAAAGAAACAGATTCGATTTGAAGATATTCTTGGAGAAAGCCAAACAATTTCTGAAACGAAAAAAATGGCTCGAAAAGCAGCTGGATCAAAAGCATCAGTATTAATTACTGGGGAAAGCGGTGTTGGTAAAGAGCAATTTGCACGTGCTATACATGATACCGGTATAACAAAAGACGGTCCATTTATTAGTGTGAACTGTGCTGCTATTCCTGATAATTTACTAGAATCTGAATTGTTTGGTTATGCAGAAGGTGCTTTTACAGGTGCGAAAAAGAATGGGAAGGCAGGGAAGTTTGAACTTGCAAATCATGGAACATTATTTTTAGACGAGATTGGCGATATGTCTCTATTAACGCAAGTAAAAATTTTGCGTGTTTTACAAGAAAGGGAAATAGAAAGAATAGGTGGTACACATCCAATTCCTGTTGATTTCAGGCTAATCGCAGCGACAAATAAAGATTTAAAACAAATGGTTAGAGAAGGAACTTTTAGGGAGGATTTATATCATCGTCTTCATGTTATTCCGATTCATATTCCACCGCTTCGCTTTCGAAAACAAGATATACCACTCATTGTCGAAGAACATTTACAAAAGTTATGTCAAATGTATGGTGCCGAAGAAAAGACACTTGATAAAGAAGTATTACGCCTTATGTTCCATTATAATTGGCCGGGTAATGTCAGGGAATTAATCAATGTGTTAGAAAGGCTATTTGCACTATCAGATGATGCACATATACGGGCTAAGGATTTACCAGAAGAATTTTATTATCGGGATATGGAGCAAAAGAAATTAGTACCTATGATTCAGTCTTTACCAGCAAAACAAGAAGCGATGAAAGTAGTACGTGAAGAGGAAGAAAGAGGATTAATTGAACGCGTTTTAAAAGAAGCAAAAGGAAATAAGTCAAAAGCAGCGGCATTGTTAGGGATTTCTAGGGCGACCCTTTATAATAAATTGTCAAGATTCAAAATCTAAACAATTGTTATATCAATTGTAAAACTGTCTAGACAGTTTTACGTTTTCTTTTCATTTTGCCCTTGTTCTATCAAGTTTTTAGATTGGCATAGATTTTGCACATAAATAAAATGAAGACCGAAATGATAGGGGGATACAGATGGAGAAAACAAAGTTGCAATGGAACGAATTTTTTTCGCTGAATCAGGAGCTTAAGACAACCTTTTTTACACCTGAGGATTTTTCAGATGATGAAGATTTAATCGCAAAAACTACAGAACAATTTGTGAAACAGGAAATTGTTCCTCAAATTGAAAATATCGAGCAGCACAATTATCAAGTTTCCCGCAGGTTGTTTGAAAAGGCTGGAGAACTTGGATTGTTGAGTATAGAGGTTCCAGAAGAGTATGGTGGATTTGAATTAGGGAAAGCAGTTTCTGGACTTGTGGCGGAAAAGATGGGATATGCAGGAGCCTTTAGTGTTTCCTTTAATATTCATGCTGGAGTAGGAACGCTGCCATATATATATTACGGAACAAAAGAGCAGAAGGAAAAATACTTACCTAAAATTGCATCAGGCGAATGGATTGGAGCTTATGCTTTAACAGAACCTAATGCTGGATCTGACGCATTAAGTGCAAAAACAAGTGCTGTCTTAAATGAAGAAGGAACAGCTTGGACATTAAATGGTGAAAAACAGTGGATTACAAATGCTCATATGGCTGACGTATATGTTGTTTTTGCAAAGACAAATAAAGGAATGACAGCATTTATTGTCGAAAGAACATGTGAAGGCGTTTCGATTGGCCTAGAAGAAAAGAAAATGGGTATTAAAGGTTCTTCAACTGCGACACTGATTTTAGAGGATGTCGTCATTCCTGCTGAAAATGTACTAGGGGAAGTAGGAAAGGGACATCACGTAGCTCTTAATATTCTCAATTTTGCTAGATTGAAACTTGCTTTCGGAAATATTGGAACAGCAAAGCAAGCAATTGGCCTATCTGTTCAATACGGAAAAGAACGAAAACAGTTTCAAACAGAATTAGTTGATTTCACGATGATTCAAGAGAAAATTGCAAATATGATTATCGCTACATACGGTGCAGAGAGTGCAGCTTATCGAACAGCAGGCGTAATTGATGAAGCAATTCATGAGAGTGATGAAGGTATTATGCAGAAAATGTCTCAGTTTGCAATGGAGTGTGCGATCAACAAAGTGAATGCTTCAGAAACACTTGGAAATATTGTGGATGAAGCGGTACAAATTCATGGTGGTTATGGTTATATGCAAGAATATGAAGTAGAACGATTATATCGTGATGCTAGAATTAGCCGTATATTTGAAGGAACGAATGAAATTAACCGCTTAACAGTTGCGAAAATGTTAATGAAACAAACGAAACAACTAGGGGACCAAGTAGATAAAGACACATTTGAAAATATAGAACGAAATCATCGTTATATTTTATTATCGAAACAATTATTGAAGCAATCTTTGAAAACGCTATCTCAAACTCCTGAATTAAAAATCGAACAAGAACAAGAATATTCACGCGTGTTAGCAGACATGTTGAAAGATGTATATGTAATGGAATCGGCATTTTTACGTACAAAGAAAGCGATCAGTAAAAATGGTGAAGAAAAAGAACGTACAAAACAGTTTATAACGGATGTGCTTTGTGAAGAAGGATATCGAAAAGTAGAATCAGCAGCAATTGTTCTTCTTTCTGCAGCGGTGCAAGAAGAGCAAACTAGAAACGCCATTCTAGATGAAATTCGTCAACTGTCAGTACCTCTATACACGAACTTGTTTACGAAAAAGAGAGAAATCGCAAAAACGATTATAAATCGCGGGAAATATATTGTTTAAATAGGAGGAGAGCAGTATGAAAAAGATTGGTTTTATCGGTTTAGGTAACATGGGTCTTCCAATGTCTAAAAATTTAGTTAAATCAAATTATACGGTATATGGAGTCGATTTAAATAAAGATGCTGAAGCTTCCTTCGAGAAAGAAGGGGGAATCATCGGTTTATCAATTGGAAAATTAGCAGAAACATGTGATTTGATTTTTACAAGTTTACCGTCACCGCGAGCTGTTGAAGCTGTTTATTTTGGAGAAGAAGGTTTAATTGAGAATAGTCATTCGAATGTTGTTTTAATTGATACAAGCACAGTAGCTCCGCAACTAAATAAAAAGCTTGCAGATGCTGCGAAGGATAAAAAAGTCGATTTCTTGGCTGCACCGGTTAGCGGTGGAGTAATTGGAGCGGAAAACCGCACATTAACTTTTATGGTTGGTGGATCAAAAGAAGTATATGAAAAAGGTTTACCAGTGATGGAAGTATTGGGAGCAAATATATTTCATGTGAGTGAGCAAATTGATAGTGGTACAACTGTAAAATTGATTAATAACTTATTAATTGGTTTTTATACAGCAGGTGTTAGTGAAGCTCTGACATTAGCAAAGAAAAACAATATGGATTTAGATAAAATGTTTGATATTTTAAATGTGAGTTATGGACAAAGTAGAATTTATGAGCGCAATTATAAAAGCTTTATTGCGCCAGAAAACTATGAACCAGGATTTACTGTAAATCTACTAAAGAAAGACTTAGGATTTGCAGTTGATTTAGCAAAAGAAGGTGAGCTTCACTTACCAGTGAGTGAAATGCTTTTGAATTTGTATGATGAAGCTGATAAAGCGGGATATGGTGAAAAAGACATGGCTGCTTTATATCAAAAGGTAAGTGAACAATTAATCTCTAGTCATAAATAACAATGAATACTAGCAAATATAAAAAATAAAAAGGAGCGAATACAATGATTACAACAGAAATTAAACGCGTGAAAAATCATATTAATGGTGAATGGGTAGAATCTACTGGCACAGAAGTGGAAGCTGTTCCGAATCCTGCGACTGGGAAAATAATTGCTTATGTTCCACTTTCTCCAAAAGAAGATGTGGATCGTGCTGTTGAAGCTGCAAAAGCAGCATATGAAACATGGTCTAAAGTACCAGTTCCAAATCGCTCAAGACAGCTATATAAATATTTACAACTTTTACAAGAAAACAAAGATGAGCTTGCAAAAATCATTACATTAGAAAATGGTAAAACATTAAAAGATGCAACTGGCGAAGTGCAGCGAGGGATTGAAGCTGTAGAGCTGGCAACATCAACACCAAATTTAATGATGGGGCAAGCACTTCCAAATATTGCAGGTGGAATTGATGGTTCAATTTGGAGATACCCAATTGGAGTTGTTGCGGGTATTACACCGTTCAACTTCCCGATGATGATTCCACTATGGATGTTCCCATTAGCAATCGCTTGCGGTAATACATTTGTATTAAAAACATCTGAAAGAACGCCGCTTTTAGCAGAAAGACTAGTAGAATTATTCTATGAAGCGGGCTTCCCGAAAGGGGTTTTAAACTTAGTACAAGGTGGAAAAGATGTTGTAAATAGCATTTTAGAAAATAAAGATATTCAAGCTGTTTCATTTGTTGGATCTGAGCCAGTTGCACGCTATGTATACGAAACAGGAACAAAATATGGAAAACGAGTACAAGCACTTGCAGGAGCGAAAAACCATGCAATTGTTATGCCGGACTGCGATATTGAAAAGACAGTACAAGGTGTCATTGGTTCTGCATTTGCGAGCAGTGGAGAGCGCTGCATGGCATGCTCTGTTGTAGCGGTAGTGGATGAAATTGCTGATGAATTCATTGATGTTCTTGTATCAGAAACGCGTAAATTAAAAGTCGGTGATGGTTTCCATGAAGAAAATTATGTAGGTCCATTAATTCGTGAATCTCATAAAGAGCGTGTACTAGGCTATATTAATAGCGGTGTAGCAGATGGAGCTACTTTATTAGTAGATGGCCGTAAAATTAATGAAGAAGTTGGGGAAGGGTATTTCGTTGGAGCAACAATCTTTGATAGTGTGAATCAAGATATGAAAATTTGGCAAGATGAAATTTTTGCCCCAGTATTAAGCATTGTGAGAGTAAAGGATTTAGAAGAAGGAATTAAGCTTACAAACCAATCAAAATTTGCAAACGGTGCAGTCATTTATACGTCAAGTGGTAAACACGCACAAACATTCCGTGATAATATCGATGCAGGGATGATTGGCGTAAACGTAAACGTTCCAGCTCCAATGGCATTTTTCGCATTTGCAGGAAATAAAGCTTCTTTCTACGGTGACTTAGGTACAAATGGAAAAGATGGTGTACAATTTTATACACGTAAAAAAGTAGTGACAGAACGCTGGTTTTAAGAAGAATATAAAAAAGTGTCCATGGTATTGGACACTTTTTTTATTTGAAATAAAATGTATAAGCTTCACTTGATATAATTAGCTTCTTAAAAGGTTGAAAAAGCTGTTCACAACCTCGTCTGAAACATCTTCTAATTTCTTATATTTATATTGCGGATTTTGGTCCTTGTCAATGACAACTGAACGTACTCCTTCGAAAAAATCTTCATGTTTCATAAAATTTTTAGCAAGTACAAGATCAGTATTAAAGCAATCCTCTAACGTTTTTTCTTCTCCATCAATTAGTTGTTTTAAAGTAATCTTTAAGGAGAATGGGGATTTTGATAAAATTGTTTCTTTTGTTTTAGCTGCAAAATGGCTAGCATCTTTTTCTAATGAATGTATAATCTCTTCAACTGTGTGAAAAGAAAAGTGATTGTTAATGTCTGTTTGGAATGACGCTAGCTCACTTTCGTTAACAGGAAGCTCAGAATAGTCATTTACCAGTTGTGTCAATGTTGTATGTATGTCTTTTACAGGCCAATCTATATGTTCGACACGGTTAAGAAAAGCATTTAAGTTTTCGTTTGTCATGTAAAAATCTGCACAGTTTATATATAGTACATCAGGAGCTTTAATAACAGAAGCTGTTAATGCTAAGTAACGTCCTATATACCCTGGAGATTTATTTAAGAAATAGGCAGCCCCGACATCCGGGAAAAAGCCAATATTCATTTCTGGCATGGCCCACTTCGTCTGCTCAGTTACAATTCTATGGCTCGCTCCGGAAGTTAGTCCGACGCCTCCGCCCATAACAAAGCCATCTAAACATGCGATAATCGGTTTAGAAAACTTATAAACGAGCATATCTAATTTATATTCATCTTCAAAAAATTGCTCTGCTTTTTTCATGGCAGATTCATGTAAACGAGCCTCGTAAAGTGTCTTGATGTCACCACCAGCACAAAGTCCCTTCGTACCTGCGCCTTTTATAATGACAAGATGAATTTGATCATCAGCTTCCCAATCTTTTAACTTTTGTGTAATCGGTCCTATCATTTCATAAGAAAGTGAGTTTAGTGCTTTCGGACGATTTAACGTAATAGTGGCTACACCATTTTCGTTAGTTGAAAATAGAACTTGATCAGTCATAACATATCCTCCTTTTATGAATGTATAAAGTTAGGTTTCCGCTTCTCGATGAAAGCTTGAATGCCTTCTTTAGCGTCATCAGTTAAAAATAATTCAGAGAATTTCTCGCGCTCTCTTTTCAAGCCTTCAGATATATTTTCGTTATATCCTTGTGTAATACATTCTACGGCACGTGTGACACTAGTCATGCTTTTTCCTTCGAGAAAGGATTGAGCAATTAAGAGAGCAGTTGGTAATAATTCTTCTTGGGAAACAACCAATTGAACAAGACCGAGATTGGCTGCTTCTTTTCCGCTTATTTGTTTACTAGTTAAAATTAAGTCTAAAGCCGTTGCCATATTTGTTATTCTGCTAAGGCGTTGTGTACCGCCGAATGTTGGGAGTAATCCAAGTTTTAATTCCGGTAAACCGAGAATAGCAGTATCTGATGTAATTCTAAAATGACATCCCATAGCTAACTCTAATCCACCGCCAAGAGCAGGACCGTTTATGGCAGCAATGACTGGCTTCTTCATGGCTTCTATTTCGTCACAAAGTGCTTGTCCTGCTTTTGCCATTGCTAATCCTTTCTCTTGATCTCCTAGTGCAGAAACAAACTCTTTAATATCGGCACCAGCTACAAAAAAACGTCCGGCACCTGTTAGAATAATAGCCCTTGTTTCGTCATCCTCAGCAAGCATTGAAAAGATTGAGCGTAATTCAGCTATGCATGCAGATGATAAAGCATTTGCTGGGGCATTGTTCACCTCTACTATTGTAATAAAGTTTTGTTTTCTTATATTTGCAAATTTGGTTTCCATTATCTATATCCTCCTTTATGATCATATATTTATTTTTGCAAGAACTGTGCCAATTCAAATGCTGTATATTAGCAAGGATGGATTGGACACAAAATGTTTAAGTGTCTAAACAAATAGACATTTTATAAGAAGACAGAGCGGGAGCATCTATGGTGATAATTGTAGCAACGAATTAAAATATGTAGCGATCTCCTGAATCGTTATGAAAGATGAGCTCTTGTGTATATCTTTCTTGTTTTATTTCTTGAATCCTGCCATATTGCATGTCTTTTTTTGTTTTAAAATGAAGAGCAAATGAGTATACTGTAGAAAATAGAAGAGAAGTAGTGCGTTGTTTCGTGTTTTTTTGTATCATTATGCTAAAGTTTTTAGACTGAAAGAATATGTCTTTTAAAATAAAAAAGTGGTAAACAATCAAAAATATGTAAAGAAGGAAAGCATGAGAATTCATGAAATGAAAACTTGGCATATTTTGACGAGTTGTTTTTAGAGGATTTTCATTAGAGAAAAAGGAATATACAACTTCTAACGGATATTGTTTTGAACAGATTTTTACTAAATATATAATTTGTAATTTTTTAGAATAAAGGTTTAAATAAATATGGATAATACATTTTCTGTATTTGAATTTTTTGTTTTGTTGCTAATATGTCATATGTATTAAGTTCGCTTATAAGTTTTATTTATTATAAGTATAGAATGTCTAATGTGCCCTTAGAAAGGAAAGAAAAGAAAGGGGAGATCGGAATGTCAGGGCCTTTATTATTATCGGTCATTATTTTATCTTCTCTTATGATTGGTTTAACTTTCTATTTTCATCAAGAGGATGCACAGCATGATACTATACAAGATAAAGTACGATTTGTATTCCCGGTCCTTATCTTAACAATTGCGATTAGTTTTGCATTAAATCAAAATGATTACGTTGCGATTCTTTCGTGGCTTTTGACAACAGTATTATTATTTATTGTTTTGTACGTTGTAATGAAGGATTATTTACAAAAATAAAAGTGCCGTAAACGGCATTTTTATTTTAAATAAATATTTAATTTCACATACCGTATTAAAAATTAAAATGTTAACAAAAGCATCAGCAACATTATTTGCATCTATCTCGCTATTCGCAGATGTGAAGGGGCTCTTATAACATATTGAAAAAAAGCAGTTCTAAAGGTGTTTGTTGAAGATGGTACATGGAAAACTCTTACTTCAAGATTTAAAGGAGATAAGTGGCGGGAGTTTTCATATTCTTTTATTACTTTTCTCATACTACAAATGAGAAGTTGAAGATATATTGCAGTTATAATGTTGTAAGTAGAGGGAATGTTCATTAGGGAAGTCCTACCTTTCTTACTGATTCTCTTGTCAATCAGTAATGCCCGCTATACTATTAAAATAGAGACATAAAAAAGGGGTGTTTTCGCATGAAATTTGAAATGCATACAAAGATTATTGTAAACGAAACAGAGAAACGATTACATATAGAAGATAATATATTTCAGTTAATTTTAGAAGGATATCATTTATTTGTAGTTGATGAAATATTGCCAGTGTATAAAACAAATCAAGAACTTGTTGGAAGTGCAGTTGTAAAAAAAGTGGAATGGACAGAAGAGAAGACGATGCTTTTATATCAGCTTATTTCACTTCAATCTGTGAACTAATAAAAAGAAAGGAAGGGAAAGATGAAATTTTTTCATACAGCCGATTGGCACTTAGGAAAGCTTGTTCACGGTGTTTATATGACAGAAGATCAGCGTTATGTCTTAGAGCAATTCGTACAAGCTGTTGAAGAGGAAAAACCAGATGCCGTGATTATTGCAGGAGATTTATACGACCGCGCAATTCCACCAACAGAAGCAGTAGATTTATTAAATGAAGTATTACAAAAAATTGTGATTGAATTACAAACGCCAGTACTTGCGATAGCTGGGAATCATGATAGTCCAGACCGTATTCATTTTGGGAGCGGCTTAATGAAGAAACAAGGGCTGCATATTATTGGGCAATTTCAATATCCATATGAGCCTGTTATCATGAATGATGAATACGGAGAAGTGCATTTCCATTTGGTTCCATATGTTGATCCGAGCATTGTTCGTCATGTGATGAAAAATGATGATATTCGTAGTCATGATGATGCGATGCGTATTTTTATGAATGAGTTATCGGAAAGTATGGATAAAGAGGCGCGTCATGTTTTTATCGGACATGCTTTCGTAACAGCGTCTGGGGAAGCGGAAGAAAATACAAGTGATGCTGAGAGGCCATTATCAATTGGCGGAGCAGAATATGTAAACAGTCATTATTTTGATGCCTTCCATTATACGGCACTTGGTCATTTACACCAAGCGCATTACGTACGTAATGAAACAATTCGTTATGCGGGTTCGCCGCTCGCGTATTCGATTTCGGAAGAGCATCACAAAAAAGGATATTCCATTGTTGAATTAAATGAAACAGGAGAAATAACAATTGAGAAACGGTTATTAACACCGCAACGTAAAATGAGAACGGTTGAAGCAAAAATTGATGAATTGTTGCAACATCCTGTTTGTGAAGACTACGTATTTGTGAAATTATTAGATGAAAATCCTGTATTGCAGCCAATGGAAAAGATTCGTTCTGTTTATCCAAATGCGATGCATGTAGAGCGTGTTATGCAAAGAAAAGAGCTGGCGAATGAAAATACTACAGTCACTTCACGTCATAAAATGGATGATCTTTCCCTTGTGAAAGCTTTTTATAAAGAAATGAAAGGGACTGAGTTATCGGAAGAAAAAGAGCGTCTCTTCTTAGAAGTATTAAAGACAGTTCATGAGCGAGAGGGGGAGAGAGCATGAGACCTATCAAACTTATTATGACAGCGTTTGGTCCCTATAAGCAGCAGGAAACAATTGATTTTGAAGAATTAGGTGAACATCGAATCTTTGCGATTTCTGGAAATACAGGTGCAGGAAAAACAACGATTTTTGATGCGATTTGTTATGCGCTGTACGGAGAAGCGAGTGGAGAAGAACGCAATGATACGAGTATGCTTCGTAGTCAATTTGCTGATGATAACGTGTATACAAGCGTTGAATTATTATTTCAATTAAAAGCAAAAACCTATTGTATAAAGCGTCAACTTGGTCATAAAAAACAAGGCAACAAAACGATTACAGGTCATGCGATTGAATTTTATGAAGTCGTTAATGACGAACAAATTCCTTGTGTAGATCGTTTCCATGTGACGGATGTAAACAAAAAAGTGGAAGATTTAATTGGTCTTAGTAAGCATCAATTTAGTCAAATTGTAATGCTTCCACAAGGTGAATTCCGTAAACTATTAACATCTGAAACAGAAAATAAAGAAGAAATTTTACGCCGTATTTTTAAAACGGATCGATATAAATTAATGCGAGAGTTATTAGATCAAAAGCGTAAAGAATGGAAAGATGTTCTGCAAGAAAAGCAAAAAGAACGAGAATTGTACTTTCGTAACGTTTTCAAGCTTCCGGTGCGGGACGGTGCACTGCTTGAAATATTAGCAAATCAAGAACATGTAAATACACATCAAGTAGTAGAAGCGCTTCAACAAGAAATCGCTTTTTATGAAAAACAAGAAAAGCAATTAGAAAAACAAGAATCAATACAGCTAAAGCAATTAAAAGAAGCGGAAACAGGGTATCATGAAGCGAAGGCTTTAAATGATAGATTGCAAGATTTGCAAACAAAACAAAATCGTTATGACTCATTGCAACAGGAACGTTCTTCTATTGAAGTGAAAGAACAACAATTTAAACGTGCAGAGCAAGCAAGCCGGTTATTACCGTTTGAACAGTGGTATGATGAAGCGGTTCAAAGTGCTCAGCAAGCCGAGCAATATATGAAACAAATTGCTGCCAAACAAGAACAATTTGTATTAGCTTATGAGCGTGCGGAGCAGCAGTACGAACAAGAAAAAAACAATGAAACAGTTCGTGAAGAAACGAAGCGAAACGTACAAATGTTAGAAGAGTTAAAAGAGGTTATCGCCACATTTGCTGATAAAAAAATAAAATTAGCGGCATCAGAAAAACAAATGGAGCAATTTAAGCTTGAGGTAAGTAAATTAGAGAAACAGCAAGAATTCAGCAGTACACGAAAGCAACAGCTTTCAGGTAAGCTAAAACAGATTGAACAGGCACTTGAGCAATACCGAGCAAAAGTAGAACAGTTAAGTCGTATGCGTGAAGATGCAAAAGTATTAAAAGACGCATATCAAGTGTGGCAAGAAGTGCAAAAGTATGAGAGGGAAAGAAAAGGTGTATTAGAACGTATGAGTGCGGCTCAACAAGCGTATGAAACGTTGGAGAAATCATGGTTAAGCGAACAAGCTGGTCAGTTAGCGATTCATTTACATGATGGTAAACCTTGCCCGGTTTGTGGTAGTACCTCTCACCCAAACAAAGCAACTGAACAAGAAGTGTCTATTAATGAAGAACAGTTAAATATTCTTCGTGAACAAAAAGTACAAGCTGAAAAGCAACACGTTCAAATAGAAGAAAAATGTAATTTTTATAAAGGTCAATATGAAGAATTATGTAAAGAAGTACAGGCTCGGGGGTACGCTGTATCAGAGTTAGCAGATGCGTATCAAACGTTAATCCAACAAGGAAAACAGCTAGCTGCAGAAGTAAATGAATTAAAAGCAAGTGAAGAAGAACGTAAACAATTATCATCGCAGCTTCAAAAGCTAGAAGAAGAATTAGATATGTTGCAAGCAACTAAACGTGATATAGAAGAAAAACTGCATCGCTCTGAAATGGAATCGATTCAACTGCGAACATCGTATGAAAATGACAAAGAAAAAATTCCAGCAGAGATGCAAACATTAGAAGCGTGGCAACAAGCGTATGAAGCAAAAGCCTCTTTACTTCGTCGTCTGCAAGAATCATGGCAAAGAGCACAAGAGGAATTTCAGCGTTGCACCAGTGAAAAAATTCGTGTTGAAGAAGCATATAAAGCAGCGCAGCAACAATATACACAAGGAAATGAGAACAAAGAAGAAAAGTATGCACGTTTTATGGCAGAACTTGAAGCAAGTGGTTTTGTGAGTCAGCAAGCATACACAGAGGCTAAATTATCAGACGCAGAGCGAAAAAACTTACAACAGCACATTCAAACGTACTACTCAATGCTTGAAGTATTAACAAAACAAATTGAAGAATTAATAGAGCAGCTACAAGGAAAAGAATGGACAGAGTTAACGCAACTAGAAGAACAGTTGAAAGAACTAGAAATTCAGCTTGATATCATAAAAGAACAGCGTCAGCGTACAAAAAGTGCCAATGAATATATTTCCGATTTGCATGAAAATATTTGCCGCATTGATGAACAAATTCATGAAGAAGAAGCGGCATTCCAAGAGCTTGTTGATTTATATGAAGTTATGAAAGGTGACAATGAAAGCCGCATTTCGTTTGAGCGTTACATTTTAATAGAATATTTAGAGCAAATTGTTCAAGTAGCTAATGAACGACTTCGTAAACTATCAAACGGACAGTTTTATTTAAAACGAAGTGAACGCGTGGAAAAACGAAATCGTCAAAGTGGTTTAGGATTAGATGTGTATGATGCCTATACGGGGCAAACACGTGATGTGAAAACATTGTCCGGCGGTGAAAAATTTAACGCATCTCTATGCTTAGCGCTTGGTATGGCTGATATCATCCAATCATATGAAGGTGGTATTTCAATTGAAACGATGTTCATTGACGAAGGCTTCGGTTCATTAGATGAAGAATCGTTAACGAAAGCAGTCGATGCATTGATAGACTTACAAAAATCAGGTCGCTTTATTGGTGTAATCTCACACGTACAAGAATTGAAAAACGCTATGCCAGCAGTGCTTGAAGTAATGAAGCAGAAAGATGGATGTAGTAAGACGAGGTTTGTTGTGAAATAGATAAATATGGTTCGATTGGAGTTAATCTGTAACAGTTATATAATAAAACCTCTGTTTTTAATTTGACAGAGGTTTTATGTTTATTTACATTTCTAACAATGTTTCAAATAGCACTAATTTACTTTCAGTCGTATTACCTTTATGCAATTCTTCTACAATCTAGTTATCTCCATTCTTTTTAAATTTACTAGTTATACATTCTAGTAAGTTTGTAGTACCAAAAGATAAGGAGGCTAGTATAAGTACAAAAGCAATAAGAGTAAACTTTTTCCAAAATCCATAAGGAGCAAAAAGGCTAAAGATAAGTAAAGCTGAAAACCCAAAAATTTTAATAAATCTTGCTTGTTTAAACATGTTTATTGTTCCCCCTGGTTTAGTAAATATTCCACCATCAACTTTTCCAGCGCTAACATACGCACCAGTTTCTTGACCTGCACGTAATTTGTAACCGAATGTCCCCAATCCAAATTCGCCTCGTATTTCAATGTCATATTCACCAATAAAAGGAATAAAATCAGGAATGTCAATCTTCTTTAAAGCTAGTTCTTATTTATATAGTGTTAACTCTGACTCAGCTTTAAATAAAAATTATACCATTTTATATTTTATTAGAGATGAAAATCATGGCAGAATCTACTAAAATAGTAAAGGGGATAGAATATTGTGTAAATTTATAATGGCTGTAAATGTTGAGGGGAAGTGAATTACAATTATAAGGAGATAATAATAAATTTTTCTAACTTGTTTCATTAAGGAAAGTTCCACTTTATTTTCTAAAAATAATAAAAAGGATGATCAAAATGCAAAAGAGACCGGAAGCAAATGAATATAATCCGTATTATTCAACATACATAAACTTATTACCAGAGGGAGATATCATACATATATTAGAAGAGCAAGTGAAGGAAACGAACCTTTTATTGAAGGATATTTCTGATGATGAGGGACATCTTCGCTACGCTCCTAATAAATGGAGTATAAAAGAAGTAATCGGTCATATTGCGGATACTGAACGTATTATGGGATATCGACTGCTTTCTATAGCGAGAGGCGAGACAGCAGAACTTCCTGGATATAACGATGATATGTATGTTCTAAGAGCTGCATTTGATAAGCAATCTATGCAAGATCTTCTTGAGAATTTAACAGTTGTTCGTCAAGCTACCGTGCATTTGCTTAAAAGTTTAGATGAAGAAGCTTGGTTACAAAGAGGGATGGCAAATAATTCTGAAGTAACGGTTCGTGCATTGGCAAGCATTATTGCTGGTCATGAGCTTCATCATCGCCAAATTATAAAAGAACGTTATTTGAGTTCTGATGCTTATCCATTCAGCTGAAATATGAAATTGTAAATGAAAATTAAAAAGAGATTGATTCATAAAAAATTCTGAATCAGTCTCTTTTTAATTTTGCTGCGTATCAGTGGAATTATAAAAGTTTTTATGTCAAAATATAGTGAAACTTCCATTAGTGGGGGGCCTTACTGCCCGTTAATACGGGATAAAATTCTCATTAGATATAACTGTTAATTCATTAATGTATAGTATGTAAACATTCGTAAATGAATGGTTATAATGAAACATATAGAAGAGGGGGATACTTTGAAAGCGAGAAATTTATTTAATATTATTATTTTATTTACGCTATATACGCTGTTAATGATTTATATTGGATGGAATGGCTGGGTTTGGATTCGTACGACTTTTGGCGTTCAATCTTGGGGATATTATGCGATTCTAGTTGGATTATTTTCATACGCGTATATTCTAGATCGATTGATTAAATTTGATTCACCTCTTAGAACAATTGGTTCTTATTGGTTTGCAGTCATACAATATGCAGTCATACTATTACCAATAGCGGATGTAACAGTATACATTTTAGATTGGTTCTCTATTCCGAAAGAACAATCTATTTTTTGGACTGGAATAATCGTTCTTATTATTTTTGTTCTTATTTTTGCCTATGGAACATTTAATGCGTATAGTCCAATCGTTCGAAAATACGAGATTCACGTACCTAAAAAAGTGAATAATCGTAAGACACTTCGAATTGCAATGGCTTCAGATATGCACTTCGGTAAACTGTCTGGCTTGTCGCACCTTCAAAGATTGGTTGATCATGTAAATGATATGAAACCGGATATCATACTTTTGCCAGGAGATATTATTGACGATCATCCAGAATATTTTATAAAAAAGAATATGGGACAAGTGATGAAACAAATGCATGCTCCGCTTGGCATCTATGGGGTGCTAGGAAATCATGAATATTACGGCGGGGCTATTCCGGAGTTTTTGCAGGAAATGGATAAGATTGATGTAAATATATTATTAGATGAAGTTGTAAAAATTGAAGATTGTTTTTATATTGTAGGAAGAAGAGATAAGACGGACCGAAATCGTAAAAGTTTTGAGGAGTTAATGAGTGCTGTAGATAAGAGTTTTCCAATCATTGCAATGGATCATCAGCCCTTTGAATTAAAGCAAGCTGAAGTATCAGGTGTTGATTTATTATTGTCTGGACATACTCATAGAGGACAAATGGCGCCGAATCATATCATTACAAGAAGAATGTACGAATTAGATTGGGGATATGTACAGAAAGATTTATTTCATGCGATTGTTTCCTCAGGATTTGGATTTTGGGGACCAGCTTTAAGACTTGGGAGTCGATCAGAGATTATTCAAATAGAACTTACATTTGATTGAGTAGAAAAAACAAGGAGATTTTGTTAAACGTACTATAATTAGAAGAGGATATTATGTCTAATATAAGGGCATAGATCCTCTTTTTTCTTACATGATATACTCCATAATTAGAGATTGAAAAGATGGTCTGAATTGGAATTTTACACCGTCTTTTTATTTGTATGCTATATAATAAAAGAGAGAATATTTTGATATTTAGTTCGTTAAGAAAAGGGCTATATGCAGGAGGAGTTAATCAAATGTTAGGGTTACCCCGTGGGGAAGTTTTTTTAGTTCCTTGGACTGAGGAATGGGAAGTCGAATTTTTAAAAGAGAAACAATTAATTGAAAAACAAATTGGAGAATACATTTTGGTAATACACCATATTGGAAGTACTTCTATTCCACACTTGAGTGCAAAACCTATTATTGATATTGCGATTGAATTAAAGAATTTTGAAAATGGTGTGAAATGTATTGCTAAGTTAGAACAGTTAAATTATAGGTATAGAAAAGATGTATTACCTGAAAGATTTTATTTTAATAAGGGAGAACCGAGAACACATCAAATTCATATGTATGAAAAGGGTAATAAATATTTAATTGAACAATTGTGTTTTAGAGATTACTTAACAAATAATAAAACTGCTCGGATTGAGTATGAACAGTTAAAGATTCAACTTTCACAGGCTAATCCCAATAATAAACATAAATATGCAGATGATAAAACAAACTTTGTTAAATCTATATTGGCTAAAATAAATAATTAAAAAAAGGAGGCTATGTGTAACTATTCGCATTCCAAAATTAAACAATTTTATTTTTCGTGAAATATCGTTTTATGAAAGCAGTAAAGCAATTTTTAAACAACTTTAATAATCGCCTATCAAATTTATGGGTAGGCGATTATTGTATTTCTAAGAATAAAATACGATGCTATTTATAATGACCTAGAGGAAAAATCATTGCTGGCTTTTCAAGAAGTTACACAAAAAAGTGAATATATTTACGCATTAAATTGGCAACATGACTGTTATTGGATAAGTCCATATTTGGAATTCACGAAAGATGAATTCTGTGAATGGACAATACCTATTTTTCCAAATGGGGATTACTATTTCTTTATTCATAAAAATCTTGAATGGGCATATTTGGGACATCCTTGAGAAGGTACCATAACTGTTTTCGGGGGAGAATTTTTACAGGCTTTTGATAAACATAGACCTATAATGTTTAATACGATATTACGAAAGGGATAGCACTGGATCTTATTAAGCTAACAGGTGCTTTAATTGAATGAAGGGCAATACATATTAGTCATATACAATATGTATTGCTCTTTTATTTATTGGGAATTTTTTAATTTAGGTCTTGATAAATTGATCCCCTTGTTTTTTTATAGTGTTATTTTTCTTATAATTTTGATATTTCTATTTAATTTCTTTAAAATATAATTATAAGATTTTAATGATGTGATTAGAAAAGGTTAACCACATTAAGGTTTTTATAAAAAATAAGGGGGAGACATGTATGCTCATTAAGTCAATTATTTGTCAAATTGATGAAGAGAGAAAGGAAGCATTTTCAACTGCTCAAGAGCAATGGGGAGAGTTGAAAGAATTAGAAGGATTTCATGGACAAGTCGGGGGATGGAATGAATCAGAAGCTTATATAGTTGGTTGCTGGGAAAATATGAAAATGTACCAAAGTTTTATGAATGAAACACATGATACGATTTTTCATAGCAGCAATCAAAAAGGTACGTATACATCATGTGAAACAGAACTATATCAATCTTTATTTGATATAACAGATACTTCATTTGTAGAAGCACTGGCGCATAGTTCCTTCTTACGAGTAGCAATATGTGATGTGGAGCAAGGTAACGAAAAACAATTTTTACATATGCAAGAAACCGTTTGGAATCCAGGTATGGCAAGAACAGAAGGAATGATGGGCGGAGTTGTTGGAAGATCTCTTTCTTCGAACCGTTACATTGTTCTGTCTTTATGGAAAGATGTAGAAGCTCACCAACATTATGTGAAAGAAATATTCCCTCAATTACACCATATAGCAAACCCATCTGAACAAGTGTTACATATAGAGGGAAAACAAATCAAACTTGTCAGTTCTTGGTCTATATTACCTATTCATTGTGTATAAAAAAACATACCTTATACAAAGGAGAGGGTATATATGCCTTATCCAAAGCATATTGTAACGGCTGCAACGGTCGTATTAAATGATAAAAATGAAGTTTTACTTTTAAAAAGTCCAATGCGAGGCTGGGAAATCCCTGGTGGTCAAGTAGAAGAAGGAGAAGCAATTCTAGTAGGTGCTATTAGAGAAGCGAAAGAAGAGACTGGAATTGATATTGAGATTATAAAATATTGCGGAGTGTATCAAAATGTTTCACAATGTATTTGCAATCATTTGTTCATAGGAAAGCCAGTTGGTGGACAATTTACAACAAGTAGTGAAAGCTTAGATGTAGGGTATTTTCCTATTGAAGAAGTATTACAAATGGTAACATGGACAAATTTCAAAGAACGTATTTTATATTGTTTAGATGAAAAGAAACAACCATTTTTGGTGGCTTTTTAATGAAATAACAGGATAGATATCGATAAAACAGCGGTTATTGAAAAATAAACCGCTGTTTTATATTTGTATTTTTATAAAGGAGGTAAATCAATTTTTCCTTCTTCAAATAACTCTTTCAGCATGTGCTTTGTATAGCCAGCTGCCTGTGCGAATGTAATTTTTGCCGGCATAGGGGCTTCATTGACATCAACGATCACATCAATAATACATGGTTTATTTTGCTTTACAGCTTTTTCAAAAGCAGGCATTAATTCCTCAAGTTTTTCCACGCGGTAACCGATTCCACCGCATGCTTCAGCGTATTTCGCGAAGTTTGGATTTGTAAGTTCTGTACCAAACTCAATATTTCCCATTACTTCTTGTTCAAATTTAATCATAGCGATTTTATGGTTGTTTAATACGACTACAATGATTGGAAGGTTGTATTTCACAGCTGTTACAAAATCGTTCATCGTCATACCAAATCCACCATCTCCGCAAATTGCGAAAACTTGTTTATTTGGATACGCAATCTGCCCAGCAATTGCGCCGGGAAGACCGCAGCCAAGTGTTGCTAACCAGCTTGATAAAATAAAGCGCTGATTTGTCATACGGAAATGGCGCGCTGTCCAAACTGTTACATTGCCTACATCTACTGATAAAATAGCATCATCGTGTGCAACTTGCTGCACAGCATGCATTACTCTTTGTGGTTTAATTGGAATAGAAGTGTCGTTTTCTTGATTGTGCAGTCTTTCTTCCCATTTCTTCATCAGTTCTTGATGATGTTCTAAGAAAGAGTGATCAGTATGCTTTTCAATATTTTGTGTGAGCCATTTTAAGGTTTTATCAGCATTACCAGCAAGACCAATATCGGTTGGATAACGCTTTCCGATTTGTGCTGGATCTGTGTCGATATGAATTGTTTTTGCTTTGTCTGGTAAAAATCCTGTGAATGGGTAAGAAGTACCGACCATAATGAGTGTATCGGCATTCTTCATCGCTTCATATGAAGGTTTTGTTCCGATTAAACCTAAACCACCAATACAAAGTGGATGCTCATCGGGAATGATCCCCTTAGCTGGAAGTGTTAACACAATAGGAGCTCCAATATGTTCTGCAAAAGCAAGCAAGGATTCCCTTGCATCTTTTGCCCCTTTTCCTGCTAGAATAACAGGCTTTTCTGCTTCATTTAATGCAGCCGTTGCTTTTTCTAAATCATGTTTTTGCGGAAATAACTCCGGCATCGTAAAAGAAGAGGTTGTAATCCGTGCTTTTGCATCTACCTCAAATTTTTGAATGTCATCTGGAATTGTAAGAACTGACACGCCTTTTTTTGTATAAGCCATGCGAATTGCTTGATTTACAACAGCTGGCAGTTGCTCAGCTGACATGATTCGCTGGTTATAAACTGCGACATCATCAAACATTCTTTCTAAATTTACTTCTTGAAAAAAACCAGTTCCAATTAAATCAGACTCAATCTGACCGGTAATAGCGAGCACGGGTGCTTGATCTAATTTGGCATCGTACAATCCATTTAGTAAATGAATTGCACCTGGCCCTGCGATTGCCATACATACCCCGAGTTTTCCAGTTAATTTTGCATAAGAAGCAGCTGCTAAAGCACCTGCTTCTTCGTGACGAACTTGAATGAATTTAATTTTATCTTGTGCTTTACGAAGAGGTTCGATAATAGAATTAATGGAATCACCAGGCATGCCATATACGTGATCAACGCCCCATTCGATTAGTAAATCGACTAGTACTTCACCGGCTGTTTTTCGAAACAACGTACTCACTCCTTTATTATTAAGCTAAACTTATTTTTTGATAAACTAGGTAAAATATACAAATAAATAGAAGCTATAGAAAAGGGAGCTTATTCAAGTACGATAATCCACAATGATACGATACAGAAGGGGGAATGGAAGTACTGTGTAGGAAAAAGAGCCACATAAAGTGAAACTTCCATCAGTGAGGGTTTTCTTCATCCCTCACTGATGGTTAGTTGAACCAATCGGGCTTTTACGGGCAGAGTGGATCCCTCACCTATCTTCTTCGTTTCTCTCAATCTTGAGGTGGGGGTCTTACTGCCCGTTAATGCGGGATAAAGGAGTAAGCACAACAAAAAAGCAAAGTAGTTTATTTACTACTTTGCTTTTTGTTGTAATGAAGTATAAGGGAAAATAGAAAATACTCAATGATTCATATAGTTAGTAATATGATGTATTTTATGCTGGTGATAATAAGGGAGGAAGAGGGTTCAATAGCTGTTAGCAATTATGTATAGCTTGGAAATCATTTGAATCATCATTTAGGAGAGATGAAAGAAAAAGCCTTGCAGAGAACATCTTGCAAGGGGCAAACTATGGTTTATCCCAATCGAGGCAATAAACGTTCTCCGCTTTTCATTTCACTTCCACATAAAGGACATTTCGGATGTTCTTCAAATGCGAAGTTCTTTCGCATCCATCCTAAGCACTCTTCTGACTCACATTCCCAAACTGGGATTTCTTCTGGTGGTACTTCTGCAACGTCATTCTTTTTGTTACGATACATGAGATCACTCCTTTTATGTAAAATATTTGTTTGTATAAGTAAAAAGGCTGTTAACCGTTCGTGTTAACAACCTTTTTATTGTCTAAATTATAGCTTTACAACGTTTTTAGCTTGAGGTCCGCGGTTACCATCTTCAACTTCGAAGCTAACTTCTTGACCTTCGTCAAGAGTTTTGAAGCCGTCGCCAGTGATAGCTGAGAAGTGAACGAATACGTCGTTTCCGTCTGCAACTTCGATGAATCCGAAACCTTTTTCGCTGTTAAACCATTTTACTTTACCTGTTAATGTCATGGTAAATGCCTCCTAAAAATAAAAAAATAAATATAATATGATCCGTCTTATTTCTAAGAAAATAAAAATTCACATATTATCAAAAACCCATAAGGAACGCATATCATCCCTATTGATGCTTGATAATATGTGAAGTGGATCTGTTTGCATATTGTATTCTACGGTTTCATTTTACAACGAAATGAGAAATATTGCAAGTGATGGTAACATTTTTGGCTATTTTAACAAATGGCCTCTCCATGCAGGATTAACTTGCTTGGAGAGGTGAGGCATTATAAGGAAGCTACGATATAGAATCGATGTGCTTTTACTTCAATATACCCATTTTGTTGAATGGAGTTATAAGCGCAAAGTAAGCGATCTTCATATTTGGATACTGAAAAATCAGGGATTTGCCATGGAACCGCTTTTAAATAATACACAATGCTTCCGATGTCGTAAAAGCGTTGATACGGGAATGCTTCTTGTTGCTTAAGAATTTGAAAGCCAGCTTGTTTTAGTTGTGAAGAGGCGTACTGCATGTTCCAATAACTATATTCACTTTCATTATATGCATGAAGCAGGTGATTTAATTCTAAATTATCTAATCCACCAACTTGCTGTGTAATAAAAATTCCGTTTGGCTTTAAAATTCTTTTTATTTCTGTCTCCGAATATGATTCATGTTTATTAATAATTAAATCAAATTGATTGTTTGCGAAAGGCAAACATGTATCATCCTCGACTGGATATACAGAGACACCTAAAGGTTCTAATTTCGCTTTTGCTAAAGCTACATTTGGCGGATGGCCTTCTGTTGCTGCAGTTCTAGCAGGAAGCGGGGTTAACAAAGACAAAAACTCACCGCCACCAGTCCCCATATCTAGCATACTATCTACTTTTTGTATATAGTGTAATACATTTGCTGCATAACTCCATGGCAGAGGTTCTGTGCTTAGCCTTCCGGTATCTGCTAAAAACGAGAAGTTCCACCCATGAAAAGGCTTATCCGCCTGTTTAATGAAATAGTAAAAAGTGTCCTTCATAGTAATTCCTCCTGAGTTATATATTTATAGCTGTAATATATAAGAGGAGGTCCACGACATGAAATGAAGTTACTATATGTCTATTACATAGTGATACATATATGTACATTTCCTTTCTAAATGGAATATAAATGAAATATCTTAAGGGTTATTGTAAGATTTTAACGTTAATTAGTAAATGTGAAAATCAGAAAAATGAAATTGTTTTCATTTTTATATTAATTAATTTAAGAAGAATGGTATGAAGGAGCTGTATTAAATATGGAAGTAAGATCTAAATTTTGTTAAGAATTTGTTGGAAATGATACTTGAGGATTAGAAAAATAACATTCAATCTAAAACACTGTTTAAACTAAACAATGAGGAAATACGAAATAAAAACCCGATATAAATATATTGAAACATCCTCTTATTCCACTTTTATTAATGGTGATTATATTTTTGTGAACATAAACTTTTTTTAAAAAATTATGATAATATATTGTAAGATAAAATTTATTCTTTATTTCACTTCTTACATTTTATGTTGAAAAATAAGGGGAATATAAGTAGTGATTTGTAAGTGGAGGAACAACATGGATAATCTTACAATTTGTGTTAATTATGCGTTTGAAAATGAACGAAGAGAACAATTATATGGGTTGTTCGAACGAGTATTTCACATTCCAGTACATACATTACAAGACTTTTATAAAAAGGGGTTTTGGGATGAAACTTACTCTCCGTTTACTTTATTTGAAGAAAATACAGCAATTGCAAATGTATCTATGTTTTCAATGCCAATGATGGTTGGGGGAGAGCGTATAAAAGCAGCTGGCATTCAGTCTGTGATGACACATCCTGATTATCGTAATAAAGGTTTAATGAAGCACTTGTTGTGTGAAGCATTGAAAAGCATAGATGAAGAGTATACATATTCATTTTTATTTACAGAAACACCAGAGCTGTATACATCATTTGGTTTTCAAACAGTGAAAGAATATATATCCACTATGCAGTATGAAAAGAATGAACTACAGTTATCGGCTATTCGAAAATTAGATTTTTTTGATGTAGAAGATTTGCAGCTTATAAAAGATGTATTTGAAAATAAAGAATGTCTTTCGCGAGTTTTTGCACCACTTCACTATCAATCTTCTTTTTATTTACATATGTACAATGAAAAGTGGAACGATAAGCTTTACTTTTCAGAGGAAATCAAATCTATACTTATATACGAAGTTGTAGATGGCGTGTTGAAGTTATACGGAGTAATAAGTGAATTAATGCCTGTTTTAGATGAATTATATGCAGTAATTCCGGAAGCGTTTCATACAATAGAGTTTTATTTTTCTCCAGATCAATTAGGAGTCGAAGATTTTAAGTTGAAATTATATGAATCAAATAAGCATTTTATGGTAAGAGGAGAACTTCCTATTGAATTTAACCAGGGTAAGTTTCCAATCTTAGCAGAATTTTGATTTTTTATTTATAGTTATCGAAAAATACCGACATTGGTTACAAACAAATGAAGCATAAAGTATTGTTTCGATAGAACAGTGCTTTACAGAAGTAAGTAAAAACACTCATCCAATTATGATTGATGAGTGTTTTTTGTTGCAACGAATTTTTCCTCTGTTCAATTTACGATGTTTTCTAAAGAGGCTTTTGTAATTGTATTTTCAACTGCTGTTAAATCAAAAACTTTAGCAGATCCTACTAATTTTTCTAATGAAATTGTTTCGAATGTTTTTCCTTCATTGATCATATGTAGAGGTACGTCAATATGTATATCGCTATGAACATCTAACTCTATACGGAGTGTTTGTTACTTTCGAAAATTTTGGTTGTTTTCAAGCTTATTTTTGTAAACAGTTATCCCTTCAAAAACAGGTGCTGTTATATCATATATTTTCATTGTCGTTCTCTTCTTTAAAACGAGTTGTTATAGTTGGCCACCAATGAAAATCATCTTTTTCTAATAAAGCATCAGATTCTTTAGGACCCATTGATCCAGACTCATAGTTAGGGAAGTTTTCAGCTTTTTTGTTTGTCCAAACATTTGAGATAACATCAACAAATTTCCAGGAAAGGGCCACTTCCTCCCAATGCGCAAAATTAGTTGAGTCACCACGCATGCAATCATATAGGAGAACCTCATATGCCTCGGGTGTGTTCATTTTATCTGCACAGTTATTACAATAACTTAATCTAATTGGTGTTGATGTAACACTGCTATTTGTTTTTTGGGCATTTAAATGCAGTGTAATTCCTTCATCGGGTTGAATATGAATAATTAGTAAGTTAGGATGAGTCTTTTTTTCCTTATTAAAATACAAGTTCATTGGCAAGTCTTTAAATTGTATGACAATTTCAGTCGATTTCTCTTGCATACGTTTACCTGTTCGAATATAAAAAGGAATCCCTGACCATCTAAAGTTGTCAATCATGAGCTTACCAGAGACAAATGTCTCTGTATTAGATGCCGGATCTACCGCGTTTTCTTCTTTGTAGCTAATCACCTTTTCTTCGTTTACGATGCCGGACCCGTACTGTCCGCGAACAAAATATTGTTCGACTTGTTCTTCAGTAAGTGATCTTAAAGCACGAAAAATTTTTATTTTCTCGCTTCGAATCTCATCTGCTGTTAATTTAATGGGCGGTTCCATTGCAAGGAGAGCAACCATTTGTAACATATGATTTTGAACCATATCACGGAGAGCACCTGAGGACTCGTAATAACGTCCACGATCCTCAACTCCTAATGTTTCACTTGAAGTAATTTGAACGTTAGCAATATATTGATTGTTCCAAAGTGGTTCGAAAATAGCGTTAGCAAAGCGAATTACTTTAATGTTTTGAACCATTTCTTTTCCTAAGTAATGGTCAATTCGATAAATTTGCTCTTCTGTAAACGCCTGGCGAAGCTGGTTGTTTAGCTCTTCGGCTGATTCGTAGTCATGGCCAAACGGCTTTTCAATAACTAAACGAATCCATCCTTCCGTAGAAGTTAATCCTTCTGACTTTAAATTTGTGGCAATTGTACCAAAAAAATCAGGTGCCATCGCTAAATAAAAAATGCGGTTTCCATTCGTATTATAATTGTCATCAAGAGTGCTTAACAAACTTTTAAGCTCTTGATAAGAAGATACGTTTGTTACATCAAAAGGATGGTAATAGAAATGGGAAGCAAATGTCTCCTGATTCCCATCATCATCTGGAAAGTGGTTAACAGATTGTTTGACATTTTCACGAAATGTTTCATTAGACCAAGGTCTTCTTGCAACACCAACAACAGCGAAATCTTCAGAAATTTCTCCATTACGATACAATCTATAAATAGAAGGAAACAATTTACGCTTTGCTAAATCACCTGTTGCGCCAAAAATAACAATAATAGCTTTAGGAGTTTTTATCATATAATGGTCCTCACTTTATTCAAACTAAATTTACACTTAGTATGCGGTTTGTTTGGAAATATATATAAAATTATTGTTAAATAATTTGTTTTAGCTGATAGGGTACATATAGTACATTTGAAAAAAGAAGGAGAATTTTAAACAGTAGAGAAATGTAGGACTAAATTAAAGATGGAGGAATAAGATGAAAGTGCAATTGGGAGCAGTGACGAGAGAGAATTGGCAAGAGGCTCTAAAATTAAAAGTAAAAGATGTTCAAAATCATTTTGTACCTACTGTAGCAGTATCACTGGCTAAGGTGTATATTAAACCAGATGGTGATAATGTGAATTATCTGCCCTTTACAATTTATGAAGAAGAGCGGGGAATGATTGGTTTTGTGATGCATGCTTATGTAGAGAATACTGATGATATGTATTGGATCAATGGCTTTATAATTGATGAAAAGCATCAAGGTAAAGGATACGGTCGAGCGGCGCTACGAGAGATGGTGAGTTGGATTATAAAGCAATATGCGCAGTGCAAAGAAATTCGCTTAACAGTTCATAAAGAAAACTATGTTGCTCGTCAATTATATAAAAGTTTTGGTTTTGTTGAAGCAGGGGAATTTGATCAAGAAGAAGATTTATTGCGCTTTATAATTAGCAGGGAAGAATAGATGATATATGGATTTGGTATAAAGTGAAACTTCCATCAGTGGGGGCTTCATCCCCCACTGATGGTTAGTTGAACCAATCGGACTTTTACGGGCAGATCCCCCCACCCATCTTCTTCGCTTCTCTCTCAATATTGAGGTGGGGGTCTTACTGCCCGTTAATGCGGGATAAAAGGTATATTAGTTGGAGCTAATATACCTTTTATATTTTTACATTTGGTTGTTATCTAATTTTTTTACGATTCTGTCGTACTGTAAACGGAAGAGGTGAACGAGTAAAGGAAGGTCATCTTCGCTTTTCATGTAATAACTAACCCATCCAGAATCAGGTAAAATATGATGAGGCTGAGCTAATCCTTGCTTTAAAATCTCATCTCTTATTGATTTTGGAAATGGCAAATCAGCTAATGTGTCTCCGTGAATATGACCTAATTCTTTATTTTTATAATTAAATTCAATCCCACCATATCGATGCGGCTTCTCAGTTACACCGTTCCAACTAAGAAGCTCTTTTTTAATCATTTCGCTAAGGGACATAATAGTTCACTCCTTATAAATCGTAGATTTTAATAGTATAATATGTTTTTTATTTGCTGTTTATATCGTTCAAAAGTATGAATGTATGTACGAAAATGGTTTTAGATATGCAGTTTAGAGAATCGATTTAAGTTTGGATTCTGACAGTATCTTTGAACATTCTTGGAATAGACATGGTATAATTTGGGAGGTAGAACCGGTATGAAAAAGTTAGGAGGGAGAACATGGGAAGAGAAGTACACTTTGATGATGAAGGTGTAGTTTTGAAGTTGAATGGAGTAACTGGTTTTTTTGCGTTGAAACTATCCTTAAAAATGCCATTTCATACTATTAAAAGTGTATATGTTGATTATTTTGATGCTCCGCAATGGATGCTTCGGATGCCTGGAACATCTGTTTCTTCTCTTAATATCTTTGAAGGAAGTTTTAAATATGCAGATGAATGGTATTTTCTTTCCTATGAAAATAGAGTACCTCTCGTAATGATCGAATTAGAGGGTCATGAAAAATACAAGTATGTTGTTTTTGAAATTGATGATCCTACTAAGGTGGCAGCAGATATTAGGAAACGTATGAAAGATTGATATGAGTGGTGGATAAAGGTGATACAATTTTGGTAATTGTATCATCCTTTACATGTTATTGGCCCATTCAACTCTTTTCACAGCTTATTAGAGAGAGCGTGCGTTGGTGGAAGCCAAAACAATCCCCTGTGCTTCTTACTTTCTAAAATTAAGTAGAATCTTTTGAATATTTTCTTTCACTAAAATATAATAGAGTTATAATCTAGTGAAAGGCGGTGAAACATATGAAGATGACAGTTACAGCAAAAATTAAAATCAATCCAACCCATGACCAACTTCTGTCGTTAAAAGAAACTACTTTTGCCTACAAAAAAGGGTGTAATTTCGTATCCCGAATCATCTTTCAAACAAAAAAGTTAAGTCAAAAAATCTTACATGAATCTACATATAATGAGTTGCGTTCTCACTTCGGACTACGTTCTCAAATGGCTCAATCTGTTTTAAAGACTGTCATTGCAAAATACAAATCAGCTAAAAGTAATGGCCATAAATGGTCACTTGTTCAGTTCAAAAAAACTGAATACGACCTTGTATGGAATCGTGATTATTCACTTTCAAAAGACATGTTTTCTGTTAATACACTTCAAGGACGTATCAAAGTACCATTTGATACGAAAGGAATGGAACAGTACTTCGACGGTTCTTGGTCGTTTGGTACGGCAAAATTAGTAAACAAATATAACAATTGGTTTTTGTATATTCCCATGACAAAAGAAATAAATGAAGTGTCTGAACACCATATCAAACAAGTCGTGGGCATTGATTTTGGTATTAACTTTGTTGCTACTTCGTATGATTCAAATGGATTAACCACCTTCTTTAATGGCAAACAAATAAAGCACAAAAGAGCGAAATACAAACACCTTCGAAAACAATTACAAAAGAAACAAACTTCTTCTGCTCGTAGACGATTAAAAGCAATTGGAGATAGAGAAAACCGTTGGATGACAGATGTTAATCATTCTGTCAGTAAGGCACTCGTATCCAAATATGGAGAAAGTACGCTATTTGTAATTGAAGATTTAACAGGAATTCGTAATGCAACAGAAAAAGTGCGAGTGAGAAATAGATACGTTTCTGTTTCTTGGTCGTTCTACCAACTTCGTCAAATGCTTGAATATAAAGCGCTAATGAATAGCTCTAAAGTAATTGCGGTTGACCCGCGATATACTTCACAAACTTGCCCTAAGTGTGGGCATACAAAGAAGGCAAACCGCAACAAGAAAACACATACTTTCTGTTGCAAAAATTGCGATTACACATCCAATGACGATAGAATTGGAGCTATGAATCTTCAGCGAAAAGGAATTGAGTACATCGTTGAAGTAACAAAAGAAGCATGACTTCTCTTGTTGGGTAGCGGTCAATCTGCCCACGTTGTAACACCAATCTAAGGAAGGAGTCGCAAGACGTTTGCACTTCTGGGTAGTTACAAGCTCGTGACTTCAGTCGTGAGTAATTGATACAGGAAAAAGCCTTTCTAATGGCATATAATTGTAAGTAGACCTACATTTCATTTTCAGTATCATCCATGTGCAGCAAATATAAGGGGGATTATGCATGAGAATAGAAGTAGAAAAGTTACTGCAAAACCTTGAAGTATTCGGATTAGAGCATGATTGTACAAAAGAAACGAGGGAAGAAAAGCTGCGCAACGTGTCTAAAGAAATGGGGCAGTTTTTATCTATTTTGGTGAAAATGTGTGAAGCGAAACATATTCTAGAAATTGGAACGTCGAATGGATTTTCTACGTTATGGCTTGCCAATGCTGCAGAGGAAACAAGAGGAACTGTCACAACAGTTGAACTCTCATCGAAACGAGTTACACAAGCAATTGAAAACTTCCAAAAAGCAAACCTCACAAACTATATTCATATCCATAATCAAGAAGCTGGTGCATTTTTATCAGAACAGCTAGACAAGTCATATGATTTTATTTTTTTAGATGCAGAACGAACGCAATATATGTGGTGGTGGGAAGATCTAAAACGTATTTTAATGCCCAAAGGGATTATCATCATTGATAATGCGACTTCGCATGCAGAAGAATTACAGAATTTTTTTGATTTAGTCGAAGAAGAGAAAAACTTTGAAACAGTGTTACTACCTTTTAAAATGGGTGCTTATGTAATGAGGAAAAATAGCTGAAAAGAGTATACAAGAGGAAGGGTTAGCTTTTAAACTAAAGAATCCGACTTAAGCATGGAGGTTTCTCAGCCTTAAGTCTGAGGACAATCAAAAATACAATAGGTATACTTATAATATAAAACAGGGAATGAATGTAATATAAATTGTTTAGAGATATGGTACCCTAACCATAATTATAAGTGTATGCATATAAAGGAGCGATTTTGTTGACGGAATTGCAAAAGAAAGAAACCTTATCAGTAGATTCACAAAATAATATGGAGGTAATCGTAGATACAGTAATTAAAGAGGATGAATTAGTTGCACTAAATAAAGAGGCAGATTTGTATGTACAAAAGTTAAATAGTGAGCATAATGCAGATCTTTCAAAAGTATTGTCACAACTGGCTGATTTAGGAGATAAAGAACAACGCGATGCAGGACAAACATTAACGGCATTAAAACGTCCAGTAACAGCAATGATGAATGGGAAAAATGAGGATATTCCTAACACGTTGCTTGATTTACGTAAAGTTGTATCGGAATTAGATCCGAATTCATTACAAGCAACTGGTATGAAACGAATTATGTTTAAAGTATTTAAGAAAAATCCAATGGAAACGTATGTTCACAAATATCAATCCATTGATAAACAAATCGAAGAAATTATAAAGTCACTATTAGTTGGTCGTGATAATTTAAAAGAAGATAGTGTTGGTTTAGAAATGTTAAAAGAACAGTCTCAAGCAAAGATTTATGCGCTTGATAAACAAGTATATTTAGGTAAGAAACTTGCGGATATGTTGGAAGTGGAGAAACAAAATCCAGAGAGATATAAAGATGTTCCGTTAATTAATGATGCGCTAGAAAAAATTCTTGTACGTACGCGTAACATGCAGCAAGCAAAGAGTGTCTTACTGCAATCTATTGCCTCTGTTGATATTATTAAGAAGAACAATGAAAAATTAACAGAAGCGATTCGAAATGCAATCACAATGACACAAAACGTTGTAACCGTATCTGCCGCTATTCAATTGGCATTAACGAACCAAAGGAAAACAATTGACGCAGTGAATGCAACAAACGAAGCAATTGAATCTATGGTATTAAGTAACTCACAAGCGTTGAAACAAAATACAGAAGAAACGACAAAATTATTAGAAAATCCAGCAATCAGCATGGAGAAACTTCGTGAATCATTCCAAAACGTCTTTGCAGCGATTGAAGCGTCTGAAAAATCATCAGAGCGAATTATCGAATCAAGTAAAATGTTTGTAAAAGAACTAGATTCGTTCAATGATGAAATGAAAAAGAAGCTCATTCAACGTCCAACTAAATAAGCTGCAATAGAGGAGGTGAAATCATGGATTTCTTTCAATTTATTTTGACACTGATAGGTATTGTTCTTTTGTTAGGACTTACTGCAGTAATTTTACTTGTTTACTTTGGAAGAAAGTTTTATTTATCATGGACAAAGCCGTATAAACGAGCGACAGACTCAATAGCACGCTTATCACACAGCACAGTACCATTCTTACGAGAATTTACACAGAATCCGTTGTTTTACCGCTGGATTCGTACAGAAGGAAGCAGTAGCCAAAAAGCATTTACAATTCTTTTTTGCACAGCTAATCAACGCACAAAGCAGCAGGTTTTTTCAATGTTGCCGAGGGAAAAGCAGAAAAAACTACATTACAATGTAAAAACAACAAAGCAAATTACAAGTGAAGATATGGAAATGACAACGATGAAAGTAAAAGAATTTTTGAAACAGGAATCACAACAATTATCGAAACCGAAAGATTTCTCGTTTTACAAGTTATACTTTTATGATCGTTATCCAGACGCATTAAAACATATTGAAATGTACAAACGTTCAGTGAATCCATCATTGCAAAGAAGTATTGATGATGTGACAATCTCTGTTTTACATGCTATTCCGTTTTATCAAGAAAATCGTATGTTTGAACAGCAACATAAACTTGAGACCTTCTTAATGAAAGACTTAGTAGATATGTTGTCACTCATTGCACAAATTCCATCAGCGCAGCGTTCTGAGAAAGAAGAAGAGCTTACTGTTTATCTAAAAGGATTCCAAAAAGAAATGGAAGCAGTAGAACGTAATATTCGTAACGCTGTCGATTATGATTTACAAGTGAAGATGCGTGCAGCGAAAGAGAAATTTAAGAATTAAACAAGCGAGCATTGGTATATCAATGCTCGCTTGTTTAATTTGGGATGGAGATAATAGTTAGTAATTTCACGTACCGTAATAATAATTATAATTACAATTAAAAGAAAAAAGAAAGTAAACAAACCTAAATGTGGGAAGGGGTTACAGTTTGCTCGCTACCGATAATAGTATGTTAACTTCATATGAATAAAGTATACAAAGATGAAAATCAAGATGAAGGAAAAATATACCAAGGATATTTTGTTACTACAAACGAATTATTCATACATATGCTACACAATAAAAGAAATGTAGGGAGTGTCTTTATGCCATTAGTAAAAATCTATTAAAAAAAAGAAATGGAATAGATAAAAAATTGATTGCTTTTACTGTAAGAGAGATACTTAAAGATGTTTTTAAAGTGCCTGCTAATGATGGACCTGTAAAGTTTTTTGAAATAGATGAAAGTAATTGGTTTATGCCTGATGGATGGGAAGAAGAAAAGGTCTTTATTGAGCTTCTAATCTTGCCGGGACGCAAGAAAGAAACAAAAGCTAAATTGCTAAAAGAAATAACAGAACAAGTGTCAAATATATTGAAAATCGACAAGAGTGCCATAATTATAACGCTACACGAACCATCTCTTGATAATTGGGGATTTAAAGGAGGACAGCAAGCTTCTCAAATAGGTGTTACCTTTAAGCTGGATGTTTAATTTCGATACTAAGGCAACTTATTTATTAATTAAGCAGTGATAACTTAAAGAAATCTTGATTACAATGGAAAGTAACCTTTCTACGGAAAAGTAGGATTTTTTTATAATCTTGAGGTGGGAGTTTTACTGCCCGCGAACAGTGAGATAAATTTGCAATGCTTTACCCCTTTAGATTTGATTTTCTAAAGGGGTGTTTTTATACCCCAAAAACTCAGCTATTAAAAGTTAATAAAATATAAATTTGTTTAATTAATAGTAGTTTCAAATTATTTGGGATAATTCCGAATAGACGGTAAATTCGAATGGGATTTGGTATAATTATCTTATAAGCATAATTTGTAAGAGGTGAAATTCGATTATGAGAAATGAAACTTTACATACTATGGATGATATTGTTACTATGTTAGATTCTCTATTAAGATCCCCTAAACCATTTTGGAATAATTTCTATTCTGATCGCGATAAAGAAGTACCTTTCTTTGTTAATGTGCCGGATGAAAATTTAGTTTGCTATTTTGATAGAAATATGATTCATAAAGGAAAAGTGTTGGAATTAGGCTGCGGTCCTGGTCGAAATGCTTTGTATTTAGCAAAAACGGGCTGTGAAGTAGATGCAGTTGATTTATCAGAAGAAGGGATTAAATGGGGAGAAGAAAGAGCGGCTGAGCAAGGGGCATCAGTGCGTTTTATCTGTAAGTCTATCTTTGATTTACAGGTCGAGAACCAATATGATTTCGTATATGATTCTGGCTGTTTACATCATATCCCACCTCACCGGAGAATCCATTATGTTGAGTTAGTGAAGCGAGCATTAAAGCCAAACGGATTTTTCGGTTTAACATGCTTTGCCACGGGAGAATTAGATGAAAAAAATGGTTCGGAAATATCAGATTGGGATGTATATCGAGGGTGGAGTTTGCAGGGAGGAATTGCATATTCAGAAGAAAAACTACGCGATATTTTTCAAGATTTTGAGATCATTGAACTGCGCAAAATGAAAGAAATTAGGCAACCTAATGAAGTATTTGGAGAATCATTTCTTTGGACAGCTCTTTTTAGGAAGAAAGGGTAATTACGATGGAGAGAACAATTTTACTTTTCTTGAGTAATAATGATTTAGAAGAAATTGAAGCGATAAGAAGGAAACGTGACCCTTTATTTGGTTTGATTTCACCTCATATTACGCTAGTATTTCACTTTTGTGAGTGAAGTTCCAAATGAGTGTTTAAAAAAACATATAGAAACAATTGTAGGCAACATGAATTCTTTTCATATTACGTTAAATCCAGTTGTAACTTATTCAGAAGAGTATTTATTTTTACTTATAGAGGAAGGAAAAGAAGATATAATTGAGTTGCATAATAAGTTGTATACAGACTTTCTGCAACCGTTTCTTCACAAAGAAATTCCTTTTCTTCCTCATGTTACTGTAGGAAGAAAAGGTGATAAAGAACAAGCTTTTGACGTTATAAAAAATCTTCATCCACTTCGAGATACCATGCGATTCACTATTGATAAAATTACAGTAGAAAGCATAGGTGAAAACGAGGAATCTATTATAGAGTTTGAAGTACAACTTACAATAAAATAAGGAAATTGTTTTTCGAAATGAGAACCTTCATGGAAGCAGATTTGCTTTATAGGTGATATTATGTATCTTTACTTGATTTTGTACATATAGTATAATAATTCCATAATTTAGATTTCAATGAGAATAAAAAATAAATTAGACGAGGTGCTTTTTGTGAGTGGAGTAGTATCCAAATAGGAAAAATTTAATTAAATAAATCTAATGATGAAGGGTATTTTTTATATCAATTTATACCCTGTATTTGGTCATGGATTTATTTAAGTTACCTATGAAGATACCTACAACACTTTATAAAGCATGTAGCGGTATTTATTATTAAAGACCTAGACCTTTATTTGAAATAGGTCTGTTTAATGATAGATACTTGTTTTTACACTTGTCTTGTAAATGTATGTAAAGCTACGGTATCCCCGTAGCTTTTTTTATTTTCACTTTATAGAAACTCATTGAAATTTTATTATTAGGTATCTTCATACATGATTCAATTATTAAATCATAGTGAGGAGAACAGAAATGAATACAATGACATTTGAAAAATTACAGTATAACGAATTAAAGGAAATTGTAAAATCATATTGTGTAAGTGGATTAGGAAAACAATTATTAGATAAGCTACAACCAAGCTCTAATGTGAAAGTAGTTAAAAATCGATTAAATGAAACGACTGAAGCAAAAGCAATATTAAATACAGAAAGTCACGTTCCATTAGTAGGGATTTCTAATATAGAGAACATAATTGGAAAGCTTGAAAAAGGAATGATTTTGGAACCGGCAGAATTAGTTAACATATCAGATTTTTTAAGAGGATGTAGAAAAATTAAGGGGTTTATGTTAAGTAAAGCATTTTTTGCGCCTGTTTTAAGTTCTTACGCATATTCTATGGCAGAGTTCACAAATATTGAGGAGGAGATTCATTTTTCGATTAAAGGGAATAGCGTTGATTCTGCTGCAAGCAAAGAATTAAAACGAATTCGAAATCAAATTGAAACAACAGAAGGAAAGATTGGAGAGCGATTAAATAAATTTTTAAAAAGTAGTGCAAATAAGGAGTATATTCAAGAATTCTTTATTAGTAAAAAAGATGATCGATACACTGTTCCTATTAAGGCTTCTTATAAAAATCAAGTTGCAGGAACAATTGTAGAGGTTTCTTCTAAAGGTTCAACAGTATTTATGGAACCTGCTATTATTTCAAAATTAAGCGGGGAGTTAGCGAGTTTAAAAGCGGAAGAGGCGATAGAAGAGTATCAAATATTAGCGACTTTATCAGGAATGATTTTTGAGAATGTTAGTGATATAAAAATTAATATTGAGCTTATAAGTCAATATGATATGATTTTCGCGAAAGCTAAATTTAGTAAGAGTATTGATGGTATAGCACCGAAATTAAATAGTCATGGATATATAAAACTAGTTGAATGTAAACATCCTCTTTTACAAGGTGAGATTGTTCCATTAAATTTTGATATTGGAAAAGAATACCGCAGTTTAGTCATTACGGGACCAAATGCTGGAGGGAAAACAATTGTCTTGAAAACAATTGGATTATTAACTTTAGCAACAATGTCAGGGTTTCATATTCATGGTGATAAAGAGACTGAAATTGCCCTTTTTGATTCTATTTTTGTAGATATAGGTGATAATCAAAGTATTGAAAATGCTTTAAGTACTTTTTCTTCACATATGAAAAATATTTCAGAAATTATGAGAATATCTAACAATAATACATTGTTATTATTTGATGAAATTGGTAGTGGTACAGAACCGAATGAAGGTGCCGCACTTGCAATTGCCATTTTAGAAGAATTTTATCATATGGGATGTATGACAGTTGCTACGACTCATTATGGTGAAATTAAACGATTCTCAGAAATTCATGGTGACTTCATGAATGCGGCTATGCAATTTAATAATGAAACATTAGAGCCGATGTATAAGTTAATTATTGGAGAATCTGGAGATAGTAACGCACTTTGGATTTCTAGAAAGATGAATTTAGGGGAACATGTTTTGGAGCGAGCACAGTGTTATATGGAAAATAAAGATTATAGCTTAGAGCTAGTAAAAGAAAATAAAATAAAGAAGCCTGAAGTGAATGTGGTGAAAACGAAAGAAACTTATGAGTATAAGGTTGGAGACAAAATAAAGTTATTAGATCACAATGATTTTGGTATTGTATACAAGAAAAAAGATAGTTTCAATAATATTGTAGTACTATACAAAGAAGAGTTTATTGAGGTGAATTGTAAACGCGTTATTCTGGAATTGAAAGCAGCAGAGTTGTATCCAGAAGGCTATGATTTAAATACGTTGTTTGTAAGTTATAAAGAGAGAAAGCTACAACATGATATAGATCGAGGCTCTAAAAAAGCATTAAGAAACATACAAAAAGAAATGAGAAAAAAGTAAACGAAAATATAATCCAATTGCCAGCAATCCCTCACTTAAACGTTAACACGTTTTGAAGAGAGGGATTGTTTTACATACTAAAAATAGAGTAAATGTAATCTTATTTTGAATAAATACAATAACAGTGCGTTTTTGTTTTTCATATTTAGCTAAATAAATGGTACAATCAATATTTGATATGAAAAATAGTGAAAAGAAGTGATCGATTTGAAAGGTTTTTTAGAATTAGGAATTAGCACAACGTTAAATGATACATTAAGAGAAAACGGAATTGCAGAATCGACTCCGATTCAAGAAAAAGCAATCCCAGTAGTTCTAGCAGGAAAAGATATTATTGGACAAGCAAAAACAGGAACGGGAAAAACATTAGCATTTATTTTGCCGATAATAGAAAAAATAAATCCACAGTCCAGTCATGTACAAGCGTTAATTGTGGCTCCGACACGAGAATTAGCGCTGCAAATCACAAATGAAATTCAAAAAATGATTGTGCATGTAAAGGATATTCATGTGCTTGCTGTTTATGGTGGACAAGATGTTTCACAGCAAATGAAGAAATTAAAAGGAAATACACATATTGTTGTAGCGACACCTGGACGATTATTAGACCATTTACGCCGCGGGACAATGGAGTTATCGCATGTATCTATGCTTGTTTTAGATGAAGCGGATCAAATGTTGCATTTTGGTTTTTTACCAGAGGTAGAAGAAATTATTGAACAAACACCTGTAGAGAGACAAACAATGTTGTTTTCTGCAACGATGGCTAAGCAAATTCAATCTCTTGCAAAGCGCTATATGCGAAAGCCTGAAATTATAAAAATTCAAAGTGCAGAAGTTACAGTAAATAATATTAAACAGCGCGTTGTTGAAACAACAGACAGAGCAAAACAAGATACGCTGCGTCAATTAATGGAACGGGATCAACCATTTTTAGCAGTTATTTTCTGTCGTACGAAACGCAGAGTTACAAAACTGTACGAAGCGTTAAAGGGATACGGTTATAACTGTGATGAACTTCATGGTGATTTATCACAAGCAAAACGTGAACGTGTCATGAAACGTTTTCGAGATGCTGAAAGTCAATATTTAATCGCAACAGATGTAGCAGCAAGAGGACTTGATGTAGAAGGTGTTACTCATGTATTTAACTACGATATCCCAGAAGATGTAGAAAGTTACATTCACCGTATCGGTCGAACAGGTCGTGCTGGCGGAAGTGGACTTGCGATTACATTAGTTGCGCCGAAAGATAAGATGTATTTACAACAAATTGAAAAAGGAATTAACGCATCATTACAACGACAAGTATTAGAGCAGCCTAACGAGCAAGAATCTGTGAAAAAAGAAATAAAATCACAAAAACCAAAAGAAAAGAAACAGTTTAAAGAGAAGAAACAATTTGGACAATCAGGACGTCGTGATAGAAAAGAAGGAACGAAAACAGAAAAATCGCGTTACGGTCAACCAAGCAAGAAGAAACGCAGTGCAAAGCCGGGACAGAAAAATCGCGGAAGATAAGTTGAAGCTATATAAATCATGAAACATGAGTATCCTTACTCTGTAAAACGATAATCTAGCCTTTAATTTTAATGACCCAAATGGAATGTTCCACATTGTATAAGTATTGGTACATCACTCACTATTAGTGGTGTATCTTTTTTTATTCATAAGACCTCTAAATGATCTCATCTTTTACCTCAACAAGTAAAAAAAGTTATATTCTTTTCTCTGTATCATTTCTAAGCTTCTTCAACTAACGGGGCAGGTTAGTGCAAGAAGGATTTTACAAAAGATTGTAGAGTTTTTCCACGATATTTAATTGAACCACTGAATTTAGGAGGGCATTTATGGAGGTTTGGGATATCTACGATAAAAATAGAAATAAAACAAATAAAACTCATGTACGTGGTACTCCGTTAGCGGTTGGTGATTATCATATAGTTGTCCATGTCTGGATAAGGAATAAAAAAGATGACATTCTTCTAACGAAAAGACATCCTGATAAACCTCATCCTAATCTATGGGAATGTTCAGGTGGCTCTATATTAGCAGGCGAAAATAGTCTCGATGGTGCTGTACGAGAGGTGAAAGAAGAAATCGGAATTAACTTGTCTCGTTCTAATGGAAAACTGATAAAGAGCGAACGTAGGGATGTTTACAATGACTTTTATGATGTATGGCTTTTTAACCAAAGCTTTGAAATTACAGAAACCATACTTCAAAAAGATGAAGTGAGCGATATTAAATGGGTAACAAAATCAGAGCTTGAAAGCATGTATAATTCAAATTGTATAGTACCAACTCTTAGTTATTTTAAATTAATCTTTTAGCAAGTCTTTCTTTAACAAATGGGTACCTTTGTTAAAGATGACCTACTGTTGATCTGAAATAAAGTGTGAGAAAAAACACCTTATAAACCCATACATTACGATGAATAAAAAGAATCCATTAAAAAAAGATTGATTAAAATGGATTCTTTTCTAGCAGATTTAAGTTTCGTTTTTATAAAAAAGTTTGATCGTTTTCTATCTTTAATCTTCCACAATAGCGCCCGATTGTGGAAAATCACCAAGCTTCTATTAGCTGGTTAGTTGAAGAAGAATTTGTTCCACAACTCTTAAGCTATGATACTTAAAAGTTAAATTCACCTCCTACAATCCCTTCAAAGCCGTCAATCTCCATCTTTTGAATTCCCTGACCATTGCTGATCCTAAGCCAAACAACTATACCACCTCTAGCAAAATAATTAACATATCATATTCAGGAAAGGTTAGTTAGCTAATAGCATATGTTTTATTGAAAGGGTGTGATTGAATTATGGATCGGCAGAAATGGGGCGTTGGAGGATTAGTATTCGTTGGCTGCATGTTTCTTGGTGGAGGAGTGGGATCTTTATTAGGAAGTTCCCGAATTGGATGGCTGATAGGAATGGGTGTTGGATTTCTTGGGATGGCTTTAACGAGACTGATTAGAAAATAGTAGAACGAGGGTTCTTCTTCCAGTAAATAAGGCAATATGCATTTAAGTAATTACTTACATACTAGCCCTGTAACATGTAGTAATCGTACTCATACAAAGTCACTCTCTAACAGAAAGTGGCTTTTTTTGTTTTCGGCTCTGTTAAATTTCATTGTTGATTTTTAGTCAAATAAAAAGCCGATGTTTTACATAATGGGTTCTCTTTTGGAGTACAAAATTAGAAATCACACAACTTTTGACAACACAAATCACAACATAATAGACCATCAATTGACACAAAGATTCGCTTGAAAGCGGGATTTTTTGCTTACTCAATTTGTAGCTTTGAAATAAAATTTGATCAAAAATACCTCGCAATCCCAAATTTTACGATAAATAAAAAGAATCCATTTTGAAAAAAGATTGATCAAAATAGATTCTTCTCTAGCAGATTTAGGTTTGGTTTTTATAAAAAAGTTTAATCCTTTCTACCTATGTTGTTTCACAATCGCGCCCGATACTTGAATAAGCATTTTACTTATTTTAGCTGGAACATGCTTATTTTCTAATTTATACTTCATCTTTACTATTAATATAAGAATGTCTAAAAAACAAAAATAAAGGTAGAGCTAAAGATAACCCAACTGTAAACAGAGATAAAAGACAAATCCATTTTTCTTTAATGTTATACTTTCGTGATTCATTGAACATAAATATCAAGAAAACAACACATGAGATTAAAAAATCAACTGCAAAAAAGGCTGATATCGTGTTAGTAAATAATAATTCTATTAATAAACCTAAATCAAGTCCATTATCCCTGAGGAAGTGAATAAAAAAATAATACGGAAAAACAGTACCAATTAGCCCTAAAATTAAATATAATTTTTTCACTGGATAATTTCCCCTTTTTTAACAAAGTTACTATTAGATTACCATAACTAATTCTAAGATCGTTCAAAATATATATTATTGAAGATTCCTTTACTAAACAATCTGGCCCGATTGCGGAACAAAAAAGTCCTGCATATCATACAGGACTTTTAATCAAACTTTATTTTAAATCAATACCTACAACATGTTGTAGTAAAATCTCCTATTGTTGTAGTAGTAAATGAGGTTATATGTAGTAATAAAAAATGATAGATAAAGCCGATTATGTCTGCTTTTATCTATCATTTTCTATTACGTCATATAATGTGGAACATTCTATCGGAAGTCAGTAATCTAAAATCTCGATAACACCTTTCGGTATTTTTAACAAAATTGAATAAAGGACTCATGTTTTTTTATGTGCATAAAAAGTTCAGGACATACTAACAGGTGAGGTTCAACTAATGAATTACAAGCATCGCAATCTTTCTGACACCGAATTATCTAAATTGAAACTAAGATAGCACTTACATTGCTATTATGTAAAACAATAAAAATAACGGTGTGAGAGTAGTGCCTTATAGGAGTAATGAAAAGAAACAGCATGATTACAATTGTAAGTTTAAAAATTGTTATTGTTAGGAGGAGAATCGTCATGATTAAGCTTGTACTTCTTCGTCACGGTCAAAGTGTATGGAATTTGGAAAATAGGTTTACTGGATGGATGGACGTTGATATGTCTGCAAAAGGATTACAGGAAGCAAGAGAAGCAGCACAAATTTTAAAGGCGAATGATTATACGTTTGATGTGGCATACACTTCCGTGTTAAAACGAGCAATTAGAACGTTATGGATTATTCTTCATGAGATGGATCTCGCTTGGGTACCTATTTATAAAACATGGCATTTAAATGAAAGGCATTACGGTGCACTGCAAGGTTTAAATAAGGATGAAACGACTAAAAAATATGGGGAAGAACAAGTAAATATATGGCGCAGAAGTACAAATGTAAGACCGCCAGCACTTACGGAAAATGATCCGCGTTATGAAGTTTCAGATCCCAGATATAAATATCTCAAAGAAGGAGAATTTCCTCTTACAGAGTGTCTAGAAGATACAGAAAAACGAGTGCTTAAGTATTGGTATGAAGAAATTGCGCCAGTATTAAAAAGTGGTGAGAAAGTAATTATTTCCTCGCACGGTAATACAATTCGTTCACTTGTAAAATATTTAGATCACTTATCTGATGATGGAGTTGTAACGTTAAATATCCCTACAAGCATTCCGCTTGTGTATGAATTAGATGATAATTTACAACCGATTCGACATTATTATTTGAGCATGGATGGAGAAGTGCCAGAAGGAGAAATTCCGAAGCATATATCACTCTAATATGGACATGCAATAGAAGTTGGTGATTTATATATACGCAAGGAAAAAAAGAAAGAGGGTGTGTAGACACATCCTCTTTCTTTATGGGCGAAATCGTGAAATATGTTGAAACGCTTCTTTGTAATTTGTTATTTCTATTAGTGCTTTCTCTTCTTCACGAATTCGGATTGATAGAACAGCTAAGTTGAGGAAACTAAAAACAACAGCAGTGATATATGCTTGAAATAAAAGTGGAATAAGTAAAATTTCCAAGATTACAATCATATAGTTGGGGTGCCGGATAAATTTATAAGGACCTTTTGTTGTTACAGAAGCGTTTGGTAAAATAATAATCTTGGTGTTCCAATACGAACCGAGAGAAACAATCGTCCAAACGCGAAGGAATTGAGCTAAAAGCAAAAAAGTAAGAAGTATGTACCAAATAGGTGAAAGTTGACGATGAAAGATTGTAACCTCTAAAAAAATTGAAATGAGAAAGAAAGCGTGAAGAAATACAATATATTTATAATGCGCTTTTCCGAACTCTAGTGCTCCTTTTTCTTTCATATATCTTTCATTTCGTTTTGCAATTGCTAACTCTATGAGGCGTTGCATTACAATCAGACTGAAAATAATAAAAAAAATCATTGAATATTCTCCCAGCGTAGAAGAACTAACTCTGAACTAAAACCCGGTCCAAGTGCTCCAATTAACCCCAGTTCATCGCTTTTGTTAACAGTCTGTACATATTTTTGTAACACATACAATACAGTAGCAGACGACATATTTCCATATTCACGTAGTATATCAAAAGAAATCTGCATTTTCCGTGCGTCTATTCCTAGCGCATATTCATAAGCTTCTAGTACTTTTTTTCCGCCAGGATGTACAATGAAATGAGAAAGATCACTAAGCTGAGTATGATTTTTCATTAAAAATTCTTTTACGTTCGGATGAAACCATGTACTAATAATACTTGGGATATCTTTGGAAAAGATAACGTACAATCCTTCATTTCTTACGTCCCATCCCATTACATCTTCACTATCTTTCATAAGAGTAGATTGTGAATCAATATAAGAAGGAAGAATAGAAAGAGAAGACATAGCTGAAATATCCACTTCATCACCTGCTATTAAAGCACATGCTGCACCGTCAGCAAAAAGAGATGTTCCAATTAAGTTGCTTTTGGACAAATCATTGCGCTGAAATGTGAGACTGCATAATTCAACAGCAAGAACAAGGACTTTTGCTTTTGGAAAAGCTTTGCAATATTCAAAAGCTCTTGCTAACCCTGCTGCTCCGCCTGCACACCCAAGTCCCCAAAGAGGAATCCGTTTCGTATGTGAAGAAAAAGGTAAGACATTCATAATTCTCGCATCGATAGTTGGGGTTGCGAGTCCTGTAGAAGAAATATAAAACAATGCTTCAATCTCTTCTAGTTTCATATTTTGCTTCAAAAATGTTTTATTGGTTACGCAGTTTTCGATTGCTTGAGCACCGAGTTTAATGGAGCACTCTATATACGCATTATTTTTTTCCTCAAATGTATGATCATTTTCAAACCAAGATAGCTCTTTTGCGATATGACGTTTTTCTATTTGTCCGTTTTCAAATACTTGTAGTAAACGTTTTATATCTTTAAAAGCATCTCCAAATAAATCTTTTGCAAAGTGGACGACTGTTCTTTGATCGATTATGTGAGGAGGTGGACAAATTCCAACTGATATAATTTTAGGCATAGCATCTACTCCATTTTTAATCATATAGATTATACAGTGCACATTTTTATGTGGAAGTATTCAAGAAATGAAAATAGATGATATATCAATTGAAAGTGGTACAATACTTATATAGAACTGTTTATTGTTTCAAAGTAAGAAGAAGCAGACAAAATAAGAATTTCATTTTACCATGAGTAGAAAGAGGCGAGGTATATGTATACCAATCTAGAGGAATTAATTAAGCACCCTGTATTCCATCATTTTGCAGAAATTTCAAAGATTCCAAGAGGGTCTGGTAACGAGAAAGAGATTAGTGATTATTTAGTAAAGTTTGCACAAGATAGAAATTTAGAAGTTGTGCAGGACAATGCGTTAAATGTCATTATGAAAAAACCGGCAACACCTGGATATGAGAATGTGCCAACAATTATTATTCAAGGTCACATGGATATGGTATGTGAGAAGAATCAATCGACTGTTCATGATTTTGAGAAAGATCCAATTCAATTACGAATTGTCGAGGATATGCTGTATGCGAATCATACAACGTTAGGGGCAGATAATGGGATTGCTGTTGCATATGCTTTAGCTTTATTAGATGCAACAGATATTCCGCATCCTGCTCTTGAAGTAGTCATTACGACAGAAGAAGAAACAACGATGGGTGGCGCTTTTGCGGTTGATCCTAAGCATTTTAGCGGTAGAATCTTTATTAACCTTGATTCAGAAGAAGATCATAAATTGTTAGTAAGCAGTGCGGGCGGTGCAAAAGCAGTTGAAACAATTCCCGTTGTTTGGGAAGAAACTCCAGCTCATGCGTTACCTTATCGCCTTTTTGTTGGTGGATTAAAAGGTGGACATTCTGGCATGGAAATTGATAAAGAAAGAGGAAATGCCAATAAAATTTTAGGTAGAGTTCTATACGATTTATCGAATGAATTTGCATTTTCGATGAGTGACGTCCATGGTGGATTAAAAACAAATGCAATCCCGCGTGAAAGTGCAGCAACGATTTTACTTTCTGCAAATGATGCGCAAAAAGTAGAAGAGAAAGTAGAGCAGTGGACAGGCATTTTACAAGAGGAACTACGTGCTGTAGACCCAGATGTGTATGTTTCACTTACGAAGTTAGAAGAAACAGTTGAGAAGGTATTCGCACAAAAAACGCAAAAACAGCTTATTTCTTCATTATTTTTAATCCCTAATGGTATTCAAAGTATGAGTATGGATATAAAAGGACTAGTGGAAAGTTCTACAAACTTAGGTGTTGTTGAAACGTTACATAATGAAATTAAATTAAGAAACGAAGTAAGAAGTTCTGTAAAAAGCTTAAAACAACATATTGTAAATGAAATTAAGCATATTGCAGAATTAGTAGAAGCTCAGTTTGAAAAAGAATCTGAGTACCCAGAGTGGCCATATAATCCAAATTCTTCAATTCGCAGCTTATTTGAAAAAGTGCATAAAGAAAAGTATGGTACAGATGCAGAGATTTTTGCAGTTCATGCGGGAATCGAGTGCGGCGTATTTATTGAAAAAATCCCAGGACTAGATGCAATTTCACTTGGACCAGATATGTTTCATGTGCATACACCAGATGAGCATGTAAGTATTCCTTCTGTTTTGAATAACTGGGAGTATTTTATTGAGGTATTGCGGGAGACGAAGTCTTTGGTTTAAATATGTTTGAGATGAAAAGAGATGCTTATATTTTTAGAGCATCTCTTTTTGTTTAGTTTATTAAGTCAGTTGACGACAATATTTAAATTACTACTAAAGTTGGAGAAAATTTAGTCAATATGTAGCAAGTATCTATAATTGAAAAAATGTAAAATGAATTTAAGAATCAAAATGTTAGAAGGGAGAGAGAAACTAATTGAGTAGAGAAAATAATAAAAGGCTTGTGGTAATCACTGGAGTAACGCAAGGTTTAGGTCGGTCATTAATTGACCGTTTTTCTGAACTAGGTTGGTTGATTGTTGGATGTGGCCGTTCTCAAAGCAAGATAGAACAAATTAGGAGTCAATTTGACGACAAATATGATTTTCAATCCGTTGATGTTTCGGACGATAAGGCTGTTAGAGCTTGGGGAGAATATATTCTTCAGCGATACGGTGCACCAGATTTACTTATTAATAATGCTTCTATCGTTAATAAAAATGCAACGCTTTGGACTATTTCTTCGGAAGAATTTGCAAATGTTATGAATATCAATGTGAATGGTGTAGTCAATGTGATACGGTCATTTGTTCCAGCTATGATTCATAATAAACGAGGTGTCATTATCAACATTAGCTCTAGTTGGGGAAGGTCTGGCGAAGCTAAACTTGCACCGTACTGTGCTTCCAAGTTTGCTATTGAGGGTTTGACTCAATCAATGGCATTAGAATTACCAAAAGAAATGGCAGTAGTTTCAATGGATCCGGGTGGTAGCATCGATACTCCGATGCTGCATTCGTGTGCACCAGAATATATATCAAATTCCCCAACACCTGAAGCTTGGTCGCATGTCGCTGTACCATACATGCTTAGTATCACATCCAAAGACAATGGAAAATCACTTACTTGTCCAAAGGTTTCTTAAAGTATCATATCTGATAGATACGAATATACACTTTGGTTTGGTGGTGAAATTTTTGTAAAAGGAGGTTCCATGTAAAATGGGAGACTGCTGCGGTGCTTTGAAAAGTGTAACGAGCGATGTTGTTTGTCCTTTATGCAAAACGAAGGGAAAACAAGTTAGATTGATTACATTAAAAAGCTTGCTGAATGCTAATGCTTTAGCTCAATTGGAGTCAGATAAAACATACTATTTTTGTTCAGAGCAAGAATGTGATGTAGTGTACTTTAATGAAGAACAACAAGTATTTATTAAAAACGATCTTAAGGTTCCTGTTTTTCAAAAAGATATAGAGGAAGACGTGCCTGCTTGTTACTGTTTTAATTGGACACGATCACGTATTCGTGAAGAAATAAAACAAACCGGAAAGAGCCAAGCGGTACAAGAGATATCAATGCATATTAAAGCAAACCGTTGTGGATGTGAGGTAAATAATCCTCAAGGTTCTTGTTGTTTAGGAAACGTATCTGCGTTTATAAAGCAAGTCGAAAAATAATATTATTAACTTCCGCTACTATCAATTATGTGAGTGAAGCAAAAATAGCTAGAGCTCGTAGTAGGTATCTACTAGAACCCTAGCTATTTTTATTTATCTCGCATGAACGGGCAGTAAGACCCCCACCTCAATATTCAGAGAAAAGCGAAGAAGATAGGTGGGGGATCATAGTTTGTAAAAGCCCGATTGGTTTAACCATCAGTGGGGGATGAAAAAAACCACTGATGGAAGCTTCACTTTATTCAGAATCGATAAGATTAACAGCCCTAATTTTAATGTCGGGTTGTTGAGCTAATATTTGTTGTTTTGCTTCTTCTATATCACTCGCTTGTACTTTTCTGTAATACACAACTCCTTTAGGACATTGATATTCAACATTATAGTCTTTCTGTTTAGAGTTCATTTTTATTCCTCTTTAACATGATGTAAATTTTTAAGGGAGTATCTCTTTTGATATTTTAGATATATTCATTAAAAATTTCCTCTTATAATATTTTTACTTATGAAAAGGTCAAAATAAACATTATTTCTTTGATCCACTCATTGCATACAAATAAAAAATATAATCAGTTGAAGTCCCTGTAAAACCTAACTGTCTTAACATAGCTGTTATATTTCCACGATGATATGTTCCATGATTCACAACATGCTGTATCAATTCAAAAACAGTCGTTTCTAGCCGCCCAAAGTGAGGGTGTTCAGGAGAAACGACTGCATCTAAATTTTCTTGACGAGCGAAAAATGTTTGATAGTCTTCGAAAGAATTCAAAAATAACTGCTCCATTTCTTCCATGCTTGTTCCTTTTATTTTTTCTGAAAGATGTATTGCTGATGTCTTCACTTCATCAAAAGGTTTGCCTAATAAAGTACCTAACCAAATTGTATCAGTGATATACATATGCATAAATGTTTGTGAAATAGAGGGAAATACACTTTGTACTTCTGTTGACCAAACGTCTGTTGGCAATGTTTTTAAGTGTGCAAAGATTCTTTTATTTGCCCATACATGATATTCATATGCTTGTAATGCTGGATGCTTCATTAAAAATTCCTCCGATTTCATTTGATTTCACGTTATAAAGGGATTGCTTACTTTGAATATACAACCGGTGTTCATGATTTTCCTGTTAGAAGCTATGAAAAAGCAGTTTATTAAAAGGGAAGGGAGTTTTTTACCTTGTCCTGCATAGTTTCTAACATCTAAGCAAAAAGTAACGTTGGAGGTGAGCAAAGTGGGTCGAAAAACTAAACAGGATCCTTCCAGAGCAGGCCTTGGTTCTTCACAAGTTGAAGGGCAAGGAACTACTACGCAAGAAACAGGTTCCATGAAAGTACCTTCATCAAATAAGAGACAAAAACGTAGTTAATCATAATTTTTCATGAATTTACTGTGAAACGTAGTAAAGTGAAAAAGCCATTGGAATTATGCTTATTAATTCCAATGGCTTTTTTAGATGTTGAAAATTTTCCCTATGTTCTCTCAATACCTATTGTGAAGTATATACAACATCTTTTTGGAATCTCGTCACAATAGGTAAATTGTAAAGTTGTTTAAAACACTAGTCATGTTATTCAGCAATCGGACCATATTCTGGAATAATGGGTAACCCCAAGATACCTGTAACTTTTACATTTAAACTTTAGCGGAAATAATAAAATCTTTTTTTGTTAAGCCTTAGAGGACATTAGAATCTTTAATTCCTGGTGTTAATGTCCTCTATCTTGATAACGCTCATTTAGATCTGCACGACATTCTGTTCAGGTCCCAGTTGATTCGGATTTTGAGAAAAACGGTAGTATGTAACTCGTTTTTTGTTATTAGCTTGATGGGCATGGGGTTTACCCTCTTACAGAGTTAGAAGATAACTCGGACATCTCTGTTACTGTGGTTGCTGACCATCGTACTGCTTTTTCTTCATTCTTGTGCCCAGTATGATGAGGGCCACATAGATTACGATGGCAATCGAATCTATAAGCGTATCCGTAAGCCCCGATACGTCAAGCAATGCCGTTACACCAAGAATAACCATTAGTCGGACGATCAGGATCGCCGCAATCAACCATGCGGCAAACCGGATCTTTGATCGCTCGGTTTGGAATGACATGAAAATGAAAGCAATGCCGAAGACCAGATTTTCCGCCGTGATGATGTGCCAGACATACGTGAATACTGTCCGGGTACCCACGGATATCGCCTCAATGTTGAGCATCGGTAGCACAGCGGATTGCCCGTTCCATGCGTGCGTGACGGCAAACAGTATCGCAAGGACGCCTGCAATCAGATAATAAAAATTCCTAACCTTGATGTTCACCACAACCTTCCTTGGAAATTCCTGGTTTCTTCTTTCTCTTTTTTGTTTACTTCTTTAATTATTTTCAATTTATGTCCTTAAATTGATTTTATTCACTTTAATGCAGAAAGAACGCTACTTTAAATAAAGTGGCTCATTTCCGTGACCTTGTCATTTTATGCCACAAACGGGCGCGATTGTGCAGTAAATCCTTAGATTCAAATGACTTTATTGCTATATTTTTAAGTGCAGCGTGGTTTCAGTCATTTCGTTACATTATTAAATAAAGAGTTAATAAGTTCTATCATTTGTTTCATTAAAAAAATGTTTTAGACTATAGAAAAAAGTATTAGACTATTAAAAAATAGTTGTAGATTGAAAAAGGTGCTTTCATGTATAGAAAGCACCTTTTATAAACATAAAACCAATGTATCCCCAAACCTTGAAAATTTACTTCAGAAAATCTGAAGAGGATTTTCCTTCACATAATCAGTGTTATTGGAAATAAATATATTTGTTTTATTTAACTTTAGAACTCCTTTAGTTGAGCTGTAAAACTTCGAAAGTTGGCTTGTTTGTAGAAGTTAAAAAGACTGGGCAAGACGGAATCCAAGGTCGTCTATGCAAAATGACGGATGGCTACGACGACGACACGAAGCCCCACAACCCCTGGCCTCTTCAGCCCAGCTACCTCCTCGGAAAATTCGATAGGAGCCGTACACTCGTTCATCATATAAATCCCAACACCACTCCCAAACATTTCCTAACATATCATACAGACCCCATGCATTCGGTTCCTTCCTTCCTACTTCATGGATTGTGCCTCCTGAATTTTCATTATACCAGGCAATCTTATCAAGCTCTCCGTATCTATAACCAGTGGTCCCTGCTTTACATGCATATTGCCACTCTGCTTCTGAAGGAAGTCGATAGCCGTTTGATTCCCAATCACAAATAATATTTTCATCATCATTACTTATAGAATAACACTCTTTCAGTCCAGCTTTCTGTGAAAGTAGATTACAAAAAGAAATTGCGTCATTCCAAGAAATATTCACAACCGGTTTTAGATCTCTGTCAAAAGAATTAGGTGATTTATTTGTAATAGCATAGTATAGATCCATAGTTACAGGATATCGGGCAAGAAGAAAAGGTCTTATTTCAGCTTTCCATTTGCTTTTTATTCTATCGTCTCTTAATTCTATTTCTCCCCCTGGAATTTTTATCATTGGATAGTCAAGGTAACTCTTTATTTCATTTACCACTCTACCTTCCTCCTAATGATCTTAGTTTTACAAATTTTACCTCGTGTAGAGCCATTAAATCAATACAAAAATTACGTTGTTTTTTGCAGATAACTGCCTGTTAGCGCTGCACCACAGAAAAACATGTATTTAACCAACAACTAAAAGAAACATTTGACATATATTAGTATCAGTTTAAAATAAAAGTGAGTACTCACTCATAAAAATGAAGAGGAGGAAAGTATATGTCTCCAACAAATGAGGCAGTATTGCTTAAAGGTGTTTCCAAGTACTTTGGAAAGAAACAAGTGATTCAAGATATTTCATTTTCTGTCGGGGAAGCTGAAATTTTTGGTTTAGTCGGCCCTTCTGGCTCGGGAAAGACGACACTTATTAAAATGATTGCTGGTATTAGTGAAGCAACATCGGGAGAAGTAACAGCACTGCAAACAGTTATGCCGAATTTGAATGGAATGAAACAAATTGGCTATATGGCTCAAGCTGATGCATTATATGATGAACTATCGGCTTATGAAAATGCTGATTTTATCGCGACAATGTACGGATTAAAAGGAAAGCAAAAGAAGGAGCGCATTTCTGAAGTTTTTGAGCTTGTTCAGTTATCTGAGGATGCAAAAAAGCAAGTGCAGCATTTTTCAGGTGGAATGAAGAAGCGTTTATCGCTTGCCATGTCACTTTTGCATGAACCAAAGCTTCTTATTTTAGATGAACCAACTGTTGGGATTGATCCCGTTCTTCGAAAATCAATTTGGGATAAGTTTTATGAGCTGAAAAAACAAGGAACGACGATTATTGTTACAACGCATATTATGGATGAAGCAGAGTTTTGTGAACGCCTTGGTTTAATTCGTGAAGGGAAGTTAATCGCAACGGGTTCTCCAGTTGAATTAAAAGAACGAACAACATCGGGACGTATTGAGGATGTCTTTTTACTGGAAGGAGTGATGGAGTGATGAGAGTATTTGGAGTTGTTATCCGTATTATTCGTCAGTTTTTCCGAGATAAAAGGTCGCTTGCGCTTATGTTCGGAGCACCGATGTTACTTCTTTGGCTTCTTTCACTTGTATTCACACAAAAAGATTACAAGCCTCATATTGCTTTAGTTGATGTACCAGCACCAATTGTAGAATCAATGAAAAAGCAAGATGCTTCTTTTTATGAGTATGATAAGGAGAAAGCACGTAGTGAATTAGAAAATCAAGCAATTGATGCGATAGTTACTGTAGATCATGGAAAGATGAAAATAACGTTAGAAGGTAGCGATTCATCGAAAAATCGTGCTGTCATGCAAGTTTTGCAAAAGAGTATGGAGAAAAAAGAACCGACGACTATGAAGCCTGATGTTTCTTATTTACATGGATCAGCTGATTTTACTATGTTTGATGGATTAGGTCCGGTATTAATTGGCTTCTTTACATTCTTCTTTGTCTTTATTTTATCAGGAGTTTCATTCGTTCGAGAGCGTTTAAGCGGTACTTTGGAACGATTATTATCGACCCCAATTCGGCGTTGGGAGATTGTTGCAGGTTATATTATTGGATTCGGTATCTTTGCATTTTTACAATCCGTACTGATTGTTAGTTTTTCTGTGTATGTTCTTGATTTATATGTTGCAGGTTCACCTTGGCTCACGTTACTTATTACATGTATGCTTTCATTAACAGCACTAACACTTGGAACATTTTTATCAGCGTATGCAAACAATGAATTTCAAATGATTCAATTTATTCCATTGGTCATCGTACCACAAATTTTCTTTTCGGGTTTATTTCCGATTGAGTCTATGAATAAGTGGTTACAACTATTAGGAAAGTTATTTCCTTTAACATACGGTGCAGATGCGATGCGGCAAGTTATGATTCGAAATCAAGGATTTAGTGAAATTGCTGTTGATCTTGGAGTTTTATTATTATTTGCGATTGTGTTTGCAGTAGGTAACGTATTTGCTTTGAAGAAGCATAGAAGAATATAATGGAAATAAAAGGAGTTTATCATGAAAGAGGATTGGTTAGAAGAATTAATTGCTGCCACAGGGACGGATAAGCGCAATGAACGGCAAATGCGCATTTTAGAAGCAGCAGTGGACATGTTTAGTGAAAAAGGGTATTCGGCAACGTCAACGAGTGAAATTGCTAAGCGTGCGGGTGTAGCGGAAGGAACGATCTTCCGTTACTATAAAACGAAAAAAGATTTGTTGTTTGCCGTTGTGATGCCAACTTTAACGAAATTTGCCGCACCGTTTTTTGTGCAAACTTTTGCAAAAGAAATATTTGAAAATACGTATGATTCATATGAAAATTTTTTACGTGCTGTCATTCGCAATCGCTTTGAATTTGCAAGAAAACACTTTCCGATGCTGAAAATTTTAATTCAGGAAGTACCATTTCATCCTGAATTAAAAGATGAAATTCAACAATTACTAGCAAAAGAAATTTACTCTCGCTTTGAAAAAATCGTTGATCATTTTCAGAAGCAGGGACAAATTATTGAACTTCCCAAGCCGGCAGTATTACGGTTTACATTATCACCTGTTATTGGTTTAATTTTAACCCGTTTTTTATTACTACCAGAAGAAAAATGGGATGATGATGCTGAGATCGAGTCTACAGTTCAATTCATTTTATACGGGCTAACACCTCGGAGGTAATAATATGAGGCAATTTGTAAAACCAACAGTTGTCGTAAGTAAATGTTTAGAATTTGAAGCATGCCGTTATAATGGTGACAAGATTTCTGATGCAACAGTGCGTAATTTACAGCCGTTTGTAGAATTCATTCCAATTTGTCCAGAAGTGGAGATTGGACTTAGCATTCCAAGAGAAACGATTCGTATTGTTGAACAAGATGGGATACAAAAATTAGTGCAGCCATCAACAGGAGATGATTTAACGGAGAAAATGCAGCAGTTTTCAGATGTATTTTTATCTTCTCTACCGGATATAGATGGTTTTATTTTGAAAAATAGGTCTCCAAGTTGCGGAACTCGTGATGTGAAAATATATGCTGGGGTAGGAAAAGCACCAACAAAAGGAAAGGGTGCGGGTTTATTTGGTAGTGCAGTATTAGCTACCTTTTCACATTTAGCAATTGAGGAAGAAGGAAGATTGTCGAATTTTATCATACGTGAACATTTCTTTACGCAGTTATTTACGATTGCTCATTTTAAAACGTTAAAGAAAAAGAAAAACATGAAGGCTTTAGTTGAATTTCAATCTGATTATAAATACTTATTTATGGCGTACAATCAGACGAAGCAAAAAGAATTAGGGCGTATCATTGCTAATCAGGAAAAATGTCCGATTGATGAAGTATTTGCAAGCTATGAAAAAACATTGTATGAGTTGTTAAAACGTACACCGCGGTATACATCAAATATAAACGTATGTCAGCATATTTTTGGCTATTTTAAAAATAAATTGAAGAAAGAAGAGAAAGATCATTTTCTTTCTTTACTTAGTAAGTATGCAGAAAAGAAAATACCATTAAGCAGTATTCTCACTATTTTAAAATCGTGGGCACTTCGGTTTGAGGAAACATATTTACTGAGACAAACATATTTTGAACCGTATCCAGAAGTTTTAGTGGAAATCACAGATTCTGGAAAAGGAAGAGATTATTAAACAAAAAACTACATAATTCGACCTTTTAATTCCTATGTTGTTGTAGAACAATGTAGGAATTTTTTCGTGCATTAGTACAGATTCTGTTTTACAATTGAATTATGACAGAATTATAGCAATTATCTCACTACTGTTCGTTCTTTTTTCGAGGCAAGATTTGTACTATATACGCGCACGCTGTCGAAATAACGAATTCGATAAGGGGTGTGACAAATGGAATTTACTCTTACTAGAGAAAAACAAATGATCAAAGAAATGGTGCGCGACTTTGCTGAAAAGGAAATCGCTCCAAAAGCGGTGTATTACGACAAAACGGCAGAATTCCCATATGAAACGTTTCAAAAGATGGGCGAACTTGGTTTGTTAGGAATCCCATTCCCTGAAGAATACGGTGGTTCTGGCGGCGATACGTTATCGTATGCATTAGCAGTTGAAGAAATTGGCCGCGCTTGTGGTGGTACAGGATTAAGTTATGCTGCAACAATCTCACTGGGCGCTTCTCCTATCTATTATTTTGGTACAGAAGAACAAAAACAAAAATATTTAGTTCCAATGGCATCTGGTAAGACACTTGGTGCATTTGGATTAACAGAGCCAAATGCTGGATCTGATGCTGGTGGAACACAAACGAAAGCGGTATTAGATGGCGATGAGTATGTAATTAGCGGCGAGAAGTGCTGGATTACAAATGCTGAGTATGCGAATACGATTATTGTAACCGCTATCAATGGTGTTGAGGAAAGTGGTAAGAAGCGAATTTCTGCTTTTATCGTACCGACAAATAGCGAAGGATTAACAATTTCTAGTCCGTACGACAAAATGGGTGTTCGTGCTTCGAATACATGTGAGATTGTTTTAGATGGCGTTCGTGTACCAAAGGAAAATATCCTTGGGGATGTAAATAAAGGATTTAAACAATTTTTATATACGTTAGATGGTGGCCGCATTTCCATTGCTTCATTAGCAGTAGGGATTGCTCAATCTGCATTTGAGCGTGCATTGCAATACGCAAAGGAGCGTAAACAATTTGGTCGTTCTCTATCAAACTTCCAAGCAATTCAATTTAAATTGGCAGATATGGCAACAGAAATTGAATTAGCACGCAATATGGTACATAAAGCTGCTTGGTTAAAAGACAATGATAAGCCATTTGGGAAAGAAGCTGCGATGGCAAAACTTTTTGCCTCTGAAACAGCAAGCCGTGTATCAAATCAAGCGGTTCAAATTCATGGTGGTTACGGATATATGCGTGAGTATGAAGTAGAGCGTCATATTCGTGATGCAAAGTTATTAGAAATTGGTGAAGGTACTTCTGAAATTCAGCGTCTCGTTATTTCAAGACATTTAGGATGTCGTTAATAGGAGGGTTCACTATGTTTCGAAAAATATTAATTGCGAACCGCGGTGAAATTGCTGTTCGTATTATAAAGACGTGTCAAAAACTTGGGATTCGTACAGTTGCGATTTATTCAGAAGCTGATGAGTTTGCACTTCATGTGAAAATGGCAAATGAAGCATATCTTGTTGGTGGTCCACGCGTACAAGAAAGTTATTTAAATCTTGAAAAGATTATTGAAATTGCAAAAGAAACAAATGTAGAAGCAATTCATCCAGGTTATGGATTGTTGTCAGAAAATCCAACATTTGCAGCGCGCTGCGAAGAAGAAGGAATTGTCTTCATTGGTCCTTCTAAAGATGTTATTGCGAAGATGGGAAGCAAAATTGAGTCCCGAAAAGCAATGCTAGAAGCTGAAGTTCCAATTGTACCTGGTATTTCAACTAGCATTCCAACAGTAGAAGAAGCGAAAGAAATTGCAAGTCAAATTGGTTATCCACTTATGTTAAAAGCATCTGCTGGCGGCGGAGGCATTGGTATGCAAGTGATTGAAACTGAACAAGCGCTCACTCAAGCGTTTGAAAGTAATCAAACTCGTGCAAAAAATTTCTTCGGAAACGGAGAAATGTATATGGAACGATTGATTACAAATGCGCATCATATTGAGATTCAAGTGCTTGCTGATAAACAAGGGAATACAGTGTATTTGTGGGAACGTGAATGCTCTGTGCAGCGCCGCAATCAAAAAGTAATTGAAGAAGCGCCATCACCATTTTTAGATGAAGAAACACGCAAGGCGATGGGAGAAGTTGCAGTAAAAGCTGCGAAAGCACTTGGTTATGCGAATGCAGGGACAATTGAATTTCTCGTTGATGATGAGAAAAACTTCTATTTCTTAGAAATGAATACGAGATTACAAGTAGAGCATCCAGTAACAGAAGAAATTACAGGTCTTGATTTAGTAGAGCAACAACTGCGCATCGCATCAGGCGAAACACTTTCGTTTACGCAGGACGAAGTAAAACGCAGTGGTCATGCCATTGAAGCTCGTATTTATGCGGAAGATCCAAAAACATTTTTCCCATCACCAGGGAAGATCAAGTCTCTTTCTCTTCCAACATCAGTTCGCGTCGATCATTTCTTAGAAGATGGTGTAACAATTACACCGTTTTATGATCCAATGATTGCAAAAATCATTGCACATGGAGAAACGCGTGCAGATGCAATTCAAAAATTGCAAGTGGCATTAGAAGAATTGCAAGTGGAAGGTATTAAAACCAATACGCCGATGCTTCTGCAAGTGTTAGAAGATGAAGTATTCCAAAGTGGTATTTACACAACAAGCTTTGTCACGAAACAGCTTGTGAAAAAATAAAGGTTACGAAATTTAAAGGAGGAAATAATGATGACAAAAGTGTATGCATCGATGGCAGGAAATGTTTGGAAAATTGTGGTAGGTGTAGGAGATACAGTAGAGGAAGATCAAGACGTCGTCATTTTAGAATCTATGAAAATGGAAATTCCGATCGCTGTAGAAGAATCTGGCACAGTTATGAAGATTCTTGTGCAAGAGGGCGATTTTGTTAATGAGGGAGATGTATTAGTAGAAATTGAATAATTAGAAACGGGGTGTAATCGATTGAAACTACCTTCTTTTGCTTCTATTAAAGAAGTTGGACCGCGTGATGGTTTGCAAAATGAAAAGAAAATTGTTGGCTCAAAAGATAAAGTGAAATGGATTCATATGTTAGCAGACGCAGGTCTTTCTTATATTGAAGTTTCATCTTTCGTTCACCCTAAATGGATTCCTGCTTTAGCAGATGCACAAGATGTGTTTACAATGCTTGAGCGGAAACCACATGTTACATATGCAGCTCTCGTTCCAAATCAAAATGGTTTGGAACGGGCGCTTTTGCAAGATGTAGATGAGGTGAACGTCTTTTTATCTGCTAGTGAAACGCATAATAAGAAAAATATTAATAAATCAATTGATGAAGCACTTTCTGTTATTGAGGATATAACGAAACAATCACTATTTGCTGGGAAAACGGTACGTGGTTACGTATCTACTGTGTTTGGTTGTCCGTATGAGGGCGAAATAAGCGTTCAAGCCGTTGATGAACTTTGTGACAAATTGTTTTCGTACGGTATTTATGAAGTATCGCTTGGAGATACGATTGGGGTAGCAAATCCGGCACAAGTAGAACGTGTGCTAGAGCATTTACTCAAAAAATATGATTCTTCTAAATTTGCGATGCACTTTCATAACACGTACGGCATGGCACTTGCCAATGTTGTAAAGTCATTAGAATGCGGTGTTACAACATTTGATAGTTCGTGCGGTGGTCTTGGCGGATGCCCGTATGCACCAGGTGCGTCTGGAAACGTCGCAACAAATGATTTAGTTCATATGCTTCATAAAATGGGCGTGCAGACAAATGTAAATGAAGAAAAGTTATTACAGGCAACGAAATTTATTCAAAGCAAGCTCGATATGCAGATTCCAAGCCATGTATACCGTGCCTTGCAACATAAAACAGTGAGTAGGTGATCCCATGTTACAGCTGCAAAATATTTCAGTTGAATTCGTAACTCCTCATATTGTGAAAGTGATGTTAAATCGTGAACGACAAGCAAATGCTTTATCACTTGCTCTTTTAGAAGAATTACAAGAGACACTTAGTCGTATTAACGAAAAAAATGATGTCCGTGTCGTAATGATTACGGGTGCAGGTGCAAAAGCATTTTGTGCAGGTGCAGATTTAAAAGAACGCGCGAATATGAACGAAGAACAAGTGCGCCATGCAGTTGGGATGATTCGCTCTACAATGGATATGGTAGAACAATTATCACAACCTGTTATTGCAGTTCTAAATGGAATTGCGCTTGGTGGCGGTACAGAATTAAGTCTTGCTTGTGATATTCGCATTGCTTCTGACACAGCAAGTCTTGGTTTAACAGAAACATCGCTTGCGATTATTCCAGGAGCCGGTGGTACGCAGCGTCTTCCGCGTTTAATTGGAATTGGACGTGCAAAAGAATTAATTTATACAGCAAGACGTATTTCAGCTGAAGAAGCAAAGGAATATGGACTTGTAGAATATGTTGTTCCTGCTGATGAACTAGAAGAAAAAGCAATTGAAATTGCAAAGCAAATTGCAGAGAATGGCCCAATTGCTGTTCGCCTTGCGAAAGAAGCGATTACAAATGGTATGCAAGTAGATTTAAAGACTGGTTTACAAATGGAAAAGCAAGCGTATGAAGGAGTGATTCATACGCAAGATCGCTTAGAAGGATTACAAGCATTTCGTGAAAAACGGAAGCCGATTTATAAGGGGGAATGAACATGCTAGATCAAAAACAACAATCTCGTACATTAGAAGAACGCATAGAAACGATAAAGCAAGGCGGCGCACCGAAATATCATGAGCAAAATACAGCAAAAGGGAAACTGTTTGTTCGTGATCGTTTGGCGCTTTTGTTTGATAACGGTGAGTATGTAGAAGATGCGTTATTTGCAAACTGCGAACAAGAAGGCTTACCTGCTGATGGAGTTGTTACCGCAACTGGTAAAGTAAATGGGCGTACTGTTTGTGTAATGGCAAACGATTCTACCGTAAAAGCAGGATCATGGGGATCTCGTACAGTAGAAAAGATTTTACGTATTCAAGAAACAGCTGAAAAATTACGTGTACCGCTCTTTTATCTTGTTGACTCCGCTGGTGCACGTATTACTGACCAAGTTGAAATGTTCCCAGGAAGACGCGGCGCAGGGCGCATTTTCTATAACCAAGTAAAATTATCCGGAAAAGTACCGCAAATTTGTTTACTATTTGGTCCATCGGCTGCTGGCGGTGCATATATTCCTGCTTTCTGTGACGTTGTTATGATGGTTGAAGGAAATGCATCCATGTATCTTGGTTCACCTCGTATGGCTGAGATGGTAATCGGTGAAAAAGTAACATTAGAAGAAATGGGCGGAGCACGTATGCATTGCTCTGTATCTGGTTGCGGAGATGTACTTTGCAAAACAGAAGAAGATGCAATTTCAAAAGCACGTCAATATATTTCTTACTTTCCAAGTAACTACTTAGAAAAAGCTCCAATGACAGAACCTCAAGAACCGAAAGAATTTGAAAAAACATTAGAACAAATTATCCCGGAAAATCAAAATGCACCTTTTAATATGCTTGATTTAATTAAACGTATTATTGATGAAGACTCTTTCTTCGAAGTGAAAAAATTATTTGCACAAGAACTTATTACTGGATTTGCACGTATTAACGGTATGCCAGTTGGAATTATTGCGAACCAGCCTCGTATGAAAGGCGGCGTATTATTCCACGATTCCGCTGATAAAGCAGCAAAATTTATTACATTATGCGATGCGTACCACATTCCACTTTTATTCTTAGCTGATGTACCAGGCTTTATGATTGGTACAAAAGTAGAGCGTGCTGGTATTATCCGTCACGGTGCAAAAATGATTTCTGCTATGAGTGAAGCAACTGTACCGAAAATTTCTATCGTTGTACGAAAAGCATACGGTGCTGGTTTATATGCGATGGCAGGCCCTGCATTTGAACCTGATTGCTGCCTTGCACTTCCTACAGCTTCAATTGCAGTAATGGGACCAGAAGCAGCGGTAAACGCAGTGTATGCAAATAAAATTGCAGCACTTCCAGAAGAAGAGCGTCCAAGCTTTATCGCTCAAAAACGTGAAGAGTACAAGCAAGATATTGATATTTATCGTCTTGCATCAGAAATGGTAATTGATGGTGTTGTCCATCCGAACCAATTACGTGAAGAATTAAAGAAACGTTTTGAAATGTATATGAGCAAATATCAAGTATTTACAGATCGAAAACATCCAGTTTATCCGGTATAAAGTGAAACTTTTATATAAATACAAATTGAAAAAACGATATAAAACTCTTTTCTTTTTAGGTGGGCGAGAACATCCGGCCTTGCTTAGAAGCGATCAACTTCCTTTCCTGCCACATATCATACGAAAACAAAGAGAGGCAACGAGCTCAGATCACTTTTGTTCTGCGTAGCAGTGAGTTATATGTTGAAAAATCAAAATGGATTTATATATTAGTGAGAATGCCCTGTTGAAGGGTGTTCTTTTTCAAAAAATAAGGGGGGAAGAATAGTGAAACAAGCAGTTTGGTTTCCAACAGAAGAATATAAAGCAAAAACACGCTTATATCAATGGATGCAATCACTAGGCTATGATGATTATGAAACATTTTATCAAAAGTCTATTGAAGATACAGCATGGTTTTGGGGAGAAGCAGAGCGTGCTGTAGGTTATCAATGGATGAGTCCATATACAGAAGTGTTAGATTTGGCAAACGGTATTCCGTTTGCGCAGTGGTATGTAGATGGTACTTGCAATGTTGTAGAATCTGCACTGTCTCGCTGGATTGCAGAAGATGATACAAAAGCACAAAAGGCTCTCATTTGGGAAGGAGAAAATGGAACATCAAAATCGTTTACATATGAAGAGCTAGATCATTGGGTAAGCCGCGTTGCAAATGGTCTTAAGCATTTAGGAATTGAAAAAGGAGATCGTGTAACAATTTACATGCCAATGATACCAGAGACAGTGGTTGCAATGTTAGCTGTGATGAAAATTGGTGCGATCATTTCTCCTATTTTCTCAGGGTTTGCTTCAGATGCAGTTATGACACGTGTGCAAGCAGCAGGGTCGAAAATGATTATTACGGCAGATGGATTTGCACGCCGTGGTAAAACAGTTTCTTTAAAAGATGAAGTGGATAAAGCATGTCAGCATTGCCCAAGTGTTGAAAAAGTGGTAATTGTCCGTCATGCGGGGAACGAATTTACACCGCATGATTATGATATTTTATGGAGCGCTCTTGAAAAAGAGAAACCATTTACTCATGCAGAAGAGATGAAAAATGACGACCCGCTTATGCTTATTTATACATCTGGTACAACAGGTAAACCAAAAGGAACAGTGCACACGCATGCAGGATTCCCGTTAAAAGCAGCATTTGATGCTAGTTTTGGTATGAACGTAAAACAAGGTGACCGAATGCTGTGGATTACTGATATGGGCTGGATGATGGGTCCGTTCCTACTATTTGGTTCTCTTATTAACGGAGCAACAATGGTTATGTATGAAGGTGTACCTGATTATCCAGAACCAGATCGTCTATGGGAAATGGTTGATCGTTATAAAGTAACACATCTTGGTATTTCACCAACATTAATTCGTTCATTAATGGCAAAAGGTGATGAATGGGCAAACAAACATTCACTGCAAAGTTTAGAAGCAATCGGTTCAACAGGTGAACCGTGGAATCCAGACCCTTGGATGTGGCTCTTTGAAACAGTTTGCAAAGGGAAAGTACCAATTTGTAACTATTCTGGTGGTACTGAAATTTCTGGTGGTATTTTTGGAAACGTCCTTATTAAACCGATTGCACCAATTAGTTTTAATGCAGCATTACCAGGAATGGCCGCTGTTGTATTGGATGAAACGGGTGCACCAGTTCAAAATGAGGTCGGAGAATTATGTTTAGAAAAGCCTTGGGTTGGTATGACGAAAAGTTTCTGGGAAGAAGATGATCGTTATGTGAGCACATATTGGTCTCGTTTTGAAAACAAATGGGTGCATGGTGACTGGGTATTATATGATGGAGAACAATACATCATTACAGGTCGTTCTGACGATACGTTAAATATTGCAGGAAAACGTATTGGACCTGCGGAGTATGAATCCATACTTATAAAACATAATGATGTCATAGAAGCTGGTGCAATTGGAGTTCCTGATGAAGTGAAAGGTGAAGTGTGTCATTGCTTTGTTGTGTTACGCGAGGGCACTTTATTTACACCAGAATTGAAAAAAGAGTTAATGAGTCTAGTAAACTCTCACATTGGAAAAGCACTGTGTCCAAAAGATATTCATGTTGTTGAAGATTTACCGAAAACACGTAACTCGAAAGTGATGCGCCGCGTTATTAAAGCAGCGTATTTAGGAAAAGAACTTGGAGATTTATCTTCACTAGTGAATCCTGAGGTTGTGACGTATATTCAAAGATTACAGTCTCAACAACAACTATAATTTTTAAAAAGCAAACTCTTTAATATAGGAGTTTGCTTTTTAATTTGTGTTTATGAGTATTAAATTAGATTAAAGTAGGAACGGGAAATAATGGTAAACGCCAAGTAACTCCAAAATATACAATAAAGGTTGATTTTAGAGTTACTTGACGTTTACATAGATACTATATTTATATCTGTTAAGAACTCGATATAATCCGTAATAATAGTTTGATTTCTGGCATTGGGTAATCCTTATCACCATGAATATTTAGCGTCATAAGTCCAGAAAGGACAGTAAAGTAGCAGGAAATTAGATTCCGAGGATTCCCCTTAGCAAATACGCCTAATTTTTGCCCCTCTATGAATAATGGCTCCAATTTATCGACATAAACTTCCATAGAATATTGCTTGAGTAGCACTTTAGCTTCTTCGGGTACTTCATCTGATGTGCGAGCCTGATGAATTAGCATGAAACCAAGTTGATTTTCTTCATCGAGTATATGCTGAGTTAAAGCTCTTATTTTATCCATTGGTGATCCTGGTAGATGATAGAAGCATAGGCCATCAATTGATTCTTTCATTGCCCGTTGAACGAGTGTAGTGAAAAGTTCATCCTTTGATTTAAAATAGCGATAGAGAAGACCTGGGCTGATATTTGCTTCAGTAGCAATCATACTCATTTTCGTTCCGTTGATGCCCCGGCGTGCGAAGACTTTAAGGGCAGATTCCATAATTTGTTCCTTTCGCTCATTACGAATCTGTTGTAACTGATCTTCATTTAAAGGTGACAATAGGATTTTTCCTCCCCGCAGTAGTATTTTCTAATGACTGAAGAAACAATTGTGATTTATTTTTCAAGCGCTGATGTATTTTCGAGAAAAGACCTCCACTCAAAATAATTACTGATTTACTGACTTGAAAGCTGTCTGAGAGAAGGTAGGCACAATTTGATCTAATACGTCTTCTAATGGTTGACCATAGGTTAGTAAAAGCTCATGGAGGAAGTGATGCCCTTCATTAGATGAAGTAAGAATGGTCTGTACCATTTTGGGATTAAAGATAGTATGTGGGGAGATCGCCAATGAATTTACTGCCCAATACAGTCCATATAGTTCGAAATTGCGCTCGGTTGTTGCATATTTAAGATATAAATCCATATATTTTTGGCCAAAAGAAATTCCTTTCAATTGTTGTGAACTTACATATTCGACACCTTTCCACTGCAAATCAGTAGCACAATTGAGCCACCAAGCTGGCTCGATTACATCTTGTATTTTTTTGAGAACTCTTTGTTCAAAATGGGGAGTAGGATTATTTTGTTGTTCTTGCAAACAGGATTCGAGTACTTCTACTTCAATTGCAGCAACGGTCATTCCCTGACCAAAAATTGGGTCGTAAATACAGAATGCGTCTCCCAAAACTAATAATCCAGCTGGCCATCGGTGCATTTGTTCAAAGTGATGACGAAACAATTCTGGAACGCGATAACTTCGAGGAGAGGATATTGGTTCAAACCCTTGCAAGATTTCGTCGATTATCGGACTTGGGAGCTGAGTAATAGCCTGTTCAAAGTCTTCGGCATTTTTAGGAGGATAATGTCCACCTGGACGATAAAGTAATACCTCAGCTACATTATTTTCAATAAAGGAAAATACTCCTGTAAAAGTTTCGTTAGCGGGCTGCCCTGCAATGTTAATTGTATCCCATTTTTTTATGAGATGTGATAGATGGGAAGGAACCTTATAACGGCGGGTACTATATCCAAGAGAGACTTTCAAACGTTCTGAATCTGGTACATCATAGCCGTAATTTTGAAGCCAATTTACTAACCTAGAGGAACGACCACTGATATCAAATATCAAATCAGCATTCAGTATTCGTACTTGCTCGGATTTTCCACGTTCCCGGACTTGAATTCCTGTAACAGTTGTCTGATCTATCGTCATTAACAAGCCAATTACATTATGATTTGTTAGAAAACTAACATTAGGAATTTTTTGTACACGTTTACGAAGGGCCCACTCAAGCAATGCTCTACTAAACTTGATATCATTTCGTGGGTATTGCATTTCTATAGTGCCATATTGATTCATGTTGTGGACTATTTTATTCAGCACTGAAGGCGCCCCTTGTGCTACTAAATCATTTTCATAGCCTGGAAAGAGTCGTTCTGTAATTAACTTACCACGCTGGGTAAAACGATGTGGATGAAAAGCTTGTGGAGTGCCAGATCGGTTGTCTGGTTTTTCTGGAAAATCATCTTTATCAACTATAAGCACCTCTTTATAATAAGCAGAAAGTACTTTTGCAGTTAGTAATCCTCCAATACCGCCTCCAATGATAATAGCTCGCTCTGTTTTCCCCTCTGTAAGTGCATACTTGGTATTAGTCATAATCGTAATCCTCCATTCATAAAGTGAAATTTTAATCAGTATTTTTTCATTCCACACTGATTATTAGTTGATCAAATTCGGCTTTTACTGCCCGTTCATACGGGATAAATGGTTTAACTAATGAGTAAATGAATCATTCATTACTAAGTTATGTTAATTTTTTGAAGTGTGAACTGGAAAATCAAAAATAATTGTGAAGTGACTCTTTATATCTGCATGAAAAATAAAATATTCTGCACCAATATAAGTGGAGAAAGCTAAGTTTGGAAGTTGAAAGGCAGTTGAAGTTTTTAAAAGAAAAAATTATACAAAAAGGCGCTATCCTTTCCTAATATGTCTACAGAAAGAACAACGCATTTTTGAATTTAATATATTTGTTTTGTAAGTTTGAAAATGGTGAGACTGTGTGAATCATAAAATGTATTTTGTGATGTATCTAATTTAATTGCTTGAAGGTGTATGATTATTGTAACTACTTGTTAACATCACTTCTAATTCTTCATGTCGATAAGGTAGTTCAATCTCACGTAAGGTGGTACCTGATCCCTTGCTGTTTTTAAAAGTGTTTTTACATATACTTTATAAAAGCAAAATAATTAACCTTAAAAGTGGAATCCATTTTGATCAATCTTTTTTCAAAATGTATTTTTTTGTTTGCAGTAGAATGTAGGGTTATCTGGGATTTTTGATTAAACTTTATTTCGAAGCTACATCAGGAAACCCTGCCCGGCTCCATAACCATAAAGGAGTATGAACATCAATTGAAGCAGGACCGTTACCAGATAGAGCTGTTTCCCATTCTTTCTTTAATCGGTGTCTTTTTATAAAAAAACCTCCACATATAGTATGTAAGGAGATTATCTCATGGGTTATTTACAAATAGTAGGTGGGGAATATTTGACGCTTACAAATAATGTATTATATAAAAAAATAGAAAAATTGATTATATATAGAATATTAAAGAAAAAAGTTCTGTAATGTGTTACATGTACCTCTATTTTTTAACAATCTTTCCCGTTAGTTGAACAACTCTACTTTTAAAATTATTTCCTTGTTTACTTAATTATGAAATAACAAGAATATTTGAGGGAGTTGAAGTCAATATTATAATTGTTAAAAGAAAAAGGAGGTTATGATCATGAACAAACAACGTGCACAAGAAATTGCAGCTTCACCAGTTATGGCTAATGTAACCTATAACGGAGAGCAAATCTACATTCAAAATGTAGACGAAAATAATGAAACAGCTAGAATTTATCCTCTCAACCAACCAAATAATGAACAAGAGGTTCCTGTATCTAGCTTAACTGAGCATTAATTGCTTACATGTTTTCTTGATAAAAACAGTTGTCAGAAAAATCTCGATAGCTGTAGCTTTAGAATAAAGTCTGATTGTTAATAAAAAGAGCGAAATCCTGTATTGATAATGCAGGATTTCGCTCTTTTTATTGTTACAAGTATTAATTAGGGGTGCAGAACCTATTTTGTATATATTTTGAAGAAGAGTAGACTTGGTAAATCAACTAAATTGAATTATCAGGAAGATTTAATTTTGGTTTTTATAAAAAAGTTTGATCACAATAGATTTTTAAAATTGATTTAATCCAACCATTTCCTCATTCATTTCAATTGGGGGATATTCAAACTCAGACTATATTGTGTCACAAAATAGTAATGAAAAGTGTGCTTTACATTATATATTTTTTTCGATTTTTGTAAAAGAAAATATAGTCCCATTTTTATTTGATTGTAAAGTATATTTTAAATCGAGCATTCTAGATATATCCTCAATTATTTTTAATCCTAGCCCCGCATTTTTGCTATTAATATCGAAACCAATTCCATTATCCTTAATAGAAACAACACTATTTTCAATGGTTACTTCAAGTTTTTTAGCTTTTGAATGTTTTAACGTATTTTGGAAAATGTTATCAAATAACCTTTGAAACCACAAAGCATTACTAGTCCATATCAAATCTTTATTTAGTGGATTATATATTAATTCAATATCATGAATATTATACAAATAATCCCACTTTTTAACCATGATTTCTAATAAATCATGTATATTCACTTCATCATTTAAAATATAAGAATTCTCTAACGTATCAGTGGATTGTAAATTAAATTCATTGGTTAATTCAGCAATATATTGTATTTGTTGATATAAAGATTCTAGTATGGGTGCTTGATCATTATATTGACCTTCTAAGTAAAATAATTGTAATCTCACAGCTGTTAAAGGTGTATTAATATCATGTCTTAATTTATTTAAAAGTTCTTTTTTCATTTCCTCTTGCTGCTTAAGTTCTAATTCTCGATATGTAGTTCTTTCAATTAATAAATTTACTGACCTAATTAGTTCTCCTATTTCATCATCGCTTTTAACGTCTAATTTATTTGGGATCTTTTTATCACTAGCTAAATTTCGAATAGTTTTATTCAATATATTTATTTTATTTAATAGTGAGTTAATCGATTTCGAAAATAAAAAGGCTAATAACAAAAGTGATAAAAAAAATACGACTAGCATTGTAGGATATGCAAAAGATTCATGAAAAGGAATGCCATTATTTTTCATTTTAAAGGCCTTATCATAAATTACTGACATAAGGATACTAATCAATAGTAATAAAAACGGTACGCTTATAACAGCGGAAAATAACAATAACCGGTATTTCTTCTTCAATTTCATTTCTTCATATAGGTATTCAATCTATACCCTTCTCCATATATATTTTCAATAATCTCACCCATTTTATCATTGATTTTTGTTCTAATTTTTTTTATGTGTACATTCATGATATTTGGATTTCTGTCTTCAAGTTGCCATAAATAGTCAAAGAAATGTTCTTTCGTTAAAATTCTATCCCTATTTTCGTATAAATAGAAGAATATTTTACGCTCAATCGCAGTAAAAACAACTTCATTATGTAAGCTATTATCGAAAACCTTTTTATGTTCTGCATCAATATATAAATGTTTAATTTGCGTAAAAGTACCATATTGATTATCTAGCATTTTCTGCATTCTTAGTAACAGTTCTCTAGGATCAAAAGGCTTTATCATATAATCCTCACCGATTGTCAAGCCTTGGAGTTTGCTATCCATATCATTTCGAGCGGATAGAAAAATAACTGGAATATTTAATCCTAGTTTTTTTACTTTCCTTGTAATTTGATAGCCATCTTCACCTGGCAACATAATATCCATTATGACTAAATCTATCTCATGGATAATATCAATAATATTTTTTCCTTCTTTCTTCCAACATACATTGTACCCTTCGCGTTGCAAAATTTTTTGCAATAAATCACCAATCATCAAATCATCTTCAACAATTAAAATGTTATATCCTTTCATCACGTAGACCTTCCATTTTTAAATAACAACTTATTAATTTTTTTCTATTTCGTTATGGATAAAATCCATGGCAAGATTATAAATCTCATCAGGAGCGTATAAATAAATGCTGTGCGTGCCTTCAATTATTTTTACATCTGCTATTAATAGTCGATCCGCAAACTCCTCATAATCTTTGTTTTGTTGTTTTGTATATTTCAAGTTTTTATATTGATCAGCAATCGCATCAATAAATAAAATAGGTGTTTCTTTTGGTATCGGTAGGTTAATTGATTTTTTACCGTTATTGTAAATCTGTAACAGCTCTTGCTCCATATCATCATTAAAAGCTTGTTTATATGATAGTGCTTTATAAATTTCTTTTTCATGTTCAGTTAAAAAAGATTGCTGAATCACTTTGGGGTTATAAGTAGCAGAAGGAACGAGTCGCTGAAAACCAATTTTCGTTAAAATATTCATTCCTTTTATTTTTAATGAATCAACTAGGCTCATTTTATAAGTTACGTACTGCTGAGGTAAACCGATATCTAAAGCAATAATTGCCTTTATTTCACTTGGGTATTTTTGCGCCCAGTAAATCGCTTCTAAACCTGATAAAGAGTGTGGTACTAATATATACGGAGGTTTATTTCCACTTTTAATTAGCGCTTCTCTAGTTTGTTCTAATATTGTATCAATATCTCTATCATCGTGAAAAACATCACTGTATCCATAACCTGCTCTTTCTATTACAGCAATCTTGTTTTCTTTTGAAAACTTGCTATATAGTCCTTTCAATTCATAAACAGGAGCAGCAATCCCAGAGCCAGACATAAATACATATGTATCCTCATCGTTTCCTTCATTGTATACATTAATTTTTTTGTTATTAAAATTAATTAATGTTCCTTCATTTTTAATTAATGCAGCTTCTTTGCTTAATTGATAGTTATGATAAATAAAAACAGATACTGATACGAGTAAGATAAAGGCAATTAATATAACAAATATATGCTTTAATACTTTAAATAATTTTCTCATAGGATTCTCCTTTCAAGTTATATTGAAAGGATACGATATAAAAATAAATTTCTAATTAATTTTATAGAAATTAAATTTTTCTTTGTGTTTTTAAATACAAGCTACTTTTCAACTTCAGGTAATCTCCTTCTTTTGGACATAAATGCCTTCCATTGGTAATCATAACCAAAGGGGAGGGAGCAACGCAACTTTTTTACCAATGTCGTGAATTTATTCAAAACACCCCGACTTAAGTTCAAAGCCATAGCTATGATTAGATGTATGGAGTTAGTATAGTCATATGAGTATAGTAGTTAAGTCCTTACAACGGATTTTAAGGATGAAGTGTCCGTGTGATAGCACTTGTATCGAGTAATTTTATGATATTTTTAATATATCGTACACAATAGAAAGTCTAGCACTATTTCAATATACCGAGGGATGATATAATTGTAAGAGAATACATAGTAGAGTTAGTTATAAAACTCCTCAAGCAATAGAGGATTTGGCAGCTTAGGTTTACCTTTTTGTGTCCATTAAATTCAGTAATTAAAACAGATAGATAATATTCTAAAGGGGAGAAATTAATGAATAATATGGAAAAATATAGTAACGAATTAGATAGAAATAAAGATAATATAGTTACGTTATATATTACTAGACACGGTAAAACAATGTTAAATGCTAGTGAGCGTGTGCAAGGTTGGGCAGATTCTCCATTAGTAGAGAAGGGTGTTGAAGTAGCTAAAGGTTTAGGAAATGGATTAAAAGGTATTCATTTTGATGATGCTTACAGTAGTGATAGTGGCCGCGCAATTGAAACTGCTAACTTAGTATTAAAATATAGCGGGCAATCCAAGTTAAAACTTGAACAAAGGAAAGATTTACGGGAATTGAATTTTGGGATTTTTGAAGGCGAAAAGAATGAAATTATGTGGAAAGTTATTGGAGATGCTGCTGGAGTTACATCAGTAGATGAACTAATGGATTTATCTATTGAGAAAATTATTAATTTCATTGCAGCAGCAGATCATACGAAGCAAGCTGAAGATTGGAAAACCTTTTCAACTCGTATAAAAAAAGAAATTGATAAAATTAGTGAAGAGACTGCCAAAAATGGTGGAGGTAACGTTTTAGTTATATCTCATGGAATTGCGATCATGACATTAGTAGACATGCTTGATAGTAGTAAAACAAAACTTGGATTAGAAAATGCAAGTGTAACTAAAATTCTCTATAAGGATGGAGAATATAAAGTCGAATCTGTTGGTGATATGAGTTATGCTGAAAAAGGCAAAGAAAGTGTAAGAGTATAAAAGGATGTCGAAAGTAATAGAATGAGAAAAAAGGCGGATTTCTTACGAGAGTAAGAGACCGCCTTTTTTTCTTGGAATCTTAAACACTTTAAAAATGTGAAAAAGTGCTAAAAATTCCCCTGATAACTTTCTTAAGTGATTTTAAATAAAAATTGAAGGGATTTTCACCATTTATATCGAATTTATGTGGTGAAAAATGGAAGTGGAGGGATTTTTATGAAAAGTTTTGTAAAACAGACTGCAAAATGGGTAACAGCTTCGACATTTGTAGGTGGGATATTATTTTCTCCTGGACTTACTATAAGTGCTGCAGAAACGGATTACCCTGTAAAAGGAGCATACAATCCGGCAGTTACATCTCCTGTTCAGCTGAAGACACCATTTCAGTCGCAATTCATGAACAAGCACGGACAAGATATATTTGGTCCAGCTAATCCAGACTATAAAATGAACGTTAACTATGATTCTACCAATCATACTATTCAAGGGGAAATGACTGTCACTTTTAAGAACAATACTCGTACGCAGCTAAACGAACTTTATTTTAACTTGTGGGGAAACGCAGAAACATTTAAAGAAAATGGCGGAAGTATGTCTGTTTCTAATGTAAAAGTAAATGGGAAAACAGCAAAATTTACTGTTGATAGTACTGCAATGCATATTTCATCTGTTCAAATTCCCGATAATCAAAAATCTACTGTATCGATGGATTTTGTAGTTCATGTACCGGAACAACAAGATCGTTTTGGTTGGAATAAAAACACTGTTTCGCTTGGAAACTGGTTTCCCATTCTGGCAGTTTACGATAAAGAGGGCTGGAATGTAGATGCTTATTTTCCATATGGAGAATCTTTTTATTCTTTAACTGGAGATTTTGATGTAACACTTACGACTGATAAAGCCCAGGTCATTGCAACGACAGGAACGGAAGTGGGACAGCCAGGTATTTCAGGAAATGTAGCAACGCATCATTATAAAGCTAAACAAGTTCGCGATTTTGCAATAGAAATGGATACGACTTACAAAGTAAAACAAACGAAAGTAAATAATGTAAATATTAATGTGTATTATACAGATGAACAGGCAAAATACGCTGATTCTATGGTTGAGGCAGGGGTTGAGAGCATCAAGTTGTACAGTGACCGCTTTGGAGAGTATCCATGGCCAGAACTAGATATCGTTGGCATGGAAGGTTGGTTTGGCGGAATGGAATATCCACAATTAACGATGATAAGTATCGCTGGTAATCCTTCTCAAGAATGGGTCAAACATGTTACTGCGCATGAAATTGGGCATCAATGGTTTTACGGCATTATAGGAAATAACGAGAACGATGAACCGTGGCTTGATGAATCATTTGCTAGTTTTGCAGCAGCGCTCTACAACAAAGAACTTGATCAACTAAAAGCGGAACCTGTCGGAGACTATCATCTTTCGTATCCTGTTTCAACATTTACTGAACGTGCTGCAGAAGGCGGGATTGGGGCATATTATGGTATGATTTATGGTTACGGTTCAAGAACAGTTAATGATCTTCGTCTTGAACTTGGCGATGAAGTCTTTTACAAAGCGATGAAAGATTACTTTAACGAAAAGAAATTTGGTGTGAGTACGACAAAAGATTTTATTCGAATTATGGAGAAATCAACTGGAAGAGATTTGACAAATTTCTTTGCGTCTCATAGGGTATTTGTTTCTGACCAAGAATAAACAGAAAAACCTGCCACGAATCGAATGCGGCAGGTTTTTCTATTTGATGATAAATATCCCGCTGGTGAGCTGCTACTTTCATCATATATACTACTTTGTAGAAAATATTATCATAATATGAGAGGATGAAAATAACGAATTTTCATTCTAATATTGGTACAATTGCAGATGAGACTATATGGAAAAATGAATTGTTCAAGGTAAAAAAGTAATGGAGGACGAAGAGATGAATCACCATTTAGAAGAAAGAAAATATACCTTTGATGATATTGTCTACGAATATGAAAAAATACGGCCGACATATCCAGGAGAACTATTTGCTGATATTATTAATTATTCGAAAATTGAAATAGATTCTCCCGTTCTTGAAGTTGGCTGCGGTACAGGAAAAGGGACGGAAGGGTTTGTTCAACTAGGATATAAATGTATTGATTGTGTTGAGCTTGGAGAGCAACTAGCTCAATTTACAGCTGATAAATTCAAATATGAAAAAGACGTTCAAGTGTATCGAAGCGCTTTTGAAGAATGGACTCCGCTGCATAATGAATATTCGCTTGTATTCTCAGCAACAGCATTTCATTTTATTAATCCTGAAATTGGCTATCCGAAAGTGGCGAGTTTGTTACGTAATCATGGGACAATGGCATTCTTTTGGACATATCACATACAACCTAATACAGATGTTTTTCGAGAGATTGGAGCGTGCTATGAAAAATATGCACCGCATTTACACCCTAATAAGTTACCAACGCCAGACGAACTAATTGAAGAACGAAAAGGTCTTACAATGCAGCATAATTTGTTTCAAGATTTAGTTGTGAAAACATATACGTGGACTGATATATATACAAGTGACCATTATATTGCACTATTACATACACAATCTGCGCATCGCTTGCTTCAAAAAGATATAAAAGAAAAATTGTTTCATAGTATTCGTAACGTAATCGAAAAGCATGGTGGCATAATTGAAAAACCACAGTTTGTTGCGTTGTATTTAGCACGAAAAAAATAATAAGGGATATCTCGAAATACATTTTCTAACAACGAATCTACATAAGAGAGGGAGTTTTTGGATGAATAATTTCGAATGTAAAATGTTAACGATGTGTATGGTGCAAGATGGGGACAAAGTGTTACTAATGAATCGTCCAGATCGTTTGGGGTTTCCTGGGTTCATTGCTCCAGGTGGAAAAGTCGACTTTCCTGAAAGTATTGTAGACGGAGCAATTCGAGAAGTACGTGAAGAAACAGGTTTAATTGTAAAAGACATCATTTTTAAAGGGATATCCGAGTTTTGTGAGCCGAATATGAAATTAAGATATATGGTATTTAATTATCTTGCTACATCTTTTGAAGGAAAGCTACTTGAAGATCCACCTGAAGGAGAATTAGTATGGGTGGATATAAAAGATGCGCTAAATTTACCGATGCAAGATTGGTTCAGAAAAAGGTTTCCTCTATTCTTTGAACCCGGAACATTTGAATGGCACTCGGTGTGGGATAAAGAGCGTGATATTACTTTAAATAGGGTGGAAAAACATTATAAAGAATCAGAGTTACATAAAGTGTAAATAATGTATCTCCATTTTATTTTTTAGATAGAAGATAAATTTTTTTGTGATAAAAATAGAAACAGCCAGGAAATCTGACTGTTTCTATTTTTAGAATAAGGGATATTTCGTTATTTTCTTCATAAGATTCATTTTTATAATGCGATAGTGGGCAAGTAGTGCAATACATACCTCCAAGGATTATACCGGCCAATACATCTAGAGGATAATGTGCACCAACCCAAATTCTCGAAAAGACAATTTACATTCCAAAAATGACCCACATAAACTTATTTCCTCTACGAGATAGCCAAATCGTTACAGTAATTACTGAAGCAGTTGTAGCATGATCACTTGGGAAAGAAGAATTCGCAGTGTAATCAACCGATTATTTAATATGTTGCATAATAAAATTTCACGTAACGTAATGGAAAAGGATTATTTTTTATTATGTAGAATAAAAATGTGATGGCTATAAGCATTTTTTATAAAGAGATCGTATTGAATGAACCAAATTATAAATTCTATCTTGTTAACAGGAAGTTGGGAACTAGATATTCGGCATATGCTAGAACAATTAGTGGAGGAACTCCAACTAGACAAAGAAAGAATCATAGCGTGGGGACTATGTCACTGTATCCTTTCATTTTGGTGGTACATAGAAAGTCATGAACGAGTGCCTGAAGAAACAATTGCTTGTGCTCGCTGGTTTGATGAATTAAGAGTTAGTTTGAAATAGGATTGAACTGTTTAATAAAGAATATAGATCAATTACAAATAAAACTTTAGAAAACTAGGAGTGATTTCCGGTGTGTAATGTTGAGATAAGGAGACCACGAATTGAGGACATTGAAGAGCTAAATCAATTTTTTAGTACAACGATTAAAGATACGTTTGCTAAAGAAGGTTTATCAGAGTTGGTTGATGATATAGAAAAGGAAATTGAAAGTAAGGAACAATACTTGAAATGTGACTTTGATAGCAATGGGAGAAATCGATATTTTTTGATAGCTGTTGATAAAAGTTGTAATAAAGTTATCGGTACAATTGAATATGGTCCAGCTAGTCAACTGATTAACATTTGCACAGATAGAGCACTGAAAGAGTTATATGAGATAGGAACTGTATTTGTACTTCCAGAATATCAAAGGCGTGGTATCGGAACATTACTTTTAAATGCAATGTTTCTCACCCTGTTGAATAGGGATATTAAAGAATTTTGTTTGGATAGTGGATATACAAATGCACAAAAGATATGGAAGAAGAAATTTGGAGAGCCTGATTATTTACTGAAAGATTATTGGGGTGAGGGGTGTGATCATATGATTTGGAAGAGACGCACCGATGATATGTCTATAATATTTAGTAGATGAGTAAAGTGTGCTTTGGGATAGCACTACATCGTCATTAATCTAAGTTTATCCCGCATTAACGAGCAGTAAGACCCCCACTGATGGAAGTTTCACTTTATATAAGTTCAATTTTAGATGAGATTATTAATTTCTTCTTAAGGCCTAGTTTCTGAGTTTACAAAAAAATAGAATAGATAGGAGTTCAATTACCATTGAAACAAAAACTATATTCTTATTGTTTACAAGGAAATGTTAATAAAGCTTATGAATATCTCCAAAGTATTGATAATAATATTGGTTTGGGAAAGCTTAAAAAGAAATACTACAACCGTTTTTTTGCTGAAAAACAAGTATTTCAATATAAAACAAAAGATGCTTGGATTAGAAGTGTTATTAGAGTATATTACGAATACTTTATATCCGTCTTAACAAATAGAAAAAATAAAGAAGAAGCAGAAAGTATCTTAGCGGAACACCTTATAGAGTTGTTACCAGGAATTGAAACTACAAATGACCTAGATTCTATTGAAGAAATATTAGCTAAAGAGTTTAAAGCAAGAGGATTTTACTTTCTTGGAGGAGTTACTCCACCCTATAGGGGGCCATACATTTGGAGGAAAGAAGAGAAGGCTGAGTATGAAATTATCCTGCCAAATAAATCTAAAAAGGTTGTTGTATATTTCATGTCAGATTTTATTATGCAGAGCTGGTTGCATTTCGCTACCTTTGGTGGGAGAGCAGCAGGAGGATGGGCATCAAAAAATGCCTTATATTGTGTAAAAGAAAGGTATGAAAAAGTTTTAAATAAGCCGGATTTTTTATACTCTTATCTTGCTCATGAAGCGCAACACTTAGCGGACTATGAAGACTTCCCATGTCTTCTTCCTGTAGATTTAGAATATCGAGCAAAATTAGTAGAATTAATTTACCATCCTTTAAATAATAAGGTATTAATGAAAAGGTTTTTATCAGACGCTGATAATAATAGGGAGAATCCACATCCATATTCAAGTTATGTAATTTGTGCTAATTTGTCAAAAGAAATATATAGTGTGGATTATGTGACTGATCCTGAAAGGTGGAGGGAAATCGATTCTAAAATACTTAGTAATGTAGCTCAAGAGTTGTTTCGAAAACATACTAACTTATTAACCAATCAGGGGAAAGAAAACGTAGAGAGTGTTATTTAAAAGAGGATTACTTAAAAATATATTGAATGGCTTTAATTAACTTAAAAATAAATGATACTGTATTTTGATAGAAAATTGCGGGGGTTCTGAAAGATGAAAATTTATTTAACGAGACATGGCCAAACAGAATGGAATGTTGAAAATAGAATGCAAGGTTGGAAAGATTCTAAGTTGACTAATGAAGGAATAAATAATGCAATTTCTTTAAGTAAATCATTAAAAGATATAAAGTTTGATACAGTTTATGCGAGTACAAGTAATAGAGCGATAGAAACAGCTAAATTTATTATTGGCCAAAATGATATGAATCTCGTATTACACGAAGATTTAAGAGAAATTAATATGGGTGCCTGGGAAGGGAGAACACATGAAGAAATTAAACAATCTTTCCCTACACAATACAAGAACTTTTGGGAAAATCCAACACAATATGAACCAGCTGCTGGAGAAACGTTTGAGCAATTCGTACATAGGGTCGTGTCTATATTTCATACTATTATTTCAAATCATCAAGATGAAAACATTCTAATTGTTACGCATGCTGTGTTTCTCAAAGCATTACTTACGCATGTCAAAGGTAAATCTATTACAAATTTATGGGACCCTCCTTTTCTACATGGTACAAGTTTAACTGTTTTAGAAATGAAAGATGGAAATTATAATATACAGCTAGAAGGAGATACTACACATTTTGATAAGGTTGTAACAATTTAACGAACTGTTGATAGTAGAGACTCTATTTTCGTTTTTTTGTCACCAATTCGAGAATAGGGTCTTTCTAATCTGGGAATTTAGAGCATCAATACAGTTAGGAATTGACATAAATACTAGAAAGGAATGATACCCATGAATCGAATCGCTATCGTTGCAGCATGGGAACCAGAGCTTGCGTATTTACATAAATATTATCCAAGTTATCGTAAAGAAGAACGAGCGGCTTGGAAATTTCATTTTCATAATATGAACGGGATTGAAGTCGTTTCTGTCATAACCGGAGTCGGTAAAGTCCAATGTGCAAGTTGTGTTCAGCTTCTTATTAGTGAATTTCAACCAGAACGACTATTTATGACAGGAATTTGTGGAAGCTTATCAAATAAGGTGAAAAACGGTGATATTGTTGTCGCCACTAAAGTTATGCAACATGATGTAACAGGAGCGGGAACTGGAGCGGATCCGTTTGATTTATATACGGGCAGAGCAGCGTGTATTCACCCTTCGAAACATTTGATTAAAGAAATGAAAAAGTTGCAATTAGTTTATACCTCTCATTATGGTACCTTCATTTCAGGTGATCAACGTATTCGTAGTTCGGAAACGAGAGAATTGCTTCGGACAGTTTACGGAGCGCTTGTGGTGGATCAAGAAGTTGCTGCATTTTCTTACGTTTGTCATGTGAATGGCAGGCCATTTCTTTGCTTAAAAGCTGCTTCAGATCAAGCGAATGATAAAACAGTAGAAGAGCAAAGAGTATTTAAAATGTTAGCTTGTGAGAAAGCGTGCGAATATATAGTTGCATTTTTATTGTATTCTTTTAAAGAAATCAAAGCGTAGGTTTTCTTAACTATTTGTTAATGAATTTTTTAGAAAAGGCATTTTAGGTGATGGAGATGCAAATGAAAAAAAGTATACAAACAGATAATAATACAGTTTCTAATGGGATAGATGGTTATATCTTGCTTCAGGGAGATACTGTGTTTTTTATTTACGAGAAAAATATAAAAACAGATAACGACAGAAAAAATTTAGAAGAAAGGCTAAAATGGAGCATTCCCGCTGACGCTATTTTGCAATTTAATAATCCAAGTATAAAAAAGGAATTACAAACGGGTGATAAAATTAGAATAGAGTGTAGTGAAATACTTGAATCTTATCCTGCAAAGATACGGGTTGCAAAGTTAGAGAAAATTCAAGGTTAAGAGAGAGAGGTTTCATGCAATATTTGAAAATGTTGATGTAATTATGGATTATTTAATCACTAGAGTTACCAAAAGTGAATAATTAAAAAATAAACAAAATTAGTTATTAGCTTTCTTTTGAAACTAAATATATTATAATGGATAGGAAAAAGTTTTAGTAAAGAGGTTATGAAAATGGATAAAGTATACAACGATTTATTGAACATATTAGATGATAATAAAGTTAAAAAAGATGAACCGTTAAAACGATACACTTTCACTAAAACGGGTGGAAATGCGGATTATTTTGTTTTACCTACTACGTATCAAGAGGTACAAAACGTAATAAAATATGCAAATCAAAATAATATAGATTTCACTATTTTAGGTAATGGTTCAAACATAATTATTAAGGATGGCGGCATTAGAGGGATTGTTCTGAATTTAACTAAATTGACTGATATCTCATTGAAAGATAATAAGATAATTGTTCAAAGCGGGGCAACCATTATTGATACTTCTAGATTTGCATTGAAAAATCATCTAACTGGATTAGAATTTGCTTGTGGAATTCCAGGAACAGTTGGCGGAGCAGTATATATGAATGCGGGAGCATATGGTGGCGAAGTATCACATGTTATTGAAAGTGTATTAGTTATAACTAGAGATGGCGAAATTCTTAATTTAAATAAAAATGATTTAGATTTAGAATACAGAAACAGTTGCATTTCTAGAAAAGGATATCTTGTGTTAGAAGCGACATTTGATTTACAAGAAGGTGAATACAAAATAATCAAAGAAAAAATGGATGAATTGACATTTTTGCGTGAATCAAAACAACCATTAGAATATCCTTCTTGTGGCAGTGTTTTTAAACGCCCTCCAGGTATGTTTGCTGGTAAGTTAATTCAAGATAGCGGGTTGCAAGGGAAACAAATAGGAGATGTCCAAGTATCTACTAAGCATGCTGGATTTATGGTGAATGTAGGCGAAGGTACAGCGAGTGATTATGTAAAACTTATCCGATATGTGCAAGAAACGGTAAAATCTAAATTTAACGTAGAGTTAGAAACAGAAGTAAAAATTATTGGAGAAGATTTAGTATCTTAATGGTAAGCGCCTCTCGAAATGAGGTACTACAGTGTGAAGCTGGCAAAATAAAAAATGTGTAACAAGAAGAGAGATACGAATGTATGTCTCTTTTCTTCATATTACAAAGAGAGCATAGTAAATCATCTATAATAAAAAGGAGCTTGATGTGTTTCATGCAAAAGCAAAATAAAATTGCAATAATTGGTGGAACAGGTAAAGCAGGACGATATGTTGTAGAAAAAGCCTTAGAAGCAGGTTATCAAGTTCGAGTTCTTACAAGAAATCCAAAACAATTTACAGCGTTTGATAAACATATTGAGATTATAAAAGGTGATGCGAGAGATATTAAAGTAATTCGAACTTTGTTAGAAGGTTGTCATACGGTAATAAGTGCACTTGGTAAACCGAAAAGAGAGTCGTTTATTTTTAGTGATGCAACCCAAAATATTCTTACTACGATGAAAGAATTACATATTCAACGATATATTGTGGTATCTGGTGGATCGGTTGATGTACCAGGAGATAATAAAAGTTTCTTTAATAAAGTTGGAGCAAATATGTTTCGAATTCTATTTCCAAATATGATGAAAGATAAGTATAAAGAATTAGATTTGTTGTTAAAAAGTAATCTCGATTGGACATTTGTTCGCTTACCATTTGTAGTAGAAGGAGTTGCTACTAGCAAAATAAAAGAGAGTTTGACGGATATGCCCGGTATGAAAATTTATAATGGTGATATTGCTGATTTTTTAATTAGACAAATTTCCAGTCCTTTATATGTAAGAAAATGTCCTTTCATTGCTAATTAATAGTTTGTAGTCGATTAATTGTTTACCTATTTCCCTTTATGTTATAAGTACTGTATCAGCAAAAAAGCAAGATTCTCTGAAAAAATTAGGCACCTTTTTTGCACCTTTTAATATCCTTTTATTGTAAAATATTTATAGATGGGAGGAGTGTACATGAAATTTGAAGATAACAGAATACTAGGGATTCAGTTAGGTGCTTTACTAGTGACAGAGAATCATAGATATTTAGTGATAAAGAAAAATAATCATTATTCTCTACTTAATATTGAAACAATGGAATGCAGTATATTAGAAGTAGCCTTGGAGCATATTGAAGAAGTGATGGCAGAGGATTTGCAGGAAACAGTCAAACAAATTATTCCTGCTGAGCATTTGAAACTTGTTGCGAAAAATATTGTATGAAAGGGCGTCTTTCAAATGAATAATACTGAATATTTCGTTATTATTGATTTGGAATCGTTACAAGCGCAATTTGAATCTCTGCTACAAGCAGAGATTCAATGTAGTGAGAAGCTTTAGAATTGGCTAAAACGTCAGTCTAGACTATTAGACAATTAAAACGACATCATATTCAATTTCAATGCAACACTCAAATCAGTAAAAGTAGTGTGTGAAGCAGCAGGCATTCGTTTTGATTTTTCGGCGCAAACACTTAAAGAGTTAATAGAGTTATTTGAAAAAGAATAGAAGAGCTAAGTAAAATGTAAGCACGTAGATAATAAGAAATATTTATCGCATAATAATATTATGTAAACTATTTACAGGTTGTAAAGAAATAAAAATTTTATTTAACAATTAAGAAGTATAAGATTAATTGAGTGGAATTTATATTATTGATAGCAATGAAAATACTGAAAATTCGGGGTGGATTATAATGGAATGCTTAATAGGGGATGTAAAAGTTCATTATGAGGTTTATGGTTCTGGAAAACCAATTATCATGCTTCATGGTTTTTCTCCTGATTATAGACTAATGTTAGGTTGTATGGAACCTGTTTTTGTGCAAAAAGAAGGTTGGAAACGAATTTATATTGATTTACCAGGAATGGGACAAACAAAGGGATATGAATCTATTCAAAACTCAGACGGAATATTGGATCTTGTTTTAAAATTTATTGATACGATTATTCCAGATGAATCTTTTTTAATCGCAGGTGAATCATATGGGGGATACATAACTAGGGGCGTTATATCTAAGAGAAAAGACAAAGTAGATGGAGCAGCATTTATTTGTCCTATGATTATTCCGGATATAAACAAGAGACAGCTTCCTTCGCATACCGTTATTTACCGAGATGAAAGGTTTTTATCTCAGTTAAGTACGGAGGAACGTGAGTATTTCAGTTTGAATTTTGTAGTGCTTAACGAAAATAATTGGCAACGTTATCTTGATGAGGTTATATCGGGAATTAAAATAGCAGATGAGGCGTTTTTAATAAAAATAATGGAGCAATATGCTTTCTCATTTGATGTAGATAGTCAGTTATCCCTGTATGAAAAACCAAGCCTCTTTTTATTAGGAAAACAGGATTCAGTAACAGGCTACAAGGATGCTTGGAAGATTCTTGATAAATTTCCTCGTGCTACTTTTGCTGTTTTAGATAAAGCGGGACATAACTTACAGATTGAGCAGGATGTTATATTCCATTCGTTAATAAATGAATGGTTAAATAGAGTAGAAGAGAATATTGCAGCTTTTGAATAAAATTTAATAGTTTGTAAAAGAGATGAGTCAACTACCCACCACTTAAAAGCTAACACGTTTTGAAGTGGTGGCTTGAAAAAGGCCCTGGTTGTCTAGCCTCGGATTCCGTTCGTAGGTTGCATACCCAAGAATGATTCCCTAGTTCTTGGCTCTATGGTGGATCTGTAACAGTTCTGATTGGGAAGGAACGGTCAACCACAAGCCTTCTTGTGCGAGAAGTTGCCAACACCTACAAACATTGGCGAAGGGAAACAAACTCTTAGGAGGGACAAAACATGCGTGTATTTGTCAAGAATTTAAGAGGAGAACCACTTATGCCTTGCAATCCTCGTAAGGCACGGCTTCTTCTCAAACAAGAAAAAGCAAAGATTGTGGAATACACACCCTTTACCATTCAGCTCCAATACGCTACTGGTGAAACGGTACAACCTGTCACAATCGGTGTTGACAGCGGAGCAAAGTATGTAGGCGTTGCGATTACAACAAAAGAAAGAGTACTCGCAAAAGGAACCATTGCGTTACGCCAAGACATCAAAGAGAACCTGATCCTTAGAGCTACACTACGTAGAAATCGTAGACAACGTAAAACCCGCTACCGAAAAGCACGTTTTCTGAACCGAAAAAAGAAAGAAGGCTGGCTCCCACCCTCCATTCAAAGTCGAATCGATAATGTTATTCATTGGATAAAGAAATTCAAATCACTTGTACCATCCCAAAAAGTGATTGTCGAAGTAGGAAAATTTGATGCACAAAAGCTAAAAAATCCCGACATACAAGGAACAGAATACCAACAAGGGGATACCTTTGGCTTTTGGAATACGAGATATTATGTATTTGAAAGAGACAATTACACCTGTCAAATTTGTAAGAAGAAAGGTGGTATTTTGCATACACATCATATCATTGAACGATGCAGTGGCGGTTCAGATATGGCAGATAATCTTGTAACAGTGCATGATGAATGCCATCAAAAATTTCATCAAGGGAAAATCAAACACAGTTTCAAAAAAACAAAACAATATAAAGAGACAGCTTTTATGAATATATTGCGTTTACAAATCATGAATCGTTTAGATTGTGATATTACGTACGGCAGTTACACCACACCGAAGCGAAAAGAATTAGGTTTATCAAAAACACATGTAAATGACGCAATTGCGATTGCTCATCCAACACAACTACAAGAATATGATCAAAGCGGTGAGTTTCGAATTAAGCAATTTAGAAAGAAAAAACGCTCCCTGCATGAAGCAACCGCAAGAAAAGGAAGGAAAACAAAGAATACAAGTGCAAAACGGAACAAGAAAAATACACCACATATAGATGGAATCCATTTAGGTGATAAAGTAAAGGTTTTTGGACAAGTAGGATTTGTGACAGGATTTACAGGGAAAATGGTGTACGTACAAGATATACATGGACAATATATACAAAATCCTTCTAAATCCTATAAGCAAGTGAAGATGTCAGATATGGAATGTATACACCATACGAGAAATTGGTATTTTTCACAAATTAGTTAGGCTATGCCAAACGGAAATTCAGCCCCACCTTACCGCTGGGGCTCTTGCCCATCACGCGCTTGAAGATGGAAACTTCTTTCGGAAATACGTTAAAAATCCTGTTTCATGCAGGATTTTTTCTTAATAAATTAATGTATGTAATTTAGTGAAACCATTAAAAGTGAGTGGTCATTCATTCATTTTTGTGCTAAACTAAAAATACAGAATATTCAAAATTATAGGAGGGAAATATGATTATTAAAACAGGTGACGTTTTTACATGGGAAAGAACTTTTACTGAAGACGATGTTTTGCAGTTCGGAAGTTTTTCAGGTGACCAAGGTAGGCATCATATTGAACGTGATGAAAAAGGTCGTTTAATGGTGCAAGGTTTATTAACTGCAAGTATAGGGACGAAAATTGGTGGTGATGTAAATTACATCGCAAGAGAAATGGTAAGTGAATTTATTCGACCTGTTTTTACTGGAGATACCATTACATGCGAAATAACTCTTACAAATGTTGAACAAATGGAAGGTTTTAAAAAGGTAGAAATAAAGTCAGTATATCGCAATCAAAATGGGAAAGAAGTAATGCTAGGATCAAGTCATGGAATTATTCGGGACTGAACATTCTAAAATTGTAAATATGTATTAGTGGAATTTTTTACATAAAAAGTAATTAGGTTCCATGCTATATATGAGTATAATGTGGGCTAGTAAAGCTAGCCTTTTTTCATTTCATTTAAATGTTTCATACGGATTTACATGATTGTAGATTTTGTAGTAATTGGAGTGACAATCCATACACTTCTTGATCTTCTAGAGAATTTCACTATTCTTTCCGTAAAAGATGTAGTTGTTAACAGAGTTCCAATGTTCAACGGTGTTAAGTCCTTCATTAATCTCTCTACGGACTTCCTCAAAGTGTAGATAATCACATAAAAAAATGGTCTTAATTGCTTTCCTCAACTCACATAGAGCTTGATAGATAGGGCTCTCTCGTAAATCGCTTTCGCTGATGCGGTACCTAATCACAAAGCAGTCGCAAACTTAATAATTTGCTCATACTGTTGACGAATCAGATTCCAGTTAATGTGCTTCCGTAAGACGAGCTGCAAGTGAGGGGATTCCTCATTCATCACCGCTTCATGTCAATACAATTTCTGAAAGTCAATATCTTTGAAACGTGGTATCAGCTTAAAATCAAACAAATGATAAAAGGCAAACGTGACAACATTTTGTCCGTGCGTGTCGACATAATTTCAATCTATTTACATGTCTGTACAATGCTGAACCCCCTCCATCATGACTGCATCTCTTTTCGAATATTAGTAATACTTACTTACAAATTAAAATCTTTAATTTTATTTAATTATAATTTATGAGTATACTTACTGTAATAATATTTCGAATATTCGAAATAGTTATTATTCGAACACTTCCATGTGAGGAAAAGGGGGGAATCATTTAATGAGTTATCATTTAGACGAAAATCTGAAAAAAAGTGCAAGTAATTTCCCAGACAGTATCGCTTATATCTATAGAGATAAAAGTGTTACTTATAAAGAACTAAATCAGCAGGTAAATCGATTGGCTGCTGGTTTGTCTGCCCAAGGAATCGGGAAGGGAGATGGAGTAGCTCTTTTATTAGGGAATAGTCCTGAATTTCTTATTACGTACTACGGTATTTTACGACTAGGTGCATTTGTTGTTCCGATGAATCCTTTGTATACAAAAGAGGAAATCAACTACATTTTAGACGATAGTCAAGTTAAAGCAGTTATTGCTCACGTATCCGTAGAACCAAAGTTGTCAGAATTAAAGGGACAATTGGAACATTTAAAGCTAGTTATTTATACAGATGCCGAGGATCAGGAGTGGACATGGGAGCATCTGATGGAAACAAGCAATAATGTTTGCCTAAACCCTTTCATTGATCAAGAAGACCTTGCAGTTATTCTATACACATCAGGAACAACAGGGAAACCAAAGGGTGCGATGTTATCTCATCTTAACTTGGCTTCGAATGCAGATGCCATTTCAGAATTAATTGAACTCCATGATAAAGATTGTGTAGTAGCTGTTCTACCAATGTTTCATGTTTTCTGTATGACTATTTGTCTGAATGCGCCAATTGCTTGCGGGGCAACTGTCTTGATTCTACCTAAATTCAGTCCTCTTGATGTTATCAGTACCATTCGAGAAAAAAAGGCAACAGTGTTTGCTGGAGTTCCTACGATGTACAATTTTATCTTGCAATTGCCTGAATCTACTGCGGAAGATTTCTTATCCATTCGCGTGTGTATCTCTGGAGGTGCCTCGATTCCGGTCGAGCTATTACAAAAATTTGAAAACAAGTATGACGTTTCTATCATGGAAGGGTATGGCCTTTCGGAAACTTCTCCTCTCGTTGCTATTAATCCTTTACAGGGAACCCGTAAGCCAGGATCTATCGGTCTAGATATACCAGGCGTCAAAAGCAAAGTTGTCAATGAGGACGGAAAAGAAGTGCCGAGAGGAGAAGTCGGAGAATTAGTAGTTCAAGGGCCAAATGTAATGAATGGATACTTAGGGATGCCAGAAGCTACATCAGCTGCCTTAATAGATGGATGGCTTTACACTGGTGATTTAGCAACAATGGATGAAGAAGGATACATCTACATCGTTGATCGCAAGAAGGACATGATTATTGTTGGTGGATACAATGTATATCCTCGTGAAGTAGAGGAAGTTCTGTATCAACATCCTGCTGTTGTAGAGGCGGCCGTAATCGGAGTTTCCGATGGAGAATACGGAGAAAATGTAAAAGCTTATGTCGTAGTCAATGATGAACAGGTCACCATGAATGACATTATCCGATTCTGTCAGGATAGGCTGGTGAAGTACAAGCTTCCTAGACAAGTGGAATTTTCTAAAGAGTTACCTAAAAACGCAACAGGGAAAATTTTGCGTAGAGAGTTAAGACAATTGATTGAAGTCAAGTAAGAAACTAACCATATTATTGAAGGAGGAGTATTTATGTCGTCCATTTTAAAGGAAAAAGTTCAAGGACCAGTAGCGTGGAAAGGTATGGATCTAGCTAAAGATGATTCATGGGTTTATTATTTGTCCGAGAAAACGATTGCATCCCTTGAAAGCGCTTTAATTCATGTTAAACAAAAGGGGTTAAAAGCACCTAATTTTAACAAGGAGGACTTCCTGATTCCGGATCTCTCTGACGAAATTGCGTACTTTGTGGAAGAACTAGAGAATGGGAGGGGGTTCCTATTAATTCGTGGATTACCAATGGAAAGGTATACGGATGAAGAAGCGAGCATCATTTATTGGGGTCTCGGACTTCACATGGGCATTCCGGTATCGCAAAACGCAAATGGGGACCTCTTAGGGCACGTCATTGATCAAGGTCTTAGCTTAGAAAATTCAAATGTACGCGGTTATCAAACGAAACTGCATCTTCCTTTTCACGCAGATGGATCTGATGTCGTCGGATTATTAAGCCTTCGAAAAGGGAAATCTGGGGGGTTCAGTAGTATCATAAGTTCAATGGCTGTTTATAATGAAATTCTGGAGAAGTACCCAGAGTATCTTGGAATTCTCTGTCGTCCATTCATCTTTGATCGTCGCGGTGAGGAAGCGCCAGGTGAATCTCCAGTATTTACATCACCAATTTTTAGTTATTATGATGGTAAATTGAGCTGCAGATATGTCCGTACATTTATAGAATCAGCACAAGCGAAAACAGGTATCCATTTGTCAAAAGTCGAAATTGAAGCGTTAGACATACTGGATTCCCTCCTTCATGATGAAAATATGCATTATAATATGATGTTGGAAGAAGGTGATATGCAATTCGTCAATAATTATACAGTTCTTCACTCACGTACACAATACGAAGACTATGAAGAACCGGAACGAAAACGTCATTTATTAAGATTGTGGCTCACGATGCCAAATGGCCGAGAAATTGCAAACGATTTCGCGATGTTTATTGATGAGAAAACAGGTAAAGCGGGTCGCGGTGGTATTCCCGTACGTGGAAAAACAGCTGGTGGTATTGTAGAAAACTTGAAGTAATTGAGCTTAAACCTGAAAGTCTTACCTGTATAAACCGTTTCATAAGAACACCAATTAATTCATGTGATGGGGAGAACCTTTTCAGATTTCAGGAAAAGGTTTTCCTTGATGGCAAAAATAAGGGGGATTTATACGTTGAGCACTCCAAAATATTCTTGGATTATATTATTATTTCTAGTTGCTTCCGGTATGATCAACCAAGTTGATAAAATTGTGATTGGTTTAGTTTCCGTTCCCCTAATGAAAGAGTTGCATTTAAGCCCTTCACAATGGGGATTGGTGGGAAGCTCCTTCTTTTGGTTCTTTACCTTTTCCTCTATTATTCTTGGTGGCATGGCCGATTCTAGAAACACGAAAAAAATGTTAACTTGGATGTCATTTACATGGTTGATTGTTCAATTTGCTACACCTTTTGTTTCCAGTCTGTCTCTGCTAGTGCTTACAAGGATGCTCTTGGGAGCAGGCGAAGGCCCAGCCCCTGCTCTATCAACGGCTATCATGGGAAAATGGTTTCCGAAACATAGACATGGTATAGGCTTTGGTGCTGTTCTGCTAGGAACAACAGGTGGATCAGCGATTGCTTCGCCATTATTAATCTCCTTGATCGATCAATATGGATGGAGATCTGCTTTTATAGCCATGGGGATTGTTGGACTTATTGTGCTCATTTTATGGATCATTTTCGGTAAAGAAAGTCCACAAGAAATCGGGTTGCCTTCATTTCATCAAGAGGAGCAGCATTCATCAACCCTCTCTAAAGTTTCTTGGCGTCAGTTTCTTCCGCATCTGTTGTCTAAAAACTTTGTTTTTACCGTATTATGTGGAGGTTGTGCCTATTGGTTATTGTCCGTTCAAGCGATATGGTTTCCGGCATACTTTACCAAAGTTCAGCATTTTAATGGTCAAACATTAAAATTAGCCGTGTCGTTACCTTTTCTTTTCGCTGCCATTAGCCAAATTGGATTTTCTATGCTATCAGACCGGATTTATCGCAAAACTGGGGATATTCGTAAAGCACGAATCAATCTTGCCGGTTCCATGATGGTGCTATCTGCTCTTTGTGTATATCTAGCAAATGCTGTGAATTCAAGTGCTATATCCATCCTGTTCTTTACCCTTGCTCCAGGTTTTGCGTATGTCATTCTTTCACTCGCACCCGCAATATTGATGGATTTTTTTTCTCCACAAAACATCGGAAAAGCACAAGGGACATTCATTGCTCTTGCAAGCTCAACAAGTATTATTGCTCCACTCGTATTCGGGTATTTCATCCAATATGCAGCGACTGAGGCAATGGGATATCGTTATGGGTTTGAAATTACTTCATTAGGTATGTTCGTTATCGGATTATTGTTTTGGATCGTTGTACGTCCCGCGAAGCAAAGTCACACAACAATAAAAACAGAGGAGCAAGTGAGTATTTAAAAGACATACAGCAAATAAAGGTATAATTATAACTTCAAAGAAGGATATTTTTAGTTAGTGAATATGCTAAATTGAGAAAAGAAGATTATAACTATGTTGATTGATTATTTGGTCAATGAATCTATTATTTAGTTTTTTGAAAGGGTTAGTTTGTGAGGTTGAATGACGGTATATATTAATACAACTTATTTATAAATTAAAAATAACAATTTTATTTAATTTATAGTTATAAGTATAATAAAGAAAAGAAAATTCAAAATATTCAGTCATAAAACTAACGTAAACGCTATCAACGTTTTAAAAGATAGCGAGAGGTCCGGATCCAAGGGCGATTAAGATGCTTCTCTTTTCTTCATTATTAACGCTAAAAAAATTCAGTCATCTTAAGTTAGAAAATAACCAAATTAATAAAGGAGGATTATTTATGTCAATCATTTTAAAGGGAAAAATTCAAGGGCGTTCAGCATGGAAAGGCCTTGAACTAGCTAAAGATGATTCATGGATTTATTATTTGTCCGAAAAAACGATTGCTGCTCTTGATAAGGCATTATTACATGTTCAGCAAAAGGGATTAAAAGCACCAGATTTTAAAAGGGAAGATTTCCCGATTCCTGATCTCGCTGACGAAATCAAATACTTTGTCGACGAACTGGAGAATGGGAGAGGGTTTCTATTGATTCGCGGATTGCCAATGGAACGGTATACTGACGAAGAAGCAAGCATCATTTACTGGGGTCTTGGACTTTACTTGGGACTGCCGATCATCCAAAGCAAAACTGGGGACCTCTTAGGGCATATCAAAAACATAGGTAAAGACTTTAATGATAATACAAAAGTAAGAGGTTACCAAACAAATGTGCATCTTGACTATCACACAGATCTTGCTGATGTAGTCGGATTACTATGTCTTCGCAAAGCGAAATCTGGTGGTTTAAGCAGTATCGCTAGTGCAATGTCTATCTATAATGAAATTCTGGAGAAGCACCCAGAGTACCTTGAACTTCTTTATCGTCCATTCGCCCATGATCTTCGTGGGGAAGAAGCAACAGGTCAATCTCCGGTAGTTCAATCACCAATCTTTAGCTATTACGATGGTAAATTGAGCTGCAGATATATTCGCCAATATGTCGAATCAGCACAAACGAAAACAGGTATCTCTTTGTCAAAAGAGGAAATCGAAGCATTTGATTTTATAGATTCCCTTACTCATGATAAGAACTTTCATATTGATATGATGATGGAACCAGGTGATATGCAATTCGTTAATAATTATGCGGTTTTTCATTCACGTACATTATTTGAAGATTATGAAGAAGATGACCGCAAACGTCATTTATTAAGATTGTGGCTCATGATGCCAAATGGCCGAAAAATTGCCCCGGATTTCGAGTTTTATATTGGAGGAGTACCTGTAAATAGATAAACAGCTAGTGGTAAGTAAAATCATCATTCTTTTTTATATCAAGCGGTATGGTGATTTTATTCATCGAAATAAGGTGAATAAAATCACCATTGTATGTTTTTTTATGATGAAGTGAATGTGAGGGTTTCAGGACCGGAATCAAGGTTTAAGGAATAGCCGAGTTAATTTTAAAATAAATGGAAGTGAGGATGATGTTTCTTGGCAAATTTAGATCCGCAAGCAGAAAAATATTTACAAGCATATAATCAGATGCCGCCTATTCACGAGATGGATCCTAAGACTGTAAGAGAAATGCTTTCTAATGCGCCGCGCCCTGCTGTAAAATTAGATCCGGTTTCAACGGTAGAGAACTTGATGATACCGGTAAGCAAAGATGAAGAAATCAAATGTAGGGTATACATACCGGAGGGGCAAGGTCCCTTCCCGATATTTATTTACTACCATGGTGGAGGATGGGTTCTAGGAGACATTGAAGTGATGGATGCAAGTTGCCGAATGATAGCAAATAGAACGGCTAGTATTGTTGTATCTGTAAATTATCGTCTTGCTCCAGAGTATAAGTTCCCGACTCCGGTCGAAGACGCATATGCGGCATTGGAATGGGTTTATGAAAAAGGGCCCTCCTTTAACGGAGATGTTACTAGATTGGCAGTCGGAGGGGATAGCTCAGGTGGAAATCTAGCGACAGTAGTAACTATGATGGCGAGAGACAGAAAAGGTCCCGACATCGCTGCACAGGTCTTAATCTACCCTGCGACAAATCTTGAGTTTAATACGGAATCCCATCAAACATTTGCAAAAGGATTTGGTCTGGATCGCGAACAGCTGATTTGGTTCCGGGATCATTATTTAAGGAATGATGAGGACAGGTATAATGAATACGCTGCTCCTTTGGTTGCTGATGATTTAAGTGGTCTCCCGCCAGCAATCGTGATTACAGCAGAAAATGATGTGCTTCGGGATGAAGGAATGGCTTATGCTGAACGTCTAGAAAAATTTGGTGTGCAAGTTGAATATGCGTGTGAACTCGGTATGGTCCACGGCTTTTTTTCACACATGGCTATTTTCTCTAAGAACATTGAATCAACTGTCTCTAAGATTGACAAGTTCTTGAATACCGCTAAATATACAATTGGGTAGATGAAGATTAAAAGTTATAAAAAAACGAGCCTCAGCTTTTAGCGAGGCTCGTTTTTTAAATACACTATTATTGGTAATCTTCGATACAGTTACAATATCAATTCTAGCTGTTTAGTAAAAAACGGTTTCTCCAATTCCGCCGGTTACTGAAATAACATCACCAGTAATCGATGCCGCCAAAGGTGAAGCTAGGAAGGTAATGACATTAGCAATTTCTTCTACTGTAATCAAGCGGCCGAGTGCATTGAGTGCTGCCATCTGACGCACAGCATCTTCATTAGTGACTCGGTTTCTAAACATTTCCGTATCGACAATCCCTGGATAAACAGCATTGACGTTAATTCCGTGCTTTCCTAATTCTAATGATGCGGATTTTGTTAAATGGACAACAGATGCATTACGTGGACCGGAACTAAAATAATTGCCGCCGATTCTAGCAGCCAGACCACTTATATTTATAATACGTCCCCAATTATTTTCTATCATATAAGGAGCTACAGCTCGCATACAACGAAAATAGCCCATATACTTTTCTTCAAAATCTTTCAAAATAAGTTCATCTTTAATACTATGAAAATCCTCTGGCTCAAAGCCGCCAACACGGGCTCCACTGTTGATTAAAATATCAATGCTTCCCATTGCTGCTGCTGATTTTTCAACTAAATTTAGGATAGAGTCAGGATCAGTTGTATCTGCCACAATTGGATAAATATTTCTGTTTGTTTCTTGAGCTAATTCCTCTGCAGCGATTTTTAGTGAGGATTCGTTTCTTGAACAAATCGTACAATCTACACCTTCTAGAGCCAATTGGCGAGCAGTAGCTTTACCAATCCCTCGGCTTCCTCCAACAATCAGTGCTTTTTTTCCAGATAACTTTAAGTCCATAGTTCAACCTCCTGTTTTGATTTAACCGTAAAAGACCAAACTTGAAAGTCAATTTTCGGAATATTAAGTCATTTCTATTTTTGATTCTACAGATAAATTATAATTAAATAAAATTAAAAATTTTAATTTGTAATTAAGTACTACTAATATAAAATAAAAAAAGCTATTTTGTAAATAAAATAGGCTCGATACCTTAGTAAAACGTATCAGTCTTTTATTTTTCTTGTACAATCGAATAGGTTCTTCAAGAGGATGAGCGCACCCCTATTCTCGTTTATCCTGCTATTCGTGGCCACCTCAAGGTTGAGAGAAGCGAAGAGGATAGGGGAGAATAACTGTCCGTAAAAGCCCGATTTGTGAGAGCTTTCCATCAGTGGAGGATAAAGAAAGCCCCCACTTTCACTTTATTGAGGGAAGGAGGAGAGAGGCATAATAAAATTTGAAGCACTGAATCTGCAGATTTACATATGGATAATCATGTCTAAAAGCGACTATAGCTTTTACCAGCAATGTCATCAATTCGGGGGAAGAAGATATTGTTAGTTCCTCTACTTTCGTGGAATTGAGTAAGTAGGCTGTCTCTTTTGCTTCCTTGAGATTTACAAATATTAGATTAGAATGATTCTATCTTCACCGGTTGGTACAGCACCGTATGCCAGTGAGCGATTAAAAATTTTTAGTCTTAATTCCTTTTCTAAGTTGGCAATGGGCTGGTTGATCGTGAATTGGGTCATATGAAGATTCCATGCTACTGTAGATAGAGAGCTGTGTTTTGTGATTACAACAATATGTTGTAATTGTTTACTGTCCATAATTGTACCCCCTTTTTGAATATTAGTAATACTTACTTACAAATTAAAAATTTTAATTTTATTTAACTGAAAATTATGAATATAATGAATTAAATAACAATTAATACAATCGTAATAGTTGTTATTTTAAGCGCTTTCATATAGGTAAAGGAGGGGGACAGCACTTAAAAAGTTATAATTTATCTGACAAAGAATTTGAGAAGGGAGATGGAGTCGCTCTTTTATTAGGAAACAAGCTATCATATTTATGAGAGCACTTTCATCATTAGGAAGGCTTGCAGTAATTCTATACACATTAGGAATAACCGATGAAGCAAAGGTTGCAGTGTTATCTCATCAAAACTTGCACATAAATGACGGGTTCTGTCAGGATAAGCTGGTTTAGTACAAGCTTCCTAGATAAGTGGAGTTTTTAAAGGAGTTACTTAAGAAAACAAATGAGAAACTTTAAAAGTTGCATTAGAAAAGGAAGGAGGAGTACCTATGCCGTCCATTTTAAAGGAAAAAATTCAAGGACCAGTAGCGTGGAAAGGTATTGATCTAGCTAAAGATGATTCATGGGTTTATTATTTGTCCGAGAAAACAATCGAATCTCTTGAAAACGCTTTATTTCTTGTTAAACAAAAGGGTTTAAAAGCACCTAATTTTAACAAGGAGGACTTCCCGATTTCGGATCTCTCTGACGAAATTGCTTACTTTGTTGAAGAGCTAGAGAATGGTAGGGGGTTTCTATTAATTCGTGGATTACCAATGGAAAGGTATACGGATGAAGAAGCGAGCATCATTTATTGGGGTCTTGGAGTTCACTTGGGCATCCCGGTAACGCAAAACGCAAAAGGTGACCTCTTAGGACATGTCATTGATCAAGGTCTCAACATTAATGATTCAAATGTACGCGGTTACCAAACGAATGCACATCTTCCTTTTCATCCAGATGGATCTGACGTAGTCGGATTATTAAGTCTTCGAAAAGCTAAATCTGGAGGGTTCAGTAGTATCGTAAGTTCTATGGCTGTTTATAATGAAATTCTTGAGAAGTACCCAGAGTATCTTGGAATTCTTTATCGTCCATACTTCTTGGATCGTCGTGGTGAGGAAGCACCAGGAGAATCCCCAGTATATTCATCACCAGTCTTTAGTTATTACGAAGGTAAATTGAGCTGCAGATATAATCGCGGATATGTCGAATCAGCACAAGCGAAAACAGGTATCCATTTGTCACAAGTTGAAATTGAAGCATATGACTTAATGGATTCCCTCCTTCATGATGAAAACATGCATATTGATATGATGTTGGAACCGGGGGATATGCAATTTGTTAATAATTATACCGTTCTTCATTCACGTACTGTATACGAAGACTACGAAGAACCGGAACGCAAACGTCATTTACTAAGATTGTGGCTCACGATGCCAAACAGCCGAGAAATTGCACCTGATTTTGCCATGTTTATTGATGAGAAGACAGGTAAAGCAGGTCGCGGTGGTATTCCCGTACGTGGAAAAACAGCTGGTGGTATTGTAGAAAACTTAAGGTAAGGGGAGATTTTTATATTGAACACCCCAAAATATTCTTGGATAATATTATTATTTCTAGTTGCTTCTGGTATGATCAACCAAGTTGATAAAATTGTCATTGGCTTGGTTTCCGTTCCTGTAATGAAAGAGTTACATTTAAGCCCTTCACAATGGGGATTGGTGGGAAGTTCGTTCTTTTGGTTCTTCACCTTTTCCTCTATCATTATTGGGGGCATGGCTGATTCCAAAAACACGAAAAAAATGTTAACTTGGATGTCACTTACATGGTTGGCTGTTCAATTTGTTACACCTTTTGTTTCTAGTCTGTCTCTGCTAGTGCTTACAAGGATGCTCTTGGGAGCAGGCGAAGGCGCAGCCCCTGCTCTATCAACGGCTATGGTGGGAAAATGGTTCCCGAAACATAGACATGGTATAGGCTTTGGCGCTGTTCTCTGTGGAGCAACAATTGGGCCTGCAATTGCTTCACCATTATTAATCTCCTTGATCAATCAATATGGATGGAGATCTGCTTTTATAGCCATGGGGATTGTTGGACTTATTGTGCTAGTTTTATGGGTCATTTTCGGTAAAGAAAGTCCACAAGAAATTGGGTTGCCTTCATTTCATCAAGAGGAGCAGCATTCATCAACCCTCTCTAAGGTTTCTTGGCGTCAGTTTCTTCCGCATCTGTTGTCTAAAAATTTTGTTTTTATCATTTTGTGTGGAGGGTGTGCCTATTGGTTATTGTCTGTTCAAGCGATATGGTTTCCGGCATACTTTACTAAAGTTCAACATTTTGATAATCAAACATTAAAATTAGCCGTGTCGTTACCTTTTCTTTTCGCTGCCATTAGCCAAATTGGATTTTCTATGCTATCAGATCGGATTTATCGTAAAACTGGGGATATTCGTAAAGCACGAGTAAATCTTGCCGGTTCCATGATGGTGCTATCTGCTCTTTGTGTATATATGGCAAATGCCGTGAATTCAACTGTTATATCCATCCTGTTCTTCACCCTTGCTCCAGGTTTCGCCTATGTCATTCTTTCACTCGCACCTGCAATATTGATGGACTTTTTTTCTCCCAAAAACATCGGAAAAGCACAAGGGGCCTACGTTGCTCTTGCAAGTTCAACAAGTATTATTGCTCCGCTCGTATTCGGGTATTTTATCCAATATGCAGCGACTGAGGCAATGGGATATCGTTATGGGTTTCAAGTAACTTCTTTAGGTATGTTCGTTATCGGATTATTGTTTTTGATTGTTGTACGTCCCGCGAAGCAAAGCCACACAACAATAAAAGCAGAGGAGCAAGTAAGTATTTAAAAATCATTGATGGATCGAGGAGGGAAAGAAATAAGTAAATATGAAAAGGAGGCTGCATAAATGGATCGTTGTGTACATTGTCATGAAGAATTAGCCATTATGGAGCGAAATCGCAGTGAGTGCTGGAATTGTCAAGAGAAGATGTCCGAGACTTACTCTGATGATCATATTGAAGTAGAAGATGAAGTAAAATAGTTTGTATAACTGAATTTCCCCCTTTATGACAGGGGGATAATTTTTCATTATGAAATCAGGAGCAAATGTAATAGCCAAACTTTCAATGATGTCTTGCATAACTCCGTCCATATTTATAGTAATTGTTCAATGTTCATGACTGTACTCCTTTTTAAATATTAGTAATACTTACTTACACATTAAAATTTTTAATTTTATTTAATTATAACTTATGAGTATAATCAATAACATGATATGTTTTAAAAATTTTGAATATTCTTAATATAGGAGGAAATGTAGAATGTCATCTAAACAATTGTTTGATTTAACAGGACAGACAGCAATGGTTACTGGAGGTGGTAGCGGGTTAGGGCGTGTAATGGCACTGGCGTTGGCTGAGGCCGGAGCAAACGTGGTAGTTTGTTCACGTCGTATAGAGGTTTGCGAAGAAGTTGTGAAAGAAATCGAGGCGTTAGGAAGACAAGCACTTGCCGTATCATTGGATGTAACAGTTCCTGAATCTATCGTTCAAGGTGTGGAGAAAGCAGTTTCTCATTTTGGAAAAATCGAAATTTTAGTCAACAGTAGTGGAACGGTTTTTGAAACGCCTGCTACGGATATGCCTTTAGAACAATGGCAATCTATGCTCGATACAAATGTGACAGGAACATTTTTAATGTGTCAGGCTGTAGGAAGACATATGATAGACAACGAATACGGAAAAATCATTAACATTTCTTCTTCAATCGGCTTTAAAGGTACTGACCCAGAAGCTGTAGATTCTGTAGGATATACAACAAGTAAGGGTGCAGTTATGACTTTAACGAAGGATCTTGCAGTTAAGTGGGGGCGCCATGGAGTGCATGTGAATTCCATTGCTCCTGGAGTTTTCACTACTGGAATGAATAACCCAGAAATACCGGGAACACTTGTACATAAGGCTGGCCCGATTATCGCTTCACAAGTTCCAGTGAGGAGGTTAGGTAGAGACAATGATTTAGTAGGAGCAGTCCTTTATTTTGCTTCAGCAGCTTCTGATTATTGTACAGGACAAATATTGACTCTTGATGGGGGACTTGGCGCTAAGTAACTATCAAGTTGATAGCGTAAATTAATAAAACTTAATTATATGTTAAAAATAATAATTTTACTTAATTGGTAATTATAAATATACTGAAAATAATAAATTCGCAATATTCAATTAACTTATTATTGTAAACGTTATCAATATGCGAATTTCAAAAAATTGAAAGAGGGGATAGAAGTGAGTAACGTAAAAAGTGTAAAAGAGGTAACGGCATTCCATGCCAATAATATTTGTCCAGACGATTTGCCTTGGATTCCTTATTTTGGAGATGCAAAATTTAAATTGCTTAAAGCCAATCCGGTGACAGGACAGACGGTTACGCTATTAAAAGTTCCTGCGGCTATGCAGCTTCCCGCTCATTTTCATCCTGGTACAGTTATTGTTTATACCGTCCAAGGTTCTTGGAGATATCTTGAGGATCCTTGGATCTCTAAAGCTGGTGATGTCGTTTATGAACCAGCTGGCTCCTCACATACACCTCAGGCTGTAGGAGATGAAGAAGTTATTACGCTTAATATTGTTGAAGGAACATTAGACTATTTAGGTGAGAATGGAGAAATTATTGCTAGAGATAATTTTGAGTCATTCCTGAAAAAATACCATGACCATTGCGCGGCTGAAGGAATTGAACCTGTAGATGTGACCAAATTTTAAAAGATAGATTCGTAAAAAAGAGAAGCCAGTCGTTCACATGTGACGAAGGTGCTTCTCTTTTTTCTTTCTTAACTCTTAATAATTTTGGATTTTAGATAATGAATATATTTGTTGGCGAAAGTGGATAAATGTTTATTCTCTGATCGAACCAACCCTAAAGAAATATTTACAGTCCTATGATTCATCAAATCAATCGGAATGATATCACCATTGATGACAGGGGGATAATTTTTCATTACGAAATCAGGAGCAAATGTAATAGCTAAACTTTCAATGATGGCTTGAAGAACTCCGTCCATATTATTTGATGTAAATAGGATTTTTAAGGGCTTATATTTGGTAAAGAAATCTTGAACAAAATACTGCATAAATTCACCGTTATATGTAACGAGAGTTTGATCAAGTATATCATGCGGAGCTATGGTACCAAGAAACGCTAGGGGAGAATGCTTAGAAACATATACTTTCTGTTGCCCTTCAAATAGTGTTTCAAAAGCTATTCCTTCCATGTTTATGTTCAAATCGGCTGAATATGTAATTAGTCCGATGTCGGTCTTATGCTGTCGAATATCTTCAATCACAGCAGATCCACTTTTTTCGGACACCTCCACATTCACATGTGGATATTCTTGTCTAAAAGCAGCTATAGCTTTTACCAGAAACGTCGTCAATCCGGGTAAAGAAGATAATCTTAGTTCCCCCACATCCAAGGAATTGAATGAGTTGGATGTCTCTTTAATTTCTTCAATTTTTTTCAGTACTTCGTAGGCGAGTTTTAGAATGATTCTACCTTCATCTGTTGGTACAGCACCGTGTCCACGGGAGCGATTAAGAATTTTAATCCCTAACTCCTTTTCTAAGCTGGTAATGGATTGACTGATTGTGGATTGGGTCACATGAAGATTCTGCGCTGCAATAGTCAGAGAACTGTACTTCGAGACTTCAATAATATATAGTAATTGCTCAATGTTCATGACCGTACCCCTTTTTTGAATATTAGTAATACTTACTTACAAATTAAAATCTTTAATTTTATTTAATTATAATTTATGAGTATAATCAAAACAATAATAATATTTGGAAATTTTAGAATATTCTCGATATAAAGGAGGGTTTAGAATGTCATCAAAACAATTTTTTGATTTAACAGGACAGGAAGAAATAGTTACTGAAGGTGGTAATAGTTTAGGGCGATTAATGGAAGTTAATGATACTCACGTGGGCAGAAGAGGATGCAAACGTTGTAGTATGTTCACGTCGAATAGAGGGTCACGAGAAAGCTGTGAAAGAAATCGAAGTATTAGGGAGACGAGTACTTGTCCTAGCATTGGCGTAACAGATTCTGAATCTGGCGTTTAAGGTGTGGATAAAGCGCTTTCTTATTTCGTAACTGGATAAATAATACATGGGGAGGAGACAGATGTCAACAGAAACTGTTTTAATTACAGGTGCTACAAAAGGAATCGGTTTGGAATTTGCTAAAATTTTCGCAAGCCATAGTTATAACTTGGTTTTAGTGGCCAGAGACGCAACGTTGCTGGAACAACAAGCCGAGAATTTTAAAAAGGATTATGGCATACAAATAAATACTTTTGCCGGCGATTTGAGCAGCTTTACAACGGTAGAGAGCTTGCATCGCCATTTGAAAAACGAGGGAATTGACATCGATATTTTGATTAATAATGCTGGAGCTGGCGGGTTCGGGCTCATGACGGAAATGGATATTCAGAAAGAAATGGAATATCTGCAGCTCAATATGATCTCGCTTACGTATTTAACTAGACTTTTTACGGATGACATGGTGAAACGAAAGCAAGGAAAAATTTTAAACGTGGCTTCACTAGCGGCCTTTCAGCCAGTTCCACGGATGTCGATGTATGGAGCAAGCAAATCGTACGTCTTATCCTTTTCGGAAGCGATTGCGGAAGAACTGAAAGGAACCGGGGTTCAAGTTTCCGTATTATGTCCCGGCTTTACCAAAACACCGCTCACGCAGCAATTCGCCGGAGCAGGCACGAAAGTGTTCAATAAGAACATGTTGGATCCGCAAATGGTTGCCAAGTGCGGATTTGAAGGGTTAATGAAGAATAAAAGGGTAATCATCCCGGGCTTTAAAAATAAATTCATGGCTAAATCTGTGGGACTGCTGCCAAGGAAATGGGTAACCATCTATACCCGAAAACTTCTTGAGCAAAAAGTGTAAAAAATAACAGACTATGGTATTGTTGGTGATTTATTTTAGGTGGTTCCACTTCTAACGGAAGAATTCAAAAAAGTACTTGTAAACTCTTAACAGAATCAAGGGAATATCTTTATAAATATATGACAACTAATAAATTATTCAGGTAATAGGAGGAGAAAAGGTGGCCCAAAACTTTAACTTTTATCAAATTTGGAAAGATAATTACTCCCGGTATAGCAACTTTTGGGATGAGCAAGTGACTAAAGAGTTTCCTGCTCAAGGGATAGGACAGATGTTGGAGATGAATCTTCAATTCAAAAAAATGATGAATGACACAACAGAACGTTTTTATGAATTTGTTAATCTACCAACACGAGATGACCTTGCACATATTTCCTCTCAGATTGTCAATATAGATGCAAAGGTTGATGATTTAGAAGAATTTATACAAGAAACTCAGGATAATCAAGGAGATTCAGCGGAATTGCAACGTGAAATGGCAAATTTAAAAAAGGATATGAAAAGCCTTGATACGAAACTGAATCAAATCATAATCTTATTAAAATCACCAACAGATATGAGTACAAAAGGTACTGTATAAAAGTGATACAGAAAAAGCAAATCCATAAGTCTATTATTAATAAATTAATTTTGTAAGGGGTGAAGTCATGAGTGTTCTTATGACAAAAGAATACGAAAAGTTTATCGAAATGATACCTGAGGAGTATCAACAGATGTATAGACGTGTAAAAAGTGCAACTCAAGTGTTAACATTAGATGCCGAGCCAAAAGTAGGTCCAACACCGAAGGAAGTTATTTGGACTAGGAATAAAACGAAGCTCTATCGATATATTTCTGATCAACCAAAAAAACATAAAATTCCAATTTTGTTGATTTATGCACTGATTAATAAACCATATATTATGGATTTAACAAAGGGTAGCAGTTTAGTAGAATATTTAGTTAATCGTAATTTTGATGTCTATCTCCTTGACTGGGGGACACCTGGCCGTGAAGATAAAAATATGAAATTAGATGATTATATTATGGATTACATCCCACGTGCAGTTCGTAAAATATTGCGAAAATCGAATGCTGATGAGGTATCCATACTTGGTTACTGCATGGGTGGTACTATAACATCAATATTTGCGGCGCTTCACCCTGAATTACCAATTCGTAACCTTGTTTTTTTGACAACTCCTTTTGATTTTGAAGAAACTGGTCTATACGGTGCTATGCTAGATGAGCGGTATTTTGATATTGATAAAGTTGTCGAAACACTCGGTAATATTCCACCTGAAATGATTGACATTGGAAACAAATTACTCAAACCGATGGCAAACTTTTATGGGCCATATGTTAGTCTTTTTGATCGTGCTGAAGATGAAAAATTCGTAAAAAGCTTTAAGCTTTTGCAAAAATGGTTAAACGACGGCATTCCATTTCCTGGTGAAGCCTATCATCAGTGGATTAGCGATTTTTATCAAAAAAACAAACTGATTAAAGGGGAACTGTTTATTCGTGGTCGTCAGGTTAAACTTGAGGCAATCACTGCTAATGTGCTCAACTTATCAGGTGAAATCGATATTATTGCTCAACCACATCAAGTAGAAGCATTGATGAATCACATATCAAGTAGAGATAAACAATATATAAATTTACCTGTTGGGCATACATCTATTGCTTTTGGAAGTAAAGCTTCAAAAATAACTTATCCAACGATTGGTGACTGGTTGGAAGAACGGTCCAGCTAATAATGAATAATGTTCGAATAAGATGGTCTGTATTCTCAACTTGAAGAAGTTGTGAAAAGCTAAATTCTTTTAATGAAGAATTTAGTCTATAAATCATAATGAAAGCGTTTTATTTAAGGCGGATAATCTTAAGAAGAAAGTGCACTCCACAAAGTAAAGATTTTTTCATTTTTCACTTTGAGAGTAACTGTTACTGTAAAAAATTAATGAAGGGGTGAAATTATGTGGGTTTGTACTACACATATGAAAGAAACATTACTATTTTTAGAAACTCCCCATGTTAGCAAAGCTTCGTTTCAAATTAAGTGTTCCCTTTGTGATAATCTTGCTACTGCGAAAGTTTATTACACTCACCGAACTTACCATTTTACTAAAAAACAATTCATGGATTCTTTATCAAGATCTTCCACTAAAAAATCTGGCTAATTAATTTTTGAAAATACAAATTTACACTTTACTAATATCTAAAAAATACGAGAGAATTCTGATTACGCATAACGTTATGAAACGTATTATATTGTTACGTCTAAGGTACACAAAAATAATCCGAAACAATTCGGTTATAATATGGACTTATTTGAAGGAGAGTATTTTTTCTCCGTTTTTTATTTTGAAGACATTGATTTTACGAACGGTTAGGTTTTATATAAGAACATTGTCTAAAATATCACCTAATGTTCATACATTTTTTTATTACTCTTATTAGGATTATCGATGATAACTTTACCTGTTATTGAGTTTCTTATTGCAGAAAATATCAGTAATATTGTTAAAAGCCTGTTTTGATGATATTCAAAACAGGCTTTTTCTTTTACAAACTAACATTTTTCTTCTTCGCTAACATGAATTTTTCATCTAAAAAGTTTGTACCTAATACACCGAGAATAATCATGACTGCCCCGATGATATGGTAATATGCAAGATCTTCTTGTAAGAAGATTGCACCAGCGAACATCGTAATTAAAGTTGATACATTGCTGAATACACTCATCTTTGATGCTTCCATAATGGATAAAGCGTAATTTGATAGAAATGCTGTTAATAATGAGGAAAGGATTCCTAAATATAAGATTGAAACTAGAAATAATGGGCTTGTAAAGGGCTGAAAATATAGGTTCATAGTTCCAGCAGCAATATGATCTCCGATAGACAGTGTATTAAAGAAAACAAAACCAATTGCGGTCATCATATACGTTACATCGATTAATCGGAATTGTTTTGTCATTTTTCGTGCTAGGATATTATAACCAGCTGATGATAATGCTGATAAGAGAATGAGTATAACGCCGGTAAAACTAGTAGTATGAGAACCGAATCCTTTCATAACAAAAATATAGATGACACCAGATACAGATAAAAGAAGTGAGAGCTTTTGCCAAATTGTTGTTCGTTCTTTTAAAAAGTAAGAGGCACATACCATTGTGAAGATAGGAATAGTAGCTTGAATAATGCCTGCTTCAGAAGACGATGTATACACTAATCCAAATGCTTGAAAAGTGAAGAATAAAGCTGGATATAGAATTGCTATTGGTAAAATAGTAAGCATGTTTTTAAATGTAATATTTAATTTGATAAAACCGAATATTACTGGAATAGATGCGATAAGAAAAGAAACGGTAAATCGATGAGCTAACGTATCAAGTGGCTCCGTGACTGTAAGAGTTAACTTTACAAACATAAATGAAAAACCAATTATGAATGTATAAAGAACAGCTGCGGCGTATGCCTTTTTTATTTGTGTCATATTTACACCTCATGTAATGAATTTTCTTACTGGCCAGTATATGTAAATGGTAATATTTTCTTGTGGATGCTACAATACAAATAAATACCATCTGTACCGGTACAAAAATATATAGAGGTGTAAGCGTGTATAAATATTTAATCGTTTTTAATGATTTAGAAAAGTTAATTCAAAATGGAGAATTAAAAGAAGGTGATAAATTACCTTCTATTCGATCTTTAAGTACGCGTTATCAATGCACGAAAAGTACAATTATTCGTGCACTCCAAGAGTTAGAAAAAAGACATATGATATACTCCGTTTTGAAAAGCGGATACTATGTTGTGAAAAAAACGAACGAAGATCATGCAAGCCATAGTAGTGTAATAGATTTTGCAACATCTGCACCTGATCCAGATGTTTTTCCATATTTAGATTTTCAGCATTGCATTAATAAAGCAATTGATACATACAAAAATGATCTATTTATATATGGGACTCCGAAAGGGTTGCCTTCGTTAATTCAGGTTGTTCAAAGGCAATTAACAAACTATCAAGTGTTTACGAATGAAGAGAATATTTTTATTACATCTGGCGTACAGCAAGCGCTATCTTTGTTAACTTCTATCCCGTTTCCAAATAAAAAGAACACGATTTTAATTGAACAACCGAGTTATCATTTATTTATCGAGTATTTAGAAACGCACAACATCCCTGTTAGGGGAATTGAACGAACAGTGGAAGGGATAAATTTAAACGAATTAGAACGTATATTTCAAACAGAAGATATTAAATTTTTTTATACAATGCCGCGGTTTCATAATCCGTTAGGTACATCGTATTCTAAGAAAGAAAAGGAGGCTATTGTCCGTTTAGCGAAGAAATATGATGTGTTTATCGTGGAAGATGATTATTTAGCAGATTTAGAAAGAGATGCTAAAGCGGATCCGATGTACAGTTATGATGATTCCTCTCATGTTATTTATTTGAAGAGTTACTCCAAAATTATTTTTCCTGGACTCCGAGTTGGTGTTGCTGTCATACCTAATTGTTTAACGGAAATTTTCTTTACATATAAAAAATTACTAGATATTGATAGTTCTATGATTTCCCAAGCAGCCTTAGAAGTTTACATAAAAAGCGGGATGTTTGATCGACATAAACAAAAAATTCGCGTTTCCTATTATGAAAGATCCGAGAGGTTAGCCGCTTCTTTGAAAGAATGGAGTAGTACGAACAACCAGTTGTTTCAATACCACGACGCACATTTTCCATGTGTCCATACACACATTACGCTAGTTAAGAAAGTTATCGTTCAGCCACTTATTCGAAAGCTACTAAAAAACAATGTATTACTAGATTCGATTGATAAAAATTATTTATCTTTTATTCCGAGAGAAAGAATATTGAAATTAAACGTATCAAACGTAAAGGAAGAAATGATTGAAGAGGGGATATGTAAGATTATCGATGAAATGAAACGTATATAGATTGTTCTGTTGTTTTGAAATAAAGTTTGGTTAAACATATTAATAGAACGTGTATTTTGCAACAAACAAAAAAGGAATCCATTTTGAAAAAAGATTGATCAAAATGGTTTCTTTTACATTTTAAATGAACTTTTCATTTTATAAAAAAGTTTGATTATTTTCTGCCTATGTTACTCCACAATCGCGCCCTTTAATTGAATAATTAATTAGCTTCTAGCTACTTTCGTTGAAGATCAAAAGCTGTTGAAGCTGGATCGTACTTATCGAATTTAGCATACGTTAGCTCAATATCATACTTCCCATTTATTCCAGCAAGTAAGAAATAATATCTTGATTCTTACTTTGTAGTGAGCTTGGGATATCATCACGATTTGAATTTAATCTAAAGTAACAAGTGTCGACTTTATCCTGATATAAACGATATCGTAATATTTTCTTTTCACTTGCGAGTTTACTTATAATTTGTTCAAAAAATTGGCTCTGAGTCATCGTATCCACTGAACCTAAGTGAAATATTCCCTTTAAATCATTTTCAATAATAAATCGTAATTGTTTTGCTAACAGAACATCCAAAAGATTGTTACATACGAGATTGCTGTACACATCTATCACTTTATTATTTTTTATGCTTTCAGTGATTAAATTCCATCTTGGTGAATCCTTACCCCATATTGCTGGGATTCGGATAATTATCACTTGCTCATTCAAAGTTTCTTTTAGCATGTTTTCACATTCAATTTTGAACTTCCCATAATCTGATTCGGCAATAGGTATATCTGTTTCTGTGTGGGGTCTTGAAATATCTCCATCAAATACATTTGTGGTAGAAAAATAATAAACACGGCTACTTTTATTTTGTAATTCCATAGCTAATTCTTTATGAAACAGGAGCTGTTGATCAAAATCCCCTCTGAGGCAAGAAATCACTATGTTGGGTTTAATTGTCCTTATAATTTCTTTCAGTTTATCGAGTTGCTGAACTTCTAATTGGAATTGCTTATCATTAGGGAGGGTAGTTAACGAAGAAAAATACGTTCCATATAGGTCAAATTCATCAGTAAATTCATCTATTAAAGCTCTTCCTACAAGACCACTTGCACCCAGAATGAGTATCTTTTGCATTACAAATTCCCCTCCAAACAAATTCTTTTATATTTAAAACGAACAAATAACATTCTCTTCCACTCACGATGTAAACCACTTCTTCCACCTAAAAATTCTCTCTGATATTCAATATTCCTGCAACGTTAGTTAAGTACATTTCTTTCACAATCTCATACTAGTTTTTTAACATAAATATCCAATTTTGTTCAGAATTCTTATTCAACAAAATGGCCTGATTGTTGAACAAGAAAAATCCTGCATTTCAAGCAGGATTTTTAATCAAACTTTTTTACAAACAGTACAACTTTTTTATAAACGGTACGACTTTCTTATAACCAGTACAACTTTATTTCAAACCGACATGTTCATTAAGGAAACAGATTTGTAGCATTTTCAATGTTAAGGAAATCCAAATAAAAAAAGCCTTGCTACATATAAAGTTAAATAGACTAAATTAATAAGAGGATATTATGTTCAATATATGAGCATATATCCTCTTTTCTTATGCATATTAGATTTGTTATTTAGACATTGAAAATATAGTTTAATATGTATACAACAAAAAGGAACGTACGTTTGTTTTAGATGGAACGTGTCACGCTCGTTTGAACGGAAATTGTCCTCATATGGAAGCCCCACCTTGTCTAACTTGTGGTGATAACCAAACCCCATGTAGAGACTTAGCGGTAGGTTTTTCAGAGTTAGATAAACAAAAGTATGAACTTCACGTTAAAACAACCACAAAGGCAATTGAAATAGCGAAACAACGAGGTTGGGAAGATATTGCGGAGAAGAATCAAAAGAATTTAAAACGTTATCAAAACATTTTAAATACCCTCCAAGAAGGAAATGTTATCTTTGGTAGACAAGATCGGATGAAAAGAAAGTTAGGTGTTAAAAATGGCTGAATATGACCGTTCTGAACATTTGAAAGCGATTCATGCCAAACGAAAAGCAAATACCTATCAGAGAGTAGATGAAGCAATAAAAAGGCTCATAAAAGCCAATGAGACTATAAACTTCAATAGTGTTTCTAAAGAAGCTGGTGTATCGAAAGCAACACTCTACAACAACAAGGATTTCCGTTCAAGAATTGAAACTCTAAGAAATCAACAATCACAAGTACCTACCCCGAAACAAGTAAAGCGAGAAATGAATGAAAGTAACAAGGATGCCCTGATTGCTTCCCTAAAAAGGAAAAATAAGAAATTAGAAGATGAAAACAAGAAATTAAGAGAACAACTGAAAGTAGCTTACGCAGATATTTATAAAAAGTTATAGTCAATAGGAGAACGTTGTTCTCCTTCTTCAACTATCGGGCCATATTCTTGAATAAGAAGAAAAAAGGAGATCATCGGAGTTTGGGAGAAATGTATCTGTTATATCTTTCGAATATTAGATAGGGTAGTCTGTTTAATCTTGAACAATTGGACGCCTTCCTTTAATAAAAGGGAATACATTTTTTATACTCTCCGTATCTTTTTAAGAAGGAAAACCGTTATGTAAAATGAAAGGTATTTTTACACTCTAATAAAGTGAATGGGGGAAAACTATGAAGGTCCTTATATTAGGAGGTACTCGTTTTTTAGGAAAAGCTTTTGTAAAAGAAGCATTGAAAAGAGGTCACGAAATTACATTATTTAATCGCGGTACCAATAAAGAGATGTTTCCTGAGGTTGAGCAGCTAATTGGTGATAGAGACGGTGATGTCTCACTTCTAGAAAACCGGAAATGGGATGTTGTAATGGATACCTGCGGATTTGCTCCGCATCAAATCAAAAAAATTGCGACTGTACTTGGGGATAACATCGAACATTATACATATATCTCAAGCATCTCTCTTTATAAGGATTGGATTCCCCTCAATATTACGGAAAACTATCATTTACAATCCATGCCGCCGGATGATAAGTTGAAAGACGTTGAGGAGGGGAAAATTTCTCCCTATGAGTATTACGGCGCGTTGAAAGTACTTTGTGAAGCAGAAGCAGAAAAGCATTGGCCAGGGCGTGTTTTGCATATAAGAGCAGGGCTGCTTGTCGGACCGTTTGACTATACGGATCGGCTTCCGTACTGGGTTCAGCGTGTGGCACAAGGTGGAAAAGTATTGGTGCCGGGACGTTCAGATCGCCCTGTTCAATTGATTGACGTAAAAGATATAGCAACATGGGTGTTCAATATGGCAGAAAACAGAAAAAAAGGCACGTTTAATGTAACAGGTCCGAATTATGAATTGACTATGAAAGAGCTATTAAACACCTGTAAAGCTGTCACAAACAGCGATACCGAATTTGTGTGGGCAGAAGAACAGTTTATATTGGAGCACAAAGTAAAGCCATGGACGGAAATGCCTTTATGGATTCCTGAACACTTCCCGTTAGAAGGAGAAACAGAACCGTGGAAAGGATCTTTTTTCATCAGTATAGAAAAAGCTGTTAACGCTGGACTTTCCTTCCGACCTCTTGAAGATACTGTTTATGATGTGTATCAATGGGAGAAAGCGAGACAGGATACAGAACGAAAAACAGGGATATCACGAGAAAGAGAGCAAGAGCTGCTAGAGACTTGGTTCCAAAAAGAGAAAAAGGAGACATTGTGATGGGGTTATAACCCCCATACCCATCTAATTCAAGGAAAATTACATCCTAAATAATTGATTATTCTAAATAATGCTCTTCATCAATCAGGCCAGATTGTTGAACAACACCTTTTAAGAAAATTGGATATCTATGTTAAAGCTTATAAGAGATTGTGAAAAAATGTACTTAAGCTAACTGGCAGGTTAGTTGAACAAGAAGGGGCAAAAAACTTGTATAATTTAATCATCATATTCAGTAATAGTGACAAGGAGGGTATATTTTGTGGATATGGTTGTAGAAGACGAACATTATTATAATAACAGTTATGTTGTCGTTAACGACATAGTAGAGTTTGAAAGAGTCTATATGATTGATGAATATAAGTTTAATAATAAAACGTATGAGGCTTTATGGAAGGTGTATGAAACATTGCCATCTTATATGGGAAATCAAACAACTCTTCCTTGCTGGTTTGGTGATGAGGAAAAAGGAGATAGATACTTTATTTCAGTTTCAATTGAAATGTCAGGACTACAGTTTTGGGGTAAATTGCCTATTTCTGATTTTTTACAATGGGAAAATAAATTCAATGAATTAATAAAGAACTTCCCCTTTAAATATCAATAAAAATAAGCTTCTTATTAAGCTAACGGGTGCTTATATTAAAGGTCTAGCTGCCATTGAAGGCAGCTTTTCTTCTTGTACTAACGGGACAGTTTAGTTGAACAATGGTCATTAGCTTTTTTTCAACAATCGGGCCATTTAATTGAATAAGAATCTCAAGCAAAAATATTTTTGATAACATTGGTATGAAGTTTGTGAAGCATTACATTTAAACAAGTTATCACTAATGTTATAATTTATCTATGTCAATACATTTAAAACTACTCATTAGTGGAAAACTGCGAACGGAAGATTATTTATATTAGTGGAGGTTTAGACGATGGACTTGAAGTCAGGGATTTCTGAAATTATTGGTATTAAAGCCGATGATATACCAGCTTCAATCGAATACAGGATAATAGAATCCATAAAAGAGGATGGATATAAGAGACATCTTATTGAGTATAACTCCAATGGAGATACAGTCATTGCCTTTCTTTTAATTCCCGAAGTTCTTAATAATAATCCTGCAATACTAATAAATCACCAGCATAACAGCGAGCATCATTTAGGGAAAAGTGAGGCATGCGGATTAGCTGGTAATCCATTGCAGGCTTTTGGACCGGAATTAGCGAGAAAGGGATTTGTTGTTTTAGCACCTGACTCGATATGCTTTGAAGAGAGACGGAAAAATGCGCAGGGGATAGTACCTCTACCAGGCGATGAGGATTTTTTTCAACATTTAAATGAAATGTCTTACCGCATCTTAAAGGGTGATAATCTGATGAAAAAAGTAATGTTTGACGCTATGAATGGAGTAACTTTGCTGTCTGAACTTACTTTTACTGATAATAAAAAAATTGGCACACTGGGGCATTCTTATGGTGGAAATACCGTGCTATTCTTGTCTGCGTTAGATGAGCGGATTTGCTTTAGTTGCGCAAGTGGAAGCGCGTGCACCTATGAGAACCGAATGCTAAATGATGTAGGTATTGAACTGGCAAGCGTGATTCCGCGTTTCAACAAAAGCTATGATATATTTGATTTAGTACACTGTATTGCTCCAAGACCGTTATTGATTGTCTCTGCGAATGAAGACAAATACTCGAGGGATGCAGACTTTATTGTTGAACAAGCCCGTCCATCATACGCAAAATATGGGGCTGATAATAAATTATGTCATAAGAGATATAATGGTGGCCATGGACTGACAAAAGAGAGGTTTGATTACATCGTCGAATGGTTGTGTATGAGTGCCGGATACACCGCATTATAAGCATTATATGAAGATATTTTACTTCACATTCTTCTTATTATATGTAACAAAGATATTAGCTTGTTCAAGTAAACAAGCTAATAGAAACATATTGTTATGCCATTAAAGGGCGCTTTTCTTTAGTAAGAGGGCGTCTTTTTGATATGCCCCTACACATCAAGGGATTAGATTTTGTTAAGGTAAAAAAAGATTGTGAATATTTTTACTTAAACTAACGGGTGCGTTAGTGGAAGAAGATTAAGGCTGAGGCCATATCTTAGTTATTCCATTAAAGGGCGCGATTGCAGAAGATGATGGCTAACGACTTTGAATCGTTAGTCATTTTTAAATCATTCTTTAAATACATGTCTACTATGATGTAGCTTTGAAATAAAGTTTGATTAAAAAATACCTCACAACCCCATATTTTACGATAAAGAAAAAGAATCCATTTTGAAAAAAGATTGATCAAAATGGATTCCACTTTTGAGATTGACTATTTATCTTTCATAAAAAAGTATGATCATTTTTGTGATCTTTCCTCCATTAAAGCGCCCTATACCAAAAGAAAAGGCACAATTCATATTAGAGAATTGCCCCCGAATGCTTAAATAAGATACTTAACTAGGTATATTTTATTTCATCATCTCATTATAAATATAGAGACTATATAATGCAGGTATCAACAAACCAAGAGCAAGGCAAAAAACAGAACAAACCACCACGCTTATTCCAAAAGAACAAAATTCAATCTTATACTAACAAGCATAATAACGGAAATACGGCAGTCATGAAAAAAGGAAGCTGCCAAAACTTGAATTTGCTTGCTTTATCTAAAATCGTCCCTGGTTGATTGTTTACACTTTATACTTCGCTAGAAAAAATTTTTCTCAACTTTAAGGAGGAAATTTAATTGGAACCAGTGCCATCTACCCAAACGAAGCTACAAGCTCGTGAAGACACGAAAAAAAATGCACTTATTTTCATTGCTGTTGTGGCTATTCTTATTGGAACTATTTTTGTGAGTTTATTACAACTTCAGCCACCAAAGGTTGTACCAGCTACTGGTTCAGCAAATGAGTTTTCTGCAGAGAGAGCACTCTCCCATTTAAAAGAGTTTGCTGTAAAACCACATCCTCTTGGATCGGTAGAACATGACAGAGTTCGAGACTATTTTGTTCACAGTTTAGAAGAGTTAGGATTAAATCCTGAAATCCAAAAAGCCAATTCTTTAAATAGTGTCGGCAGATGGATAGTAGGCGGCACGGTGGAAAACATTGTTGCCAAAATAGAAGGAACGAACTCTACAAAAGCGATTATGCTCGTTGCACATTATGATTCTGTACCAGGATCAGCAGGTGCAGCCGATGATGGCTCCGGAGTGGCTGCCATCTTAGAAACAGTAAGGGCCTTAAAGGAAATGGCACCTCTTCAAAACGATGTCATTATACTCTTAACTGACGGAGAAGAAAATGGATTACTTGGAGCAAAAGCATTTGTAGAGGGACATCCTTGGGTAAATGATGTCGGATTAGTATTAAACTTTGAGGCACGGGGAAACGAAGGTCCCTCTTTTATGTTTGAAACAAGTGATAACAATAGCTGGCTAGTTAAGGAGTTTACTCAGAGCGCTTCCACACCTGTCGCTCATTCCTTCCTTTATAGTTTATATAAGCAAATGCCAAATGATACTGATTTCAGCGTGTTTAAAGAAGCCGGTCTTAAAGGATTAAACTTTGCCTTTGGTGAAGGGGTTGATCATTATCATACAACCAGCGATAACATTCAAGAGCTAAGTTTAGAAAGTCTCCAGCATCACGGCGAATATATGTTACATCTTGTCACCCATTTTGGAAACGTCGATCTCACTCAAACTCATGAAGGAAATCAAGTTTTCTTTAACATTTTGGGTTCCAACACGATTACCTACTCAGACAAACTTGTCATTCCGATTATGGTGTTGGCGGTTATTCTTTTTGCCGTTACGGCCGTACATGGATATTGGCTTAAGAAACTATCCCTTTTTGGAACATTTGCAGGTTTTCTTGTTTTCATTATTGGCATCATCGGGTCTTTTGCCATCGGATCAGGATTATGGTCCGTACTCACCTTTATTTTTACGGATCAAGAATGGTTAATGGGAACCGATAAGACGGTTGGTACCCTTTACCTCATCAGTTTTTCCATTATTATCTTTGCTTTCTTGACTATCCTTTATGGGTTGGCTCATAAAAAAATCAAAACAGGCAGCTTAATGATGGGTGCCTTATTTCTTTGGTTAATCCTTTTAGCTGCTTCGAGTTTTCTGCTTCAAGCAGGCAGTTATGTGTTTGCGTGGCCACTATTATTTGCTCTAATCTGCGTCAATATTTTGATTCGTTTAGATGAGCATTCATGGAAGAGTTATCTTGTTACAGCTGGTTTTGCCATCCCGGCATTTCTTATTCTATCACCAGTTATTTATCTCTTTGAAGGACTCATATCCATGCATATGGCTGGTGTGCTCATGGTCCTTGTTTCTCTTTTAGGTACCATGCTGGTATCTATTTTCACCACCTTAAAAATAAAATTCAATTGGGTGATACCATCCATCTTCTTAGTTACAGGATTATTGGTCATGATCACTAACAGTATCAACCTAAATAACATGCCGACAGCAGAACATCCACAAGCAAGCGATATTGCTTATTTTATGGATGCAGATTCAAACAAAGCATATTGGGCGGCCCGTCAGCCATTAGATGAATATACATCGAATTATATTAATGAAAATGTGAAGAAAGGCCATACGTCAGAATTTTTTCCTATTTTAAACTGGGATGCAAGTTATACCCAGGCTGATTTATATAGCATGGAAGCACCTAGTGTGACGGTATTATCTGATAAGGTTGAAGGTGCCAAGCGGACAATAGAATACCAATTGAAGACGAATCGCAATGCTGAAGAATTGTTAATGGAGTCTTTTTCAACGATGAATGTATCTCAACTGATTATCAATGGAAAAGAAGTGGAGTTGAAGCAAAAAGAATTCACAAAGGAATCGCCATTTGAATTCAATTACGTTCTAGGTCAAGCCGAAGAGTTACATGTAAAGGTAACCGTAAATGCTAAGGATTCTATAGAGTGGATGATAGCCGATCGTTCTTACAGCATTCCAGAATCAAAAGGGGAACGGTCGTCAAAATACAGTACCTATGGGGATAATTCATACATCATGAAAACGATTAAACATTAATGACCATTAAATAAAGGCCGACATATACAATGTTTGATTCTCCAAACTAGTATATGTCGGCCTTTTAATACGATTGACTGCTTGTAAAACATCGGGAGGTATTTGAATGGAAATTAAATAATGAATGCCATTTAAATGGTAAAACTTGAACAATAAAACTCAATTACTTATGATACGGTTCACCACCATTAATCTTAAACTAATTTACCTTCTGTAAAATCGGCAACTCTTCCTCAACAATCTGGCCCGATTGCTGAATAAGAAAAAATCCTGCACATCAACACAGGATTTTGATCAAACTTTTTTACATATTATCAATCTTTATTTTTAACGATCAGACTTTTTTATAAATTATCAAACTTTGTTTTAAAGCCACATATGATAGATCACATTATAATTCTAATTTTTTCATAAAAAGGTATTGATAACTAGCCGTATCCGTATAATGCTCCTCGATAGTCAAATCCGTTTCATGATAGAGCAAACCGTCGATGACATGTACGGCATCCCGAGCGTTCATATTGATAACAATGTCATTCTTACTAAATCCAATGCTACTCGACTAAGAGAGAGCCCTTCAAGACGTTACCCCATCATTTGACTCTTCGATATAACCCTTCAGTTCCGGCAAGAACTGTCTAGCCATTACCTGAGTAATGTAGCCATTCTCAATTTAAGCTAGAAACATTTCGCACAAGAAAAGCGTCCTTTTATTGAATAAGCTGCTCTTTAATTGCACATTGTTCTCGAATTGTTCGTTTTTTTAGTAAATGGTAACATATAATATAATCGGTTCTCGGATGATAACCATAAAAAGCAAGGAGGTAAGTATGAACTTGACCCCAAATCAACGATCCGTGTTACTTGCATTAACCACTGATTGGCAGACACCAATACAGATTGCTGGTCAGCTTCCAAAAGCATGTGACAATCCATCCAACGTAAATCAGGCGCTTAAAGACTTAATGCATGAAGGTTTGGTTCAGGCTAATCCAGTTTTGCTCGGCATGTACCGATTAACTTCGGATGGCATTGCCACCAAGGCGTTGGAATTGAGTAAGAACCAATAAAATGTTGACACTTACACAAGAGGAAAAAATCATTCTATCGATAAGATGTTTGTTCAATTGGATAGACTACCCTTTAAGGGCGTTTTTTCAATATATATGGATTTTTATTCCTCTTTACTCATCATCTTTTCACTTCTATACTTCGCAATTTTGATCAAATATGCAATACCATATACAAAATACTAACTTAATAAAAGAGCAGGGTAAATTGAATAAAGATTTTTTGAAATGGTTGGAAGAAGATGATACATTTGGTTTAAATGGAAAATAAAAATAATGATTTTTATTGCGGAAAAGAAGATGAGGTTCCTGAATATGTTGTGGAAGAGTTTCATTATGATTTAAAAGAGGATGAAGAAGTGGAAGTGGTATGACCTTTTTGTAATGGCACAATGCGAAGAGAGAGAAAAGACCCAAGTGAATAATCTTCACTTGGGACGTGATTTAAGTCGCGTTAGCGATTTTGTTCTTGCTATTAACTAGAAAATGAAGATTCCCAGAAAGTAAGTTGTTCTTTTTTTTTAACTTGGTTAATATTTTATGTTATAGGAAAATGTCTGGAAGAGGTGATGTCAAGTTGGACGGGAACACTAAGATCACTTTTTCACCAAAGATTTGGATTCCAAAACAGATTGAAGAAGCATGGAAATTAAAACAAGAACTTGGCCAAGAGGCCATTTTTATAGCTGGAGGAACATGGATTCAGCTTCGCTGGGAATCGGGGGAGAAGCTTCCCAATCATATCATTCATCTTGGAAAAATTGATGCATTAAATAAGGTTCAGCTGTCAGCTGACCAAACCTTAAGTATTGGTACATTCACCACCTTAGCAGCTTGCCGCAGCCGCCCTGATATCCAGAAGTACTGGCCGATTTTAGCAGAGGCCGCTCGAAATGTCGCATCTCCGGCGGTACGAAATCAAGGTACGATAGGCGGGAATATCGCATGCGGCTTTGGAGATATCATTCCAGCCCTGCTGGTGTTGGGTGCAACTATTACTTGGTTTGATGGATCCGACTATATAACCGATGAGGCAGGCAATTTTTTAAAGAATTCCTCAGCCAAAATTGTAACGGAAATTCATTTACCAAAATCCCCAAAAACTAAAACCTTTTATAAAAAAATTGGCCGGCGTGAAGCCTTTACGCCTTCCCTTTTGACGGCTGCCGGTACACTCGCAATGAATGAACGAAATAAAATAGAATATGTTCGACTTGCAGTTGGTGGAGGAGTCATCGTTCCTTCCCGTTTACTAACATGTGAAAGCATGCTCCAAAATCAAGTGCCAAATGAAGAGTTATGGCAAAAAGCACATGCACAAATCCTCCAAGAATTCCAGCCGCTAACAGACCGTTTTGCTTCCTCTCACTATCTTAAATTAGTTGCTGCTAATCTATTAATTGCCGGTCTAACCGAATCGTTATCTTAAGGGGGGAGTGCTTTGCATCTTAATCGTGAATCATCAGGCGAAAACTGGCGGGTAAGACCTGATGGAGTAGAAAAAGTAACAGGCACCTTAAAGTATCTTACTGATTTAACGTTTCCAACTATGTTATTTGGAAAGATTATGCGCAGCCACTATCCACATGCAAGGATTATAGCCATTCATACAGAAAAGGCGAAAAAACTGAAGGGAGTCCATGGGGTTTTAACCTATAAGGATATACCTGGGTTAAATGGGTTTGGTATTCTCGACCCGGATCAGCCTGTCCTATGCCATGATAAGGTTCGGTTTATAGGTGATGCTGTCGCGGCTGTAGCCGCTGAATCCAAAGAGATAGCCGAACAAGCCTTAAAGTTAATTGAAGTGGAGTATGAAGTTTTCCCGGTAGTCGATGACCCAGAGCTATCGCTGTTACCGTCAGCACCTCAAATTCATGAAAAGGGAAACATCCTCCACCGTTCATCCTTTAAAAAAGGAGATTTGGATGAAGGCTTTAAAAATTGCGAGTTTATTATTGAAGAAACGTATGATACTCCAAGGCAAATCCATGCTTATATGGAAACGGAAGGAGGAGTGGTAGTTCCTGATAAGGATGGCGGGATCATCGTCTACATGGGGACGCAACATGGCTACTGCGACCGCTTTCAGCTTTCGAGAATTTTAAATCTCGATGAAACCAAAATACGGGTTGTCTCAAGTCCGATGGGCGGCTCCTTTGGAGGAAAAGATGAATTAAATGTTCAGTCATATGGGGCATTGCTCGCGCTTCACACGGGCTATCCTGTAAAAATCCATCAAAATCGGAGGGAGTCGATACAGTCAGGAATAAAGCGGCACCCGATGCGGATTAAGATGAAAACAGGTGTGGATCGTGATGGAAATATTTTAGCGCATGAAGCTACTATCATTGCTGATACGGGAGCATATGCGACACTCGGCCTTGCAGTATTAGAGTGTGCGGTTGAAAATACAGTCGGACCTTATTTGATTCCAAATATTAATATTGATGGCGTATCTGTTTATACGAATAACGGTGTATCAGGAGAATTTAGAGGGTTTGGCAGCAACCAAGTTGTTTTTGCACTCGAAGGGCAGCTTGATCGGTTAGCTGAAAAATTAAAGATGGACCCTATTGAATTGAGAGAAAAAAATATTAAGAGATTAGACGGATTAGGTGCTCTTGATCAAACCATTGCACCAACGGATGGAGCAAAAGAAGTCTTGGATGCCATCAAACAGTCTAACATTTTACGGATGAAAAAAACGGATAATGGTAAATGGAAAAGGAGAGGTGCAGGGATTGCGATAACCATTCTCGGTCAAGGATTGGGTCACGGGATTCCGGACCCAGGGGCAGGGTGCATGTCAATCAGTAAGGATGGCAAAATTGAAGCAGCTTTTGGTGTAGAAGAGGTGGGTCAAGGGGTATTGGCTGTCATTGAAACCTTACTTATGAAAGCCTTTAAATGTGGAAGTGATGATCTCAATATTGTAATCGGGGACACGGAGAAGGTTCCACATTCCGGTTCGACAACGGCATCAAGGGCAACAACCATGATTTGGTTAGCCATTGAGAGGATGAGAGAATCCTTTGAAAGTCAAATTCTTCAGCGTGCATCACAAATGACGGGACTTCCAAAACAGCAGTTGTGTCTAGGTCCAGGTGGAATATGGAGGGAGTCGAGGTTGATCGTCTCTTATGTTAATTTAGCAGGTCAATTAAATGAACCTATCGAGGTATCGGTTGAATTCCCTTATCCACAATCCAATGATACCGTGCAAAAAGGACGCTACCTTTATTCTTTTGCAGCTGTTGCAGCTGAAGTTGAAGTTGACCTATTAACAGGGAAGGTTACTGTGCTTGGTTTGGACCAAGCGATCGCTGCAGGCCCGGTCGTTAGTCCAATGGGGTATCTCGGTCAAATTGAAGGAAGCGGGGTGATGTCCATTGGTTACACGCTAACGGAGGATTGTCCAATGGAAAAAGGAAAGTACGTAACTGAGAATTTTGACACATATTTAATTCCGACGATTTGCGATGTTCCTCCCGATATGAACGTGTACGCCATTGAAACTGTCCAGTCAGGAGACACATTCGGACCAAAGGGGATTGGAGAAATTGGAACAGTAGCGGTTGCCCCGGCGATTGCCAAAGCGATTCATGATGCGATTGGGTATTGGTGTAACCGAATTCCTGTTTCACGGGAGGAAATTTTACAGGCAGTGGAAAAGGAGGGGAGAATTTGGACGTAATCATTGAGGTTCAGTTTAAAGTAAATGATCAATCGGTAAATCTTGGGGTCCCACCTTTACGCCGTCTGAACGATATTCTTCGCGAGGATCTTGAAATGACTGGAACCAAAATCTCCTGCGGGATCGGCCGCTGCGGTGCATGTACTGTCTTAATGAATGGTCAAATGGTTAACTCTTGTTTAGTGATGGCGTTTCAATTAAATCATGTTGAAATCGTAACGATAGAAGGACTTGACGGTGAAGAAGAACTCGATCCGATACAGAAAGCTTTTATGGAAGAGGGCGGCTTTCAATGTGGGTATTGTACACCTGGGATGATTTTAGCAACAAAAGCATTGTTAGAAAAACATCCTCACCCAACCCAGGAACAAATCCTAGAAGGACTGTCTGGTAATCTATGCCGCTGCACGGGATATGGGGGAATCCTTCGAGCAGTAAAATCTATTTCCAATGCCATTTCCGGTGCCTGATACCGTTCGTGGACAAAACGTTCATTTTGTACGCCTCGAGTAGACGTTTGTTGAAAAGTAGATATTTCGTAAGAGCGACAGCAAGGATGTTTTATGAACAGGGGGGGAGTTTGTGAGAGAAGAAAGATTTATGAAGATGGCAGTAGACATTGCCCTTGAAAATGTTATGACAGAACACGGTGGCCCGTTTGGAGCCATTATTGTGCGAAAAGGCAAGATCATTGGAATTGGCCGTAATGAAGTGACAGCAACGAACGATCCGACCGCACATGCTGAGATGCAGGCGATTCGCGCAGCCTGTAAAGAATTAAATAGTTACCAATTGACAGATTGTGAGATTTATACGAGCTGCGAGCCTTGCCCGATGTGTTTCGGAGCAATCTATTGGGCGAGACTAACATCAATCTATTATGCGTGTACAAAAACAGAAGCTGCTGGAATTGGATTTGACGATCAGTTTATTTACGAACAACTTGCGTTACGATTTGAGGAGCGAGCGATACCAATGAAACAAGTACGGCCAGAAAATTACATGATACCATTCAAAATTTGGAAAACCTCAATTAATAAGGCAGAATATTAATAAAGGGTGTCAGGCGCCGTTAGGGACAAATGTCCTTTTCTGGTGCCTAACACCCTTTAATAGTTACTCGAAGCTTGGTGACATGCAGGGAGTCGATTTGGCTAAATAGGAAGCCTTGTTTTTCAAGGATGGACAAGCTCATATAACTGGTATCAACCATTAATAACTGAAAGTTGTCTCTTGCAGTTATGATAGAGAAAATCCTTATACCTTGTACGACCTCCAGTAAATACTTGCTTCATCAGCTTTTCTATTATGTCATTTTGTATTTCTTGATTTCGATAAAAATAATCATAAAAAATAGCTATTTTCTGGCATATGTCATCTATTATTGAGCCAAAAACTGAAATGCTAATTCAAATAAGAAATATTTTTCGAAAATATGCTCCTGGGCTTGATACTTATATGACCACGGAGGAAGCTGAAGACCTACATAACCTTCGCATCTCACAAATACAAATCAATAATTTATTTGAAAAGCCAGTTACTAAGATATACCGATGGGATGACGAATATACTACGGAAAAGTATCTAAAATTAATTCAATCCTACTCAGATTTTCACGATATTAACGATGAGAAGAAACAAGCTATTTTAGAAAGTGTTGCAGACTATATCGAAAGTGAAAATGGTAAAATAGTTGTTCCACAAGAAGTAAGATTATATATGGCTAGAAAGTGATGTTTGACATTCTTTTCTTAAACAAACGGAGTGCGTTAGTTGAAAATAATAAGCCTATTTGTATCCGTGGCCCTATTTTTGTTATCCCATTAAAGGGCGCGATTGTTGAACAACAATTAAAAGGGCGATACATATTATACATGACTAATATGTATCGCCCTTTATTTTTTATGACTTTTTACGATTTAGGTCTTGATAATATAAAGTGTAGTAAGGCTTTTATTTTTCTATATCAAAATTAAGCGACTATACTATCTCTATAAGATCCGTTAGCTTACGGATTTCATAAGTCGGCTTAATTCCTAAATGGTTTTCTTTAAGATGCGGATTGAACCAGCAAGTGTCAATCCCGTAATTTATGCCTCCATGAATATCGGAAGTCAAAGAATCGCCTACAATCAACACTTTAGCTTTATCTGTAATTTGCAGCTTAGAAAACGCATAATCGAAGATACCTTTATCAGGTTTCTGAAATCCAGCTTCTTCAGAAATAATGATATGCTCAAACGTATTACAGAGAGACGAGCTCCCAATTCTTGATGTCTGCACATTTGTGAATCCATTTGTTATAATGGCCAGCCGACAACCAGTAAGATTGTCACATAATTCTACAGCACCTTGCATAAGATGCGCTTCCTGTCCCAAATATTCAAGATAAACATTGCTGAACGTATCTGCATTGATTTCAAGCTCATGTGCAAGGAATAATCTCCTAAATCTCTCTACTCCCAATTTTGGCAAAGTAGTAAGCCCTTGTTCCAAATCTCTCCACAATACATTGCTAATCTCTTTATATTTAGCTTCATAATCCGCCAATCCCGTAGGCAATCCAAACTCTACAAAAGTTTTATGTAGTGCCTTTCTTTCTGATATACTGAAGTCGAACAGTGTATCATCAACATCGAACAATATGATTTCGTATTTCATAGCTCCTCCATTTATCCATTGCTTATCCAATATTAAGTCGGTATCGAAAGGGATGTGATTCTTATTTTTTGAGATACAAGATTGTAAATGGGATAAATTAATAATCCTTACAGGTATAGTTTGCTTATTATTTTTATTGTGTTACATAGTGACCTAGATGTAAAGTAATCTGTAATGTCGGAAAGTAGTATTAGGAGTATCACCCCATGCCCATCAAGCTAATATTTTGAAGTACCCCAAAAAACAAAAATTTTATCTCCCTACAGTTGTCTACATGATTTCTGCATAAGGAAAGGACTCTATGAATATTAAAATAAATAATAAAAAATAGGTTGGGGTACGTCCTTATAAAAAGAACGGTGTTTATCTTTCTTAAAATTTAAATCTAAATTTACGCTATAGGGAGTGTGTTGATGGAAAAATACAGATTATCAAAAGCAATCGGGGTTGTCTTAGGGATATTAACGATCATTGTTACGTTAGGATATGGCTTTCTGTATTTACTTGGTACTTCCTTAGGGAAAGCGCTCCATTCCGAAATTGATTCATCAGCAACTGATAGGCTTACTTTAGTCATTCTTATTGGTCTTCTCATAGTCGGCGTAATAACTGGAGCAGGTTCTTTTTGGTTAAACCGGAATGTATGGAGAGTCGTTTACTTTGGATTCTGTTTGGTACTTGGAATTTGTCTTTTTGTTACCTTTTTTATTTCTATAGGAGCATTAGGAAGCATATATGAATTTATGATTTTATGTATTAGCATGATGTATTTTTTGTTGAGCTATTTAGTAAGAAAGGGGAAATGAAAGTTACAAAGGTTGATTGCGGTTTTATCTCGCTCTTGAGTGAAAAGGCATCAGATACGCTTTAACTTGTGAATAAAGGGTAGAAGAATTCGGTATATCGCAGCTTGCCCCCTCTATCACTATTAAGGTGGAATGGTTTGGTGAATATTCCGAATTATCGAATAAAAACATTGTGAACATATTGCACTGTTTTACCGTGTTTATTATGATAGAATCAGGCTGTAATTACATTTAATTCTTGAACCAAGATCACATACTCTAGGATACGGGAGGACTGATCATTTTGAAAGGTGTAAGGCTGTTAAAAAAACGGATGTGTTTTGGACTATTAAGCTTAAGTCTTGTAAGCTTAAGCCTCTTTGGAGAATCAAAGCAGACGGAAGCAAAAGAAAAAGTAGAGCAAACAAAAAGTACAAGTCATGCGACTAGCCGAAAGTTCGTACAACTTGAGAAAAAGTTTGATGCTCGGCTCGGCGTCTATGCTATCGACACTGGCACAAATCGCACGGTAGCCTATCGATCTGATGAACGGTTTGCTTACACATCCACCTTTAAGGTTCTGGCTGCAGGAGCAGTGTTGCAGCAAAACTCGATTGACAACCTTGACGAGGTAATCACCTACACCAAAGATGACCTAGTCACGTATTCGCCGATCACAGAGCAACACGTGGATACGGGAATGACCCTTAGGGAAATCTGCGATGCTGCTATCCGTTACAGCGATAATACCGCAGGAAACCTTTTATTGCAGAAACTGGGCGGCCCTAATGGATTCGAAAAAGCACTGAGGCAGATCGGCGATAATGTCACCGAGGCTGATCGCTTCGAGACTGATTTGAACAGTGCCATCCCAGGAGACATCCGTGATACAAGTACAGCAAGAGCACTTGCCACCAACCTGAAGGCTTTCACGGTCGATGACGTGCTCTCGAATGATAAGCGTACAATCCTTACAGATTGGATGCGAGGGAACCTTACTGGAGACGAACTGATCCGTGCGGCCGTACCTAAAGGCTGGGAGGTAGGCGATAAAACCGGAGCAGGAGACTATGGAACGCGAAACGACATTGCTATCGTTTGGCCGCCGAATAGAGATCCCATCATTATCGTGATTCTATCCACCCATGATACTAAGAATGCTACCTATAATAATGAACTTATAGCACAGGCTGCCAAGGTCGCACTTAATGCCTTCAAGTGAATTAGGAGCGAGTATCAAAACAAGGAAAAATACACGTAGTCATTAGATACTTTTTAATTTTAGGAAGCAATGTCCAATTGCTTCTTTTTTGTTGCCGTTATAAAACTGAATGGTTTTTGGAAACTAGAACATTTAAAGGAAAAAATCGACGAATGTTGGCGTTCGTAAATATCCCTTGCGAGTCCAATTTCGTGTTTTTACTTTCGCCTGTATCTTTGGTTCGAGATAAACAAACTTTTGGTCTTCATGGGTTATGATTGATTTAGCAACCATACCTTCTAAATCAATATGCTTAGCAACACCAAAATAAGTGCTGCTATCTTCTTTGATTTAACGGATCTTCGAAATGATCTCTGTATCGGGTAATACCTGGTGTAATATTTCCTTTCTTTTATAGGGGTATGTGAACGATTCGGAGAATGAACCGCCACATCTGAAAATATTTCCAATTGGCGAAGAGGTATTGACTCATAATCATCAAGCTAAAAAAGAAATACACCCCCAAAATGAAGAAACCGAGCCATTTGCACAAAATCTTCGTTTTATATTTGGATTTTTAATAATGTAGGATTTTTTCTTATAAAGCAAACTGGGCCAGATTGTGGAATAACTGGTGCGATCCAATTGGATTATAATCAATTCATTTGACGTATTCATTTCCGTTCGGTAATATAACTAAGCGGTTATAAAATGTATAGGAATGTGATAAATATGGCTGAGGAAAAATACACCACAAGTTTGTTTGAAGTAATAGCTGAGGAAAACCGTAGAAAAATTATAGATCTTATCAGAAAACGACCAAGGTCTGTTGGGGAACTAGTTGAGTGTACACAATTAAGCCAGCCAGGAGTTTCTAAACACCTTCGAAAATTAAGGGAAGCCGGCCTAGTGATAATCATTAAGGATGCCCAAAAAAATATTTACCATTTGAATGCGGAGCCCCTTGCAGAAATTGATAACTGGTTAGAACCTTATCGAAAGTACTGGTCAGATAAGTTAGATATGCTAGAACAATTATTAGATGAGGAGGAGTAATGTATGCTAGCAGTTGTAGAAAAGTTTGAGGATGGATATGTAGCCACATATAATCGACCACTACATCATTCAGTTGAAAAGGTTTGGTCCACATTAACTGAAAATGGGAAATTGGAAAAATGGATGCCAAACTTACAAGTTGTAGACCTTAGAAAAGGCGGAAGGATTAAGTTCAATATGAACGATGGGACGGGGAAATCTATTGATATTTCGATTATAGATTTCAAAGAACAGTCCTACTTGCAGTATGAATGGGGAGAAGGTTGGGTTCGATTCGAATTATTTCCAAAAGATGATGGTTGTTTATTAGTATTAAAAGAATATATTCCTACTCTGAGTGATCATACTTCAAAAGATTTAGCTGGATGGCATGTATGTCTAGATATGTTCAGTACATTACTGGACGGTCAATATATGGACTTTCCAAAAGGTGAATGGGAAAAATGGCATGAGAAGTATGTAAGGGTAATTAAACAATTATAGTGAATTTAATATTCAATTAAAAAAACCAATTACAGTAATGTTGTAACAAACTAAACATCACTATTTTCCGAAAGGAGATATGTTTAAATGAAAAATCCGATTACAATACCTGACCTCTCATCGAGACCGTTTCATCTAGCAGTTGAACGATTAATGAATTCTTCACCCGAAGCTCTGTTCAAAGGGTGGACAGAGCAGTTTGACCGCTGGTTTGCCGCACCCGGATCAGTACTAATGAAGGCGGAGGTCAATGAAGTCTTTTTCTTTGAGACAATCTACAAATTTGATGTACATAGTGAGGCACAGCGTCATCCACATTACGGACGATTTTTAAGACTTGAGAAAGACCATCTCGTAGAATTGACATGGGTTACGGGCGCTGAAGGAACAAAAGGAGCTGAAACAGTTGTCACAATTAAGCTTGAACCTCACGGACATGGCACAAAGCTACATCTTACTCAAGCAGGGTTTCCAGATGAGGAGTCAAGGAATCAAGCCGAACAGGCTTGGCCGTTTGTACTTGAGAACCTAGACAATAAGATGATGGAGCGTTAATAAACAGAAAGAGGGTTGGGTTTATATGTTGACCTGTTTAAAGGGTTATTTGGAATATGGTGTTAATTTGAGAGCAGCATTAGTTAAATAACCATATGATTAATCTTTTGGCTCTTTTTGAAAAAAGTTTTAATATTATAAATTCGAAAATTCCTGACGTTATACCTTATAAAGATGCTTCTATAATGTTCTGAAATAAATAACCAGCTAAAATAAGTTAATCGATCTTTAACAAACGGGCGCAATCCTCTAATAAGGATTGCGCCTAAAAAATATAAAAAAAGATAAGGTATATTTTCAACTGGACAACCTACTTCTCTTAAATTCGCGCTTCCTATAATAAAGGATTCAAGAGGCTACCCCTATATAGACTTAGCAAAATGGAACTGTCCTTCTATTTCTATAATATTATTTGTAGGATTTTCTCCTTTTTTGTCGAATTCATTTGATAGAAGGAGGGACACTATATGTTTATCAAAGACTTTTTTATTAATCTTTTTATTTTTGCATTCCTAGTTAGTTCAACTATATTCATTCAAGTGTTTGTAATTAAATCCAACCAGTTCATTGAAAAAATATATGGGGCAATCATCGCTGTTATTTTGATGGCCTTTTCTTTTAAATACATGGGGTTTTACTATGATCTTCGAGCTGTTCCTCTCATTTTATCATTTGTTTACTTTGGGCGTACTGCCGGTTGGATTACGTTACTTAGTATTTTTATCATGCGTGTTTTTTATATGGATGGATATTATGTACCGTATATCATCGCGTTATTAGGAATAGGTATTATATTTACTATTTTTAAAACATATTTCAAAAACTTACATCCGTTTAAAGCTAGCTTTCTTTATCTAATTTGTTATATGGCTATGATTCGATTGGTAGGCGAACTTTTCATTCCGACTGTAATATCTAAAATGCTTTACATTCAAAACTTATTATTTACAAGTATGGGCCTGTTAAGCGGACTTTTTCTGATGGAAGCTTATCAAAAATTATATTCCTTAACACAAGAGTTATTTAGAACGAATCAAAAATTAAAAGGATCGAAGCAAGAGCTGAAAGATACTGTCCATGAACTGCAAGGAGGAATCTTTAAATTTATTAAAGTAGATACGCACTTTATACATACGATGTGTGATGGACAATTTTATTATCAAAACGGATTTTATTCTGAACAAGTGGTAGGAAAAAGTTTACGTACTATCGATTCTTCCATTATCCCTCCCCATCTTGTTCCTCAATTACTAAAGTATTATGTACAAGCATGGGAAGGGAATGAAGTTATATTTGAAATCCCCTGGCCAGATGATGAAACCATTGCTTTAATCGCACTTAGGCCAATTAAGCGAAATGGAAAAGTAATTGAAGTTGTTGGTTCCGCAATCGATATAACAGAGAGAAAAAAAGTGGAGAGTGAATTACAAGAGACCAAAGAATTACTGGAGTCATTTGTAAATAACAACAAAGATGCGATTGTCATCTCTGATCGAGAAGGACATATTTTACAAGTTAATAAAGCTTTTGAAACGATATTTGGTTGGTCAATACAAGAAGTGATCGGTAAAAAATTCCCTTCTGTACCCAATTTCTTAATGGATGAATCGATAGAAATTGTTCGGAATATTCTGTCTGGAAAATCTACAATTACTAGGTTAGAGACCATTAGACAACGAAAAAATGGGGATTTAATTGATGTAAGTATGACGATTTCACCTGTTCTAGATGTAAGAGGAAATATAATGGCTCTCTCTGCAATATGTAGGGATATTTCCGAAAAAAAACAAGCCGAAAAAGAACGACAGCAATTATATCAACAATTGCAAGAAAGTGAACTGAAATATCGTGTGCTATTTGAACAGGCAGCGGATGCGGTATACGTAGTAGAATTGGATAAAAATCGAATTCCTAATCGATTCATTGAAGTAAACCCGATTGGATGTGAAAGGTTTAATTTAAGTAGAGATGAAATTCTTAGTACTCCATTTTTTGATATTGTTTCTCAGGATTCTCTCCTTATAAGAAGACTGATAGAAAAATTTAAAGAAGGGGAAGATTCTTTTACTTTGCAAGATGAATATGTTCATAATACAGGAAAGAAAATAACGTCAGAGTTTAGTATTCGTGTATTCAAGTTGAATGGAAAAGAAGTTTTCTTAAGTATTTCTCGAGATATTACCGAACGCCTAAAGACGGAAGAATTATTAAGAAAATCCGAAAAACTTGCTGTTGTAGGTCAATTAGCTACAGCAATAGCTCATGAAATTAGAAACCCTTTAACTGCAATGAAAGGATTTATGCAATTATTAAAAACAATGGAAAATGAAAAAAATCATCACTATATAAATATAGTATCATCAGAAATTGATCGAATTGAAAGCATTACGAATGAATTTATGGCAATAGCCAAACCGCAGGCGGTGAAAATTCAGCCTAATGATATAAGTATGTTAATGAATCAAGTTGTCATGCTACTAGAGCCCCAAGCAATAATGAATAGTATACAAATTAAGACAGAAGTTATGTCTAATATTCCAATGATACTTTGTGAAGGGAATCAATTAAAACAAGTATTCGTTAATATCTTAAAAAATGCAATTGAATCTATGCTAACGGGAGGAGAGATTTTAATTCAAATTAATAGAGTTGGTAATAATCAAATCAATATTCGATTTATTGATCAAGGATGTGGAATTCCTCAAGAGCGTATACCATACCTTGGAGAACCTTTTTATAGCATTAAAGAAGAGGGGATTGGCTTAGGATTAATGATTTGTTACAAAATTATTGAAATGCATCAAGGAAAAATAGGTATTGAAAGTGAAGTGAATAGAGGAACAACGATAGATGTTACTCTCCCTATTTGTAAATTATAAAACAAATGTTGTTAAATTTTAAAATGGATACAAAATTATCTTAGCTTGATAGGCATGGGGTATTGTTGGTTTGGAATAAAGTTTGTTCAAAAATGTTTTTCAAATCCTTATTTAGTGAGAACCAAAAAGAATCCATTTTGAAAAAAGATTAATCAAAATGGATTCTTCTATACCATATCCAGATGTATTATTTATAAAAAAGTTTGATCATTTCTTATAAATACTTTTTTTATTAGTCTTTTGATACTCTATTATCATCTTAACAAAGTCAAGTGCAAAACCTATATTGTCTGGCAATGTAAGTTCTGAAAATAAATTCAGAGTGTAACTTAACCTTTTACGTTTATTTGAAAGGCTTAAAAAATTTCTGTTCCTTTTATCACACAAAAATAAGCTTCTATTTAAAGAAGCTTTTCCTTCTTCATCTTCATCTTTTCATAATTCTACCTGTTTAAAAAGGTCCACTGCATAGGAGTTTTCTTTAACTAGCGGTCTGTTCACACATCGGTTCAAATTCATTTTATATTGCAATTCCCTGAAAAATGCTACTAATTTTAAGAAACTATATTTCTAATGAATATTGAAAATAAAAGAAGAAGATACATATTCGAGCCTTAAAAATCATATTTAGTAACGATTGATGGAAATAATATTTTGGAGGCTATAATAGTGAATGAGAAACATCATAAACAGAGGCAAACGTTATTAGAAGAAAGCCATTATGAGAAGAAAGCCATTATGAGAATCGAGACCTCTCCAATGAGCCAGCTAAACTTCATTCCCAGACAATCGGCTCTGGGGGACCTGTACTGGAACAAGATAGTGTACTACACGAAACCTTACAAGAATTTATTCATGAAAAGATTTTAGAAAGACCTGTTCATGCAAAAGGATTTGGTGCATTTGGTTATTTTCAAACGTTATATTCAATGTCCGAACATACAAAACTGAGCTTTTTACAAAACCCTAATCAGAAAGTTCCTGTTATGGTTCGCTTTTCGTTAGCTGTCGGTACGAAAGGAACACCTGATACATCTAGAAATGTACGTGGTTTTGCTACAAAGTTTTATACAGAAGAAGGCGCTTTTGACCTTTTATGTAATCACATTCCTGTCTTTTCTGTTCGCGATGCGATACGATTTCCGGAATTTATTAAAGCATTCTCACCTTCACCAAAAAATAATTTAATTGATCCTGATAGGTCTTGGAGCTTTGCAGCAAGAGCTCCTGAATCGATTCATTTTGTTATACGTTTATACTCTGATGCTGGTACGGTAAAAAGTCTTCGCCGCATTCCAGGACATAGTGTAAATACATATGTTTGGAGAAACGCTCAAGGTATTAGAAAGTACGTTAAATACCATTGGTACCCATTTGAAGGTGTACAATACATTGATCGCGAAGAAGCAAATAGATTAGCCGCTGAAAATCCTGATTACGCTGGCAAAGATTTATACGATGCGATTGCGGGTGGTAAATCGGTGGTATATGGCTTATATGTCCAGCTCATGGATCCAAAGGATGAAGCAAATCTTTCTTATGATCCTTTAGACGCTACAAAAGTATGGGATGAAAAAGAGTATCCCCTAATACCAGTAGGCAAAATGGTATTAAATAAAAATCCTGATAATTATATGGAACAAGTAGAAAAAGTCGCCTTCTCCGTTTCTAATTTACTAGACGGCGCAGAATTATCTGATGATAAAATACTGCAGGGTCGTGCCAATATTTATAGTGATTCTCAAAGAAGAAGAATTGGAGCTGAATTTCGTAAATTACCGATTAACCAACAGCAAAATTGGACACCAACTAATCAAATTACAAGTGGTGATGGAAGATATGTTGAAGGCAAACTAGAAAGAACTTCTATAACAAAGCAAGACGATTTTAGGCAGGCTGGTGAATTCTATATGAGGTTAACTCAAATAGAAAAAGAACATCTTGTCGAAAATTTAGCTAGTGATTTGAAAGTTATATCTGATGATATTAGAAAGAAAGTTATGGAGTATTTCAATAAAGTATCATCTGACTTAGCAAAGAGAATTGAGATTGAAATGAAAAAGTGATAAGAGGATTAAAAAACGTCATTTTTACGATTAAAATGACGTTTTTTTGTATAAAATTTATTAATTTTCACCATGTTCTTAATAACCGTATACTTTCACAAATACTACAATTGTTGCATTGAAATAAAATTTGATTAAAAGTATCGTGCGAACCCATATTTTACGATAAATAAAAAGAAGCCATTTTGAAAAAAGAATAATCAAAATGGCTTCTTTTCTTCTTGAATGAACATTCCGTTTTATAAAAAAGTTTGATTAAAACTCACTTAGAATTCTTTAATCGAAAAGGAATAAAACGGTGCAACTTTTTTGTAAACGGTACATCTTTTTTATAAACAATACGACTTTATTTCAAAGCTACAGGTATCGCCCCATGGCCATCAAGCTAAGATATGAAAATAACTCCAAAACGAGGAAAATACTCCTTTTCTCTAAAACCAATCTTTTGTACTATTTACCAATAAAACATTACCATGCTACAATATTACTACTAATGACAGAAAGGATGATGGGTGGACGATGATTAACTAATCTTATTTTTAAATGTTGAAATTGGATATTTCAAATTATAAAAAATAGGATTAGTCTACCCATTGTTCATAAGGAAGTAAAGCTATTTAATAAAATAGCTTATTTGGGTATAAATAATTTAAACGACTAATCCTGCCAAATTTAATTGGGAGGATTTTTTTATTCTCCTTTTAAAGAGAGGAATAGATGGTATGAAGGAACTTTTAAAAATACAAGATGTCTGTTTGGAAATAATGGAAAATACTCTGTTTGAACAAATTAATACTACAGTGAAACAGGGAGATATTATTGGAGTAATTGGAAAAAATGGTGCTGGAAAATCCACTTTGTTACAGTTGATAAATGGAGAAATAGAACCAACAAAAGGGAAACTTCAATGGCAACAGATGAACGTAACAATGGCATATGTTGAACAAGAAAAAGAGGCATATATATCTAATGAAGTAACAGCGATAGAAGCTGAACTTCTTTCAAAATGGGGAGTACCAACAAACGATTTTCATAAGTTAAGTGGTGGAGAAAAGCTTAAAATCCGACTTGCAAAAGGATTTGCGCAAGGTACAAACCTTCTAATGTTAGATGAACCGACGAATCATTTAGATGAGCAGAGTACAGAATTGCTCATTGAACAGATAAAAAGCAAAAGTGGAACAATCATTGTTGTATCACATAATCGATATTTCTTAGATGCTGTTGCAACGAGAATTTGGTCGATAGAAGATACAAAACTAATTGAGCATCAAGGGAATTATACGAGTTATATGAAAGTTCGAGAACAAAAGAGACTCACTCAGCGGCGCGAATATGAAAAGCAACAAAAAAACATCGAACGTATAGAATCACAAATGAAAGAAATATCATCATGGTCACAAAAAGCACATGCACAGTCGACAAAAAAAGATGGCATTAAAGAATATTATCGTGTAAAGGCAAAGCGAATGGATGCGCAAGTAAAGTCGAAACAAAAGCGTCTTGAAAAAGAGCTTGAAAAGACGAAAATAGAACGTGTTAAGCCAGACCCTATTGTAGAGTTTTCAATTGAAGCAAATAAAAAGGTAGGAAAACGTTTTTTAGAAGTGAAACAATTAAAAAAATGTTTTGAGGAACGAACATTATTTGAGAAAGTTAATTTTACAATTCAACATGGTGAGAAGATTTCAATACTAGGTGCTAATGGTTGTGGGAAAACAACACTATTGAAGGTGATTATGGGACAGGAAACGTTTGAAGGCGAAGTATGGATTTCACCATCTGCAAACATTGGTTATTTAACACAAGAGGTATTTGATTTACCACTTGAAAAAACACCAGAACAGTTATTTTATAAAGAGACTTTTGAAGAAAGAGGAAAAGTACAAAGTTTAATGAATCATTTAGGATTTAAATCTTCTCAATGGACAGAACCAATCAAGCACATGAGTATGGGTGAGCGTGTAAAGTGCAAGCTAATGGCGTATATATTAGATGAAAAAGATGTGCTTATTTTAGATGAACCGACAAATCATCTTGATTTACCTTCACGTGAACAACTTGAAAATACATTAGCGCAATATAATGGTACACTGCTTGTTGTTTCACATGATCGGTACTTTCTTGAAAAAACGACTAACAGTAGACTGGTGTTTTCAAACAATAGCATACAAAAGCAATTGAAAGAAACATCTCAAAAAAGAGATAATCTCTCTGAATTACGTTTAAAGCTTGAAACAGAAAGACAAGAAGTTTTAGGAAAACTAAGCTTTTTAACTCTTAAAGATGAAGCGTACATGGAACTTGATAAAAGATTCAAAGAACTTACGAAGCAAATAAAGGAGCTATAATCGAAAATACTTGTAGTTAGGGTACTGCCACATTGCCATCAAGTTAAGAATTCAGAATTACCCCAAAATAATAAAATGAAAATTTCTCAATTCAAGATTTAAAAACGCCAGCAATGTTGTTTAATTAAAGGGCGCAATTCTGTAGCAAGAATTGTGCTCGATCTTTATGTATTGGGCCACTATGTTGAATAAGAGCTGAAAAGCTGGAATAGGTTCGCATTTATGGAATGGAAGTATGAAAAACTGTAAAAATAATTCATTTTGTTAAGGATCATAGTACATAAAACTAATAGCTTCCGAACATACTAATAAAGTGTTTTGGAGGTGGGTGTTATGGATAAAAAAGACTTTCAAAAAATTTATAATGAATACTTACAACAAGGGGAAGACCAAGCTCAATTGGAAGTAGTTGAGGAAGTCGATTCAGGAGTAGAACAAATTGTTGCAGTTCGTAAAAATGATGAGGATGATATTATTGCTTTTAAAACAAGTAGTGGAAGAGAATTAGATTACATTACTGCTCTTGATGAAGCAAAATCAGGGAAGTTAGCTCATGTGGACGTATTTCATAAGTATGGCAGGGATATTATACGTAGTGAACCTGATGGTATTAAAGAAAATAACTTAGATAACTTACCTTCTTTTTAAACGGGTAAACCTCAAGAAGAGAATGTTAATTTGGATATTCTCTTCTTTACTTTACTAATTTACTGTAATCTTCGTAAACTTGCTGTAAGAAAACCATCAGTTATTCAATTATAGAGCGTTATTATTGAACAACATAAGTAAAAAATGATCAATCTTTTTTATAAAAACCAATCTTAAATCTACTAGAAAAGCATCCATTTTGATCAATCTTTTTTCAAAATGGATGCTTTTTGTTTACCATAGAAAGCGGATTTGTAAGAAGTTTTTAATCAAACTTTATTCCAAAGCTACATCTCAGTCTCATGTCCTATCTTTACAATATCTTTGCAAAACATTAATCCCATATTTAACTTCATCTGGTAATATTTTCATAGGAAACGTATATATTTCTTCTCACTCTATCTATTAGAAATACAGAAGAATACCCGCCAATCAGTCACAATGTTTCTACTAAATAACAAGGAGACTAGTGATGACATCGAAATTCACGGGAAATTCAAAAAAATTTGCAACTGTTTTAGTATCGGCAAGTATTTTCGGAAGTATATGGATGGCTCCGGTTGACAGTTCAACAAAAGTTCATGCCGCGGAGCAAACTCTCACACAGGAGAATTTCGACCAAATCGCCAACGGGTTACTGCCTGCCGGCTGGAAGCTTGTACAGGGAGATGCCAAGGTTGTAGACGGCAAGCTAGTATTATCTTCTCCTTCTTCTACCGCCCCTGCCAGAGTAGTGATTCCTTTAGGAGATCAATCAGGGAATTACGTTTTTGAAGCGGATATGACGTTTCAAAGCGCGGTGGAAGACAGCAGATGGGCTTCGTTGATGTATCGTATACAGCCCAATTCTTATCCGTATTATCAATCCGCTATGCGTAGAGGCACTACGGCGATGAACGGGCTGGAGTTCGCCATTCGGAATGAAAGCAATCAGTGGGTCGTGCCGGAAACGAATTTTTACCCGGAAAATATGGCTCTCAATAAGACATATCATATCAAAGTGATTGCAAGTGGCAATCGTGTTCAGCAGTTCATCGATGGGCAGCTTGTGATTGATACGGATCAAGCTGGGAAATGGGCAAACGGGGATGTTGGCTTTCAAGCGAATGGTACGACGGTTCAATTTGATAATGTAAAGGTGAATGAATATCCGAATGCACTTCCTCCTTTAGCGAAAACGAACGCTTTTCTTCCGAAAGAAGCGAAAACGAATATCGTGAATCCCCCTACGATCATTTCGCAATCTGTTGCACAAGAAGGTGCATCTTCGGTTCTCCTGCAGGCAAAGCGGAACGTGCAGGGGCAATGGGTTGTTGACGGAGCTCCTATTGAAAAAGCTCTAGAAAACATAAAAGGCAAATTCATTCCGGTTGTTCAGGTGGAAGAACATGCGGATATTGAAGGTCTCGCAAATATCATGAAAGAAACACAGACGCAGGATTTTCAGATTTTATCCAGCAATCCCGCCATCGTGAAAGAAATGCGCGGCTTCATTAAAACAGCTCGCGGTGCCCTTCGTTACACCAAGTCATCCTTCAATAAGGATGATATGGCCGCTTTCGTGCGTGACATTCATGAAAGCGATGCGATGGTTGCGGTAATGCCGCAAAAAAATCTGAGCCCTGATGCGGTCCATTATTTACATAGCCGCGCAATTTCCGTTTGGGGAAGCGGAGCAGAGGATGTGCAAGCCGCCCATACGCTCATTCATCTTGGAGTGGACGGCATTGTGACAGGGAAACCTGAAGCCTCCATTGAAGCGTTGGGACAATATCCAGAAAATACACTTGTGCAGCGCCCGGTCGTGGCGGCACATCGTGGCGTACCTTCCCTTGCGCCTGAAAATACGATGGCTTCCTATCGAAAAGCTTATGAATTAGGTGCGGATATGATTGAGACGGACGTGCAGATGACGAAGGACGGAAAGTTGGTAATTATGCATGACTATAATGTGGATCGAACAACGAACGGCACGGGCTATGTAAAGGATTTAACGCTTGAACAGATTCGCACATTGGATGCCGGTATCAAATTCAGTCCCGAATTCCAAGGTGAAAAGGTACCTACCTTTGAAGAGTTTTTGAATGGTTTTAAGGGGAAAGATGTGGTTCTGCTTGTCGAGCTTAAGGCGAGCGGCATCGAGAAGCAAGTGATGCAGGAAATTGAGCAAGCTGGAATGATTGATAACGTAGTGATTCAAAGCTTTGATGCCAACCATATCAGAAACGTTCGCAGTCTCAACCGTGAAGTCGGAACCGGCTATCTTTACTCCGCTGGCCCTCCTTCCACACTAGACAGTAAGCTGAAGAAGGCTCAGCAGATGATGCAGTACGGCGCCAGCATGAACGCGACATTGAATGCAAGCTACGGTAGCCTGTATCCGGAATTTATCCAATATATGCGTCAGCGCGGATTTCTGAATATGCATTGGACGTTCAGGGACGAGAATCCGTTTGGAGAAGCCTTGCAGGCCGGCGTTGTCGGACCGATCACGGACTATATGCAGTGGCTGACGGATGCGCCGATTCGTTTGGAAATCCCGAATAAAAAAGTAAACCTGAAAGTAGGAAAAACAGCGACTATACACATAAAGTCCAAAGTAAATTATCGCGAGGACAAAAGAGAGAATATTCCTACTACTATCTTTGTGAACAGCGGAGAAGACAAAGTGAAAATTGAAGGCAGTACCATTCAAGCATTGAAGCCCGGAACAGTGAATGTATTTGCGATGCATACTTTCCAAATGCTTGGGAAGGAATGGCATATTGTAGCTGAGCCGATTGAAGTAACTGTTACAGAATGAAAAGTATAGATAACTGCCCCTCTTTCAAACGGAGGGGCAGTTTAGTAGCAGAGGGACTTCACTATAATTTCATCGAATGTATTAGATAAAGTGAAGGGCATTATTGTAATTTACTTTAGGGAGAGAAAATAATTGAACCTAGGTAATCCAATAGCTATAGGGAATACAGCAAAGATATATCTTTGTGATAATAAAATTGTGAAAGTGTTTAAAAAACATTTTCCAAATACAGAATCTTTATACGAAGCAAAGAAACAAGAATACGCTTATTCATGTGGGCTTCACGTCCCAAAGGTACTAGAAGTCACAGAAATAAAGAGTAGACAAGCGATTATAATGGAATATGTAAAAGGGAAAACAGTAGGTGATCTCTTAATTAATAATATGGAACTAGCTGAGCATTACATAAGTGTTTGCGTCAACGTACAACAAAAGATACATGCTGTTGTTGTTGATTCAGATTTACTTGAACCGATGTCAGAAAAACTACATCGCCAGATTGAATCCGTACAGAATCTAGATGAGAAACAAAAGGATAAATTATTAAGAAAATTGGATTCAATGGTATTTGAACCCATACTATGTCATTGTTGAATATGAACAATCTCTCTTTTACTAACGGGGCATGTTTGTTGAAGAAGAATTGACACAAGAAGGTCGTTAATGAAGGCGATCTTTTTTATTTTGTCAATTTTTTAGAATAAGGGATTTCCAATTGGAGTATTATGTTAAAATCAAATCAAGCAGAGCAGTTTTTAGGGTATTGATGGTGAGGGTAATGGGGGAAATGATTATCTTCGTGAAAAGTCCTATGATTCACTAAAACTAAAACAGTTTAAATTATAATTCTTAAGGGGTGTTTATTTATAGTTATAAATAGAAATAAGTTATACTTTATTTGAAGATAAATAAAAACCATAAGCCTTACTTAAAGAACTATAAGGGGTAGCGTCAGGAAAATGCGGATTTACAACGTTAAGGAAATTATAATATTAAAAAGTCCAATTTCTCAGTATTAAAATTGAGAAATTGGACTTTTTTCGTTACTCCAAAAAAGTACCCTATAGTTTAAGTGATAGCATTCACAAATTTATATAAAAAAGCCGATCTCCACATTTGGAAAGTCGGCCATATTAATGTATTGAGTGGAGTTGGATCGGTAACTATCATTTTTAAGTATGCACCACCGATAAAGTTGGCTTCAACTTTTTGTCCCAATGGAAAGATTGTGAGACACCGCTCTAGTATCCACTGGAGCGGTGCTACTAATTAAATCTGGACGTATTCAGAAATTACAGTATTTCGATATATCCTTCTGTTCCATGCACGCGAATTCGTTGCCCATCTTTTATCAGTTTGGTAGCATTCTCCACTCCGACAACTGCTGGTAAGCCATATTCACGTGCGATAACTGCTCCATGGGTCATCAGTCCACCAACTTCGGTGACTAGGCCTTTTATGGATACAAATAATGGTGTCCAGCCAGGGTCTGTAAATGAGGTGACTAATATATCTCCATCTTTCAAATCAGCATCTTCTAGGCTTAAAATGACACGTGCTCTTCCCTCTATAACTCCGGAAGAAACTGGCAGACCTACAAACGCTTCGGCTGGGAGATTTTCTCGTTTGTACTCACCTGCAATGATTTCACCATCAGACGTGATAACACGTGGGGGAGTAAGTTTTTCATATAATTTGTATTCGTCTTTTCGTTTGCTGATGATCCGGTAATCTAGTTTATTTGTGCGTACAACTTCGTGAAGTTCTTCAAAAGTGAGATAGTATATATCTTCATTTTCACGAATAACGCCCGCTTTTACGAGTTGTTCGGCTTCTTTTAGTAAAGCCTGCTTATAAATGAAGTAGCGATTAATCATGCCGTATTTTGGATATTCACGATAACCAATGAAATTCCGGATTAGGCTGATCATTCGTTTTGTCTCTTTGGCTTTTTGTTCACCATCCGGTAATTGCTTCAATCGATGTAATAACTCTTGTTCTTTTTTCAAAGCTTCCTGTAGCCCTTGCTCAAATTTCCGATGGCTAGCATTGGGCTCAAAGTTTTCGATGTTACCCAGAATCATGGGGACAAGTGTAATTGGTTTTTCACTCCATCTAGTTCTAGTAATATCGATTTCTCCGGCACATCGCATTCCGTATTCATTGAGAAAAGCATAGAAAGCGTCTCTAGCTTCCTGTCCACCATCAAACTTAACCAGTTCATCCAAAAAGTTATCATCTTTTACATGTTGTAAATAATCAATTACTTCTGGATAAGGACGAATTACATCTGCGACATCCAATAGTGCTAGACCCATTTCAGAAGTAATATTGTTTGGTACAGATTGAGAAAGCGTGTTTGCTGCGTTTTTTTCACCTAACCACTCGTTCATTTTTTCATTGACCCATGATGAAGCATTTATGGCAGCCATAAATACAGCTGAACTTTGTGGGTCAAATAAAATCTTCTTTAATTCCTGAATATCTTCTAGAATAAAATCAAATAAATCTGATCCTGATTTCATTTGGATGTTTTGTTTTAACTCTTCTATGGATGTTTGACTACGCTTAATCAAATCAGAAACGATTGATGGATTGCTTTCGATTTGTGCCAGCATATCTGTATTGCCTCTTCTGGGATTTGGTGCTTTATTATCATTTGGTAACGATTTTATAAAATCTCCTCGATCAATAATGTTCATAAGTGCGTCTTTCATGAGCGGATCGTGTTGTCCCATGGCATTTAATAAAATGTTTCTATTGATAGATGAAGCCAGTTGATGTGTGACATCAACAAACAACCTCCCACCAGCCTTACGCATAGGAGCAGGAGTCGTTAACAGGAAAAATGACAATCCTAGTGGTTTTATGGGATCGGTCATCATTTGTTGGTGACCGACAGATACATAAACGTGATTTTCTTGATTATTCGCTTCAGGGATGGGGAAAAGAGTCGTGATTGGACGACTCTGGACAATGTAAAATGTATCATCAGCCAAACACCATTCGATATCTTGTGGACAACCAAAATGAGCTTCGATCTGTCTTCCTATGCGTGCTAGTTGTAAAATTTGTTGTTCAGTAAGTGTTTGAGTCTTTTGCTGATTAGGATCGATCTGCTGTGTCTCTGTTCCGCCTTCTTTTAGTCCATAGATAGCCAATTTTTTGGTTGCTATCATCTTATCGACGATTTCCTCTTCCTGTACTTTATAACAATCGGCAGATACCAAGCCAGAGACCAGTGCTTCTCCAAGTCCAAAACTGGCATCAATTGATAGCAGCTTTCGGTTAGAAGTAATCGGATCAGCGGTAAATAAAATCCCTGAAGCCTGTGGGAAAACCATCTTTTGAATGATAACGGATAAATAAACTTGACTGTGGTCAAATCCATTTTGCATACGGTAGATTACAGCGCGATCCGTAAATAGGGAAGCCCAACATTTGCTGATATGCTGCATGATTGCTTCTTTGCCGATGATATTTAAATAGGTGTCTTGTTGACCAGCAAAAGAGGCATGTGGTAAATCTTCAGCAGTCGCACTAGAACGCACTGCATAAGCATGTTCATCACCAAGCTGGGAGAGATAGTGAGTAACTTCTTTCACAATATCGGAAGGAATCTCTACTTCCATAATGATTTGTCGAATCTTCCTGCTGATTTCACCAATTTGATCTCGATCTTCTACTTTTAGCGTTGTTAGTCGATCTAACAAAGCATGATACGTTTCGTTTTGTTCGATGGCTTTTTGATATCCCACTGTTGTGACACAAAATCCTTCTGGTACTTGTATTCCTTCAATTTTTGATAATTCCCCTAAATTTAACCCTTTTCCGCCAACGAGCAAAAGCTGTGTTTTTTCTATTTCCTGAAAACCGAGAACCAAAGAACTCATTCTACATCTCTCCTAACCATTAATGTTCTATTGATTTTAGCAGTAGTAAATGAGAATAAATAGTCTATATTGACCATTTTTTATATGTTATAATTAAATTAGGAAGAGTTCAAAAAATAGCTAAACCTTACCATACAGTAGTAAACTGATGCCTCGGTTCATCCACTCGAAAGTAGCTCATATGCCTTTTAGCCCACAATGAATATGGTTAAAATCAACTTTTTTCCATTTATTTTATCAAAATTAAATCACTACATCGAAGTCATTTGATTTAGGCAGAGAGGCTGCTTTTTTCATGAGTTGTTCCCATAATCGAACAGATTTTCTCCATTCCAATGCGGCCTGTCCCTTTTGATACATAGCATTCTCATAACTAAGAGTAAGTTGTTGCATATCAGTTGAGTTGTAAAGCGTATCTATACGAAGTGCGTACTCACGTAATGTTTGGCTTTCGTTGCGGGGAATACCTATTCTCGCAAATTGTTTTAAGAGTGCCTCGTAAGCCTTTGGATAAACAGCATTACCTTTTCGGTATTTATAGAGGAGAATCACGAAAAATGTAAGCCACTTCATTCTAGTAGTAAAGAGAATGTAGCTAATTATACTTATTGATATAATAGTGAGGAATAAGTACCACCAAGAAAAGTCTTTTTTAGAATTCGTCATCTTTTTGGTAGAGGATTCTTCGGTATTTTCTATTAGATTTTTGTGTTTCGCTTCATTATTTCGCTGTTGTATTTGTTCATTGTTAGGATTAATCACTTCACTATTTTGTGAACCGGAAGCCGGAGCGTCGTTTGTAAAGTTATACGGGTTGCTGAATCCTTTTGTTGGTTCGAATGGGACCCAGCCGTATCCTGGAAAATATACTTCCACCCAAGAGTGTGCATCATTATTCGTAATTTTATAGACGCTATCACCCTCTAAATCAACTATTGTATCGTCAAGAGTGCCTTCGGTATAACCCTTCACCCAACGCGCGGGAATACCAACAGAACGAAGTAATACAATCATGGACGTTGAAAAATTATTACAGTATCCGCTTTTCGTATCGAAAATGAATTGATCTACGTAATCTTGGTTTTTGCCAGGTACCACAACATGTTCTGTTTCATATACAAAGGAATTGTCTACGAAGTAACTTTCGATAGCTAATACTTTATCATATCGAGTGATTTTATCCTTTGTAAGATGTATTGCCAAGTCTTTTACTCGTTGTGGTAATGATTCGGGAAGTTGTGTATATTTTGCCATGAAATAAGGACTTGTCTCCATACTCTCATCCGTTTTTACAGCTTTCAATTTTTCTATGGAAAATTGAGGAATTTCATAAGTCACTTTATATTTGTTTAAAGAGGTAGAAGATCCTTCTTTCATTGTATAAATTTTTTCTGAAAACGGATCAACGCTGAATGATACATCTGAAACAGCTTCAACTGACACTAATCCTGCGGGATAAATAAGATGAGGATAACTTTTTTGCATGTTAACTGTTGCTACAGCTGTACTCGTTTTTATATTCGATTCATACCATTTCACTACGTTGTTTTTATTCTTAAAAGAATTTTTTTTGGGTGCTTCAGAAACTTCCCAGCCTTTTCCGGTATAAAAGTCTTTTGTTTCTACTCTCCAATATTGACTATTTTGCGTTTGTGCTGTGAAAACAATTGTATCATCTGGCTTAAAAGGGCCACCTAGTTGAGAGTCATCTACGCTATATCCGATTTTTGAAACTTCAGCTTTCTTACTTGTTGCAGCTGTATCGAATTTTAAAAAAGTAATAGGATTTGGCCATTGAGGGCCAAACTTTGGAGCAAAATATGCGATGGCTACGGATAATACAATACATATAGCAAGTGGTATATGTAATTTAGATATCAGTTTGGAATACTGTCGTAAGTGCTCATTCGCTTTTATCTGTTCGATATGAAGGAGACTAAGCATAAAAAAACCGATGACAACGGTGCGAATAATTGCATGATTTGCGTTGTATAAGTGTAAGTTATGAAAAGTCGTGATATAAATAATAGTCAATATAAGAAATAACAGTCCATGTTTTTGACGAATCATCCAATAAGAGATGAGAGAACATAAAAACCAGAGCAATAGAAAAAATAAACAGGTGCGAAAAACTGCAGAAAGACCTTGCCAATTTGCTTGAAAGAGAAGAGTGATATTTTGGAAAATATCAGAAAAGAATGATGTCATCCAAGATGGATTAATAAAAGTACCTTTATAATATAGGGAATGAATAATGAATAAAATAACTGCAATTTTTACTGGAATTTGCCATCTTGTTTGTAAAAAGGAGAGAGAGAAGCAAATTCCTATAAATGCTGCAAAAATATCTAATCTCTCCATACTCGTAACACCTATAAGTGGTCTTAACCACTCTAGTAAAATAAGAAACCCACATAAATACATGAGGAATCTACTTATATCCCATTGTTTTTTTGTATGTAGTGTCATCATTTGTTCACCTCAATCAAAAAACACATTTGTATAACGATTATCATAAGCCGCTTTTACAAATATTTTTCGTTTTTGCAGTGCTTCTAATATACTTAGTTCACGATTTGAGAATTGGTTCGCTTTTTCTTTCACGACAAACACTATCAGCCTTCTATTTTTTAATGCCAAACCTTCAGCTGTTTTTAAAATGTCGGGAGAAAGATCACTTGTCACGAGTATAACTGTTACTGGTTGATACATTTTTCTTAATTCCATTTCTACAGTTTGAGAGAGCGGGAATATACTGTCTGCTTGCACCTTTGCTAAATGACGAAAGATTTGTTGCAGCTGCGTATCTCCGTTGTGCAAAGGGAAAACAGTCTGTTCTTTTCCGACAGATACGAATGATGCTGGTGAATTCTGTTTTAAGATAGCTCTGACGAGAGAGGCTGTAAACGTAACAATCGACTCGAATAGGGGAGATGGAGTTCTATCCATAAAAATCATGACATCTTGACTCCGCTGTTGTTCAAATTCTTTCGTCATAATATTATTTTTTCGAGCGGTTGCTTTCCAATCGATCCATGAAAAGCGATCACCAGGTTTATACTGTCGGACACCAACTGAGACTGTAGAATCTTTTGTTAAATTTATGTTTGCTGAGAGCGCTCCTTGTTCGAAATGATTTTCCAATTGTTTATAATTTATATTCATATATTGAGGATAGATTAAAAATGTATTAGGAACTGAAAACATGATATCTTTTTCAATAATACCGAATATATCGCCGGTTTTTACACGTACATTTGAAAAAGTGTGTTCTCCTCTCGGGATTGTGTTAATTGCATATTGATACGAAATCTTTCGTTTGAATCCTGGAAATAGTATTACTTTGGCAGCCTTTGCTTGTTTATAATTTTTAAATTGTGGAGGAAGTTCATCTTCTATAATTAAATAAAGTAAGGGAAAAGGGATTTTTCTTTCTATTATAATAGTGCTTCGAAATTGTTCTCCGGCTATGTATTCCTTTTGATTTGTTGTGCGTTTTACTTCAGCATCCCGCAAAGCGTAAAAGGGAAGCAGCATTGAATAGAAGCCAAAAGGGAGAGTGCTATAAAATAAAAACCAACTTACAAATCCTCCGTGTATCATGGCATATAAAAATGTTAAGACAAGGAATAAAGGAATTATCAATAACTTTCCAATGTTATAAACTGCTCGTAGTAGCTTTTTCATCAAGGATTTATCGTCCTTTGAGTCGGCACTGAAGTTCGTGCGACAATTTTTGCGATGACTTTTTCTCCTGTTATTCCTTCAAATTTTGCTTCCATTTTTAGAATGAGTCTATGAGCTAAAACATACGGGGCCAAAAATTTAACATCATCCGGAATAACATAATTCCTGTTGTGGATGAACGCATAAGCCTGTGAAGCCTTCATTAAAGCGATAGAACCTCGGGGACTTGCTCCTAACTGTATAGAACTATAATAACGAGTTTGATTGACGAGTTTTACGATGTAATGCTTGATTGCCTTTTCTATATATATTTCTTGTGCGCTTTGCTTTAATTTCAGCAATTCTTCTATTGTAATAATAGCCTGTAAATGGGAGAGTGGATTTGTTTTTTCCATACGGTTTAAAATTTCAAATTCTTCTTCTGCTGTAGGATAACCCATTTTTAGTTTTAATAAGAAACGGTCAAGCTGAGCTTCCGGTAAAGGGTATGTTCCTTCGTATTCAACTGGGTTTTGTGTGGCCATTACAAAAAATGGATTTGGTAGAGGTCTAGTTATACCATCTATTGTAATATTGCCTTCCTCCATACTTTCCAGTAAGGCGGATTGTGTCTTCGGTGATGTACGGTTAATTTCATCAGCAAGTACGAAATTCCCCATAATTGGTCCTGGTTTGAACTCAAATTGTAGCTCTTTCGGATTATAAATAGAAACACCTGTTACATCTGACGGTAGTAAATCAGGTGTAAATTGAATTCGTTTGTAATCGGCATCGATTGATTTAGCAAGGGTGCGTACCAGCATTGTTTTTCCGACACCTGGAACATCTTCTAATAGCACATGACCTTCAGCTAAAAGAGCTGTCAAGGTAAGAATGGTTTCTTTTCGTTTTCCGACCATCACTTTTTCGATATTGTTGATTATCTTTTCAACAATTGGATGTAACGAATCAAGGTGTGTCATCGTATGCCTCCTAATTTTATGATCTATGTAAATAAGAATTGAATCTTTGGATATGTTACAGTGGAATTAATCTAAGAGGTGATTGTCCCTTTTAATTACTTTATAACTTCTATACCTGCTAGGAAAATCCTACTCTACATTTTTAAAATATTTTGTGTTGTTTCTAGGTGATATGCACATGAAGTATGGTTCAATACGAAAAGGCTGTATAGTGAATAAATAAACACTATATAGCCTTTTCAATTTGATTAACTTGCAATCTGATTGTTAGAATTATTCGATTTTTCTGCTTGTAAAAAGAGCTTTGTTTCTGTAACAACAATCCCGCTTAATCCAATAAGACCAATTAAATTTGGGATTGCCATTAGTCCGTTTGCAATATCAGAAAACGTCCAAACAAGTCCTAGTTTTAAATTTGCTCCAAATGCGACCATACCAACAAAAATGAAACGGTAGTATCGAACAGCATTACGGCCGAATAAATACTCCACACATTTTTCACCATAATATGACCAGCCTAACATCGTTGAGTAAGCAAATAAAATAATTGCAATGCCAAGAATCATACTTCCGGCGTTTCCAAATACAGTTTGGAATGCAAATGTCGTCGCTTCAACACCTGTTTTACCAGAATTCCAAGCGCCTGTTGTAATAAGTACTAGACCAGTAATCGTACATACGACAAATGTATCAAGGAACGTACCAGTCATAGATACGAGTGCTTGTTTAGCGGGGGAATCCGTTTTCGCAGCAGCAGCTGCAATTGGTGCGCTTCCAAGTCCCGCTTCGTTTGCAAATACACCTCGTGCCATCCCAATTTGAATAGCTGAAGCAACAGTTGCTCCGGCAAAACCGCCAGCAGCTGCAGTGCCGTTAAAAGCACCTGAAAAGATGAGCTGAAATGCTTCTGGAATTTGATCTATATGATAAAAAATAATTATAAGTCCAGCAAGTATATAAAAGAAAGCTTTAATCGGAACAAAGTAACCAGTTACTTTTCCTATTTTTTTGACTCCGCCTAAAATGACTATTGCGATGAAAAGCGCCATTAGAATTCCAGTCACAATAGGTGATACGGAAAAATTAATTTTCATGGCCTGAGCAACAGAGTTGGATTGCACCATATTTCCGATTCCAAATGAAGCTGTTGTTCCGAAAATAGCAAATAATATAGCTAGCCATTTCTTTCCTAGTCCACGTTCTAAGTAATACATGGGGCCACCAGAGTATTCACCGTTAGCTCCATGAATGCGATACTTTACCGCAAGAATCGCTTCCGAATATTTTGTTGCCATTCCAAACAAGGCGGTAATCCACATCCAAAATATTGCGCCAGGTCCCCCAATAGACACTGCTGTTGCAACGCCGGCGATATTCCCCATACCGATTGTGGCTGACATAGCAGTCATCAATGCTTGGAAATGGCTAATGTCTCCTTTAGAAGATTTGTCCTCTGATTTTCCGAATGCTAGCTTATGTGCATATAATAGTTTAACAAATTGTAAGCCTCGTAGGCGTACTGTAAGGAGGATTCCTGTTCCAACAAGCAGTAACAGTGTAGGTAGCCCCCATACGTAATGATTGATTACTTCTAAAACTTGATTTACTGTTTCCATCTTTATTCTCCTTTACAAAAAATAAAAAACCATTTCATATAAACGAAATGGTCTCTGGAGATACAAGGAATAGAAAAATAAACCGATTCGGGAATCGGTATTTTCTGTTGCTTGTCTCTGTCCTTTTACCTGAGAGATTATCCGCTGTAATAGCAGATTTGCTCCTTCGGTGCTCTGTTTCCTCCTTTTTGCTATGCAATAGGAGGGAGTCTCTCCAGAGATTCGTCCCCATACAGTTCTACTTGAATACAAGACCTGAGAGTTTCAAAGCTGTCCGACCAGCTTTTTGCCCCATCGGTAGATCAAAAGATCTTCTCCTGTATGGTTCATCCGAATGCTATGAAATTAATATGAGTTATTATAATCATGATTTATATTTTAAGTCAAGAATTAAAAATATATAGATTCATAATTAATATTTATATATCAATGATTTTTAACTGCTTATTTAGGCTGAAAAAGGCTTGTCTTTCGTAATTCATATATCATTTTAGTAAGCACATCATTATAATTTTTCTGCGTTAATTCATAAATTTTCATTTCACTATTAGCCTTTATTTCATCTATTTTAGGATGAGAATCATAGTATATTGTTCCTAACACAGTTTGAGGACCTTGCATAAATTGATTAATAGTAGATAGAAATTTTGGAGATGCGATTTGCATAGGTCCAATCTCATCTATCACTATAATCTTCTTTGCGTTATTTTGAATAGACTGAATAGCTATACTTTCAAATTCGGAAACATTTACGCCATATCTGCCAACTCTAATATCGCTTTTAGAATTAATATCTGCAATCACTGATTCTTCTCCGTCAAGGGAGATAATTTTAAAACCAGTTCTATTAGAGTTCTCTACGATTTCTTCGGTATAAAACCCTCCAAAATTTTCTATTCCAAGTGCATTTATTATTTTCTTTAAAACCGTAGTTTTACCTACTCTCGGCTTGCCAGTTAGAAAAAAATGATTTCCCATAAAGAAATACATCCTCCTGTGTCGTAAGAGTAACTACTTGTTGAATTAGAAATGTTTCATTTCACTATTTTGTATATGAGGACACTTAGCAAGTAAAGTTTGTATGAACAATTCTTCGTTTTCTGGTGATAGTTTGACGCTGCCAAATATGGCATTTGGATAGTGAATTTCTACACCGTGAAATGCAGCCGCTGGGCGAAATCCCATAAGCATATCATCAGTTGGATGAACTCCTGTAATATTTTCATAGGGAACGTTGCACCAAAAAGGACCGCATCTTGCATATAAACTCTTTTCTCGCAATTCATAGCGAATCCCGAAAATGATCCATAACATAAATAAATCAAATATAAAGAGGATGCTCGAAATGATGAACCAATCCACAGAGGTTAATGATTTATCTAGCCAAAGCGGAAGAGAAAGGAGTACATTACATAATAAGGTAGCTCCAATTATCATATACCAATATCCTCGATCTCGTCGTACTTTCCATCTCATTTCATCAACTTCTCCTTTATTTGATATACTTTTTTTAGAAATGATGACTTTGGGGGTTACATACAAATATTACCACATTTTCATGTGTATAATTAAGAATATGTTACATTAAGGGCTAAATATTGAAAAAAGGTAGTTTATGTAGAAATTAGATGGCAGAATGAAGAGGAAAGATGTTCGTTTTTTGAAATTGAATGTAATTAAAACTAAGCAAAGGAGACATTTATGAAACCACTACAAGGAAAAGTTGCAGTAGTAGCTGGTGCAACACGCGGTGCTGGAAGAGGCATTGCGATGATGCTTGGTGAAGCCGGTGCTACTGTATATGTGACAGGAAGAAGTACAAAAGGAAATTTATCATCCATGGGAAGAACGGAGACAATTGAAGAAACGGCTGAACTTGTAACGAAACAAGGTGGAAAAGGAATTGCAGTTCGCGTCGATCATACGGTGAAAGAAGATGTTGCAGCTTTATTTGCGAAGATTGAAAAAGAACAGAATGGACAGTTAGATATTTTAGTGAATGATGTATGGGGAGGCGATCCGCTGACAGAATGGAATGTACCATTTTGGGAGCATAATTTAGATAATGGAATCCAAATACAAACAACTGCTGTACATTCTCATATGATAACAAGTCACTACGGTGTCCCGCTTATGGTGAAAAATAAGAAAGGGCTTGTTATTGAAATTACAGATGGTGTTGATTATGAGTATCGAGGGAATTTGTATTATAGTCTCGCTAAAATTTCGACAATTCATTTAGCACAAGCAATGGCAAGAGACTTAGCTCCCTACAACATAACATCTGTTGCAGTCAGTCCAGGATTTTTACGTTCTGAAGCTATGTTAGATATATTCGGTGTCACAGAAGAAAATTGGCAAGAAGGAGCAAAAAAAGATCCGCACTTCATTGCATCAGAAACACCATTTTTTATTGGAAGAGCAATTGCTGCTTTAGCGAGTGATCCTAATGTACATAAGAAAACAGGTAAAGCGCTTAGTTCATGGGAATTAGCAAGAGAATATGGATTTAAAGATATAGATGGAAGACAGCCTGATTGGGGAAAATATTTTGAGGAACATGTAAAACATACTTTATAAAGAATTTCCATTGATTTAGGAAAGAATAGATAAAACTCGTAATCATACGGGTTTTTTATTTATTTCAATCGGCTTCAATATTCAAATGATTGCTAAAAGGTTAATTAACATTGACATGCAACCATAAGGTGTTATATTCTATGGAAGTGAAACCAAAAGGTTTTATTTTGAATTTAGGAAAGAAGGTAAAGTAATATGAATACATTACAAGACATTAAGCAAACTATTGTGCTAGAAGCACCTATTCAAAAAGTATGGGATACAGTATCAACTGCAGAAGGTATTGCATTATGGTTTATGCCAAATGATTTTCAGCCAGAAGTAGGATATGAATTTCATATTCAATCACCTTTTGGTCCATCTCCATGTAAAGTATTAGAAATAGATGCGCCTCATCACCTTTCGTTTGCGTGGGATACAGACGGTTGGATTGTTTCCTTTATTTTGAAAGATTTAGGAGATAAGACAGAATTTACACTCATTCATGGCGGTTGGAAAGACCCTGACTTTATTCTTCCGAAAGCGAATGAGAAAAGTGCTATTATTCGCGAGAGAATGGCATATGGTTGGACTGGCATTGTTAATGAAAAACTTAAAAAGGTTATTGAAGGCTAAATGTCTCCATCAGCAGAAACTTATGATGTATTCCAAGCAATTGCTGATCCAACTCGTAGAGAGGTACTTCGGTTACTGGCAGAAAAAGAATTGCCTATTTCAGAAATAACATCTCATTTTCCGATTAGTCGTACAGCTGTTACAAAACATCTTCACATTCTTTCAGAAGCAAAGCTAGTTAGTGGAAAGAAGGTAGGGAGAGAAAAAATTTATCAGCTGCAGCCAGAACCTTTACAAGAATTAAAGCAGTGGCTTTCATTTTACGAACAATTTTGGAATAATAAATTATCTATTTTGAAACATGTGGTTGAAAATGGAGAGAACAGTGGATTAAAAATTGTTGAAACAAAATTGGATAAACAAGAGGAATAAGAGAGTTTCCTTCTAAATGAAAAAGAGTATGTTTGGAACAATTTGTTTTAAACATACTCTTTTATATTTCATAAACAGGATTAAGATTAATTTGAAAATGGTAATACTGTGTGTAAATTGCTGTAAAAGGAATGGACTGTATGAATATTGTTTTTGAAAGCATCATACTAATCGTTACAGGCATCCTCGGTTTAAAGTTAACGGGGAGTAAAACTCTTAGTCAAATGACGAGAGCTGAAATTATTATCGTTGTATCTATTGGGCGAATTATTGTAGAACCAGTGTTAAATAAGAAAATAGGACCAACTATACTCGCTACATGTATATTTTCTGGGATTTTACTTATAATTCATTATTTAGAAATGAAATCACGAAAGGTGGAACAATTTCTAAATGGTGATAATATCGTTCTTATTAAAGATGGAGAGCTTTTAAAGAACAATTTAAAACGTGCCAAAATGACAGAACAGCAATTATTTATGCATCTAAGAGTACAGGGAATTCATGACATTCAAACATTACAGCAAGTAACTGCAGAGCCAAATGGTCGTATCGGATATCAATTAACTGCTCAAACTCAACCGGTTACTCGTGAAGTGCTAGAAAAGGTACTGCGTCAATACATTTCTAAAGAATAAGGAATATAATTATGCCTATTTTTGAAAATCGAAAATTATCTCACGTAGTTTTTGTAGTCCGACAATTAAATCTTGATCATTTAGCATAGAATAGCTGATACGCATATACTCGTGTTTTGACTCGTGAACAAAGCAAGCTGTTCCTGGTAAAAAAGAAACGTCAACTTCATTTGCTTTTTTAAGTAATGCAAATGAATCCATTGAGTCCGGAAGGGAAATCCATAAGTTAAAGCCACCTTGTGGTATTTGAAAATGAAGTATATCTGTTAAGGGTGCAAGTGTTTCTATCGTAGCATCCCGACGCATTTGTAAGGCAGTTCGTAGTTTTTCTAAATGATTCTTCATTCTTTCTGTCCGCAAAAAAGGTAGAATGGCTTTTTGCGTTATTAGTGGACTACCTATATCCATTAATGCTTTCGCAGCATATAACCAATCAAATACAGGCCCTTCTGCGACTAATGCTGCAATACGAAGCCCTGGTGCTAACGTTTTACTGAATCCTTTTAAATAAATGACATGACCGTTCTTATCAAAATGTTTAATAGGAGCCGGAAGCTCAATATCATTAAAATAGATCTCACCAAAAGAGTCATCTTCAATAATAAAAAAATGATAAAACTCTGCTAGTTCTATAAGTTCTTTTCTTCTTCGTTCACTCATTAATATTCCAGTAGGATTATGAAAGGCAGGATTCACGTATAACAAAACTGGATTATTCTTTTGACACACCTCATCTAATAAATCAGAACGGATGCCTTGTTCATCAAGCTCAACAGGAATAACGTTGATTCCTTTGTTAACAAACACATCAATTGCAGCACCGTAGCACGGACTTTCTACTATTACTGTGTCCTCAGGCTTTAATAATGTTTGAGCAATTAAATCAATGCCTTGCTGGGCACCACTTGTAATTAATAAATGAGCAGGATCGGCTGTTAATCTTTGATAGTCTTTTAAATATTTGCTAATTTCCATGCGAAGTTCTTCATCACCTTGTACAGGTCCGTATGTGGCCAAAATCATTTTGTCTCTGTCTAGTATTTTTTGCATTTCGCCTGATAGAAACGGATTAGGTAAAAGACGTGGGTAGAGAATGGCCTGAGAAAAATCATAAAATTTTTTGTGGCGATTGATAATATATTGAGACCTTATCACATTAACAGCTTTCATATGTTGCCAGTCATAAGCAGCATGTATGTTTAGAGGAGTATTTCTTTTTCCCCTTATGTAAACCCCTTTTCCTGGTTGTATGTATACATAACCTTTTGTCTCAAGCTGTTTATATGCTTTCCGAACCGTCAATACACTTATTTTTAAATCATCTGCCATGATACGTAGAGAAGGAAGGGGGTCTCCATCTGCTAACATACCACCTTGAATACGCTGAACGATTTGCTCGTAGATTTGCTGGTAGAACGGTATATTAGATTCTTTTCGGAGTACAATTTTCATTATCTCACCTAATCTTCTTTTTATTTTCATTTAAACTGAAAAAAACTTTATAATCAATAGAAAATTCATACAACTGTTATATAGCTTGATGTACTGTTATACACTGTTTCCTCTATACTCATTTCAACAATGAAAGGGAGGAAGCATTATGGTTATTTTTAATTATCTTCTTATTTGTATTATTTTTGGGACGACATTTTTAACGATTAAAATCGGAATCACAGCAGGCGCACCACCACTTTTTTCAGCGGGGATTCGTTTCTTTTTTGCCGGTATAATCGTTATCATGTTTTTTATCGTGAAACGGAAACAAGTCATACCATACCTTTTAACAAAAAGAATTATATTTGCTGGCTTTTGTCTTACATTTATGACCTTTGCAACTTTATATTGGGCAGAGCAGTATATCTCATCGGGATTAGCAGCTGTTCTTTCCGCTACAGGTCCAATGATGATTTTATTGCTTCAAACGAAACGAACGAAAATGAAATTGAGAAGGGAACAACTTTTTGCCCTTGTACTGGCTCTTATAGGAGTAGTATGTATTTCTTTACCAGGGTTGCAGCAGCAATTTTCTTATATGTGGAGCATTGCTTGCCTTGTTATATTAGTAGGAGAATTTTTCTACGGAATGGGTACGATCCGTTCAAAGGAACTTTTATCAGATTTATCAAATGTCTCACCGTTTTTAATTAATGGCATTCAAATGTTGTATGGAGGTCTGTTACTAATTGTTTGTTCTCTCTTATTAGAACATCCGAATCTATCTGTCTTAACTTCATGGAACATTCAATGGCCGATTCTGTATTTAATATTTATAGGTTCAATAGGTGGGCATGGCCTATACTATTGGCTATTATCCAAAACCAACCCTGTATTTCCATCTACTTGGCTTTATGTTTCGCCATTAATTGCTGTTATAACAGGATATATATTTTTAGGTGAACCAATTAAACCAGAAATGGGAATTGGAGCTTGTTTCATTTTGATTGGTGTTTTTATGGCGAATCGATCCACACTTGAATTGTATTGGAGACAAGGGAAGCTATTGAAAAAAGAGATGTGATAATTCTTTTACCTAATCCGTGATTAAGTTGTGAATTAGCAGATTAATTTCAAAAGAAAGCCATTTTTATGAAAATAAAAAGCCTATCGTATAACGTTATGGATTTGATATCACATAACATTACGATAGGCCTTTATTGTATTTATCGTTAATTTACTTTCTTTATAAATCCTTTGTAGTGGCGTTTCACGAGCTGGCTTTCTAACGTTTTCATTGTTTCTAGTGCCACACCGACAATAATGAGTAAACTTGTTCCGCCGATTTGAGCAGAAGCGGGTAAATCAGAAACTTTTGTAAATATAATTGGTAAAATAGAAATGGTTCCTAAAAAAATTGCCCCAATAAAAGTTAAGCGATATAAGATTTTTGTTACGTATTGCTCTGTCATTTTCCCTGGTCGGATACCTGGAACATATCCATTTTGCTTTTTCAAGTTTTCAGCCATTTGTTCAGGATTTACTTGAATAAAGGCATAAAAGTATGTAAAAGCAATAATGAGGCCAATGTATAGAAACATTCCAACTGGATGTGTAAAATCCAAGTTTGTATTTATCCATTTGGACACTGCAGAGTTTGGAAATAGCTGTGCAATTGTCCGCGGCGTCATTAAAAATGCTGAAGCAAAGATAACTGGAATGACACCTGCGCTATTTACCTTAAGAGGTAAGTGTGTATTTTTTGCTCCTTGATACGGATTGTTCCCAGTAGAAGCTTTTGCATATTGAATAGGAATTTTCCGATTTGCTTGCTGAATATAGATTACACCAACGATGATTGCTAAAATGACTAAAATAATTAATACAATTTTTATAATATGCATAAAGAGCTGATCTCCAGCATTATGAATTTGTTGTAAGTATATTTGATTCATAATACTTGGAATTCCTGCCACAAGTCCTGCAAAAATAATAATTGAAATTCCGTTGCCTACTCCATTTGCAGTAATTTGTTCACCTAGCCACATTAAAAACGCAGTACCAGCAGTTAATACGGTAGCAATTAATAAGTAGGTTTTCCAACCTGGATCAGTTATTAATTGTCCACCTGCCATATTGTTAAAGCCAATAGACATTCCTATCGACTGAATGAATGCAAGAACAATTGTAAAGTAGCGGGTAAATTGAGCTGATTTTTTACGACCCATTTCACCTTGCTTTGCCCACTCTGCAAATTTAGGAACGACATCCATCTGTAATAACTGTACGATGATGGAAGCTGTAATATACGGTGTGATGCCAACTGCGAAAATTGAAAAGTTTTTTAAGGCACCTCCGCCAAATACATTGAGCATTCCTAAAATATTTGTTTGATCCTGTATTTTTAATACATCAGCATTAGTATGAGGAACTGGAATGAATGTGCCAATCCGAAAAACGATTAACATCGCTAAAGTAAAAAGGATTTTGTTTCTGATCTCAGCTACTCTCATAAAGTTTGAAATTGTACGAAACATTATGTCGCCTCCTATATTTTCACCAGTTATTTCAAGTAAAGAAAAACTGGTATTTATATCCTCACGTATAAACTGCAAACCTCCTTCCAAATAAAATTCATTATGACAAATGGATTTTCATACAGTTTATGGATATAAAATAAAGCGATGGTTGTATTTTCGTAACAACTCAATAACCATAATATAACTATAAAATGAGGATTTGTACATAGATAAGGCTGAAAAGAATGGGAAATACGAGAGGTATACTTTTTATATTACCTTTATGGAAAAGAGAAAATTTCATATTTGATAACGAACATAAATTATGTTTCACAATTCAACAAAGGGGTTCACTATATGGAATTTCATTTACATAATATGAATGTAGAAGAACTAACAATTACAATGATTCAAGAAGCAATGGAAAATGGTAAGTTCACATCAAGAGAACTTGTTATGTATTATTTATACCAGATTGCAAAAGGCGATAAAATGCATATAAGTGCTGGTATGCTCGTTTTAAAAAATCATGTGAGTCAAAAAGATGCGTATTTAGTGAAAAAGCTTCGAGATGCAGGAGCGATTATTCTCAGTAAAACAAATATGACAGAATTGGCAAATGGAATGTCATTAAAAATATGGGCTGGGTATAGCGCAAGAGGAGGACAAACTTTTAATCCTTATGGACCTGGAGAATTTTTGGTAGGTGAATCCAGCTCCGGTTCTGTTGCTGCAGTCGCTGTAATTTACACCCTCACTTCCTCCATTTAATTTTTTGAAAAGGATATATTTTCTTGAATATCATATACATTATAGAAAAATGCCGAGAGGGGTGTATGTGATGGGTTTCCCGCCTCAACAACAAAGTAAACCTGGCATTGAATCATTAATGATACCCAGACCTATATTTGATAACCCCAATTACAAACCAGCCGGTAAGCTTATAAATAAGGTGGCGCTTATAACTGGTGGGGATAGTGGAATTGGGAGAGCCGTCGCTGTAGCCTTTGCGAAAGAGGGTGCAGACATTGCAATCTCATACCTAAATGAACACAGCGATGCAAAAGAAACGGAGTTCTATGTCAAAAAGTACGGCCGTAGTTGCATTACCATTCCAGGTGATATTGGGTATGAGCAGCATTGCCAACAAGCTGTAATGCGAACGATTCACCAGTTTGGTCGTATTGACATTTTGGTGAATAATGCCGGTGTACTATACATAAGGAACGGTCTACTTAATGTAGACTCGAATCAACGAGCAAGCACCTTTCACACAAATGTTTTTTCGCAGTTTATTATTACGAAAGCTGCTTTACCATACATGAATTCAGGAAGCTCCATAATAAATACAACATCCCTTAGTGCCTATCATGGAGATCAAGACGCAATTGACTACTCTGCATCTAAAGGAGCCATTGTTTCATTTACACGTTCGCTGTCATTGTCACTGGCCTCGCAAGGGATTCGAGTTAATGGTGTGGCCCCAGGACCAATTTGGACTCCATTAATTCCATCTTCCTTACCTCCAGAATGGATTGCCACATTTGGAGACCATGTTCCTATGAAGCGAGCCGGCCAACCGTTTGAAGTGGCACCTGCTTATGTATTCTTGGCCTCCGATGATGCATCTTACATATCAGGGCAAATTCTACACGTGAATGGTGGGGAAATTGTAAACGGCTAAATACTTACAAAACTAATATTAATTGTTATTATTCAAACTGGGTATTTCCCCCACACCAAACAATAAAAAACCATCACCTAAGAGCGTACCTTTGTGATGGTTTTTTATTGTTATAATTTTACCCTTTCAATGAAATTAGATAAAATGTTGTAATAAGTGTTTAGCAAAAGCAAGGTATAGTAATGTAAAAAGTCAAAGACAACTTAAAAATAAGCGATATTTATACCTTTTATGCAAAATTAATTTGAAATTATATATTTTACGGCTTTCTACCTTAATGGAAAGGTTGAAAAAATGTACCTGTCCAGTATACTGAATATGATTCAAACTTTACTAACATTGATGGTTTAGCTATATATCGGATCTATAAAGAACAAAATAGAAAAGGTGTTATGAATGAAAACGTATATTGTAATTGGAGCTGGAATTCTTGGAGCATCTACTGCTTACCATCTTGCGAAAGCAGGAGCACATGTTACATTGGTCGATCGCCAAGATTTAGGACAGGCGACTGATGCAGCAGCGGGAATTGTATGTCCTTGGCTCTCACAGCGTCGGAATAAAGCTTGGTACCAAATCGCAAAAGGTGGAGCTCGTTACTATGCTTCTTTAATTCAACAATTAGAAGCAGATGGCGAAACGGATACAGGTTATAAAAGTGTAGGTGCGATCAGTCTTCATACAGAAGAGAAAAAATTAGATCAAATGGAAGAGCGGGCATATAAACGACGCGAGGATGCTCCGGAAATCGGTGAAATTACTCGTCTATCAAGTTCTGAAACAAAGAGCTTATTTCCACCGTTATCAGAAGAATATAGCGCTGTACATATTAGTGGTGCTGCTCGTGTGAACGGAAGAGCACTTCGTCAGTCTCTTGTGAATGCAGCTAAAAAACAAGGTGCTGTATGTATCATGGGAGATGCATCATTAGTTCATGAAGACAATCGAGTTATTGGTATTGAAGTAAATGGTGAGACTTTAACAGCTGATCAAGTTATCGTAACTGCTGGTGCTTGGGCAAATGAGTTATTGCAGCCGCTTGGTGTTAATTTCTTAGTTACATTCCAAAAAGCGCAAATTGTTCATCTCCATATGCCAGAAATAAATACAGAAAGTTGGCCTGTTGTTATGCCGCCAAATGACCAGTACATTCTTGCGTTTGAAGATGGTCGTGTCGTAGTAGGTGCAACACATGAAAATGATACTGGATTTGATTACCGAGTAACAGCAGGTGGATTACTTGAGGTATTCGATAAAGCATTATCGGTTGCTCCAGGTTTATCAAATAGCACGGTACTTGAAACGAGAGTCGGATATAGACCGTTTACACCAGGCTTTCTTCCTGTGATTGGCGCATTACCTAACTTTGAAGGCATACTAGTTGCAAATGGGTTGGGTGCTTCTGGGTTAACAGCAGGGCCTTACTTAGGTTCTGAACTTGCAAAACTTGCTCTTGGTGAACAAACAGAACTTGAACTTAGTTATTATGATGTAGCTGGGGCAATTGAACAACCAAAGAATTAGAGAAATAGTATGTATTACATATAGGGGTAGTACCACATGCCCATCAGCCTAAAAAATAAAATAATTCATAACGAAAAATTTCCTTTTCTACAACTATTTATAAGAAGTAAGATTCTTTTTTGTTGTGAGGAGAAAAGGATTTCTTAGCCTGATGGCCATGTTACGGTACCCCTATAAGAAAATAGTAACAGGCTTTTAACTTTAAAATAGCTTAAATTGATGAATGTGATGTTACCTCTAAACGTAATTTCTTACTTACTAGTTAAACTGGACATTTCAACAGATTTTTGAGTACAACGTTTCATAGCTGAAATGATAGCTGTTCTTAAGCCTTTTTCCTCTAATGTTGCTACAGCTTCTATTGTCGTTCCACCTGGAGAACAAACCATATCTTTAAGTGCGCCTGGATGTATTCCTGTTTCAAGTACCATTTTTGCAGAACCCAATACAGCTTGAGCTGCGAATTTATATGCTTGAGCTCTTGGCATACCATCTAGTACAGCAGCATCTGCCATGGCTTCTATAAACATATATACATATGCTGGAGAAGAACCACTTACAGATGTTACAACATCCATTAATTTTTCGTTTACTATCTCTGTTTGGCCAAAACTATTAAATATATTTAGTATATCTTCTAGATCTTGTTCTGTAACCATTTCATTAGCACATAACGCAGACATTCCTTCTCCAACAAGAGCTGGTGTATTAGGCATTACTCTAACAACCTTTAACTTTCTGCCGAAAGCATTCTCAGTACTCTTAATACTTTTTCCCGCAGCAATAGTTACGACTATTACATTGTTTTTTATCTGCTCTTTTATTTGGTTAATTACTGATGAGTATAGGTCTGGTTTGATTGACAAAATTAAAATATCAGCATTGTTAGCTACTTCATTGTTGTCAGTAGTTGTAGTTATGTCATATTTTTCACTAGCATTTTTTAAATTAATGACACTTACATCTGAACAAATTATTTTATCTGAAGAAACTATATTTTTGTTAATCATTCCACCTATCATAGCGATACCCATGTTTCCACATCCGATGAATCCTATTTGTTTGTTCATAATAACTCGCTCTTGCTCCTTTTAGTATAAATTTTATTGGTTTGAAATTATTATTCTAAAAAAATAATGATATCCCGTACAGAAGAAATAAACATTATAAACTATATCGAGATTCGTATAAAAAAACATTTTAAGAGAGTACATTACTTTTTGCAATACAAAAAATATATAGAAATCACTTTTATTCTGCACTAAACAAGTACATTTTCTATAATTTAATATTTTTTGTTATATACCACTCAATAACATTTTAAATAATTTTGGAGAATATAAACGTAGCACTCTCTTTCCTTATTTTCTAAAATATCTCTTGACATAAAAATGCGTTATATCGCATACTATATAAAAATTAAAGTGAAAATCGTTGAAGGGAACTAGTACATATGTCTTCTTGCGCAAGAGAGTGGAATCCGCAGGCTGAAAGATTCCTCGTATAGAAATTATCGAACCTATCCCTGAGTCTTAAACGAAAGTTTAAGCGTATGCCTGCGTTACAGGCGACAAGCGGATATAGATTTATATCAATGAAGGTGGTACCGCGGAACAATGACCGTTTCGTCCTTTTTAAGGACGGAGCGGTCTTTTTTATTTGGCTCTTTATTGCGAGATAGGCATCATTGGTGAGGGGTTCTTTGCTGCAAATTGCACGTGGTAGAAGAATAGTTTGTCTCCATTTGAAAAAAGAAGCAACACAATTTACAAAAAACTTTTATTTTAGACTAGGGGGTACAAAAGTGAAAAAACAACGAATTGTCGTGAAAATCGGAAGCAGTTCCTTGGCAGCGAATCATGGCGGCATCTCTGGCGAACATCTTTCAGATCACGTTGCCGCCTTGGCGCGACTGAAGCAGGAAGGACATGAAATCGTGCTGATTACATCTGGGGCCGTCGCCGCAGGTTTTTCCGCTCTCGGGTATCCCGGCCGACCTGTGACAATTAAAGGGAAGCAGGCTGCCGCCGCTGTCGGGCAAAGTCTGTTGATGCAGGCATATACGGAAGAATTCCGCAAATATGGGATTGTTACCGCGCAGCTTCTGCTGACAAGAAGCGATTTTTCCAGAAAAGAACAATACAGCAATGCCTACGCCACTTTATCGGAGCTACTAAACCGTTCCGCTCTTCCTATAATCAATGAAAACGATTCTATTTCTTTGGAGGAGCTGACGTTTGGAGATAATGACATGCTGTCAGCTTTAGTAAGCGGGCTTGTCTCGGCGGATATGCTCATGATTTTTACGGATGTGAACGGTTTATATGACCGAAATCCTCAGAAAAATCCGGACGCAAAAAAGTATTACTTTCTCCCTGCCGTTACGGAAGAAATCGCCTCTCTTGCTGGAGATGCTGGCTCAAAACTTGGTACCGGCGGCATGAAATCGAAAATCGATGCGGCAAAGACGGCACTATCTCTCGGTGTGAGTGTATTCATCGGAACAGGACGTGGACGAGAGAAGTTTTCAGATGTTTTGAAGGGTAAAGGTGATGGAACATATATCGGCAATACGCCTCAAAAAGCGATCAAGATGAACAAGCAATGGATTGCGCTGCATTCGCTTGTCAGCGGACAAATCGAAGTGGATGCCGGAGCAGCCGCTGCCATCATTCAGCGTGGAAAAAGTCTTCTGCCTGCCGGTGTTACCGGTGTGTTTGGAATCTTTCAATCCGGTGAAGTTGTGGAGGTCATCACGCAACAAGGACGCGTGATAGGGAAAGGACAATGCAGATATGGTGCAGAGGAATTGCGGGAGCTAAAAGGTATGCAGAGCCATGACATTCAAGCGCGAGGCGAAAGGCATAGCTATGAGGTCATTCATAGGGATAATTGGGTTTCATTTTAAATGGCACGTTCAAGTGAAGAAAACAGGGTCCTTCGTCCTAAAAGGCGCTGTTTGTCTTTTCTCGCTCTAAGCGTCCGATTGATTCAACTAACATCTATACAGGAGAGTCTTGAATGGTAGTGCCTAGTTGGCGGAGTTGGACACGTCTTGAATTTTATACTTTTTAATCTTTAAAAGGGGGAAACGAAAATGAATGAAGTGTTGGCAAAGGGACAAAAAGCGAAAAAGATTGCTGGAGAGCTTGTGGCCAAATCGACTAATGAAAAAAATAAGGCACTGGCGGCTGTCGCTGAGCAATTGATAGTAGAGACATCCTATATTTTGGAGGAGAACAAACGGGATATCGAACAAGGTAAAGCGAAGGGAATGTCTGCCTCTCTTCTCGACCGCCTCATGCTGAATGAACAGCGCATTATTGATATGGCAGAGGGTATCCGGCAGCTAATTGATTTGCGCGATCCTGTCGGAGAATGTGTAGCTGCATGGGAACGGCCGAATGGTTTGTCTATTCGGGAGATGCGCGTACCGCTCGGTGTTGTCGGGATGATTTACGAGGCGAGGCCGAACGTGACGGTGGATGCGGCCACAATTTGCTTGAAAACAGGCAACGCAGTGATCTTGCGTGGTAGTTCTTCCGCCGCTTATTCCAACAAAGCCATCGTCGCTGTCATTCATCGAGCACTCAAACAAACGAGCTTGCCTCCAGAAAGCGTACAGCTCATTGAAGACAATTCACGAGACAGCGCAAAGCAGCTGTTTACATTGAACGAGTACTTGGATGTTCTTATTCCAAGAGGTGGCAAGCAGTTGATAGATACTGTAGTGAGAGAAGCGTCTGTTCCTGTATTGGAAACAGGTGCGGGAAATTGTCACATTTTCATTGATGAAACAGCAGATAAACAGATGGCATTCGATATTATCGTAAACGCCAAAACACAGCGTCCGTCTGTATGCAATGCTATTGAAACAATTATACTTCATGAGAATTGGGCGCAGCGATTCGGTACCGAGCTGTTTTCTTTCTTGAAGGAAAGAGGAGTGGAGCTTCGTGGAGATAAGAAAGCATTGGCAATTGATTCTTCTCTTGTACCCGCTTCAGAAGAAGACTGGGAAACAGAGTTTTTGTCTCTTACGCTGGCAGTCAGAATCGTTTCCTCTGTTGAAGAAGCGATTCGCCACATCAATGCTTATGGTTCCATGCATTCCGAAGCGATCATTACAGAGAACGAGGAAAACGTCAGTAAGTTTTTCACGTCCGTCGATGCCGCGGCGCTCTACCATAATGCTTCGACCCGCTTTACTGACGGCTTTGAATTTGGCTTCGGCGCAGAAATCGGCATCAGCACGCAAAAGCTGCACGCGCGGGGACCGATGGGGCTATCTGCATTGACTTCCACAAAATATGTGATTCGTGGGAATGGACAGATTCGGGGATAAGAAGTAAAAGGACAGATGTAAAGGTCCCTTGTTTTTTCTTCATCTATACCTATTATCATTATTTATTACTATGTTCATTTAAAAACTGATTCAGTTTTTTTCTGTAAGAGGTAGCAAACTTAAGTATTTGTAATACATAAAAAGGATAGATAAGGTTTCTATTTTATCTATCCTTTTTTTATCACATATAATGTGGAATATTTTTTTGTTATGGGGTATTTAATTTTGTTAGGTTGATGGCAATGGCGCACCGTCCACATTTTAACGAAAATATACGCTAAGTAAAATAAGCTAAAAATAGCTTAAATGGTGTCTCAAAACTTATCTTTAAATTAAAATCCCAATTGAAATCATGCTATTGTTTTTCGAAAATCTTTTAGCGTATAAAAACATTAAAATGTACATGCTACACCTTTTTAAATTTCTGTTCAATCTTATCATGTACTGATTCGATTTTTTCAGGCAACACAAATAAATATTCGATAAGGACTTCTAATAATTCTGTTAACAAAGCTACTGCTTCATCATCAATTTCCTGTTTCAATTCAAGCATCCCATAAAAAGGACTTTCCGGATGAACGAGGTTGCCAACATCTTGAATCGGTTTAGTTAAATCGATATATTTTGGCAATTGCTCAAATTGCTGGGAAAGAGACTGTCCATTACTTTTCTCTCCAAGAAAATGTTTGAGGACACTTTCAAGAACTTGTTTTGACAGTACTGCAGTAGCAGAATTATCTTTTGATTGACTGACATTTAAAGTAGAGCGATATGCCCTAACAAGGTCTATAGGGATATGTTTATTGCGTTCGAGCTGATCTAAAGGATCTCTTAAATCCGAAGGACTATAAATATACACTTCTACTTCTTTATTTATTTGATCCGGATAATCATTAAACATAATCACAAATTCTGATGTCTTTTGACATTCAAAACAAAGCCCTTCTGCGAATAATCCTCTTTTTGTAACTTGGTAAAAATTCGTTTTTAACGTAAATTCACTTGGTTTACCGCATTTAGGACACTGACTTCTGACATTTTTCGGTACCTTTAAATACCCATACTGGGTATGAGATGAAATGGCCCCTGGTAATATTTTTCTCATTTAAACCTCCTAAAAATTTAACCCTAATCCGTAACTTATATACATATTTCTGGTAACTATTCAGTCACCTCATGAAGATATAAGATGGTTAGAAACATTTACTAAAAAATATGTTTACTTGTTTTATCACAAGATATAGTGTATCGCACATGTTTGTGTTGTAAGCAAAAAAATAGACCGAATTTCCGCCTATGAAACTCCTAAATTAAAGGTATAGCTGAGTAGTTATTATTTCTGTATAATTTATAATTGATAATACAAATTTTTTAATTTATACAAAAAGTATAAATTAAAAAATCACAATTACAATCTGTAATATGTGGAAATAATATTTTTTCTTAGTAAAGTGTCAGCATACATACCCATTAAGCTAATGTTTTGAGACACTCCCATAACGAAAATTTTACCTTTTTACAGTTATTTATGAGAATTTGGATCATTTTTTTCGTTTTGGGGAACAATTAATTTCTTAGCTTGATGGGCATGGGATAGCGCCAACAGAACGCTAATTTCGTACGCTAAGTCAGTAATTTCGTCATGAAGAAAGCCGATGATTCCTACACTAAGGAATCATCGGCTTATTATATTTTTTTACTATATAGTTGTTTAAAATGATACAAACATGCTGAATCCTTTGTGGGATATGTCAGAAAAACGCGGGTCTTCAACGTTAAACTAATTTCAGTTTAAAATAGTCAATTCCCTTAGTTAGTATTCGACTCTTCTACTAACTTCCTCAAATAAGGCAACCTTTAGCTCAACAAGATTTGTTTTTCCATACTAATCACATACTCTTTTCAGAATAATAATTTCAGTATGTTGAAGGTTTAGAGATTGATTGCAATTTTTTTGAAGTTTTTGCACCAAAATCACTTTTCTGATATTTAAAAAATCTTTTTTGTAAAACCATGTATTTTTTGGTGAGATTCTGTAGTGTTGATTATAAATTAATGAAAGTTCTGGTGTAAAAATTTGAAGACAAGTGAAGGGAGTAGATCTACTGATATCATGTATTGATTTAGAAGGGAATACCAGAGCAGTCAAGTGCTTTTCTAAGAAACTTTAATTTATAAACTAAAGAGACATTATTCTAGAACAAATATGAAAGCGCTTAAAATTATTTGTATTTTCGGAAAATTTGTTTAATTACCTGTACAAATAATAAAAAGAGACAAAAAGGATCTATATAAGTCCAATTTAAAAATCCGGCATACGGAACAAGTATGATGGTGCAGCCACATTTTAGGATAAAAACTATTTTTTTGCAGGAGGAGCTAGAGCATTCACATGAAGAAGCGTCAGGCCCTTTAAGATGTCAGCTGTACGGTTACATGTTACGGATATTCGTATAAATGAGGAAATACCATTTTCACAGAAAATTTTTACCTGTGTTACATGTGTATATGAGACGAGTTTAGTCGTGCCGGAAAATTAAAATTATTTTATATGGATTAGAGGCTACTAAATTTTAATATGAGGTGATGATATGGAACAATTTTTGTCGGATCTATTGGGATTAACAAATGATTTTCTGTGGTCTAAATTGTTAATTATTATGCTTGTTGCTTGCGGAATTTATTTCACATTTAAATCGAAATTTGTACAGTTTCGAATGTTAAAGGAAATGATCCGTGTGTTAATGGAAGGGAAAGCTGGTTCTAAAGACGAAGTTTCTCCATTTCAAGCGTTCTGTATTGGTATGGCCGCTCGCGTTGGAACGGGAAATATCACAGGAATTGCGATTGCGATTGCATTAGGCGGTCCTGGAGCAGTATTCTGGATGTGGATTATTTCTATTATTAGCTCAGCATCCAGCTTTGTTGAAAGTACGTTAGCGCAAATATATAAAGTAAAAGATAAAAATGGTTTCCGCGGCGGTCCATCTTATTATATGGAAAAAGGATTGAACAAACGTTGGATGGGAGTATTATTCTCCATTTTAATTACGATTACTTTCGGTCTTGTATTCAATTCTGTCCAATCAAATACCGTTACACTTGCTTTTGAGAACTCATTCGGTACAGATCGTTTAACTGTAGGGATTATCATGGCAATTGCTTTCGCTGCGATTATCTTTGGCGGTGTGCAGCGTATTGCAAAAATGGCTGAATACAAGGTAATGTTCCTAGCGGTGTTATACATTGGTGTTGCATTATTTGTTGTAGTTACGAATATAACAAAAATGCCGGAAGTTCTTTCTCTTATTGTTCAAAACGCATTTGGCTTTAAACAAATAGCAGGCGGTTCAATCGGCGCAGCGCTCATGAATGGAGTTAAACGTGGTTTATTCTCAAATGAAGCTGGTATGGGAAGTGCGCCAAACGTTGCCGCAACGGCAACAACAAGCCATCCGGTGAAACAAGGACTTATTCAAGCATTTGGCGTATTAACGGATACACTGATTATCTGTACAAGCACAGCATTTATTATTTTACTTTCTGATGCATACAAACAACCAGATCTAAATGGTATTGCACTTACACAAGCAGCATTAAGTGAACACATCGGTTCTTGGGCGTCAGGCTGTCTTGCTATCTTTGTTTTCCTATTTGGATTCGGTGCGTTAATTGGTAACTATTATTACGGAGAAACAAATATTCGATTCTTAAACAATAGTAAAGTATGGTTGATGGTATACCGAATAAGCGTGTTAGCCATGATTGTATTCGGTTCTGTTGCAAAGATCCAATTTGTATGGGATTTAGCGGATTTATTTATGGGCTTTATGGTTATTATAAATTTAATTGCTATTACATTACTATCAAAAACAGCCTTTGCTGCGTTACATGATTACATGAAACAGAAAAAAGCTGGTAAAGATCCTATTTTTTATAAAGACAGCATTAAAGGAATTGAAAACGTTGAATGTTGGGAGCATTATCAGGATGCTTCAACTTCAGAAAAGAAAAGTATGTAATAAGAAAGATATTCGGGCTGCAATATGTCTGAATATCTTTCTTGGTTCTAGTGCAAAAAAATTGTTAACTAACAGATGCAGAATAGTAAAAGGTGTTAATATATTGCAACTATATTAAGATCTTGAAAAGAGGGACCTGAAAAACAGCGAAAGTACTGGTCGATTCCTTTAAAAACGATTTCTCAAACATCACAGGTCTATATGTTTAGCTGCTTATATCGATAGAATAAGAAAAAACAGCTGTCTTTGATTTGGCCACATTTAATTACCCTTGAGAGCAATATAGCTTATAATTGGTTAGGTTATATGCTATTACCTATCAATCTATAAAGAAAGGTGACCGTCTTGACAGTGTTTTTTGCACTTTTTGTCTATTCATTATAAAGAAAAATTTATACTGTATAAAATTAATAGGACGGGGGAATATGGTTAAATGATAAAGGAGTATAGCGTTCCAGTTGAGAGTCAAAAGAAAGCTTGCTTAGATCAATGGATAGCACATTATCGAACCTATGCTGTTAAAGGACAAAACGTCAGTTATATTCCTGCTTTAGGAAAGATAAATTTATCGCAATTAGGTATTTGTATAGTAGAGCCAGATGGAACAATGATAAAGTCAGGGGATTGGGACGTACCTTTCACCTTACAAAGCATATCAAAAGTAATCGGCTTTATAGCGGCTTGTTTAAGCCGAGGTATTACTTATGTGTTAGAGCGGGTTGATGTAGAACCAACTGGAGATGCTTTCAACTCGATAATTCGTTTAGAGATGCATAAACCTGGAAAGCCGTTTAACCCTATGATTAATGCCGGAGCGATTTCGGTAGCTTCGCTTCTGCCAGGAACGTCGGCACAAGAAAAATTAGAAACTCTTTACGCATTAATCGAAAAAATGATAGGGAAGCGTCCTGTCATTAATGAAAAAGTGTTTCAATCTGAATGGCAAACAGCCCATCGAAATAGAGCTTTAGCACATTATTTAAAGGAGAATGGCTTTTTAGAATCGGATGTGGAGGAAGCACTAGAGGTTTACTTGAAACAATGTTCTATAGAAATAAATACAGAGGATATAGCTTTAATAGGACTCATACTTGCACATGATGGATATCATCCTATTCATAAAGAACAAGTCCTACCTAAAGAGGTAGCTAGATTAACAAAAGCCTTAATGCTCACTTGTGGAATGTACAATGCATCTGGTAAATTTGCTGCTTTCATCGGATTGCCAGCTAAAAGTGGGGTGTCCGGAGGGATTATGACACTTGTCCCTTCAAGGCTAAAGAGCGAACTACCGTTTTCAGATGGATGTGGTATTGGTATTTATGGACCAGCTATTGATGAATATGGGAATAGTTTACCAGGAGTTATGTTATTGAAACGTATTGCAAAAGAATGGGATTTAAGTATTTTCTAAAAAACATCAAGGATGTTTTGGTGTCAGAACGAACACAAAAATGTTCAGACCGTATAATGTGTCTGAACATTTTTGCGTTACATAGTACCTTCCCATTTTAAAGTTGGAGAATATCAAGAATAATCGCAATCTTCGATTCTTTCGTTTATATCTGATACATCGTTTTTATAAAAAATAGAGTAAGTGTTGTATTAATGTCAACGGGTTTGTATACTGATTGTTAGTCAAAATTGGGAAGTGATAATCTTGAATCTCAGTAATTTAGTAAAAAAAGACATTTATATTCTGGTTCTGATGATATTTACAGTACCTTTAGCAGGTGAAATAAAGTTTTTCCCCTTTAATGAGACGTTTCGAATGAGCTTTGGTGCACCAACATTTTTCTTTTTTTTGTTATTATTTCGACGAATGCCAGCATTTTTACCGGGTTTTTTAACAGGAATGGTAGTTGTAGAATTTCGTATCCTGATAGACCTCATCACACAGGAAAATATGGATTGGATATCTTCTTTTCATATCCAATATCCTAGTTTTTTCTTTTATTTTACTTATTCTTGTCTCTTTTATTTAGCAAAAATCAAACGATTTCATCACCAACCATTGATGATTGGGTTTATTGGCTTCATCATCGAAATATTATCGGACTGTGTGGAATTAATGATTCAATATTTCGTATTAAAAACAACTATTACACCAGAGGCACTATATGAGATAATCGTTGTCGCATTTTCCCACAGTTTTATAGTTATAAGCTTTTTCAATATGATGAAACTGTATGAAGCACAGTCAAGGGAGAGGCAAATTAAAAAACAAAATGAACACATGCTCATGCTCATTTCCAATTTATATGAAGATGCTGTTCATTTAAAAAAAACGTTGCAAGATGCTGAAAATATAACAAAAAAATCTTATGATTTATATAAAAGTTTAGACTCTTTAGAGAATGGTCAGATGAGCTTTCAGGTTCAGGATTTACGGCAGCATGCATTGAAAATCGCTGGTGAAGTCCATGAAATTAAAAAGGATAACCAACGTATTTTTGCTGGACTTTCAAAGCTGATTTCTGATGAAAGTTTTACTGATTATATGTCCATATATGAATTGGTAAACATCATCGTACGAGCAAACGAGAAATACGCCCGTTTACTAGAGAAAGACATCCAATTTGTGTACAAGATTGATGGTGTGCATCCTCACTATCATATTTACACAATTTTATCAATTATAAACAATGTTGTTGCAAACGCTGTAGAAGCTATCCAAGATATGGGAACCATCACAATTGACATTAATAAAGAGCATGATTTGGTTGAATTTCGAATAGGAGATAACGGTCCTGGTATTTCCTCAAAGTATAAAGAGTCAATTTTCGAACCTGGGTTTACTTCTAAATATGATGACGCTGGTAACGCATCGACAGGTATCGGACTATCGTATGTAAAAGAAATGGTCGAACAACTTGAAGGTGATGTTACGTTTGAGGACAGACCCGACGAGAAAGGATCGATTTTTATAATTAGATTAGGGATTGATCACATAATTGGGAAAGGGTGATTCTATGAATTTTTATATAGTAGATGATGAGAAAGCGGTTCGCTTAATGTTAGCTCAAATTATCGAGGATGAAGATCTAGGGGAGGTTGTAGGAGAAGCTGAGAATGGCTCATTGGTAGATCAACAAATGCTAATCTTGAAAAATATAGACATTTTATTTATCGATTTGTTAATGCCGATTCAAGATGGAATAAAAACGATTCGTCAAATAAAACCGTCATTCAAAGGAAAAATCATCATGGTTTCTCAAGTAGAAACAAAAGAATTGATTGCTGAAGCGTATTCGCTTGGTGTTGAATACTTTATTATCAAACCGATTAACCGAATTGAAGTATTAGCAGTCGTTCAGAAAGTCATCGAACGAATCCAATTGGAAAAATCGATAAAAAACATTCACGAATCGCTCAATACGGTGCTTAAATTGGATATCTATCAAAGTCCGCAGGAAAAATACCTTAATGAAAAACATATAAGTACTTCCAGCCATTTTCGAAATTCCATTCATTTTCTTCTATCCGAATTAGGGATAGCTACTGAAAGCGGAAGTAAAGATTTAATGGACATGTTGGATTATTTATATAAATATGAACAAGATAAAACGTTTGAACAAGGTTTTCCCTCTCTAAGAGAGATTTTTATGAATTTAGCTCAAACAAAACTTGGAGAATCAATCGAAGAGGCCGAATTAAAAAGATCCATTGAAGCCTCCAAACAACGGATCCGGAGGGCAATTTACCAATCATTAAACCATTTAGCATCCCTTGGACTTACTGATTTTTTAAACCCGAAGTTTGAAAATTATGCTTCTAGGTTTTTTGATTTTACAATCGTAAGGAGAAAGATGACAGAATTGAATAATGAGCCAACATTACCTACTCGTATCGATATGAAAAGATTTATTCAAGTTCTTTATTTTGAAGCTAAGCAGATACATTTTGAATTACAATGACGAACTCTTACTTATTCTTAATCTCAAATGATGGATTCGCTTTATAATCTGGATGCTTATTGGACTAGTTATTTATATGTTATATGGAAAAAATAAAAGTAATTTAGCTAAAAATATAACTAAATAGTTAGTTAAATTAAAAAAAGATGCTAGATAGCATCTTTTTTACTTTAAGAGGTATCATTACATACTTATATTATTTTTAATAACAACTAATTATCAAATTGTTAGCTTGCAAACGCAAAGTAGAGGAGGTGAAGCAAAGCAAAAACGTTATATGAACGTTTCTGAGGCCTGAGATTCTATTCATCAAATAATTCGTGAGTTTTCATTGAAAAGAGAGAGCCCTTTGTTCAGCTCACATATATAATATATACATGGGATAACATTATAATGGTTTTTTTTACATAATTGTGATACTATTTTCCTTTATAACAAAAAAGGACGTGACTTATAGTGATCAAAATTGAGATACCAAATCCAGACGTTACGATTACAGAGCGTAAGCAAGTAATAAAAGGTGATGAACCAAGAATAACTCCGATTAGCGGGTTTATTGATTTTCATTTAATTCCGAGAGATAAGGGCGGCATTTTTATGTTTTATAATATTAATGACGAGCTCTTATTCGTTGGAAAAGCACGTAAATTAAGACAAAGAATTAAAAAGCATTTTGAAGATACTGTTTCACCAATCAAAGCACATAGAGATGAAGTATATCGAATTGATGCATGTATCGTAGAAGATCCAATGGAAAGAGAAATTTACGAAACATATATTATTAATGAACTTCAAGCGAAATATAATGTAGATAAAGTATTTTTTAAATAAAAAGTTCTGTGAAAAATGACCTCGGTATTGCGCCGAGGTCATTTTAGTTGGGGCCTCTTAGTAGTACTTATATTTTATATGCCTTTTTACGACTTAGGTCTTGATAATAAAACAAAGATTAATAAAAATGTTCAGTATAGAGAAAAGATGTTGCTGAGTAAGCTAATCTAAGGTGAAGATTTGAATAAAAAGCATTTTAAGGAGAGAAGCGTGTGCGGATATTCCATGTAAGTGAAGAGAGCCACATTCAAGTATTTCAGCCCCGAATCCCTACTCGAACGGACCTAGATCCAACGAAAGGGCTTGTATGGGCGATAGATGATAAATGCTTACCTAACTTTTTAACACCTAGAAATTGTCCACGTGTTTGCTATCATATTGGACCAAATACATCTGAAATCGACAAGCAAACATATATATCATCAAAATCATGTTCACATGTAGTAGTTATTGAAAACAAATGGTTTGAAACGATGAAAAATACTAAATTATACTTGTATGAATTTGATACAAAGCAATTCACACTTCAAGACAAGAATGCTGGCTATTATATAAGTGAAACAACACAAATTCCAATTGCTAAATTGGAAGTAGCTAATTTATTTCAAGAACTGTTTAAACGTAATGTTGAATTACGCTTAGTAAATAATTTGTGGGATATTTATGATGAAATTCAAAAAACAACATTTAATTGGTCAATGTGTAGAATGGGGTTTGCACAGCCAAGATTGATGAATAATTTGTAATTTCTCAAAGATTCAAAGGGCATACCTATGAGTTTTGATTAATCTTTTTTATAAAAACTAAATTTAGATTTCTAATAAGAGAATCCATTTTGATTAATCTTTTTTCAAAATGGATTCTTTTGTTTTGGCTTAATATGAGTGTTTTAGAAGTAGTTTTGAATGAACGTTATTTCACAACTACATTTTTGCAAGATTCAATTGCCAAGAAACACCAAACTTATCTTGGACCCAACCAAATTTTGCACTCCAAGGAGAAGCAGTTAACGGCATTAATACCGCGCCATCCTGAGATAATTTATCAAAAACTCGATCAATTTCTTCTTCCGCATCACAAGAGACAAACAATGACATAGCGGGAGTAAATTGATGTACATCTTTATTACTATTATCAATACACATAAATTGTTGTCCTTTTAATGAAAATGTAGCATGTAACACAGTCCCTTCCGCGCCGGCTTCGTTCGCTCCATAACGAGAAATACTTATTATTTCTGATTGATCAAATATAGAAGTGTAATGTTTCATTGCCTCCTCGGCTGTTCCAGGGAACATTAAGAAGGTAGTAATTTTTTGATTTGAGATTTCCATTTTCTATTCACTCCTTTTATTAAATACAAAGAATTGTTCATTTTTACAAAACGAACATATATTCTTATCTATGCATTTATATTATCTTTATGGGTTCTTCATTGTCAATTGTTATCACTTTGCTTTCTAAATCACATTATTTTCATTTGGTATAAGAATCTATTAAAAACGAGTAACTTTACATAACTAAAAAAGTACAAACATATACTGGTACAAGCAAACTTGAAAGGAGACAATCATGAATTGGTTAGAAGCCTTTATCCTAGGAATTATTCAAGGTTTAACAGAGTTTTTACCAATTAGCAGTACCGGTCATTTGTATTTAGGAAGGCACCTTTTTGGTTTAGATGAGGCAGGGCTCTTTTTAGATACGATGCTTCATATAGGGACGTTATTAGCAGTTTTTATTTACTATAAAAAAGAATTTCTCTATTTAATAAAAAATCCATTCTCAAAATTAACGTACTTATTGATTATTGGAACAATTCCTGCGGTTGTAATTGGTTTACTATTTAAAGATTTCTTTGAAGAGATTTCAAAAACAGGTATAACGATTGGATGGGAATTTTTAGTGACAGGTTTATTCTTATATATGGCAGAGAAACAAAAAAGCGGACGGAAGAAGATGGACAATATAACATATAAAGACGCATTTATTATTGGTTCGTTTCAAGCATTTGCTATTTTTCCAGCGATATCTCGTTCAGGCATGACAATCGTCGCAGCACTTTGGAGAAAATTAGATCGTGAAACAGCAGCCTATTTCTCATTTTTATTATCAACACCTGCAATTGTTGGGGCAATTATTTTACAGTTAGTCGATGTTTTTCAAGGTAAAGCAGAAGCAATCTCTAACACGTCACTTATTGTTGGTACACTATCTGCAGCATTCTTTGGATATATTGCCGTCTCATGGATGATTCAATATTTAAAACATCATTCTTTAAAAACATTTGCGTATTATGTATGGGCTCTTGGACTTCTCATTCTTACCTTACAATTTACTGGTGTATTTTAAGGGAGAAGGAACATGAAAAAATATGAGGAAATGGTAAGGTTATTTTATGGGGGATTCTTTATGTTAGGTTTAGCAGGTGGAATGTTATTAGAAAAGCCTAACATCGGAATTTTTATTGGGATTGCTTGTGGATTATTTGCGCATGCGATTCTTGTTATGAAAAGTAAAGATGAATGAAATATCACTAGAAATTAAAATCCTGTATTAATATTATGATACAGGATTTTTAAATCCGTTATGTCCCATTGAGAGGTTTTAAAGTAGTAAAATTGATAGAGAAATAGTGAAAAGGTAGATAGGGGGCAACATATTGGAGAACGCGATTGTAATTGGAGGCAGCATTGCTGGAAAACTTGCTGCAAAGGCTTTATCTCATTCTTTTCAGAAAGTAATAATTTTAGAAATAGGTGAAGAATGGACGGAAAAGACTCCTAGAAAGAGAGTGCCGCAAAGTTATCATCCACATGTTTTATTAAAAGGCGGAGAAGAAGCAATTGAGGAATTATTTCCTCAAATTATTTCGCAATTAATTGAGGATCAAAGTATTGTAAGTAATTTTACACAAGATGTGAAGTGGCATCATTTTGGTTGTTGGAAACCACAATTTACAGGAGATTTAACCATGGTTCAACAAAGCCGTCCTATGTTTGAGTGGCATTTAAAAAGACGAATTGATCAAGTAGCTAATATTGTAACTAGATATAGAATGATGGTTGAACAAATTTTGATAGATGAAGAGCATAATAAAGTATACGGAGTACGAGTGAAAAACCTTGAAACAGGTGCAGAAGAAGAAATTCATGCAAATGTAGTTGTGGATGCAAGCGGGTTTGGGTCAAAGAGTGTAGAGTGGTTACAAACACATGGTATACAGGTTAAAGAGGAAAAAGTATGGATTCAACTATTTTATGCTACTAGAGTATTTCGTTTAAAAACAAAAGAACGGCTAGATTGGTGTAACCTTCTTGTTTCTCCTAGTTTTCCTGAAAACCCTTATGGTGCTCTTATTCAAACAATTGAAGACGATCGTTTTTATGTAACTTTTAGCGGTTACGCAAATGAGCGTGCTCCGCAAACTGATGAAGAATTTTTTGCTTATGCTCAGAAATTACCGGTCCCTGATGTGCGAAGTTTTCTTGAAATAGCAGAGCCTCTTTCGGATATAAGAATACATAAAATTCCTTATCAAGTGCGTCGCCGCTTCGACTTAATAAGACATGTTCCGGAAGGTTTTTTAGTAATTGGAGATGCTCATTGCCGTTTTGATCCCGTTTTTGGACAAGGGATTTCAGTCGCTGCAATGGAAGCTTTAGAGTTGGAAAGATGTCTCCGGGAAAATAAACATCTCGAAAAAGATTTCACCTACAAATTTCATAAGAGTATTTCGGAGTTGATAGCAACGCCGTGGGAAATGACTACAACAGAAGCATTTCGCGTTTCGAACATTAAAGGGGACAGACCTCTTATGCAACCATTTAAACAGTGGTACACCAAAAAGGTATATCGTCTTTCTGCTTTTAATCCGGAAATTTATATTCGATTGGTTAATGTTATGAATTTAATTCGCAGTCCCTTACATCTTTTTCATCCAAAAGTACTGTTTGCTATATTTATGAGTCGAGGAAAGTAGCCTTTTTTTTCAGCAGGATTTTGTGACGAAATAGCAAATGTATATAGTTGATTGATGTTGAAAAGGAATGGTTATCGAATGGAAGTCTACATAGAAAAGTTAAAGGAACAAGATGCAGAAGAATTGTTTGCTTTTGAATGTAGTAACCGGTCTTTTTTCGAAAAGATGTTGCCTAGTCGTGGTGAAGATTACTATACATATGAAACGTTTCAAAAGATATTTTATGAATTATTAAAAGAACAACTTGAAGGTATTTCATATTTTCACCTAATAAGAAATCAGGCAGGAACAATTGTCGGGCGAATCAATTTAGTAGATATTGAGAAAGATAAAGAATTCGGGTATCTGGGCTATCGACTAGGAGAAAAATATGTTGGAATAGGGGTTGCAACTAAAGCTGTAAAACTCCTTTTAGATGAAGCAACAAACTATCATGTTACTAAAATTCATGCGAAAACGACAAATAATAATTTTGCTTCTCAAAAAGTATTAGAAAAGAACCTTTTTTCACGCATCCCAATTGATGAAAATACAGTAGAGTTACACGGCCAAAAAATTGATTTTATCCATTATATTTGGAGACATTCTAATTAAAACAAAGAAGGGGAGCAATACAATTATGGACTTACGTTATCCAATCGGTCATTTCACTTATGAAGAGAACATTACACAAGATACAATAGAGAATTGGATAGAACAAATTGAAAATCTTCCTATTGAATTAACACAAGCAGTAAAAGACTTAGATAAAAATCAGCTTGATACGCCGTATCGTCCTGGTGGATGGACAGTGCGCCAAGTCGTTCATCATATTGCAGATAGTCATATGAATAGTTATATTCGGTTTAAATTGGCACTGACGGAAAATAATCCAACGATTAAACCGTATATGGAAGAAAAATGGGCAGAGCTTCCTGATTCTACATTACCAATAGACGTATCTCTATCACTTTTAGAATCATTACATACGAGATGGGTTTCTTTACTGCAATTTATGAAACATAATGATTTTGAAAAAACGTTTAATCATCCTGAATCAGGATCTAATAAATTAGGTGTAACGATTGGGCTTTACGCATGGCATGGTCGTCATCATACTGCACATATTACTTCTCTTCGTGATCGATTAGGATGGTAACAGTTCTATAGATAATAAATTAAGCAGTTGAACTGCAAGGGGGACAGTTTATATGGGGATATCTAATAAATGGACTGAGGTAGATCGCTACATAACAGATTTACTAGTTCCGTCTGATCCTGTACTTGATACGGTACTCCAAGTTAACGCAGATTCTGGCTTACCCGCGCACGATGTTTCCCCGAATCAAGGGAAATTCCTGCAATTGCTTGCGCAAATTCAAGGAGCACGCACTATATTAGAAATTGGCACGTTAGGTGGTTATAGTACTATTTGGCTGGCGCGGGCATTACCTAAAGATGGTCGTCTTCTTACGTTAGAAGCAGACCCAAAGCATGCAGAAGTGGCTCGTTCTAACATTAAGTTTGCTAATTTGAGTGATATAGTGGAGGTGCGTCTTGGGCCAGCGCTAAATACACTACAGCAGCTTGTTGATGAAAAACATGAGCCATTTGATTTCATCTTTATTGATGCTGACAAACGGAATAATCCGTATTATTTAGCATGGGCACTGAAACTTTCTCGTCCAGGCACTTTAATCATTGGAGATAATGTCGTACGTGATGGTGCAGTGCTAGAAAATTCAGGTGATGATCAGAGTGTAAAAGGAATACGACAATTCTATGAGTTGCTCGCTACTGAGCCACGCGTGAGTGCAACTGCAATCCAAACTGTCGGTTCCAAAGGATATGACGGCTTTGCACTTGCTGTGGTTACGTTTATTTGAAATAAATTTTAACTTTAATGGTTGGAGCGGAATTTAAGGATGTTTTATGACATTTAGTAATGGAACTTGATAGGATAGTTAAAATATATTTAAAAATAATTTTTAACGTTCCAATGTATCACCCTGAGAAGGGGGGAAGTACATGATATTTTATGAGGTTATTTGTTTTTGTTGTAAAAATGTATTTCGGGTATATGAAGGAACTGAAAAATATAAGAAATTCAAGGAAAATCCGAAAGGGAAATATTGCTGTGACGAATGTAATCATAAAATACAACTTGAAGCAATAAAACATTTTTTTAGATAGTGATAATATCTACTACTCATTTTTGCTAGTATATAATGTCCAATCCTAAAATGATTAAACTTTTTTATAAAAATCACATCTATATCAAAACTGTAGAATCCATTTTGATCGATCTTTTTTCAAAATGGATTCTTTTTTTGTTTGCTATCTAATAAAGATTAGCTGTGTCCCTTTTATCAAACTTTATTACAAAGCTACAATGGTTTTAAAATGACTTTTATGCAATTGTCTTCACGATTATTAAAAATTTGATAACCATAACTTGCTTCTTCAAGAGGTATTTTATGTGTAATAATTTCTCTTGGATCAAACTCATTATTCGTTATTTTTTCAAACAGTTCTGGCATAAGATGAATGACGGGAGCTTGTCCCATTTTAATCTTTATATTTCTATATCTAAAATGCCCCTAAAAGAAATGCAATGTAGTTTCCTCCATACACACCTGTTATTTGTACAGTTCCACATTTCCGAACGGCTTTCGTAGCAATTTGAATAGGACCAAGAGTGTCACCTTGTAGTTTAAATTTTTGTTCAAGATATTCAATTGGAAATTACTTTTACATAGTCTTAACTTAATGACGATGGATTGTAATCTTGCAACAAATAATAAATTTGAATGTGTTGGAAAATATATAAACTAAAAGCTAGTGAACTTTAATGAAGCTTTTCAAATTACAGGATACAGATTTAAAAAAGGAGGATATTCATTTTGAGCACAGCAGAAAATACACTATCCATTTTTGCTTTAGGCGGCATAAAGGAAATAGGAAAAAATATGTATGTTATACAGTATGCAAATGACATTGTGATAATTGATTGTGGTTCGAAGTTTCCTGATGAAAGTTTATTAGGAATTGATTTGATTATTCCTGATATTACATACTTAAAGGAAAATCAAGATAAGATTCGGGCTTTAGTTGTCACACACGGACATGAAGATCATATTGGAGGCATTCCATATATATTAAAACAATTGAATGTGCCAATTTATGCAACACGTTTAACGTTAGGTTTAATTGACGTTAAATTAAAAGAACATAAACTTCAAAATGTAACAGAGCTATTTGTTATTGACTCTGAATCGTTAATTGAATTTGGACAAATAAGTCTAACTTTTTTCAAAACGAATCATAGCATTCCTGACTGTCTTGGCATTTCTTTTCATACGCCAGAAGGCACAGTAGTACATACAGGTGACTTCAAGTTTGATTTGACTCCTGTAAATAATCAATATCCAGATATCCATAAAATGGCTAAAATCGGAAGTAATGGTGTTTTAGCTTTACTCTCTGAAAGCACAAATGCGGAACGTTCTGGCTTTACTCCGTCAGAACGATTTGTAGGTGAACATATTGAAGAAGCATTTCTGAAAGCGCGTAGAAAAGTTATTCTTTCCACTTTTGCTTCTAATGTGAATCGCTTACAGCAAGTGGTAGATGCTGCGTGTAAAACAAATCGAAAACTCGCTTTGCTTGGAAGGAGTATGGTAAATGTAGCATCTGTTGCATTGGAGCAAGGATACTTAAATATTCCAGAGGGAATGTTAATTGAAGCACATGAAATCAATCAAATGGAACCAGAAAAGGTAGCGATTCTTTGTACTGGCAGTCAAGGTGAGCCTATGGCTGCGTTAGCTCGTTTAGCTAGCGGCAACTATAGACAGGTAGATATCCTGCCTGAAGATACTGTTATAATAGCTGCAACTCCTATACCAGGGAATGAACGAAATGTTTCGCGTATTGTAGACAACTTATTTTTATTAGGAGCTAATGTAATTTATGGATCGGGAAGTTCAACAGGGATGCACGTTTCTGGACATGCTTATCAAGAAGAATTAAAATTAATGCTCACTTTAATGAAGCCAAAATATTTCATTCCGATTCATGGGGAATTTAGAATGTTACATCATCATCGCCTTTTAGCAGAGTCCGTTGGTGTTGAAAAAGATAATATTTTTGTTATGAATAACGGTGATGTTGTTGATATAAATTACCAAGTTGCTTATCAAACTAGACGAATACCTGCAGGAAATGTATATGTAGACGGATTGGGTATTGGTGATGTTGGAAATATTATTTTACGTGACCGTAAACAGCTTGCAGAGGATGGTATGCTTGTTATAGTCATAACTTTTAGTAAAACTGATGGGAAAATGATTTCTGGTCCAGACACAATTTCTCGTGGATTTGTATATGTGCGCGATTCAGAAGATTTTTTAAAGAAAATTAATCAACTGGTTGTAACAACTGTTAATAATTCACAAAAAGCGAATATTAGCCAATGGAATGTTCTTAAAAAAAACATAAAAGAAACACTTGGACAATTTACATATGAAAATACAAAAAGAAAGCCAATGATTCTTCCTATAATAATTGAAGTTTAAAATGACTACTTTTTTGTCCCACAGTTAGCATTTATTTAGATTTGAATTAACAATCTCCTTATTAAACTATATCCATTTAGTTTAATAAGGAGAACCTTATAAATATCTATAGCTAATGTTGATAATTTTTTGGATCTAACAAGTGAAAAAATATCCTTTTGTGTCATGTATTTGCAGCGGTTTAGCTGATTAAAAAAGTTTCAACTATAAAAAAACCCCAATTGGAGGGGGTTTTTGGAAGACGTTTTTACACAACGCCTAAAAATCAATGGATTCTTATATTGAATTTTAAATTGTGAACCATGATAGGAAAGTTAAATTATTTTTTTATAAAATATTTAATTTAACTAATAAAGCTAATAAAATTTGAAGAAGGATTTGAATATTTACTGCTATATCAGTATCTGTAGTAGTTACTGAAACGTTTCGAGAATTTCTAATAATAGTACGTTGTCTATTAACTTGTGTAATAGCTGATTTTTGAAAAAGTTCTTGTGCTATTTTATCAGCTTTTTCACTATCTGCAATAGATATACTTAAAATAGCAGTAATTGCTGCTTGTAATGCTGCTTGAATCGATAGTGCTACTTTTGTATCTGTTGTAGTAACTTGAACGTCAGCAGAGTCAACAATCGCAATATATTCTTCAGACAATTGATGAATTTTATTTTTTTGCTTAGCTTCTTCCGAAATTGTTGGATCGTTGAAGGATGGATGAGGCTTTGAAGAATCTAATGCACTCCATTTTTTATCTTCATTTGGATACCAAACTCCAGACATAAACTCTCTCCTTTTAGTCTAAAATGTTATTAATTTGATTTTGTAATTCAGAAAAGATTTTTTTGATTTGTGCTTTTTTCTCTGATGGTAATTTTTTTAGAGATGAATCTGTTATAGCATTTCTATTTAAAATATCTGAAAGTACTATATTGATTATTTCGTTCTTTTGTTTTCCGTTAAGTGTTGAAGAAATCAATTCTTTTAAATCATCCATTCCAATATCCCTCCAAATTGGGTTTAAATTATTAGTTAGTATCATCTAACTAGAATCATTATATGAAATAGAATAGATATGTCTTGGACAAGTATCATTAAAAAAAGTTTTTACAATATTTTTTTAGTAAATAATAGATTACGTTGGTCTTAATAGCTGAACAAGGCTATTTAAGATATCAAAAAGATAATATGATAGAATACAAAAAAGACTATCTTGTGATAGATAGTCTTTTTTGTATTTTTAATCAAAATTTGTGTATATCGTTTCAAGAAATACGGGGTAAATACTTTGAAAATTGTATAAAAATACAATTTTGTTATCTTGTTGTGTAAGCTACAAGCGCTTTTTGAATGTTGTAAATACTATCGTCTTTTCTAAATTCTCTCGTAATTGGATCATGCATACCGGATATCCAAATTTTTAATTCAGCCTCCAAGTCAAAGTGACCAGCTGTTTCTATGCTAAATTGTGTAATACTTTTATATGGAATAGAATGGTATTCTGTTTTTTTACCAGTCATACCTTGTTTGTCTACTAAAATCATTCGGCGACTTGTAAATACAATTAAATCACGAATTAACTTATAAGCGTGTTCTACTTGCTCATCGTCTAACATAATTGCTTGTAGATCACGTTCTACGCTACTTATATCTGCATCAGATGCATTTCCTAAAATGCCACTAAATAAACCCATTATGAAGTCCTCCTTTATGTATAGAATGAGTTTCTTTTATTGTAACATGAAACGGAAAAGCAGATTCTTACTTTTCGATATAAGAATTAAATTTCAATTGCAATGAAACAAATTAATACTTCATCATAATATCTTATGCTAATATATTTGTGTAAGAACTTTTTATACACTACGAATTTGAAATATGATAGAGGGACAATATATGAACAATATCGGATTAGTTTTAGAAGGCGGAGGAATGAAAGGACTTTATACAGCAGGTGTATTAGAATTTTTCATGGAAAAAGAGTTGTATTTTCCTTATGTAATAGGTGTTTCAGCAGGGGCTTGTATGGCTGCTACGTATTTATCTCGTCAAAAAGGAAGAAATAAGAAAGTAAACACAGAACTTGTAAGCGATCCACGCTATATATCATTTCGAAATTTTTTACGAAAACGTGAATTGTTTGGCATGGATTTTTTATTTGATGAAGTACCTAACAAAATTGTTCCATTTGATTTTCACACATTCCAAAACGGGGCAGAACAGTTTGTTATTGGCACAACTGATTGTCAGACAGGCGAAGCTGTGTATTACAATAAACATGAACACGGAAATGATATTTTAAAAATTATTCGTGCATCAAGCTCTGTACCATTTATTGCTCCGGCAGTTGAATATGATGATAAACAGTTACTAGATGGAGGGATTACAGACCCAATTCCGATTCAGAAAGCGCAGGCTGATGGATTTCAAAAAAATGTGGTTATTATGACGAAACCAGCAGGATTTGAAAAACAACGGAATAAGCTATCGTCTATTGCGAAATGGTTGTATCGACATTATCCTAATGTGGCAAATCGTCTTGTTGAGCATTATGAAATCTATAATAATACTATATCTTATCTCTATTCAGAAAAACAAAAAGAGAATTTCTTTGTTATACAACCAAGTGTTCAGTTACCTGCAAGTGGATTGGAACGGAATAAAGAAAGATTAGTTCATTTATATGAACTTGGTTATAACGATGCTCAGAATCAATTTGAGCAGCTAAGACAATGGATTAAGTAAAATAATATTTTGTTAGATGGAGAAAGTTGAAATCGCGGTCATGATTAGGTGATTTTAATGAAAAGCATAAGAGCGTAATGAAATTAGATTGAACAATTTACGTTCAATCTAATTTCATTTACCGTATTTTTACAACAAAAAAAAAAAACAAATAGTTTTAATGATGTCATCTATATTCAACCGGCAAAGGAATTTGACTTCCTACATTAGAATTTAATATCTGATGAGTAAATAAGGAGGGCCAAAGTATGAGAACTCGCTTTCACCATATTGTCAGGGGTGTACTTATAAAAGACGGAAAGCTTTTGGTAGCACATTTTAAGGGGCATCATTCTTTTTTACCAGGAGGACATATTGAATTAGGTGAGTCAGTCGAAAATGCACTTATACGAGAGTGGGAAGAAGAAATAGGTGCAGCTTGTTCAATCGAAAAATTCCTTGGCGTAATTGAAAATCAGTGGAAAGATGGAGACACACTACATTATGAAATTAATCATGTTTTTAAAGTTAACAGTGATAAATTAAACACGGAAACACCTCCTAAATCTAGAGAATCTCATCTGGATTTTTATTGGATTATACCTACTGAAGAAAATTTAAAAAGATATAAAGTCATGCCGGATGCTGCCGTACAAACACTTATGAAAAAAATTCAAGAGCATGACCTAGAAACATGTTGGGTTAGTACACTTTAAATTCTTGAAACTGGATTTATGTTAAAAAAGGTGTTTTCACGTCTAGAAAACACCTTTTTAGTTTGTAAAGTTTTTATAGTCGAATACCTTATTCTATTTAGTCTTAAATATAAAATTTGTTCACAAAAAATACACTATATCCATAGTAAATAACAAGGAAACAACCCACTTGTTACTGAAATAAGTATTGAGTTGAACAGAGGAAAGGAGGCAAAAAATGAAGAAACTAATGAGTCCAATTATGCATGATTTGGCGAAGCAATTAAATCAAGGGAATCCTTCTGCTGTTACATTGTTTTTAGAGAGCATAAAGAAACAAGAAACACCTATTGTGGAGACTTGCCCAATTGATGATGAGTACCATCTTGTTACATATATTTGGTTAGGTGATGAACAAACCGAAAATGCATATGTATTTGGCAGTTTTCCTGGGTGGGATTTGACGGCCAATGAAATGAATAAGCTTTTACATACAAACATATGGTTTAAAACATTTCGAACAAAAGACAAGTTTGCTTCGACGTATTATTTTTCAATTAATGATGACTTTGAACAAGGTTGGGTAAAACGAAGTGAAAATTATAAGCGTGATCCATTGAATTCTAAAATATTTGGGCATAAAGCAGGACCAATATCTGTTTTCGAGTTAGGCCTATCGTCACAAATTGATAAAACTAAGCAACAAACTCATATTCCAAAAGGAAAAGTAGAAACACATCAGTTTCATAGTTCTATATTAAAGAATGAACGACAACTTTGGATATATACTCCGCATAATTACTCACCTGAACAAGCTCCTTATGACCTTCTTATCATGTTTGATGGCAGTTCTATGCTGCAGACGTTATCAGCAGCTGCAACACTAGATCATCTTATACATACAAAGGAAATTCCACCGTGTATTCTAATTGGCATTGATCATGTAGATCGATTTACAGAACTCACATTTTACGAGGAAATGAATATGTTTTTAGCAAAAGAACTATTTCCGTGGATTCAACAAAAGTATCATGTTAATGCAAATCCGTATCATATAACAATTGGCGGATTCAGTCTCGGTGGTTTAGCAGCTTTTTATACAGCATTGCGATATCCAGATTTCTTCGAAAACGTTTTATCAATGTCTGGTTCTGTACATTGGAAAAACGAAGATTACGCAGAATCACACCCTTGGATCGAAAATCAATTTAAAAGAAGCAGCACATTACCATTACAAATTTATATGAGTGCTGGGGAGTTGGAAAATAAACCATTGTTAGAAGCAAATAGGAAGTTATCAGAAGTACTTAAAGAAAAAGAGTATCAAAGCACTTATGTTGAATTCCCTGGTGGTCACGATGAATTGTGGTGGCATAGACAGTTTGCTCAAGGATTAGTATCCTTACAACAATTTAAAATACCTATGAAATAATAAAAAGGGAGGAGAAAACATATGAAGGATAGAGAAAAAGAAATAGATAAGGCATTAAAGAAACAAGAAATTTTAGTGAAAGATGAGAAAGTTTGGTCATATACGTACGAAGATCATATTAGTTCTATTATTAAACGTTCTCAAAAAGAAGGCGTATTTGATGATTTAGTAGGAAAAGGAAAGCCACTACAAATTGATAAAAGTCTCTCTTATAATCCAGAAAAACAACTATATAAGACAATGAAAGATAATCATATATTACCGAGGTGGATTGAACTTTCGAAAGAAATTGATGCGTTAAAGGAAAAATTGCATACATGCATGGAGAAGGAAGAGTTTGCTGCAATGGCTGAAATCATTAATAAAAAAATTTACGAGCACAATTTAACTTGTCCACCATCAGCACAAAAAATGAAAATAAGTAAACCAAGTTAATATTGGATGATCGATACTCTTTTTGAGAATAAACTCGGAAAGAGTATTTTTAGTAGAAAAAGTCGTTATAAATGGATTTTTATGATCAATTATTGAGGAAATTAATTGTTTATGAAAATGAATTTTACAAGAATTCTCTTTAAATGGATTTTTCATGTGCGTTAAAGGTAGGATAAACATATATAACGAAGTGTATTATTAGGACGGAAGTGAGGAAGAGGCATTCAGAATCTATTATTTTTCGTAATATGAATCAATATATTGAAGCAGAAGGTTTAAAAAGAAAACGTTTAGCGAAATGTATGAACATGTCTGAGTCAAATTTCTCTGACTATCTAAATGGAAAACGAATGAATGGTATTTATGATTTTGCAGCTAAACTGGCTAATACTTTAGGTCATGAACAAACGTTTTTTATGAACGATTCGTTTCATCATTTGAATCAAAAGCCAGAGGAGAGGGCTTTCGCTTTTTCGGACGGTAATCTGTTGTCAGAGAGAGGAAAAGAAGGGTTAGCTCAGTTAACAAAAATGTCTTGCTACAAAGTTATTACGTACAACAAGGTGATGTTGATACACTGGGAATACTGGTGCAAATATATCGAAATGAAGAACGTAAAGTGATTTATCATAATCGAAAAAGTGGCATTTTACATTTAATTCGTCAAACAGAAAAGATAGTAAATACGGATTTTGTAGAAAAAATTATATCTAATAGAATACAAGTCATTTATTAAAATTCTTCCTAAAATAAGGGAGGATTTTTATATTTTATAAATATATTATGTTAACTGAAAATGATTAAATTTGAGTAAAGGAAAAATAGGTTAGAGTTGGAATTATGACACATTTTTATATAAAACATATTTCTGTGTATATTTAGAAAATAAGATATCAATATTAAATGTATAATTGAAACTAAGCTAGAAAATAAACTTTTAAGTGCAATATAAATATAAATTATGGCTCTGATCATTTAGCATGAAATTTCTCCAGCTGTGTGTTGTGATAAATTTTACTGAATGAAATCATAATGGTTCATTTGAAATATGGAGTTTCAAATGATTATTTGAACATGCTATAGATTGTTTCAAAAACCCCTATTCCGTCTCAAAATATATAGTTTACTTGGATTTAGAGATATGAAACCACTCTCATTTTACAACTTCCTATAATTTATATTATGTCAACTAGAAAAAATAAATTAACTTAATTTAAGTAAGCGTTATTTTTGGTGTTCCCCTTTTCTTATCTTCTTGTCATAAATAAAAAATCAGTTAGTGTGTTTGTTTAAAGTTTGCGCACTAACTGAAAGATAATTTATTTTTTCTGTTGAAAAATTTCATATTTCCTTTGTAAGAATAATTCTTTGTCTTTGTAAATCCATTCTGCAAAATGTTGAATTTCTTTTTTACCACTTAAATATATGCGATACTGTTTTTCCTTATTAATGAACTTAGGTTTGTAGTTTTGAGCGTTTAATATATCTTTTAAAGAATTCATAAACAGATATGAACCGCCAACAAAACTTACAAAATATTTTTTAGGATTAACATGCCCATCTCCATCAAAGTATCCTCTAATAAAATGATGTAAGTATTCTTCCGGAACATACGGGAATTGTACATCATATGATTTACAAGGAGTAATGCTATGCAAATTTATTAGATCGTTTTTCATGATTTTGCTATTTAAGTTCAATATAAATACACCAGTATTTTTGTTTTTGTATAATGGATGGTTTGAAGCTATTTCTTTTTTCATATCTTCCAAAATTTCTTTTTCTTTTTGAGAAATACTAACTGTGTGACTGTTTTTAGCTATTACGCCGTCAGCAACGAAAAAACCTAAAATATATGCCATGTTGTTAGACCAAGTTTTAAAGTAATCTTCATTTAAATCATATTTGCGTTTCCAACTTCCACGTGCTCTCTTTTCAATATTGTTATCTGTTAGGACCATGCGAACGTATCTAGAAGAAACATTAGCTAAATTTGCGATGTCTGATGTGCTAGAACCTTCTAAATATAACTTAATCATTTCTGCCTTTTCCATCGTGCATTTAGACTTTCTTTCGCCCTTTCTACACATTAACAGTATCCCCTTTCAACAGATATAAAAATTGAGTATATCTTCTTCTATATCATATCGAAAGAACGAATGTTCTGTCTATCGTTAATAAAAAGATAATCAATAAAATAAAGGCTTTATTTTGATATAATTAACTCCCGTTTAAATGATAAAAACACCGGCCTTACATTACTGATTTATTGTATTTATATAATCATATATCCAGCGAATTCATTCGGGAGAATAAACTCATGATTGACGACATGCAAAATTAAAAATTGGAGATCTAATCTCTATTATCATACAGGATAAATAAGAAAAGCTGCGGGAATAACCGCAGCTTTTTATCACTTCCACCAACCATCAAATATAGTTACAGGAAGTTGTCGTTTATGTTCTGTAGCTAAATATCGTTTTTCAATCGCTTCTGATACTTCTTTTGATACTTTCTTACCTTCTAAATAATCATCTAATTCATCATAAGAAACTCCTAGCTCGGTTTCATCTGCTTGTTGTGGTTTATTATCTAATAAATCAGCTGTTGGAACTTTTAAATACAATCTTTCTGAAGCGTCTAAAGCTTTCAATAGTTCTCTTCCTTGTCTTTTTGTTAATCCAGACAACGGAAGAATGTCAGCACCACCATCGCCGTATTTAGTAAAGAAACCTGTCACAGCTTCTGCTGCATGGTCTGTACCAATTACAAGAAGGCCATTTTGACCACCTACTGCATATTGCGTAATCATTCGAACTCGAGCTTTCACATTTCCTTTATTGAAATCTGTAAGTTGCTCTTTTGCATCTTTTTTATATTGCTCTGCAAAAGCGTCAACTGTAGTTTTGATGTCAAATGCAAGTTCTTCATCTGCTTGAATGAATTGTAACGCTGCTTGTGCATCAGCTTCATCTTTTTGAACTCCGTAAGGTAAGCGAATAGCTACGAATTTTACATTATGCCCTTCGGCTCTCAGTTCTTCTACTGCTAGTTGAGCGAGTCTTCCAGCTAATGTTGAATCTTGACCACCGCTAATTCCTAAAACGAAGCCTTTTGCTCTTGTTTTAAGTGCATACTCCTTTAAAAAATCGACTCTTTTACGAATTTCTTGAGTAGGATCAATTACTGCTGATACGTTTAAGTCCGACATGATTTTTTGTTGTAGAGTTGTCATTACAAAATCTTCCCTTTCGGTTTTTAGAGTTTTATATGAAATGTAATCCCTATTATTGATACAAACCTTTTTCTTTGATGTAATAGTAGCAGCTATCCGGGAGAAGGTAACGCGGTTCGCCGCCTTTAGAAAATTCTTCGCGTATATATGTAGAACTTATTTCCATAGCTAATCCTTTATCGATTAATTGAAACCTACCATCGTCATAATTGCGAAGGAGAGCAGATCGACTAATCGTTTGGAGCATATCGATACCATTGCGAGCCATAACGATAAAATTATTTTCACTTATTAATTCTTCAGCCATCTTCCATTTTCCATCAGCGATATCTACTAAAAGGTCTGCACCCATGATAAAGAACAATTCTGCTTCTTTTAATATAGTCCTAAAATGCTTCATTGTATAGTATGTATAATGTTTGCCTGGTAATACGTTTAATTCATGAGTGTCTAGAATGAACTTCGGGTTATCTTGTATGGCTAAACTAATCATTTTAGCACGGTGATCACCGGTCGTTTGTATTTTCTTATCAATACGCTTGTTTGTAGAAGGTAAAAAGATAATGTAATCTAGTTTTTTACGATGTGCCACAGTGGAAGCAGTCCACAAATGAACATTTGTGATAGGATCAAATGATGAACCATATATACCAATTCGTCGTCCTTTTTTAAATAGTTCGCTAATATCTTTTTCTGGATTCAATTCTTGAAGGTACTCCATATTTTTAGTTGATTCGATTTCATTTATTTTCATTTGCCAATCATCTCCGCAACTTTTTGTTTTACTTCCTCAATATGCTTCAGTTTGTTGTCCCAACACTTAAATGACAAAAATCTATCCAGTTAAAATAAAGCAAAAACCCCTTCTTTTTGGTTTCGAAGAGGTTTTTGCTTATACGGATTATGTTACTTGAAGCAATTGTTTATTTCTCAAAAATCTTTTTATTTAAAACAAACCAGACATTATTTACGCCTTGTCCATTTATATCACCGACCTGCGTATCTTTAAAATAGTAATAAAGAGGATGGCCTTTATACGTTGTTTGCTTCTGTCCATCTTCTCTTGTGATGGTTCCAAAATCGCTTTTGTTAAATCCACTAGGAGCCACTATGTTTTCCGCATGGAATGTAGGCCAAATTTCAGAACATTTACCTTTACAATTACTTACTCCTGGTTCATCCTTTGTGAAGTAATAAAGTGTCATTCCTTGATCATCTGCTAAATATTTTCCGATTCCATCCGATTCTAACACTTGAAGCTTGTATTTGTTTGACTTATCACTGATCGTATCGGTGATGGATAAGTCTTTTATATTCACACGGGAAATGGAAAGATCCCGATTAAGAACATAAGCGCGTTCTCCCTCCCGGTTAAAGACAATTGCTTGACGGGGTTCTGTGAAACCACTGATTGTTTTAATCACACGGTTATCAGAGACGTTGATCACATCGATAGTATTGTCTGCCTTGTTGCTTGCGAAAAGCAATTTACCATCGGGTGACAAGGCTGCACCGTATGGCTCATGTCCAACTTTTACCTCGTTGACGATTTGTCCTAGAGAGATGTCCACCACGGAAATGCTGTCACGACCGCTGTTTGCGGCATACAATGTATGACCATCAGCACTCACGGAGATTCCACGAATCATAGAGAAACCAGTAATCTCACGTACGATGTTCTTAGTGGCTGCATCAACTACGGACACCTTATCTCCTTTAAAGTTTGTTACAAACACATATTTTCCGTCCGGAGAGACTGTAATACCTTGGCGTGGTTGGGCGAAACCAGTGATGACCGCAGTTGGTTTGCGTTTCTCAAGGTCCACGACAGTTACAGAACTGTGTGCCTGATTGTTCACGTATAGCGTTTTTCCATCAGGGCTGACAGCAGTGCCGAATGCACCTGGACCGACTACGACTTCATCCTTTAAGGTTAGGCTTTTTGCGTTATAGAAGCGCAAAGTGCCAAGCGTACTATCCGAGACGACGAACTCTGAGCCATTGTTAATGAACACGATATTTCTCGGTGTGACAAAGCCATCGATTTCCTTTCGTAAAGTGCCTTTAGCAAGGTCATAGATACGTATGGATTGTTCGCGACTATCTGAAACAATCGCAATCTGCTCATCGGGACTTACAGCAAGGGAGTTGTTAGTGATGTTGCCATCGAAGCTCTCCTCTGCCATAGGGCTTTTCTTTTCAGTAACTGAGGCAAAAATGGCAGTCGGAAGAATAATAACAAACATCAAAGCTACAACCAATACACTTTTAAATTTCATTTTTTTTAACATTTCTTCACCTCGTTAAAAATTTTTTGCATGATAAATCTTCAAGACACCTACACGTTTTTTGATTCCCTCCTTTTGTAATCGTGTCTGAATTTTTATCCCTTCGTTCTATGTAAACGTACAGATGGACAAATTGGTTTGAACATTATAAAAGAAAATATCGATTTTTAAAAATATTTTTAAAGAAGCCCAACGAATCAAGTGGTTTAGTTAGGTTTTTCAATTTTAGCTATTTTATTTTCCGCTCAAATAATAAATCATACATAATATCTATTATGTACTGTCTATAAAACTAGAAAAAACTCGTTGACCAACAAATAGGTATTTGTAATGACATTCTACCCCCCTCCTATATTGTAAATATTTTAAATTTTATAAAAATTATTACCGTTTTGATTATACTTATAAATTATAATTAAATAAAATTAAAGATTTTAATTTGTAAGTAAGT
>NZ_JBPZSK010000003.1:0-760821 GCF_052038115.1 Bacillus sp. GB_SG_008 | reverse complement strand
TTTTAAAACGAAATACTATATCCTTATTGTAAAGTGTTCTGAAGATGAAAAAGCACCTGAATATCGAGTGATGCTACTAGAAGATGGGAATGTAGTTCACAAAAAACGCTTGCGAAGTTCCTCTAAAAAACAATTGCTTACACGAGTAAAGCGGAGAGGATTGGAACTTTTGTTTGAGTACAACCCGTTTGTTTCTATAAAGGACGTTTCTATGGTTCATTACAAAGGAAATAACCAAAAAGTAAATCCGTGGGTACGGGAAAATGAGGAGACATTTCAGATGATGTTCCCTGAAGTACAGAAACAATACAGGGAGAAAATTGTAGAAGAGGATATTACATCGGAACTGGCACAAGAGGATATTTTCTATACAGAAGGGACTGCAAAAACATACTACGGAACACGCTATGAACGTGATGCACGCAATAGATCAGCGGCTATTGAAATCCACGGATGTTCATGTGCTGTGTGCGGATTTGATTTTGAAAAAGTGTACGGAGAAAGAGGAAAAGGTTTTATAGAAGTGCATCATGTAAAACCATTAAGTACACTTGAGGAAGCAACGGAAATTAATCCGGAAGAGGACCTTGTTCCTGTTTGTTCCAATTGTCATCGGATGATCCATCGGAAGAAGGACGAAGTGCTGACGGTGGAGGAATTGAGAGATATTTTGAAAGTAACAAGTTAAATTTGGAGATCGGAACGATAAAAAAGTAAATTTTCGTTTAGGGAGGTACTTCAAGAGTTTAGCTTGATGGCTATGGGGTCCCGCCACATGCCCATCAAGCTAATATTTTAAAGTACCCCCAAGATAAAAAATTTATCTCTCTACAGCTATTTATGAAAATTCAGCTGCTTTTGCGGCAAATACTTCATGCAAATGCTCCATTGTGATGAGCAATACTTCTGCCATTTGCAGCACCGCAAGATGAATGCTTGTAGGAAATATATCATTTGTAGACTGGGACATGTTCACGTGCGTATTTAGGCTGATGAAGGAGTATGACCCTTTGCTCCTACCGAGAATTTCAAGTGCCCGGTTTGCAATGACTTCATTTGCATTCATATTGAGTGACGTTCCTGCACCGCCTTGAATCGGATCCACTATAAACTGATCATGCAGCTGTCCCGCTATGATTTCTTCGGCAACTTGTACGATTGCGTGCCCAATTTCAGCCGAAAGCTGCCGGATTTCCATATTGGCAAGCGCACATGCCTTTTTTCACCATCGCGATGGATACGATTAAAGACGGATAGACAGGATACCCCATTATTGGAAAGTTTCCAACGGCTCGCATCGTTTGGATTCCGTAATAGGCATCGCCTGGAACTTGCTTTTCTCCTAAAAAATCTTGTTCTATTCGTACATGGTCCGTATTTAGTATAAGTGTTTCTCCCTCATTCAAACGTTCCTTTTATCAGCGGAACACCCTTTTCTACCATCACTTTTCCTCTTGCCATTACAGTGGCAATTGTCAATGTTTCCTTTTGTAACAATACGATATCAGCATCCTTTCCGGTTTGGATACTGCCCTTACTTGAAAGCTTCAGCACTTGTGCTGGATTCGTGGTGATGACCTCCAATGCCGTTTCCAGCGGGATGCCTTCCTCTAAAACAGAATCGCGCACTTCGTGATATAGCGACGATACTTTTCCGACTTGAAGGCCTGCAAACTCCCCATTGCTGTCAAAGAAAGGAAGGCTGGCCTGCCCGTCTGAAGAGAAGGTGATGTGTCCGACTGGAACTCCTTCTTCAAGCATTATACGCAATGCCTTGCTGCACTTTACTTCGCCTTCCTCCAAAAACTGAGGAATGGTACTTGTGGTAAAGTCTACGTATCCGCCTCGCTTCGCGTAATCAATACCCGCCCTGAATAATTCTTCATTTCGGTTGATATGTGTCGGATGGAAATGCCGAATTGGAATGTTGGTTTTATCTACAATTTCATGTAGCAATGAAAGCTTTTCATCTCCGTCTCCTACATGAACTTCTAATATGCCAGCTTTTCCTGACAGAATACCGCCATTGCGTGCCGCAGCGGCGACTTTAGCCAGCTCCTCAAATGTAGGTTCTGATGATCTATGGTCGGAGATTGCAATCTCCCCGACACCGATAATTTTGTCGATTAAAATAATATCGTCTTCGATTTTTCCCGTCAGTGTTTTTACTGGTACTTGATAGGAGCCTGTATGAATGAAGCAGGAAATACCCTCTTCTTCAAGCGCCCGCGCCTTGGCAAGCAGACTTTCCATTTTACGCGTTGTCCCGTCCGTACCAAGTAAGCCGACCAGTGTTGTAATACCTGCAGTTGTAATATCAGTGAGCATCAGCTCGGGGGTGCGGGTTTTAAATCCGCCTTCGCCGCCTCCACCAATAATATGAACATGTGAATCGATAAATCCCGGAACAACCAAAAGATTTGCCGCATCAATGATTTGAATAGGGGCAAAGTTGTCAGGAATTTCGATTCTGTCATCCATGAATGCGATTTTATCGTCTGCAATCAATATATCTTTCCGTCCTAGGTAACGTGGCGCGTATACTTCGCCATTTTTGATTAAAGTAAGCAATTCGTTTCTCCTCCTGTCAATACTTCCTGTCCTATATTAGAATGGACCATATCCAATAAAGTGAGCTGTGATGACCGCTATTAATCCGATGAGATATTGAATGAGCACCAGCGGCAGAATCCACTTCGCCCACTTTGTCCAAGGGATGCCTGCAATTGCCAAGCTCGCCATTAAAGTAGTTGCGGTCGGGAAAATCATATTTCCGATTCCGTCCGCAAAAGAAAAAGACAACACTGCAGTCTGGCGTGTAATATGCAATAAGTCTGCGAGCGGCACCATAATTGGCATTGTCAGCATCGCATGACCGCTGCCGGACGCTAGAATAAAATGAATAAGAGTTTGGAAGCTGTACATGCCGGCAACGCTTAAATAGGCCGGAATATGCTGGATAGATTCAGATACTTGATGCAGCATAGGATCAACGATATGTCCCTCATTCAGTACAACAAGAATGGCGCGTGATACGCCGATTATTAAAGCACCGCCGAGCAAGGCCTCAGAACCCTTGATAAAGGAGTTGATAATGTGATCTGCAGACAGTTTTCCGATGATTCCAATTACAATTGTCAATACAACGAATAAGGCTGCGATTTCTGTAATGTACCAGTGGAACTTGATGACACCAAACGCCAAGACGATATAGTTAATTAAAAAAGCGCCTAAGATGTACTTATGTCTCGCTGTTAACCTCGCACTTGATTGCAACAGCTGGTTCGCTTCCTCTTTTGTATATTTTCCATAGATTCCCATAGAAGGATTTTTCTTTACCTTCATTGCGTAACGATAGATATAAAGAACAGAAACAAGGTAGACAATAACAAATAAAACAAGGCGGAATCCCATACCTGAGAACATCGGCAATTCTGCGACTCCTTGCGCAATTCCTACTGTGAAGGGATTCATGATGGCGGTCGTAAACCCTGACAATGCTCCTACTATGACGATGGCAATTCCTGTAATTGTATCAAACCCCAGAGCCAATGCAAGCGGAATAACAAGAGGAACATAAGCCAGTGTTTCTTCCGCCATCCCCATTAAAGAGCCGCCTACAGCGAAAACCAGCATCACGACAGGAATCAATAGCTTTTCACGCGTCGCTAACTTCCGAGCCATTGTGGCAATAAGCACGTCAATTGTACCTGTTGTGCGTAAGACACCGAAAAACCCTCCGATAATCAATAAAAAAAAGATAATATTTCCTGCTTCTACCATTCCTGTATGGACAGCTTTTACCATGTCAAAGAATCCGACCGGTGCCGATGCAATCCATTTGAATGAATCTGGATTTACTGTTGTGTGCCCATCCTTTTCAATATGCGCATATTCCCCGGCCGGCAAAACATAAGTTAATAAAGTTGCTATTGCGAGAATGCCGAACAGCAATACAAAAATATTGATTTTCCTCTCTCTTTTTCCCGCTGTTCCGAGCGAAACAGCCTTTTCTTGTGGTTGACTCATACACGTATCTCCTTTGTATTTAAAATAAATGCATGAAACTAAAACGCTTACAAAATAATTCTCGTTTATTGACTATCTTCTTTTTACTCGCATTCTACTGGTTTCCTCCTTTTCAAATCCATAAACACTTCACTGCTTTACATAAGCAAAAACCATGCCAATATGAGTAGATTGATTTTTATGAAAATTGTATGGCTAGATTAGAGTTTTAGGTTTTTATTGTCCTTTTTTGGTGATACAATAGAACCAATTTAAAGACAAGCAGGTGTTTTTATGTCAAAATCCTCACTTACACTTATAGCGGGAAGCTTAAAAACAAGGCAAGCCTTGCAGGAACAGCTGGAACAATTGCTCGGAGACTATATGCATATTAAAAGCCATGCGATAGATGAAGGAATACCGCGGTCTCTGAAAGATACAATTATCTTGTATTCATCAGATGCCGCTTATGATAGAACAAACGGTATGTATAGCGCGAATGCGGAGAAAATAATTGTGGGAAAGAGAACAGTTCATCATGAATACATTGACAAACTTTTAAGAATACCTGAAGGTTCAGCAGTTCTGATGGTGAATGACGATGATGATGCAACTATAAGGCTTATTGAATCCTTATATCAGCTTGGTGTCGATCATGTTCAATTCATTCCTTTTCGGAAGGGGAACTTGTTTTATGAAGATGTTCAAATTGCTGTTTCACCAGGAGAAACACATCTTTGTCCTTCTTATATAAAAGAAGTCATCGATATAGGCGTGCGTCTTTTTGATATGACAACAATTCTGGAAGTTGTAGAATGCTGTGGTTTAAACAAGGATATATCCTCGAAGATTTCAGAAAGATATATTAGCAATATCATTGAATTACAACGTAAGCTGCTATATGCGGAGCGAGAGGCAAAGCAGATGAGTGAACATATCCAAAATGTGGTAGGAACTGTTGATGATGGGATATTGGTCGTCAACCAGGAAGGACGGATTACGGTATTCAATCATCGGCTTGCGGCATTGTTTCATGTTATTGCGCAAGATGTGGTTAATACGTATATAGAACATGCGATAAATCGCCGGGATATTACTGATTTCATCATGAACGGCAGGGATGAAAGCAAGTTCTTTGACATAGACGGCGTGGATGTCGTAATTTTTCGATCGCAAATGGTAAAAGAAAATACAATTGTCGCAACTTTCAAGAGTGTGCATCAAGCCTTTGAAATTGAAAAGACAGCGCAAAGAGAAATGCGAAATAAAGGATTTCATACGAAATACGGGTTTCATGATATTATCGGCGAGCATGATGTAATGAAAGAGTGCAAGAGGATCGCCAAGAAGCTTGCCTTGTCGGAGCATCCGATTTTGATTCAGGGAGAAACAGGAACAGGAAAAGAACTGTTTGCGCATGCAATTCATGAGCATTCATTGCGGAAAAATGGACCGTTTCTGGCTGTGAACTGCAGCGCATTAACAGAAAGCCTGCTTGAAAGCGAATTGTTCGGCTACGAAGAAGGGACATTTACAGGAGCGCAAAAGGGAGGAAAGAAAGGTCTGTTTGAGTTGGCGGATAACGGGACTATCTTTTTGGATGAAATCGGCGACATAAGTCTCACAGTTCAATCACATCTGCTGCGCGTTCTGCAGGAGGGGGAAATCCGCAGAATTGGCGGTAGAAGAATCATACCTATTAATGTTCGAGTGATTACCGCAACGAATAAAGATCTTCAAGGAAAGATGCGGGACGGTTCATTCAGAACAGACTTGTTTTACCGACTGAATGTACTCAATCTCTACATTCCGCCGCTCATTAAGAGAAGAGCGGATATTCCGCTTTTGATTAAGCATCTCATCACAAAGAGCGGAAAGTGGGTAAAGGTAGAGCAAGATGTGCTGGAACATTTCATGCAATATGAATGGCCCGGCAACATACGGGAACTGAAAAGTACAATTGATTACATGCTGACGGTTTGTGAGGGGAATATCGTGACGAAAAGAGATCTTCCATCCATGCTGGGACAAGCGGGAGACAGTATGACATCCGAATATTCCGCATGTGAAAGTATACTGGAAATGCAGGAGCGCGCTTTCATCTTGGGAGTAATCAAGCAATGCAATGAAAAAGGAAAAGCGGCAAGCAGAGAGCTGATTTCCAGTCAAAGCAAAGAATCGGACTTTGTCTTGTCCCCTCAGCAAATCCGCCGCCGCTTGGATATTTTAGAAAGCGAAGGATTTGTCGTCAAAGGTAGAGGACGGGCCGGCACGAAGATAACCGCTGCCGGAATAGAGTATTTATATTTTCTTAAGTCAAAGCATGTAGTGTATTGCTAAAGAAATCATTCCTGTATTTTGCTTTTGAATGAAAATGATATAATCAACGCCATTCCCATCAAGCTAATGTTTTGAAGTACCCTAAAACGAAAATTTTGTCTTTCCACAATTACCTATAAGAATTTAGCTCATTTTTTTCGTTTTGGGGAACAACGGATTTCTTAACTTGATGGCAATGGGGTCCCGCCAACATTTCGGAAATTTTGTACGCTAAGCCAATCTAAAAAAAGTCGAATTCCTGTACGCTAAGGAACCGACTTTTTTAGATGGGCTTATTCAACTAAAGCACCTGTTAGTTCAAGAAAAGTGTATCTTTCAGCAAAAAGCTAAAGGGTACACTTTTGTGTACAGTATTTTTCTTTTCTTAACTGATAATGCGTAAGCCTGTTATACGGTAGTTTGTTTATACTCCGCGAATAAATTATTTGATTGAATGTTACCTGCGATCTAAAAAGATTTCGAATGAACGCAAAGTGAGACAATATCTTAAAGTTTGATTATTATTTTTTCTTATCCAATGACTTGTGTGAGCCGTCACAGTTGGGCTGTTTTTGAGATAGCCCACAAGTACAATCATTTAATCCCTTTCCATCGAGAATTTTCTGGATATATTTTCCAATCCTTGACTCTCGAGTTTTGGATTGTTTGGCTTGAGAAAAATAAAGAATGTATGCTCTTTGCCGTCCCGGTGTCAATGATTCAAAAGCAGTTTTAAAAGTAGGCATTTCATCGAATTTATTTTGAAGTTCTTCAGGAATTATGAATTCTTTATGCTCTTTCTTTTTCACTTTTAAACCGGCTTTTTCAACTTCAATGGCTTCATAAATATAGGCTTTCAAGATGGCTTCCATTTCAACTATTTCTTGAACATTGGTGAATCGAATCTGGCGCCCCGCCTGTACATTCTCCGTTGGTTGGATTAGAATCCCATGAGTATCCTGTAACAAGGCACCTTTGTGAAACGAAAGCGCACAATATTCTTTAAATCCATGTATTAAAACTATGTTTTTTTTCTCAAACGTGTAACAAGGATGCATCCATTTAAATTCTTCGGTTAGCTCACAGTCAAGAACGATATTTCTCAACTTCCCGTATTCTTCCTTCCACTTTTTGGCCGCATTTAAAAATTCATCGACCTTAGGATTCATTCTACTATTTGTCATCAAGGAACACTCCTTTGCAATTTTACAATTAGCTGACAGTCAAGAATGATTATTCTCAATTTCTCCGATTCTTTCTGTCACTTTTTGGCTGCCTTTAAAAATTTATCAAACTTGTATGGCTTTTTTTGGTGTTTATCCAGCATTAGTGGGCAGTAAGATTCTACCTTAAGACTTAGAGAGAGTCAAAGAAGATAAGAGTGGGATGAAAATCTCCCACTGATGGAAGTTTTACTTTATCCGAAGAGTGGATTGTTATGATGACGAAATAAGCAGGTTGGAGCGAACGGGCGAGCTAAGGTCTCTCAGACACAGCTTCCAATTTAATTTCTTAAATGATTACCATCTATTTGATGTTTTTCTGAATTCTTGATATAGTTAAATAGAGAACAGATGTTCTGTTTGGCTATCAAAGTGAGCAAAGCATTTTATAGCTTGTACCACATACAAAAAAACAATTCTATCAATGAGTTGTTCTAATTCAAGCAGGGAAATTAAGATATAGAAACGAATGTTTTGCACTGTATTTCAAAAAATTTTGATTGAGGAGGAATTATTCATGTATGTAACAATTTCAGATTTTATTAATGAATGGAATAGGGAAGCATTACTAACCCAAAAAGTTTTGGATGGTTTGACAGATGAATCATTACAACAACAAGTTTATACAGAAGGTCGTACTTTGGGAAGGATTGCGTGGCATTTTACAACAAGTATTCCAGGGTATTTAGCTCATTTCGGCTTGAAGATAGATGGAGTAGAAAATGCAGAACGTGTACCAACCTCAGCGAAGGAAATTGCTGAAACCTTTGAAAATATAAGTCTCGATGCAGCCAAAGTTATTGAAGAACAATGGACAGATGAATCTCTAAAGCAAATACAAGAAGCATTTGGAAGACAGGAATCAAACGCTACGATCCTAATGGGGCTAATTAAGCACATTGTTCATCATCGTGGACAAGTTACAGTTCTTATGCGTCAAGCAGGAATAAAACCATTTGGAGTTTATGGTCCACCAAAGGAAGATTGGATTCATTTAGGAGTGGAAAATCCGCCGCTTTAAAAGTTATAGTGCTACGGATTCATACTTTAACAAAGAATGGGAAACCTTTATAGTTTAGGTTTCCCTTAATTTTTGATGAAAGCATACAAGTTAGTAAAAGTGGCCATTAAATCGGCCACTTTTTTATGTATCAGCATGAAATTCAAAACCATTTTATAAATGAGCCGAAATCTCGGAATCTCCGTTGCCCGAACTATTTTTCTGATAGAACATACAATATACGGGTACCTTGTCGATTTGTGTTTCTTTGCTTAGAGCAAATCCGAATCCCCGGTACAAACTTACATTTTCTGCATTTACTCTAAAACTTGAGCTACACTACAAGTGAGGTGGAGAATATGAACGGATTCGAACGACGGAAACAGAACAAAATTGAGCAGATATACAGCTCCTCATTTGAATTGTTCTCCAAACATGGTTTTCGAAAGGTAAGCGTGAATGAAATCGCTCAAAATGCGAAGGTTTCTCCCTCTACCATTTATAACTACTTTGGAACAAAAGAACAGCTCTATACTGACATGCTTATGAATTGGATGGACAAACAGTTGGAGCAGTATGAGAAGATTCTGGATTCAGCGTGTTCCTTTCCTGAAAAGACGAAGGAAATCATGCTGCTGGAAGCTAAAAATTTACAAATTATATCGGATAATTTTCAGAAATCCCCATTCTCTGAGGGGAGTGGGTTGATGCAAAGGCTGAAGAGTTATAATGAGCGGAAAGTCATGCAATTATTTATGAAGTTTGTCGCGATTGGAAAGCAACAGGGCTACATTCATAGAGATCAAACAGAAGAGATAATTATGCTGTACTTCACGATGTACAAAAATGAGCTGGGGCGGCATTGGGAAGCGTCGAATCAAGAACGCATAACGAGGAGTATAGATCAATTGATAGATTTGTTTTTCTTTGGGTTGGTCGTAGGGAAGCCGAAGTAGTACGAAATCGGGAAGTTGACCGTCTGCCCTGTTACGTAGAACCGTATCACAAATAAGTGATACGGTTGTTACTACTAGTTAAAAATCATAACAGTATAAAAATACATTAAGTTTATCTTTCATTGAATCAAAATAAATTTCTTTTTCATTTATACGTTCAAAGTTTTGACTGTCATAAAATCCATAGTTACATCTATTATCTGTATATAGATATAAGGATTTTACATCCATACTTTTCATATAATTATATAAATGGTTCATTAGAGCTTTTCCAACTCCAAGACCTCTAGATTCCCCTGATACAATAAATAACTGTATACAACCTTGAAAATCCTCTTCTTTTTCTTTTATAAGTTCTTTATATGCATCTTGAACCTTTGAGAATTCTTTTATGGATTTTTTATTCTCCTTATTAGCCATGAGTACTTTAAGCATGCTATAGGAAAGACTTACAGTATTATGGGCTTTCTTTAAACGATTTTTGTCTTTTTTTGAATCGCCCAAAATAACACCAATAATCTTATTGTTTTTTTCTGCTACTTTGCTAAATGAACTTTCTAAAATACAACCTTGTAGATAGATGTTTAATATTGAATCTAAAAATTTCTTATCCTTAATAAATTCATTGAAGCCAAATGCTTCACCAATCAATGTTTTAACTGCTTCATAATCTTCTTTAACTAGGCTTCTATATATTACTTGATCCATGTCTATAAACTCCCTTTTACATAAGTAAATTTTCATTTCGTATTTTGTTGTAAATGCCTTATTATGATCATAAGGTCTCCCCTAAGAGGAGAGTCAACAAGGATGTAAGAAAATATATAAAGGAAGTGATTCGGGTGAAAAACTTATTTTCTATTGGGGAAGTTGCAAAAATGAAAGACATTACAATAAAAGCGTTAAGATATTATCACAAAATGGGAATTCTTATTCCAAGATATATTGATGAAACAACAGGTTATAGATATTATTCTATAGATCAATTTATTCACATAGATATTATAAAAAGCTGTAGAGAGTTAAGAACGAGTATAGTAGAACTTCAAGAGATTTTTAAGGATTGTGATACGGAGAAATTACTGCAATTTTTACAATTAAAAAGAGATGAAGCAGAAGAAAACATAAATAAAATGCAAGAAGTAATCAAAACCATTGATAGCTTACATATGAAGGTAGAGACTTCTAAAGCGATATTAAATAATGATGAAATATCTATTAAATCTTTGGAAGAGCGTTATGTAATTGTAGCACCATGTAAAGAAGTGGGGAGTTTACAGGAGTTACTTTATTATTCAGATTTAGAGAAAATCATTCAAGATAGAGATGGAAAAATGTCAATGGAAAGAGGGATCATATATAGCGTTAATTCAGAGTGGAATGTAGAACCAAGGTATGTTTTTAGTAGGTTTCAAGGGAATTCGAATATGGAAACTGAACCAAATATAAAAGTATTACCAAAAGGAAAGTATGTAACGTTAGCCTATAGTAAAGAGAATGAAGCGGAACGTAGAGATAAAATCATTAAATATGTAAAAGAACATAATGTAAAAGTTAAAAATTTCATCGAAGTGGAGTTATTTAATGATTTCTTTAATACAGAATCGTATAGTTGTCAAATTCAAATGCTTATTGAAAATAATGAGTCAGTTGATGGTTAGGACATATACAAGTTAAAAAAACAAAATTACCAAGATTACCAAGATTGGTTTATCAACCGGCCTAATTTTTTATAAATAAGGAAATAATAGAAACAAATAACTGTAAATATAGGAGGCCTTATTTATGAAACCCGATTTTTTACAAACCATACACAAAGCCATTGGTAATATTGAACATATCCACATTGAAGAAAGTGGATCAGACAGTTTACTCATTCATCATGATGATGTACAAAAATTAGAACAAGTTGCTGAGACATTAGAAAATCAAAAATTCCATTCTACAATTAGGAACAATGGGAATACAGCTTTTATTGAAGTGATAAACAGATGAAAAAGGTTCGGTTATATGCCGAACTTTTTCCTATTTTTAAATCGAAACTTGGAACTCCTCTGCATATATAGCCGTTCCAGAGATTTCAATTTGTAGAGAATTATCTTCTTTTTTTTTCGCACACAATCGTACGATAGGTAACTAAGTAAATAAGGGTTACAATACATGCCCATCAACTTAAGAAGGTTAACTACCCTCAAGTGTAAAAGAACTTTTTCATTTGCTTTTCATTACTATATCAATTCTGGTTACTTTAACTTTCATTCGTATGCAATGAAGTAATAGGATGAACAAATGATTATACAAATATTTGGTAAAACAAAGTATACTTAATATAGATAAATATAAATTAATAAATTTGATTAGGAGTGATTTACATATTTAGGGAAAATGCAAAAAAGATACTTATATCATTATTAACAAACCCAATATTAATAATTGGATACTGGATTTTTTGTTATGAGTTAGCTTCATTCTGTAAGTATGGAAGAATGAATTATAATATTTATATTTTATTATTATGTGTAGTATTTTTTATATCTGTAATTACATTTACTACAATGAGAATTATAAAAGATAGAGAATATGAATCTAAAAAATTAACTGCATGGAAATACATTTCTATTATCATTCTTGTTGTAATCACATCATTTTATGGGGTGCAGATTTATAAAAGTGCAGTAAATTATAATGGCAAACTTGCATGGTTTATAGAAAGATTAAAACATGAAAGATCAGTTAAATTTGAACATAACAACATATATCAATATGGAGTAGAAGGTATTTTTGAAGATATAAATAAAAAATATCCTTTGCCAAAGAAATTATATATGGCAAGTGATTTCGACCTTACATTTAATTCAGATGGAACAATTACAGCATTTGATACATTTGTTTATGGGAAAAATGCTCACGGGAAAGAGGAAACTTATTTAATAGCCTATGATAAGAAGAAGTCACAAGATATTACTGTAATACGAAATGGATATGCAAATCCTGATTATGATGATGATAAACTAGTAGAACCTCTAATTAAAACGGTTAAGGCTATTCCAGTTAAGCAAACAGTTAGTAAGTGGAATGAAAGTAAGTATGGATTAATTTATTATGGAAAAAGAAATTGGGGATACAATACAGAGGGAATTATTAATATTAATGAGGATGGTAAGGAGCATAAGCTTGAAGAAGCAACTACTGAAATAATTGGATATACAGTATCCATATTTGTCCCTGGAAAAGAGAAGGAGATAATACCTGCTAGATATAACTTAATAGGTGATCCGAATTGGAGTAAACCAAATACGAATCCAAAGCAAAAGAGTTCTAAAGAGAAGCAACAAGATGTAACGAATAACAAGGAACAGTTTTACCTATCAAAAGAAGTTGGTTATAAACTAAATATGACAGATAAAGCACTAGGAAGTACGTTTTATTCACTAAGCAAGACTATTGATGGAGGTAAAACATGGGAGGTTATAAATACAGACCCATTCATTGGAGGAATTGGTAGTGTATCAGGAATAACTTTTATAAATGATAAACTTGGATTTTTAGGAGCAGTTAGACCTTCTGGTACTGAGGGAGAGTTATACCGTACAGATGATGGGGGCCTATCTTTTAAAAAGGTAAATTATCCACCTCATGAAGTGAAATTAGATACTACACAGTCTATAATAAGTCCTTTTGATTCTCCAGGTATGCCTTATGAGAAAGATGGAGTTTTTAATATGTTAGTTGGACAAGGAGCAGATGGGGACTATAATGGCGATAGCAGTGCACTTTATCAATCAAAAGATAAAGGAGAAACATGGGAATTTGTAAAAGAAGTAAAAAAATAGTTAGAGTTAGTACTAGAATTAAATAATGATATATTATTGATGAAATGAATAGTAAGATAAGAAAAGCATTTGAAGTAAATGTTGACATATGTTTTTGAGTAGTAAAAGCCCATGAAGAAAATCTTCATGGGCTATTTATCTACTTATGTAGCAAGATAGAAGAAGTATCTATACCAGAAAGCGCAAAGTAGATTCCATCATTTTGGCAATTGTTTTACTTTAATATACGTCTCGTATACTCTTCATGAATCATTTGTATGTTTTAGATGACGACGAGTCGCTTGTCTAATTCAGACCTATACTGATGAACTCAACGCATAATGGTCGTGTGCCCCATTGATAATCCTCGTTATTCTATCATTTCCACAAGATTACGAAAATTTTACATTGAATTTACGCTCTATTAAATTTTGTCGCTTACGATTAAACAGAAAAGCAAATTTGATTCTGAAGGGGGGATTTAAAATAAAGCTCGACCGTTTGTGATAAAGTTGCACCGTTTATAAAAAAGATTGATTTAAATACAGTACATATTTTATAAGAACGTTGATAAAACAAGACTTATGAACATTTTTTCTCGAACTTTATTCTAAATTATATGGTCTGAAACATCAGAGGGGTTTTGATCAACCTTTTTTCAAAAAATAAAGTGAAACTTCCATCAGTGGGGGTTTTCTTCATCCCACACTGATGGAAAGCTCTCACCAATCGAGCATTAACGGGCAGTTATTCCCTCCTTTCTTCTTTGCTTTTCTCTCAATCTTGAGGTGGGGGTCTTACTGCCCGTTAATGCGGGGTAAAACGAAGTCTTGTTGATAAATCAACGTTCATAGCGTATTTTTAATCAAAATTTTTTACAAGGCAACAAAGGAAGAGCGAATAAAAAATGAAAAGAGCGGAACGGAAAAGGTAGCAGACGATATTCTACATGCTAAAGAAGGAGATAAAAAACGATGGAACGATTGATAGAAGCAGTAACGAAACGTTCTGTGCTGGTTATAATGTCGATCCTTCTGATTATGCTGTGGGGCGGGATTTCAGCTTATCAAATGCAGCGTGATTACATGCCTGCCATTAACAATTCGACCTTGATGATTACGGTAAGGGCGGAGAACTTTGATGCCAATCAGGTGAAAAGCGATGTTGCAAGTACGGTGGAAAAAGCTGTGAGAGGAATAGATGGGCTTCAATATCTAGAAACCAACTCCTATGATGGAGGGTTGTTTGCCAGTCTTTATTTTCCGCTCAATTTTGATGTGCAAAAGGCGGAACAGGAGATTATTCAAGCCTTGAACAGTTATCAGTTTCCAGCAGGAGTCGAAAAACCGGTGGTCACGAGAGTCAGTACTCACTCTTTTCCTATGATGAGAATCGGATTAGTAAGTAAAGGGACAGCGACCGACGAGAAACAGCTTCGCACAGAAATCCAAACAAAGGTAGCAAAGGAGCTGGAGTATGTTCCGGGGGTAAAAGAAGTACGCCTTACGGGGACAGGACAGAAAGGTTATGTTGTAACGGTCCGCATGAATGAATTGAAAAAAAACGGGCTGACGTTGAAAGACGTTGAGAAAGCGTTGTCTTCCGCCAATACGGTATGGCCGAAAGGAAAGATTCAGAGTCAGCAGGCTCTAATTCCGATTCAAGTAACAGGCGAGACTATCAATCCTGAGCTGCTGAAGCAGATAAAGATAAGCAATGCTGAGGGCAAATCGGTAAATCTCTCCTCTGTGGCCGATGTATCCGAAGGCATGGTAGATCTAAAGACGATTTCGCGAACGGACGGTAAACCGAGCGTCCTTATCGATGTGCTGAAAACGCCCTCCTCCGATGTGACAGATGTATCGAATCGAATTAAACAACGGGTGAATGAAGTCCAGGCGAAACTGCCCGAAGACGTGCAGATGAACATCCTTTATGATTACGGGGCTCAAGTTCAAAAGTCTCTTTTTGGTCTGCTAAAGGAAGGGGTATTGGGCAGTTTGTTTGCCATGATTTGTGTTTTTGCTTTTCTTCGCCATGTTCGGGCTACATTGCTGATCGCCTTGACGCTGCCAATTTGTTTCTTGGTGACAACCGGCTTTCTAAAGGCAATGGACATTACCCTGAATATGCTCACTGTATCCGGTTTGGTGGTGGCGATGGGCCGGGTCGTCGATGATTCAATTGTTATTTTGGACAATATCTATCGTCGGGTGAAGGAGACTGGAAGAAAGGCTACGATTCCTGTCATTGCAGGAGCTGTTAAGGAAATGATTCCAGCGATTGTTTCCTCAACGGCAACAACGGTGGCTGTGTTTATCCCTATCGCTTTAGTTGGAGGGATGATTAGTGCCGCATTCTCAACATTCGCCTGGTCGGTGGTGATCGCGCTAGTAACCTCCTTGGTAGTGTCGCTAGTAGTGATACCGGGTCTATCGCTATTTTGGTTGAATAAAGGTTCCCTCAAGGGGGACAGCAAACGGATGGAAAACATTCTTCACCGTATGCTTAGTTGGGCACTGCCACGCAAGAAGACAGTGACAGCGGTTTGTGCAGGGATTTTTTCTGTTACAGTGGCTGCAGCACTGCTCCTGCCCACCAATGTTTTGCCAATGGGACGCTCGGGGGAAATCAACATTGAGGTAGAGCTCCCGGAAAATAGTTCCCTATCCCAGGTTAATGCTGAGGTGAAAAAGATTGAAGATGTGTTAGGCAAGGAGCCTGCTATTGATACCTTTTCGGCTACGATCGGCTCCAATTTTCTACCGCAATTTGACGATGTGTTTGATGAAGGTGGAGGCTGGATTCCACGCAATAATGTAGCCAACATCACAGTCGCGGTGAAAAAGGGAACAGATGTGGAAGCTTATTCAGCAGCACTGACCAAAAAAGTCAAAGCGATCCCGAGCAAAGCGTTGTTTACGGTCACAAATATGAATATCGCCGGAGACGACTCGAGGTTGAAGGTGATCCTTACAGGAGCGGATACCGCTACGCTGGAACAACAGGCGCGAGTTATCCAAAGCAAGATGAAGTTAGTACAGGGCTTAAGTGTGGAAGGGGCAGCGGATAATGATGACAGCAACTCTATTTATCTATTAAACATCAATCGAGACGAGCTTCAGCGTACTGGAATTAAAATGGAGGATGTCCTAGAGAGGATCAAGCCTTATCTTTCTCAAGGGGAAAAGATCTCGGTCCAAATCAATTCTGGGGAAGTTCCGATTATCCTGGAAAATGATGCGGTCACTTCAGTGGAAGCCGTACCTGTGGCAGCGGATGCTACCGTCTTGCCGGGACAAAACATCATTGATGCATTGGCCAATGAAACTTTTACTGCAGCGGATGGAAGCGTTGTCGCTCTCAACAAGTTGGCAACCCTTCAGCACAATTTTCGCAATCCGGTTATCCGTGAACGGGATGGGCGTCCTTTTGCAGTCGTATCGGCTGATGTTATCTCAAGGAATGTGGGAGAGGTCACTGACCAAGTGGATCACATTTTGAAGGATGTGCAAATGCCGCCGGGAGTTACGTATACCTTTGGCGGGATTTCGGAACAGGTGAAGCAAATGGTGGTCGAAGCGGCTATCGCGTTGGGGATATCGACGCTGTTAGTTCTCCTTATCGTCAGTACTTTTTTCCGAGGCTGGAAGGTTCCGATGTCTGTTCTCGTCTGCATCCCTTTAGCCCTGATTGGTTCCGTCTGGGGGCTGATTCTATTCGGGAAAGAGTGGAATTTGAGCGCTTTTGTCGGGCTGTTGATGCTCACCGGAATTGTTGTGACTAACGGAATCGTACTTGTGGATAAAATTGAACGGAACCTCAAGGAAGGAATGATTCCGCGAGATGCCGTACTGCAAGGCACACTGACACGGATTCGTCCCGTTTTAATGACAGCGGGTACAACCATCTTAACGGTTCTTCCCCTATGTTTTACGTCCGGGGGGGATACGATTGTGACACAGACTCTTGGAATTGTGGTTGTAGGGGGCATGCTCACATCAACATGCATTAGTTTGTTTATCATCCCTATCATTTATGAATGGATGAATCGGAAGTCAGCACTTGATTCAGGAAAAATCGTGGAAGTTGAACAAGTTATGTAGTTTTGCACATACAAAATCTTGGTAAGGAGTGAGAATATGCAAAAGAATTGGAAGAAGTGGATTGGGGTAACTATGGCTGTAAGTTTGACATTCGGTGGGGGAACAGCGGCTTTGGCTGCTTATAACCAATTCCCTTGGGGAGCACAAATTGAAAAACCAGCAAACGGTTGGACCATCACGCCTGCTGGAAAACAAGTGAAGTTGGGTGATAAACCGTTCGCTTCAGTCATGAGCCCGGATGGAAAAACCATTTTGTACGCTAACAGTGGACAATCTATCCATTCCATAATGGTCGTTGATGTGAAGAGCGGGGAAGTTATTCAAACTCTGGAGTACAAATATCCAGAATCCCTGACTTGGGGTGTCACTTATAGTCCTGATGGTAAACATGTGTATGCTACTACCGGAGGCAACCAAAAGATTCGCGTCTATGATGTGGAGGGACAGCGTCTAACGGAAAAGCAACCGATTGTATTACCGAAAGATGTAGATTTCTTCCCGGGGGGACTGGACATTTCAAAGGACGGTAAATTCCTGTACGTGGCCAATAACCTGAATGATTCCATGTCGATCATTGATGTCCAAACCGGACAGGTTACCAAAACGATTCCGGTCGGGCATAATCCTTACACTGTTAAGCTTTCCAATGACGGTGGATTTGCGTATGTAAGCAACTGGGGCGGGAATACGATTTCGGTCATCGATACGGTAACAGGAGAAGCGGTGGATCAGATCAAAGTCGGTTCCCATCCGAGCGCTATGAAGTTAAGTGCAAATGGAGAACTTATGTATGTTACCAACAGTGATAGCGATAGCATTTCTGTTATTGACACCAAGACACGCAAGGTGCAACAAACGATTGATCTCTCTCCTTACAAAGGTGCACAAGAGGGAAGCAGTCCCAACGCAATGGCCGTTTCTGAGGATGGAGAGAAACTCTATGTGGCCAACGCTGGTAATAACGATGTAGTCGTCATCGATACGAAACATGGAAAGATCGAGGGGATGATTCCAACCGCTTGGTATCCGTCTGCAGTGGAGATTTCAAAGGATGGAGAGCAGCTGTTTGTGGCCAACGCTAAAGGATTCGGAGCCGGCCCAAACCCGAATGGCCCAGATCCTACTATTAAAAAGAGTGTTCCGGATGATCAAAAAACCTCATCGATGATGAAAGGAACACTTTCCATCATTGATGTGCCGAACGAAGGGCAGCTTAACAAGTATACAAAGCAGGTGGTTGAGAACAACGGGTTTAATGAACGGGACAAGGTTCGCATCAACTCAAATGAGGCGAAGCAAGTTATTCCTCGTCATGTCGGGGATTCCTCCGAGATTAAGCATGTGATTTATATATTGAAGGAAAACCGTACTTATGACCAAGTATTTGGTTCTTTGGAAAAAGGAAATGGGGATCCAAGCCTGAATCTGTTCGGGGATGAGTCGGCGCCGAATCATCGGGATTTGGCCCGCAAATTCGTCACGATCGACAATTTTTATGCGGATGCCGATGTTTCGGCAGATGGCTGGAATTGGTCCACGGCAGCTATGGCCAATTCGTATACGCAAAAGACTTGGCCTCATTGGTACGGCGGACGGGCACGTGATTATGATTGGGAAGGCGAAAACAAGCTTTCTACGGCACCAAGCGATAATGTTGATAATGCCTATTTATGGGATAGTCTGGATCAAGCTGGCATCGACTATCGTAATTACGGATTTTATGCTCGAAACGGCATAGCGCCTTCTACGATGCCGAAGTTGCAAGCAAAAACAGATGCTGCTTACCCGGGCGATGGTTTGAATATCAAAGACCAGAAGAGAGCGGATGAGTGGTTAAAAGAGTTTAAGACTTTTGAAGAGGCAGGCAAGATGCCAACTGTCCAGTTTCTCCGATTGCCTAATGACCATACCGTAGGGACATCAGTAGGTAAACCGACTGCGAGAGCGATGGTGGCGGATAACGATCTGGCGTTAGGCCGCATCGTAGAAGCTGTTTCGAACTCCGAATTTTGGAAGGATACAGCAATTTTCGTTACCGAGGACGATGCGCAAAATGGCTCCGATCATGTTGACGCTCACCGTATACCAGCTCTTGTAATTAGTCCGTATACGCAAACGGGTAAGGTGGATTCCACGTTCTATACGACCACTTCCATGCTGCGTACGATGGAATTGATTGTTGGAGTACCGCCGATGACACAATTTGACGCAGCAGCAACTCCGATGGTAAATAGCTTTACAGATAAGCCGAATTATAACCCTTATAAGGCGATCGTTCCAAAGCAGTCACTTGACGAGCTAAATCCAAAGAACGCTCCAATGGCCGCTGAATCAGCCCAAATGAATCTTGAGGTCTCAGACAGCGCGTCTGAACCGCTGCTTAACGAAGCTATCTGGAAAAGCATCAAAGGCGCCAACAGCAAAATGCCTGAACCAAAATCAAACTTCCGTAAGCCAATAAAGATCAATGGCGCGGAAGAAGCAGAAGATAAGGGCACAGGTAATTTTAAATGGTAGATTAGTATAGACCAGCGACAGCCACTTTAGTAATACCGAACCATCGCCTGATTTTGGGACTAATCATCCAGTAAAGAGAAAAATGACTTGAGGCTACACATGTAGCAACTCAAGTCATTTCTCGTTTATCCCGCTATTCGTGGGCAGTAAGACCCCTACCTCAAGATTCAAAGATAAGCAAAGAAGCTAGGTGATGGATAACTGCTGGCATGTGCCCGATTGGGCGGGCTTTCCGTCAGTGGGGGATGAAGAAATCCCCCCGGAAGTTTCACTTTACGGTTAATTACGGTGAACTGTACCACAAATAAAAGAAAAAGAGAAATAGCCCATGAAGAAAATCTTCACGGGCTATTTATTTGCTTATGTAGTTAGAATAATAGCATTAGTTCGTTTTAAACTTAGGGTATGGGCCATATTTGTTATCGTATTCTTCACTATCCTGGCAAAAGAATATAATGAGAACGATACCGCCAACGAAAGGAATAAGGCTCAGCAGTTGCCACCATCCGCTTTTTCCGGTATCGTGCAATCTGCGGGCACCAACGGCTAAGGATGGTAATATGATTGCGACAGCATAAAGTAAGAAAAGTATTAAAAATACACCTGACATTGCCGCAAGGATCTCCATTACAATAGTGATAATGAAGTTAAAAAGGAAAAACATCCAGTATTCTTTACGACGAGCTCTCCCTTGAAATCCTGCATAGTTTTTAAATGCTTGTAAATACCATTGCATGCAAGGTTCCTCCTTGTTTAGCTTAATAATAATTATAAAATGGTAATATAACATTTCTTGGTAATGCTGTCTAGACAATAAAAGGAAACCCTCAATTCTATAGAAAAAAACCTTAATTTCTTAAGGTTTCTCTTGGATCTATATGAGTGCCCTCTAATCTCTACGCCGTCGACGTAGAGGTCTTATTTATCTTCTTTTTCTTCTTTTTCTCTTTCCTCCTGTTCTTTCAACAACAAGTTCCGCAAAACATGCGCCCGGTAACTCTCCAACTTCCGTCCTTCATAATAATTAATCCCAAGTTTTTTCAACTCGTACACGTACCAGCCTTTAGTTCCGTAATACATGTGAACATGCTCCTTTAGAATTTTTAACAGTATATGCTTGAGTATGAAAAGGAAAGCTTGTTTTACTTGCGGAAATTGTGGATTTTTCTGCGGATATCATATATGTATTTCAAGGGTAATGGTAAATTTTGTGTGGTAAAATAATAGAATTAAAGTATTTGAGGAATTGCGATGCCAGTTTACAACAAGAACTTTAAATGAAAAAGAATACATAGAAGAAATACGAACAAAAACACCGTCCTTTTTGTTCGTTTACCATAAAAATTATACTCTCACAAATAAAATTAACACAGTTCAAATAAATCGAACTGTGTGATTAAAGGTGTTTAGTATTATAAAATTTCATTTTGACCAATCAAATTATAGCATTTTATATATTTCAATTAAGTTGTCATCAGGATCGCGAAAATGTGCAATACGTGATCGCCATTCCTTACGATCGTGCGGTTCATTAACAAATTCAATTCCTTTTTCTCTGAACCGGTTATAAGTCTTATCGACATCTTCAACTTCAAATTGAAGCAAGAATCTTGATTGAGACTCAACTTCTAAAGGCTTATTTCCCTCTCCGACCAATTCGGCCATCATTTTTCGAGATACAAGCTCAATTTTCGTCTCTCCATTATTGAAAAGCGCATATTCCATGTCTTCCTCGTACCAACTAACTGGAAACTCCAATAAATCTCTGTAAAACATGGCACTTTTCTTAAAATCTTTGACCAAAAGTCTTATTTGCAACAACTTCAAATCAATCATCTCCTAAAAAATTTATGGAAGAGCCGACACTATCACTACTCATTCGAACAATTCGTCACTGATTTCAATATTCCTTCATGTTTAATGTAACGACCCTGCTCTGTTATCCGTACAAATGAAATAACTGTATCGTCAGTCAACACTTTCTTGAGGATCGTTCATGCAGTATGTACCAGCAGCAGTATACGTGTTGAATGTGAAGTTGTCATAAACCATAAAGTAAAAATATAGAGTATTTTCTATAATAGGGGATAAAACTATATTATCCATTTTAGGTTGTTACATAGTTACATTGATATGTGGTTTTATGATTTATTTGGAACGGCTTATGAATAGCTTATAGTGATAATGGCATTTGGAGGGTGTGCAATTATTTTAATTTTCTTCTAAAATATGTTGTACAAAATAAGAGTAGTCCTTTTTGACTACTCATGCTTCTTTTCTTTCTCTTCTTTTTCAATTTCAGATACGGATTTTTCAGGTTTCTTTGTGTATTTATCATATAATTCTCCAGAAGATGAAAAATCATCTTCAAAGTTTTTAGAACCGACTACACTAGCATCAAACCATAACTCTTGATCATTATTTATATATCCGTTTATATGAGGAACGCCCATCGGACTTACACTATATTCTGTGAAAGTAATAGATTCCACGTCTTTAACATTATAACGAATATACTTTTCTATTCTGGTTTTCTGTTCTTTCAAAAATTGGTCTTCAATTTCTTTTTGTTTGAAGTACTTCATTCCTATATATCCTCCTGATATAATGAAAAAAATGGATAAAATTACAATTAATTTCTTTTTCATTGGAAATCTCCTTATATTTGAAGATAGTTAAAATATACCATGAAATGAGTTGGAACATATGAGTAATTTCAAAAAAAATCCAATTGCGACCGATAAAGATTATTTTAAATTAGCTGACTATGTTTATGATGATCGATATTTACACAAAGGAGAAAAGATTAAAGGCAATAATGGTAATGTTTGGAGAGTCATAGAATCTATCAATACAGATCGTCAAAAGGTAAAAAATGGTTTGCAAGCTATTGCAGTAGTACCCGCTGAGGAATATAAAGAGAATAAATTACACTATGAAAATATTACATTCGTATTTCGTGGAACAGAGTTTGGTAAATTTGATGGCGATTTAACTGCAGACACTAATCAAGTTTTTCTCGGAAATCAAAAGAATCTTCAAGTGAAAAGAAATGGTGTATATCCCACGCAATTAGAAAAATCAAATAAGGAAACACAATTCGATACTGCAATAAATTGGGTAGATGAAGTAAATGAAAAATATCAGCCAACTTTTGTTCATGCGACAGGCCATAGTTTAGGTGCTGGATTAGCCCAATATGTAGCAACAGAACGGAACTTTTATGCAACTACATATGCCGCACCTAATATATATCGATTACTAAGTCCAGAGGCGAAGAAACGTGCAGATTCTGGAGAGATGGATCATAAGGTTGTTGATTATACACATAGGAAAGATGCAGTAGGAAACTTTGCACAATTTGGAGCACCTATAATCGGAAAGCAATATACAGTAAAAGGTAATGGGAATTTAGATAAAATTCTTGCTGTAGTATTCATGGGAGAACATCCGATGAATACATTTGAGGGTATGTTCCACTCAAATGGAAGTGTTCAATTAAAATTTGAACCCGAAGAAATTATTAGACAAGCAAGAGATATTCAAGCAATAAGCGATAAATTATTAGACATTGCACGAAATATAGAAGAATTTCAAAGAAGAGAAGAAGAAGCGATTATGGAGTTAAAGAGAAAATTAAAGCATGAGACAGGTTCAGGCGGAAAATATCATTTGTTAAGTGAGCATGATGTAGACAAAGCGATTGCTGAGATCGCCAAAGCAAGAAGAAACGGAAGAGATTATTTTTATGATGTGGATTTGGCAGAAGAGTTAATTTATCTTTTGCGAAAAGAACAAAGAGATTTAGGCTATTTGGGAGAAGATATTGCTTATGCAGCAAAATCATTACGAGATAAAGATAATGAATTAGCGACTAACTTTACAGGATTAGTGAGGAGATAACGTGGTAGATTTTATAGGGGAGATTAAAAAGATTGAAAAGGAAATTGAAAATGCTACAAAAGATGTTGCAACACATGTTATAGACGAATTACAAGCTGCAAAAAAACATTTGGAAACAGAAATGCAACGAACGTTTCTAAAAACAGAAGTATCGTTTAAAGTAAATCAAATTATAGATGAAGAGCAATATATCCTTCGGAAAAATCATGATTTATTTCATGATGTATGTAAAGAATTAACAGGAAAGGCCGTAGAATTAAATCAAAGTTTTGAAAGCCGTACAGGTAATGAGATAAAAAAATCAATAAGTGGACAATTAGATAAAATTCGTAATCAACTAATCTCAAAGCAGTATGATTTAGACGATAGTTGCGGTAAAAAATAAGAGTTCAATTTAGCATACTTTATCTAAAATTCACAAGGTGATTTTTGTGTGATGGAAAAAGTGAAAAGAGAGGAGCTGCGATGTCAGTTTATAACAAACTAGTACCCGGTCATATTTTAGAAATGATTGAAGATATAAGAATTCCAATGAAAAAGCTCCTTCCGCTTAAGAAGGAGCTTCTTTACATTAAGCCGACTGCCTCTTAGCCTTCTCTAACAACCCAGCCAAAATATGCGTACGATATGACTCTAGTTTTCTACCTTCATAGTAACGGATACCTAATTTTTTTAACTCATTTACGTACCAACCTTTGCTACCGAAATGCATATGATTGCTTCCTTTCTACTTTTGAGTTGTTCTAATTGTATTTTGAAGATGGGAAAATTATGAATGATGAATTTCCAAATGAAAGTGGTCAACTTCTTGGTTAAAGACATATATACCAAAAGTAGTATGCATTGAGGGAGTGTTAATAGTTAACCTAAAACTGTACAAAATCGTATAAAACAATATTGAAACGTATTGTTTTGTGATTTTTCAGAAATATTTTTTCTAAGTCTATTGTATTTTTCTTCGAAACTTTGTAAAATTAAAAAGAACATAAGTTCGGTACGGAGGGTGAATCTCTCATGTCAAAGAAGAATGATCGTTTACAAGTAACATATACAGGCGTTTTTATTCATCCAGATGCAGTTTTAACACAAACATTGGATGAGTTAATGCGTAAATTTCTATCTTCCAAAAGATATTCTCGTGAACGAATTTTCGAAGGGAAAGCTCGTAAAGAAGTTGTAGAAAAAACAAAACAATTGTTCATTCCAAACTCTCGTTACATGAGAGACTCCTTTTTAGAGGCGGAAGCTTCTATTTCTTCACAAGAAGAACTTCTTCCTACATATGTTTTGCAAAATGATATGAAGATTGCAAAATTACATCAAGAAATCGAGAAGTTAAAATCCCGCACACATAAAAATGAAGAACAAATACTTCGAACGAAGCAAAGGATTTTATATAAACAATCCAAAATCAAAACATTTACAAAACAGCGTAATTATTATCAACATCATATTGATAATGGAACTGTTCCTAAAATGGTGGATGGAACAAAAAAACGAATGAAACTCTTGAAAAAAGGGAAAATCACCAAAGAAGAATGGCGTGAATCTAGAAGTGACTCTCTTTATTCTCGTGGAGAAAAGTCTAAAGGCGGAAACGAAAATATAAAATTAAGTTATGTAGAAGAAAACCTTTTCGAAATCGCTATTTTGAATCCGTTGAGTTCTAAGAGAAACGATCGATTGCGTTTTACCGTTCGTTTTCCTGAAAAATTTGTATGTAACATCGCTTCTTATTTGGAAACAGGTGAATCTTATTCGATTCGTTTAAAACGAAGAAATGGCAGATACGAAGTTCATTTAACTTTAGAAGAAGAAATGACAACAAAACCTGATTTTTCAAAAGGTGTTGCAGGAATGGATATTAACCCAGATAATTTGTCTGTGACGATTATTCATGAAAAAGGAAACTTCCGTGCTTCTAGAGTGTTTTGGATGCATAATATCAATACCGTATCTGCAAATAAACGAGATTTTATCATACAAGAAACATTGTATGAAGTCATGAGATGGATCCATTCATTTGGAGTAGATACCCTTGTAATTGAAAAACTGAAGTTTTTACAATCATGTGGAAGAAAATCGTTCAATCGAATGGCAAACAATTTTTCTTTTCGTAATATAATTAAGTCTTTATTTTCTATCTCTTTTAAAGAAAACATTGCTTTAATTGAAGTAGATGCTTATTATTCTAGCTTTATAGGTCGAGTAAAGTACCAACAACAATATGGCTTATCCGTTCACCAAGCAGCTGCATTTGTGTTGGCTCGTAGAGGGATGGGTTTTGAAGAAAAAATTCCTAAGGAACTTCTGTCAGTCCTTTTTACAAAGGAAGTAAAAAAGGGACAGAAGGTATCGGATCTCTTCAAACATTGGAAAAAAGTGAAAAAATGGTTCGATGATACAAAAAAAGAGTTGAAAGATATAGGAATCTACAAAAATGGAATGTACTTCAAAGAGATACTAAGTTACAAGATAATGGATGTCCCCTTTTAAAATAAAACTTTTAAGTGTATATTTCTGTATGAACAAGTTTCTTAGAGAACTGTGAAAATTCCGATGGAAGGATTGTCATACGGGAATATAGATAGCCCTGGTAACTCCAGCCCTGTGGTGTGCTTCCGAGACCGAAAGACACAGGTGTTGTGCTAGACCCTAATCCAATGGAGGGTCGGACCAATGGTTCTTTACCTCAAGAAACCTAAGAAAAACAAAATATTATATAATTTTATATGGTTTAATATGATTTTATATGGTTTAGAGGGAGTTGGCTTGAACAGCGTGATTATTGAAAAGCACGAAATTCAAATTGATCAGATTACGAGTGGGAAGGTCAATATTTTTACGTTTTATCGTAATAAAAAGCAAATTGACCACCAGTTTTTACAATTGCAGGAGCCTTCTCTTACTGCGAATTATTTTTTTCATTTTCATCTGGATGCGGAAAGTTTGCGTCTCTTGCATGAAGAGTTTCCAAGTATTTATCCGTACGATAAGAGAGAGAGTATTCTTGATTGGACGGATAAAATGAAGGATGAGTTAAAGCGCCTTATTCAAGCAGGAATGTGGAATAAGCGCGTTCGATTAGGTAATCGAATCGTAGAAGTTGTGTTTCTGTGGTGTGAAGAAGATATAGTGTGAAAAAGAAGCGGTCAGACGCTTCTTTTTTTAGCGCTGGAATAAGACAAGCTTTCCGCTTGAAGATGTGCAGCGGTGTGTGTGGTCATACAATTGTTTTTCTCGTAAAAGGGTTTCGCCTTTTGATTTTGCTTCTGTTTCAGTCGCAGCCTCAAATGATTCGTCTAGTACTTTGGAACCGTCTTTTTCGAAAACTGTTAGTGTGTATACGCCCATGAAAATTCCCTCCAAAATAAATAATCAGAATGTTATAACTATTGTGTCATAAAATGAGCGATTATGCAAAAGAAATATGTGATAGTATCGGTAATAAGTAAGATGAGTTTTGTATCTGTTTTATTTTTGAAGAAAAAGGGGGATAACCCCATGCTCATCAACCTAAGAAAAGTAAAAGAACGATTTATCCCGCATTAACGGGCAGTAAGACCCCCACCTCAAGATTCAGAGAGAATCAAGGAAGATAGGTGGGGGATAACTGCCCGTAAAAGCCCGATTGGTTCAACTAACCATCAGTGGGAGATGAAAAAACTCTCCACTGATGGAAGTTTCACTTTATTAAAGTTCGATTGAGTCTTGCGGGAAGCTTTTGACACATTCCAATATAGATTTCAGGGATTTCGTAGGTTTCACCTGGTTGTAATGGATCAATAAATTGATCCATATCTAGTTGAATATACTCAGAATGTTTTTAATCGTTCCGTTCTGAAAGTATTCAGGCTCTTTGTTTTTCTTATATATGCGAGTATTGAGCTTGAGTCGCGAGATGAAATAAGCATCGTGCTCTTGTATGGTATGTAAATCTTTTAAGTCGAAGTATCCTAAATCGCGTATACATACATCTTGCGGTTGAAGAGATGTTAGGCAAGTAGACCCGTAGGTTTTATCATTGTGCTTTCCAGCTCCTACATGAACATGTAGAAACTGCCCACTCAGTAAATCGTACTCTAATTGGATTTTCACACCCGCATTTTGACTACTACCTCCTGAACCTTGGTATGTAGTTCTTACAGAAGAACTACAGTTATTAGATCAGGAATTAAAGAATACATTTTTACTGTTATATCAAAAAAAGGGAATGTTGGAAAAGTATATAATTGTCAAATAAAAATATTTTTGACTTCTTAAAGAAAACGCTTGCAAGAAAAAAATTTTAGCCCTATAATGAAATCGTAATCATAAGAATTGATAAATATTCAATATACAAAAAAATGTACATTAATGTACAAAAAAATGTATATTGAAAAAATATGAAATGGAGGAATAATAATGAAGAAAATTGTAATCGGTGGTCAAGTAGCAAAAACGGAATTGGCTTCTTTAGTTGAGAAATATGCAAATGGTGCTTTTACATGGGAAGTGAAAAGTGATTTAGAAGCAGCAATGGCTATTAAAAGTGGAGCTGTTGATTATTATGTAGGCGCTTGCAATACAGGCGGAGGCGGAGCTTTAGCAATGGCGATTGCCTTACTAGGTGGAGATAAATGTGTGAGCTTAGGTATGCCAGGAAAGACTTTTTCTGCTGATGAAATAAAAGCTAGTGTTGCAGAAGGAAAAGTTGCTTTTGGATTTACTCCACAGGATATGGAGTTTATTGTTTCGAACTTAATGGAATGTCTTTTAAATAAGGGGGAATAGCTGTGATTATTAATATGTTAGTAATGGCGGCGCTTTGTGCCGTAACTACCATTATGTCTAACAAGAATATTGCCGTGTTCAATGATGCACTACGTCCTATTGCTTTAGAATATAAGGAGAAAAGGGTAACTAAATCGGCCCTTGGAACGACAGCGTTGGCTTTTGGGATTGGATATATAGTTGGTTTTATTCCACAGTCTATTGCGAGTGGCGTTATTATTATACACGTTGTATTGCTAGGAACAGATATTATAGGAAGCTATTTACCGGATAGAGGGAAAAAATCAACTGTTATTGCCGGAATTGCTGGAGCAATTTATGGTGTAATAATGGGAGCAGGTTTAGGTTTTATTCAGAAGTTGTTTAATTTACTACCTTATAATTTTCTTGGAAATTTAGGGAAAGTATCTTCAATTGTATTATTAGCATTTGCTATTTTTCCAGCTTTAGTAGTGGCACTTCAATATGGATGGAAAAAAGGTTTAATTTCTGGTTCATTCGTAGTATTAACACAAGTTTTAGTGACAAAGTTTGGAACAATCGCGTTATCAAATGGTAATAACATTGTTATTAATGCGAATGCAATGGCATTGATGGTAGGTATGATATTTATGATCTACTTCGCAATGACAGATTCTAGAGAAAAAAATAACTCTCAAGAGCAATTAGCCAGCTTATTTGCAGCGAGAGTATTAGAAATCAAAAAATATTGGTATTTATTTGCTCTATCTGGAGCGTTGATTGCACTAGCCGCATCTTTAGTAATTGTTACTGAATCAGCACTTTCTGCTCCATTATATCAAAATGGTCAATTTAGTTCAGCAGCTCTTACTGAATTTTCGCGTGTTATTGGTTTCATACCGTTAGTTGTTACAACAGGTATTGCAACAGGAGTATATTCACCAGCTGGAATTAAGATGGTTTTTGTAATCGGTTCCATTGCTGCAAGTTTTGGAAATCCTATTTTAGCATTTGTACTCGGTGGAGTTTGGATGGCAATGGAAGTATTGCTATTAACGAAGTTCTCGCTCTTCTTAGATAAATTCCCAGGTATGCGTGATGCAGGGGATCAGATTAGAACAGCTATTACAAAAGTTTTAGAAATTGCTTTACTTGTTGGCGGTGTAATCGCGGCAAGTGCTATTGCACCTGCATGGGGAGCACTATTTGTAGTCGGATTATACGTATTAAATAGTACATTTAAGAAAAAATTTGTTGATTTAGCAATTGGACCAATTGGAGCATTGTTAGTGGGAATCATCTCTAACGTACTTGTATTATTGGGATTAATGACACCACCAGGTTTATAAAATAGATGGAGATGAAAATATGTCATTAGTAAATGGAATTACATTAGCTCATGAACATACAACAATTGATTTATCAGGATTAAAAAATAATGATGATTGTAATTTAAACTGTTTTGAAGAAACGATTCAAGAATTTAAAGAATTGTATCAACTAGGTGTACGAAATATTATCGATGTAACGGTAAGAGGTATGAAACGAAATCCTGATTATGTACGAAAAGTTGCTGAAGCATCTGGAATAAATATTGTCCAAGCAACAGGATGGTATCAAGATAAGTTTTTACCTAATTATATTTCAGAGCTTTCGATTGAACAATTAGCTGAAATAATGATTAAGGAAATTACAGTTGGAATCGATGAAACGGATATAAAAGCACGTGTCATCGGTGAAATTGGCACAAGTAAAGAGCATATGACAGATCGTGAAAGAAAAGTATTTGAGGCAGCTGTTATTGCTCATAAAGAAACAGGTGTACCAATTACAACACATTGTACGCTCGGAACGTATGGGCACGAGCAGGTTGAATTCTTTAAGGAGAGAGGCGTAGATCTGTCAAAAGTAGTTATCGGTCATGTTGATTTAACAGGTGATACTGAATATGTTCTTCATCTTCTTAGACAAGGTGTGTATGTAGAATTTGATACAGTCGGTAAAGAAAACTATATGCCAGACCGGACGAGACTGGAGATGTTAAAAGCAATTGAAGCAGAAGGGTTTACGGATAAAGTATTTCTATCAATGGATATTACTCGTAAATCGCAATTGAAATATTTAGGTGGACCAGGTTATACATTCTTATTGGAAAAGTTTATCCCAATGATTTTAGCAGGAGGAATTTCTCAAGAGTTTGTTAATAAAATGCTGATTGAAAATCCACAACGCTTTTATATCTAACAAAAGTAAAGGAAGTTATTCGTATGAAAACTTATCCATTAAAAAGTTTAAGTATTGAAGAAGCCATTCAGCTTCAGTTTAAATTAGTTGATTCAGTTACGAAAGAATTTAAAGGATCGGAAATCTTAACAAGAGGAGATTTAGGAGTTGTTCCTGGGTTAAATCAGCCACAGACAACGCATAAGGTCGAAAAGGTATTAGCGGACTTCTTTGAAGCAGAGGCAGCCATGCTTGTTCGTGGTGCTGGAACAATGGCTATTCGTTTAGCTTTACATGCAGTGATGAAACCAACGAACACACTTCTTGTCCATAAAGCTCCAATCTACCCAACTACTAAGACATCAATTGAGATGATGAGCTTAAAGACAGTTGAAGCAGATTTCAATAATCTCGATGAAGTAAGAGAGACTTTAAAAGAGCATCAAATTGATGCTGCGCTGGTTCAATTTACAAGACAAAAGCCTGAAGATTCTTACGATATTGGTGAAGTTATTCAGTGTATGAAAGAAATTAATTCTAGTTTGCCGATTATTACAGATGACAATTATGCGGTAGCTAAAGTTCCAAAAATCGGCTCAGAATTAGGGGCGTCCCTAGCTTGCTTTTCTACATTTAAACTTCTAGGTCCTGAAGGTGTTGGGTGTATAATAGGTGATAAGAACTACATTGAAAAGCTTAGAAAAGAAAATTATTCTGGTGGATTACAGGTACAAGGGTTTGAAGCGATTGATGTGATACGAGGATTAATTTATGCACCTGTATCATTAGCAATATCGGCAACTGTTTCTGAAGATGTGTGTGCTAGGTTAAATCAAGGGGAGCTTGCAGGTGTTAAAGAAGCTTATATTGCGAACGCACAATCAAAGGTAATTATTGTAGAATTGAAAGAGCCGATTGCTTCAGATGTGTTGACAGAAGCGGAAAAATTAGGTGGATTACCTAATCCAGTTGGTGCGGAGTCTAAGTATGAATTCTCACCTTTGTTCTACCGACTATCGGGAACATTTAGAGCTGCCAATCCAGAAGCATCCAAAAACATGATACGTATTAATCCAAATCGCTCGGGGAGTGAAACGGTATTACGTATATTAGATACAGCTATTAAGCGAGTGAAAAACTTAGATATATAAGATAAAAGGAGAAAGTTATATGGGTAAAGATGATTTATATCAAAAAAGAGGTGTTGTTATTAGGGCAATCGCCGCAGAGCTTTTAACATTAAATATTCATGACCGAATGCCGATTATTAGTGATTTTCAAAAAGAATACTCTATTTCTCGAGGAACTGTTCAGAATGCTATTGCTTTTTTGAAAGAAAATAAGGCAATCCAGACGGAAGGTAGAGGGCATTTAGGAACGTTTATTACAGATATAAATTATGCGATACTGCAAGAGTATGCTTTCTCCAATCAATTATCAGCGACAATGCCACTTCCATACTCGAGGCTATATGAGGGCTTTGCAACTGGTTTATATTTAACATTTAAAAAACATAACATTAAGTTGAATATGGCGTATATTAGAGGATCAGAGGATCGGATTAAGGCTGTTGAACAAGGGACTTATCACTTTGCAGTTGTTTCAAAGTATGCAGCTGAGAAGGCGATTGATTCTGGCGCAAATATTAAAATCGTGATGGAGTTTGGTAATCAGTCTTATTTATCTAAGCATATTTTATTACTAGCCAATGATGCTTCGGCACTAGAAGATGGAATGAGAGTAGGAATTGACCACGATTCTCTTGACCAACAAGAACTAACTAATCTTTTAGTTAAAGGGAAAAATGTGGAGCTCGTTGAAATGCCATCGAATCAATTAATCTATGCACTTCAAGAAAATCAGATTGATGCAGGTGTATGGAATTACGATGAAATAGTCGAGCGGAATTATAACGATGTAAATTATCAAGCCATTCCTACTTCAAGAAACTTAGAGAAAATGACAGAATCGGTTATTATTTGCCAAGATGGCAATCAATTAATTGAAACGATTATAAGAAAATATATTTCGATAGTGACACTATTAGATATACAAAAGCAAGTTAAAGAAGGAAAAATGACACCGCGATATTAGGAGGAAGTAACAGCATGATTCAAGAAAAATTAGTTGTATTACGAGATTCCAATACGATAGATGAATCTGTTTATGAATATGCACAAGCGACTATACGTATATTGAAAAATAATAATATTATCAAAGAAGATGATGAGGCAGATGGATTCATCACTCATTTAGCCATGGCTACTGAAAGACAAAGAAAAGGGGAAGCGGTTGATCCGATGGGTTCCCTAGTTGCCGAACAAATTGAATTAGATCCTAATGGAAAACAAGCCAAACAGCAATGGGCAGAGATTGCGGAACTATCGCCTGTTCCTTTCCATGAAAATGAGCTTAATTTCTTATATTTGCATATTATTACTTTATTGAGTAATCGATAGGGGAGGCGTTCTTTTTGTTTTTAAAAAAAGTAATTGAACGGAACCCACAATTGATAGATGCGGCCGTTTCTTTTCATCAACAAGGCGTTATTTTACCAGATACGTATATTTTAGATTTAGATATGATTGAAGAAAATGCAAGACAAATGGTTTCTACTGCCGAAGAAAACGGTATTGAATTATTTTTTATGACGAAGCAATTTGGTCGTAATCCATATGTTTCAAAAGCTTTGGTGAAAAATGGTATAAAGCATGCTGTCGTTGTTGACTTTAGAGAAGCGTTAGTCATGATGGAAAATGATATTCCACTTGGAAATGTTGGACATCTTGTACAAATACCGAAACATCTTTTAAAGAAAGTTATGCATTACGGCACAAAGTATATTACGGTGTATTCATTAGATAAATTAAAGCAAATTGATACAGTTGCTAGTGAACTAGGTATTACACAGAATGTTTTATTACGGGTTGTAAGTAATGATGACGAACTGTACGAAGGTCAATATGGTGGTTTTAAACTGGAGGAACTAGAAGCTTTAATACCACATTTTCGTGAACTAAAGCATGTGCAAATAAAAGGGATTACTTCCTTTCCGTGTTTCTTGTATTCAGGTGATGATTTAGACCTAAAGGAAACCCACAATGTTCAAACAATTAATCGTGCAAAAAAACTTCTTACAGAGAATGGCTTTGACTTAACGGAACTAAATGTTCCTTCAGCAACCTGTTCCTATACGATTCCTTTTATTAAAAAAATTGGAGGTACGCAAGGGGAACCTGGACATGCTTTAACGGGAACGACACCATTGCATGCGGTTGAAAATTTAGTGGAAAAACCAGCAATGGTTTATGTAAGTGAAGTATCACATCAATTCAATGGTCAAAGTTATATCTTTGGTGGAGGTTATTATCGCCGTGGACATTTGGATCAAGTTCTTTTGACGGATGGAACGAACCGTTCAATGGCTAAATCTGGTTCTTTTTCTAATGAAAGCATTGATTACTATTTGGAATTAGAAAAGCAATGGCCAATAGGCCTGACTGCCATTATGTCATTTAGAACGCAAGTGTTTGTAACGAGAAGTGAGGTTGCTGTAGTGAAAGGAATTCAAAGCGGCAAACCAGAAATAGTTGGAATATACGATAGCCAAGGGAAACTACTAAGAAGGTGAGCAAATTGGGTAAATTCATAGTAATCGTATTGGATAGCTTTGGTGTTGGGTATATGGATGATGCAAAGGAAGTACGTCCTCAAGATGTGGGAAGTAATACCGCTTGGCATATTATTCGTGAACATCCAACTGTACAATTACCTACATTAGAGAAGCTAGGTTTAATGAATGCGATTGGTAAGGAGTCAGAGCTACTTCATTATTCTCCAGAAGCAGTTTGGGGAACAGCGAATCTAGCTCATCAGGGAGCTGATTCCTTTTTGGGTCATCAAGAAATCATGGGGACAACTCCGAAAATTCCTTTGAATCAACCTTTTAATGAGGTCATTGATGTTGTCAAAGAGCATTTAGAAGTCAGAGGATATTCCGTGAGAAAAGTAGGAGAAGAGAATGAACCGAAAATTCTCGTTGTAAATGAATGTGCAACTGTTGGTGATAATCTCGAAACTGATTTAGGACAAGTATATAATGTTTCTTCCTGCTTCGATTTAATGCCTTTTGAAGACGTCGTTCAATTAGGAAAAACAGTACGAGAAGTAGTCAAAGTGTCGAGAGTAATTACATTTGGTGGACAGAATATTAAGCTAGAAAACTTATTAGCGGCAAGAAAAGTAAAGAAAGGCAAGTTTGCTGGAGTAGATGCGCCAGAATCTGGTGTTTACGATAATGGATATCAAGTTATTCATTTAGGTTATGGAATTGATCCAGAAGTACAGATACCCACAATTCTTGATCATGAGGGTATTACCGTATCTTTACTAGGAAAAGTAGCTGATATTATACAGACGAAAAGCAAACGATTATTTCCAGGCGTGGATTCAGAAACATTATGGAACAAAACAATCGCTGAAATTAAGGATATTAAAGATGGATTCATTGCTTTAAACATTCAAGAAACTGATTTAGCGGGACATGCTGAAGATTCTGCGAGATATGCAGACCGATTAGAATTAAGTGATCGCAAATTAGCTGAAATTCTTCCCTTACTAACTGAAGATGATATCATGATTGTAATGGCTGATCACGGTAATGATCCGACAATTGGTCATAGTAATCATACAAGAGAAAGAGTTCCTCTGTTAATATATCTCAAAGGATTGTCGAATAGAGAGATTGGTGAGCGAAGCACAATGGCGGATGTTGCAGCAACAGCAGCCGAGTATTTTAATGTGAGAGCTCCACAGCATGGGACATCCTTCTTACAGAAGTTAAAGTAGTTAATAAAGTTAATGTTCAAAATAAGGCGTTGGCTTGAAACAAAGTTGAACTGTTTATAAAAACATCCATAGCAATTGCAGTTTATTTTGAATAGAAAAAGTTATGAAAAACGTTATTCTCTCTGTAGAAATATACAGAGAAAATAACGTTTTTTCGTTTTGGGGAACAATGAACTTCTTAACTTGATAGCAATGGGGGATAACCCCTTTTTGTCCTTTTTCGACGGAATATGACAAATTGAAAATGTTTTATTTGTTATGATATTTTTGCTGAATTAGAGAAATATGCAATTACGAAAGTTGAATGCAATTGTTTATGCGTAAATGAGAAAAGAGGGTGAATGAAGTGGAGAAAAATCATGACAAGATAGATGCTGGCGGGATGGAAGAGATGAAGAAAAAAAATAAATCTTGGCGATATAACAAATGGTATATTTATTTGTTAATTACGCTGTCTCTTACTCTCGTTTACCGTGTCGGGAAATTATATTACCTTTATCATAAAACGGATGGAAATACGATGCCGAATGTAAGCCAAGAAGAGAGGAAGGCTGTTATTGAGTCTGGAGATAAAGAACTGAAAGAAGAACAAACGAATCTAAGTGTGTATACGGCTGCATTAACATTACATTCATTAAAAACAAGTGACTTTAGCGAGAATTCGCTTCGCCAAATTGTAGCGGATCATTATGTGCCAGTTGTCATGGAAAAGGCAGGGCAACCAAGTGTAGAGAAATTAAAAAATTCAAATCCTGCTAAGATTTATCAAGAAGGGGCAAATACGTACTTATCAGTGAAAAGTGATGATAGCACTTTTATATTAGAAATTGCAGCAAACAAAATTAATCATATTTACGGAGAAAACTGGGATAATAGTGAGCAAGAAATGCAAAGATATCATGAAATACTTAATAAGTTGGAAACACAAGGTGAGGAAGCGAAAGTAAAAAAAGAGTGAGCATGTTCATACTATAAAGTATAAGCAGGAAAACGTAACGAGCGAGGTAATAAAAATAAGCTGGATGTTTATTTACATCTGGCTTATTTTCATTGTTTTATAGAAGGCCAAAGTTTTTTGTCTTTATATAAACCTTTAATTGGAAGACTATCACGTTTAGCTGCTTCTTTTTTTAGCGCTGGAATAAGACAAGCATGTGACATTCCGTGTTAAAATAAAGCCAAGTATGACGGAGAAAGGACGTTACGTTGTGAAAGAAGTAAAGTTTATTCAAGCGGCAGATTTGCATTTGGATAGTCCGTTTAAAGGGATGGAATTGAATGTGCCAGCTTTTATATGGGAAAGAATGAAGGGAAGTACGTTTCGTTCGTTTGCACGCATTGTGGATAAAGCGATTCAAGAGCAGGTTGATTTTGTTTTGCTTGCGGGTGATTTGTATGATGCGGAGACGAGAAGTTTGCGGGCGCAGGTGTTTGTTCGTGAGCAAATGAAGCGTTTGGCGCAGTATGATATTCCGGTATATGTGATTCACGGCAATCATGATCATTTAGGTGGAAGCTGGGCGGCAATTGAGTTTCCGAGTAATGTACATATTTTTACAGAACCTTACATAGAAGAAAAATCATTTTATAAAAACGGTGAGCTGTTTGCCTCCATTTACGGATTTAGTTATCAGCAGCAAGCTGTGACGGATAATATGACAGAGCAATATAAAAAGATGACGGGTGCGCCGTTTCATATCGGTATGCTTCATGGAAGCGTTGAAGGAGATGCCGAGCATAATCGGTATGCGCCGTTTCAAATTCGTGAATTGAAGGAAAAGCAGTTTGATTACTGGGCGCTTGGTCATATACATAAGCGTGAAGTGTTAACAGAAGAACCGAGCATCGTGTATCCTGGCAATATTCAAGGACGGCACCGAAAGGAAACAGGAGAGAAAGGTGCGTATGTTGTTTCCTTGTCTAAGCAAGGGACGGAATTGACATTTTTCAGTACGGCAGATGTTGTGTGGGATGAGATTTCTATCAACATTGATGAGCTAGAGACAGTTGACGATCTTATTCATGCATGTACAGAGAGTATGAACGGTGTTCGAAAAGAAGAGGAAGGTTTGCTTGTGACGATGACGTTTACAGGGCAAGGTCCGCTTGCTTCTTATTTACGTGATGAGAAGCGCGTCGAGGAAGTCCTTCATATTGTGTCTTCGGGAGAAGAACGCAGTAATTTTGTGCATGTTGTGAAATGGAAGAATGAAACGATTTCGTTTGCGGAAATTGAGAAGTTGAAGAAAGAGAATCATTTTATTGGCAATGTGCTTCAGGAGCTTGAAGTGTTTTCTAGTATGGATGAGGTGCTGCGGACGATTTGGACTTCGCCGGTTGCGAGGAAGGTGCTTCATTCGTTTTCTGAGGAAGAAAAGAAAGAGATTCAAAAGGGCGCCGAGAATATTATTTTAGAGCAATTACTAGAGCAAGAGAGGAGCAAAGCATGAGAATTGAAAAGCTTCATATTTACGGATATGGAAAATTAGAAAATGTCGAGCTGAGCCTTTCCATGCTTACTGTATTGTACGGAGAAAATGAAGCGGGTAAGTCAACGATTCGTTCGTTTATGAAAAGCATCTTATTTGGTTTTCCAACGAGGGGACAGCGCCGCTATGAGCCGAAAGAAGGCGGGAAATACGGCGGAGCAATTACTGTTTTCACCGAGGAATACGGACGCTTAAAAATTGAGCGTCTTCCAAAAACAGCGGCCGGGGAAGTGACGGTTTATTTTGCGGATGGAAAAACAGGCGGCGAAGATGTTTTAAAGCAGCTGTTAAACGGAATGAATGAGCAGTTGTTTGATTCTGTTTTTTCATTTGATATGCATGGTTTGCAAAATATTCACCATATCGGTGAAAACGATATTGGCAACTATTTATTTTCGGCAAGTGCAGTTGGCAGCGACGGGTTATTACGACTCGAAAAAATGCTTGAGAAAGAAATGGAGCAGCGCTTTAAGCCAAATGGCCGTAAGCCCGAAATTAATGTAGCATTGCAGGAGCTAAAAAAGCTGCAAGATCAGCTCGCAGATTGGCAAGGAAAGATTGCGGCGTATGAAGAGCTTGTGAAAAAGAAAAAGGGCATAGAAGAGCGCCTTACCGTCATTCGCACAGAGCAGCAAGAAGCAGGAAAACGAAAACAAGATTACGAAGTGCTAGAAGCGTTGCAGCCACTGTTTCTAGAAAAACGTGCGTGTGAACGCTTTTTAGAACAACATGCGGGACATGCGTTTCCAGTTGATGGTCTAAAGCGTTATGAAGCGGTAAAAGCACGGCTTGAACCACTTCAGCTGCAAGGAGATGGACTGCAAAAGAAATTGAATGCAGCTCAAACTGAAATAGAAGTGCTAGTAGTAAATGAAGAATTGCTTCAGCAAGAGGTGTATGTGGAAGAGCTTCGTTTGCAGCATATGTCTTATGAAGCAGCGCTGCAAGAAGTGCGGGATTTGACGGGGCGTATTTCACATATAGAAGAAGAAATACAAGATTTGCAGCAGCAAATCGGGATAGCGTTTGCACGTGAGGACGTTCTTTCTTTCAATACGAGCTTGGCTATGAAGGAAACAATTACGCAGATGATGCAGCAAGCAAAAGAGTTAGAGAAGCGTAAAGGGCAGTTAGATGAAAGATTTAAAACAGATCAGGAACAGTTAGAGGAACAAGAGGAAGCAGTTAACAGGCTCAAGGCACAAACGATGTCTGAAGAAGAGCGGGAGAGACATTTGCCAAAAGCGCAAAGTGCAGCGTCCCAGCAAAGAGGACAAAGACAGAAACGAAGTAACACCGCACCGCAGATGAATAAAGCTACGATGGTACTGTTCGTTATGAATGCTTTGCTGCTGCTTGCGGGCGTTTTAATGGATAATCGCAAGTTATTGTTTGTTGGTGTTTTTCTTTTAATTGGCCTTGTCGTTTTGTATGTGATGTATATGGGCTCTGCTTCTAAAGGGTCTGCGTCAGAGGGACATGAAAGTAATGAAGCGCTTGAAGTAAGGCATCGTCTGGAGAAGGATGATGAAGTGCGGAAGCTATTAGAGCGCGAGGAATTTAAGTTAAAGCAAATTGAGCGAGGATATGAACGCGTTCTTTCTGAATATGATGAGTGGGAGCGTGATTTGTTTCAGGTGAATGAGCAGGTGAAATCGTATAAAGAGATGTACGCACTGCCAGATAGTTTTACGTATGCTCATATATTGCCGGCGTTTGAACGGCTTGAAAAGATGCAGCAATTGTACCGTGAGTTAGCGAAGCAGCAAGAACGAAAAGAACTGCAGGAAGACATGATTTCGCAGTTTGAACATAAACTAATGAAGCTAACTGTTTCTACAGAAGGAAACATGGACACACCGTCGTTATTTTTACATGGTATGAGTAAAGATGTGCAGAAAGAAAAGGAAAAGCAATTGCAGAAAAAGCAGCTGGAAGAAAAGGATGCTGCGTGGAAAGAAGAACAAGCTGCGGTGCAACAGCAAATTCATCATTTCCTAGAGGAACGTCAGCAACTTTGGGATATTGCCGGAGCAGCTGATGAAGAGGCCTTTTTGGCTGCGGCAAAGCAAGCGGAGCAGATTGAAGAAAAGCAGCAGCAGCTTGATCGGTTAATTCCGCAAATGGATTTGTTGGAAGGACGATTAATGACTGCAGCGTTGGAGACTGGTTACCGTTTAGAAGGCTACGAAGAGGAGCGCCAAAAAGAGCAGGAGCAGCTAGAACGACTGATGCGCGAGGAAAAAGAGTTGACGAATACATTGGCAGCTCTGCGTCTTGAGATTGCGCAGTTAGAAGATGGTCATACGTACGGTGACGTGCTTCATGAATGGGAACTAAAAAAATCACAAGTACGTGAGCAAGTGAAAAAGTGGGCTGCTTATGCTGCGGCAAAGGCTGTATTAACAAAAACGAAGAAGTATTATCATGAAGTGCAGCTGCCGCGCATTTTACAAAAGGCGGAAGAATACTTTGTGTATTTAACAGGCGGAAAATATGTAAAAGTCTTTTCGCCAGATGCAGAAGAGCCGTTTATTGTAGAAAGAGAAGATGGACTGCGTTTTTACAGCCATGAATTAAGCCAAGCGACAGCAGAGCAGCTCTATTTATCGCTGCGGTTTGCGTTAGCGCATACGTTTGAAGGGCAGTATCCGTTTATTATTGATGATAGTTTTGTCCATTTTGATGTGCTGCGAACAGAGCGAACTGTGCATCTTATGAAGGAATTAGCGAAAGAACGGCAAGTCATTTTCTTTACTTGTCATAAACATCTTCTATCTTTCTTTGAAGAAGATGAAATGCAAAGGTTAAAGCAGTGAGGTTATGCTATACTAACAATATCGATGACGGTGGAGGAAAGAATATGAAAAAGAAAATTGCACAGTATGAAGTTGGTGAGCAAGTCGAGTTATTTTTAATGATTAAGTCGGCAACAAAAGGGATTGCAAGTAACGGAAAACCATTTTTAACAGTTATTTTGCAAGATCAAAGCGGAGATATCGAAGCAAAGCTATGGGATGTGTCACCTGAAGTAGAGCAGCAATATGTAGCGGAAACAATCGTAAAAGTAGCGGGCGATATTCAAAATTATAAAGGCCGCATTCAGCTTCGTGTAAAACAAATTCGAGTAGCAAATTCGAATGAAGTAACAGATATCTCAGACTTTGTGGAAAAGGCGCCACTTAAAAAAGAAGATATGGTCGAGAAAATTACACAGTACATATTTGAAATGAGCAACTCTAATATTCAGCGCATTACGAGACATTTGCTGAATAAGTATCAAAGTCAATTTTTAGATTATCCAGCAGCAACGAAAAATCATCATGAGTTTGTATCGGGACTAGCGTATCATGTTGTATCAATGCTTGACTTAGCAAAAGCAATTGCAACGTTATATCCGTCCCTTGATAAAGATTTATTGTATGCAGGCGTTATTTTACATGACCTTGGTAAAGTAATTGAATTATCAGGTCCAATTTCAACAACATATACGTTAGAAGGGAACTTGCTTGGCCACATTTCGATTATGGTAAATGAGATTGGCAAAGCAGCAGACGAGCTGCAAATTGAAGCAGAAGAAATATTGATTCTTCAGCACATCGTCTTATCGCATCACGGCAAAGCGGAATGGGGCAGTCCGAAGCCACCGCTTGTAAAAGAAGCAGAAATTCTCCATTATATTGATAACTTAGATGCGAAGATGAACATGATGGATCGTGCGTTAAGCCGCACAAAACCAGGTGAATATACAGAGCGTGTCTTTGCGCTTGATAATCGTTCGTTTTATAAACCGACTTTCCATAACTAAAAAAGATTGCAAAAAAGATTCTACTATCGTGGTAGAATCTTTTTTTTATGATTATTGAAGTGAAGTAGAACAAAAAAATGATCAGCTCTACTGCAGAAAAATTATTATAATAAAATAAATTACATTAAATAGTCTGTATATTACAAAAATATTGAAAATTAAATCAATCGATAATAATATATAAATATCGACAAAAAAGTCGACAACTTATACACAATAGGGGGGGGATTGCATTGAAAAAGAACAGAAAATTAAAAACTTTTTCAGTGTTGGCAACAGGGGCTATGCTAAGTTCTATGTTTGCCTTCGGTGGTCATGCTGCTTATGCTGAATCATCATCAGAGCCATCTAGTTTCATAGATGAGCATTTAATACCGGAGGAACGTTTGGCAAATGCGTTGAAGGAGCGCGGGGTTATCGATCCATCTGCATCACAAGCAGAAACGTCGAAGGCTGTAGAAAAATATGTAGAGAAGAAAAAAGGCGAAAATCCTGGAAAGGAAACAACGCCAGAAGACAGCCTTACTCAGGAAGCTACTGATTTTATGAAAAAAGTAAAAGATGCGAAAATGGAAGAGAAAGAGAACCAGCATCAGTCAAAGAATGGTCCATTAGCTGGGCAAGTACCTGGGTTAAATGGAAAGATACATGGAAATGGTAAAGTTCCGACGTCTTCGGCGCAGCAAGCGCAATATAACGGGCCTGTTCGTAAAGATAAAGTTCTTGTGTTACTTGTAGAGTATAGCGATTTTAAACATAACAATATTGATCAAGAACCAGGATATATGTATGCGAATGATTTTAATCGTGATCATTATCAAAATATGCTGTTTGGAGATGAACAGTTTACACTATTCAACGGTTCAAAAATTAAAACATTTAAGCAATATTATGAAGAGCAATCAGGCGGCAGTTATACAGTTGATGGAACTGTAACAGAATGGTTGACTGTTCCAGGTAAAGCTTCTGATTACGGTGATGATGCAGGAAGTGGTCATGATAATAAAGCACCTTTAGGACCGCGTGACTTAGTAAAAGACGCGTTAAAAGCAGCGGTAGCAAAAGGAATTAATTTAGCTGATTTTGATCAATACGATCAGTATGATTACAACGGTGATGGTAATAAAAATGAACCAGATGGAATTATTGATCATTTAATGGTCGTTCACGCTGGTGTTGGCCAAGAAGCTGGCGGCGGAAAATTAAAGGATGATGCGATTTGGTCTCACCGTTCAAAACTTGGTGGAAAACCTTACGCAATCGATGGCACAACAGCATCTGTTCCAAACTGGGGCGGAAAGATGGCTGCATACGATTACACAATCGAGCCTGAAGACGGTGCAGTTGGTGTATTTGCTCATGAATTTGGTCATGACTTAGGTTTACCTGATGAGTATGATACAAAGTATTCAGGACAAGGTGAGCCAATTGAAGCTTGGTCTATTATGAGCGGCGGCAGCTGGGCTGGAAGAATTGCAGGAACAGAACCAACAAGTTTCTCTCCGCAAAACAAAGAGTTCTTCCAAAAGAATATGAAAGGGAACTGGGCGAATATTGTAGAGGTAAACTATGATAAACTTAGCACAGGTATCGGCTTTTCGACGTATTTAGATCAAAGTGTTACAAAATCAAAACGTCCAGGAATTATTCGTGTAAATTTACCGGATAAAAATTTGAAAAATATTGAACCTGGCTTTGGAAAGAAATTTTATTATAGTACAAAAGGAAATGATATACATACAACTTTAGAGACGCCATTATTCGATTTAACAAATGTAACGAATGCGAAATTTGATTATAAAGCATTCTATGAATTGGAAGCAAAATATGATTTCCTTGACGTATACGCTATTGCGGAAGATGGAACGAAAACAAAGATTGATAGAATGGGTGACAAAGACGTAAAGAATGGCATGGATACAACGAATGATACGTGGATTGACAAGTCTTATGATTTAAGTCAATTCAAAGGGAAGAAAGTAAAACTGCAATTTGAATATTTAACAGATGTTGCTGTAGCTTACAGAGGATTTGCGCTTGATAATGCTACTTTAACGGTAGATAATAAAGTTGTTTTCTCTGATGATGCAGAAGGACAACCAAGCTTTACTGTAAAAGGATTTACTGTTTCTGATGGATTTGAGCAGAAGAAAAATAATTATTATTTAGAGTGGAGAAACTATGCAGGTTCTGACGAAGCGCTGCAATATGGACGCGGTCCAGTTTACAATACAGGACTTGTTGTATGGTATGCAGATCAAAGCTTTACAGATAACTGGGTTGGCGTGCATCCAGGCGAAGGATTCCTTGGAGTAGTGGATTCTCATCCGGAAGCGATTATTGGAACATTAAATGGACAGCCAAGTGTGAAAAATAGTACTCGTTATCAAATTGCAGATGCTGCGTTCTCGTTTGATCAAACGCCAGCATGGAAAGTAAATTCACCGACGCGCGGAATCTTTGATTATAAAGGATTACCAGGTGTGTCTAAATTTAATGATTCTAAATCATATATGAACAGCGTAATTCCAGATGCAGGACGAAAACTTCCGAATCTTGGAATTAAAATTGAAGTAGTAGGTCAAGCTGATGATAAGTCAGCAGGGGCAGTTTGGGTTCATCGATAAGTTGAAGGTCCTTTCAAAATAAAAGAGTCATAAAACCTTCCTTTCATTCATACAGTGAAACTAACAAAGCTTGTCTTATGAAAGGAAGGAATTTGAATGGAAACTTTACCATGGTGGATTTATCTCATTATTATTGGGATTATTGTGAGCGGTTATATGGTCTTATACACGTCGAAAAAAGAGCAAGAAATTGATAATGAGTTTATTGAAAAAGAAGGCGAAATATATATGAGACGCCTAGCAGAAGAACGGGAAAGACGTCATCAGGATAAGGATGAGGATTCCGTTTTGCTTTAATAGTTGTATGTTAGAGGATGAGTAGCCGAATGAACGGTTGCCATCCTTTTTTTATGGTATATCCGCGATTTTTACAATTCTGATGCCTGTTAATGCGGGATAAAATCCTGAAGGAGGAACTATGGTTATGAAAAGCTCTAAATCAATATCATTGGAAGCCACATTTGATGAATCCTCTCCAGCGCTACAGCTTCTTAATCTGTATAAACGATTCGGCGAGTCTATTGCAGTCAATCATATTGACTTAATAGTACCAAGTGGATCATTTTACGGAGTAGTTGGACCAAATGGAGCGGGGAAGACTACTTCACTGCACTTAAAAATACAACAATAAAGTCGTTTAAATCTAATTGTTATTGTACAATCGCGCCCTTTTCTGGAATAACCTCTATTAATTCAATAGGTGTGGTTTAAGACTTCTATCATTTAAGAAAATTTGTTTTTACAAAATTAATTAGGTTCTGTTTAATGATTAAAAAAATATCCAGCCACTTATGCCAACAAAAATACATGCATATAGGTTTATTGTATTCTTTAATAATAGATAAACGATAAGTAATAAAACCGCAGTAGCTGGAAATCCCCAAAGAACACCAAGAGCAAATTTACTCAAACTTTCGCTTGCTTCACCTTGAACATATAACCAAATAATGCTTAATAAACTTACGAGTGGAAGGGCTGCTATAGCTCCTCCATATATAAGAAAACTGTTCTCGCATGAGAACGGTCTTCTTATTGTGTACCCATCATAAGTCCAATTCTACAAAGATCTTCTCGCGGATGGCCTCTAAATTTGTTTTAGTTCTTCATATTCAATCCCTCAAGGATTGTTTTAATCAGCGGTATTGATAATGACTCTAGACTTTGGTCAGAGTCGTGTATACCCCAGTGATAGATGATTCCCATTAGACTTTGTGTGACCATTGTAGAAATGACTTCCACACATTGGTCAGTGCCAATGGATCCTTGGTCCTTAGCTTCTTCAAGTAGTGTAAAGATGATTTGAAAGAGTGAACGGTTTGAATTTAAAAAGTAAGTGTGTTCTTTTGAATTTAGAGCGGAACTATAAATGACTTTCATAAGATCTTTACCCATTTCTTCTTCTAGAAAGCGCAATAATTTCTGAGTGAAAATAAATAGTTTTTCAAATGGGTCCATATCTTTCGGGAAAGAATGGAAAACTTCTAAATAATAATTGTCGACTTCTGTGAATCTCTCTAAAAATATGTCCGATTTAGCCGAAAAGTGTTGGTAAAATGAACCTTTTGAAGTGCCGGTTTTTTTCACGATTTCGTCGACTGTTACTTTGTCATAACCCTTTTGGCTAAAAAGTTTTAAAGCTGTTTTTAAAATTTTATCGCGTGTTACTTCTCCTCTGCGCTGCTTTTTTTTTGATTCTAGCATGAAAAATCCTCCGGAAATAAATTGACAGAATATTTATATTTTTATAAAATCAGACTACGGTCTAATTATAAACAGACTGCAGTCTAGTTAACGAGTTGATGTTTTATTCAAGTCTACCTCATAGATTTCGACTATCACAACGATTTCTAATTTTATTTTATTCTAACCAAAAAAGAAAGCGCTTTATAAAGAAATGGAGGGGAAATAATGGATAAAGTCATTGAGTCTAGTGAAATAAGAAAGTATTTCAAGAGTGGTGATGTAATTTTAACAGGAGGCTTTGGCTTATCAGGTACACCTTTAACGATCATTGATGAACTATTAGAAACAGATATTCGTGATTTAACGATTGTTAGTAATAATTTAGGGGATCTTGGACAAGGATTACATAAAGTATTCATGCAGGGAAAAATCAAAAAAGCAATTGGCTCCTTTTTTTCCATTAATAAAGAAGCGGTAATAGCCTGGTCTAAAGGCGAGCTTGAAATCGATTTGCTGCCTCAAGGTACATTAGCTGAAGCAATTCGCTGCGGTGGTGCCGGAATAGGTGGTTTTTACACAAGAACCGCCGTTGGTACTGAATTAAGCAAGGGCAAAGAGGAAAGAGAAATTGATGGAGAGAGATACATTTTTGAAAAGGCTATTAAAGGTGATGTCGCTATTATAAAGGCGGATAAAGCAGATCGAATTGGAAATTTAGTGTACCATACGACAGCTAGAAACTTTAACCCTATGATGGCTACAGCTGGAAAAATAGTCATTGCCGAAGTTAATGAAATTGTTGAAGTTGGTGAGCTGGACCCAGAATTTGTTGTGACGCCTCATGCGTATGTGGATTATGTCATCCAAAGCAAATATTCAAAGATAGGGAGTGATTATGTTGAGTCAAGATAAAAGACAAATTATTGCTAAGAGAATTGCCGAAGAATTAGAAGATGGACAGATTGTTAACTTAGGAGTTGGAATTCCTACTTTGGTTGCTTCCTATTTAGGTGATAAAGAGGTTTATTTACAATCTGAGAATGGATTGTTAGGTATGGGACCTTCTCCTGCAGAGGAAAATTTAGATATTGATTTAATTAATGCAGGAAAAGAACCGGTTACCTATTTGAAAGGTGCATCATTTTTTAATAGTGCTGATTCTTTTGCTTTGATTAGAGGTGGTCATATTGACGTAGCGGTTTTAGGCACACTTCAGGTGGATGTTCATGGTGAAATTGCCAACTGGGCCGTTCCGAATCAGCCGATTTTAGGCGTTGGTGGAGCGATGGATTTGGTGACAGGAGCAAAAAAGGTTATTGTCGCAGCTACCTTGTTTGCAAAGGATGGAACGTCTAAATTAGTCAAAGAATTATCATATAAAACTAGCGGAATTCGAAAAGTAGATTTATTTGTTTCCGATTACGCTGTTTTTAAATTTACGGATAAAGGCGTAAAAGTTGTAGAAATGATGGAAGAGATTTCAATACAAGAATTAAGTGAAAAGGTTGGTTTTGATTTAGAGTATGTGAATGATTTAACACTCGTAAGTAATAAGTGAAGAATGAAGGGCAACACATGGACAAGCAAAGAACAGTTATTGTGACAGGTGCAGCAGGCGGTATTACAGGAGAACATATTAAAGTCGCAGGCGGCATGTAATAAAAAAAGAGGAGGAAAAAGAATGGCAACTTATATTGTTGACGGAGCAAGAACAGCCTTTGGTACTTTTGGCGGGGCATTAAAAGATGTGACCGACATCGATTTGGGTGTAGCAGTAACGGAAGAGGCATTGAAAAGAAGCGGAATTCAAGCTTCTAATGTAGATGAAATCATATTTGGGAATATTATCCATACAAACAGCGACTCTGCTTATTTAGCCAGACATATCGGTTTAAAAAGCGGCATGGCAGAGTCATCATCTGCGCTTACACTTAATAGATTATGCGGTTCGGGCATGCAGTCTATCGTATCTGCCGCACAGTCCATTGCTTCTGGAGATGCAAAAGTAGTTGTCGCTGGAGGAACCGAAAATATGAGCTTATCACCGCATGTATTAAGAGGCACGCGCTTCGGCTCACCAAATAAAGCACCAAAAGTTGATGATATGTTATGGGAAACATTAACAGATAACTACGTTGGCTGTGGAATGGGGATGACAGCTGAAAACTTAGCTGAAAAATATTCAATTTCCCGAGAAGAGCAGGATCAGTTTTCTGTGGAATCACAAGAAAAGGCCATTGCAGCAAGAGATAGCGGCCGTTTTGCAGAGGAAATTGTTCCGATTAAGTTAAAAGGCAGAAAAGGCAAGGAAGTCATTTTTGATACGGATGAGCATATTCGTGAAGGTGCATCTGTAGAAGGTTTAGCGAAATTGAAGCCCGCTTTTAAAAAGGATGGGACTGTTACACCAGGGAACGCGAGCGGCATTAATGATGGTGCAGCTGCTGTGTTAGTCGCATCTGAGGAGTATGTGAGTGAACATAACTTAAAGCCACTTGCGAAAATTGTAACATGGGGCGTTGCAGGAGTTGACCCGAGCATTATGGGTATTGGCCCCGTACCAGCAAGCAAAAAAGCATTAGAAAAGGCTGGTTTAAGCTTAGAGGATATTGGTTTGTTCGAATTTAATGAGGCATTTGCTTCACAATCTATTGCTGTAATTAAAGAGTTAGGTGTCGATAAGGAAAAGGTGAATGTGAACGGAGGGGCTGTTGCATTAGGACATCCTGTAGGCGCAAGTGGTGCTAGAATCACCTATTCTTTAGCACTTGAAATGAGGAAAAGAAACGTTAAATATGGATTAGCTTCGCTTTGTATTGGCGGCGGACAAGGCATTGCCATTATTTTAGAAAATGTACAAAGCTGATGAAACAGATAGGGGGGGATTTGATGAATCAGAATATTAAGGCTATAGAAGAAAGTACAATCCGTAAAACGATGAAACGCATTCTTCCAACTATATTAATTCTATATGTTGTTGCTTACTTAGACCGGGTAAACTTAGGCTATGCTGCTTTAGAAATGAATGCAGAATTAGCTTTATCTGCTGAAGTTTTTGGTCTTCTTTCCGGTATTTTCTTTATTGGCTATTTCTTTTTTGAAGTCCCAAGTAACATGATTATGCATAAAGTTGGGGCGCGCATTTGGATTGCCCGGATTATGCTTTCATGGGGAATTATAGTAATCTTAACTGGTTTCGCACAAACGACGACACATTTATACACCCTGCGTTTTCTATTAGGTATTGCTGAAGCCGGATTTTTTCCTGGAATTGTTTTGTATTTAACTTATTGGTTTAGAGCCCGTGAAAGAGGACGAGCAACAGCTGCATTACTGCTGGCTTTACCGATAGGCGGCCTAATCGGCGCACCAGTGTCAACGTGGATTATTGATAACATATTTTGGCTCAATATGTCAGGATGGAGATGGATGTTTATCCTTGAGGGCATCCCGGCCATTATCTTAGGTATTCTTACTATTTTCTTCTTAACAAATAGACCTGCAAATGCAAAATGGTTATCGAAGGAAGAAAGAGATTGGCTGGAGGGCGAATTGAGTGCTGAACGGCAAGCAAGTTCAAAAGTAAATAAAGTCTCAAAACTAGACATGCTGAAGGATTCAAAGGTTTGGAAGTTATCTATGCTATATTTTGCTGTTTATACAGGTATCTATGGCTTGTCATTCTGGATGCCAACCATCATTAAATCCTTATCAGAAATTGCCACGACCAACTTAGAAATAGGCTGGTTAGCCATGATTCCTTCATTAGTAGGTATTCCGGCTATTATATTTGTCGGATGGTATTCGGATCGAACGAATGCGTACAAACAACATTTAATTGTTTGCTTTATTATCTCAGTATTGGGCTTTATCGGATGTGGCTTTTCAGAAAGCGTCTTTATGATGGTACTTATGTTAACAATTACATCTGCCGGATTATATGGATTTACTGGATGTTTCTTTGCCTACATGACATTTTTCTTCACCGAGTCTACTGCACCTGTGGGTATTGCTTTAGTCAATTCATTTGCGGCATTAGGCGGATTTGTAGGACCGATGATTCTTGGATCTGTAGCATTTACCCTTGGGATGTTTATTTTATCAGGATTACTAATAATCGGCCTTTTCACATTAATTACATTAAAATTGACAAGTAATAATAGTGTGGACACTGTCAAAGAAACACAGCCAATTGTTACTCAATCATAACGGATAATATTTAAAGGGACGCTAATCTTTAGTAAAACGGAGCTGTGTACCATAAACAAGATGTCACCAAGCACCCCCCGTGAGAATTATTAAGATGTTAAATATAGAAAAAAGTTAACCTATTTTGCTAAAGATAATTATTTCGTTAACAAGTGTATTGATGAGACGTTTAGTAGAAGAACGGGAGCGACGTCATCAAGACAAGGATGAGGATTCTGTTTTGCTTTAATAGTTGTATGTTAGAGGATGAGCAGCCGAGAGGTTGCCATCCTTTTTCGTTGTGGGGCTTTGAAAGAAAGTCGTTATATTTAAGTTGTTTAAAATTTTGACAATGCTTTACATTTTTTTAATAGTCTCTTAAATGGAAATTCATATCTGGGTGTTATTTTAGAGGGGTAATTTTGTATGAAGGAAATGGGGCTGTATAAAAATAAACATGGAAGAGGGAGAGTATTATGAAAAAATTTAAGTTACCTAAGTATTTTAACGTTTTAAGTGTTGCTGCATTAAGTGCTTGTCTAGCTTTATCACCTATTACTATTCATGCTGCTGAGCAAAATGTATCACAGGAAAATGATGACCATTCTAGCGAGAAAAAGGATGATGCAAACAACGTAAACGAAAAACATTCTGTTAAGAGTCTAAGGTTTATTGGAGAGAAAAAAATCCCGTTCAATGAGAATTTTGAAGGAACTACTGTGGGTGGTCTTTCAGGACTTAGGTACGATTCTAAAAGTAACACATGGGTTATGATAAGCGACGACAGATCAAGTTATAATCCTGCGCGTTTTTATAATGCTAGGCTCAACTATAATATTCAAGGTTTTCAGTCTATTCAATTGACCGGAGTGAATTTTTTAAAGCAAGCCGATGGAAGCGTTTATCCCAATCAAACACAATACACCACTCATGGTGGAGAAGTTCCCGATTTTGAATCCATAAACATTGATCCTCTAGATGGGAGTATTTGGTATGCGAGTGAGGGTGATCGTTCTCTTGGCTTAAATCCGTTCGTGAAACATGCCACTCGTGATGGACAATACTTATCTACATTGCCTTTGCCAGAAATATTTAAAGTATCACCAACACAAGAGACTGGAGCACGTAATAACCTGAGTTTTGAAGGTTCTACGTTTGCACCCGACGGTAAGTCGCTATGGGTTGCAATGGAAGGTCCATTATATCAGGACGGGCCTATACCTACTCCAAACTCCGGGGCACTTTCACGGATCACTCAATACGATCGTAAAGGGAATGTACTAGGACAGTATGCATACCCTGTTGATCCAATTCCAGCAACGCCAGCGTCTGGCAAATACGCAGATAATGGCGTGTCAGAGATTCTCGCGGTAAACAACCACGAGTTATTAACAGTTGAACGTTCTGGTGTACAAGGTGCAGATGGAACCTTTAAAAACTATATTCGTATTTATGAGATTGATCTTAACGGAGCTAGTGATATTAGTCATATAGATTCGTTACAAGAAGGCAAATTTAAGCCTGTTAAAAAGCGTCTGATTCTTGATTTGAACACATTAGGTTTATCTAAGCTTGACAATATGGAAGGCATTTCTTGGGGCCCTAAACTTGCAAACGGGAACGACAGTCTTGTACTAGTCTCAGATAATAATTTCAACTCTAGCCAGGTAACACAATTCTTAGCATTTGAAGTATTGTCAAAAAAGGCACCTATCAAAAAATGACGGTTTACATAAACAGATGTCGATTTTTTTCATCCCCCACTGATGGTTAGTTGAACCAATCGAGCTCTTACTGCCCGTTAATGCGGGATAAAAATCCAGTATAAAAATCACCTTTTAGTTTAACTAAAAGGTGATTTTTTGTGAAACTATATTAAAACTTTCTAAGTTATAATTAATGAATATCATGTTTTCTGAAATTACCGCCCTTTACTTCTGCTACGTCATATACCGTAACAAAGGCATTTTCATCAATTTCATGTATGATTTCTTTCATTTTGCTTTCTTCTAAACGGTTAATGACACAAGTGATTTCTTTAAATTTTTCATGTGAATAACCACCGTAAACTTCATTATAAGTTGCACTTCGACCTAAGCGTTCTCGAATTGTCTCTACCATTAATTTAGGTTCCTTTGTGATAATTTTAAATGTTTTAGAACCACTTAAACCTACTTCAACGATGTGAATTACTTTAGAAGCAATAAAGTAAGCAATTGCTGAAAGAATAGCCCCTTCAAGACCAAATACTGTTGAGACAACAATAAAGATAAACATGTTTAAAAATAAGATGAGGTCACTTGTCCCAAAAGGTAATTTTCGAGAAAGTAATACGGCTAACATATCAATTCCATCTAAAGCTCCGCCATTACGCAATGCTAACCCCATACCAAAACCGATGATAATCCCACCAACAACGGTAACTAACAATGTATCACCGTGAATAATAGTTCGTACGTTGTGCATAAGAATAGTACCGATTGCTAGTGAAGCAATACCGATAATCGAATAAATAGCAAAATTTTTACCAATTTGCTTATACCCCAACCAAACAAAAGGGATGTTAATGACTGCAATTAGAAGTCCTAATGGTAATCCAAGTAGTTGTGAGCTAACAATACTTAAACCCGTCACACCACCGTCTGAAACGTTGTTTGGGATTAATACCGATTCTAGTCCATATGCTGTTATAAATGCCCCAATAATAATCATTAATACTCGAAAAACGATTTTTAGTTTATTGGGCTTGCGTTTTTTGCTTATACTCATATAATTCCTCCATTTCAAACTATGTTCTCTTTTCGTTCCTACACATTTTTTTATGAGTTAGACTCATTCCTAATAACTATTCTAACATATTATCGTCAAAATACTTCTTGACACGGACCCTTTATATAGAAATTTTAACAATCTCTTCAAAATGTAAAAAAGATATCCAATTTTCTTTTAAGCTTTTATTTAATAAAATGGCACGATTGTGGAATTACAGAACGGGCATATTTTTAAATATAGTATAGAGTTTTCAAAAAAAATTATAATCATTAAACATAGGAAAAATCCCTTCAGATCTCCTGAAGGGATTTTTAAAAATTTCACGCTACACAGAAAACATCTTTTCAGTTTACAACTATTTTTTAATAATCTAATACTTTTATCTATAGTCTAAAACATTTTTTAATGAGATAAGAGAAAAGTATCAACTGCTCTTATTGAACTAACCGGCAGATTAGTTCAATAACTTTAGTAACTTTACGCTGAAGCATACGACCGACAAATATGAAGAAATATACAAAAGTCTGGTGGAAGAAACAATTTTTTAGGAGTAAAAGGAGGAAAAACTATGTCCAATAACAAAAGACCAAGAAGAATAATTTTAGATTTAGCAGTTACTTTAGATGGATTTATTGAAGGGCAAAAAGGGGAAGTAGACTGGTGCATCATGGACTCTGATATGGAGTTCATTAATTTCTTAAATCATATTGATACTATTTTATACGGAAGAAGAAGCTATGATTTATGGGGACAATATACTCCAGAAAATGAAGATTCTGATACCGAAAAAGAAATTTGGAAATTAGTTCATAGTAAAGAAAAATATGTGTTTTCTAGAACACAAAAAAGGACTGATAATAAAGTAACATTAATAAATGATAATATTTTTGAAGAAGTAAATAAATTAAAGAATAAGCCTGGTAAAGACATCTGGCTTTATGGCGGGGCGAGCCTTATTACAACTTTTATAAATTTAGGGCTTGTTGATGAATTTAGATTATCTGTTCACCCTGTTATTTTAGGAGAAGGAAAACCCTTGTTTATTGACATAAAGCAGAGGTTGAATCTAAAACTGGTTAATACAAAAAGGTTTTCCTCTGGCGTTGTTCAACTATGCTATCATCTTAATGACAAATAATGATATGGAAAATTCAAGGATGCAGGAAAAACGTAATGTCAATTATGAGATTGCTATATTGTATGTATTAAAATTAAGCGAGTATAAGTTTATTCTCAGACAGGTTTAACTGCGGCACATACTGTTGCTTCCCATTTAGGAACGAGCATTAATGTGTACCGTGTTTGTCCAAAAGGAGATTTTGTTGATCAGGACAACATTTTTGGAATGTTATATGGAATAAATCCTAAAGGGGCTGTACTCGTAAGACCAGATGGATGTATTGGCTGGCGTACAGAAGAAGGAGTATTAACCCCTGACTTAGTACTTGAAGAGGTGATGAATTGCCTATTATGCAATTCATCTTTAAATGAAAAATAATTTTGAGGGCTGTATTTAAAGTTTTTAAGTATAATGCTGAATTACTATTACGATAAAGAAATAATAATTAACTAGTAAAGGCTCTTCAAATTTAGAGAGCCTTTTTTCATATAAAGCATCCGGTAGTTCATTAACGTTTAGAATCTTTAGTAACATTAGGTTTTGAGATTCTTTTACCGTCTTTATAATCAAGACAAGAAACCTCAATCAACAATCCATTGAATACTGTAAAGTAGAAGCCATAACTACTACCTCTCATCTTATAAGGTTCTTTATCTATTTCAATACCGCCCTCTATTAAGCGATTATATACTTGATCAACTTCATTTGGTTCTTCTACTAAAAAACCAATGTGAAAAGCTTCTGGGTATGTCGCATCTTTTCCGCCTTTAAACGCTTTTGGATCACTTAATACAAGAATAAATCCATCATTATCACTCATGACTACAAGAGCTTTTCCTTTCTCTTCTAAACATTGAAAATCAAAAAATGTTTCAAAAAAAGCTCTCGCTGCCGATAAATCATCAACACATAAATTCAAATGATTCAGCTTCATTTACTCATCTCCTTTTAAACGGGGGAGTGTTAGGAAATGCAGATTTACAACTACCCTGATTTTAACGAATCTACTGAGGCCTATTTCGAATTACAGATTATTTCATATAGATTACTATAAGCATCCATAGAGCCAAAGCACCAAGGATAGCAAGTGTTATACGCGTAGATAGTATCCGTACTTCGAAGTCGGTTTTCTTGGATGGTTCAGGATATGCAATTACGTAAATTCCTTTTAATAGCGCGAGCCATCCAATGAGTGTGATGAATCCCTGCCAGTTGAATGCCCATACATTATGCAGGATAATAGTGCCTAACCCTAAAAAAATCGATAGAAAGCCATACATAATCCCAAACCCTCTGTCTTCGACTACTAATTTTTTCAGCTCACGTAGTACTGATGGACGTATGAAAAGTATTCCTGATACGATAACCGTCACCCATCCCCAAAACAGTCCTAAAAAGGTGCTTGCTTCCATTAGCATCTCACTCCTTTTCATTATATTTATATTTCATGCATTTCCCCCTTTAGAACACTTTCGTGTGTAATCGAAAGGATGCCATACTTCAAGAATCATTTTGCGAATTTTGTGCGTTAAGGCTAAATCCCTCATAGGAAGTGTCGATTTTTTTTATTGCACAAATGAAGTAAAAGAGTTCCATAAACAAGTAATATATGATAAAATAAAACAGAAACATATGTTCTGTTTTTGTTCTGTGGTTACATATGTTTATGACTACTAAATATTTTAGAAAGAGGTGCTTGTGATGATTTTAGGTATTAACCCGTATTTAGTGACGAATGGTAATGGACAAGAAGCGGTTAAGTTTTACGAAAAGGCATTGGATGCAAAGGTTGAAATGCTTCAAACGTTTGGAGAAATGCCAGAAAATCCGGAATACCCACTTCCTGCTGAGGCAAAAGATCGTGTGTTACATGCACATTTAAAAATTGGGAATACGGATCTGATGATTTCTGATACGTTCCCAGGTCAGCCGGACGAAGTTGTTGGATCGCAAGTGACTATAGCAATTCATATACAAGGTGAAGAAAAAGCAAAAGAAGTATTTGCAAAATTACAAGACGGCGGTCAAGTCGTAATGCCGCTTCAAGAAACTTTCTGGAGCCCATTATACGGCCAATTGAAAGATAAATTCGGTGTACAATGGCAAGTTTCAACGGTTGCTTGCCAACAATAATTTATATAAGAAAGAGCTGACTATAAATGGTCAGCTCTTTCTATTTTTTGATATTATCCAGTTTTAGTGGCCCGACTACTCGCATATCGAACATCGTCGGAAGGTCTTTATCCCGCATTAACGGGCAGTATAGGCTGGAGAAGAGCGGGGAAGAAAACTGCCCGTAAAAGCCCGATTGGTTCAACTAACCATCAGTGAGAAAAGCGTCACTGATGGAAGTTTCACTTTATATTGTGTCGAAGCGCCGATAAATGCACCACTTCCGCCGATATATCGCAAATAACGCCGATATTTTTGCGGACACGTAAAAAGACAGTGGACTATCTTTTCTTTTTCCTTAATTTGTGTACTATAAGAGATAGAAAGATATACAGAAGGGGATTTTTGAATGGAATTTCATGAACAAAAAATATTACCAGCTGTTCGGCAAATTAAGGATTTAGAAAAGTTGTTACATAGTTCGTATGAATATATTGTAATTTTAGATATTCATGTCGGTCAGTTGAAAAGTGTCGTGGCGTTAGCGAAGCAGCATGGTAAGAAAGTCTTTTTACATGTTGATTTAATTCATGGCTTGCAAAGTGATGCGTATGCAACAGAATATGTATGCCAGGAGTTTCGTCCATATGGTGTGCTATCTACAAAATCTAGCGTAATTATGAAAGCGAAGCAAAAAGGTGTCGTTGCGATTCAACGCGTTTTCTTAATTGACTCTAGTGCAATGGAAAAAAGTTGTGCTCTTTTAGAAAAGACAAAGCCGGATTACATTGAAGTGCTGCCGGGAGCTTTAACGGACGTGATTGCAGAAATGAAAGAACGGACCGGATTATCTATTTTAGCAGGTGGATTTATACGTACAGTTGATGATGTGGAAAGAGCTTTAGAAGCTGGTGCAACAGCGATTACAACATCGAAAAAAGAGTTATGGAAACACTTTCATAAAAAGTGACAAAAATGTGAAAAAATTTAATTGACACCGCTTTCATTTGCGGTTAACATTATAAACAAGTTAATAAACGTGACGGAGAAAAGAAGAGATCCACATTTCATTGTTTCTATGTTTCTATAGAAACTTGTATTTGTGGATTTTTTCTTTTGAAAAAAAGAATGGCCATTCAATTTTCCTCTTTCACTGAAAGCGTTTTAATTTGATTATGGAGGGGTTATATGTCACCATTTTTAGGGGAGTTAATAGGGACAGCAATACTAATCATTCTTGGCGGCGGTGTTTGTGCTGGTGTCAGCTTAAAGAAATCGTTTGCACAAAATTCAGGATGGATCGTTATTACGATGGGATGGGGCTTAGCGGTTTCAGTAGCTGCTTATGCAGTTGGATCAATTAGCGGAGCGCATTTAAATCCAGCGGTAACAATTGGACTTGCGTTTAAAGGAGCATTTCCTTGGAGTGACGTACCAGGTTATATCGCAGCACAAATGCTGGGGGCAATGATTGGGGCAGTTATTGTATATTTACATTACTTACCACATTGGAAAGAAACAGAAGATGCAGGCACAAAGTTAGGCGTATTTGCAACAGGACCGGCAATTCCAAATACATTTGCAAACCTTTTAAGTGAAATTATTGGAACTTTTATTTTAGTACTTGGTATTTTAGCAATTGGAGCAAATAAATTTGCGGATGGTTTAAATCCATTTGTCGTAGGTTTCTTAATTGTAAGTATTGGTTTATCATTAGGAGGAACAACTGGTTACGCAATCAATCCAGCACGTGACTTAGGACCTCGTATTGCACATTTTCTTTTACCGATTCCGGGAAAAGGCGGATCGAACTGGAAATACGCATGGATTCCAGTAGTAGGACCAATTTTAGGCGGATCATTAGCAGGATTATTCCATCAAGTTGTATTTGAGGGAAAACAAAACTCAGCACTTATCTATGTAGTAATTGTAACAGTGATTGTTCTAGCAATCTCTTATATGACAAGTAAACAGAGCGGAAAAAATACAAATAGTAGAAAAGTAGCATAAGGGGGAAATACATATGGAAAAGTTTATTCTTTCATTAGACCAAGGAACAACAAGTTCACGTGCGATTCTTTTTAATAAAGAAGGTAAAATTGTACATGTTGCGCAAAAAGAATTTACACAACATTTTCCAAAGCCAGGTTGGGTTGAGCATAATCCACAAGAAATTTGGGGATCAATTTTAGCGGTTATTGCAAGTTGTTTAAGTGAAGTAAACGTAAAACCAGAGCAAATTGCGAGTATCGGGATTACAAACCAACGTGAAACAACAGTTGTATGGGAAAAAGAAACTGGAAAACCTGTATACAACGCAATCGTATGGCAATCCCGTCAAACAGCTGAAATTTGTGACGAGTTAAAAGAAAAAGGCTATAACGATATGGTTCGTGAAAAAACAGGTCTTTTAATTGACGCATACTTCTCTGGTACAAAAGTAAAATGGATTTTAGATAACGTAGAAGGTGCAAGAGAGAAAGCAGAGCGCGGTGAGTTATTATTCGGAACAATTGATACGTGGCTTGTATGGAAACTATCTGGTGGTAACGTTCACGTAACAGATTATTCCAATGCCTCTCGTACATTAATGTATAACATTCATGAATTAAAATGGGATGAAGAGCTTCTTGAAATGTTAACAGTACCAGCAAGCATGCTTCCGGAAGTACGTCCATCTTCTGAAGTATACGGTCATACAGTTGATTATCATTTCTTCGGTCAAAATGTACCGATTGCAGGTATTGCAGGTGACCAACAAGCTGCATTATTTGGCCAAGCTTGCTTCGGTGAAGGTATGGCGAAAAATACGTACGGAACAGGCTGCTTTATGTTAATGAACACAGGTGAAAAAGCAGTAGCATCTGAGCATGGCTTATTAACAACAATTGCATGGGGCTTAAACGGAAAAGTAGAATACGCATTAGAAGGTAGTATTTTCGTAGCAGGTTCTGCCATTCAGTGGCTTCGCGACGGACTGCGTATGTTCAAGGATGCAAGTGAAAGTGAAGTGTATGCGACTCGCGTTGCATCAACTGACGGCGTATATGTTGTACCGGCATTTGTTGGGCTTGGAACGCCGTACTGGGATAGTGAAGTACGCGGCGCTGTATTCGGTTTAACGCGTGGTACAACGAAAGAACATTTTGTACGTGCAACACTTGAATCGTTAGCATATCAAACAAAAGATGTATTATGCGCAATGGAAGCTGATTCTGGTATTGAGTTAAAAACATTACGCGTAGATGGCGGCGCAGTGAAAAATAACTTCTTAATGCAGTTCCAAGGTGATATTTTAGGCGTGCCGGTAGAACGTCCAGAAGTAAACGAAACAACAGCTTTAGGAGCAGCATACTTAGCGGGTCTTGCAGTTGGGTATTGGAAAGGTCAAGAGGAAATCGCAGCACAGTGGAATATGGATAAGAGCTTTGCACCAGCAATGGAAGCGGGTACAAGTGAAGAGCTATATGCTGGCTGGAAAAAAGCAATTGAAGCAACGAAAGCTTTTAAATAATTATAAACAGTGTTATTATGATGATAAGTTAATAATTCGGTAGGAGATTTGGAGAGACCACAACACGCTATAGAAGCAATTCTGTAGTGATGTTTGTGGTCTCTTTTTTTCGTAATCAAAGGGAGGAATTACCATGAAATTCTCAAGTAAACAACGTCAAAATGTTTTAAATGAAGTAAATAAACAAGAGTTAGACATTATTGTTATCGGCGGAGGAATCACAGGGTCTGGTATTGCATTAGACGGAGCAAAACGCGGGTTATCAACAGTTGTGTTTGAAATGCAAGACTTTGCAGCAGGTACATCAAGTCGTTCCACAAAGCTTGTTCATGGCGGTTTACGTTATTTAAAACAGTTTGAAGTGAAAATGGTAGCTGAAGTTGGGAAGGAACGTGCAATTGTATATGAGAACGGTCCCCACGTAACAACACCGGAGTGGATGCTGCTTCCGTTCCATAAAGGCGGTACGTTCGGTGCATTTAGTACATCAATCGGTCTTCGTGTATACGACTTTTTGGCAGGCGTTAAGAAAAGTGAGCGCAGAAAAATGTTTAGCCGCGAAGAAACAATGAAGAGAGAGCCGCTTGTGAAACAAGATGGATTAAGAGGCGGCGGTTACTACGTAGAATATCGCACAGATGACGCGCGTTTAACAATTGAAGTTATGAAAGAAGCGATTAAACACGGCGCGAAAGCAGTGAACTATGCGAAGGTAGATGGCTTCTTATATAAAGAAGGAAAAGTATGCGGCGTACGTGTAGTCGATGTATTAGACGGAAAAGTATATGAAGTGTACGGTAAAAAAATTGTCAATGCAGCAGGTCCTTGGGTAGACACGCTTCGTGAAAAAGATAATTCGAAAAAAGGGAAAGTATTGCAGTTATCAAAAGGTGTTCACCTTGTTATCGATCAAAAACGTTTCCCATTAGGGCAAGCAATTTACTTTGACACGCCAGATGGACGTATGGTATTTGCGATTCCACGCGGGGGTAAAACATACGTAGGTACAACAGATACATTTTATGATAAAGACGCAGCAGTACCAAAAATGACAACAGAAGATCGCACTTATATTATTAACGCGATTAACTACATGTTCCCAACTGTAAACATTACAGAGAAGGATATCGAATCAAGCTGGGCAGGCGTTCGTCCATTAATTTATGAAGAAGGAAAGAGCGCATCTGAAATTTCTCGTAAAGATGAAATTTGGACTTCTGAATCTGGTTTAATCACAATTGCCGGCGGAAAATTAACAGGATACCGCAAAATGGCAGAGATGGTTGTCGACTATGTCGCATCTTTACTGCAAAAAGAAGGTCACGGTTCATACCCTGTAAGCTCAACGAAGCATATGCCAATCTCTGGCGGTCATGTTGGCGGTTCTAAAAATTTTCCAGCATTCATTGCGAAAAAAGCACAGGAAGGAAAGAAATACGGTTTAACAGTAGAGCAAGCAGAACAATTTGCGAAGTTCTACGGTTCAAACGTCGATGTTCTCTTTGAATTAGCGAAAGAATATAAAGGAGATGCAGAGCGCTATAATATGCCGCTTGACGTACTTCTTCCACTTGTATACGCAATGGAATTCGAAATGACAACAAAACCAGTTGATTTCTTCGTACGCCGTATGGGAGCTGTCTTCTTCAATATTCACTGGGTATATAAATGGAAAGATGCTGTAATCAATTATATGGCAGCGACATTAAACTGGAGCGGGGAAGAGAAGCTGAAATATGCAGCTGAATTAGACGCAGCATTAACTGATGCGGTTGTTCCGGTAGATCAGCAAGAACATGCATGTGCGTTGGCGTAAAGAAACATCTCTAATTAGTAAAAATAAATATACACGTTTTTTTTACTGAAACCCGAATTGTGAACATTAAAAAGTACACAATTCGGGTTTTTTTATTTCTTAGTAAAATGGTGCCGAAATCGACATATATACGAATCACATATGATATTTTTTTGCAAAGTACACGTGTACGAACAGCTTGTCCCTTTTGCGCATAGTATGATAGTACATTATGCATGAAAGGATGTGATATTTTTTTGATAATTGAAATGATTAATGAATCGACAGGATTTTTAACAGGACTTCTACTTAGCTTCTTTTTTTTTACAATCCTTGTTGTTGTAGCCGGAATCACAGTGAAAAATTGGAGATTATTCTTTAAGTGGATGAACTTGTTAATCGTATATCATGCTCTTTTTTATGTGGGCGTTCGACCGTTTATTTATAAGACGAAGTTTCCACCTGTTGAGCAAATCATTTGGGGATTTGCAGCTGTATATCTTCTCATTAATGCTGTCATTCTATTTATTAAGTCGCTGGAACACCGTAAAAAAGATTGATATAAAGTGAAACTTCCATCAGTGGGGGCTTCATCCCCCACATAGCTTCTTCGTTTTCTCTGCATCTTGAGGTGGGGGTCTTACTGCCCGTTAGTGCGGGATAAATTCATTTAAATAGCGAAACAAATGGAACAGAACGCAAATTTTTTTATTCAAATGTACAAAAGAGCAACTTTATTTTAGATAAGGAGTGATAAATGATAAGACGCTTTAATGCATGGCTTGGTGACAAACTGGCCCTATGGTTTTCTACAATGGCTTGCTTTTATATTATTTTTGGGCTTGTAATTGTGCCGCTTTTCTTTCAGCATCCAAATACTCTTGTAGAATGGGTAGAGTACGTAGTACAGACGATCTTTCAAGGCATTGCCTTACCGGTCATCGGATATGTGGCAAGGATTGCCGGGGAAAAAGATGAAAAGGTCATAGGTGAGACTCATGATACGGTGATGGAGGAATTAGCTTTAGTAAAGGAAGAATTAGCGCTGGCACGAGAACAGTACGATGCTTTACAAAAAGTTGAAAAGATTATAAGTGAGACTCATGATACAGTGATGGAGGAATTGACTTTAGTAAAGGAAGAATTGGTAATGGCACGAGAACAGCACGTTGTTTTACAAAAAGTCATAGACGAATTACAACAACATCTGAAAGAAAAATAGACTTTGACGATCCTGCAATGCGGGTCGTTTTTTTGTGTGATAGATATACATTGAAATGGAAAGAAAATAAAACTCATAATCTATAAAGTTTCACTTTATAATCAAAAGAAAACGTTGTTGCCGAAGAACTGGGATATATCAAAAAGACATGTTTTTCAAAGGAGTGTTCTTTCATGTTCATAAAATCTGTAAATTTAGCTATTCGCTTTCTTCTAGAGTTATGTGCCCTTGCATCACTAGGTTATTGGGGCTTTCAAGTTGGGAAAAGCGTGTATACAAAATTTGTTTTTGGTATTGGCTCACCACTACTTTTGGCGATATTATGGGGGGCTTTCATTGCACCTAAAGCATCGTTGAAACTTCCAGAACCGTACAGGTTTCTTCTGGAACTAGTAATCTTCGGAGCTGCCTCATCCGCTCTGTATTTTGTTGATAAACCAATCTTAGCTATTATTCTTGGAATAGTATTCATAATTAACCGCATATTACTCATTATTTGGAAACAATAATGAGTAATATCAACTAGTTCGGTACAAGTAATAGGTTGACGCCAAGCATTACTTCTCGTTTTTTTTATAAGAAAATCAACAATTAAGTTTAGCAGAGCCATTTAATTAACGGAACAGGATAATTGAATAAGAGGTTGTTAGATTGATAAGTATCTCTTATATGTATCATAAAGTTTTGGATCATTTTATCGAAATAAAAGATATTGTACGATGAAATTAAGTATGAAGTGAAAGGAAATGATGCCAATGCTTACGTTCCGGCTTGTTGATGTAGAAAAGGATAAACAGACGATCATTAGATTTTTTACAGATACAGATGAAGAACTTGGGTTTAATGAGAGTGAATATATAAAGTATGCGAAGCAAAAGCAAGTGAATTTTCCGGAAGGATTTGTTCTATTGGAAGGTGATCAACAGGCAGTTGGGGAATTAGTTCTTAGGTACGATAGCTATGAAGGACGAGAGATTGGCTATGTAAGTTTTGTGTATGTAATTCCCGAGGGCCGCGGGAAGGGATATAGTAATGAACTTTTTCAATATGCTGAAGATCAGTTTAAAAAGCGTAATTTATTTGAATATCATCTCCGCGTTGCACAGTCCAATTTGAGAGCTATTAAATTCTATGAAAAACAAGGACTCGAAATAATAGGGGAAGAGCGTAATTCTTACAATCAACGTTGTTGGAGAATGGGAAAAAAGATGTAGATAGGCAAAGAAAATGTATATATAGAAATTCATAAAGCGGTGGTCGCATTGGAACGGAAACTTCCTAATAAAATTCATATCATAGGCTCTGTTGGAAGCGGGAAAACAACTTTAGCAAGAACGTTATCTTCGGAGTTACAGATTCCATATTACGAGCTAGATAACGTTGTGTGGAGAAGGACTGAAAATGGAGATATAAGAAATACGCCTGAAGAAAGGGATGAGCAACTTCATCATATTGTTAGTTCAAATGCTTGGATTGTTGAAGGCGCTCATCATAAATGGGTATCTCAAAGTTTTCAACATGCAGATATGATCATATTTTTAGATGTAGCGCTTTCGAAAAGGATATATAGAATAACAAAACGATTTATTTTGCAATTATTAAGACTTGAAAAGGCGAACTATAAACCTACTTTCAAAATGTTTCTGAAGATGTTTAAGTGGACGAACGACTTTGAAAGGGAGAGTAGAGCTGAAATTTTGTATATGTTGAGTCAGTATAACGATAAACTTTTTGTTCTAAAAGATAACGGAGAAGATGATATGTCACATGCCCATCAACTTAAGAAAAGTAAATACCTCCAAAACGAAAAAATGAGCTGACTTCTCAAAATAATGAACTGTAGAGAAAGAAAACTTTCATTTAGGGGGTACTTCAAAACCTTAGCTTGATGGACATGCGGTCGACCCCTTATATTATTTTAAATGAGAATAGTGGAATTTTTATAGATGCCTTAACTGATTGAGAATATAAATTAATACCACAAAAAGATTAAATAAACGATTTAGGAGTGTTATATCATGTCATTTGGAATTGATGTCAGTCACCATAATGGGACAATTGATTGGAATCAAGTAAAGAATGATCGTAACCAAGTAAACTTTATGTTTGCAAAAGTAACAGAGGGGTCTGAGCAAGGTACAAATTATGTAGATCCAACCTTTCAATACAATATAAATGGTGCTAATAATGTTGGCATACTTACAGGAGCTTACCACTTTTTTCGAGCAATCTCTGTTGATGATGCTAAACAAGAGGCTGCTTTCTTCATTCAAAATTTAAAGAGCGTAACATTAACTGCACCTATATTTGTGGATGTAGAAATCAATGATGGGAATTTAGATCCGGATACATTAACGGATGCTGTGAATGCATTTTTAACGGAATTAAAAAATGCAGGATATACAAATAACGGAGTTTATAGCAATCTATATTTCTTTGAAAATAGTCTAAATCCTTCACGTTTACAAAAAAATACGTTATTGTGGATTGCGCGTTATAATGAAAGAGGTGCAGGAATTAATTGTGATATCTGGCAATACACAGATGGTGGAAAAGTACAAGGGATTAATGGGAATGTCGATTGTAATACATCCTATATAGATTTGAATATCAGTAATAATGGAGCTAGTAGCACCTATATAGATTTGGGTACCAGTAATAATAACGGAACTAGTAGCACCTATATAGGAATTGCTACAATCGCAGGTGATAATGTGAATGTAAGGGATCAACCTTCTATGAATGGTAATGTGATTCGTAAATTACATCATAATGAATCCTATAAAGTATTTTACGAACAAAATGGATGGTTAAACTTAGGGGGAAATGAATTTATTTACTACGACTCTAGTTATATTTGTTACTGTAACTATATAGGGATTGCTACTATTACAGGTGATAATGTGAACTTAAGGGATCAGCCTTCTATGAATGGCAATGTGATTCGTAAATTACATCATAATGAGTCCTATAAAGTATTTTACGAACAAAATGGATGGTTAAACTTAGGGGGAAATCAATTCATTTACTATGACCCTAGTTATATAGATTATAAATTACTTTCTATATGTTCTGATTGTTAAACAATGGACAAGCTTAAAAGAGTATACGCTACTTTTGTTAAAAGCGCTATCCTTTTAGTAGGACTCATTGAAAAGGATGGCGTTTTTATGGATATTTCACTAACAGAACAGTTGCAACTCTTACACTATCATTTATTCCCACAAATCCTTCAAAGACTGGAAAAGATGTAGCTAGGCAATTGGATTATAGGAAAAGAAAATGTGTATATAGAAATTCATAAAACGGTGATCGTATTGAAGAGGAAAAATCCTAATAAAGTTCACATCATCGGCTCTGTCGGCAGCGGAAAAACAACTTTAGCAAGAACATTGTCTTCTAAATTAAATCTTCCATATTACGAGTTAGATAACGTTGTTTGGAGAAGGTCTGAAAGTGGAGATATAAGAAATACGCCTGAAGAAAGAGATAAGCAGCTTCATCATATTGTTAATTCAAATGCTTGGATTATTGAAGGTGATCATCATACATGAGTAGCTCTAATATTTCATTATGCTAATATAATTATATATATCTTTAATTGACATAGAGAATATTTTGTATTTATTATTAGTCTGTAATTTTAAATGTTTAAGTGTTTAAACATTTGGAAGTATTAAGGAGTGAGGAAATATGAATAAAACAGCATTGATAACAGGGGCTACAAGCGGTTTAGGTTATGAGTTTGTAAAACTGTTTGCGAATGATGGATATAATCTGATTTTAGTTGCACGGAACAGTGAAAAGTTAGAAGAAATCAAGAAATCTATCAGGAACGTGGAAGTTACTGTTATTTCACAAGACTTAAGCCTACCTGGTGCAGCGAAAGAAATTTACGAAGAAGTTGAAAAACGAGGAATGGAAGTTGATGTTTTAGTTAATAACGCCGGTATTGGATTATTTGGTAAATTTGATGAAATAGATATTCAAAAACAATTAAACATGATTCACTTAAATGTAAATGCATTGACAGAATTGACGTATTACTTCCTACCAAAAATGAAGCAACGAAACAGTGGTAAGATTTTGAATATAGCAAGTACTGCAGCCTTTCAACCAGGACCACTAATGGCTGTTTATTATGCGACGAAGGCTTATGTACTTTCATTGTCAGAAGCGCTTATTGAGGAGCTATCAAATACTAAGATTACCATTACATCTCTATGTCCAGGCCCTACTAAAACAAATTTCTTTTCAAATGCAAATGCTGAGAAATCGCTACTATCCTCAGTGGCGATGCCTTCTGATATCGTTGCTAAAAAAGGGTATAATGCATTGATGAAAGGAAAACGTACAATTGTTACGGGAGCATTAAATAAGATTGGTGCTTTTTCGGTAAGGTTTGTTCCAAGAAGTGTAGCTGCAAAACTAGCCAAATATGTTACAGAAGAAAAATAGTTCTTTGTTTAATTTGGACTTTCAGAAAAGGAAGGGTGCTAACATGATACAAACAGCTAGTGATGTTTTTCGGAGTTGTATACCATTATTTAACACCTTAAGTGATCCAGTGAGGCAAGATATTATTTTGCTGCTGGCAGAAAGACAACCGCTTAGTGTAAATGAAATTGCTGAGCAGTCAAATTTATCACGTCCGGCAATTTCCCATCACTTAAAAATTCTGCGTGACAATCATTTAGTAAGTATAGAGCAAAAAAGCACACAGCGCTATTATTCACTTTCTTTACAGCAAGGTGTCGAGCAATTGAAACAGTTGGTGAAAACTGTTGAGAAAGAATGTTCTCTTTAAAGATGGATTTCACGATTTCTATTAAATGCAGTATATAAGTAAATGAAGTTTTTCATTCTTTTAAAGGTATTAACTGAATTAAAAAAAGAAGAGAAATCAAGGGATAATTATTTCTCTTCTTTTTTATTTTAAGATTTGAAAGGGATAAAAAAATTGGACCCTTTTAGGTCGTTGCTAAAAAATCTATAACTAAATTGGAATATCGAATTCAATCATCATCGCGTCGATTTTGTTTACTGCATTTGTTTTTACGATGTTTATGGCAGTCAAAACATTGAGCAAAGGATTCATCAGTGCATTGTTCGGGAACTTGTTCACATGGATTAAAAGAAGAATTATCCAGAACTTCGTATGGTCTCATCATCTCGTAATCTTCGTGTTCAAGAATGTGACAGTGCCACGGATAGACTCCTGTAAATGGCCCAAAACGTGCAATAATTCGGGTGACCTCTCCGGGATTGGCACGAACAGTATCTTTCCACCCTCTCTCGCTTGGATCGGGTGGTATTGGTGGCCCGACTTTGAGGTTAGAGCCATTGGGGTCGCCAGTAAATACAGCGCGGTTCAAAATTTGAAAGGTTACAAGGTGCAAGTGAATTGGGTGAGTGTCCGCTGTAGTATTGTATAGCTCCCAAATCTCTATAGTTCCATTATACGGGGTTTCTGTAATGGGTTGATCCCACTCCAGATTGTTTAATAATAGTTTTGGACGTCCGAAATTATCGGTAGTTTCAATTAAGGTGTTTTTTCGTATGATTACAGCATCCTGTGGATTAAGTTGTTCCAAACAACTCAACTTTTGTGGAATTTTGCTTTTGTCAGATCTGCATAATTTTTGTTTGACTCGAAATTGCATGATCTGTCTGAGGTCTTCAGAAGGACTTTCGCCGTTAGGGAACGGGGCTGGTGCGTCATTTGTTAAAATAATACTTTGACCATTATGGTTTGAAAAATCGATAATGACCTCGACACGTTCAGCAGGTGCAAGAATGATTTGGGATACTTTGATTGGTTTTTCTAAAAGTCCCCCGTCCGTGCCAATTTGGATAAAATTTTGGCCAGAACTTAACTGTATACGATAAAAACGAGAGTTGGAGCCATTTAGGATACGGAATCGGTATTTTTGTGGCTCAACCTCAAGATACGGCCATACTTTTCCATTGACTAAGATTGTGTTGCCAAAAAACTCTGGGACAACTGATGGATTTGGTAATGTTGGATCTATTGGCGGAGGTGGCTGTGGTGCTGGAGGTGGTTCATTGCCTGGTTGGGATGGATAGAACAGTTCACCATTAGGATAGAACGAACGATCTTGGATGACCAGCGGAATTTCAAATTCTCCACTAGGAAGATGCAATTTTTCCTCTTCTTCATCTCTGAGAATATAGAAACCAGCTAGGCCTGCGTAAACGTTCAAACGAGTGATTCCAAGGGCGTGATCATGATACCAAAGTGTTGCAGGGCGCTGACAGTTTGGATAATAGTAAACTTCATTCACGAATTTTGGCCCAACATTTTGAAAATCTCTTGTGAACCATGCCTCAGGATATCCGTCACTTTCCGGACGAACCCGACCTTCATGTAAATGGACAACTGTCCTAACGGAAGGTTTGTCTGGTTCCGCACCATGAACGGTGTGATCGATGGGCAATAGGTGCTCAAAGGGTAATTTATTTTTCCATTTTACAAAAATAGGGTGATTTCTTTCTACTTCGAATGTAGGGCCAGGGTACATACCGTTGTAACCCCATACGGTAGTTGGCGGCAAATCACGATGTAATTTTTGTTTGACTTGCTTCATCGCTACCTCATAGAACGGGATTCCATCACGAGTACCTTCTGGCTTTAAGACAGGGGGAATCGGTAAGGCATCTACAAATTTTTTTAATGACAAGTAAACTGCCTCCTTTTTAAAGAATCAAATATTGCTTGTCATATATAATATGAATTTATTTTAATTGCGTATAGGTAAATTTTTAATAGGGAATAAATGGGGAATGATTGAGTTGTAAAACAATAATTCGTATAAGGAAAAAAATACTCATATCTTTGGACCCCTTTTTCTTAGATTAATAGGCAGTAACCCCCTCACTTAAGTGAGGGGGTTACTGCCTAGAAAGATCTATACAAATAAGCTTAGTAATAAAGTAAATCCTAATCCAGATACGGAAATAATAGTTTCAAGTAAGGTCCATGTTGCAAATGTTTCTTTCATGCTTAAACCAAAATATTCTTTGAACATCCAGAAACCAGCATCGTTCACGTGTGAAGCAATTAAACTACCAGCTCCTGTTGCAAGGACAACTAAAGCAAGGTTAACGTCTGTGTTACCTAACATCGGAATTACTAAACCGACAGTTGTTAATGAAGCAACTGTAGCAGATCCTAAGGAAATACGTAAGATAGCAGCAATAATCCATGCAAGCAAGATCGGTGATAATGAAGTATCTTTGAATAATTCGGCTACATAGTTACCAACACCGCCATCAATTAATACTTGTTTGAAGGCTCCGCCTCCACCAATGATTAAGAGCATCATCCCGATATTTGAAATCGCTGTTGTACAAGATTCCATTACGTTTTTGATTGGAATATTTCTTGCCAATCCCATTGTATAGATAGCAACTAATAAGGATATTAACATGGCAGTATCCGCATTCCCAATAAACTGGATCGCTGCTAGTAAACTATTATCTTTAAATCCCATTGTTTTTTGCAACAAAGTAATAATCGTAGCGATTGCCATTAAAATAACAGGCAGTAAAGCGGTAAAAACACTGATTCCAAAACCAGGTGTGTCTTCAAGTTTAAATACTTTCTGTTCACCTAGAGATTTTATATTACCAGTTTTGTTGAATGCTTCAGGTACTAGCTTTTTCGCAATTTTAGTAAATACAGGTCCAGCTAAAATAACTGTTGGAACCGCTATCATAAAACCATAAAGTAATACTTCACCAATGTTTGCATGCAATTCACCAGCAATAGCGGTTGGTCCTGGGTGTGGCGGTAAAAATCCGTGTGTTACAGATAAAGCTGCTGCCATCGGAATACCGAGATACAAGATGGAAACTTTTAATTCTCTTGAAATGGCAAATACAATCGGAATTAATAATACTAATCCTACTTCAAAAAATAATGCAATACCGATAATAAATGAGGCAGTCACGACAGCCCATTGAATGTTCTTTTTACCAAATTTGTTCACAAGAGTCATGGCAATGCGTTGTGCGCCCCCAGAATCTGAGAGCAACTTACCTAACATCGCACCAAGTCCAAAAACGAGTGCTAAATGGCCAAGTGTTCCGCCTAATCCTGCTTCAATGGTTTTAACAATTTTTTCTGGCGGCATTCCAAGTGCTAAAGCAACGCCGAACGATACAATGATTAATGAAATAAATGTATTTAATTTAAAGCGCATTATCAGTAAAAGTAATGCTAAAATCCCAATTGCTACAATGACTAATGGCATCGTAATTTCCCCCTAATATTAGCTGTATTTGTGTTTATCCCCTATTTTTTTGCAGTAATCCCCAACCTCAAATTTCAATGAGAGACGAGAAAGTGGGGGATCACTGATGAAAGTTTTACTTTATTAAATTTCTTTGATAATTAGCAATTCGTGTATAATCTTCTTCTAATGCTCTAGATAAGTTAATAAATATCGGCAGTAATTGTCTGTATTCTTTTGTTGCTTCTTCTTTCGGTGTGTGTTTGTAGGTGCTGCCAACCATTTCGGAAACGATTTCAAAAGAATCAATTTTTCCTGTAGCATAGAGACCTAATATACATGCACCTAGACAGGAGCTTTCGTAGCTTTTTGGAACAACGACCTCAGATGCGAAAATATCGGACATCATTTGTCGCCAAACGTCAGACCTTGCGAAGCCTCCTGTTGCTTGAATACGGGTCACAGGACTGTCCATGCATTCAGTTAATGCTAAAAATACAGTATATAAATTATAAATAACGCCTTCTAAGGCTGCACGAATCATATGTTCCTTCTTATGTGACATCGTTAAACCGAAGAATGAGCCACGTACATCTGGATTCCATAATGGCGCACGTTCACCTGCGAGGTATGGATGGAATAATAATCCGTCTGCACCAGGTCGCACACGTTCAGCAATTTTGGTTAATACATCGTATGGATCAATTCCTAGTCTTTTTGCAGTTTCTACTTCTGATGAAGCAAGTTCATCGCGAATCCAGCGAAGGACCATTCCGCCATTGTTTACCGGCCCACCAATTACCCAATGCTTTTCCGTTAGGGCATAACAGAATATTCTTCCTTTTTTATCTGTTTGCGGCTTGTCAATGATGGTTCGAATGGCACCACTTGTCCCTATTGTGACCGCAATCTCACCTTTTTTAATTGCATTCACACCTAGATTCGAAAGCACTCCATCACTGGCACCAATGACAAATGGTGTTTGTGGATCGATTCCAATCTTTTTGGCTAAATCCGGATTGCAGTTGCTAAATATCGTAGTGGTTGGTACGAGCTCAGATAATTGAGCAGGTGTTACACCAGCAATTTTTAAAGCTTCTTCATCCCAATCTAGCGTTTGTAGATTCATCATCCCCATGCATGAAGCGAGGGAATGGTCGACAACATATTGATCAAAGAATTTTTTAAAGATATATTCTTTTATTCCGATATATTTTTTCGTTTTAACAGCGATTTCAGGATGGTCATTCACAATCCAAGTAATTTTACTTAATGGTGACATAGGGTGAATGGGTGTTCCTGTTCGTCTATAAACTTCATGGCCATTTAGTTCATTTTTAATTTTATGTGCCCATGCCTCACTGCGATTATCTGCCCAAGTGATACAAGGTGTCAGCGGCTGGTCATTTTCATCCATGGCAATGACACTATGCATGGCGCTGCTAAATGAAATAAACGATGGTTTTTTATCTGAATGATGTTTCGTTATATTTGAAATTGCTTGCAAAACAGCTTGGAAAATCTCTTCTGGATCTTGTTCCGCTGTGGATATATCCGGTGTGCGAAGTGGGTAACCAATATTCTCTGTTTGGATGACTTCGCCTTTTTCAGTAAATAATACTGCTTTGGTACTTGTTGTACCGATATCTATACCTAACATATAGCTACTCATGTTCTTGCTCTACTCCTTTAGATAACATTTGTTGTGACATCCAGAGGTCTTCAACTTTCCCTTGAACATCATCAAAGTTTTGATGTAAGGCCTTAATCATGAGGGTTCGATCTTTTGATTCGATTGCTTTTATATAAAGCTCATGATTTTTGATAATCCGTTCAAAGTCTTCGTACTTTTCTTTGAAACGGGTACGCATTGATAAAAGAATTAAGCTTTCCATAACAGGTTTTAAATTATTCCAAATCATCAGGATGTAGGAATGCTCAATGGTGCGAATAATCGTTTCATGGAATAAGATATCTTGATAAGAAAACTCATCAGCATCATGATATTTAATGGCGATTTTCATCATTTCCATAATTTTATTTAGTTCTCTTACTAACTCATTCGTATCCATCTTTACAAGTCGCTCAAAGATAAACGTTTCTATAAGTAAACGGACATCATATATTTCTTCGATGTCTTTTTCGGTTAAACCAATGACAACTGCACCCATTCTTTCTAAGCGAATGATATTTTCAGATGCTAGTACTTTCAATGCTTCACGAACGGGTGACCGACTTACAGAAAAATCGGCAGCTAGTTTATTTTCCGATAGAATGGTACCGCTTTCAAATTTACCTGCAATAATACGCATTCTTAGTTCGCTTGCAACACGATCACCAGTAGAAGCTTTTGAAAGCCATTTTTCAGGATAAAGAAATTCCATTGATTCCGTCATAACTTCACCTCATGTTAATCAAGTATACTTGTATACAAGTATTATAACTCGGATTTTTAATTATGCAAGCGCTTTTACTTTTTGTTTCGATTCTTTTCGATAGTAATAAAAGGGAAAAAGTCTTGAAATCATACTAGATTGAAAAAGAGGATGTTACGGTTCTATAACGAAATAGGTTTAGAAGATAAAGGGGGGCGATATGATGAACATGAAAATGAAGAACGGTTTGGGGAACATGTATAAAAATTATAATAAAAGGGAGTTTTTCTATTGAAACAAGCGTTGCTTATTATTGATGTTCAACAAGAATTAGTTGATGGAAATGATAAAAGCAAAAGTGTACGGAATAAAGACGTATTATTAGATAATATTAATTTTGTTATTAATAAAGCATTAGAATCACAAATTTTAATCGTCTTTATAAGGGATATAGATGTTGCTGACGGCAAAGGTCCAGGGTTCCAAATACACCCAAAATTAAAGGTGCCAACCACTGCAAAAATATTTGATAAAGCGGCTACAAATTCGTTTTATGGTACGCCATTAATGGATTTTTTAAAGGACAATGAGATTGAGCATCTTGTTATTATGGGATGTAAAACAGAACACTGTATTGACACAGCGGTTAGAACGGCAACGGTGAATCATTTTGATGTTACTTTAGTTGGGGATGGTCATTCGACGACAGATTCTTCGACCTTATCTGCCGAACAGATAATAAGTCATCATAATGAAATACTTCATGGTCATTACAATGTTGATAATTTTTCTGTCGTTCGGACTGCTCAAGAAGATTTGTTTCAACCAATCCATAATAATTACCGGTAAATCGCTTCTCTTAACTTAAGAAGATCGGAAAAACATGATTGATCTTTGGCAATCGGGCGTGATTGTCGAAGATTTCAACTTATATTTACAATGTAGTGCTTTGAGAAAAAAACAAAACCTTCAAAAAATCCCCCCTACTTTTTAAACAAAAAGTAGGGGAGGATGGTGTTTTAATAAACTTGGGAAAATGAATACATTTCATTGCTAGTAAGAACACCATCCGTTTGTTTAAGTACATGTATATAAAAGTTAAGGTTTTCTAAGTAGTTTGTCATTACCTTTTACAGATATTTTAAAAATACGCATGCCAAATAAATCCTGAATGAAATATTTGAAGCATTGCTCGATTCTGAAGTAACGGAATTGCTTAGAATTTATAATTTGTTAATTAGTAATCAAATAAAATTATCTTCTAAAAATTAAATTATGGTATGTGAATCATATGATTTTTTAGGAGGAGATAGCGATGAGCATGAAAACCATGAACGCTGTATTAGGATCAACACCAGAACATTACAAGAAATTAGGTCTTAAAAAAGGACAAATAGAAAAATGGGAAGACGGTATGCGTACGGATGGAAGTGAAGGGACTTATGAATGGTGGTACTTCGATGCTCATTTGAATGATGGTTCAAAACTGGTGATTGTATTCTTTACAAAACCATATATTGAAAGTAACAAACCACTTACTCCTTTTGTTACTTTTAATCTTGATCTTTCTGATGGACGTACTATTAAAAAAATTTATCAGACTTCGGAGCAAGACTTTTTCGCATCTAACGATCAATGTGAAGTTCGTATTGGACCAAACATCTTCAAAGGTGATTTAAATACTTATCAAATCCATATCGAAATTGAGGATGTCTTAGCTGATATCACGATTAAAGGTGCGGTTCCCTCTTGGAGGCCAGAAACTGGTCATTGGTTCTATGGAAACGGTGAAGAGAAGTATTTTGCCTGGTTACCATCTGTTCCCTATGGAATCGTAGAAGCAGACATAAAAATAGATAATACTATTCAGCATTATACTGGTACTGGATACCACGATCATAACTGGGGGAATACTCCCATGATGGAGCTTATGAATAACTGGTATTGGGCGCGTGCACAAATTGGGGATTATACAGTGATCGCTTCATTTATTACGGCTGAACAAAAGTACGGATACGAAGCATTCCCTATTTTCATGCTGGCTAAAGAGAATGAGATTATCGTTGATAACGAAAGAAACGTTCGTTTCACGGCATGTAATAAGTATGTAGACCCTGTTACTGGAAAACCAGTAGCAAACACAACTGTGTACGACTACAAAGATGATATACATCATTACACTATTACATTTGAACGAGAGAAAAATCTTGTGGTCCAAAAATTTATAGATGAATTAACAGGAAAAATAAAAGAAGCAGCTATACAGTCCGGCTTTGATGGGGCTTATCTGAGATTCATTGGTGATGTTCAGCTAGAGCGATTTGAAGGTGCTGAAGTGGTGGAAATACTGAACGAAAAGGCGATATGGGATCTTATGTATTTTGGGAAAGTTCGCCAGTAGCTTGTTTTAAAAAAAAGATCCACAGTTTTCTTTTTAACAACTGTGGATTTTTTTATGTTATTAATTTAATGGCCAAATTATTCATGGGGTTAGAAAGGGGAAAAAGAAATGCAATATCCGATGTTCTTATCTAAGAGATTAACAATACGCCCATTTCAATTAGATGATGCTCCGAAAGTTCAAGAATTAGCAGGAGATAAAGAGGTGGCAAAAACTACTACAATTATTCCTCATCCATATCCCGATGGCTGGGCAGAAGAGTGGATTACATCCACTTATAAAGCTATGGATAAAGGGGACAGTTTCCACTTTGCAATGGTTAATGAGCAAAATATGCTTATAGGTTGTATATATCTTTTTATTAATAAAAAACACAACAAAGGAGAACTGGGCTATTGGGTAGGTAAATCATACTGGGATAAAGGGTATTGTACAGAAGCGGGGAAAGTCATCGTTAAGTACGCATTTGAAGAATTAAGTCTAAATCGTATTTATGCTGATGCCTTCACGAAAAATCCTGCCTCTATTAAAGTCATGCAAAAATTAGGATTGAAACATGAAGGAACATTTAAACAGAGCTGTTTGTACTGGGGAGTTCATGAAGATACTGTTGTTTATGGTTTGACAAAGTCTGATTATTACAAGGGGTAGCGCCACATCACTATCAAGCTAACATTTTGATGTCGGACGACAAAAATTTGGGTAGTTGTATGACTGTAGCTTTAAATTGAACTACCCCCACCTACAGCTTCGCGCTTGAGGTGAGGGTCTTCTCGCCAGATATGATAAAAAAAGAAACAAAATACACTCTTCCCCTTCAGAATATTATTACATTTTAGGAGCTTCCATACCTATGTTAGCCCATTTATCTTTCGATGGACTATAAATACCAGGAACCATTAAACCCGCTTTTATCATTTGTCCTCGATGATGTATTTGATGTTGGATTAAAAATAGTAAAAGAATTGCGAAATGTGTAAAGTGAGATTGATTGAGCGTAGGATAGTGGACACTATTACATTCGGATGTGCCACGATCTTTTAAAGAGTTAAGTTTGGATAAGAAATATTATACTTTTCTGAAGTCTTAATAAGCTTTTGTAATACTTCTAGAGGAGGAGGACCTTCAGGTATTTTCATTCCATCTCGATAAGGTACACCTAAGTCTTTTATAAAACTATCAAAACCTGAAGGGTATGCAGTAACCAGGCATTTAGCTGTATCTGAAGTAATTTTAAGTGTATGGGGAATACCGCGTGGGGCAAATACATAATCGCCGGCTTTTGCTGAGATAATCTCATCGCCCACGAAAAATGTGATTTCTCCTTCTAACACGAAAAATGTTTCATCTTCTTTTTCATGAACATGTAACGGAGGACCATCACTTTTCTTACTAGAAGTATGAATTACACAAAATTCTCCATTAGTATCTTCACCACTTACAAGAATAGAAGCGAGACTATTTAAAAAAAGGTATGTGTTATTTTCATGGGTGTTACGGTGCATTATCTTTACTTTGTTTTGTTTATCAACAGACATTTCACCATCTCCCTTGCTCAGTATTCATTTATAAACGTAGCATATAAGGTGTAACAATTAAAATATTTATGCTCAGCCATTCATTTAATGAACACGATTTCATTTAAACAATTTTTTATACAGAAAAAGCCGATTTCCTGCACACTGATGAAGGATCGGCTTTAAAATATTCTAACTCAACATTAATCAACAATATGAAGTACAATTCGTCCACGACCATGTCCACGCTGACTGAATTCGTGGGCTTTTGGAGCTTCATCAAGAGCAAATGTTTTTGATATAAACGTTTTAATTTTTCTATATCGTTTAAAGAAATTATCTGTTTCTTAAGTTAATAGGCGCACGATTAGTCCTCTGTTTAAACTCTATATTTACCAGACAGGTCGTAATCTCGATGATAATTTACCTTCATTTGCTTCATAAATTAAATTTGTTAGATCTTCTTTGAGCATCTGCATTCGTTTAGCACCTATGTTTTCGACCCAGTGCTGTTCTATCTCAGCTATTATCTCGTCTTTTGTTTTCATTACTAACCAACCACGTTCGGTCAAAACAATTATTTTCCCTCTCTTATCAGTGGGATGAGCTTTGCGTACTACATAACCACTTTTCTCAAGATAATCCACCATCTTACTCACAGCTTGCTTTGTAATTCCTAAGTGTTCAGCTAATTCTATACCTGTTGCTCCATTAGGAATGATATGTTTAAACATAAAACCATGTGCAGGTCTAATATCTCCAAACCCCAACTCACTTAATCTGTCATGTAGTTCATAAATCAATGTACTATAAGATAATGACAAAAGTGATGTAAGATCCAATTTACTAAATACTTGATCTTGATGATTCATGTATAAAACCTCCTTAAATAAGGTCAATTAAGTTGACTATAATTACATTTTATTGTACTATACAGAATATAGTCAATCAAATTGACTATATTCTTACGTTTTGAAGGAAATAGGGGGAACAGAAAATGACAACAGTTTTATTTGTAAAAGCAAACAATCGTCCAGCAGACCAAGCGGTTAGCGTGAAATTATATGAGGCTTTCTTAGCAAGCTATAAAGAATCACATCCAAATGATACAGTGGTAGAGCTTGATTTATATAATGAAGAATTGCCGTATGTAGGAGTAGATATGATTAACGGCACATTTAAGGCTAGTAGAGGACTTGATTTAACAGTAGAAGAAGCAAAGGCTGTATCTGTTGCTGATAAATATTTAGATCAATTCCTTGCAGCTGATAAAGTTGTATTTGGTTTCCCGTTATGGAACTTAACAATCCCAGCTGTACTACACACGTATATTGATTACTTAAACCGTGCAGGTAAAACATTTAAATATACGTCAGAAGGCCCAGTTGGTCTTATTGGTGATAAGAAAATTGCATTATTAAACGCAAGTGGCGGTGTATATTCTGAAGGACCAGCAGCTGAAATGGAAATGGCTGTTAAATATGTAGCAAGTATGATGGGCTTCTTCGGTGTAAAAGATATGGAGAAGGTAGTAATTGAGGGGCACAACAAATTCCCAGATAGAGCAGAAGAAATTATTGCTGCAGGGCTTGAAAAGGCTGTTAAAGTAGCAAGTACGTTCTAATTAACAAAACACTTGGCACTCAATATGGCAGTACCAACACTTCTATAGCGGTGGTACTGCTTTTTTATTTGCTTATCTTGCTACTTTTGGGCGGTAAGAACATTCTCAATTTATTAAATGATAGAAAGCAGGATTACATTACAATGGAACGTTTATGGACAAAGAATTATATAATGCTGACAATTACAGCATTATTCCTATTTGGTGGATTTTATTTACTAATGCCAACACTGCCTATGTTTATTAAACAATTAGGTGGAAGTGAATCTCAAGTTGGATTTATTATTGGAGTGTTTACAATATCGGCAGTCATTTTACGTCCTATTGTTGGAGGATTAATGGATCGATATGGCAGGCGCGTATTTTTAATAAGCGGACTACTCTTTTTTGCAATTACAATGTATTTTTATGATTGGGTAACAGGAGTTATATTTTTAGTGGTATTACGTATCGTCCATGGAATGAGCTGGGCAATTGCTACAACTTCGAGCGGAACAGCTATAACTGATGTGATTCCACCATCGCGTCGCGGAGAAGGAATGGGATGGTATGGACTTGCATCGACTTTAGGTATGGCTTTAGGACCAATAGTAGGTCTTTGGGTAGTAAAATCATTTTCATTTCACTATCTATTCCTTCTATGCACAGCATTAGCAATTATGGCATTCATACTTGCATTTGGTACAAAAATACCAGCGGTTCAGAATACATCAAAACAACCAATATCATTTTTTGAAAAAACAGTTTTACCAATCGCTATTGTTACATTTTTCCTATCCCTTACTTTTGGTGGCATTACAACATTTTTACCACTGTTTGCAGCAAAAATTCAAGTAAATGCCGGTACTTTTTTCTTAGTTTATGCTGTTACACTTATAGTAATTAGACCGATTGCAGGGAAAATATCCGATAAACATGGAGAAGGAGTCATTATTATTCCTGCGCTTTTTATAATGATAATTGCACTATTCGTCCTAGCAATGACAAAAGGGCTTGTTGGACTCGTTATTACAGCTATTTTGTACGGAATCGGATTCGGATCAGCACAACCGGCTCTTCAAGTAGTAACTATACGATTAGCTCCACCAGAGAAAAGAGGTGTAGCGAACGCTACATTCTTTACTGCTTTTGATTTAGGGATTGGTTTAGGCTCTATGATTCTAGGACTTGTTTCACAGCTCATGGGATATCAAATGCTATTTATTGTTTGTGCTGTATCTGGGTTTATTAGCCTGTTGCTTTTTATTTTGTTTGTAAAAAAGACATTAAAGTAACTTTTTAAATTATGAAAAAAGCGCTATTCTTTTTATAGAAATGTATAAAAAGGATAGCGTTTTTTATGAACCGTTCTATTTAAGATGAGTTTCAATCAAAGGAGTTGAATGGAAAGCAAAATGGAAAAAATATTACTGAAGTATTTGACTAAATTTACAACGTTGAACGAAGAGGAACAACAAGCAATCGTTAAAGATATACTTATTGAAGAATATAAAAAAGGAACAATGCTCCTTAGACAAGGAGATGCTCCTACTAAATGTTATTTCGTATTGAAGGGGTGTGTTAGGCAGTATTCTATAGATGAAACGGGAAAAGAGGTTACATCTAATTTCTACACAGAAGAACAAGCAATTGCCAATTTCAATCAGCATAAACAAGACAAGTCATCGGCGTATTCTTTAACTTGTGTAGAAGACTGTATATTGGTCGTTGGTGACATTGATACCGAAAAGGACATGTATAACAAATATACACAATTGGAAACAATGACACGCAAGATGATTGAGGAAAAACTAGGTGACATGCAAGATGAAATGGCTGCATTTATTGCATCTACACCTGAAGAACGCTACAAAGCACTATTACAGAAACGACCTCATTTAGTCGACCGTGTACCCCAACATCAGTTAGCAAGTTATCTTGGTATTACCCCGGAGTCATTAAGTAGAATTAAGAAACGAATCTATGAAAATAATTTTTAGGAAGTTGTCATACACTTTTATGGACTTTTCCTCCTCTAAGCAGCAACCATATACCAAAGCCCAATTCTCCTACAATCATTGGTACAGTAAATACAAAGTTAAGTATGGAAATTACCTCATCATATTCTGGAAGAAATGTATTGCATAGGTGAATGATAATGTAGCCTATTGAAGCAAGCAACAATAAGATGCTAATAACTTTCGGTATGCTGTCTGATTTAAAAGCTAAGTAGCCCACAATCATGAGATGCCCACCAAAAATGATTAAACCAATAGACCAAATAGATTCAAATGCGTCTAAAAATAGCATCATCTGTGCTTGAAGTTGATCGGTTGTAAATAATGATAAATAGTCTTTATTTTTCGTGAGAAGTAGCGCAAATATTAAATTCAGTATGGCAATTCCCAATATAGTCGCATAGGTAAGACGAAGCCACGCACCGAGCAATGAAAGGTTTTTATGAATGGGATTCAGGAAGATATAGAAAGCCCAGGCGACAACAATGTCACTTATAAGGATGATGATCCAACCAAAGATTTCGGCCTTGAAAAGGATATTTGATGACATGATGTTGTGAAATGTGGCGCCGGCATCGCCCTGCACAACAAGGCTTTCATGGGCAAAGCCATAGGAAAAAAATGCAGCAAGTGTCATGATGATAAGTGATGTGCCAGCAGTCAGAGCGGATTTTCGCTGATCCGATCGTTCTTTTACTGTGATAGCCATAAGATAACCCCCTATATTACATTGTTAACTTTCATTTTAATGGGAAGATTATGACTGGTCATTGACTTAAATCAAGAGTGGCAGTAGAGGAACTATGTAGAAAATACGGATATCGCAAACGATTTGGAAAATAGATAGGAAAACGAGTGCCACGCAAAACGTGTACAGTAAAAAAAGATGGACCAAAACAGTTTCTTACTGTTTTGGTCCATCTTTTTTACCATTCCTTTGGCTCATAGTTCAAGTCTTGGAATAATCGATTGCGCTCTTTTTTAGATAAGTCTCTCCATTGTCCAACGGGTAGATTACCTAAATGAATATTCATAATTCGAGTTCGCTGTAGTCTATAAACATCGTATCCAAGCACTTCACACATGCGACGAATTTGACGATTTAGTCCTTGTGTTAAAGTGATTTGAAAAACATATTTAGAAAGTTGTTCCATCTTACAAGGCAGCGTTTTCGTACCTAAAATTTTTACACCTTCAGCCATTCGTTTTAAAAATTCAGGAGTAATCGGCTTGTCTACTGTAACAATGTATTCTTTCTCATGCTTATTTTCAGCACGTAAAATTTCATTGACTATATCACCGTCGTTCGTAAGGAGTATTAAGCCATCTGAATCTTTATCTAGTCGCCCGATATTAAAAACTCTTAATGGATGATTGACTAAATCAACAATATTACCCTTAACATTTTTTTCTGTTGTACTCGTAATACCTACGGGTTTATTTAAGGCAATATAAACATAATTTCTTGCCATCCGTATTGGGTTACCGTTTACACGAACATCATCCCCAGGCTCGACTTGGCTGCCTATTTTCGCAACCTTTCCATTTATCGTGACTCTTCCTTCATTGACTAATTTATCTGCACCGCGTCTAGATGCTTTTCCGGATTCACTAATGTACTTATTAATACGCATGTTAAACACAACCTTAAGTAGAGAGTTAATAGTATTAGAATATTGGTTTCACATAAGATTTTCAAGGGCTTATTAAAATCTTATGTAGATTAGTATCGGTGGTAGCATAAATGACGTAGACTTTTTATGGTAGATGATCGAGATCTTTGGCTACAAAAAATATATTGAATGTGTTTCTGTTGAGAGACAAATTTGTTCAGAAAAAGATGTGTTAGATTTGTAGGCATATGTGTTGAAAATAACGTATACTTATTAATGCTCTACGTTGATGCATTTTCGGAAGACTTCTTCAATCTGAAAACAGGTCTAGCAGGAATGATGTTGCAAAAATACATAAACTATCATATAAGAGTTGCTGTTATTTTAGAACATTTAAGAATATTGCAGATGCTGGAACTTGGATTTCGAGTTTATGATACCAAGGAGAAATTAAAACTCCATAGAAAAAATGGAATTATGCATATGGTATTCATACAATGGTGAAAAATACATAAAAGAATATATAACAAAATGAGGTTAGTACATGAGTCCACAAAGTTTTAACAATTACGCATTGAGTAAGGAAATTATAAGAGCACTTGTTAGCTTACAATATGAAAAGCCAACAGAAGTGCAAGAGAAAGTCATCCCGATTGCATTAGAAAAGAAAGATCTTGTTGTAAAATCACAAACAGGAAGCGGTAAGACAGCTTCTTTTGGGATTCCGCTTTGTGAAATGGTTGAGTGGGAAGAAAATAAGCCGCAGGCGTTAATCCTTACACCAACAAGGGAACTTGCTGCGCAGGTAAAAGAAGATATTACGAATATAGGCAGATTTAAGCGTATTAAAGCAACTGCGGTTTACGGAAAATCTCCATTTGCGCGTCAAAAATTAGAACTAAAGCAAAAGACACATATTGTTGTCGGCACTCCTGGACGTGTATTAGATCATATTGAAAAAGGGACTTTCTCGTTAGAGTGTTTGAAGTATTTGGTGATTGATGAGGCAGATGAAATGTTAAATATGGGCTTTATCGATCAAGTAGAAGCAATTATTGACGAACTACCTACGAACCGAATGACGATGCTATTTTCTGCGACATTACCAGAAGATGTTGAAAATTTGTCTCGCACATATATGGAATCACCAATCAACATCGAGATTAAAGCATCTGGTATTACGACAGATAAAATTGAACATAGTCTTTTAGAAGTGAGGGAAGAAGAGAAGTTCTCTCTTCTGAAAGATATAACAACTATTGAAAATCCAGATAGTTGCATTATTTTCTGTCGTACGCAAGAAAATGTAGATGATGTATTTAGACAGCTAAAACGTTCTGGCTATCCTTGTGATAAAATTCATGGTGGTATGGTGCAAGAAGATCGGTTTGCAGTAATGAATGACTTTAAAAAAGGGAAATTCCGCTATTTAGTAGCGACAGATGTAGCAGCACGAGGAATTGATATTGAGAATATTACCCACGTCATCAATTATGATATTCCATTAGAAAAAGAAAGTTACGTACACCGTACAGGAAGAACAGGGCGTGCTGGTAATAGCGGAAAAGCAATTACATTTGTAACTCCGTATGAAGAGAGATTTCTAGCAGAAATCGAAGAGTATATCGGTTTTGAAATTTTAAAAATAGATGCACCTTTAAAAGAAGAAGTTACAAAAAGAAAGGCGGCATTTGAAGAAAAAATAAATGCTAAGCCAATGATTAAAAAAGATAAAAGTGCGAGTCTAAATAAGGGAATCATGAAGCTTTACTTTAATGGTGGGAAGAAAAAGAAAATCCGAGCAGTGGATTTTGTTGGTACAATTGCCAAAATTCCAGGTGTTACAGCGGATGATATAGGGATTATTACGATACAGGATAATGTTTCTTATGTTGATATTCTAAACGGAAAAGGACCACTTGTTTTAAAAGTAATGAAAAACACAACGATAAAAGGGAAGCAGTTAAAGGTTCATGAGGCAATTAAATAAAAGGGGGCTATCCACTTTAACGGGTGGGTAGTTTTTTAATCCCGCAAAAGCCCGATTGGTTCAACTAATAATCAGTGGGGGATGAAGAAAACCCCCACTGATTAAAGTTTCACTTTATTGAAATCATTATTTTATTTTTTGTAGCAGAATAAGTGAGGATCAAAATACAATTCCATTCTTCCAAACAAAGAAAATAGTAACAGTAGTTTCCTTGAATAAGTATGTTTCCATTTATGAAAAATTATGCTGTAATAGTGATAGAACAATATTTTATCCTGTTCTAAGTAGTCAAAGAAGTGAGGAATTGAGATTGAAAAAGTTTAAGAAGTTTTACTTAGAGATTACTAGCGTATGTAATCTCGCGTGCAGCTTTTGTCCCCCAACAGAACGGCAGAAGCAATTCATTTCTGTGGAGGATTTTTCTAAGAGATTAGACCAAATTAAACCTCACACAGACTATATTTATTTACATGTAAAAGGTGAGCCGCTGCTTCATCCTAAAATAGATCAATTGTTAGACTTATGTCATGAAAAAGGGTTTAAAGTTAATATTACAACTAACGGAACATTAATTAATAAAAAGAGGGACAGGTTATTAAATAAACCTGCACTCAGACAGATGAACTTTTCACTTCATAGTTTTGATGGTCATGAGGGCTCTACAGATAAGGAAGGATATGTGAGGAGCATACTTTCTTTTATTAAAGAAGCGACGAGCCAATCGGAATTGATTGTTTCACTGAGATTATGGAATCTCACACAAGACAATAAGACGAATGTGGAAATACAACGAAACAGACAATTACTAGAAATCATTGAGAACGAATTTGATTTACCGTACAAAATTGAAGAGAAGGTCACACCAGGAAGCGGCGTGAAGATTGCTGATCGCATTTTCATCAATCAAGATTACGAATTCCAGTGGCCTGCATTACATGAAGAAGAGGACGATGGAAAGGGCTTCTGTTATGGCCTTCGAAATCAAGCAGGTATTTTAGCAAATGGAACTGTAATCCCTTGCTGTTTAGATGGTGAGGGCATTATCAACCTTGGAAATATTAACGATGCCTCATTTTCTGATATTATCGAAGGGGAGCGAGCAAAAAACCTTGTAGATGGATTTTCACGAAGAGAGGCAGTAGAGGAACTATGTAGAAAATGCGGATATCGCAAGAGATTTGGAAAATAGATAAGTAAATGGCTAGGATTGAGTAGGTTAGACAACTGCCTTTTTAATGTAATAAAAAAGAACCCTAAGCTTTTGAGCTTAGGGTTCTTTTCTGAAATCATTGTTTTAAGGTTTTCTTACAAAGAAATTCTATATGACTAGTTAACTAATAGACAACTTGTCCAATAATCTATTTTGTCGCTTTTCATCCTACTAATACCCAGTACAGAGATAAACTGAAAAGGGTAATTACTTCCTATTTTTGATTAATGAGCTAATTCTAGTATGCGGATTTTAAGTTTTTTACGACCGAATCCATTAAGAAACAAAACCTTCTATCTGTTATATCGATAAAAGCGAACGTTTATTGAGTATTAGAAAAAAATGTTCATGTTTTCATTGCGTATTCACTAAAAGTTTGTTATATTACCAATGTAATAATCTTAAATATCATCACTCGTATATACTCGGTAATATGGTCCGAGCGTTTCTACCTAGTTCCCAATGAAAGAACTGGACTACGGGTTAAAGTATTCGGTCGTTCGGTGTATTGAGCCGCTACCGTTCTATAATTTAGCATTCGCCTCATTTTTTGCTTAATTAACTTTGACTACCGTAGTTCTAGAAAGTAGAGATTCTTCTACAATTTCTAGAACTTTTTTCTTTGGACCAAAACCTCGAGTGTATCAAACAACAAGAGAAAAGGGAGAGATTATTTATGAAGAACAACATGTTAAAAAAATATGCTTCTCTAGCAACTACTATCGCATTGTCATTCTCAATACTTGCAGGATGTAATGCTAGTTCAAAACAAGTAACTGAGGCAAAAAGTAATCAAAAACCTATCTTAATTCAAGGTCCAATGCCAATAGAAGCTGAAAAATTTGCAAAAAGGTTAAAAAATGTCAAAGAGGAAAAATCTGGAGCTTTTGTATTTTATAAAGGAACTGTAGACAACTATCCTGTAATCGTTGAGAAAACAGGTAAAGGAATGGAAAATACAGCAGCCGCTACAGCAGTGGCTATTGAAAAATATAAGCCTATAGCGATTATTAACCAAGGAACATCAGGTGGACATGATCCTAATTTAAACGTATTTGATATTGTTTTAGGACAAAGAACTGTAAACCTAGGTTCATTAAAAACAGGAAATAAGGATGAAAGCCAAGGAATTGATCCAACTACGTGGAAACCTATGGACTTAATGGCTTCTGAAGGAAGTGCAGGCGAAGACCCTAATGCTGAAAAAATCCATTACTATGAGGGAGATAAAGACTTACTTGCAGCAGCTAATGCAGTAAAAGATAAGTATACAAAAGGTAAAGTAGTTGAAGGTACTATAGGTTCAGCAGACGTTTGGAATAATGAAGTTGATAGAATTAAGTGGTTCCATACAAAATACGGTACATCTGTAGAAGAAATGGAAGGTGCTGCCGCAGCGCAAATCGCAAAAGCTTATGATGTACCATTCTTAGGGATTCGAGTATTATCTAACAATAAAGTAAACGGCGGAAAATACAACCCCAATACCGCAGCGGCAAATCAAGAATATGTATATGAAGTAGTTAAGAAATATATAGCTACGATGCCAAATAAATAAAATCAGTTCTACTCTTAACATAAAAACGAAGGGATAAACTCCTTCGTTTTTTCACTTTATTTTGAGATTACAAGTTCCGGAAAGCCTGCTCTGCTCCATAACCATAAGTGAACTACGATAGGGGAACGCGTCCGTGCAAAAATAAGAGACTGAGTTCTATATTTGCAAGGGCTCAGTCTCTTATTTTTGCTCTAAAAACGGTGGTTATAATAGAATCGAAAATATTGTTTTCGAGACATTACCTCTTCAGACCTGTTATACGGATTCTTTACCTCTCTATAAATTAAATGCATTTTTTAAAATTATCTAAAAAGGCATTCATAAATTCCTTAGTTACTTTCGTTAAATTTTTCGTTTCTAAATAAATAAGCCAGAAATCAACTGGAAAATGTTTTTCTTCCTTTAATGGAATAATTTTTATATCCCCATTCATAACCATTGAACTTTTTTTAATAGAAAAATCATGCAGATACAAGATGGCTTGACTTTCTGTTACCAGCTTATAAAGAAGGCTGTTGCTATTCGAACTAACTAACACTTGATTTAAATTCGGTTTTGTTAATTTTAATACCTTTTTATAGTCAGATGAATTATACATCACTAATTTTGAATCTTTTAATGCACAAAGTGTTACATAATCATGATGATAAAAAGGTGAATTTTTACCAACCGCTATACAAATATGCCCTGTATGAATATGTTCAAAAAGAATATTTTTTTCTTTTTTTAACTCTTCTAAAGAAGCGGGAATTAAAGCGATGTCATAATTTTCCTTGTTGAAATTCTGAATAATTTCTGTAGGGTTTTGCTCTATTAATTCGAATGTAATATCGTTATTTTCCGAAATAAGCTTTACCATTGTTTCTTGAAGTATAAAAGTAAAGGAAGGAGCAGTTAAGATTTTTAAATGAGTTTGATTGCTATTTTTTAACTCAAAAATTTCTTTATTTAGTTCTTTAATAGTGTTTAGTAAAGTCATTGCTTTAGAAATTACGATTTTACCTTCAAAAGTAGGAGTAACTCCTTGTTTTGATCGGTTAAAGATTTTTATACCAAGCTCATTTTCTAATTGGGTAATAGATTGACTCATCCCTGAAGATGAAATAAATAATTTTTCTGCTGCTTTTGATATTGACATCTCGTTTGCAACATTTACAATATGCTCCATTTGTTCAAAATTCATCATTCACCTCAACTTAAGCAGATTACATTATTATATTTTCATAAATTCTACACTTGATTTTAATTTTAAAAAAGAAGATTCGAAAATCTGACCATAATCCCATCGAGTCCTTTCATGCACAGGGTGAATTTAGATTGCAATGAAATTTCTCCTGTATCTAAAAGTTCAGCACTCACTTTTGTCCGAATCGGTACGGTTGTATAGACGAGAATTCCATTTATTTTTAGCCCGGTTCCACCAATCGGGTTGATAAACGGTGAACTTTATTACAAACTGCAGAACTTTATTTTAAATTCACACCCTTCAGAATCAAACTTGCTTTTTTACTAAATTGTAAGTGACAAATTTTAATAGAGAGTAAATCAAATGTAAAAGTTTCGTAAATGGGTTCTGGGGCAAAAAGATTAAATTGCATTGCTGGTAGTATCTAAAGGTCATTTTAAGTTTTACTTAACACGGTATACAGATTTTTGGAATTTATTAAACATTTCGAACAATGATACACTTCTTTCTGGCATGGGATACGACCGCATTACTTAAAATTAATGTTCATTGCCTCGTATTTTTATTCAAAATTATTAAAAGGAAAAAGGAAAGGGGAAAAAATGAAAAGAGCGGAATGGAAAAGGTAGCAGACGATATTCTACATGCTAAAGAAGAAGAAAAAAACGATGGAGCGACAACAAGATTCGACGTTAACGGGGTCCCGCCGTCAAAACGCGAATTTTTCCCGCTAAGCGATCAAGTAATATAAAATCCTGATTTTCAACCCCTCTAAGGGACCCCTTAACGGGCTAAGCAAAATGACAAACAGCCATTTCATATTGAGTATTACAAAGAATAACAGGAGGTTTAATTATGCTATTTCTTAAAAGGTTAAAAATTCTAACACTAACGATGATAGCTATTCTAGTAGGCCTTAGTGCTGTGCCTTTTCAGGGAAAAAGCTATGCAGCAGGGATAGAAAGCACTAAGGAAGAACCTATCTTCAGCTTCATGTCAATGTCCGACACGCATAGCGATACGGGTAAAACGGCTAAAGCTGTAACGGATGCTAAAAATAATAATGCCAGTGCAATAGTTTTATCCGGGGATATAACCAATGTCGGGGATAGCGGTGAATATGACGCCATAAAAAAGGCTATCGATTCTGTAAAAGGTCATCCGCCGGTGTATTATACAATGGGAAATCATGAATATGATTGGCAGTCGGATTATAATGTAGCGAAGAACAGATTTATAGAAAAGGCAGAAATACCAGAAAAGAAGGTGTATTACCACCGGGAAATACAAGACTATGACTTTATATTTTTAGGGTATGATACGAAACCGTCCTATTATGCGTATATGTCCGATGAAGAGTTAGCCTGGTTGGACAGCACGCTTGCTGCAAATGCTGAACCGGACAAGCCGATTTTTGTGTTCTTGCATGAGCCTATTCACCAGACCGTATCCAAGTCATATTCTTCGAATGGTTATTATCAAAGAACTACACAGGACCAGGAGTTCCGAAAAATCCTTAAAAAATATCCACAGGTTATTTTAACAACAGGACATCTTCACGACGATACTAAGATACAAGGCAACATGTACGCGGATAAATTCACTGCATTAAGAGACGGTGCCGTTTTAAATAGTCAAGCTATGATGTTTGATGTATATAAAGACAAGGTACATATAAAGGGAAGGGATATAACTACACAAAAAACCATATGGGAAGGTACTGTGAGTCTGCACCCAAATACAACCGGCATGTATGAAGCCGAGGATAGTGTGTTCGCATATGCAACCTCTGGCGACGACATAAATTCGTCCAGCGGCAAGTATGTGAATATGAACCATGGAAGCGCATATATCGAGTCGATCAAGGTTGACGGAGGAGCTTCTGGCGGCAATAAAATATTGAAAATAAGGTATGCTACCGATGCTACCAATGCTACCAAGGGAATATATGTAAATGGGGCCAAAGTACAGACGCTCAGCTTTCCGACTACCGGAAGCATGAGCTCGTATAACGAATTGGCGGTACCTGTTGAGCTGAATCCGGGTCCAAATAACAAGATCGCCATACAAAGCGATGGCAACGCAGCGGGCGTAAACATAGATGAATTCCAAATTATGGATGGTAACAACCCCAAACATATGTGGGGATTTAACGACAATGGCAACGACAGTATCAAGAATGGGATTAATGCAACCTTGCATGGAAGTGTTGCCTATGATAAGACGGATAAAATGGAAGGTTCAGCTTCGCTCAGCCTGAACGGTGCTGACGGTAATTATGCAAGTGCAGATCTTGCATCCAACAAACAGAACAATGTAACGCTAACAACCTGGGTGAAGTGGAATGGTGCAACCTCAGGATCGCAACAAATATTGTCTAACGGAGATGGCCTTACCAATGGATATTCAATCATGCTGGATCATGACCAAGGCGATAAGGTGTCCATTGCGATCAACGGGCAGACGATCCTTGGATCGCAGACTGCTTTGACTCCAGGACAATGGACCAATATTACTGCGGCAAGAAGAAGCGGAGCCTGGGAGCTTTATATCAATGGCAAGAGCACACCGGTAACCAATAATACAACAGATCCTTCTAAGCCAACAACGGGAACGTATATCGGTGCAGACAGTACCGGTAAACAAAGCTTCAATGGACGTATTGATGCTGCAAGAATTTACAATCAAGCTTTGTCTACAGATCAGATAAAGGCGATTGCCAATGAGACTTCTGACGTTACGTTGAAAAGCATCGAAATAACTAAACTGCCAACAAAGTTGAATTACCTGCTGGGAGATGGGGTGAATATAGACGGGCTGGTTGTGACAGGCACTTACAGCGATGGAACAACAAAAGTGGAGAACGTAACGGATGATAATATTACCGGCTTTGATAGTGTCACTCTTAAAGAAGGAGCACCAATTACTGTGACTGTAGGTGGAAAGACAGCCAGCTTTAATGTAAATATTTTAGATGTAATGCCTGGTTCAGCATCGGTGCCAGGAAGGATAGAAGGTGAAAACTACAATGCGAGAAAACCGGATTCTGTATTTAGAAATTTTCCGAATAATGATGGCGGACGCGCATGGGTGGTTATGGGTATAGAAAAAGACGAATGGATGGAATATAACGTAGATGTGGCAAAATCGGGATTCTATCAAGTAAATTACAGGGTGGCAACATGGCGTCCGGCAGAGGTTGAATTCCAGGTAGATGGAGTACCTCAAACGAGAACCCCATTTTCAACCGGGAATTGGAATTATGACACTTTTTCTTCCGATACGATCAAACTGAGTGAAGGCTCACATAAAATAAGGCTGAATGCAAATACAGGTTTTTGGAGATTGAACTGGTTTGAATTGACAGAGGTTCAAGAAAAAAAATTGAGCAGTATCACAGTACCTGCACCGGTAACAGTGCCAATCGGAACGGCGAAGACAGCGGCAGCTCTTGGATTGCCCGAAAAAGTAGCCCTTGTAACCGATGGGGGAAATGTGGATGCCAGTGTGAATTGGGATGTAAATAGTGCAAGCTACGATCCAACTGCCACGACGGCGCAGACCTTCACGGTAGCAGGAAAAGTAACTCTGCCTATTGGAGTCGTAAACCCGAACAGCGTTCCATTGACAATAAGCATGAGCGTAACTGCAAAGCCTGCCGAACTAGCAGCCCACTGGAAGTTCGATGAAGGATCCGGTACAACCGTCGGCGATGCTTCAGGCAAAGGCAACACCGGAACTTTGGTTAACAACCCGACTTGGAACAGTTCGGGCAAGATCGGTGGAGCGCTTGCTTTCAGCGGTGGCTCAAGGGCCGAGTTCAACTCTTCGGCAACTTTGAATCAAACGGGTGACGAGTCCGTATCGTTTTGGTTCAAGACTTCTCAGCCTGCAACCAGCACCACGAGCATTTTCCGTAATTCTAACCGTTTCACGGCCCTTCAGTTGGTAAACGGTCAAGCTCGCGCGGCCTATTGGACCAATGGTTCATCCGGTTATAAAGCGTTGTATTTTCCATGGACCTACAACGATAACAATTGGCATCATTATGCGGCTACCTACGATCATGCACAGGGGCTGAAGATCTATGTCGACGGTAACTTAGTGGCAAGCAAAGCAACGGATGTCGGACCGCTCCCGACTGTAACGAGTAAAATCGTGCTGGGAGCCACTGAAACCGGCGGAGAAGCTTACAATGGACTGCTGGACGACGTTCGCGTATATAGCGACGCATTGACTCAGGACGAAGTAAGGCAATTGAGTGATCAACAATCGCCAACGACAACGGACAATGCGCCAAGCGGATCGGTCAATTAAGATGCCACTGTAACCTTAAGCGCGAGCGATACATTGACAAAATTACGATTCGCTCAAGGGATTAGATTTAAACTTTGATGAAAAGAGGTCCCGCGGCAAAATATTTGCTGCGGGACGCTCTATATTTAGACGCTCAATATTTATTAACACAATTACAATTCGCTCCAAGGGATTAGATTTAAACTTTGATGAAAAGAGGTCTCGCTTTGAAACTACGTGCATTCTTGTCCTTGTTCATAGTCACCTTAATATTTTGTGCGAATCCCAGCACTTCATTTGCCCATACCGTCAAAAGTCAAGGTTACTCGATTTTAAACATTAAAGGGAAAACGATTGACTATGAACTTTTTATTGATCAAATAGACATGCTGGAACAATTTGATACCAACAAGGATAAATATCTGGAGAACGAGGAACTGTCCTTGCAGAAAGAAAGAATCGAAGCGGTATTACAGAAAGATCTTCGTATAGAGGTGGATTCGAAGCCCTTAACGATGGAAATGCTTTCGATGGAGGTGGTAGAAAAGGCTTCCCATATCGGCGTATTGTTTAAACTAAGGTTAACCGCCGATGAAGCGATCGAACAATTTAATCTTCATTACAATCTGATGTTTGAAGATTCGCCTCTTCATACGAATGTACTTTTGGTCCATTCAGGGGAATATTTCTATCAGAATATTCTTGATACCAAAAATAAAGATGTTCAAATCACCATTACTCAGCCTGAAACTATTGCTCAGCCTGAAAGTGAATCCGTCCTATGGAAATACTTTGTACTTGGAATCGAACACATTTTGACCGGGTACGATCATTTGCTGTTTTTGGTATCCTTAGTATTAATCGCAACTCGCTTCAAGGATGCGTTGAAAATTGTTACTGCTTTTACAATCGCCCACAGCATTACACTGTTCTTGGTGGCGTCGGGCCGCATTCACGTCATCTCGTCCTGGGTCGAAGCCTTGATTGCCCTGACGATCTGTTATGTGGCAGTGGAAAATATATTTGTTCAAAAGGCGAAATGGCGGTGGCTATTGACGGCCTTATTTGGCCTGATTCACGGTATGGGCTTCGCCGGGGCTTTGGCCGAAACGGGACTTCCAAAGAGCAATCTGATTGGCTCACTCCTGACGTTTAATTTAGGTGTGGAAGCGGGTCAGCTCATGTTCCTATGCCTATTACTTCCCTTCTTGCTATGGCTGCGAAGGTTCCCATGGTATCGTAAAATGATGATCTCAACGTCTTGCCTTATTTTTGTTGTAGCATTTTATTGGTTTATTCAACGTCTGCAATAAACCATAGCCCAAAACATGAAAAGATTGCCAACCATATGGCCCGAAAGGCCCGAGAAGTGAAATCTTTTTATTTTGTCTTCGTGGTTACCCTACAAATTGAGCCATTCCTATGAGGGGATACGTAATGCAAGTTCATTAGTAGAAGGCGACGAAGTTTCCGGAATGGTTGAAGCGAGAAGCTTGACGGCGATACACCGATCATGATCAACTCAGTGAAAATTAAAGGAGATAGCTATAGTACTTCCCAAATTTTCAACTTTAGTGGCAGTCGTTACAAAGTGAAAGTATTTGTGCTTGATTCATTTGACGCTAGCGAATAAATGTAAGTTTACATATTTGGGGGTATTCGTAATATAAATAATGTAGTAATAAACTTCAATTGTAAATTAAAGACCTAAAAGGCGGGATAGAATGAATGCATTTTTGACAGTTATACCAATTATACTTATAAGGTATGGCCTATTGAGTGCAATAAGTAAAGAGGGGCCTAAACGTGCAGGTTTCTTTGCTCCATTATTGGGAAAAGAAAAAGTGGCCCTCTGGATTTATCAAATTACGACCGCTCTTATGCTATTATTTTTATTACTATTCAAAATTAGAACAGACTCGGTTTGGTTTTATATCGGCCTGATAATCTATATTTCAGGAATTGTTTTATATGCGGTATCTATAGTAAATTATGCTAATCCTAAAATGAATGGGATAAATGTAAACGGGTTATATCGAATATCCCGCAACCCTATGTACATTGCATATTTCATTTACTTCTTGGGTTGTGCATTGCTTACACATTCATGGATATTGCTTGGGTTATTAATAGTTTTCCAAATATCAGCGCACTGGATTATTCTTCCAGAAGAAAGATGGTGTATCAAGAAATTTGGGGAAGAGTATATAAAATATATGAATAGAGTGAGACGTTATTTTTAGATAGGTAAATAAATGGTCAGGGTAGAGATAACAGATTCATCCAAACCTGTTATCTCTGCCCTTTTCATGTAATCAAAAGAGAACCCTAAGCTTTTGGGCTTAGGGTTCTACTATGTTCTAAGTTTTTCTTACAAAGAAATTCTATATGACTAGTTAACTAATAGACAACTTGTTCAATAATCTATTTTGTCGCTTTTCGTCCAACTAATACCCAGTACAGAGATAAACTGAAAAGGGTAATGAGTACGAGAATGAATAGGATATTACTAAACATGGAAGCATCCAAATTGCTTGTAATCCCGAAGAAGTTTTGTCGCATTGCGGAATGGTCCATCATTGCTGCTGTATAGGCAATTCCGATCGACATAGCGACACTAAGTGTTAAGTTATAAAACCCGATTGCTGTTCCTGTTTTTTCTTTTTCAATTGTACAAATGCAAGAATCAAGTAATGGTGCATACATGAGTGCAAATGAACTAGAGAATAAAATCATGGATATCACGAATACAACAACAGAAGTTTTTATAAAGAATCCGCCTAATAGTAAGCTGACCATAATGCTGCACATAGCGATTGTAATACATTGCTTGCTTCCCAGAATCTTCGCAATTTTCCCGGAAAGAGCCCCGACAACAGCAGCTGCTATATATCCTGGAATTAATAATAATGAAATGGTATCTAGCTGCAAACCGTAAATCTTTTCAAGCAAGAATGGAAATAAGAAAATATATGCTAACTGTACAGAGTAAATTACAAAAGCAACTCCAAGTAATGAGATAAACTGTTTATTTTTAAAGAATGATATTCCGATAAAAGCTTTTGAGTTCTTACTAATATAAGTAAGGAACAATGTAATTGCCACAATAAACAAGATAAGATACATCCAATTGAAATCAGTAATATATAGTAGTAGGGATGCTGAAATGATTCCTACTAGAAATAATCCTAATACATCTACATTACTGTTTTTCGCTTCTTCCTTAGGAAGATATTTCAAAATAAAAGGAAGGGTGAAAAGTGTTACTAAAGAAAGTAAAAATAGAGTTGTCCAATGGAAGTATGTAGAAACATAACCTCCAGTTAATGCACCTATAAGCTGTGAAAGAGCAAAACTACTTGTACTTAATCCTAAAAATTTCTTTTGTTCATTTGCAGGTAAATGTTTTGTTACAAAGATAACATATAATGTTTCAGCTGATGCTAAACCTGCAGTTTGGATCATTCGTGAGATAACAACTAATAAAAACGAGTGTTGAAAAATATATCCCATGACTGAACCAACACATATTAAAATAATACCAATGCTAAAAAGTTTTCTGATACTAACGGAATCTGCTAAAGTTGCGTAAACAACTGCTCCAATTCCAATTACAAGGCCAGCTAAGGTTGCTTGCCAGCTAACTGTTGTCGCTGAAATGTGAAAATCCTTTGCCATATCAACAGAAACTATCTTAAATGAATTGTCAATTACTAAACATAATAGAAATAACAGTAAGGTAATAGGTACTGCTTTCTTAGCATTATATTCTTGAGTTTTCTTCATGCTTACATCTGCAGTTATTGTAGACATAGTTATATTCCTCTCCTTTTGTTATGCAGGAAATTGTCTTCCTGATTCATGATTGTCTCGCTTTTATAAAGGAAACGTTTCCATAAATGACTAAAATATCTTGCCTTTTGATTACGCTTTCATGATCATGCGTGATAACCCTTTAAAATATACAATATCGTATGGTTGTATGCATCTGGGTAATGAAAACGATATCATATACTTCCTTCTTATGATGTTTATAAGGAACTTACATGAATAACCAAAACCATCTTACCTTCTGATTGCGCTTTCATGGTAATGTATGATAACTCCTTGAAGTATACTATATTGTATAGTTGTCTAAAAACTTGTATACATCTTAACAATGAAAAGGATACCATACCTTTCATTGGCTCACAACCCATCTTTCTTTCGGAATTTGTCTTTTTTGTTACAAAAAAAAGCGATGTATTTCGTATGAAATACATCGCTTGCAAATTAAATATAGAACTTTATCACGTATAGCCCTCCACGAATGGAAGTTTCTAAGAGAGAATGGATTGCTCATTCGATTATTTAGATGTTTTAATCCTAATCTGACTAAATTCTATTGGTATATAGTATTTATTATAAACCACAGGGTATTTATCGCTGATATATACACTTTCTAAAATCAAATCACATTCCTCTCCGTGGAAAATTTGGTATTTTAATGACGGAGTGTTGACGGAATTAGAACGTTTAATTTCGATGGTAGAGGAATTAGCGAGTTCATATACTTTCTCCTCCAACATTTCCAATACTTGCTTCTCGTTTTGTAAGTCAAGATTTAATTTGGAAACAGCTTCTATTGGCATCATCGTAAAAGCAAAAGCAACTATCTTATCGTTACTTTTATACCAGCGTTCCAACGCAACCACTGCACTCATTTCTTGATTTAATACTTGCATTGCATAGTCCGTTACTAGGTCAATTCGGAAATTCAGTTCGATATCATCTATTTTTTCCGTATAGCATTTATATAAGGGATTCCCCAACTTCTCCAGGCCATCGTTACTTTCATTATGATGAAATTTTGTAATGAAATTTCCTTTTCCATGGATATTTTTAACCAATCCATCTTCCTGCAAAAGTGCCAAAGCATGTCTCAATGTCATTCTGCTCACGCCGAATATTTTGGCCAATTCGGGTTCTGTTGGAAGCTTGCTGTCAGGGGGAAATGTTCCATCCATGATTAATTTATACAATTGGTCATACACAGTGACGAATAGCGGTTTTTTTTGTTTATTGAGTTCATGAAATTTATTGTTCATTTTCTTTTACCCCTATAGTTTATAAATTCCGTTTCTTCTCGTTTTATCCCGCTCAAACGGTCGGTAATGTAGGTTATTTCAAGAAGAAAAACCGTCCGTAAGAGCCCGATTGGTGAGAGCTTTCCATCAGCAGAAAAAGCATCTGCTGATGGAAGTTTCACTTTATAGTAGATTATTTTCTTTGTTCTATTGTAACTTACTTTTTTGTGGAAATTAATAAGCTTTCAAAAATTCATTATCATTTGCACTAGGTGTGATTGTCTCGCTATTTGTGGACAATAGGATCCGCACCTCAAGGTTCAGAGAAAAGTAAAGAAGATAGGTGGGGGATAATTGTCCGTAAAAGCTCGATTGGTAAAAGCTTTCCATCAGTGGGGAGGAAGAACCCCCCCACTGATGGAAGTTTCATTTTATTTAATACGCAAAACAAAAAAGCCCGGCATATGCCGAGCTTTTTTATTATTTGCTAGATGAACCAGATGAGCTAGGTGCGCCAGATGTACTTGCTTTCGGAGCTTCGAAGATATCTTTTAAATCTTTATCGTTAATCTTCACATCTGCTTTTTTCATTTCTTTTGTAACAAGATCGTTCATGAATTGTGGATCTTGGATTTTCTTATCAACAAGTTCCTCTTTAATACGATCTTTTTCTTGGTCGAATGGTTTCAATTCTTTAATGTCAGTTACTTTGATGATATGGTAGCCAAATTGTGATTTTACAGGTTGACTGATTTCATCTTTTTTCAATTTATATGCAGCATCTTCAAATTCTTTTACCATTTTACCTGGTCCGAAGTATCCTAAGTCGCCGCCTTTATCTTTTGAACCTGTATCTTCAGAGTATTGTTTTGCTAAGTCTTCAAAAGATTTTCCTTGTGCTAGTTCAGCTTCTACTTTTTTCGCAGTTTCTTCATCTTTTACAAGAATGTGGCTTGCTTTGATTTCAGGTTTGTAATTTGCTTTTGCTTCTTCATCCGTGATACTTGCCTTCACAGCTTCTCTCATTGAAAGCTCAGCGCGAACGGAATCTTTTAATTGTTTCTCAGTCATACCGCTTTGCTTTAATAAAGCATCAAATTGATCACCGTATTGCTTTTTATATTCGTCATATTTTTTATTAACGGCATCGTCTTTTACTGGGTAATTTTTAGTGAATACTTTTTCCATTGTCATGTTACGTAAGACGTTTTGACCGCCTTGTTTCTTCATTGCATCATAGAACTCATCTTTTGTTATATCGCCAGCTTTTGACGTTACAACTTTGTCCGAAGTGCCACATGCTGATAATGTGAACACGCTTGTTACAGCTAGAGCAAGTATTGCTTTCTTCATGAAATAAACACTCCTACTATTATGTATTTTTTATAGTATAAGCAATATGTACTAAATTTAATATAACATATTTCAACATGTTTTCCTATTGATAAAGGAAAATTAACCATTTGTGGGTGAGTATTGTAAGATTAGGCCATTTCACCATTTTAGGTTTATAGGCATACAAAATAAGGTGAGGGGGTTGAAATTATAATGAATCGACAATTAATTTTGTTGCTTGTGTTATTTATTTTATTGGTGATAGTAGGTATAATTTGTTTATAAAGGAAAAAAGTGAGGAAGGGGGTTCCCTTCCTCACTTTGCATGAAATATAATTTCTATATAACTAGAAATTAATAAAATAGTGATACATACATTAATGAACCGAAAGACACCCGTTTTACGTCGATCAGACATTTGTTTTTGTTGACACAGTGTGTGCGTCATGAAATTCGTATAAACTAGAACAATAAGTGCAAAAGCGATAAATATAATTGTCACGAGGAGAGTCCTCCTTTGGCGAAAATACATATAATTGAATCTATTGTATCATACGATATTTTGTTCGTGTTATAAAATTCTGAAATAGAGAAACTTGTATTAGAAAGAGAGGGAAGAAAATGGACGTTGTCAAGCGCTTAGATCAAGCAGAATATTATGTATCGCTTCTTTTTAAAATGATAGATGAACAAAAGTGTCCATTTTACTCTTTAATTATAAAGAAGAAAGTGATGAGACGTGATGTAGAACGTTTGTTAGTTCTTTGTGAAGAAATGAACGAGCAATACATAATCGAAAAGCAAGAAGGTTTACTTTTATTTGATGCACTGTTGGATAAATTTGAAAAAGCGCTTCCACGAAGCCTCGAAGGAAAAGAGACCGCAGAAGCGCTTGAACGTCAAGGTTTATTTCAACCATTAATGCAAGAATTTATACGTATGATGGCATTAAAAGAATAAATTTAAAATTTTTTAACAAGTTTTTCATCGAGTTCTGTAAAATTGTCCTCGATATTATCCAGGGATTTCTCGAAAATGTCGATAAAATCTTGCCCGTAAATATTTCGTAAAATGGCGATTAATTCGATATTTTCTGGGAATTTACCATAAAAATTACGAAGAGCCAAAGCGCCATTAAAGACAGAATTACTTTCAGGGTCATACTCCTCCATTAATTGCAGCAGCAATTGCTCTCCCATATCCGTAATCTCGATATACGTGTTTCGCTTGTCATCTTCTTTTTTTGAAAAAATAAGTAAACCGCGCTCTTCTAGTTTTTTAGAGAAGTTAAAAGCTGTGGATACATGCATTACGCCGAACTTTGCAATTTCTGAAATAGAAGCCCCTTTTAAATGATACGCAATCCATAAAATGTGATGCTCATTAATGTTTAAATCGTATGGTTTAATCCATTGCTGCCAATCTTTTTCTACAGATTTCCATAATGCTTTTGATAGTTGAGCGATGCGTTGACTGAAAATCATCGCTTCTTTTATCGAATAACTTTTTTCCCCGCTTTTCATTTATTCACCCACTTTATACAATTCTTATTCATTAGTATCTATTATGCCAGTAAAATAAAAATTAATAAAGTCTTTTTGTTAGAATTGTGAAAATTTTTCGGAAAAATGACAAAACTATACAAATTCCGAGTTAATTTGGAAGCGTTTCATTGCGGATTAGGGTAAAGATTAACGTAATTTTATTCTCATTTGCATGAAAAAAGGAAACAGTGTAATTGTATAAAAAATACGGCACATGTATGTCATGTGCCGTGTAAGAGAAGAGCCGAATCAAAAATATTTGTTATATACGAAAAGTTACGCTTTATCAGGAACTGCTTGTTGTAATTTTTCAATTGATTTTTGAATGTCTTCAATTTCTTGTTCAATATGGCGCTTGTTTTGGGAAATATCTTGTCTCCATACAGAGAATGTTTCGTGCATATCATTTCTTAATTCTTGAATTACCTCTTTTCCTTCAGAAGCTGTTTCAACAATTTGTCGTTTTAATAATTTAGTATCTGCTGTAATATCAGATAATGTTTTCTTTATATCATTTCCTTTTTCTTTTAACTTATTTCGCATATCTTTTCCAGATGAAGGAGTGGAAAAGAGCACAGCAAGTCCAGCGACAGCTCCGCCGCAAATGACGCCAGTTAGGAAGAATTTAGATTTTGACATAAAAAGGACCTCCTTAATTGGTTCAACTAACCATCAGTTGATGGAAGTTTTACTTTATCGTTGTACTCATGATGTGTAAAAACGTGCATATGCATAAGACAAGGGGGGAGAAAAGTGAAATGGATTACAACAATTTGTTTTATTGTCAGTCTTTTCTTTCTTGTACGAGCAATGCAATTACTTTTCATTTTAAAACAGAAAAGATCGTATCCGCCAATACTTTTGGTGAAACAACAAACCGTTAGGTTCGCTTTTATTGGCGGGATATGTATGGTATGTACAATTTTATTGTACATACTACAATAGGTTATCTATTCAGATGAAACGGTTAGTCTGTCTTAATATGTTATATAAGAAAGATTATCTGCAAAATCTGATCTTTTCAACTCATCAGTCCCGATGAAAGTGTTATACTACTTTACACTAGTTGCAATTGTGTTTGCAATGTTGTGTAACTCTTCCATTGTGTAATCACCTTGATGAGATTTCCACACAGCGCCAAATCCGTCCTTCCCGCCGTAGCGTGGAATTAAATGAAGATGGAAGTGAAAAACAGTTTGGCCTGCTTTTTCTCCATTATTATTTAGTAAGTTAAAGCCAACTGGATTGTACTCGGTTTTAATAGCGTTCGAAATTTTTGGAACGACAGAGAAAATGTGTGCAGCAATTTCTGGTGTTAATGCAAATACATCTTGTTTATGTACTTTTGGAATTACGAGTGTATGTCCTTTTGTAACTTGGCTAATATCTAAAAAAGCAAGTACATGCTCATCTTCATATACTTTTGCGCAAGGAATTTGCCCTTCAATAATTTTACAAAAAATACAATTATCTGCTGTATGATTCATATTCCTCATCCTTTCAGTAGTCTTAGCCGTATTTTACCATAATTACATAGTAGAAAAAACACGAAAAGCAGGAAGCTAATTAAGCTTCCTGCCTTCTGAAGAAGGGTTGAAAAAGCGTTTTCGTTTAATCTACCTTTAACAGACACCTCATTTATTAGGAAATGCGTGGTAATTCGACATCTACTCTGCCGTCGACACCCCATTTACAATGAAATGATGTTGCAATCCTTCTGAAATGACTTGTTTATTTTATAAAACAGTATCTACTCTCCTCGAGACACCCCGTTTCTAAAATTAAACAATTATCTGCTCCGTGTAAACTCACTCACTTTGTCCATTATAGACACCCCATTTCATGATGATTTCGCTATGCTGTGTTCATCACTTTTATGGTTGCTTTTTCAATGTGTTCCTTCCTCACTAATTATGATGTCCGCTTTTGTAAAAGTTATGTAAAGGAAATTTTTTCTTTTTATAAAAGTTCCGTACTATGTAGGAGCTTTAATTTTTTGGTAAGATGATTATACATACATAAAGAAGAAAGTGGTGTCATATGGAACAATTATTGCGAGTCGAAAATGTCACAGGTGGATATACAAAACGGCCTGTATTGCAAAATATTTCATTCTCCGTTAAGAAAGGGGAACTTGTCGGTTTAATTGGTTTAAATGGTGCAGGCAAGAGTACAACAATTAAGCACATCATCGGATTGATGGAGCCGAAACAAGGTCACATTACGATTAACGGCAAGACATTAAAAGAGGATATGACAGCATATCGCTCTAGTTTCTCATTTATTCCAGAAACACCTGTGTTATATGAGGAGTTAACATTAGAAGAGCATTTAAAGCTAACAGCAATGGCATATGGCGTTGAGGAAAAAGAATACGAAGAACGCGTAGGAAAATTGTTAAAAGAGTTTCGCATGAAAAATCGTTTGAAGTGGTTTCCATCCCATTTTTCAAAAGGGATGAAACAAAAAGTAATGATTATGAGCGCCTTTTTAGTGCAGCCTTCTCTGTATATTGTGGATGAACCGTTTATTGGATTAGACCCGTTAGCCATTCAATCGCTTTTGCAAATGATGGATCAAATGAAGAAAAGCGGTGCTGGCATTTTAATGAGTACACATATTTTAGCAACAGCAGAGCGTTATTGTGATTCGTTCATTATTTTGCATCAAGGCGAAATTCGTGCACAGGGCACACTTGAAGAGCTGCAACAGCAGTTTAACATGGCGGGTGCAACGCTTGATGATATTTACATTGCACTAACGAAGGAAGAAGATGCTGATGAATAGTAAAAAGTTATGGAGCGAACGGTTTCGTCATTTTTTAAAAGAAATTCGTACATATGGTAAATATGTGTTTAATGATCATTTAAAATTTATTTTTGTATTTATCATCGGTGCGGGTGCATATTATTATCAGCAATGGTTACAAACATTAACACCTTCATTTCCAGCAGCATTTGTTATAGCAGTTCTATTGGGCCTTGTATTAACTGCAGGATCGATTCAAACGTTATTAAAAGAAGCGGATCTTGTATATTTACTGCCGGTAGAAGAAAAATTAAAAGCATATTTCACAAAAGCATTTCAATTTACGTTTCTCATTCAGTTGTATCTGGTAGCGATGGCCAGTGCAGCGATTGCTCCGCTCTATTTCCAGCAGATGAAACAATCCGGAATAACATACATAGTAATTGTGCTCGCTATTGTGTTAAGTAAAGCTTGGAATTTATTTGTCACTTGGGAAAAGTCTTATATAACGGATAACCGTATTCATCTCATTGACTGGTTGGTCCGTTTTGTGCTTAACTTTTTCTTTGTATATTTCCTTGTAGAGCGCGCTTCGGCTGTTTATATGGGAGCAATCATTTTTGCGATGGTGGTTTATCTTGTATTTTTGCAGCGAAAAGTAAGAGGAAAACCGCTAAACTGGGAATACTTAATTGCTGAAGAAGGAAAGAAAATGTTATTGCTATACCGCATTGCCAATATGTTTGTCGATGTGCCAGCGTTAAAGGAACGTGTATCTCGCCGGAAATGGCTTGATTTTATTCTCAATACCGTACCAGAAAAACGACCATATTTATTCTTATTTGTTCGTACGTTTTTACGTTCAGGAAATTATCTTGGATTGTATGTTCGTCTACTTATAATTGGCAGCTTGATTTTATACTTTGTTCCATTTCTATATGCACGTCTTATTGTCAGTGTCGTGTTTTTATATTTAATTGGCTATCAGTTGCTAAGCTTATGGAAGCATCATCGTTTGAAGTTATGGATGGATTTATATCCTATTTCAGAGGAAGCGAAGATGAAGGATTTTCTCGCATTATTATGTGCTGTCCTTTGCGTAGGTGGTGTAATTTTCACCGTGCTATTTGCGGTTGCAACGAAGGATATGATGATGACAGGAATCGTATTTCTTGAAAATATGTTATTTAGCGTTGGATTTGTATATCAATACGGCGCAAAGCGCTTAAAAAAATTATCCCGCACTTAAAATATAGGTGAAAAATCTGATGAATGGAAGGTTCACTGTATATTGAAAGGAAGAAAAGTATGACTGAATATGAACAAAAGGTCATCTTAGAATTGCAGCAGTGGAAAAGAAAAATTATAAAAAACTCTTCCGCAATGACACGTTTTTCAAAAGCAATGCAAACGAAAGTGCAGCAATTCATTCCAGCAAAAGTGCAAAACATATTAACAGAAACGATTAAAACGATGGTGCAAGGAATTAGCATCGGTTCAAATTTCATCAAACCGAAGTTAAAAGAAACGGATTGGTCATTGCAAAGAAGAGATGAAGAAGTGCTAAAGAAAATGGATGAATATAAAAAGATTGCAGCCGCGGAAGGAGCTGGAACAGGAGCAGGAGGTTTCTTGCTCGGTCTTGCTGACTTCCCGCTTTTGCTTAGCATTAAAATTAAATTTTTATTTGATGCGGCGACATTGTACGGCTATGATACGAGTAAAAAAGAAGAGCGGTTATTCATTCTTCATGTATTCCAACTCGCTTTCTCAAGTGATGATCATCGAAAAGAAATATGGAAGGCTATTGAAACGTGGGATACGAATATAGAAAATCATATTGATTGGGAGAAATTTCAGCAAGAATACCGGGATTATATTGACTTAGCCAAGATGCTGCAGCTTGTACCAATCATCGGTGCGCCGGTGGGGGCGTACGCGAACTATCAACTTTTACAGCGGCTCGGTGAAGTGACAATGAACTGCTATCGGCTGCGCTTCTTACAGCAAAAAGGAATAATGTAACGCGAAAAACTTTCGTATCTATACAGATGCGAAAGTTTTTTTATACCTTCAAAAAAGGAAAACATTTACTAAAAATAACTTGTTTTCCAATTATGTTTTTTATATGATTAATGCAGTTTGGTAACTAAGGTTATAGATTCATAGAAAAGATGTACTAGATGATGAAATAGAGGTGAAACGATGCAACCATTAGAAAATCAAATTCATTCCAGCATGGTACGGGTATGGCAAATTAGCTCGCTCATTACATCTGGAGTCGGTCTTATTATTACAATTGCTTATTTTATATTTATGATTAAATTTGATTGGACAGGCTGGATATTTGGTGCGCTTGTAATAGGGCTTCTTGCGTATGCGCCGCTCAGCTATCTTGTTTTTCCAAATTTACGTCAACGCTATCATAGTTATCAATTAAATGAAGAAGAGATGGAAATTCAACATGGAATGTTCGTTGTTCAGCGCGTATTAGTGCCGATGATTCGTATTCAGCACATAACGATTGAACAAGGTCCAATAATGCGTAAGTATGGCTTAACAGAATTAAAAGTATCTACAGCTGCAATGACGCACGGTATTCCTGGTTTAACGATGAGAGAAGCAGAACAATTAAAACGCCAAATTTCTGAACTGGCGAAGGTAAGTGATGAAGATGTATAAGAGGCAGCATCCAATTACCATTTTATTTGAATTAAAGATTAAAGATCTTCTGCCAACATTTCTACTTCTCTTTAGTACGAAAGGTAAATTTCCATTTTGGTATTTGATTCCATTTGGTATTTTCGCATTTACCATTCTTTCTACTATGATTGAATGGTATTACAAAGTGTATTGGATTGAAAATAATACTCTACATATTAAACATGGATTATTTGTGAAAAAAGAAAGCTACTTAAATAAAGAGCGTGTGCAAACAATCAATACAAGCTCCAATGTTGTTTATCAATTGTTAGGTTTAACGAAATTAAAAATTGAAACGGCTGGCGGAGGCCATGAGCCAGAGGTAAACTTAGCGGGGATTACAAATGATGAGGCAAAGCATATAATTTCTCTTCTAAATGAAGAAGCGAAAATAGAAGAACAGTTAAAAGAAGAACAGCATACACAAACGAATGAAACGAATACAGCTGTTTATAAACTAACAGTAAAAGAAATTCTCCTTGCATCTATTACATCCGGTCAGTTTGGGTTGTTATTTTCGTTTCTTTTCATATTTGCGCAAGAGCTAAAAGACTATCTTCCACAGCATCTTATCAATGCAGTCGAAAAATATGTGGAAAATAGTGATATGTACGGCTGGATGTATATGGCGGCTATTTTACTTGTATTTTCATGGGTTATTTCAACAATTTCATATGCATTTAAACATGCGAATTTTACTGTTTATCGAAGAGGAGATGAAATTCGCATTTCGCAAGGGCTATTTGAGAAAAAGGAACTTGTGTTAAAGTTACACCGGATCCAAGCTATTACGATTAAAGAAGCGCTGCTTCGCCAACCGTTTGCTTATTGCTCGGTGCACGTAGAAGTGATTCAAAGCGTTGGAAAAAATGACATGAATGTTACGTTGCATCCCCTTATGAAAAAAAAGGATGTGCAAAAGTTATTGGAGCACTTGCAATTACCATACAAAATAGAGGATCATGTAACACATTTACCAAAGGCTGCACTGCGTCGCTACCTCATTTATAGTTGGGTCATTTGTATGATATTTGCGATACCAATTGCCGGAGTGAGTATATATTTTAAACAATATATAGGGCTATTTGTATTAATTCCATTGTTTATGATTTTTACAGCTCTTGGATATGGAAAATTTACAACAGGCGGATATGCGCTGCAACCTAATCAGCTCACAATTGTATATCGCGGCATTGCTAAATATACGGGATTAGTGAGAAAAAGACATATTCAATCGATGAAGAAAAGTCAGTCTTACTTCCAGCATAAAGATCAATTGTGTACGTATATGTTTGCGGTTGCATCATCAGGTGCAGGACGGCATTATGAATTAAAACATACGAGATTAGAAGATGCGGAAAAGATGCATAGTTGGTATAAGCAAAAAGATGAAAAAATAGTTGTAGACTGAAAGAGCGTTTGAGTATAAAGTGTTGTTAATATAACGATATTCAATATATAGAAACATATAAAAATTCTTCAGTTTACATAAAGTGAAACTTCCAGCAGTGGGGGCTTACTGCCCGCGAATAGCAGAATAAATTTGATAGAGTTAGAAAGAGATGTAAGCAGAAGGAAAGGCTTGCATCTTTTTTTATTTTCTATAAAACCGATTCAATCTTTCAATCGTTACCTTACATATAAATAAAAAATTGAAGGAGGAGTCAGTATGAAAGCATGGCAATGTGTTGTATCCATATTAGCGAGCATTTTTTTATTAGCAGCGTGTAATAGCGATAAGGAAGAAGGGGCTCAAAGTAAGAAAACGAGTGGAGAAAACGTGAGTGAAGTTTCTAGTAATAAAGACGAATCTTCTAGTTTACAATTATTAGAGAACGATAAGGTTGGAAAATACTTAGCAGATGCAAACGGAAAGACACTCTATTATTTTGCAAAAGACACATCTAAGGTAAGTAATTGTAGTGGTGACTGTGTAAAACTTTGGCCGCCATTTGTTGCAAAAGATTTTGAAGTGCCAAAAGGATTTGATAAAAAAGACTTTGCTACGATAACAAGAGAAGATACGAAAGAACAACAAGTAACGTATAAAGGCTATCCCCTTTACTATTTTGCGAATGATAAATCAAAAGGAGATATAAATGGACAAGGGGTTAAAGATATATGGTTTGTGTTGAATAGTGAAACTACATTTAAACAGTAAACAGTGGTAAATATTCTGTTAAAAGGAGCGACCAGCATTGTTGGTGGTTCCTATTTTTCTTCCTGAATTATATAATTGAATAAATTACAAATTATCAGAAATAAATGAAAAAACAGGGAGTGCAGGTGAGAATGAAAGAAAAAAATGATTATGAGTTAATGCAATTAGTAAAAAGAAACCATCGTCCTGCATTAGAAGAACTATATGAACGATATATTAAGTTGACATATAGTTTCACTTTTAAATTTTTTCAGGGAAATGAAGACAAAACAAAAGAAGTTGTTCAATTAGTTTTTTTAAAACTTTGGACAACGAAAAGTATGTATAATCCTTCAAAAGGTGAGTTCGTAAATTGGATACTTACGATTACGAGGAATATATGTATTGATTATGTCCGAAAAGAAAATAAAGAACTTATGTATAGGAAGTTTGATGATGCTGAAAAACCTATACATATAGCAGATTCAAAGAATGAAATCGAGAAAAGGCTGCACAGTGTTGAAATTCAAAAGGCAAAGCAGAATTTGTCTACGTCTCAAAAAAGATTAATCGACTTGCTCTATTGGAAAGGTTATTCCCTTAGTGAGATTGCTAAAATGGAAGATGAACCATTGGGAACCACTAAAAGTCGTCTTCATCAATCTTTAAAGCAATTAAAAAAATATCTAGAATAGAGGGGATAGTATGGAGAGAGAATGTGAGCATTTATTATCCTACGTTACGAATACATTTGATGATAAAGAAGAAAAAAAGTTTAAAGAACATTTAAAGGTATGCCCGAAATGTCAAGCTGAGTATCAATCAATGCAGCCAGCTTGGGAAGCGCTGCATTTCGATTTTGAGGAGAAAGAAGTACCAGCAACATTAAAAGCTGAAGTGTTTGATTTTATATTTGCAGACGAACAAACGAATGAAGATAACAGAGTAACAGCGAAATGGAAAGAATGGACGGCTTTACTAAAAAAACAATTTACACCGTTGGCAACAGGAGTACTAGTAACAATGTTAGTGATTACAGTAGCATTAACAATCGAAAATTCACAATTAAAAACACAACCTTTAGCTAAGCATGAATTAAACAGCGATCCAATTGAAGTAATTTCTACTCGTCCATTAGTATCAACCGATCAAAATCATGAAAATACAAAGGGATATATGTTTGTTATACAACAAGGAGATAAGAAAAAATTAGTTGTACAAGCGGATCATTTGCCACAAGTGAAAAATTCAGAAGTGTATCAAGTTTGGTTATTGAAAGATGGCGAAAGAAAAAACGCTGGAATCTTTAAACCTGATGAAACTGGTTCGGGACTTCTGACATATGAAATTTCACAAAAACAGTCCTTCGATAACATCGGTATTACACTTGAACCAGATTCGAATAGTACGAAACCTCTTGGCAAAAAGGTACTAGGAACTTAAAACATATGTTACAGTGAATTCAATTTTCTTATAAAGTGAAATTTTCATCAGTGGGGTATGAAGAAACCCCCACTGATGGAAGTTTCACTTTATTTTTCTTCATTATATCAAGACGTGTAAAAACCTTCGAAGATGATACATAAAGGATATGTTTTTTCAAATAATAAACGTACCATCATTTGGAAAGAAGGGTGAGGCGTGAAGAATACAAAGATGTTTCTCATTGGCTTTGTTTCAATTTTTATATTTGCAATTGTTCTATATAAACTGATTATATTTGCTGGTGGTTATATGATGGATGAAAAGCGTCTTGTATTTCACTCTTCATCACGTATCGTTGATCAGAAAGGTAAAGAAATCACGAAACTTTACGTGGAAAATCGAGAATTGGTACATATTGAAGATATCCCAACATTTGTTCAACAATCGTTTTTAGCTGTTGAAGATTCACGTTTTTATAAACATCATGGTGTTGATTTTTCTTCTATTATACGAGCACTTTATAAAGATATTTTAGCTGGAGAGAAAGTAGAAGGTGGGAGTACGATTACACAGCAGCTTGTGAAAAATGTCTTTTTGTCACATGAAAAAACGTTATTTCGAAAAATGAAGGAAGTTGCAATTGCGTTTCACTTGGAGCAGAAATATACGAAGCAGCAGCTTTTAGAAATGTATTTAAATCATATTTATTTTGGGCACGGGGCATACGGCATTCAAGCAGCTGCAAAATTTTATTTTAATAAAGACGCACAGCAGTTAACGGTCGAAGAAGGTGCGATGCTCGCTGCTCTTCCGAAAGCACCGAATAGCTATTCTCCGTTTTTGCATCCTGAAAAAAGTAAGGAACGCCGGGATTTGATTTTATCGTTAATGCATAAGCAAGGATATTTATCGGCAGAAGAAACAGTTCGTTATCAAGGAAAAACGATTGCTCTTCATACAAATCGAAATGAACAGAAGCTTGCTTATATGCCATATATCGATATGGTAGTCGATGAAGCAGCTCGTACGTATGGATTATCTCATCAAGAAGTATTGCGCGGAGGATATACATTTGTTGTTGCGATGGATGACAAGATGCAAAAGGTAGCGTATGAACAATTGCAAAATGTCCGTAATTTTCCAATGCAAGACGATGAGATGCAAGGTGCTGTTCTCTTAATGGATAGTAGAACAGGCGGGATAAGAGCTGCAGTTGGAGGAAGGCATTACTTAGCACGCGGGTTAAATCGAATTTACGCAAAGCGGCAGCCGGGATCTGTATTAAAGCCGCTTCTCGTATATGCACCAGCACTTGAAACGAAAAAATATACACCGTATTCTTTATTAACAAATGAACAAAGTTCGTTTGATGGCTATGAACCGCACAATTATAACAATCAATATTCGAAGGAAGTAACGATGTATGATGCGTTATTAGAATCGGCAAATGTTCCAGCTGTATCTCTTCTGCATGAAATTGGCGTGGAGGAAGGAATGCGATATTTAGAAAAAGGAGATATCTATATTCCTGAACACGGTCTTAGTACTGCGCTTGGCGGTTTAAAAGAAGGAGTTTCCCCATTTGAACTTGTGAAAATGTATCGTGCATTTGTAGCGGGTGGAAAAATCGTTGAACCGCATGTAATTGAGAAGGTGTTGAATCGACACGGAGAAATCATTGGACAAGCAACAGGAAAAGAAATAAAAATTTTTTCTAAGCAAACTGCTTGGTATATGACAAAAATGCTTGAAGGTGTTGTGAAAGAAGGAACTGCACAAGATGGTGTATATAAAGGACCACTTGCTGGGAAAACAGGAACAACCTCTTTGCCAAATCAAGAAACTGGAGCAAGAGATGTTTGGTTTGTTGGTTATACACCAGATTTAGTTGGGGCTGTTTGGATGGGGTATGACCGCACTGATGACAAACATTATGTGCGTGGCAGCAGTGCCTATCCAACAAAACTATTTAAAACAATTTTAGCGAAAGTAAATGTACAAGGTGAAAAGAAATTTGTACAGCCACGCGGTGTTGAAACGATTGGGATGCCGATTCGCTTAAGTAAAGTGGATGGTTTAGAAGCTAAGTTAATGTTTACCCCGCTTGGTTTATTTACAGCAAAACTAACATGGAATCAACTTCCTGATAAGAGAGTTCAATATCGAATTTACAAAATAGACAATGGGAAAGCAACTCATATAGGTACAGTAACAGGAAAAGGTGAATATGAAGCAAAGTTTATGAACGTTTTTAAAGCACCTCGTTTTTATGTTGTACCATTTAATCCGCAAACGAATCGAGAAGGAGAAAAAACAAAAGAGGTTAAGCCGTAAATTCAGCTTGTGCTATAATGAAAATGTTCCGAAAAAAGAAGGGATTTAGACATATGTTTGTGTCAATTTCATGAACATCGTACATAATGTTGTACATTTTGTTTTTACAGATTGTATAGTAAGAAAAGATAAAAAGGATAGGGTTCGTTAGCTGCATTAGAAAAGAAGGGGGAACAGGGTTTTGGTACGACAAATCAATGAAACATTTTTACAAGCATGCAGAGGAGAGCGTACAGATTATGTACCAGCATGGTATATGCGCCAAGCGGGTCGCTCTCAGCCGGAATACAGAAAGATTAAAGAAAAGTATTCTTTGTTTGAAATTACACATCAGCCAGAGCTTTGTGCTTATGTAACGAAGCTGCCTGTTGATCAATATAACGTTGACGCTGCTATTTTATATAAAGATATTATGTCACCGCTTCCAGCGATTGGTGTGGATGTAGAGATTAAATCTGGAATTGGGCCTGTGATTGATAATCCTATTCAATCGCTGCAAGATGTAGAAAAATTAGGAGAAATTCATCCTGAAGATGACGTTCCATATATATTAGATACGATTCGTTTATTAACAACGGAAATGCTTGATGTTCCGCTAATCGGATTTTCAGGAGCACCGTTTACGCTAGCAAGTTATATGATTGAAGGCGGACCGTCTCGCAATTATCATAAAACGAAAGCGTTTATGTATGCAGAGCCGAAAGCATGGTTTGCGCTAATGGATAAGCTTGCAGATATGACGATTACGTATTTAAAAGCGCAAATTAATGCTGGTGCAAAAGCAATCCAAATTTTCGATTCTTGGGTTGGTACAGTAAATGTTGCGGATTACCGCTTATATATTAAACCAGCAATGGAGCGTATTTTCACAGAGCTTCGTCCTATGAATGTACCGCTTATTATGCACGGCGTTGGAGCGAGTCATTTAGCAAATGAATGGCATGACTTGCCACTTGATGTTGTCGGTCTGGACTGGCGTCTGCCGATTGAAGAGGCGCGTGCGCGCGGTATTCAAAAGGCGGTGCAAGGAAATTTAGATCCATCTATTTTACTTGCACCGTGGGATGTTATTGAAACGCATGTAAAAGCGATTTTAGACGAAGGAATGAAACAACCGGGATACGTATTTAACTTAGGACATGGTGTATTCCCAGAGGTAAATCCAGAGACGTTAAAACGTATGACTGCATTCATACACGACTATTCAAGAGAACAGTTGGCGAAGTAAAGGAGAAGCCGCATGAAAAAGAAAATCGGTTTACTTGTGATGGCATATGGAACGCCTTATAAAGAAGAAGATATTGAACGTTACTATACACATATTCGCAGAGGAAGAAAGCCAAGCGCAGAAATGTTAGAAGAGCTAACAGAACGCTACCGAGCAATCGGTGGCATTTCTCCTCTAGCAAAGATTACGCTTGAGCAAGCAACAAAGTTAGAAGCGTATTTAAATGAAATGCAAGACGAAGTAGAGTTTAAAATGTATCTCGGCTTAAAACATATTGAGCCGTTTATTGAAGATGCTGTGAAGAATATGCACGAAGATGGAATTAAAGATGCAATTGCCCTTGTTCTTGCGCCGCACTATTCTACATTCAGCGTAAAGTCGTATGTAGGAAGAGCGCAAGAAGAAGCAGAAAAGCTTGGCAGCTTGCAAATTCATGGTATTGACAGTTGGTATAAAGAACCAAAATTTATCGATTACTGGGTTAACCAAGTAAAAGCAACATATGAAACAATGACAGCTGATGAGCGTGAAAAAGCTGCTCTTATCGTATCAGCGCATAGTTTGCCAGAGAAAATCATTGCGCTTGGTGATCCGTATCCAGAACAATTAAGTGAAACGGCTGATTATATTGCCCGCGGAGCTGAAGTGGAAAATTATGCAGTAGGCTGGCAAAGTGCCGGTAATACACCAGATCCATGGATTGGGCCAGATGTGCAGGATTTAACACGTGAATTGCATGAGAAATATGGATACACTTCTTTTGTATATGCACCTGTTGGATTTGTTGCAGATCATTTAGAAGTACTATATGACAATGATATTGAATGTAAAATTGTAACAGAAGAAATAAATGCAAAGTATTATCGTCCAGAAATGCCAAATGCAAGTGCTGCATTTATTGCTTGTTTAGCAGATGTTGTTATAAAAAAGTGGAGTGCAGTTTCATAAAGCGAGGAAGGAGGGAGCAGACTTGAAAAAGAAAGTAGTGATTATAGGTGGCGGGATTTCTGGCTTAACAACAGCATATTACTTACAAAAAGAAATTCGTGAACAAGGGCTGCCGATTGATACGATGCTTATTGAATCATCAGGTAGGCTCGGAGGAAAAATTCAAACACTGCAAAAAGACGGATTTACAATTGAACGTGGTCCAGATTCGTTCCTAGAGCGAAAAGAGAGTGCAGCAAGGTTAGCACGAGAATTAAATCTTGGCGATGAACTTGTCAACAATGCAACAGGAAAATCGTTTGTCCTTGTAAATAATCGTTTGCATGGCATTCCAAGCGGTTCGATGATGGGGATTCCAACGCAAATTAAACCATTTGTATTTTCTGGGTTATTTTCTCCTATCGGCAAGGTGCGAGCAAGCTTTGATTTTGTGCTTCCTCGTTCTAAGCCAATATCGGATCAATCACTCGGTCATTTTTTCCGTCGCCGTTTAGGAAATGAAGTGGTTGAAAATTTAATTGAGCCGTTGTTATCAGGCATTTATGCTGGTGATATTGATCAGATGAGTTTAATGTCGACGTTCCCGCAGTTTTATCAAGTAGAACAAAAATATCGCAGTATTTCGCTCGGTATGCGTACATTGGCACCGAAAAAGCCAGAGGACGCGAAGGCAAAAGGAATCTTTTTAACGTTGAAAACAGGATTACAATCCATTGTAGATGCAATTGAAGAAAGATTAGAAGATGAAACGGTTATGAAAGGAACGCGCGTTGAAAAAATCACAAAAATTGGTGATTGTTATAGCATTACACTTAGCAATGGTAAAGAAATAGAAGCCGATGCTATTGTTATGGCTGCATCTCATAAGTGGTTGCCAGCGATGTTTTCTCAATATAAACAGTTCCGTTTTTTCCGCAACATTCCATCTACGTCAGTTGCGAATGTAGCGTTAGCGTTCCCAAAAGAAGCGATTCAGCGTGATATTGAAGGAACAGGATTTGTTGTCTCTCGTAATAGTGATTTTACGATTACAGCATGTACATGGACGCATAAAAAATGGCCGCATACGACGCCGGAAGGAAAAGTGCTCTTGCGCTGTTATGTGGGACGCCCTGGTGATGAAGCAATTGTGGAGCAGACAGATGAAGAAATGGTTCGTGTCGTGTTAGAAGATCTGCAAAAGACGATGGATATAACAGCTGAGCCAGAGTTTACTGTTGTCAGCCGCTGGAAAGATGCGATGCCGCAATATACGGTTGGTCATAAAGAGCGTATGGAAACTTTAAAACAGTTCATGAATGAAGAATTACCTGGCATTTATTTAGCAGGAAGCTCTTATGCTGGCGCTGGTTTGCCAGATTGTATTGATCAAGGCGAAGCAGCGGTAAAATATGTATTATCTTATTTAGAACAAACGAAACAAGAAGAGTTAATGGCACAATAGTAAGAGGGGATGACCTAAAAGGCACGTAGGTGCCTTTTAGAGTCAGCCCCTTTTTTACGTGTTCGCCGATATATGAATATAAAGATCTTTCGACAATATTCAACATGCGGGTAGTCGAGCCACTGGAACTGGATCATATCGAAAAAAATCTGCTCCTTGCTTAATTTTTGTACAAAATTAATTTTTTGTAAATTCTCATAAATGTAATATTCTTTATAAAGAATCCCTGCTATGATAGAACATGCTAAGGTATAGGACAAACATTTAGGGGGAGGATTTCTTTGAAAAAGCTAGCAATCATCTTTTTTTCACTCGTGTTCGTTGTGTTAGTAACAGATATTGTAGCGAAGGCTGAACAGGAACAAGTATTAACTGTTGATGAAGCAATTCAATTGTTTCAGCAGCAAGGAAAGAAACAAGCGGTTGTAGAAGGGTATATTGTTGGGTACACGCAAAATCCAGGTAAATATACGAAAGACCCAGCGAAATTTGGAGATACAAATGTTGCAATTGCTGCTTCTCCGGATGAAATAAACGCGGATAAAATTATGCCAGTTCAGCTTCCAATAGGTGAAGTTCGTAAAGCAGTGAATGTAAAAGATCACCCAGAAAATATAGGGAAAAAAGTGCGCTTAACAGGTACGTTAGATAGTTATTTTAGTAGTCCAGGGTTAAAATCTGTTACAGCTTATGCGTTTCAAGATAATGAGAATCATAAGGTGAGCGATGTAATCGCTAACCCAAATGGGGGCGAAGTAGACAAAGGAACAGCTGTAACATTAACAACAGCAACAGAAGGTGCTGCTATCTATTACACATTAGATGGATCTAATCCAACAGCTCAGAGTATTCTTTATAATGAACAAATTGTGCTTAATGAAAATAGTGTCATTAAAGCGATTGCAGTGAAAGAGGGATTTGAAGATTCTCGCATTGCAACATTCTCGTTTACGATTGTGAAAAATGACCCTATTCGCATTCATGATATTCAAGGGAAATCGCACGTGTCTGCTTATGATGGAAAAGATGTAAAAGTCGTTACAGGTATTGTTACACAATTAGATAAATATGGATTTTATATGCAAGATCCGCAGCCTGATGAAGACCCAGCTACTTCAGAAGGAATTTATGTTTATAAAAAAGATGGGGGCGTGAAAGTAGGCGATCTCGTTTCTATAGATGGACAAGTAGAGGAATTTATCGGACCAGGATATGCAGAACGTTTTGAGACAGATTTATCGATTACAGAAATTAAAGCAAAGAGCGCTACAATTAAAGCGAGTAATCAAAAACTGCCAGAAGCAGTTGTATTGGGAGAAAACGGTGTAAAAATACCAGACACAGTTATTGATAATGATGGATTCGGTATGTTTGATCCAGCAGAAGATGCAATTGATTTTTATGAAAGTTTAGAAGGAATGCTTGTAACACTGCCACAACCAAAAGTGATTGCACCGCAAAAAAACGGTAACTTATATGTAACGATTGCTAATGGCAGTCAGAAAGTAACGACAAAATTCGGGACGCCGCTGCTGCAAGCTGACAATTTAAATCCAGAGCGCCTTTCCGTTAAGGTCGCACGTAATTATGTAGCAAAAGCAGGAGATCAACTTCTTGGAGATGTAACAGGTATAGTTGGTTACGACTACGGAAATTATCGTATTGCTCCAATAGGAGAGCTTCCAGCGCTGCAAGATGGTGGATTTAAACAACTTGGTGCAAATATTCAACCGCGCCTTGATAAACTCACAATTGCGACATATAACATTGAGAACTTCTCAGCAAATATAAAAGAAACGTCCGATGAAAAAGTAAGACGTCTTGCTTACGCAATTAAATACAATTTAAAGATGCCAGATATTATTGGTGTTCAAGAAATGCAAGATAACAATGGAACAATTAATGACGGTACAACAGATGCATCACTTAGTGCAAAACGTTTAATTGATGCGATTCAGGAAATTCACGGACCAAAGTATGAGTATATAGAGATTGCACCAGAAAACAATAAAGATGGCGGTGCACCAGGAGCAAATATTCGTGTTGGTTTCTTCTATAATCCATCTCGTGTGAAATTAGCACAAAAGCCGGTTTTACTTGAGAAAAATGTTGTACGAATTGGAGAAAACAATCCATTATTTGACGATACACGTAAACCGTTAGCTGCTGAGTTTACGTTCCAAGGCCAAAACATCGTTGTTATTTCCAATCATTTAAACTCTAAATTAGGAGATGCATCGCCGTTTGGAAAAATCCAGCCACTTGTACTAAAAAGTGAAGCAAAACGCGTGCAACTTGCTGAGGAAGTTAATGGTTTCGTAAAAGGTATTCAGGGGCGACATGCAAATGCACCAGTTGTTGTAGTCGGTGATATGAATGACTTTGAATTTTCAAAACCAATGCAAGCATTAAAAGGCGACATCATGAAAGAAATGCTTGAAACAGTTCCGCAAGAAAATCGCTATACGTATATTCATGAAGGAAATGCACAAGTGTTAGATCATATTTTTGTAACGAATAACATTGCACCGCACACAATTGTTGATCCAGTTCATTTAAATGCAAATGTCATGGAAGAGGATGGACGCATGAGTGATCATGATCCGGTGCTTGCACAAATTGAGTTAAAGAAAGCTTCATAAGTGGAAGATAAAGTGAAACTTCCATAAGTGGGGGTTTTCTTCATCCCCCACCTATCTTCTTCGCTTTTCTCTGAATCTTGAGGTGGGGGTCTTACTGCCCGTTCATGCGGGATAAAACACACTCGTCTGTAATACAGACGAGTGTGTTTGTTTACTTTTGTTATTTTTTGATACAATGAGGGATAATGAATTTTATTTTTTAAGGAGTAATGTTGAATTTCCGTTAAAAATAAAACTTGAAAACATTGGTAAGCTATGGTAATATCATATTCGTACTGATTGACTGAAATATTCATTTAGTCATTATTGGAGGTGACAACATGGCAATTGATCGAAAACGAGCAATTATTGAAGCTGCAACAAAATCTTTTTCCGCTTTTGGTTATAAAGCAACAACAATGGATCAAGTTGCAAAACTTGCAAATGTTGGAAAAGGAACAATTTATACGTTTTTTAAAAATAAAGAAGAGCTGTTTGGTGAAATCATTTCAAATTTAATTAACGAAATGAAGCAAGTCGCAGAAACAGCAATTGATTCAAATGTATCATTTTTTGAAAATGTACATCGTGCCTTATATAGCATTTTAGAATTCCGTAAAGACCATCAACTTATGATTAAGCTTATTCAAGAAGAGCGAGATATGGGCACAAAAGAAGTGCAAGATGTTATGCGGCAATTGGATTCTGAAATTATTACATTTATTAAATCTCGTCTTGAAGTTGCAATTGCAAAAGGTGAAATTATAGCATGTGATCCAGAAATTACCGCATTTATCATGCTTCATCTGTATGTATCTCTTATTTCTGACTGGGAAAAGTATCACGAACCGTTAGAAAAAGAGCATATCGCTGAACTTTTTGAACTATATTTATTAAAGGGATTGTCAAAATAAGATAATCCTCTTATTATTATAAAATATGACCAAGTGAACGGTTTGGTCATAAGTTAGTGGAGGCGGAATTGTAAGAAGATAGCAACACATACGAGAAGATGAATTGGTCGTTATTTTCTTCTTATTTTACAAAAACTGACTAAATGAACAAAGTAGTCAATAATTTAGAGGGAGAGTGAAACAATGCGAGGATTTAAACTGCTTGGAAAAGAGTTTGCGACGATTATCAAAAGTAAAAAAATCTTAATTCCAATTATTGCAGTATTATTTATTCCAGTATTGTACGCTGGTATGTTCTTATGGGCATTTTGGGATCCATATAGCCAATTAGATGATTTACCAGTTGCAGTTGTAAACCTTGATGAAGGTGCAGTATATAATGGAAAACCGATTGAGGCCGGTAAGGAACTTGTTGATAATTTGAAAGAAAATAAAAGCTTCAAATGGGAGTTTGTCAGCGACAAAAAGGCAAAAGAGGGAATGGACGATCGTAAATATTACATAACGATCCGCATTCCAAAAGATTTCTCTAAAAATACAACAACACTGTTGGATGAAAACCCTAAAAAATCAAAACTAGAGTACATTCCAAATGAAAGTTTAAACTTCTTATCTTCACAAATTGGTGGATCAGCCATTGAAAAAATCAAAGGTGAAGTAGCAAATTCGGTAACGAAAACGTATGCTGAGACAATGTTTGATTCATTAAAAGATGTTTCTAAAGGTTTTGCTGATGCAAGTGAGGGAGCAGGTAAGCTTCATGATGGTACGAGTCAATTGAAAGATGGTTCTGGAAAAGTAACAGAAGGATTAAATACTTTAAATAGTAAGACTGGTGAAATGATAACGGGGATTGGAAAATTAACAAGCGGTTCCCAGCAAATTGCAGGAGGCTTAGGACAATTCCTTGATCCAAAAGGAGAGTTCCAAGGAGGCTTGGGAAGCTTAACAACTGGTTCCCAGCAAATTGCGGGAGGTTTAGGAAAATCAGCAACTGGTTCCCAGCAAATTGCAGGAGGTTTAGGCCAATTTATAGATCCAAAAGGAGAGTTCCAGACAGGGCTTACTTCTCTTTCCGGGGGTTCTAATCAGTTAGCGAATGGCCTTGGCCAACTTCAAGGTGGTCAAGAAAAATTAGCTGCTGGTGCAACAGAAGTGCAAAAAGGTATTGAAGATACAAACGCAGGCTTGAAAAAATCGTTAGCTGGTGTAACGGATATGAAAAATAAGTTACCAGAGCTAACAAAAGGATCTGAACAAGTAAGCAACCTTGCACAGAACACTGCAGGTGGCGCTAATGAAGTTGCAGCTGATATAGCGCAGCTGCAAGAAAAAATCAATGGGTTACCAGAGGAATATAAACAACAATTAGCACCAACTGTTCAAGAACTTATCAAAGATAATCAAGGTGTTGTAACCAATGCAAAACAAACTGCGGGCACTGCAAAAGCTGTGTCTAATGGTCAAACTTCATTACAAGCTGGTGTAAATGAACTACAAAATGGTCAACAACTGCTTGTAGGAGGTACAGAAAAATTAGCAGCAGGTCAACAGCAGTTTATAACAAACTTCCAAACTTTTGGTGAGAAATTAAAAGAAGCAACGACTGGTGCAAGTACTATAAGTGGTGGTCTAGATCAACTTTCCAATAAAGCAACAGCAGGCTTAGGTCAGTTGTATACTGGAGCAAATGAATTAGCAGGCGGCTTAGGTCAATTATCTGCAGGAGCAAACCAGTTAACAGGTGGCTTAGGTGAATTATCAGGAAAAGCAACAGCAGGACTAGGTCAGTTATCTACTGGAGCAAACCAATTAGCAGGTGGCTTAGGTGAATTATCTTCTGGTTCGAAACAAATGGCAGACGGCGTCAGCCAACTAGCAGACGGTTCTGGTCAAGTAACGAATGGATTGGGCGAAGCAAATGACGGTTCAAAAGAACTTGCAACAAAACTTGGCGAGGGCGCTAAAGAAACAAGCGAAGTAAAAGGCGACGAGAAGAAATACGATATGTTCGCTGCTCCGGTAAAAGTGAAAACTGAGAAGGAAGCAGAAGTTCCAAACTACGGAACAGGCTTTACACCGTACTTCTTATCTCTTGGTTTATTCGTTGGAGCACTGTTATTATCTATCGTGTTCCCATTACGCGAAACAGTTGGTATACCGAAATCAGGATTTAGCTGGTTTATTAGTAAGTTTGGTGTACTTTTTGCAGTTGGTGTGATTCAAGCACTTATTGCAGATGCGATATTGCTGTTCTGGTTAGGTGTTGAAGTACAAAGTGTTCCATACTTCGTATTGTTTAGCATTATTACAAGTTTATCATTTATTGCGTTAGTTCAATTTTTAGTAACAGCTTTCAGCGATGCAGGACGTTTTGTTGCGATCTTGACATTGATTTTACAGTTAACAACAAGTGCTGGTACATTCCCACTTGAGTTAATTCCAAAACCATTGCAAGTGTTTAACGCATGGTTCCCAATGACATATTCTGTATCAGGATTTAAAGCGGTTATTTCAAGTGGAGATTACAGCTTTATGTGGCACAATGCAGGTATTTTAATGATCTTTATCGTCCTGTTATCACTTGGAACAATTGGAACATTAACTTGGATGCATAAGCGTCAATTCGGAAAATTTGCGGAAGCGGAATAAATGAAAAATCCTAAAGACTTGTAGTCTTTAGGATTTTTTATTTCATATAGAGTGGTTTTATATATATTTGCATATTTCTTTGCATTTCCAGGTGTTTTTTGCATAATTATTGATAAAGCGTATTATTATGAAGGGAAAATAAGTGAAAAAACAGAAACAACTATAAAGAAAAAACATAAAGTACATATAGGAGGTTTTTATTATGGAAAAAATGAACAAAGTAAACATTGGGGATTATGTTCAGTTTTCTTATCGTGATAACCCATCCTTAAAATTAACTGGATATGTAGTAAACGTTTTAATAAATACAGTTGTTGTAGATGTTTCAGAAATGTTAAAGAATGAAGAGCATCAAGATATCGAAGCTCGCCAAGTGGTAAAACATGATCAGTACAAGAAAATAGAAATTTCGAGAGATAATGTTTCATGATGAATACGATAAACATTCTCCATTAGAGAAAATAAATTTTGGAAGCCCTTTCAGTAAGGTTTCCCTCGCATCTTCACAAAAAAGCTAGCACTTTGCTAGCTTTTTTATTTTGGATAACGATATGTCGTAGTAAAAGAGTAGTTTTTACCCATTAACGTGCAATAAATCTAATCTTTCTTTTTGACGAAGATGATGCTGAAAATGCATATAAATAAGTTCAAACCATTCCTCTGCGTTTAAATAACCAAGGCGGGGATGTTGTACTTTATAGTTATTTGGAATAGTTGATAATGTAGGTTCAATTTCTTTCATTCTTTCAATCAGTTGTAACAGCCCTTGTTTAAGGTCTTCTTTATTCGTTGGGTTGTTCGGTGTATATTCAGGGTGAGCAGGTACTTTAATTTGGATAGGAGGAAATGCTCCCATTGCATAAATTTTTTCTCCGGCGTCTGTTTTATCCCCGCCAATAGCAGCTGTTTGATTTGCACATTTTTCAATAGCCGCTATTTGCATATGGAAAGCTGATAAAATTAGATGATTGTACATTTGTCCAAGTGACCATTCTTCATCGGAAGGTTTTTGTATCAATAGTTCTAATGGGTACTTCTCCAGCTCTTTTTTATAGTATGTTGCTAACTCTTCAAACTTCTCCAAAACTATACTTGTTTTCATGTTACATACTCCCTTTCTTATTATAATTAAGTTCTTTTCTCTTAATATAAAGAAGTATTGCTGATACCATTATGCCAGCAGTAAGAATGAAGAATTACATATTTTTTTGCTAAAGCGTTTGCTGTTACGATTCTTTTTTGTTACAATTCCGGATAATGGAAAGTGAACGGTCCGTTTGATTCATATATCATCTTTTCTCAGTTTATAAGCTTATCTTATACTACTAATTGCAACACAAAAATAAATTCGAACTATAGAGCCATTTTTCCTGCAGTTTATAGCGTTAATTTACTAGTTTTTAATTTTTACAATATTAATATAGTAAATTCCCGTCAAGGTGTCTTGCGGTTTCCAATTATATACTATATAATTCTAAATAAGAAAACGTTTTCATTCAAAGGGGGAGAATTTCGTGTCGACGATCGAGGACGTAGCGAAATTAGCGGGGTTATCAAGAACAACGGTTTCTCGGGTAATTAATAACCATCCGTATGTATCGGAAGAGAAAAAAAAGAGAGTACAATTAGCGATGAAACACCTTGGATTTGTTCCTAATTCTGCAGCGAGAAGACTTCGCAAGCAAAAGACGGAAACGATTGCAGTTTTGGTTCCGCGTGTGACAGATCCTTTTTTCAGTAAATTTATTGAGGCGATTGAAATTGTAGCTTCAGATCATAAATATAAACTGATTATTTGTCAAACAAGATATTTACCAGAAAAAGAGATGGAGTATTTACAATTGTTATCTACGAAACAAGTAGATGGAATTATTTTATGTTCACTTGAAAATCAGTGGGAGGATGTTGAGCCTTATTTACAACATGGACCAATTGTTTTATGCAATGAATATATTGAAGAAGCAAACATTCCAACTGTAAACTTTGATCATGCACAAGGAGCTTACATAGCAGCGAAGCATGTGTTAGATCAAGGATATCGTCATCTTGTCTTCTGTCGGGGGAAAGAGACAAAGGTGATAAATCAGCAGAGAAAAATGGGATTTTTACGTGCTGTAACAGAAAAAAGCAAACAAGTTGAGTCAATTGATTTCATTGAAAGCGCTTACTCTGTTGAGGATGGAAAAAACATGTTTTATGAGCTTTTGCAAGACAAAAAAAATCCTACCGCTATTTTGGCAGGGGGAGATGAAGTCGCAGCAGGAATTATCACAGAAGCAAACAAACACGACTGGAGCATTCCTGACGATTTAGCTGTAGTTGGTTTTGATAATCAGTTCTTATCACAAATTACAGACTCAGGTATTACAACAATCGATCAGCCAATTGATGAAATGGCGCGTAAAGTTGTAGAACTGATGATGGATAAAATTCATACGAAAAATTATCGAAATAAAGAAGTGTACGAGTTTGAACTGGAGCTCTTGGTGAAAGGGTCAACGGTGAAAGGTACAATGATGCCAGCCTAGTAGATGATATCTGCTAGGTTTTTCTTATGTTTACAATCTATTATTCTTCGTTCGTACAATCGTCGCATTTGTTATGATACGCTTCGTGTTGCTCATCAATCTCTCTTCCGCATTGGGAACAAGTTTTTGCCGGTAAATTTCTGAAGAACTCCATTGGTTGATCCATCATGGTAAATCCCTCCATTTCCATTTGTTACTATTATTGTATTAGTACAAATGATTAAAGTCAATAACTGTTTTATAACAAATTTAGAAATAATGAAAATGTGTAGAAAATCCATTATAGTTAAGAATGGAGAATAGAAAGTGAAACAGAGTATGTAAAACAATGATTAATGGATTAGAAAGGATGAATACATATGAAAATGACAGTTGTTGGCTTTTGGGGCGGTTTTCCAGAAGCGGGAGAAGCAACGTCTGGATATTTATTTGAACACGATGGCTTTCGTTTACTCGTCGACTGTGGCAGCGGTGTACTAGCACAGCTTCAAAAATACATAACGCCTTCTGATATAGATGCTGTTCTGTTATCACATTATCATCACGATCATGTTGCTGATATTGGGGTACTTCAATATGCTCGCTTAATCACAAGTATGACAAATGGTGTATTACCAGAACTGCCGATTTATGGCCATACTTTTGATGCAAAAGGATTTGCATCGTTAACACATACACCGTATACAAAAGGGGTTCCTTACAACCCAGCGGACACATTACAAATTGGTCCATTTTCCATTTCCTTCTTACAAACGGTGCATCCTGCTATATGTTTTGCGATGCGTATTACAGCTGGTGAGAAAACTGTTGTGTATACAGCAGATTCTAGTTACATGCCAAAGTTTGTTTCATTTGCACAAAATGCGGACGTATTTATTTGTGAATGTAACATGTATGCGCATCAAGATGGATCAAAAGCTGGGCATATGAATAGTACAGAAGCAGGAGAAATTGCAAAACAAGCAAATGTAGGAGAGCTGCTTTTAACTCATTTGCCGCATACAGGCAATTTATCTGATTTAGTAGCGGAAGCAAAACAAATTTTTAACGGCCGCACGGTGCTTGCTCATAGCGGTTACGTTTGGGAATCTTGAGGTGAAATGATGTTATTTATTGATAATAAAGGAATTACAGATCCAACGATTAACTTAGCGATTGAAGAATATTGTGTGAAAAACTTAAATATTAACGAAACGTATTTACTGTTTTACATCAATGAGCCATCTATCATTATTGGCAAGAATCAAAACACAGTAGAAGAAATTAATGCTGATTATGTACGTGAAAAGGGAATTCATGTTGTAAGACGTCTTTCTGGAGGCGGCGCTGTGTATCATGATTTAGGAAATTTAAACTTCAGCTTTATTACGAAAGATGATGGAGATAGCTTTAACAATTTCAAAAAGTTTACAGAACCTGTTACAGCAGCGCTTGGGAAATTAGGTATTAACGCAGAATTAAGCGGCCGTAATGATATTTTAGCGGAAGGAAGAAAAATTTCTGGTAACGCTCAGTTTGCGACAAAAGGCCGTATGTTTAGTCATGGTACGTTATTATTTGATTCAGAAATTGACCATGTTGTATCTGCATTAAATGTAAAAATGGATAAAATTCAATCAAAAGGAATTAAATCAATTCGCAGCCGTGTTGCAAATATTGCGGAGTTTTTAAATGAGAAAATTACAATTGAAGAATTTAAACAGCTCCTTTTAGAAAATATTTTTGAAGGGGAAAATGAAATCCCGACATACGAATTAACGGAAGATGACTGGAAAGAAATCCATAAAATCTCAGAAGAACGTTATCGGAATTGGGAATGGAACTACGGGAAGTCTCCAAAATTTAACTTGAAGCATTCACACCGTTTCCCAGTTGGACAAGTAGATGTTCGGTTAGAAGTACAAAAAGGTGTAGTCTCAGAATGTAAGATTTACGGGGACTTTTTCGGTGTTGAAGATGTGCATGACATCGAAGAGCGTTTAAGTGGTAAGGTATTTGATAAGGGAGCATTTGCTGAGGCGCTAGCAGATGTAGAAGTGCCACGTTATTTTGGTAATATAACAAAAGAAGATTTCTTATCTTTATTCTTTTAAGTAGATAAAAAAACAGCCATATCTTACGTATGGTTGTTTTTTATATTTGTTTGATGAAATGTAACTTGCACCCTTAATTTTCTTTTAATATAATGTATTTAGAATTTTTAAAATTTTATAAAAGGTGGGGGTTTTGTGAATCTCGTTCAATCATTAGCCGAAACGGTGAAAATGAAAGGGAACAAGCCGGCTTATATATTTCAGGATCAATCGGTCTCTTATGACCAATTTAACGAATTAGTCATTAAGTTTTCTAGTAGTTTAGCAAAAATGGGTATTGGCAAAGGGGATAATGTCGCATTAATTGTTGGGAATTCACCGCACTTTTTAATTGGTTTATACGGAGCAATGCGTGCAGGAGCCACCGTTATTCCAGTCAATCCTATTTATACACCAGATGAACTATATTACATTTTACAAAATGGAGACGTTAAAGCAATCATCACACTCGACATCCTTCTACCAGTTATGCAATCACTTACATCAAGACTTCCTTCCATCAAGAACATCATCATTTGTGAAACCTCAGCAAATTCAACTCATGAAGAAACTGGAAAAATGAAAACGTTTACGAATTTAGTAGTCAGCGGAGATCTCGCTTTTCAAGGTCCAGATATACAAGAAGAAGATGTTGCCGTTATTTTATATACATCTGGAACGACAGGAAAGCCAAAAGGAGCAATGTTAACACACAAAAATTTATACAGTAATGCAAGCGATGTTGCTTCGTATTTACAGTATTCAGAGCATGACCGTGTGATTGCAGCACTTCCGATGTTCCACGTATTTTGTTTAACGGTGGCAGTCAATGCGCCAATTGTAAACGGTGCAACAATTTTAATGTTGCCAAAGTTTAGCCCGAAAGAGGTATTTCGTATTTGTCGTACATACGAAGCTACGATATTTGCGGGTGTACCGACTATGTACAATTATTTATATTTATATGAGGATGCCAGTGCAGAAGATGTTCATACGCTACGTCTTTGTATTTCTGGCGGTGCGTCTATGCCTGTTGCCCTTCTTACAAACTTTGAAAAAAGGTTTGATGTTATTGTTTCGGAAGGGTATGGATTATCAGAAGCATCGCCCGTCACTTGTTTTAATCCGCTTGATCGTTCGCGTAAGCCTGGTTCAATCGGAACGAATGTTCAGAATGTGGAAAACAAAGTTGTAAATGAAATGGGTGAGGAAGTACCAGTTGGCGAAGTTGGAGAATTAATCGTTCGCGGCCCGAATGTAATGAAGGGCTATTACAAAGCGCCGGAAGATACAGCAGCAACAATTCGTGATGGCTGGCTGTATACAGGTGATTTAGCAAAAATGGATGAGGAAGGTTACTTTTATATTGTAGACCGCAAAAAAGATATCGTTCTTGTTGGCGGTTATAATGTTTACCCGCGCGAAGTAGAAGAAGTGTTATATATGCATGAAGCTGTTGCTGAAGTTGTTGTTATCGGTGTTCCAGATGAAAGTTTAGGTGAAGCAGTGAAAGCATATGTTGTACTAAAAACGAATACTGTTACAGTGGAGGAGCTTATGGCGTACTGTTCATTACATCTTGCGAAATATAAAGTACCGAGCAGTATTGAATTTTTAGAAGAACTTCCGAAAAATACGACAGGAAAGATTTTGAGAAGGGCATTAAAAGAGAAGGCGTTGCAAGTGTAGAATGAAAAGCTGTCATACAGACAGCTTTTTCTTTTTCCGTACAGAAAAAATAGTATAATGAAACTATTACATCTAGAAAGAGGGTATTTCTATGGGGAAAATTCACATTATTCATGAAAATAAAGAGTGGACAACTCATCTTATAAAAAGGTTGGAAGAACTTGGACTTCCATATGAAGAATGGCATTTAGACGAAGGTATTGTTGATCTTTCTTCTGTTCCGCCAGAAGGCGTATTTTATAACCGAATGAGCGCTTCTTCTCATACGAGAAATCACCGCTTTGCACCGGAGCTTACGGCTGCTGTACTTGCTTGGTTAGAGCAACATAACCGAAAGGTGTTCAATGGAAGCAGAGCATTGCAACTTGAAGTAAGTAAAGTTGCACAATATATGGCACTAAACGCTCAAGGAGTTCGTACACCAAAGACAATCGCAGCTGTTGGTAAGGATCATATTATAGAAGCGGCAGCTCAATTTGAAGGACGTCCATTCATTACGAAACATAACCGCGCTGGAAAAGGATTGGGAGTTCAATTGTTCCAGTCTGTTGCTTCTTTAAAAGATTATGTAGAAAGCGCAGCGTTTGAAGAGCCAGTAGATGGTATTACGTTGATTCAAGAATATATACAAGCTCCTGAACCTTATATTACGCGTTGTGAGTTTGTAGGCGGAAAGTTTGTGTATGCAGTTCAAGTCGATACATCGAAAGGTTTCGAATTATGCCCTGCTGATGCTTGTCAAATTGGAGATTTGTTCTGTCCAGTTGGCGAGAAAGCTCCGGAAAAACCGAAGTTTCAAATTGTAGAAGGATTTAACGACCCAATTATTCAAAAATATGAGGCTGTTTTGGCCGCTAACAATATAGCAATCGCTGGCATTGAGTTTATTCGAAATGCTGATGGTGAAATTTTCACTTATGATATTAATACGAACACAAACTATAATGCTGATGCCGAAGCAGTTGTTGGAAAGTACGGTATGTTAGAGATTGCGAAGTTTCTTGGCAGTGAATTAGAGAAATTACAATAGAGTGGGAAGAAAGCTGCTGATCGGTAGCTTTCTTTTTATTAAAAAGTTAAAAGTTTTATATAATAAAAGCAAAAAACATCAAGAAGAAAATTCCAGTTCCCTTTATGATAATACATATAAGGCAGGTGAACAGAGATGGAAAGTTATGAAATACAAATTCAAAAGGTAATAGATTATATTGAAGAAGATGTAATGGAAAAGCAAACATTAAAGGACCTAGCTCGTATTGCAGGATTTTCAGAGTTTCATTTCCACCGCGTGTTTCAAGCGTTAGTTGGAGACTCTGTGATGGAGTATGTACGAAAGAGAAGGCTCGCCCGGGCAGCTTATCAGCTTTCTCATACGGAGGAGAAAATTCTCGATGTTGCACTAGAGCATGGCTTTCAATCTCATGAAACGTTCACGCGGGCCTTTAAAAAGCTGTTTCATATGACGCCGAGTGCATATCGAAAGCAAGAGATTCGAACGCCGTTATATTCCAAAGTGAATGTGATGCAGCGGAAATTTAATCCGTATTTAGGAGGAATCCAAATGGAATTTCGTATAGAAACAAAGCCAGCTTTTCAAGTGATTGGGTATGAAATGAAGACAACAAGTAAAGAAGGACAAAATCTAAAAGATATCCCAGCGATGTGGGAAAAGTATTTGCAAAATAATTTGTCGGAAAATATTCCAAACCGTAAGCATACGAACGAATGTGTAGAATTAGGAATGTGTACAGATTTTAATTTAGAAACAGGGGAAATTACGTATATTATCGGAATGGAAGCAACAAGCTTTGATGGTGTATCAAGCGAGATGACGTGCCGTACATTCCCGGAAGCAACGTACGCTGTATTTACAACGCCAAAAGTTCCGCACGAAGAAATGGTAGCATCGATTCAGCAAACGTGGAATGCCATCTTTACAGAGTGGTTCCCGCATTCTGGCTACGAACATTCTGGCGTTGTAGAGTTTGAATTATATGATGAGCGGTGCCATGCAGATAAGCACGAGCTTGCACAACTAGAGATTTGGTTACCGGTGCAAAAGAAAAAGTAAAAAGAGACTGCTCCCCAAAGGCACTTACTTGCCTTTGGGGAGCAGTTTCTTATTGTGTACGTATGTTGAATATTGCCGAAGCGCCGATATGTTATGTCGAATGGTCGATATACCTTAAAAAGCGCCGATATCGTATTATTTGTCTGTTGCAATAGAAGCAATACATATGGTAGGTTGCGATATTTTTTAACATAAAAATCGCTGCAATGCAGCGCAAAAAATGACCTGCACTTGCTTTCTCTCTTTGTTTTAACTTCGCCAGTAGCAGGAAAGGCCCTGACCGCTTCTAGGCATGGCCAGATGCTCTTACCCACCTAAAAAAAGGTTTTGTCGGTTTTTCAATTTGTATTTTTACATTTCCTCTTTAATTTTCTCTAACACTTGTTTACTATCAAACCCGCGTTCTCCCATACCAAATACTTCGATTAAACGATTGTTTTCATCTAGTAGATAAGAGTTTGAAGTATGAATGTAAAGGCCGCTTCCAGGATCGCGATAGCGGAAGTTAAAAGATTCGGCTAATTGTTTCGTTTCTTCTTCATCGCCGCGCAGCAGGTGCCAACCTTTCGTTTGTTTCATGTCAAACGTTTTGGAATAATTTTTCAGAACTTCTTTCGTATCGTATTTCGGATCAATGGTAATTGTAATAAATTCGATTTTTGTTCCGAAAACTTTCTCTTTCACAAGCTCATCTCGTAAATATTTCATTTTATATGTTGTAACAGGACAAATATCTGGGCATTTTGTATACATAAATTCTACTAATTTTAATTTTTTCGGTAATTGATCAAATGATACAGGTGCGCCGTTTACATCTTCCATAACAATCCCCTTTGGTATTTCCGCTGATACTTTTCGGTAACTTGTAAAATAAAAAATTCCAATCCCGATTGCGATAATAAGTCCTAACGTAAAGGTAATATACAGTTTTTTCATTCCAATCCCCCCAATTTTATTTTATAAGAAAAGTCTGAAAAAAGAGGAGGCATGAGTGAATATTACATGACAATTCATCGTATTAGCTTGTTCTATTTTTCGAGGAACGAACTACAATAATAATAGACAGGCAGCGATGAGGAGGAGAAAACATGCGAAAAGTGATGAGCTGGGCCCTTTTTTTGTACGTGTTATTTGCTTTGTTTATATATTGGTATTTATTTGGATGGAATCATGAGATGATACCAGAAATGTACAAAGGAACGAGTGCAGATCCAGCAACATTTATGAATGCAAGGGAGCTGACACTTAGTCAAGATTACTCTCGGGTGAAAAATTTATTATTTTTCTTAGCGACGCCGCTGCAATGGATTGTTTTATTATTTGTACTCATTTTCGGTGTATCAAAGCGGTTTGAAAAATGGGCGAAAGATACAACAAAAGTACGGGTACTGCAAATTGCGATTTATTTGTTTTATTTATCACTTGTGACAACAGCGCTATCATTGCCGCTGCAATGGATTGGTCATCAAGTGTCTGTTGATTACGGCATTTCTACGCAATCAACGGCAAATTGGATAAAGGAACATGTGCTTGATTTTTGGATCAACTTTTTCCTTATGTTTCTCACGGTGTCTGTGCTATTATGGCTCATTAAAAAATATCCAAAACGTTGGTGGCTATATGGCTGGGCGCTCTCGGTTCCATTCACCATCTTTTTAACGTTCATTCAGCCGGTAGTTATTGATCCGCTATATAATCATTTTTCCACGTTGCATAATAAGGAGCTCGAGAAAAAGATTTTAACATTAGCAGATAAAGCAAATATTCCAGCGGAGCATGTGTATGAAGTGAATATGTCAGAGAAAACAAATGCGTTAAATGCATATGTAACGGGAATTGGCTCGAATTCTCGCATTGTTTTATGGGATACAACACTTGAGCAGTTAAAAGATAAAGAGATATTATTTATTATGGCACATGAAATGGGTCATTACGTGATGAAGCATATATATTGGGGCGTGGGAAGTTATATTGCCTTAACTTTCGTTGGCATGTACCTTATTAACCGCATTATTCAAGCGTGTATTCGTAAGTGGGGAGATACACTGCATATTTCTAAGATAGCTAGTTTCTCAGTTTTACCACTATTTTTTCTTATATCTTCTATGCTTTCCTTTGCGGTAAGCCCTGCAACAAATTACGTATCGCGCATTGAAGAGAGAGCGGCCGATCAATATGCATTAGACATGACGAAGGATAATCAGTCGGGGGTCAAAACATTTCAATATTTATCAAAGACGAGTTTAAGTCAGGTGAATCCGCCCGCTTTGGTGAAATTTTTCTTGTATACGCATCCTCCAATTTTTGAGAGAATTCATACGTTTGAGGAGTATAAGAGGAAATAATCATTAAAAACAGCAGTTGTTTATCCCGCTATTCGCGGGTAGTAAGACCCCACTGAGGGAAGTTTCACTTTATTAAGACCAAAATTCGAAAAGAACAAGTAGATGTCTATTATAAAGACTAGAATCTACTTGTTCTTTTCTTGTTACAGTTTAAATCACTAATTTACAGTGTGAATGTTATATCTTGATCACTTAGATCAGAGTCAAATACATTTGCGGTACTAACCCCATTAAAAACTTTTAGTGTTTTTGCTGCATTTGATGATCCAGATCCAAGGTGTTCTTTAATTCGGAATTGAGGATTTACATTGTATTTGTCACCTAAATTTACATTCCCATTACATTTTGAAATGATAATGCTGTCAACAATTGCAGGCATGCTCTCCACCTCTTTTTTATTTTTATCCTGATTGGACGGGTTTTCCATCAGTGGGGGATGAAAAAACCACTGAGGGAAGTTTCACTTTATTGTATGCTGTTTATTTTGAAAAAAAGTTTGTTCATAAAAATAAGTATAATGATAGGACATTCTTTTTTTGTTTGTGGAAAATATAGTAAAATAAAAATATGCAGCAAGGGGGGATAGAAATGAAAAAGATTGCTCAGAAAACAAATCTTGAAAGATGGTTAGATGGTTTGTCACTTATTGGAATAGTTGTGATGCTTATATATATTGGATTCATTTGGCCGTCTTTACCGCATAGGATTCCAACTCATTTTGGGTTGAATGGAGAAGCGGACGGATTTGGTGGAAAGGGGAATATTTTTATTCATCCAATTGTTGGCTTAGGATTATATGTATTATTTCATGTTTTAAGTCGTTTTCCTCAGTTATTTAACTATCCTTCCGATGTTACAGAAGAACAAAAACAACGATTGTATATTCACTCGCGTACATTATTAGGGTGGTTACAACTTGAGATTATAACATTTGGTGTATATAGTACTTGGGAAAATGCACAAATTGCAATGCAAAGGGAAGTTGGATTTCCTACTATTTCTTTTGTTATATTTCTCATTATATTATTTAGTACAATCATATTTTATATAGCTAGAAGTTTACGGATGATATGAAAAAATTACCCTTTAAATATGAATCTATGAAGAAGTTGACGAAATGTCAGCTTTTTATTTTTATAAAAAAATATTTTTTTGACCCCTATAAAACTTTCATTCCCTCCGAATATGTATAGTGAAGAAAGCAAATGGAGGAATAATTATATGAAAAAGGCACTATTAAAAGGTACTATGATAACTATGATGGCATGCAGTCCGTTTCTAATGGGAACAGCAGCGTATGCTAGCGAAAACACAGACGCGGTAAAAACAACGGAAACAGAAAAACCATCTTTAGTACAAGGCGACTTCTTTTATTTCGTGAAAACGATGGTGGAAGATATTAAAATGGCTCTTGCGTCAAACGATTTAGAGAAGGCGAAGCTATTGTCTGAGCAAGCTGCGGAACGAATTTCTGAGGCGAGTGTACTAAACGAAAAAGGAAAAGATGATCTTACACAAGATACATTAGAAAAAGCGGCAGAGGACTTAGAAAAAGCAGATAAGCTTTCAGGTGAAGAGAAAGCAGAAACAGAAAAGCCTGCTGGCGAAGAGAAAGCAGAAACAGAAAAGCCTGCTGGTGAAGAGAAAGCAGAAACAGAAAAGCCTGCTGGCGAAGAGAAAGCAGAAACAGAAAAGCCTGCTGGTGAAGAGAAAGCAGAAACAGAAAAGCCTGCTGGCGAAGAGAAAGCAGAAACAGAAAAGCCTGCTGGTGAAGAGAAAACAAAGACAGAAAAGCCTGTTAGCAAAGAAGAAAAAGAAGCAGCGAAAGTAAAAGTACATATCGGAAACAACATCGAAGCATTAGCGAAAGTGCTTGATAAAGTGAAAAATCCGAAAGCAAAAGCTGCAATTGCCAAAAATATAGAGAAGAGTTTTTCAAAGATTGCAGCTAAAATAGAGAAAGAACAAGAAAAACAAGCTAATGCTCTTGCAAAAGAAAGCAAGAAAGCAGATCAAAATACAGGGGTAACTCCAGAACAACCGGCACAACCGGCACAACCGGCACAACCAGTACAACCAGAACAACCAGAACAAGCAACACAACCAGAACAACCGGCACAACCGGCACAACCGGCACAACCGGCACAACCGGCACAGCCAGCGCACCCAGCACAACCAGCACAACCAGCACAACCAGCACATAAAACGGCTGTTTCCCATGAGAAGCATGAGCAATCAAACCAAAAGGATCAAACAGAAAACAATGATCATCAAGGAAACAATAATCATCAAGGAAACGATGATCATCAAGACAACGGTAAAAAAGTTGGTCACGACAAGCAAGAAGACAAGCACAAAGAAAAGTAGTAAGAAATTGTGGTATAATGGTCACTTCTTTAGTGACCATTTTGCTATTTGAAGCAAAAGGGGGGAGGGGGATTACTAGTGTTGAGTTTAATGATGAAAATCATAAAAAAACCGGCCATAGAAGATATAGTATTTGACATACAAAACAACGTAGGAGATAAGGGGGCTTTTATCGCACAGTATCGGCCTTTTATTCGAAAATCAATCTCGTCTGTCTGCCGCCGATATATTACGGAGCAGGATGATGAATATAGCATTGGGTTGTTTGCGTTTAATCAAGCAATTGAACAATATTCATATAAAAAAGGAAAATCTTTTCTTGCGTTTGCTGAGCTTCTTATAAAAAGAGATGTAATTGACTATATACGCAAGGAGTCTAGGCATAATCTCGTCTTTTTAAAAGAAGACCAGCAAGAGGAAATGGTAGAGATGCAGGCATCGCTTACGGAGTATATGAAAGAGATGGAAAACAGTAACCGTAAGGAGGAAATTCTTCATTTTCAAAGTGTACTAGACGAATTTAAAATCACATTTGTAGAGCTTGCTAAGGAATCTCCAAAGCATCGTGATACGCGTGAGCACTTAATAGAAATTGCAAAGATTATTATAAAAGAAGAGAAAATGATAGAAGAGTTGTTTCGAAAGAAAAAGTTACCGCTTAAACAAATTGAACCGCGTGTTAGGGCAAGTCGGAAAACGTTGGAGCGGCATAGGAAATACATTATTGCAATGTGTATTATCTTTGCAAACAACTATACATATATTCTTGATTATATAAGAGGGGGGGAAGAATGATGAATAAAGGGATTGTGATGGATATTAAAAAACATCGCGTAGTTGTTTTAACGCCAGACGGAGAGTTTATCACGTTTAAAAGAAAATCGCACTCTTATATGATTGGAGAGGAAGTCTCGTTTAACGAACAAGAACAAAGAGTACCGCGTTTTTCAATCCCTTCTTTCTTAAAGCCTGCATCGCTGCTTGTTGCTTGTTTTCTATGTGTGTTTCTGTTTTTCTACAACCAACCGGAAGAAAAAGCACTTGCTTATGTCTCTGTTGATATTAATCCAAGTTTAGAGGCGAGTGTAACAAAGGATCTTCGTGTTATAGAATTGCGAGCTTGTAATGATGATGGAAAGCGCATTTTAAATGAAATGAAACGATGGAAAAATGAACCTTTGCAGGACGTAGTACGTACCATTGTAAAGCAAAGTCAAGAGGATGGATACTTAACGAATGACAAGCAAGTTATGTTAACATCTGTTACAAAGGAAAAGTCGCTAGAACCGCAGTTGCACAAGGCTATGCAAGGGTTAAAGAAAGAGTATGAGACAAAACATGTTGCAGTCGTATATCAAGACAGTACTATGCAAGTGCGCGAGAATGCTCAGAAAGCAGGAGTCGGCACAGGTGTTTATATAAAGCAAGAGAATGAGAAGAAGAAATCGGTTGTTCCGCCGCCGTCTAATCAGGAGCAACAGCCTCCAGAGGTACAATCGCAACCAGAGTCACCACCGGATGCATCATCGAATTCGTCTTCTGTAAAGGAAGAAAAATACGAGGAGCAAGGGCAAAACGAACAAAAGCAATCCCAGGAACAGCAGCCCCAGCAACCGAAAAGAAATAATGGGCATCAAGAAGAAAACAATGATAAAGAGTATAAAAAAGAACAGAAACAAGAATATAAAGAGCAGAAACAAGAAAATAAAGAGTATAAAAAAGAACAGAAACAAGAAGATAAAGAGTATAAAAAAGAACAGAAACAAGAAGACAAAGAGCATAAAAAAGAAGACAAATAAGTCCCTGCTCCAAAACACGAGGGGAAAGAAAAATCTATAGAGTATTTAAAAAGCGTAGGGTATATATGTAATACTGAATTTAACATAATGACAGAAATGTAAGTATTACGACACGACGACACATGTTGTTTAACAATATAGTTTTAAGGCGTATCAAGCAACGTGTTGATACGCCTATTTTTTATGGTTTTTTCTTCATTTTATCACGACATTTTTTGGATTTATCGGGATTTTTATCACGACATTTAAACTAAGAATCGAAAGATTCATAAAGAAACGCCATCCTTTCTTATAATTCTACAGAAAGGATAACGCCTTTTTTGCTTTATGGGTAGTGTAAAACCTTAGCTTGATAGCGATGTGACGTGACCCCTATTAACGTTTTCTTAAAAAAGGGTTCCGCCAACCAAATGACATAAAACCCAAGATAAGACATTTTTTTAGAAGTGGAAACATTATCAATCAGACATCATCTTGTTAGCAGTACGTTGGTATCCGCAGTACAATTTAAGCTTTCGTGATTTGATGGGAATTTTGCACTTCACGTCACGGTTGCTTCCTCTCCTCCTTTTAAGACACATAATTGTCGAAAAATTAAGTAATATTATAATAACAAATATATGTATATTTGTTACAATATGCTAGAAAGTTACAAAATATATTAATTTTTGGAGGAATTTGTCATGTTTAAAAAAATTTTCGCTCTAATTGTACCGGTTGTTTTAACTTTGGGTTTTACGTTTGGTAATATGGCTAATGCTGAATCTAATCTCTCACATGAAAAAACTGTAGAAAATCAAAAACAAGCGTATAAAGAGAAATTATCAAATTTATCCCATGAAGAAGTAGTTTCTAATTTTGAAAGAATACATAATGAATACAAAATGGGAGAAGCGTTTTCATTAAAAGATCAAGCTTTTGTTGAAATGTATGCTAAACAACCTCTTCCATCAGGGATATCTTTATTTGCTTCAAAATCTATTTATGGAACTAAAACAGCTAATGGTGTTACAGTAACAGTAAGTGGAACAATTAAGGATGATATTCAAAATCTTATAAATCAAAGTTTCGGTGCTTCTAACTTAAAAACTAGTACAACAGCAGGTGCTAGTAAAGTATCTTCTGTAAAAACAGTAGTTTATCATGATGCTTATGGATTAGTAGGAAGTGGAGGTGTTGGTAAAGTATATTCTGGATCAATTTCTACTTCTGGACTAAATACTACGTTAACTGCAACTAAGAATTATACTGCGGTTGTAGCTTATGCTTCAACATGGTGTACGGTTACTGTTAATCATTCAGGTGGTACTTTTACAATAAATCCAAGCTAATATTAAAAAAGGAGGACCAATATGTTAAATAGTTTTGGGATTCCAGGAACTATTATTACTGTTTTAGCTTTAATTGGATTAGTATATTTATTTAGGAAATGGTTTATAAAATAATCAATAAAATAATAAGTAGTTATCATTTTTGATAACTACTTATTATTTTGCCAAATAGATTATTTTAACCGTATCAAATGATTCGTTTTTTTGTTTGTCTAGGGTCCCTCCACATCAATATCAAGTTAAGAAACACATTCTTCCCCAAAATGATAAAAATGAACTTCGGTGCTATAAAAAACAAAAAATTTCCGTTTGGGGGATACTTTAAAATCTTAGCTTGATGGGTATGGGGTCCTGCCACAGAGCCAACAACAAAAACATGTCGTGATAAAAGGAGTAGATTTCCCACTCCTCTTTCATTTTCTTATAATTGTTAAACAACATGTCTTTCCTTTTAATTTAAGCCTCAAACTTTATTCCTCTTGTCTTTCAGTAAAAGTTGTACACCTTATGCTTTTTTTATCCCGCTATTTGCGGGCGGTAAGAACCCCACTGATGGAAGTTTTGCTTTATGTAAAAATTGGAAATAAAACTTCATCTTCAAAACGTACGGGACGTAGCCTAGTTTAAGGTGGGAGTTTTCATCTACAGCTACTTTTGCGTAATTTAGGTCTGAATATGCCTCAACTTAACTCGGTTGTTATGATTGTGATAACTATATATTTTGTTTTTTGATTTATGTAATAAGTATGGATAAACCAATTTTTGAATATTGTTAAAATATTCAAAAAAATTATTCCTTTTCTGATTTTTTGTTATATAATATAATCATAAAATCAAATCTGTTATAAAACAGTTTGGAGAGAAGGAGATGCTAATATGTCGACACAAACTTCACGGGTCACACTCGTTGGAGAAATATTACCGGCGTATTTGGAGATTTTGACACCAGAAGCACTCTCGTTTTTAAAAGAGCTGCATAAGAATTTTAACGAGCGCCGTAAAGAATTACTACAGAAACGAATAGAAAAACAAAAGAGAATTGATACAGGAGAGTTGCTGCATTTTTTAGAGGAAACTGCACATGTTCGAGCGGATGATTGGACCATTGCGCCGCTTCCGGATGATTTACAAGACCGCCGCGTAGAAATTACAGGGCCGGTTGATCGCAAGATGGTTATAAATGCTTTGAATTCAGGAGCACATGTATTTATGGCAGATTTTGAAGATTCTAATGCACCGACATGGCAGAATTCGATTGAAGGACAAATAAATTTACGAGATGCAGTTAAGGGAACGATTTCATATAACAATCCAAACGGAAAAGAGTATCGTCTTAATAAACAAACAGCTGTATTAATGGTACGTCCGCGTGGTTGGCATTTACAAGAAAAGCATGTGTTAGTAGACGGTGAAGAAATATCAGGCAGCTTATTAGATTTTGGATTGTTCTTTTTTCATAATGCAAAAGAGTTAATTAAAGAAGGAAGCGGTCCATACTTTTACTTACCGAAAATGGAGAGTTATTTAGAAGCAAGACTATGGAATGATGTGTTCGTATTTGCACAAAAATACATTGGTATTCCAAATGGAACGATTAAAGCAACCGCGCTTTTAGAAACGATTCATGCTTCATTTGAGATGGATGAAATTTTATATGAGCTTCGTGATCATTCAGCAGGGTTAAATTGTGGACGTTGGGATTATATTTTTAGCTTCTTAAAAACTTTCCGCAATCATAAACAGTTTCTACTTCCGGACCGGGCGCAGGTAACAATGAGTGTTCCTTTTATGCGCGCTTATTGCTTACGCGTTATTCAAACGTGCCATCACCGCAATGCACCGGCAATTGGTGGGATGGCAGCACAAATTCCAATTAAGAACGATTCGGCAGCGAATGAAGCAGCATTTGAGAAAGTGCGAGCTGATAAAGAGCGTGAGGCGTGTGATGGACATGATGGGACTTGGGTTGCTCATCCGGGACTTGTACCTGTAGCGATGGAAGTATTTGATCGCATTATGAAAACACCAAATCAAATATATCGAAAACGAGAAGAAATTAGTATAAACGAACAAGACTTATTAGAAGTTCCAATAGGAACGATTACAGAAGCTGGCCTTCGTACAAATATTAGCGTGGGGATTCAATATATTGCATCATGGTTAAGTGGCAGAGGAGCAGCACCAATTTATAACTTAATGGAAGATGCAGCAACTGCAGAAATTTCACGTGCGCAAGTGTGGCAATGGATTCGTCATGAGGAAGGAAAATTAGAAGATGGACGAAAGATTACGTTTGCACTAGTAGAACAGTTCAAAGCAGAAGAGTTAGTAAAAATAGAGCAGGAGATTGGCAGCGATCGTTTTGAAAAAGAACGATTTATAGAAGCTACGAAACTATTTACTACTCTTGTTATGAATGATGAATTTGTACCGTTTTTAACGTTACCGGGGTATGAAATTTTATAAAGTGAAGTCTCCATCAATGGAGTCTTACTGCCCGCAAATAGCGGGATAAATGAAGAAAAGGGGATGGAAGAAATGGTAAATGAAAGAGTACAACAGTTACAAGAGAGTTGGGAGATTGATAAACGCTGGAAAGGGGTTACACGTCCATATTCTGCAGAAGATGTGATTCGTTTGCGCGGATCGATTGATATTGAATATACGTTAGCACGCCGCGGCGCGGAAAAGCTTTGGAATTCTCTTCATAGTGAAGATTACATTCATGCATTAGGAGCATTAACTGGGAATCAAGCAATGCAGCAAGTAAAGGCAGGTTTGCAAGCAATTTATTTAAGCGGCTGGCAAGTAGCAGCAGATGCAAATTTAGCAGGACAAATGTATCCAGACCAAAGCTTGTATCCAGCAAATAGTGTGCCGGCAGTTGTAAAGCGTATTAATCAAACACTGCAGCGTGCTGATCAAATCCAGCATATGGAGGGCAGTGGTGATATTGATTACTTTGTACCAATTGTTGCCGATGCAGAAGCTGGCTTTGGCGGACAGCTTAATGTATTTGAACTCATGAAAGGAATGATTGAAGCAGGATCGGCTGGTGTTCACTTTGAAGATCAGCTTTCTTCTGAAAAGAAATGTGGTCATTTAGGCGGAAAAGTATTACTACCAACGCAAACAGCAGTGCGCAATTTAGTATCAGCACGTCTTGCGGCTGATGTAATGGGAGTACCAACGCTCATTATCGCAAGAACGGATGCAGATGCAGCGGATCTAATTACAAGTGATATTGATCCTGTTGATAAGTCGTTTATTACAGGGGAAAGAACACCGGAAGGATTCTTCCGTACGAAAGCTGGACTTGACCAAGCGATTGCGCGCGGCTTAGCATATGCACCGTATGCAGATCTTGTATGGTGTGAAACATCCGAGCCAAATTTAGAAGATGCAAAGCGCTTTGCAGAAGCAATTCATGAAAAATTCCCTGGTAAACTGTTAGCTTACAACTGTTCACCGTCCTTTAACTGGAAGAAAAAATTAGATGATAAAACAATTGCAAACTTCCAAAAAGAAATTGCATCTTATGGATATAAATTCCAATTCGTAACGCTTGCTGGTTTCCATTCCTTAAACTACGGCATGTTTGAACTAGCGCGCGGTTACAAAGAGCGTGGTATGGCTGCCTACTCAGAACTGCAGCAAGCTGAATTTGCAGCAGAGCAGCACGGTTACTCTGCAACGCGTCATCAACGCGAAGTTGGTACAGGATACTTTGATGAAGTAGCACAAGTGATCACGGGCGGAACTTCGTCAACAACCGCATTGAAAGGCTCTACAGAGGAAGAGCAGTTTACGCGATAATATAAAGTGAAACTTCCATCAGTGAGGGGTTTCCACTGAAGGTTAGTTGAACCAATCGGGCTTTTACGGGCAGTTATCTCCCACCTAGCTTCTTCGCTTTTTTCTCAATCTTGAGGTGGGGGTCTTACTGCCCGTTAATGCGGGATAAAGTGAAACTTCCATCAGTGGGGGCTTACTGCCCGCGAATAGCGTGATAAGAAAGAGTCAGCTTTCGAGCTGGCTTTTTTTACCGTTACAAATATTTCGAAATGTTAGAATATAAAGTTTCGTATAAGGAAATGTTATTTTATACAGGAAGATTATGCTATTTAAATTTAGTATTTATAAAGATATATAAAAGGAAATTTTAATTTAATAATAAGAAATTGTAAAAAAAATGAAAATGACGAGTATTCCCAAATTGAAATGGTACAATTATCCATGTAGATAATTACATAAAAATTATCTAAAAATGAAAAAGGAGAGAAAAAGATGAGTAGCGAAGCTGAAAAATACACATCACAGTACATTATTAATTCAAAAACGATTGCACTACTTCCAATTGTTTTGAAAGATAAACGAATTGTGACGCGTGTAATTGAAGAAAGTGATGAGTTTTTTGTGTATCAAAAACCCCTTGAGATTGTGGAGCAAAGCTGTCGTCAATATGGAGCTAGTTTTGGTGGGCGGAAAGACGGAACGAAAGAATACACAGGTTTTACGCATAAAGCACCGATTGCAATTAGTCCTACAGATCATATTTATTTTTTCCCCACGTTTTCTTACTCTCGCAAAGAATGTGCCTGGTTATCTCATTTTCATATTGAAAGTGTGACAAAACTTCCGCATGGAAATATTCTCATTGAATTCATAAATGGTCAGACAATTAAACTAGAAGTATCTAAAAACAGCTTTGAAAATCAAAGAAACAGAACTGCACAGCTGCGTGCAGAATTTGAAGATCGAAAAAGAAAACAAACAGCGCCAAAATTTTTAATTGTTAATCAAAATGAGATTTTAGAGCTAAAACCAGCATATGAGAAGATGTATCTTTTAAAAAAAGAAGATTGATTATATATGGAATAAGAAAAAGGAAGGTAGATTCCTCCTTTTTCTTATTCTCGCAAATTATGTTGTACATTCTTTCTTTAGTATGGTATAGTCAATGTATAGTTGAATACTTAAATCAAGCAATCCATATATTATCAAGTGCCGTGAAACTAGCGAGGAAATTGTGTATGTGTTCTGTTTCGCATTTGATAATGTGTGGATTCTTTTTTTATGTTGTGAAAACTACAAAATATATTTATTTCCTAGGAGGAAGTTATTATGAAAACAGGTCAAGTAAAATGGTTTAACAATGAAAAAGGTTTCGGTTTCATCGAAGTTCCAGGCGAAAACGATGTATTCGTACATTTCTCTGCTATCACAACTGAAGGTTTCAAATCTTTAGAAGAAGGCGAAAAAGTTAGCTTTGAAGTAGAAGAAGGTAACCGTGGACCTCAAGCTAAAAACGTTGTAAAACTATAATCTTATAGCATATAACGAGAAAAAGGATGGCATAGGCCATCCTTTTTTTATTTCTTAATATGTAAGATCGTGTCAAATAATGATAGGTTATTATACAATCATAACGCAGGATTTTCACATAAAAACATGGAACATTAATAAATACATCTTTATATGTCATATCTACCATTTCCTCTTTCAGCTAAGCAATGATAAAGTAAAGGATAGGAATATAGCAAAGGGGTAAAGTGTAGAATGGATTTTCAATCGATCAAAGAACATTTCACAATAGAAAATTTGAAACGCGTATTAGAAAGCTACCAGGCGTTTGGTCCATTAATTGGAATCGGTCTTCCGATGATTGAAGCGTTTATTCCGGCTTTGCCGCTTTTTTTATTTGTTATGGCAAATGCGGTTGTCTTTGGGTTATGGCTTGGCTTTTTCTATTCATGGCTCGGTTCATGTATAGGGGCATTGCTCGTGTTTTTTATCATTCGTCGTTTTGGCAGAAGTCGTTTTTTCGCTTTTGTAAATGAGCATCCGCGAGTACGCAGTGCGATGACGTGGATTGAGCGAAAAGGATTTGCGCCAATCTTTCTTTTATTTTGTTTTCCGTTTACACCATCGGCACTTATTAATGTTGTAGCAGGATTGTCGCGTATTAGTAAACGGCAATTTGTTTTAGCCCTCTCTCTCGGTAAGCTTGTGATGGTTTTCGTGCTAAGTTACGTTGGGCATGATCTTGCTTCTTTTGTACATAACCCAGTAAAAACAGTTATTGTAATCGGCGTTATTTTTATTTTATGGTATGTCGGAAAGAAAATTGAAGTAAAGCTTGAACTGAGTAGAGATTAGACTTCGTAAGTGAGCGCACCCCTGTTATAGAAAAGAGAAAGGGATGTGGCGTGATGAAGCGAAAGTGGAAAAAAGAAAGCGTAGAGTGGATGAGAACTATTTTTATAGGTGTTTTATTAGCTGTATTTTTTCGCACTTTTTTCTTTACAACGTATGTTGTGGAAGGAAAATCGATGATGCCTACACTTCAAGATGGTAACATGCTGGTTGTGAACAAAGTTGGTTATCGGTTTGATGAGTTAAACCGCTTTGATGTTGTTGTCTTTCATGCAAATAAAGAGGAAGATTATGTGAAGCGAATTATCGGTCTCCCAGGTGACAAAATTTCATACAAACATGATAAACTATATATTAACGGACAATTTATTGAAGAACCGTATTTAGATGTATATAAAAAACAAATTCATGGACGACAGCTAACAGGCGATTTTACTCTAGAAGAGTTAACGGACGAAAAGGTTGTTCCGCAAGGGTTTATCTTTGTACTTGGAGATAATCGTTTAGGAAGTTGGGATAGCCGTCATTTCGGATTTGTAAAAATAGAACAAGTTGTTGGAAAAGTTGATTTGCGCTATTGGCCAATCAATGAAGTACAAACAAATTTCTCTAAAGGGTAATTCGAAATTTCGAATTACCTTCTTTTTCGGATATATCCTGATTGATAGAGGTTCACTTACAGAAAGGCGGGTTTACATGTCACTTCGATTTATTATAGGACGAGCTGGAAGTGGAAAGAGTACAATGTGTTTGCAAGAAGTACAACAAGAGCTCCAGCATCGTCCAAAAGGTGAAACGATTTTATATCTTGTGCCAGAACAGATGACGTTCCAAACGCAGCAAGCATTAATTAATGGAAACGTGAGCGGCTCCATTCGTGCGCAAGTGTTTAGTTTTTCTCGTTTAGCATGGAAGGTATTACAGGAAGTAGGCGGAGCAAGCCGCCTTCATATTGATGAATCTGGCGTGCATATGTTGCTTCGTAAAATTGTAGAGGCGCGTAAAGAAGAATTATATGTCTTCCAAAAAGCAGCGGAGCAAAATGGATTTTTTGAACAACTTGGCAGTATGATTGCTGAATTTAAACGCTACAATTTAACGCCGTCAAATGTGTATGCGATGTGGCAAGAGTTAGATGCTCATAGCAGTGGAAATGAACAGAAATTGTTAGCAAATAAAATGTATGATTTGCAGCTTCTATATGATGATTTTGAACGAGCGTTAATTGGAAAATATTTAGACTCTGAAGATTACATGCAGCTTTTATTTGAAAAACTTCCACATTCAGAGTATGTGAAAGATAGCATCATTTATATTGATGGATTTCATACATTTTCACCACAAGAGTTAGAAATTGTAAGGCAACTATTAAGATGCGGTGCAAAAATAACAATTGCATTAACGCTCGATGAACAAACGCTATCAAACAAGGCGAATGAGCTAGATTTGTTTTACCAAACGCTTTTAACATATGAAAAAGTGAAGCAAGTAGCAAGGGAAGAGAAAATCATTATTGAAGATACAATTATAATGAGAGAACAACCACGCTTTATTTCAAGAGCACTTGCGCATTTAGATGCGCATTATGATTCTCGTCCGTATGCAGAATTTCAAGGAGAATCACAGATTACACTATATTCTGCGGCTAATTTGCGGGCAGAGGTGGAAGGTGTTGCGCGCGAAATTCGTAGGTTAGTAGCAGAAGAAGGCTATCGTTATCGCGATATAGCTGTTCTTCTTCGCAATGGTGAAAGCTATTACGATATGATCAAGACGTTGTTCGTTGATTATAATATACCATTCTTTATTGATGAAAAACGTCCGATGCTTCATCATCCATTAATTGAGTTAATTCGCTCAGCCTTAGAAGTCATTAGTGGGAATTGGCGTTACGATGCGGTATTTCGCTGCGCGAAAACCGAACTGTTGTACCCGTTGGATGTGAATAAAGCGCGAATACGTGATGAAATGGATGAATTTGAAAATTACTGTTTAGCGTATGGGGTACAAGGGAAACGGTGGACTTCGGAAGAACCGTGGACATATCGTCGTTACCGCTCATTAGATGGTGTACATGGCGGCCAAACAGACAGCGAACGAGAAATGGAAGAAAAGATTAACCGCCTTCGTGAGATTGTTCGCACACCTATTATTCGCTTGCAAAAGCGATTAAAGCGAGCAGCAACAACGATGAGTATGTGTGAAGCGGTCTATTTATTTTTAGAAGAGCTAGACGTTCCGAAAAAATTAGAAGATTTACGTTTGCGAGCAGAAGAAGAAGGGAACTTCTTATTTGCGAATGATCATGATCAAGTATGGGAACAAGTGATTACGCTGTTGGATACGTGCGTTGAAATGCTTGGAGAAGAGAAAATGTCTCTTTCTATGTTTGTAAATGTTATGACGACAGGGTTAGAGTCACTCCAGTTTGCTAATATTCCGCCGTCTTTAGATCAAATTTTAATTGCAAATATTGATCGTTCTCGTCTTTCTAACATTCGGGCAGCATTTGTGATTGGGGCAAATGAAGGGGTCATTCCAGCGGCGCCATCAGATGATGGTGTGTTATCTGACGAAGAACGAGAAGTACTTGTTTCAGCGGGAATAGAACTTGCACCAACAGCGCGGCAAAAGTTATTAGATGAGCAATTTGTCATTTATCAAGCGGTTACTAGAGCATCAGAGAAGTTATATATTTCTTGTCCACTAGCAGATGAAGAAGGGAAAACGTTACTAGCATCTAGCTTCATAAAGAAGATTAAAAGAATGTTTCCTTCTGCCGATGGAATATTTTTAACGAATGATGTAAATGATCTGTCATCTCGTGAGCAAATTTCATATGTTGCAACGCCAGAAGTGACACTTTCGTATTTAACGCAGCAACTGCAAAACTGGAAACGATACGGTTTTGAAGGGAATCTTTCCTTTTGGTGGGATGTATACAATTTTTATGTCACGTCGCCAGAATGGAAGCAGAAGAGCAGCCGTGTGTTATCAAGTTTATTTTATCGAAACCGGGCACGTAAATTAAGTAATGCTGTAAGCCAAGAGTTATATGGTGACAAAATTAGAGGCAGCGTATCACGCATGGAACTCTTTAATCGCTGTGCGTATGCACATTTTGCGCAGCATGGATTATCTTTGAAAGAACGTGATATTTTCAAATTAGATGCACCAGATATCGGCGAACTGTTCCATGCAGCTTTGAAAAAAATTGCTGATAAGCTATTGAAAGAAAAACGTACTTGGGCCGATTTAACAGTAAAAGAGTGTGAATATCTTTCTGTCACAGTCATTGAAGAATTAGCACCGCTTTTGCAGCGTCAAATTTTATTAAGCTCGAACCGTCATCATTATTTAAAACATAAATTGCAGCAAATCATTTTCCGTACTTCACTTGTCTTAAGAGAGCATGCGAAGTCGAGCGGATTTGTACCTGTTGATTTAGAAGTAGGATTTGGTATGGGCGGAACAAATTCATTGCCAGCTATGAATTTTGAACTATCAAATGGTGTGAAAATGGAAGTAGTCGGGCGAATTGACCGCGTTGATAAAGCGGAAGATGAAACTGGAACGTTTTTACGTATTATTGATTATAAATCAAGCGCTAAAAAATTAGATTTAACAGAAGTATATTACGGTTTAGCCCTGCAGATGCTGACGTATTTAGATGTTGTTACAACAAACGCAAGCAAATGGATGAAACAAGGTGGAACTGCAAATCCTGCGGGAGTCCTTTATTTCCATATTCATAACCCAATCGTTGAAATGAAAGGTGACGTTTCAGAGATTGAAATTGAACAAGAGATTTTAAAGAAATTTAAAATGAAAGGACTTGTCCTTGGAGATGCTGATGTTGTTCGGTTAATGGATAACACGTTAACGACAGGAAGCTCTAATATTATTTCAGCGGGCCTCAAAAAAGATGGCAGCTTTAGCGCACGTTCTGATATCGCAAGTGAACAAGAATTTAATGTGCTGCAGCAATATGTACATCGTACATTTGAAAACATTGGGACAGATATTACAGAAGGTGTAATTGATATTGCACCGTATAAAATGGGAAATAAAACGGCATGTACGTTTTGTAATTTTCGCTCTGTTTGTCAATTTGATGAGTCGTTAGAAGATAATAAATACAGAGCGTTACAAGAGATGAAAGATAGTGAAGCGTTAGAGAAAATGAGAGAGGAGACCCAGTCATGACGATACAAACTTGGCCAGCAAAACCAGAAGGAAGTCAGTGGACCGATGATCAGTGGAAGGCAATCGTTGCTGATGGACGTGATATTTTAGTTGCAGCTGCAGCTGGGTCGGGAAAAACAGCGGTACTTGTTGAACGCATTATCCGTAAAATGATTCGGGAGGACAATCCGGTTGATGTCGATCGTTTACTTGTTGTGACGTTTACAAATGCAGCGGCGCAAGAGATGAAAAATCGAATTGGTGAAGCGTTAGAAAAAGTATTAATTGATGATCCAGCCTCACCGCATATTCGAAAACAGTTAAGTCTGCTTAACCGGGCATCCATTTCGACAATCCATTCTTTCTGTTTACAAGTGATTCGTACGTATTATTATATGCTCGATATTGATCCGCGTTTTCGCATTGCGAATGAGACGGAAAATGAACTATTAAAAGAAGAAGTACTGGATGACATATTAGAAGCAGAGTACGGCATGCAGCAGAATGAATTGTTTTTTGAACTTGTCGATCGTTATACGAGCGACCGTAGTGATGATGACTTGCAGCGCATGATTTTAGCACTCCATACAGAATCTAGAGCACATCCAGATCCAAATGGTTGGCTTGATAAATTGGTTGAAGCATATGACGTAGAAGGAAAAACAATTGAAGATCTTATATATGCCTCGTATTTATTGGAAGATGTAAAGGTTCAGCTTCAAACGGCAAAACAATATGTAGAAAAAGCAATCGAACTTGCGATGTTACCAGATGGACCAGCACCGCGCGTTGAAACGCTGCAAGCTGATCTCCTGTTACTTCAGAACTTGTCCGGGGCAGCGAATGAATCTTGGACAAGCACATACGAAGCGATGCAAACGGCTGCTTGGCAAACGTTAAAGCGCATTAAAAAGAGTGATTATAATGAAGCGATTGTGGAACAAGTTGATTCTTTACGTAATAAAGCAAAGGATGTAGTAAAGAAATTGCACGAAGAATTATTTAGCCGCAGTCCAGGAAGCTTTTTACGTGATTTTCAAGATATGCATCCCGTACTGCAAAAGCTTGTTGATCTCGTGAAAATATTTACCGAACAGTTTCAAGTAATTAAGCGTGATAAAGGGATGGTTGATTTTACAGATTTAGAGCATTTTTGCTTGCAAATTTTAAGTGAACGTTCGAGCGAAGGAGACATTCGCCCATCACCAGTTGCGTGGCAATATCGTAATAAATTTACAGAAGTGCTTGTCGATGAATATCAAGATACAAACTTTGTACAAGAATCCATTATTAAACTAGTAACAAAAGACTCTGAGCAAGACGGAAATTTATTTATGGTGGGCGATGTAAAACAGTCCATATATCGTTTTCGTTTAGCAGAACCAGGACTGTTTTTAGGGAAGTATAGACGCTTTACATCTGAAGGTATAGATGGCGGTATGAAAATTGATTTAGCAAAAAACTTCCGCAGCCGTCATGAAGTACTAGCAGGGACAAATTTTATTTTTAAACAAATTATGGGCGAAGCTGTCGGGGAAATTGATTATGATGAAGACGCTGAGTTGAAACTTGGAGCAAGTTATCCAGACGGAGCAGATACATCAGCAGAGCTGTTATTTATTCATCAGTCTGATAGTAGCGCAGTAGTGGATGAAGAGGAAGGCGTGGGATTAGAAAAAGCACAATTAGAAGCACGCCTCATTGCGCAAAGAATAAAGGCAATGGTCGATTCTGGTTATGAAGTGTATGATCGTAAAACAAATGGTATGCGCCCAGTTACTTACCGTGATTTTGTTATTTTACTGCGCTCCATGCCATGGGCACCGCAAATTATGGAAGAATTAAAACAACAAGGAATTCCGGTTTATGCAGAGCTTTCGACTGGCTATTTTGAAGCGACAGAAGTGAATATTATGATGAACCTATTTCGTGTCATTGATAATCCAGCGCAAGATATTCCGTTAGCAGCTGTGCTTCGTTCGCCAATTGTTGGATTAACAGACGAAGATTTGGCGATGCTGCGTACTCACGGGAAAAAGGGCTCCTTTTATGAAGTGATGCGCTCATTCTTGCAAGGGGCACCGTTAGAGGAAGAGAAAGAATTGTATGAGAAACTATCATGGTTTTACGAGCATTTACAAGAGTGGCGTGAATTTGCGCGTCAGCAGTCGCTCTCTGATTTAATTTGGAAGGTGTACCGGGAAACAGGATATTATGACTTTGTGGGCGGTCTTCCTGCTGGTAAACAGCGTCAAGCAAACCTTCGCGTGTTATATGATCGTGCTCGCCAATATGAAGCGACTTCATTTCGCGGTTTATTCCGCTTCTTGCGTTTTATTGAACGTATTTTAGAACGCGGTGATGATATGGGGACAGCGCGTGCTCTCGGAGAACAAGAGGATGTTGTTCGTATCATGACAATTCATAAAAGTAAGGGGCTAGAGTTTCCTGTTGTATTTGTCGCAGGGCTTGGACGACGTTTTAACACACAAGATTTAATGAAGCGTTTCTTGCTGCATAAAGATTTCGGATTTGGCTCGCAGTTTATTGATCCGAAGAAGCGTATTAAATATACGACATTATCACAGTTAGCGATTAAGCGGAAGTTGAAAATGGAGCTTATTGCGGAGGAAATGCGCGTCTTATATGTAGCTTTAACACGTGCGAAAGAAAAGCTCATTTTAATTGGTACAGTAAAAGGTAAAGAAATACAAAAATGGTTGGATTCACGTGATCATATAAACTGGTTATTGCCGGATTATGTACGTGCCGGAGCAACTTGTTATTTAGATTGGATTGCACCGTCATTATGCAGACATAAAGATAGTGATATGCTTTTTGAGATGGGACAAGGAAATATTTCAACTGATATATATGAGTATGATGCGAACTGGAAAGTAGAAGCAATTGACGGAGCGGGATTGCAAGCACCGGAGCCAGTAAAAGAAGAAAAGCAAGAGCTATTAGAAGCGCTTCGAGAACAAAAGTCGGTTTCTGTGTGCAGTGAACAAAAAGACGAAGTGTATGAAAGATTAACATGGCAGTATGGATTCCAAGATGCAGCAACGCACCGAGCAAAGCAATCTGTTACAGAAATTAAACGAAACTATCAAGTGGAAGAAGGCAGTGATACAACGTTTATAAAACGAGTTCGTGCACCGATTGAAACACGTCCGCGTTTCATGGAGAAAAAAGGGCTGACGTATGCAGAGCGCGGGACGGCTGTTCATACTGTTATGCAGCATGTAAACTTAGCAAAAGCAATAACAATTGAAGCTATTCAAGAACAAATTGCTGAAATGGTAAATAAAGAGCTCTTAACATTTGAACAAGCAGAAGAAATAGCACCAGAAAAGATTGTTGCATTTTTTGAAACAGAATTAGGGAAACGGATGCTAGCTGCAAAACATGTAGAGCGCGAAGTGCCGTTTACGATGATGTTATCAGCAGAGGAAGCATATCAAGATTGGAAAGATGAGCAAGATGAATCGATCCTTGTTCAAGGTGTTATTGATTGTATGATTGAAGAAGAGGATGGCATCGTTTTAATTGATTTTAAAACAGATACAATTGAAGGCAGGTTCCCAGGTGGATTTGAACAAGCGAAATCAACGTTAGAAGAACGTTACAAAGTGCAGCTGAGTCTTTATCGTAAAGCACTTGAGAAAAGTTTGCATCAACCAGTAAAAGAAACATACTTATACTTCTTTGATGGCAGTCATGTATTACAAGTAAAATAAGGTAAAATTCAATAAGTGTGTCGCAAGTATATAAACATGGACTTGATTAAAGTTTGATTGGATAAAGAACGAGAAAACGGAGGGGGTTTCCTCCGTTTTTTTGTTATCCCTGTAAAGTGACAATAAAGTTATTCACCAATGGATTATCAACGACTGTTACAATCTATGCAATCCTGCGAATAATCAGCGGGATTGCTCGTGATAGACCAAACATCTGGATCATGAAGCCCTCTAAGAGTATTATTTATGTGAAGAGCAACGCATCAAAATAGTGTTTGCTAGTTGTTCTGGAGCTTCGCTTTCAATTACTATTTTGTCAAACTCATATTCTTTCAAACTAAGGATGATTACTTTATTGGTGTCATGATAGGATAAGAAATATTTCTTTTCATCAATAATGAAAAGCCCAGCTTTATAACCAAATGTAGCAATGCCTGTTTTTCTAATAGCTGTCCAGGGAAACTTGAAATTTCCCACTTGTACTTCTTCGACCAAAGTGTAAGGGATTTTTATCATCTTTCTCAAAGTAGTAACCGCTGTCCATCCTGAAATATTCAATATTAAATCACTATCATCTAATACAATTTGAACACTCATCTTTTATCTACTCCTCTTTACAATGTCATGATTCATTTATCCCGCTATTCGCGGGCAGTAAGACCCCCACCTCAAGATTGAGAGAGAAGCGAAGAAGATAGGTGGGGGATGAAGGAAAACCCCCACTGATGGAAGGTTCACTTTATTACCTTTTAATCTCTCTTCGTATGTACGCTCCATCAAGGTTACTGTTATATATATTTAGTTACATAGAAGGCAACTCTTTTCGAGATAAATAGAATTTTGATAAAAACAGGAAAAATACTATGAGTAATAACGTTACAGCTAATGTTGGGAAAAGGTGAGGTAAAGCATTACCGGTCATCATGATGTTGACTGCATGATTCGTCAAATGCGCGGGATTTAAAATTTGAAATCCAGATCCAAATGCGGTTACGGCTTTCAAAAGGATCAGAACAAAGATTGATAACACAGCAACTGCCGAGGATCTAGATAGTAAAACACCCATCATTAATGTTAGTGTTAACATAAACAGGCACCAAATGTAATAAACGCCAAGCCCTGCTGCGACTCTAGCTAATGGTACAGAGTTATACAAATAGAATGTGTAAAACATTGCCATGATCATTCCAGTTGTAACTGCCCCTGCGACAATAGCAGCCTGCCCAATCCACTTGCTCAGCAAATACTCGCCTAGTGTTGTGTTGCGTGTCAAAATAAACGTCAGCATTCCGCTATTTTTATCCGATACAACGATACTCATCATACCAATTACGAGAACCATTAAGCCCAATTGGTCAAATTGATTGGTTAAGGTTGAAGCCAACACATCTTCTGCAGTAAACTTGGGTAATGTAATATTCATACCTTCAGGCAATCCACCAGCAATTTGCAAAATTTGAGGTAAATAATAGGATGAAAGAGGCTGAATGATTCCTAAAAGCATAAATACGATAGGAAACCACAGTAACTTATAACTTCTTCTAGCTTCAAGCCATTCTTTGTTTAATAGGACAGATAAGTGGTTCATGTTTACTTCACCATCCTTAAAAAGATTTCTTCTAGACTTTCCTGTACTAGTTCGAACTTTTGAACTGGCAGTTGTAAACGATTAATATTGTCTAATAGCCAGATTCTACCCTGTTCAATGTTTTTAACACGCACCTTTGCGGAACTACCTGTTTGTACAATGGATTCAACGATATCTTCGTTTTCAAGTTGTGGAGCCCACTCGTTAACTCGAGGTGCTTGAATAATAAAAACAGGTTGTTGATTTTGCTTGATTATTTGATTAATAGAGCTGTTGAAAAGCAATTTACCTTGGTTTAAGATAAGTATCTTATCGCAAAGCTCTTCCGCATCGTGCAGGATATGAGTGGAAAAAAGAATGGTCGATTTCTGTTTAATCACTTTAAGCAATTCCAACATATCTCTTCGTCCTAGTGGATCCAGCGCGGAAACTGGTTCATCCATAATTAGTAACTTAGGTTGATGGATGAGTGCCTGGGCGATGCCCAACCTTTGCTTCATTCCTCCCGAATAGGTTCCAATCTGCTTATCCTTCTCCTTACTCAGCCCCACTAAGTCTAGTAATTCGTGCATTCGTTGTTTTAAACTTTTCTTATCTATACCTGAAAGTCCACCCATGAATTCGAGCAATTCCTTTCCTGTCATCCACGGATAGAAAGTGGGATGTTGCGGCAAGTATCCAATAAATTGACGCATTTGGTCATGACGCTCCCCTTGGAATAGAATTTGACCACTTGTAGGTTTTGTTATATCTAAAAGCATTTTGATAATCGTTGTTTTACCAGCTCCGTTTGGACCAAGGAGAGCGACACATTCGCCGTAATCAATCTGAAAATCAATGTCTTTAATGACTTCATGATTCCCGTAATTTTTTTGAAGATGGTTCACCTGGATTATGCCCATATTATCGTCCTCTCCTTCCTACGGTAAAATATAAAATCGGGCCGAAAATACTAACAAAAACAATAATTGCGACCCAAAGCCATTTGTATTCATTGCTAAAATCCCTTTTTAACAAATCCCATAATGCTACAGAAATTAAAATGAATTGTAAAATTAGGAGGGGAAGAAGCAGTGGCAACCAATTCCAAAGTTCCTCTATCCCAATTTCATAACCATAATGCATTTGCGATTCCTCCTTATTTTTCTTGTGATTTTTGCGGAATAAACATGCCTGCAAAAATTCGAGTGGTTCGTTCAGGCGTCGACTTGTTATTTATCACTTTTTCAATAGACGTATTAATAGACTGGACGAGTTCCTGAAATTCTTCATTCGTCAAATGAATAGGTGCATACCAATAAGCGAATCCATCTTCTTTATACTGTTTTGGGGGAGTCTCTGTCAGATAAGATGTCACTAACTGAAGTAAATTACCGTGGAATACTGAAAAATGGCGAATATGGTCTTCCTGTGGAGTCGTTTCGATTTCTTTTTCGGGAACCTGTAAGTTCTCTTTTTTGACCGCAAATACTCGTTCTTCCGTTCCTTTAACTTTTTTCGTATTAATGATCTCAATAAAATTTGCTGCAATTAAAAGATTCATATGACGATATAAAGTAGCTTGAGGAACATCGCCGAGTGCATCTAAAAGTTGTGCAATCGTTAGTGGTTTACCTAGCAGCAATTGTTGTATAATCCGCATTCGAATAGGATGAAGAAGTAAATCAGCTTTTTTTGTCATTGTATTGTTCACCCCAATTATTATCATTTTATAAAATGATAATAATATTTTATTTTTTTTGAAATTGCACACAGTTAAGGAGATATATTCCGAAAGAAATGACTTTATGGTCAATCGACAATCCCGCTATTCGCAGGCAGTAGGCCCCACCTCAAGGTTCAGAGAGAAGCGAAGAGGGGAGGTGGGAGATAACTGCTGGCATGGGCCGATTGGGCGGACTTTCCATCAGTGGGGATGAAGAAAACCTCCACTGATGGAGGTTTCATTTTATCCCGCTATTCGCGGACAGTAAGCCCCCCACCTCAAGATTGAGAGAAAAGCCAAGAGGGGAGGTGGGGGATAACTGCCCGTAAAAGCCCGATTCGTTCAACTAACCTTCAGTGGAAACCCCCTACTAAAGGAAGTTTTACATTATGCTGTTCCGATTTGATCTTGGTCAGCCACATCTGAATCAAATGTATTTGTACCGCTTACGCCGTTAAATGTATTAAGGACAAAAGCAACATTTGATGAACCGGATCCATTATAAGCTTTCGTATTTTCTTTTGGAGACACATTATAGAAATCCCCTAAGTTGAAAGAGCCGTTACTATTTTGAACGACTAAGTTCCCAACAACGGACGGCATATTTTCACCTACTTCATTTTGCTTTTACGATACTATATGATTTATTTGCTAAAAGGTTCTTCTGTAACAAAATGGCGAATTTGTAAAATGCGTGAGTTTGAAAATACATAATCAATAGATCCAATGTGAAGGCAACCAGCGCTTAACATACTTTGAATGTCAATGCAGCCTACTTCGATAAAGGGATTTTCATTAATGACAGTCATGTTTACTTCGTTTATGCGAGTTGGAATCGTGATTTCGTCATCAACAAATATTTCGTATACTTCCAAATTTCCTTCTTGAGCCAAAAAGTAAGGAATTTCGCGTTGAACGACAATTGCTCTGCTTTTTAATTCCGCATGATTTGTATCGCCAATTTGAGCAATGGCATCAAGTCCTAGTGTGATGACAGAGAGCTGATGGACAACAGAAATATGTCGCATAACGAGTCCTCCTTATCGAGGAGTGGTAGGTACAGCAGTTACGAGTGGTACAAACGGACCTCCTGTAACAGATTCAAATGGTGTATCTAAAATAGAAGATGAAATAATGAGGCTTGCATCGCCGATTAAGAATAAAGCAGACGAAGATATCCCAAGCGATTTAATTGTTCCCACTTTGATTTCGTGATTAATAACAGTAAAATTCATATGCATTTACTCCTTTCGGAAGTTACGCGGTATATGCTGAATAAAGGTAACAAATGCCTTATCAATATCTTGTTTCATTGCTCGAATAATGACATCTTTCATATATTGTGGATTAGATGTAATTTCTGGATGTGGCTGTACTTGAGATAAATAGTATGGAAGACGGTGTTCCATTTGTTGTTTTATATCATCGATCATCATTTGACGGTACATATCATCGAGAGGTGTTCGTTCTTCCTGTTCGAAATGAAGAATGCGACTATACGCTTCTTCGTCTAAATAGCGGTGCATTTCTTGAATGATATCTTGATAAAAATCGGGATTTACTTGGGTTTCAGGGTTTACCTTTAATGTTTCAGTTTCAACATTAAAGTCTTCAATTATTTCTCCTTTGCTCGTAAATGGATTTAAACCGATATTTAATGTACCATTCAAATTTTCGACTTTTAGCTGATCGAACTTGTATTCGACTTTCCCAATTGAAGAGGATGGTCGCTGTTTCAGTTCTTCTACTTGCTCTGTCAGCTGCGCTAGTTGTGTTTCTAAAGCATTTATTTTTTCCTGTTGTTTTTGAATGAATTGTTGTAGTTGCTGTAAATAAGTATATAGATCTTGACTCACTGCTAGAAGCCTCCTTTTCAATCTGGAGGGTGTATTGGTATATGTCTATGATATTGGTACGTTAAGAAGAACTAGGAGGAGGGGAAATTGAAATAATTTGTCCCGGAGCTGTTAGTGGCGGAGTTGGTTGTGTAAATCCGCCTGTATTAGAAAACTTTGACAATGTTTTAATACTCCCTGCACTTCCAATTTGAAAGACGGCTGAAGTTGTAAGGTTATTTATTCGTACATTGTTAATAATAATACTTTGATGTACATACAGTTTCAATTTTTATTCCCCCCCTTTAATAAGTAGCAGTGACTGGCTGATCGATTACATCATTATCATTTACATTTGTTGTGTTTTCGTAATTGTATATTGATACACTTTCTCCAACATTAAAAGAACCCGCTCCTGCAAATGCACGAGAATAACTAATGGGACGAATGGCAAATACATCTCCAATATGAAATACACCGCTCGATCCGATATTAACGATATTAACATGTCCAACCATTGCAGGCATAGAAAACACCTTTCATGTTCAAAATTTTTGTATCTGTCCCTTTTTAATACGAGTTTCTATGATAGGAGTTTTACTTTATTATTGTATGGGCGTTTGTGTAAATATGTGTCAGTTATTTTAAAAATAAAAGACGTACACTCAGTGGGAGTGCACGTCTATATTTTGAGTTGACACATCATCTATTTGTATGAGTAATATAACATTTAAGAGCCTGTCCAGCTCTTGACTACAACTAACCGTTTTTTGAGATGTCATTCCATAACGTTTGGCTAAGTATTTCATTTTTTCTCGTTTTTTTTCAATTGCTTGCTCAAACATAGAATCGGCTCCGTCTCCTTATAGATTTTAAGAGTATCTTTAGTACATATTATACAAACTTTCCATAAAAAAGAAACACATTCGCTAAAAGAAGAAGGTATTCTACATATTTTGGCAAAAAAGCATTTTAATTGCATAAAAAATAGAAAGAATATTGTAAATTAAAAATATTTTTAGGAGGATTTTCATTAGTAGGTACGAATACAATTACAGTATGATTTTGAAGATGGGGTGTGGAAATATGCGGTTTGTGACAGTAAAAGCAGATGAAAAAGTGTTTGTTGGTGTTGTAGATGAGACATCACAAACAGTGTTGCATGTAAGAGAAGCACAGAGGAAAAAAGGAGAAAAAGTTACGATTCCCATTACAATGCTAGAGTGTATCGACCAGGGAGAACCCTTTATTACAAAAGTAATTGAGATTGTCGAATGGGCGAAAGAAAATTGCAAAGATGCTTATTATCCATTATCGGAAGTTAAGTTATTGGCTCCTATTCCAAGGCCAAGAAAAAATATTCTTTGTGTTGGAAAAAATTATCGTGAGCATGCAATCGAAATGGACGGAGCGGAAGCAGTTCCAGAAAATATCATTATTTTTACAAAGGCACCAACAACTGTAATTGGTGATGGTGATAAAATTTATAGTCATCCGCATGCTACGAGTGAACTTGATTATGAAGGCGAGCTCGCCATTGTGATTGGAAAGCGTGGAAAGGAAATCTCGAAAGAAAAAGCTCTTAATCATGTGTTTGGTTATACGGTTATAAATGATGTTACAGCTCGGGATATCCAAAAGAAGCATAAGCAATTTTTTCTTGGAAAAAGCTTTGACACGTTTTGTCCAATGGGACCAGCTATTGTGCATCGCTTAATGATTGCTAATCCGAATGCGCTTCATATTGAAACGAAGGTGAACGGAGAAGTACGTCAATCTTCTACAACGGCAAACATGATGTTTTCAATTGAAGAAATTATATCAATTGTAAGTAAAGGAATGACGTTAGAGCCAGGAGATATTATTGCGACTGGAACACCAGCGGGAGTTGGAAAGGGATTTAAACCACCTCGTTTTTTACATGCTGGTGATGAAGTTGTTATAACGGTTGAACATGTTGGAACGCTCCGTAATAATGTCAAATAATATACCGCGCTCTTCTTATTTCTGGATCATTCCTATTTTTTTCGCTTTGCATAATGCAGAAGAGTATTATTTTTTTCCAGAAATAAAGTATTTACAGCCCATTCAGATGGAAGAGAATGCATTACAACAGAAGCATTTTTTAATAGCATTACTTATATTAACTGTTTTTGTATGTTTGATTGTGTTTATACACAATATGTTTTTGACGCAGATGACGTTATATGCTGTACTGTTCACGCAGTCAATGATTTTTATGAATGGGATTATTCATCTTGTGGGGGCAATCTTGAAGAGAGGATATGTGCCTGGGCTTGGTACAGCTTTCTTTTTAATAATTCCTTTTTCGTTGTTTTTGTTTTGGAGAGGAAAGATAATTGGTTGGTGGAAATGGAAGCATGTGTGGATATCATGTATCATCGGTATATTACTAATGTTTCCTGTTATAGCTGGTCTGTTGTATATAGTTAGGATCATTGCATAATAAAAGAAGGTTGTCTCCTAAGAGACAACCTTCTTTTTTATTAAGACAATACCGCTTTAATTTTTTCGAACGCCCATTGTAAATCGTCTTCAGAGATAACAAGAGGCGGAGCGATGCGGATTACATTTTCATGTGTTTCTTTACATAGTAAGCCAGCTGCTTTTAATTGTTCACAGTAAGGACGTGCTGATTCATTTAACTCGATTCCGATAAACAATCCTCTTCCGCGTACTTCTGTGATCATTGGATTGTCAATTTCACGTAATTGATTTAACAGCTTTTCTCCTAATTGTAAAGAGCGTTCTGTTAAATTCTCTTCTAATAGTACATCTAGAGAAGCAAGTGAAACTGCACAAGCTAGCGGATTACCACCGAACGTAGAACCGTGAGAGCCTGGCTCAAATACTCCTAAAATTTCGCGGTTTGCAGCAACGCAAGAAATTGGGAATACACCGCCGCCTAGCGCTTTTCCAAGGATGTACATATCAGGAATAACATTGTCCCAATCGCATGCAAATAATTTTCCAGTACGACCTAAGCCTGTTTGAATTTCATCTGCGATAAATAATACATTTTCTTCTTTACATACATTGTGTGCCTCTTTTAAGAAACCTGCTGGTGGAATGTTAATACCAGCTTCGCCTTGGATTGGCTCTAAAATAAATGCAGCTGTATTTGGTGTAATCGCTTCTTTTAATGCTTCGATGTCGCCGTAAGGAATGACAACAATACCTGGAAGCATTGGTCCGAATCCGCGTTTATATTCTTCGTTGGATGACATGGATACTGCGCCCATTGTACGGCCATGGAAGTTATCAACACATACAATGATCTCTGCTTTGTTTGCTTCTACTTCTTTCACATCGTATGCCCAGCGTCTTGCTGCTTTGATAGCGGTTTCAACAGCTTCTGCACCTGTATTCATTGGTAAAATCATTTCTTTATTAGTTAATTTCGCGACTTTTTCATACCAAGGACCTAATTGATCGCTGTGGAACGCACGTGATGTTAATGTTACACGTTGTGCTTGGTCGATAAGCGCTTGAATAATTTTTGGATGGCGATGACCTTGGTTTACAGCAGAATATGCACTAAGCATGTCCATATAACGGTTGCCTTCTGGGTCTTCTACCCAAACACCCTCTGCTTGCGCAATTACAATCGGTAGTGGATGATAGTTATTTGCTCCGTAAGTTTCTGTTAATTCGATAATGTCTTTTGTTTGAATCATGCTAGTTCCCCCTTTTGTTTTTACAAGAAGTTTGTAAATACTCTAAATATTATATCATTTAAACGTGAAAAAAGCTAAATGTTTCCTGAAAAGAAATAGACGTGGTATCATATAAAGTGAAAAAATGTGCAAAAGAGGAGGAGAGATTTATATGATACATATGCATATTACTGCATGGTCGCTCGGGATTATTTTGTTTTTTGTAACATATTCGATGTATAAGAGTGGAAAGCAAGCAAAACCAATGCACATGGTGGTTCGTTTGCTGTATATTTTGATCATTGTATCAGGATTATTAATTTACAAAGACGTCCACTGGATGCCTATGTTATATGGGATGAAAATGCTCGGTGGTATTTGGGTAATTGCTGCGATGGAAATGATTCTTGTGAAAGCAAGCAAGCAGAAATTAACAAGAGCGTTTTGGATTCAATTTGTTATTGTGTTGTTAGTTGTGTTATATCTTGGTTTACGATTACCACTAGGGTTTTCACCATTTGCTTAATACAAAAATGAGGATGTTTTCAAAAGTAAGTATTTAATTACTTTTGAGACATCCTCGTTTTTATCCCGCTATTCGCGGGCAGTTAGACCCCCACCTTAAGATTGAGAGAAAAGCGAAGAAAACAGGTGGGGGATAACTGCCCATAAAAACCCGATTGGTTCAACAAACCTTCAGTGGAAACCCCTCACTGAAGGAAGTTTCACTTTATTTTTAATTGTTAATATGCAATTCATCGCCATCTGCTTTTGTAATTTTAAATATATCCTTATTTTGTGTAGAATAGCGTACATAATGGTGATGAAGGGAACAAATCATTTCTTCATTATCAAATAAAAGAAAATTAACTCCTTCGCATGGCTGGTCTTTTGGTTGGAAGGATAGAGAATTATGAGAATATATACAGTCGTATAAAGAGTAGCCTAACGATTGTAATGTTTCGGTTACGAGTGAAAATGAGGAATCTGGAAGTTCTTCTATCCACTCATGATAGCTTGTCATTAACTTTTTTCGAATCCGAATTGTTTCGCCGTTTTGCAACGGATGATGTTCATCTGCTACTTGCAAAGTATTATGTTCATAAAAACGAGCAGGTAACCAATTATTGTTATATAAAACTTCAAATCCATCTTCAATCATATCTTCTAATAAAGAAGCTTCATCGCTTTCTTCATCGAAAAATATCCATTCCTCGTTTATATATTCAACATTTCCGATTGTATGAGCACGCGGTTGGCTATACAAAATATGTTTACGCTGTTTCATTCCTGTGCCCTCCTTTTTTATAGAAGTTTCTATTCTTGTTATAGACAGTTCGGTCTTTCTTTATAACCAAGGCACATAGAATTGAAATTGGGCATAAAATAAAAACAGACTGCGGATATGAGATGAGAAAGGGTGATAGCAATGTGTGGCATTACAGGGTGGGTTGATTATACAAAAGTGTTATTGGAAGAAAAAGAAACAATAACGAAGATGGCAGAAACGCTCGCGAAGAGGGGACCGGATGATACGAATGTTTGGCTTAGGAATCATGTTGCATTTGGGCATAAACGGTTAATTGTTGTTGATCCAGAAGGTGGAAAACAACCGATGACGCGGATGAAAAAAGAAGAACGCTATACAATTTCCTATAATGGAGAGTTATATAATACAGAAGATATTCGAAAAGAATTACGGAATAGAGGATACACGTTTCAAGGACATTCCGATACAGAAGTCTTATTAACAGCCTATATAGAGTGGAAAGAGCAATGCGTTGAGCATTTAAATGGCATTTATGCATTTGCTGTATGGGATGAGGAAGAAGAAAAGATTTTTATTGCGCGCGATCGATTAGGGGTTAAACCATTATTTTACAAATGTGATGCAGGAAGGTTGTTGTTTGGCTCAGAATTAAAAGCTATTTTAGCTCATCGAGATATCAAGACGGAGGTTACGACGGAAGGGTTAGCGGAAGTACTTGGATTGGGGCCTTCCCGAACTCCTGGGCATGGTATATTTGCTGGAATTGAAGAATTGCGTCCAGGTCATGCACTTACGTTTTCAAAAGACGGTCTAAAAGTTTGGCGTTATTGGAATGTCGCGAGTGAAGAGCACACACATAGCTTTGAAGAAACGGTGGAACAAGTTCGTTTTCTATTGCAAGATGCGATTACAAGACAGCTAGTATCGGATGTTCCGTTATGTACATTTTTATCAGGAGGCGTCGATTCTAGTGCGATTACTGCATTTGCGGCGATGGCGTATGAACGGGAAGAAAAAGGGAAGCTTCATACGTATTCAATTGATTATGAGGATAATGAAAAATATTTTAAATCGAATGCATTTCAGCCGAATTCAGACGCTCCGTTTATTACATTAATGACAAATACATTTAATACGATTCATCATCGTTGCGTTATTTCTAACGAAAGTTTAGCGGAACATTTAACAGAAGCTGTTCTTGTTCGTGACTTGCCAGGAATGGCGGATATTGATTCCTCACTGTTGTGGTTTTGCCGAGAAATTAAACAAGATTTTGTCGTAAGCTTGTCAGGTGAATGTGCCGATGAAATTTTTGGTGGTTATCCGTGGTTTTACCGCGAAGATGACTTACAATCAAGTGCGTTTCCATGGATGCGATCAACAGAAGCGCGTGAACAATTGTTAAAAAAAGAATGGCGTAAAAAACTCAAATTGCAAGAGTATGTACAGTATCGTTATGAAGAATCAGTGCGCGAAACACCCGCTTTAGAAGGGGAGAGCGTACTTGATGCAAAAAGAAGACAATTATTTTATTTAAATATGATTTGGTTTATGACGACCCTTCTTGATCGAAAAGATCGGATGAGTATGGGCGCTAGCTTAGAAGTACGTGTGCCATTTGCTGATCATCGTCTTGTCGAATATGCGTGGAATATTCCTTGGGAAATGAAAATGTATAAAAACCGCGAAAAAGGTCTATTACGCAAGGCACTAGAAGGTGTATTGCCAGATGATGTATTGTATAGAAAGAAAAGCCCATATCCGAAAACGCATAATCCGTATTATACGAAGGCAGTTACTTCATGGCTACAAGAGTTATTAACGGATAAACAATCCGTTCTTCATGAATTATTTGATAAAGAGCAGCTGCATGGGTTAATTGAATCAGGGGGCAGTGCATTTCAAACACCGTGGTTCGGGCAATTGATGACGGGGCCGCAGCTGTTAGCTCATTTAGGGCAAATTCATGTCTGGTTTAAGGAGTACAATATAAATATTAAAGAATAAAACTGAGGGTCATAGCGTGTAAGCTATGACCCTCAGTTTTAATAAGCGTATTTTGAAAGCTGCTCTGCTTCTTTTGTTGTTAAGACAATACGTGACAGATTGTAATATCTTTCACTTTATGCGCGATTAGAGCGAATAGATTTCCAAACCCATTGGATGCACAGGCCGCAAATTAAAAATAATACAAGAACAAGTGTAATAGTTGCCCCAGGCGGTGTCCCTAATTTATATGAAGAAGTGAGTCCTAAAAACATACTAATGACGCCTATTGCCATACTAAATAAAATAGCTACTTTGAATCCTTTTACCATACGCATCGCAATTGCAGCTGGTAATATCATAAGCGCTGATACAAGCAATGCACCTATAATAGGCATCATAACGGAAATGGTTAGACCTGTTAATACGCTAAAGGACAAGGATAGCCATTTTGTAGGTAGTCCGCTTGTAAAGGCTGTATCTTCATCAAACGTCAATACGTACAGAGGGCGTTGAAACACTAGATAATAGATTCCCACCAAGATACAAACTACTACTAAGAAACGAAGCTGTTCTTTGCTAATTGTGATAATAGATCCAAACAGATATTGTTCTACACTAGTTGAAACACCGCCCTGATTTAAACTCATTAGGACGAGAGCAAAGGATAATCCCGCTGCCATAAGGATAGCTACGGATACTTCTGAATACGTACGATAGGTATTTCTCATATATTCAATTCCTAATGCACCAATAATAATAACGATAATCGTAACTAAATTAACATTGGAATGAAGAGTTAGACCAAGTGCTACCCCAGCTAATGAAATATGAGAAAGGGTATCCGCCATTAAAGACTGGCGTCTTAAAATCAAAAACATTCCTAATATAGGAGCTATGAGGGCAATTAATCCACCTGCCCAAAATGCTCGCTGCATGAACCCAAAGTGAAGCATCTCCATTGTGTGTTCTCCTTTCTTTCTAAATAAATGTTTCGATCTGCATACGGTTTTACATCATCCAAGTCATGTGTAACCATGATGACCGTTCGTCCATGTTCTGTGACATGATGTCTCATCAATTGATAAAAATGATTGCGACTTTCAAAATCCATGCCGGTAGTGGGTTCGTCTAAAACTAGAATGTCTGGTTCGGAAGCTAGGACACGAGCGATACAAATGCGTTGCTTTTGTCCTCCTGATAACTCTCCAATCTTGCTATTACGAAATTTCCACATATCGACTCCAAGTAGCGCTTGCTCAACATGCTCATGATCTTCTTTAGAAAGTGAACGAAACCACTTTCCACGAGGAAAACGACCAGATTGTACAAGCTCTAACACGGTACTTGGAAATCCTGCATTAAAGGAAGAAACTTGTTGAGGGACGTAACCAATGATAAGTTTCTGCCCTTGTTCATTTTTTTTACTGATGCTTACGGTTCCTTTCCAGGGCTTTAATAAGCCTAACATAATCCGTAACAGAGTAGATTTTGCCGCTCCGTTCGGTCCAGTCAGTGTAACAAACTCACCACTATTTATATCGAGAGAAATATCTTCTAAAATGGTTTCGTTTCCATACTTAAATTGAACCTGATTCATAGATATGATTTTCATGAAATCCGCCTTTTCCTTTCTTTAGGTGTAAGTAGAAAAGTGCGTTTTACATGATTGTAAAACGCACTACTATTGCTATTACATAATAGATTGTTTTAGTGCATCCAAGTTCTTTTTCATATAGCTAATATAGTCGCTTCCCTTGGCTTGTTCTTCTTTTGTAATTCCTTCAATTGGACTTAATACAACTGTTTTTGCTCCCGTTTCATCCGCAAGGGTTTTTGCTATTTTTGGAGAAGTTACTTCCTCAAAATAAATGACTTTAATATTGTTGTCCTTTACATACTTTTGAAGTTCCGCTAATTTGGCTGGACTTGGTTCCTGATCAGGAGAAAGACCAGCAATTGGAATTTGAGTAAGACCATATTCTTTTGCTAAGTACCCAAATGCCGCATGTTGCGTCACGAATTCTTTATGTTTTGCATTACCGAGAGTTGTTCTAAATTGGTTATCCAAATCTTTTAGCTTTGCAGTAAATTGATCTGCGTTTTTTTCATAATCTTGTTTATGAGTTGGATCTGCTTCTATAACTGCTTGTTTAATATTTTCTACTTCTTTTTGGGCTAACACTGGATCTAACCATACATGAGGATCCATTGGGTGTCCTTGTTCCTTATTAGTATGCTTATCTTTTTCAACCTCAGCTGTTCCTTCTATAAGTGAAATACCCTTACTTGCATCTACCACTTTTATATTTTTATTATCAAGGCTTTTTAGTACTTTAGGTACCCATGTTTCCATAGAGTCACTGTTGTATACAAACACATCGGCATTTTCAATTTTAGCAATATCTTTTGGAGTGGGTTCAAAATCGTGTGGTTCTGTCCCAGCAGGAATTAACACATCTACATTTCCATTGGATCCAACCACATTTTTAGTAAAGTCGTACATAGGGTAAAATGTTGTTACGACCTTAAGAGACTTGTCTTGTTTTGTATTGCTTTTTGACTCATCTTGTTTAGAGCAGCCTGCAATAGCGGTTGAAAGGGCCAAAGCAGTTACTAATGCACCATATTTCCATTTTTTCATGATGTACTCATTCTCCTTATTACAAATATGAAACTTAATATAAATAATAGCAATTACGATTTACAAAAAGAATAATACCACCGAAGGTTAACGGTTTTTCTAATTGTCCCCTAGATATTGGAGGAATATCCTGGGTGTAATAGTTTTAATTCCATTGTGCTGTTCATGACCGCAGGGGTGATGGCTTGCTCAGGATGATTGTGACTACATGTAGAATGATGAGATGAATATACAATCGTATTTGCTCGCTTTTGTAACAATTCTTCTACAACTATATTTTCATAAGAAATGTCCATCACTTGTAATTTGATTCTTAAGTAGATTAAGAACAGATTTAAATGAAAAATAATCTCCTTGTATAAAGCGTAATCATTTCGATTTAAATTATAGCAAGTATATAGTAATAGGTAAATACTATATACTGACACTGTCTTATGGAAATATTGTACGAATTGTAAGAACGGATTCTCGTACTATAGGAGACAGCCTAGCTGATGAGACTGACTAACAGACAAATAAAATATCTTTTGTGTCAGTTTTTCTTCTTTTCCTTAAGAGCTTGCGTGGTGAGAGCTTTTCATCAGTGGGAGGTCATTTGTGGAAGTTTCACTTTAGGTAAGTAAAGAAAAAAGGAAAGCAGAAGGCTTTCCTTAGAGATAGTATATTGAGCCAAACGGAATTGTCCAGAAATCAGTTGGATATATGACGTGGTGATATACAACATGATGAGGCATAACATGATGGGGCATAACATGATGATATACGACATGTGTAAAAAGAGGATCTGTTGCCATCACTTGATGAATTGCATGAAGTGTCTCTTGTGCAGCAGCATATGTGCCAGCACCCACGCCCGCTTGCCTTGCATTGTTAAAGACTGGAGTTATCATAATAATTTATAGCGCTCCTTTGTAGTAGGTGGATTCTCTATACATGTTATGTTCCATATCTAGGGAAAGAGCGTACCTTTAATCAAATTAGGTAGATTCCCTATTAAGTAGTTTTATCTTGTATTAATTGGCAGTAAGATCCCCACTGATGGAAGTTTCACTTTATGTAAAGAAAAAGGAAAACCGAAAGCTTTCCTTAGAGATAATATATTGAGCCAAAGGGAATTGTCGAGAGAGCAGCTGGATACATAACATGATGGAAGATAACAGGGTGATGTACAATATAATGGGGCATAGCATAATGGTGTACGACATGTGTAAAAAGAGGATCTGTTGCCATCGTTTGATGAATTGCATGAAGTGTTTGTTGGGCAGAACTAAATGTGACAGCACCTGCACCCACACCTGCGCCCACGCCTACTTGTCTTGTATTGTTAAAGAATGGATTTATCATAATAATTCATAGCGCTCCTTTATAGTAGTTGGATTCTTTTTACATGTTATGCCCTATATCTAGGGAAAGAGCGTATCTTTGATCAAATTAGGTAGATTACTTATTAAGTAGTTTTATTCTTGTTGATATCAGTACATTTTTTTCATCTAACTTTAATAATAGAAGAAAGAGGATTTCGTTATGAAATCCTCTTTTCGTCATTTCGTTTAAACACGACCTATTTAGGAGAATTGTAAACACTTTGTTTTAACTTGCTGTCTAAAATATCTCCAATAAGAGGAGTTTCGACTTGTTCATACGCTCTTTCTCCGTGAAGGGAAAGATCGAGCCCCATTTTCTCTTCATGTTCATGGGCGCGAACTGGTAGGAATAAACTAATTCCTTTAATAATTGCATACGTGGCTATGGCTGTGAAGGCATAGGTTGCTCCGATTGCGAGCAGCTGTTTCCATAGAAGTGCTGCATTTCCGTAAAATAATCCGTCTGCGCCTGCACTGTTAACGGATTTTGTAGCGAATAGTCCTGTTGCAATGCCGCCCCAAGTTCCGCCAATACCGTGGCAACCGAAGGCATCAAGTGCATCGTCGTAACCGAGCTTATGTTTTAAGAAATAGACTGCCATAAAGCAAAGCGCACCGCCAATTGCACCTATAATAAGGGCAGATAATGGTGTCACAAAACCACAAGCTGGTGTAATCGCGACGAGACCGGAAATAGCTCCGCAAGCAGCACCTAGTACAGTTGGTTTTGTTTGGAAGAACCATTCCGTAAGCATCCATGTAAGTGCAGCAGCTGCAGCGGCTGTATTTGTATTAATAAAAGCTGTGAGTGCAACATCATTTAATGTTAATGTGCTACCGACGTTAAAGCCGAACCAACCAAACCATAATAATCCTGCTCCTAAGATTGTGAATGGTAAGTGATGGGGTGAAGAGTCGTGGGCATCTTTACGTTTTCCAAGGAAAATGGCTAATACAAGACCTGCCACGCCGGATGTAATATGAACAACGTTTCCTCCTGCAAAATCGAGTGCTCCAAGTTCTCGAAGCCATCCTCCTAGCCCCCAAACCCAATGAGCAACGGGATCGTATACAAGTGTCGTCCAAAGTAAGATGAAAATGAGAAAAGCGGAAAATCGCATTCTTTCTGCGAATGCACCAGAAATTAAAGCGGGAGTTAAAATTGCAAACATGAGTTGAAACATCATGAATAAGTTGTGTGGAATTGTGGCACTGTAGGCTTCATTTGGTGTGAAAGTAACATTTTGTAGGCCGAACCAATCGAAATTACCAATAAGTCCATTCCAATCCGGTCCGAATGCTAAAGAGTAACCGATAAAAATCCATTGAATGGACACGATGGCCATTGCACTATAACTGTGCATCGTTGTACTAAGTACGTTTTTACTGCGAACCATTCCTCCGTAAAACAAAGCAAGCCCAGGTGTCATAATCATCACCATCACGGTAGATAAAAAAAGAAATACTGTATCCTCCATATTCATCTTTTCCCCTCCTATAATGTTATAAAAATTAACATTGAAAGTTATATTTAGTATCATATTCAATAATTGAAAATAAATCAACAGATTTTTCAGAAAATTTAATTTGTTATGTAAGGAAATATAACATGATAAATTTTTTATTCCACATTAGCGGGCAGTAAGATGCCCACTGATGGGAGTTTCACTTTAGGTAAGGAAAAATATTGCTTTTGTGTAATCGAAATGCATGAGTATACGAGATAAGGATAAATTGTTATACTTTTCTTATAATTAGAAAAATAAGTTGGGGGAAGCAATGTGAAGAGGGATTTTGGAAAGTATTTTCTATGTTTCATGTGTCTATTATTTTTATTTCAATTACCGATTCATGTGTCAGCGAAGGAGACGAGTCAGTGGCAAGATGAAATTGTGTATTCTATTATGATCGATCGTTTTAATAATGGTGATTCTAAAAATGATAAAGGGATTGATACGAATAATTTAGAAGCATATCAAGGGGGAGATATACAAGGGATTATAAAACGACTTGATTATATAAAAGGGATGGGCTTTACTTCTATTTTGTTGTCACCGCCTACTGAAAGTAGTAGTTATGACGGTTATCATCCTACTGATTTAACAAAAATGAATGAACATTTTGGAACGATGAAGGACATGCAGCAACTTGTCCAAGAAGCACACAAGCGAGAGATGAAAGTTATGCTTGAATTTGTAGTAGATAATGAAGATGAAACGGGCACTATTGAGGGTGCTAAACAATGGATTAAGGAAACAGATATAGACGGTTACCATTTGATACATAATGAGAATGTAACGAGGTCGTTTTTGGATGAAGTGATTGCAGCTGTGCAGAGTGTGAAACAAAATTTCTTTGTAATAGAGGATACGCAAAGTGGAGGGGGATTTAATCAGGCTTATCAGCAGCGTATTACTGAGGTATTTGCAAAGCCGAATATTTCTGTAAGGTCATTGTATGATGTGACGAAAATGGACGGTAATCGTATGGAAGGGACGTTTGTAGATAATAGTCAAACGGAGCGTTTTGTTAGAATCGCAAAAGAAAATAAATATTATCCACCGACCCGTTTGAAATTAGCACTTGCCTATTTATATACATCACCGGGTGTTCCGTTTATATACTACGGTACTGAAATTGCGCTAGATGGAGGGAAGACACCGGATAATCGTCGTTTAATGGATTTTAAAACGGATGAGAAGTTTGTGCAGTATATAGAGAGGTTAGGAGAACTTCGAAAAACATTACCATCTCTTCGGTACGGAACGTTTGAACTATTGTATGATAAAGATGGCATGAGTATTATAAAACGCATGTATAAAGATGAGACAACGTTTATTGCTATTAATAATACAACAGAAACGCAAAAGGTGACGCTTGCTGCAAGTGAAGTTGGAGAAAATCGTGAGCTGCGCGGGTTATTAGAAGATGATATGGTACGAGAAGAAAACGGGGAATATTATCTTGTGATGAAAAGAGAAACGGCTAACGTATATGCGCTTGCAGAAAAAACGGGGTGGAACTGGTCGTTTATTTTGGCACTAGGTTGCGTTTACTTGTTGTTCATGATTTTTATTGTATTAGTGAAGAAACGAAAAAAATCCTCTTAATTAGAGGATTTTTTTCATGTACAATTAACGATAGTTTATAAATTGTACGTCGATTGATAAATCAGCACCGCGCACAGCTGTGATAACTGCTTGTAAGTCATCTCGGCTTTTACCTGTTACGCGAACTTGATCGTCTTGTACTTGCGTTTTTACTTTTAATTTTAATTCTTTAATAATGTTATTGATTTTTTTAGCGTTTTCTTTGTCAATGCCTTGTTGTAACTTTGCACGTTGACGAACTGTACCACCAGAAGCGCTTTCGACTTTTCCGTAATCTAAGTTTTTAATAGGAACTTCACGCTTAATTAATTTTGAAATAAGAACGTCTTTTACTTGATCAAGTTTATACTCATCATCAGAAGTTAAAACGATTTCCTCTTTTTCTAATTTAATATCACTTTTGCTTCCTTTAAAGTCATAACGATTTTGAATTTCTTTTAACGCGATGTTAATAGCGTTTGTTACTTCTGGAAATTCTACTTTTGAAACGATATCAAAAGAACTATCTTTTGCCATAGTAAGCACCTCCAAATTAAACTCCAACTCCTATTATAGTTAATTTTGGCGAGTTGGACAAATAAAGGAAGAAACGTGTATAATGAAACTTTGTTTGGAATGATAAAAAAATAAAGTGAAACTTCCATCAGTGGGGGTATCCCCATTGATAGTCAGTTATGTTAATTTAGTTTTATGAGCTGTTTTTACATTAAGAAACAATAAGGATACCACCCGTTAGAATAAGATAAATTTTATATAGAGAAGGGAATTAAAAATATGAAGCTACAACCAGGAGCGATTGAACAGGTAACGGTTTTACGTGAAACAGAAATTGGGTATATGGTCGGTTACGAAGAAGATGAAGTATTTTTACATAAAAATGAAGTAGCTGGAGAGATTGAAGAAGGCGACACGATTGAAGTGTTTTTATATCACGATCATCAAGAACGTTTAGCAGCAACGATGAAAACACCACTTATTACAACAGATGATTGGAATTGGGTAAAAGTTGTGGAAGTGAAGCCTCGTTTAGGGGTGTTTGTTGATATCGGTGTTTCGAAAGATATATTAATTCCAGCTGATGAGTTTCCAATTTATACACCAGTATGGCCACAAGAAGATGATGAATTGTATTGTACATTAAAATTAACGAATCGTGGTCGTTTAATTGCGCTTCCGGCAAGAGATGCAGACATGCAAGAAATTGTAGTAGAAGCAACGCCATCTATGCGCAATAAAAATGTAAACGGTCGTGTGTACCGTTCTTTGCAAGTAGGATCGTTTGTATTAACGGATGAACATTTTCGTGCATTCTTGCACCATTCTGAGCGTAAAGAGCAAGTACGTATCGGAGAGCGCGTAACAGGCCGTATTGTTGATGTAAAAGAAGATGGAACAATCAACATTTCACTTCTTCCTCGTAAACAAGAAGGAATGGAAGATGATGCAGCGGTTATTTATGAGTATATGGAAAGTCGCGGCGGTGCAATGCCATTTTGGGATAAGAGTCATCCAGAAGATATTCAAGAGCGCTTTAACATGAGCAAAGCAGCTTTCAAACGTGCTCTTGGTAAATTGATGAAAGAAGAAAAGGTTTATCAAGAAGAAGGTTGGACATATTTTAAGAAATAATGACGAAACAGCCGAACAAATCTAATTTGTTCGGCTGTTTTTATGATTGTAGAGCATGTGTAAATGTATCTTTTAAGTCACTATCTTTTACTTTAATATTTGCTTTCTTTAATTCGTCTGATAATACTTTTTGGCGCCACGTATTATCTTGTATACGTTCATTTTCAATCGTTTTACGAATCGAATCTTTTACTTCATCGTATGGCTGTAATTCTTTTTTATCTGTTAATTTAATAATATGATAGCCCTTTGGTGATTTTACAGGTTCACTTATTTCACCGATATTTAATTTATAAGCAGCTTCTTCAAATTCGGGTACCATTTTTCCGGGGCCAAAGTAACCTAAATCTCCGCCGTTGTTTTTTGAAACCGTATCTTCGGAATATTTTTTTGCTAGTTCCTCAAATGATGCTCCGCTGTTTAGTTGTCTTTTTATATCATTGGCCGTTTCTTCATCATTTACTAAAATCTGGCTAGCTCTAATGTCTGGTTTATACCGTGCTTTTATATCTTTTTCTGTTACAGTTTGCTTGACTGCTTTGTCGATGGCTAAGCTAGAACGAATTTGTTTTTTTAAGTCTTCTTCGTCTTTCATCCGATTGCTTTCAAGAAATGTTTTGAAATTATCACCTGCTTGATCTTTCACTTTGTTAAATTCTTTATCAACTTCTTCATCGGATACTTTGTATTTTTTAATCATAATATCTTGTGCCATCATTTCATAGAGCATATCTTTTCCGAAACGTTCTTTTAATGCTTGATCAAATTCTCCTTTTGTTACCGTACCAGCAGTTGAAGTTGCAATTGGATCAGAACTATCTTTCGGTTCGCATGCAGATAACATTAATGTGCCGAGCGTCGCTGCAGCGATAAATAATTGTCTTCGTTTCATGTAAACACCTCATCAAAAAATCGTTATTACTATTGTAGAAAAAGGAAGTGAACATGATGTGAATTTGAGGTGGTTTTTTGCATAAAAAAGTACATCAACGAAAATGTTGATGTACGAGGAGGAATTATCTAAATGAAACAGAGGGTTTAAGACTGAATTATAAGAACTAAATTAGTTCTGCTAACTGTCGGTTAGAAAATTGCCTACTGATGGAAGTTTCACTTTATCCCGCATTAACGGACAGTAAGCCCCCCGCCTTAAGATTCAAAGAGAAACGAGGAAGATAGGTGGGGGACAACTGCCCGTAAAAGCCCGATTGGTTCAACTAACCATCAGTGGGGGATGAAAAAAACCCCCACTGATGGAAGTTTCACTTTATAGATGATCAGTCTTTTTGGAGTAAGCAAGTTTTCCTTGCTGTATATTTTTTTGCTGTTCTTCATTTTTTTGTGTGCGTTTGGCGTTATTATCACGCGCTTTTTTGTCGTTGTCGCTTGTGTGAGGCATAGGATTCAACTCCCTTCATAACAGTTGTACGTTTATCATTTCCGTTTTCGTTAAGACTATGTATACAATGCAATTCATATAAAGGTGGGCTAGGAGATATGGACTTAAAACTGAACTATGGTGAACTTGTGAAAAAGTTAGTTGTTGTTATCGTTGCTGGTTTGTTGAATGCAATTGGAATGAACTTATTTTTAACACCAGCGAAAGTGTATGCCAGCGGTTTCGCTGGATTGTCACAATTACTCTCGCAAGTGTTAGCAGATTTTATGTCAATTCATATTTCGACAGGATTTCTTTTTGGCTTATTCAATATTCCGGTTGTTATTTTAGCTTGGAAAAAAGTAGGGAAGTCATTTACTGTATTTAGTTTTTTAAGCGTTGTATTTATGACGCTATTTTTAGAAATAGTGCCAGTAAAAGCGATCTCTAGCGATATCATTTTAAATGCTATTTTTGGAGGAATCATTTCTGCGTTAGGGGTAGGAATTGCTTTGAAGTGGGGAGCTTCAACTGGTGGTCTAGATATCATTGCGATGATTTTATCCAGAGTAAAAGGTAAGCCGGTGGGAACGTATTTTTTCTTGTTTAATGCGCTCATTATTATAGCGGCCGGCTATTTATATGGCTGGGAAAAGGCGCTTTATACGTTAGTGACATTATATGTATCTTCACGTATTATTGATGCAATACATACGCGCCATGTGAAAATTACTGCGTTTATTGTAACGAAAAATGGAGCGGAAGTGCGAAAGGCAATTCATGAACGATTGGTTCGAGGGATTACGACTCTTCCAGCGATAGGTGCGTTTACGAATGAAAATAAAGAAATGTTAATGATTGTTATTACTCGCTACGAGTTGTATGAGTTAGAAAGGGTTATAAAAAAAGTAGATCCAGGTGCATTTACAAACATTATACAAACGGTTGGGGTGTTTGGATTGTTCCGTAAAGATTAATAAAAGAGGACCGTATGTGGTCCTCTTTTATTCGTTCATCTAGTCAGAGTTGCTCGGTTAAGTTTTATCCCGCTATTCGCGGGCAGTAAGCCCCCTACCTAAAGATTCAGAGAAAAGCATTGTCCAGCTCTAGCGGCTAGAATCTCCGGTCGTTTCACCCCCTCGGACGAGGCAAAAAGCGCCTCTCTGTCAGGGGCTCCAACGTCCTGCGATTCTGAGCGAGCCGCTTCCGCTTTTCTAAAGAAGATAGGTGGGGGATAGCTGCCCATAAAAGCCCGATTGGTGAGAGCTTTCCATAAGTGGGGATGAAAAGCCCCCCACTTATGGAAGTTTCACTTTACTCCGTTGCTGAAATGCTTTGAAGTTCATCTTGCATTTCGCGTAATTGTACTCTTTCGGCAGTAGAAGAATTGGTATAAGCGGACAGTAAAGCATTTTTCGCTTTATCAACAAGTGCTTGTTGTTCGCTATGGTTTGAACAAGATACAGCTTGTGCAACAGCATCTCGTGCTTGTTGGAATAGTAAGTTACCCATTAGAACCCTCCAAGAGAAGAGTTATTTCTTTCTTTTTCTGCTTCAGCTAGTGTACCACGGTATGGGAATCTTGCATCATGCTGCATAACAGAATCTGCCCCTTGTTGTACGAAACGTTTTGACTTATTCTTTTTGCCCATTCGTAATTCCCCCTTTTAGCAGAAAAACATTGACACATTTACTGTGTCTCCTATAGTATGTGCGCTTGGCGTCATACTATAAGCAGGGAATTTTCGCCTTACAATCCAAGAACCTCCTCTAAATAAAGAGCAATTCCGTCTTCTTCGTTTGATAATGTCACGTGATTTGCTAATGATTTTAATTCTGGAATAGCGTTCCCCATTGCAATTCCGTGCCCGGCAAATTCAATCATTTCAAAATCGTTATCTTCATCACCAAATGCGATGATATGTTCTTTTGGGATATTGTAGTAACTTGAAATTTTTTGTAAGCCAATTGCTTTATTTAACCCGCTTTTTACAATTTCAATAATCGGCCAAGGAGCGCCCCATTTTCGGTGATCGATTACCTCTGCATGCATATCCGTTAAATGCTGGCGGATAGAATTTGATTTTGACTCGTGTGCATCGATCAATAAGCAAGTTGGGTGTTCTTGTAAAATGTCGAGTAAATCACCTGTGAAAATTTTAGGGGAACCAAATTCGAAAATATGTTTTTTATCTGCATCAATTTGTTTTACATATACATCATCAATCACTTCCGCATAAATATTTTCTACCCCAAAATCCGTACATGCGCGAACGATTTCTTGCGCAGTAGCAAGTTCAAGCGGAGAGTGATGTGTTCCCCAATTCCTATCAAGTGGGTGATGGACGTATGCACCGTTGAAATTGACGATTGGTGTATTTAATCCAAGTTCTTTATAATATGCATGACTCGCACGAAATGGACGACCGGTTGAAATAACAACGATATGACCTTGTTCTTTTGCTCTTGCAATAGTTTGTTTTGTACGCGCTGAAATCATTTTTTGATCTGTAAGTAAAGTACCATCTAAATCTAATGCAATTAAATGTTGTTTTTTCATGCGTCTCTCACCTTTTATAAAAAGTTTTGTGTATTATATTCATCTTAATTCCTATATTCTTGTGCTGTCCACTATTTGTCACTGGTAAATGGAAAAGTCAAGTTGTTTTCTGAAAGTTCGAATAATGTTTCTTTCGTTTTGTACAATTTGTGAAAAGGGTTACAATGAACAGATTATCGTGTTTATAATGAGAGTGTAATCTTCTCGTAATAAGTTGTTTGACTCTCCTTTGATACTGGTCGTTATGGCCAGTTTTTTTTGTTTCTACATATACTGATGTATCTCCTGCTAAAATGTGTAATTTCATTATATGAGCATGGTTTCCTAAACATAACAGAAAAGGTTTTCTAAAATGGGACATACTAAAGATGTAATGATGGAATGGAAGGAGAATGGATATGGGACAAAGTCATCGATTCCGAGCTGGTCAAAAAGCACCAAATGATGGTATATATGTTGAAATTGGTGAAACAGGGAGCATGGTTAAGGATCCAAAAATGGTAAAGCTCTCTGCTGGAGATAAATTTCCAGGAGTTACAAACCAAAACAGACAATGGACATATAAAAGAAGACCATAATAAATCCCGCAGTTATAAGCTGCGGGATTTATTATGTCGAAATGGATTTAAAAAATAAGATTGTCATAAAGTCATCTTCATTGAATACAATAGGTAATTTGTCGTATAATCAAATCAAAGGTCAAAAAAAGTCAAAGTGTAAAGGAGCTGTGGCTGTAATGGACTTAAATCGAATGACGACAAAAACTCAAGAAGCGATTATGAGTGCACAATCAATTGCTACTAAGCATCATCATCAAGAAATTGATACTGTACATCTTTTAGTTGCGCTTCTTCAACAGCAAGATGGATTAGCAATCCGTATTTTTCAAAAGATGGATGTAAATATAGATCAGCTTATGCAAGAGGCAGAGCGCTTGTTAAAGCGAAAGCCTTCTGTTACAGGGGGTGGCATTGAAGCAGGGAAAGTATATGTTACCAGTGCACTTCAGCAACTGCTTGTAAGAGCTGAAGAAGAAGCGCAGCATCTGCAAGATGATTATATTTCAGTAGAACATATTCTTCTTGCGTTTTGTGATGAAAAGAAAACGAATGATATACGTCAGTTGTTTACATCGCTTCGTATTACGAAAGAAGCGTTATTACAAGCATTAACAGAAGTTCGGGGGAATCAAAGAGTGACAAGTCAAAATCCAGAAGTAACATATGAAGCTTTGCAAAAATATGGCCGTGATTTAGTAGCAGAAGTACGGCAAGGGAAAATTGATCCGGTTATTGGACGTGATAGTGAAATTCGGCGCGTTATTCGCATTTTATCGCGTAAAACGAAAAATAATCCTGTATTAATTGGTGAACCTGGGGTTGGGAAAACAGCAATTGTTGAGGGATTGGCACAGCGTATTGTCCGTAAAGATGTACCGGAAGGATTAAAGGATAAAACTATTTTTGCGCTTGATATGAGTGCGCTTGTTGCTGGTGCAAAATTCCGCGGTGAATTTGAAGAACGTTTGCAGGCAGTCTTAAATGAAATTAAAAAAAGTGAAGGAAAGATTTTATTATTTATCGACGAGCTTCATACCATTGTGGGGGCTGGGAAAACAGAGGGAGCAATGGATGCCGGGAATATGTTAAAACCAATGTTAGCGCGCGGGGAGCTGCATTGCATCGGAGCGACGACACTTGATGAATATCGGAAATATATTGAGAAAGATCCGGCATTAGAACGTCGTTTCCAGCAAGTATTAGCAGAAGAACCAACGGTTGAAGATACGATTTCCATTTTGCGCGGTTTAAAAGAACGTTTTGAAATTTATCACAGTGTTAATATTCATGATCGTGCTCTTGTAGCTGCAGCGATGTTATCAGATCGTTATATTTCCGATCGCTTTTTGCCGGATAAAGCGATTGATTTAGTTGATGAAGCATGTGCAACGATTCGTACAGAAATTGACTCATTACCAACAGAACTGGACGAAATAACACGTCGTATTATGCAGTTAGAAATTGAAGAAGCTGCGCTTAGTAAAGAAACGGACCGCGGAAGTCAGGAGCGTCTGCAAACATTGCAGCGTGAGTTATCCGATTTACAAGAAAAAGCGAGTGGAATGAGAGCGCAGTGGCAAAAAGAGAAGGAAGAAATTCATAAAGTACGGGATTTACGTGAAAGTCTGGAGCGTTTGCGCCGTGAGTTAGAAGAAGCGGAAGGGAATTACGATTTAAATAAGGCGGCAGAGCTTCGTCACGGCAAAATTCCAGCTCTAGAAAAAGAGCTAAAAGCAGCGGAAGAAGCAAATGCCAATAAGCAGGAAGATAACCGTCTTCTTCGTGAAGAAGTAAGTGAAGAAGAAATTGCAAATATCGTATCGCGTTGGACTGGTATTCCGGTTGCAAAGCTCGTAGAAGGAGAACGTGAAAAACTGCTTCGTTTAGAGCAAATTTTATCAGAGCGTGTTATCGGACAAGAAGAAGCGGTCGGTCTTGTGGCAGACGCGGTGTTACGTGCCCGTGCTGGTATTAAAGATCCAAATCGTCCGATTGGTTCATTCATTTTCTTAGGACCTACAGGTGTTGGGAAAACAGAACTTGCGAAAACACTGGCACAGTCATTATTTGATAGCGAAGAACAAATCATTCGAATCGATATGTCGGAGTATATGGAAAAACATGCAGTATCACGTTTAATCGGAGCGCCTCCTGGATATGTCGGGTATGAAGAGGGCGGACAATTAACAGAGGCTGTGCGCCGTAAACCATATTCGGTTATTTTATTAGATGAAATTGAAAAAGCGCACCCAGAAGTGTTTAATATTTTACTGCAAATGTTAGATGATGGGCGTATTACAGACTCGCAAGGACGTACAGTTGATTTTAAAAATACAGTAATTATTATGACGTCCAATATCGGATCACAATATTTACTAGAAGGATTAGGAGAAGATGGTTCTATTCAAGATGAAGCAAGAGATCTTGTGATGAAACAACTTCGCGGTCATTTCCGTCCGGAATTTTTAAATCGCGTGGACGAAATTATTTTATTTAAACCACTCACAACAAATGAGATAAAAGGTATTGTCGATAAAATTGTGAAAGAGCTGCAAAGCCGTTTAGCAGACCGTCATATTACGGTTGAATTAACAAATGCAGCAAAAGAGTTTGTTGTAGAATCGGGATTTGATCCAATGTACGGTGCACGTCCGTTAAAGCGCTACGTACAGCGTCAAATTGAAACGAAGTTAGCGCGTGAACTCATTGCAGGTACAATTACAGATCATAGTCATGTATTAATTGATGTATTAAATAACGAGTTAGTTGTAGAAGTTGAATAAAAAAAGAGTCCGGATCATTTCCGGACTCTTTTTTTATTAATGCTGCTGTGCAGGCTCGTTTGGGATTAATGCTCCCAGTGCGACTATAAGTACAGTAAGAATTACAGAAAAAATAGACGCTTGTTGGAAATCGTATGTAACGCCTGGCGTCATAGAGCTTAGTACGTAGCTCATCATTTGCACAAGCAGGAACGACCAGATAAAGGCCCAAATTACACGCATCTTTTCACACCTCTATTCGTTCAATTTATTTTTATTGTAACATAACTCTAAAAAGAATATAAAAAAATATTTGATGTTTTTGCAAAGCAAATTGCCATTAGCATCATACATTATAAAAGAGTAAGTTTGATGTTGTGATATAAGGCGGGAGAAGTATGAGTATTACGGAACGTTTTTTCTTTTTAGAACAAGAGCCATGTGTGATTCACTTGCCGGAAAAGCCGAATGGCTTCGGTATATTGCTGCTAGGCGATTACAATTATTTTATTGAGAATGGTACAAGTTTATGGCTTCAGCATGCAGGTCGGTCACACTTGTTAAATGAATTGCGGAAGGAAGGTTATACGATTTTTTCTTCTAATTTATTTGGGAGACATTGGGGGAATGAACAGGCAGTTCGTTTGGCGAAGCGATTGTATCATGTTGTCATGAAGAAGGAGATTTTGAACGAAAAGATTCATATAATAGCAGAAGGAATGGGAGCGCTTGTTGCCCTGCAAATGATGAAACAATATCCAGAGTGTGTTCGATCTGTTCTCATGTTTAATCCATGTATTCACTTACCGGCACATGTTGAACTTGAAAAAGAGCACAAATTTTTTTATAAGCGGTTAATTCGTGAATTGATGCAAGCATATGATGCGACAGAATCAGATCTAGAACAGAAAATTGAAAAGAAAGCATTTCCGTATTTAGTATCATCTGTTCCGGTAAAAATATTTGTCTCTATTCAAGAAAAAAAAGAACGAAAACAGTTGCTTAGGGAATATGAAAAGAAACGTTTGCAAGAGAATTGCCCAACTTTATTATCCTTTCATCTACAAGATATAAAATATAAAGTAGCACAAAATGCGTGTCAGTTTTTTAAGTGGTATGAAGATTTATAAAGCTCCTATACATAAGGAGCTTTTCGTGCATTTGAGGAGGGAGAGAAAATGAAACGAGTAATTGTTGTTGGGGCGTTAACATTTATAGGATATCATCTTGTGCAAAAGTTTCTTGAAGAAGAAGTTGAAGTATATGCATTTGATTTTGATAATATGAACAGTATGTCCAAGATGAATGAAGAAAAATTATGTTTAATTGGCCGTAATGCATTATTTACGTATTTTTCGTTGCGGGGTGATGAAGGATGGGCAATGTTGGAGGAAGCGGATATTAATGCTGCGTATTTTTGCTTATGTGAGCCAAATCAGCAAAAGGATTTTCGAAACGAACGTACTATATTGCAATATGTAAAGCGATTTGAGAGTTTTTGCAGAAGAAAAGAAATAAAATTAATCGTTTTATCTTCTATAGAATCGAATCAGGCTTGCAGCAATGATGAAAATAGTATGCATTTTTCAAAAATTGAGAGAGAAGTAAAAAAGGGTGGTGCAGATTATTGCATACTACGTGTCCCGACAGTATATGGACCGTGGCAACCGTTGTTTATGACATACCAGCATTTAATTCTTTCGCAAATAAAGCAACAGACTATTTCTGTTCCCGTAGAAGAATGTGCATATGACCTATTGTATGTTGAAGATGTTGCTAGATGTTTATATGAATTTGGTCGAAAAAGGACGGGGATCAAAATATACTCTCTTTGCAGCGGGGAAGAAAATCAGTGGCAAAAGGGCATTGAACTATTACAGGAAACAGGTGAAGTTCAAATACATCATAAAGAGTGCCAAAACGGTGAGGAAACAGAGAAGATTGTTATAAATCAGATGGCATTAAAAGACGGATTACAACGTCAAATTTCTCATATAAAACAATATAAGGAGTTATATGAGGACAGCAACACATGGTAAACTAGAGAAGAAAGCTTTGATGTTGAAAGGATGAGAAAATATGAACGAAAAAAACATGCAGTTTTTACAAATCGCAATGAAACATTTGCCGGAAGCAAAGGCAATTTTAGATGATAACGGTATTGCATTGGATATGGCAAAAGCACAGCCTGTATTGGAATTATTAATGAAGGTTATGAGTGAAGCTTATGAGCTTGGGAAAGCGGACGCAGGAGAGTAATATAACTTCTATATAAATACCAATTGAAAAACCAACATAAAAACCGCCTTCTTTTTAGGTGGGCAAGAGCATCTGGCTATGCATAGAAACGGTCAGGGCCTTTTCCTGCCACATGCAAGGCTTAAAACAAAAGGAGAAAGCAAGTAGCGGTCAGGTTGTATTCTCATAGAAGTGACTTACCGGTCGAAAAATGAATATGTAAAAGAGACCTTTCCGTCTTGATGGAAAGGTCTCGCTTTTTATTCGGCTACTTTATTTTTTCGTTTGAATTTACTTACTACTTCATATACAATCGGTACAATTAATAATGTTAATAGCGTAGAACTTGTTAATCCGCCGATTACTGTTACGCCAAGACCTTTGGAAATAAGGCCGCTTCCTTCAAAGCCTAATGCAAGTGGAAGTAAGGCACCAATCGTTGCGATAGCTGTCATTAAGATTGGGCGTAACCTTGTTGCACCAGCTTCTAGTAATGCTTCGCGTGTTGTAAACCCTTCACGTTCCTTATGAATGACACGATCAATGAATACGATGGCGTTTGTGACGACGATCCCGATTAACATGAGGGCACCAATCATTGCAGAGATGCTTAATGTTTCACCGGAAATTAATAAGGCAACAACGGCACCGATTATTGTAAATGGAAGCGAGAATAAAATCGCAAATGGTGCTAGTGCTCCGCCGAATGTTACAACAAGAACGAAGTATACGATTGCGATCGCAGCTAACATGGCTAAGCCTAGCTGTGTAAAGGATTCTTGAATATCTTTAGATACGCCGCCCATCGAAACATCGATGCCAGATGGTAAATCCATCTTATTTACTTCTTCTTGAATGTTTCTAGAAGCTTTTGCTACATCATCTGTTGTTGGTTTTGCAGTTACTTCTGCATATACACGGCCATCACGTCTTGTTATTGTATTAGATGTTTCACCTTCTTTTACGGTCATAACATCTTTTACAGCCACTTCTGTGCCAAGTGGTGTTTGGATTTTTCGATTTGTTAAATCATCGATGTTTTCGTAATTTTGTTTTTTAACTTCAACATACACGTTCATCTCTTTGTTATCTTCTTTTACTGTTGTTAAGACAGGGCGTTCGTGAGAGCCGGAAAGTCCCATGCCTACCTGTGCAGCAGTTAGCCCAAGCTTACTTAATTTCTCTTGATCTGCGACTAATGTGTATTCATCGTATGTTTTTGCAAGGCTAGAGTCGATATCTTTTAACGTTTTATCTTTTTTCATGATATTTTGAATGTCTTTTACGACAGGTTCAATCTCTTGTAAGCTGTCGCCGTATACATATAACTTAATTTCATTACTGCTTCCGCTAGATGAGAAGTCTTGGTTTTTCCATTCTCCTTTGTCTGTCATCTTTTGCAGGTCTTTAACAACTTTTTCTTTTTCCTTCTCAAAGTTCTTTGTATCGTTTTTATATTGAACAAAGAATAATGCTTGGTTTGAGTTACCTGGACTCATCGGGTTTTCTCCGCCAAGTGAGAATTGAATCGTTTTTACATCTTTCTTTTTCTTAAAGTAATCTTCTGCTTTTGTTGCAACGCTTTCGACATCTTGTAATGTTTGTCCAGGTGCTGGATTATAAGATGCAATTACTGTTTTTTCTTCTTCAGATGGTAAGAAACTTACGCCTACAATTGGGATAAGAGCAATGCTTCCTACTAATAATAAAACCGCGATGCTAGATGTAATAATTTTATGGTTTAATACCCATTCTAGAAGGCGTTTATATCCATTAGCAAGTTTACTTGGCTGCTCTTCGTGAGTATGTTGCTGTTTTTCTTTGGTACTTTCTTTTTTAAATAAAGAATGCGCCATCATCGGAACGATTGTAATAGCTACAAGAAGAGAAGCTAATAAGGCGAAAACAATTGTCAAAGCAAACGGTAAGAATAGTTCACCAATCATTCCTTTAACAAGACCAAGCGGTAAGAAGACCGCGATGGTTACGATTGTAGATGACATAATCGGAACGAACATTTCTTTCGTTGCCTCGCGAATTAAGTCTTTTCCTTTTAATTTTTCGTTGGATAAAGCCATGCGCCGGTAAATATTTTCAATAACAACGATTGAATCGTCAACAACGCGACCGATAGCGACGGTCATTGCCCCAAGCGTCATAACATTTAATGTAATATCCATTTCTTTTAATAGTAAAATTGCAATTAATAAAGAAAGTGGAATTGAAACAACGGAAATAAGCGTTGTTCGAATGTTACGTAAGAACAACATGATGATAATAACAGCGAAAATAGCACCAAAAATAGCTTTACTTAACATTGTGTTTACTGATTTTTCAATTGGTGCACCTTGGTCAAATGTTGAAATGATTTCGATGTCATCAAATTTCTTTTCGAAGTCATGTGCTTTATCTTTTACAGCATTTACAACGTCAACGGTATTCGCATCAGCAGCTTTTACAATTTGAAGGCTGATTGCATCTTTTCCGTTTGTACGCGAGATGGACTCTGCTTTCCCAACTTGTTTAATGTCGGCAATATCTTGCAATTCTACAGTTGGAATTGCTAATCCTTGTCCCATTGCAGCGGAATTCATATTAGGCTGCTGCGCCTGAGTTGGCCCCTGTGAACTTCCTTGGTTTGTAGAAGGGATAAGCGGGATTTTCATTTCTTTTAAAGCGCTTAATGTTGTAATGTTGCCATCTACAACAACTGATTTTTCTTTATCTTTAAATGTATACAGTCCTAGCGGCATAGAAACATTAGAACCTTTAATCATGTTCTTAACTGTATCTTCGCTTAGCCCTAATTCTTTCATTTTGTCTTCGTTGAAGACAAGCTGTACTTCTTCAACTTGTTGACCTGAAATTTGAACAGATGCAACGCCGTCTAGTCCTTCTAGGCCTGGAACAATATCTTTTTCCACTCGTTTTGTCAGCTGTGCAAGAGACTCATTCTTACTTGTCACACTTAATGACATAACAGGAAAAGCGTTGATGCTAAGGCGAGAAACTTTCGGCTCTTTTACGCCTTCTGGTAAAGGTAAGTCAGCGAGTGCATCTTTAATTTCTGTCTCTGCTTTTTCCATGTTTTTATCAAAATTATATTCTACTTGAATAGAAGATGCGTTTTGAAAAGAAGAGGAACTTACAACGTTTACTCCATTTAGGTTTTGCAGTCGTTGTTCGATTGGTTTCGAAATCTTTTCTGCTACTTCAGCTGGAGTAGCACCAGGATAAACAGTTGTTACTGTTACAAGTGGTGTGGTAATGTCTGGGATTGTTTCTAGCTTCATGCGAAGACCAGAATAGATTCCTGCAATCGTAATCATGATCGTTAATAACCAGACTGCGAACTTGTTATTTAACGAAAAGTTAATAATCTTCTTCATCTGTACACTCCTTTTTATCGAAACTGACTAATTGGTCATAACGAACAAAGTATAACTGACTAATTGGTCATAACGAACAAAGTATAACTGACTGATCGGTCAATGGTCAACTGAAAGGACTGATGCAAAGTGAAACTTCCATCAATTGGGGATTCTTTATCGCGCATCTCTCTTCTTTATCTTCTCTGAGTCTTGAGATGAGGGTCTTATTTCCTGCTAATAGCGGGATAAAATGTTGAGAAATACTTGCAATTTTTGACCGATGAGTCATAATGCGAATAAGAGTGTTTTTTTGGGAGAGAAAAAGATGAAGGAAAAAGAACGGTTAATTATTGAAACAGCAATTAAATTATTTGCAATGAAGGGTGTTAGTGCGACGTCTATTCAAGAAATAGCAACAGAGTGCGGCATTTCTAAAGGCGCATTTTATTTGCATTTCAAATCGAAAGACACTTTAGTATTGGCAACAATGGAGTATTACTACGATCAAATTCAAAATAAAGTTATAGATATTGAAAAAGAATCATTACCTCCACGTGAGAAATTTGAAAAACAATTACATTGTCAGTTTTACGAATTACAGCAAAAAACAGAGTTCATTATTATGTGTATGAGGGAAAATGTGATTCCTTTTAATAAGGAAATAGAAACATTAATGTCAAGAATGAAATTAGAATCGCACGCTTTTTATCGAAATAGTTTACTTTCTATTTATGGAGAAGAAGTTACTCCTTATCTTATGGATGCAATAATTATGCTCGAAGGGATAGCGCGTGGATATTCGGAGTTGATTATCTTTAATGTGGTAAATATAGATGTACCATATACAGTAAAATTCATCTTAAAAAGAATGGATGATATTGTAACAGGTCTGCACCGCTCGCGGGAAAAACCGGTTATTTTAGAACGGGAACTGAATCATTTTTTCTGTGATGTGAATGCAGCTCACATACATAATGAAGAAGTATTTGTAAATGAGATTATTCAGTTAAAACGCACATTAGTAGATCAAGTAGGGAATGATGAATTATTGGTAACTTTAGATGTATTAGAGGAAGAAATGAAGAGGAACAACCCGCGAGTTCCAGTTATTCAAGGCATGTTGTCCAACTTAAAGTCGTATCCAGAATTGCGTGATTTCCGGGAACGGCTTGCAGTGTATTATAAAATTAATATTATATAGACAAAAGGGAGTTTATCATTTAAAATTAGTACCAAGTCATAATAATTGATATAAAATGGAGGGTTGCAATGTGAATGTAGGCATTTTAGGGATCGGGAGATATGTGCCGGAAAAGGTTGTAACAAATCACGACTTAGAGAAAATAATGGATACATCTGATGAGTGGATTCGTACAAGAACGGGAATTGAAGAAAGACGAATTGCCGATGATACAATAGATACTTCATATATGGCTGTGGAAGCTGCAAAAAAAGCACTTGAACATGCAGGGATGAGCGGGGAAGAAATTGATCTTATTTTAGTTGCAACAGTAACACCAGATCGTTCGTTTCCGGCGGTTGCTTGCGTAGTTCAAGAACAAATTGGAGCAAAGCATGCAGCAGCTATGGATTTAGGTGCAGCTTGTGCTGGTTTTATGTACGGAATGATTACAGCACAACAATTTATTCAAACTGGAACTTATAAAAATATATTAGTAATTGGTAGCGATAAATTATCTAAAATTGTAGACTGGAATGACCGAAATACGGCGGTTCTATTTGGAGATGGAGCAGGTGCTGTCGTTATGGGAGCTGTTTCAGAAGGAAAAGGTGTTCTTTCGTTTGAATTAGGAGCAGATGGAAGTGGTGGTAAGCACCTTTATCAAGATGAATATGTTATTATGAATGGCAGAGAAGTCTTTAAATTTGCTGTTCGTCAACTTGGTGACTCTTGTCTTCGTGTTTTAGAAAAAGCCGGCCTTACGAAAGAAGAAGTGGACTTTTTAGTTCCTCATCAAGCAAATATTCGTATTATGGAATCGGCGAGAGAACGATTAAATTTACCGCAGGAGAAGATGAGTACGACAATTTCTAAGTTTGGGAATACGTCAGCTTCTTCGATTCCAATTGCTATGGTAGAAGAATTACAAAATGGACGCATTCAAGATGGTGATCTTATCATATTAGTTGGCTTTGGCGGCGGATTAACCTGGGGAGCAGTTGCTCTTCGTTGGGGTAAATAAGGACTGAGAGAAAAGGAGTGTATTTTGTATGGAAAAAAAGCGTGTTGTAATTACAGGATTAGGAGCAGTTACTCCTGTAGGGAATGATGTAGAAACTGCATGGAACAACATTAAGCAAGGTGTATCTGGAATTGGACGTATTACACGCTTAGATGTAGACCAATTTCCGGCAAAAGTAGCGGCGGAAATTAACGACTTTGAAGTCGAGAAATATATCGATAAGAAAGAAGCGCGTCGTATGGACCGCTTTACACAATATGCTGTTGCAGCTGCAAAAATGGCTGTAGAAGATGCGAAATTAGAAATCACAGAAGAGAACGCTCCGCGTATCGGAGTGTGGATTGGATCTGGTATTGGCGGTATGGAAACATACGAAGAACAATTTAGAGTATATATGGAAAAAGGTGCACGCCGCGTAAGTCCATTTTTAGTACCGATGATGATTCCAGATATGGCAGCTGGTCAAGTATCGATTGCCACAGGGGCTAAAGGAATCAATACTTGTTCAGTAACAGCTTGTGCATCAGGAGCCAATTCAATCGGCGATGCATTTAAAGTAATTCAGCGCGGTGACGCGGATGCAATGATTACAGGCGGAGCAGAAGCACCGTTAACAAATATAGCACTTGCAGGGTTTTGTTCTGCTAAAGCATTAACATTTAATGAAGATCCGGCAACGGCTTGCCGTCCGTTTGATAAAAATCGTAGCGGTTTTGTTATGGGTGAAGGATCTGGTATTCTTATCTTAGAAGAGTTAGAGCATGCACTAGCACGCGGTGCTCATATTTACGCAGAAATTGCTGGTTATGGTGCAACAGGTGATGCATTCCATATTACAATGCCTGCTCCTGGCGGTGAAGGCGGTGTTCGTGCAATGCGTCAGGCATTAGCTGACGCTGGATTACAGCCGGAAGACATCGATTATATTAATGCGCACGGTACAAGTACAGAAGCAAATGAAAAGTATGAAACGATGGCAATTAAAGAAGTGTTTGGTGAGCAGGCATATAAAGTAGCAGTAAGCTCAACAAAATCAATGACAGGACATTTACTAGGTGCAGCTGGTGCAGTAGAAGCGATTATATCTGTTAAAACAATTACAGATGGTATTGTTCCGCCAACAATTAACTATGAAACACCAGATCCAGAGTGTGACTTAGATTGTGTGCCAAATAAAGCAAGACAACAAGAGGTACGTGCTGTATTAAGTAACTCATTAGGTTTCGGTGGTCATAACGCAGCATTAGTATTTAAAGCATATAAATAATAAAAAAGAAAAGAGTGCAGATGAAAATCTGCACTTTTTTTTTGCTTTCTTTCGCATAGTTGCATATGTATGAAACAAAGGGAGGGAGAGAGATGGGAGTGTTTCGAACGGCAGAATTGATGCGCGAGCATTACTGGCAACCAGAAAAAATTTGTGAGAAGTTAACAAAATATATTCCGCTCGAAAAAGAACCTTTGTATCGATTTCTTGTTTCAAAGGGAATGTTTCGCCCAGTAGTAGATGGAGAGAAAGAAATTGACATATTACAAAAAGAACGAGTATGGGAGCAACTGGCAGTAGAGTACAAAGAATTGCGGAAATGGTTGAAAGGACCTGATATACCGGTATTTATTTTATTATCTGATCCGTATAATCGCACGGTTCAGCGAGAATATAACGGAAAAACAGGATTAGCAATGCGAAATGCTTTGTTTTTGTTTGTGAGTTCACAAAATTCGATTGCCGAGTTAAAGGCATTGCTTACCCATGAATATCACCACATATGTCGTATTCATGAAAGCAAGGTGATAGAAGAACAGTATACCATTTTGGATACGATGGTTATGGAAGGATTAGCAGAACAAGCTGTGTATGAAAGGTATGGAGATTCTTACCATGCTCCTTGGGTGTCTTATTATAGTAAAGAAGAAGCGATTATGTTTTGGCATCGGTATATACTAGATAGGTGTGATTTGAAGCGAGGTACAAGGGAGCATGATGTGTTGTTAAATGGATGGAGACTCTATCCGAAAATGCTTGGGTATGCTGTAGGAGCTCATATCGTAAAGGATTGTGTAGAGCATAAGAAATACAATACAAATGCTTTACTAGAAATGGATGCTAAAACCATTTTAAAAGAGGCAGTTTCTTTTGATTCATAAGAATGATGTATGAACTTAGCTGTAGCTAAGTTTTTTTATTTTATCCCGCATTAACGGGCAGTAAGACCCCCACCTCAAGATTTAGAGAGAAGCGAGGAAGATAGGTGGGGGACAACTGCCCGTAAAAGCCCGATTGGTGAGAGCTTTCCCTCAGTGGGGGATGAAAAAAACCCCACTGAGGGAAGTTTCACTTCATCACGTATCAATAGGTAGTAAGTATCCATCTTAAGATTTAAAGAAAATAAAGAAGATAGATGGCATGGTATTAACTTTTTCACTCATTATTAGCGGGGATGATATTTACTGATGAAAGTTTTACTTTACGAGAATGAAAGGTGAGAGACAATGAAGAAATTAATAATAAGAATATATTTCCTCCATTGGAATAAATTTTACGAAAGATGACCATAATGAGAGCTACAAACAGTTGTGAAGTGAGGGGAAAGTAATGTTATATCTGCATGATGTATGGGTAAATTGGTTTGAAGGTGAAGAAAACGGGTATAACGTCTGTCATTTCTATGAATGGCGGAAGGATGATACGATCGAATTGTTAGATCAAGTACCATTATTAAAAGTAGATTCCGCATTATATCATTACATCGAGAACGAATTGCTAGAGCTTCCGCCAAAACTATTGGAAGACGTACATCATAAGGCGTATATTCGAAAAAACCATGAACGACTGCAGCAAGAGTATTGTTTTGTTGTATCAGATGGAAAAGGAATTATTGCAATTGATACAATTGGATACAATATTCCAATACGCAAAAGTCGACTGATTCCAAGACAAGAGCAAATGGTGTATGAAATGGTAGAAAACGTACAGGCAGAAACATATGATTTTGAAGTGGAGGCATCACAAAAGGAACATCATATTTTATCACCTTCTCCGCATATGATGAATGGGCTAACACGGAAAGAAAGACAATTAAAACAACTGCTCTTTATGACGCTAGATCAACTACATACAACGAAGAACCCAGCGGAGATTCGCTATTGGTATACAGAATGGGATCCAGCAGCATATCCATCTGTGCAACACCTGACATTTGAAGAAGTATGGAACCGTTTATATGAAGAAGCAAAGTATGGCTGGTCAGATAAACATGAACAGCTTTGTGAACGGCTTGTGAGAGGACAACCGTTCTTTGAAAAGCTGTGGGAAATGGAAAATGAGCAAAAGGTAAATTAAAGGGAATGATCCAAAAGGCACGTAAGGTGCTTTTTCGGATCATTCCCTTTTTGTGTGTTCATAAAGATATCGGCGGAAGTGACACATTTATCGGCGTTATTTGTGATATATCGGCGCTTCGACAGAATATAAAGTGAAACTTCCATCAGTGATGCTTTTCTCACTGATGGAAAGCTCTCACCAATCGGGCTTTTACGGGCAGTTTTCTTCCCCGCTCTTCTCCAGTCTTTACTGCCCGTTAATGCGGGATAAAGACCTCTCGATAATATTCAGCATGCGAGTAGTCGAGCCGCTTCCGCTTTTCTAGATGTCTAGCTCCAGCGGCTAGAATCTTCGGTCGTTTCGCCCCCTCGGTCGAAGTAAAGAACACTTCTCGGTCGTGGGCTCCAACGTCCTACGATTCTGAACAAGCCGCTTCCGCTTTTCTTCCTTATCTTCGTTTTCTGCTTAATCCCATTGCGTTTTCGACTTTACGAAGTTGTTTCATTGCGACGCGGTTTGCCTTTTCAGCACCTTGATCAAGGATTTCATCTAATTCAGGAGAATTAATGAGTTCATTATATTTGTCTTGAATTGGACGGATTGCTTCTACAACAACTTGTGCTAAGTCGCCTTTGAAGTCGCCGTATCCTTTTCCTTCGTACTTTGCTTCTAACTCTTCCACTGTTTTACCTGAGAAAGAAGAATAGATAGTTAATAAGTTTGAAATACCTGGTTTATTTTCTTTATCGAATTTTACGATGCCGTCTGAATCTGTTACAGCACTTTTAATTTTCTTTTCAATTGTTTTTGGATCGTCAAGTAAGCTAATCATTGATTTTGGGTTTGGATCTGATTTGCTCATTTTTTTCGTAGGTTCTGTTAATGACATAACGCGTGCACCTACTTTTGGAATGCGAATTTCCGGAATAGTAAACACTTCGCGATAACGATTGTTAAAACGTTCTGCTAAATCGCGTGTTAATTCAATATGTTGTTTTTGGTCATCTCCAACTGGAACAATCTCTGTATTGTATAGTAAAATGTCTGCTGCCATTAATGGTGGGTATGTTAATAAAGCAGCCGGAACAGATTCTCTTCCTTGTGACTTATCTTTATATTGTGTCATACGTTCTAATTCACCCACGTACGCAGTACATTGCATAATCCATCCGAGCTGACCGTGTGCTGGAACTTCTGATTGCACAAATAACGTAGATTTGTCTGGATCGATGCCACATGCTAAGTATAATGCTGCTAGACTGCGAATATTTTTGCGAAGCTGTACAGGGTCTTGCGGTACAGTAATTGCATGTTGGTTTACAATGCAGAAATAGCAATCATGTTCATGTTGCAGTTCTGTAAACTGCTTCATTGCTCCTAAATAGTTACCAAGTGTAATTGTTCCGCTTGGCTGAATGCCTGAAAAAATAACTGACATATGTATGTCCTCCTTAAAAAATTATATAGTTTTCATCTTTCAATATTTCGGCCTAGAGTTCTAGCGCCTTGTAATTCTGGACGAGCCGCTTTCGCTTTTTGAATACAAAAAAGCCCATTCATCCCTAAAAATAGGGACGAATGGACCGCGGTACCACCCTAATTATTTTGCTAAAGCAAAATCTCTTTATCCATTGTAACGTTGGATGTAACGCCAAAGCCTACTCCTAAAACGTTTCGGTTTGGTGCTCAAAAGCCCATTCCATACTGTACAATTACTTGTTTTCACCGACCACAAGCTCTCTGAAATTGCTTCAATATGTACTCTTCTTTCTCATCGCATGCATATAAATTTGTAAGTAAATATTTTCGCACTATTATAACACACAATGAGTGGTTTGCAAACTATATAAGAACAGTGAAGCTAATGATTGTTGAAAGTGCTCCTAATAGGATACCGGTAATAACGATAGGATATGTCCATGCAAAAGAATATGTGCGGTACAATATTTCTTTCGGATCACGCTTTTCTTCGCCTTCAATTAAAGATTCAACTTTTTTATTTGATCGACCTAATTTCTTAAAAGAATACATTGTTACATTGAAAAAACCACGCTGAAATAAAAATAGAAATCCTCCGATAATAATAAAGATTAAGGCGATATAAAACATAATATTGACAAAATTCAACAAAAAGGAAGTAGAAAGGATAAAAGCACATGCACAAGAAATCGTGATTGTGATGCCTGTTAATATACTAATACGTGAAAAAAGCGTATTCAAATGCTTCACCTCCACAAAAAAATTACTAGAATTATTATACTATAAAAGTTATAATGAGTACTATAAAGAATTTTTAGAAAAATATACATAATTTCGTATTTTGTTGCAATTAGATAACTACAATGTTAAGGTCTATCTTTACAAAAGATACAAAAAAAACATTTTAGTTTAAAAATTTTAACAAAAAAATAAAAAACTATATTCACAATCGCCTTATTATATGTATAATGAAAATTGTAGAAACTTGGAGATTATTCTTTCAATTCTGCATTTTTACATAGTGAGGGCATAGGGGGTGCACTTAGGGGAGGCAATACAACATGAAGAAGAAGCTGCTATTATTCCTTGCATCGACATTAATAGTTAGCATGCTAGGAGCTTGCGGATAAAAAGAGAAAAAGCAAGCGAAGGGAAAGCAACAAGTAATAACAAAGGGAAGTAAGAGTTGAATTTAACAGAAGTATCTGAAATTCCGACAATGGATGTGTTTTAATTATAATATTCTGAATCTTCTAACGTGTTAAACGATACAATGGAAGAGTTATACCGAGTTGGAATGAACTTGAGAAAGTTTTAATTCAAGAGGATGCAGTTATTGCTCCTGTGTTCCAAAAGGGAACATCATATATGCAAAAAAGCGCTGTAAAAGATGTTGTCAAACGTAATTATGGCGGCAAGTTTTTTTACAAGTGGGCTTCTGTCCAACAATAATATACTTTACTCCATCGGTTACAACGGGTATATGCCTATGATGGGCATATGCTCTTATTTTAAATCAATAATAGTAAGAATATTTTAAACTATCTTATTGCTTTTGAGAAAATGGGGAGGTGCTAGTTATGGGACGTTATACATTGCAACGTTTCGCGTACATGATTATTACATTATTTTTAATCACAACATTAACATTCTTTTTAATGAAATTATTGCCGGGTTCTCCGCTTAAAAACCAAGAGAAGTTATCGCCAGCACAAAGGGAAATCATTTTAGAAGAGTATGGTTTAAATGATCCTCTACCAGTACAATATGTGCACTACATGAAGAATTTAGTTCAAGGAGATTTAGGGGTGTCCTTCCAGTATGATAACCGTCCAGTAACAGATATGGTTGTAAGTCGTATTGGTCCATCAGCACAATTAGGTTTTCAAGCGATTGTTTTAGGAACTTTTATGGGATTATTACTAGGTATTGTTGCAGCTCTTCGTACGAATACGTGGGCTGATTACGGGGCGACATTCATTTCGGTACTCGGAATGTCTGTACCAGGATTCGTTTTTGCAGCATTATTACAATATTATGTAGCAGTACAAGCGGGATGGCTGCCGGTAGCATTTTGGAAAGGATTTGAATACACAATTCTACCGACGATTGCGTTATCTGTAGGTGTAACAGCTACAATTGCTCGTTTTGCACGTACAGAATTAATTGAGGTTATGCAGGCTGATTATATTTTAACAGCAAAAGCAAAAGGGCTTAGTAAAGGTGTAATCATTGTAAAACATGCGTTACGAAATGCTCTTATTCCGATTATTACAATTTTAGGTCCAATGGTTGCTAACTTGATGACAGGAACACTTGTTATTGAGCAAGTATTTGCTATACCAGGTTTAGGGGAACAGTTCGTTAAGTCTATAACATTGAACGACTACACAGTTATTATGGGTACAACCCTTTTCTATAGTGCAGTTTTCATTTTTGTTATATTTATTGTCGATATACTATACGGTATAGTTGATCCTCGTATTCGTTTAGCGGGAGGGAAAAAATAATGAAAGATATCCAAAAAATATCTCCAGATTTATTTCAACCAGCAAATCGCAGCAATACTGATAATGAAGTTATTGCCCGTCCGAGTATAAAATTTTGGGAGGATGTAAGAAGACGTCTGTTTCAACATAAAGGTGCAGTCTTTGGAATGGTTATTCTCCTTATAATTGCGTTATTAGCGATTTTTGGTCCGATGATGAGTAAATATTCTTATAAAGATCAAGATTTAAACCGTGCGAAAATGCCGCCGAGAATACCGGTGTTAGAGAATATTCATTGGCTGCCGTTTGATGGTGTGGATCAATACGGTGTAGACCAATATGAAAAACGAGATATTAAAGAGTATTTCTGGTTTGGTACAGATGATCTTGGCCGCGACATTTGGACAAGAACGTGGGAAGGAACACGAGTATCTTTATATATCGCATTATTAGCAGCGGCAATTGATTTAGTTATCGGGGTTGCATATGGTGGTATTTCCGCATTCTACGGGGGCCGCGTTGATAATTTAATGCAACGTTTTGTTGAAATATTAAATGGTATTCCGTACTTAATTATCGTAATTTTAATGGTAATTATAATGGATCCTGGTATTTTATCGATTACATTTGCAATGGCTCTTACAGGATGGATTGGAATGTCACGTGTTGTTCGTGGACAAGTATTGAAAATGAAAAATCAAGAGTATGTATTAGCATCACGCACACTTGGAGCAACAAATACACAATTAATTGTAAAACATTTAGTACCAAACTTAATGGGTTCTATCATTGTTATGACAATGTTCACAATTCCAAGTGCAGTGTTTGGAGAAGCTTTCTTAAGTTTCATTGGTCTTGGAATTCAGCCACCGTTAGCATCATTAGGTTCTCTAGTAAGTGATGGGTATAAGTCAATTCAAACATATCCGCATATGATGTTTATTCCAGCGGCCGTAATTAGTATGTTAATCTTAGCATTTAACTTAGTAGCAGACGGTTTACGCGACGCGTTAGATCCGAAAATGCGTAAATAAGGAAGAAAGGAGACAGAATGATGAAAACATTGTTAGAAGTAAAAGATTTACACGTTTCTTTCGATACGCATGCTGGTGAAGTACAAGCGGTGCGCGGAGTTACTTTTGACTTAAAAAAAGGAGAAACATTAGCGATTGTAGGGGAGTCTGGTTCTGGTAAATCCGTTACATCTAAAGCGTTGATGGACTTAATTCCAAAGCCACCAGGGCGTATTAAAAAAGGAGAAATTATTTTTGATGGTCGTGATTTAACGAAGTTAACAGAAAAAGAAATGCAGCAAATTCGCGGAAAAGAAATTGCGATGATTTTCCAAGATCCAATGACATCATTGAATCCAACGATGACAATTGGAAACCAAATTATGGAAGGTCTCATTAAGCATCAAGGAATGAGTAAGGCAGACGCTCGCAAAGTGGCGCTAGAGCTCCTTGATCTTGTTGGAATCCCAAATCCGGAAGCGCGCTTAAAACAATATCCACACCAATTTTCAGGTGGTATGAGACAACGTGTTGTTATTGCAATGGCGCTTGCTTGTAACCCGAAATTACTAATTGCCGATGAGCCGACGACTGCACTTGACGTAACAATTCAAGCGCAAATTTTAGAATTAATGAAAGACATTCAGCAAAAAACAGAAGCAGCTATCATCTTTATTACGCATGACTTAGGTGTTGTTGCGAATGTGGCGGATCGCGTGGCTGTTATGTATGCGGGGAAAGTTGTAGAAATTGGAACAGTTGATGAGATTTTCTATAACCCAAAACATCCGTATACATGGGGATTATTAGCTTCTATGCCGAGTTTAGATGGTGAGGAAGAGGAATTGTATGCAATTCCAGGTACACCGCCAGACTTATTAAAACCGCCAAAAGGTGATGCGTTTGCAGCGCGTAATCCACAGGCGTTAAAGATTGATTTTGAAATGGACCCACCTTTATTTAAGGTAAGTGATACACATTATGCAGCAACGTGGCTACTTCATGAACAAGCTCCAAATGTGGAGCCGCCTGAAATTGTCCAAAGACGTATTCGACAAATGAAAGCGGGTGAACAGCATGACTAATAATCGTGAGAAATTAATTGAAGTAAAAAATGTAAAGCAACATTTTAATGTGAGCGGTGGAGTTGTAAAAGCAGTTGATGATGTTACGTTTGATATTTACCGCGGAGAAACATTCGGACTTGTAGGAGAGTCTGGTTCTGGTAAATCAACAACAGGAAGAACAATCATTCGTTTATATGATGCAACAGCAGGTGAAGTATTATTTAATGGTGAAAATGTGCATGGTAAAAAATCCCGTGCTGAATTAAAGAAATTTAACCGTAAAATGCAAATGATTTTCCAAGATCCGTATGCATCATTAAACCCGCGTTTGAGCGTTGGAGACATTATCGCAGAAGGTATTGATATTCATGGTCTTGCAAAGAACAAAGAGGATCGTATGAAGCGTGTGTACGAATTGCTTGAAACAGTTGGTCTAAACCGTGAGCATGCAAGTCGTTTCCCTCATGAATTCTCTGGCGGACAACGTCAACGTATTGGAATTGCGAGAGCGCTAGCAGTAGAACCGGATTTTATTATCGCGGATGAGCCAATTTCAGCGCTTGACGTGTCGATTCAAGCGCAAGTAGTTAACTTATTGAAAAAATTGCAAAAAGAAAAAGGGCTAACATTTTTATTCATTGCGCATGATTTATCAATGGTAAAATATATTAGTGATCGCATCGGTGTTATGTATCACGGGAAAATTGTGGAGCTGGCAACGAGTGAAGAGTTATATGAGCATCCAATTCATCCGTATACAAAATCACTATTATCAGCAATTCCACTTCCAGATCCAGATTATGAGCGCAATCGTAAACGTATCGTGTATGATCCATCTCAGCATCAATATGGTAATGAAGAGCCAAAGATGCGAGAAATTCGCCCGGGGCATTTTATTCTTTGCTCAGAAGCTGAATATAAGAAATATAAAGAAATTTATCAATAAGAGAAAACGAGCACATGAAAAATGTGCTCGTTTTTTTGTTCTTCTAGTACCTTTTAACAAAATATATTATAAAAATCCCATAATTATATTTAGATAATTTAAATTAGTTAAAAAATAAACATGAATATTGATACATAAATGCGATTGGGATATAAAATGTTAACAGAAAATTTTAATAAGATAGAAAAATAAGTATACAAATAATCAATTTGTATGTATAATGTGAATTGTTAGAACTTAATTACTTTTTATTCTTTTTAATGAAAGGGCTAACATTTTTGGGGAGGGTATAATACATGAAGAAAAAGGTGCCGATGCTACTTGCATCAACATTAACAGTAAGCATGATTCTAGGGGGATGCGGATATTCAAAAGAAGATTCGCAAGCAAAAGCAAAAGGGGACACAAGTAGTGCAAAGCAGGTGATTAACCTGGTTGAAACAGCTGAGCTTCCAACGATGGATACAACATTAACAACAGATGGAACATCTTCAAATGTAATGAACAATACAATGGAAGGGTTATATCGTCTTGGAAAAGATAATAAATTAGTTCCAGGTGTTGCTGAGTCGTATGAAAAATCAGCAGATGGAAAGAAATATACGTTTAAATTACGTAAAGATGCAAAATGGTCAAATGGTGACCCAGTAACCGCAAAAGATTTTGTGTATTCTTGGCAGCGAGCAGTAAATCCAGATACAACTGCAAAATCTGCTTACATAATGTTTGATGTGAAGAATGCAGAGAAGATCAATATGAAACAATTGCCGCCAGAACAATTAGGTGTAAAAGCAGTTGATGATTATACATTGGAAGTAGAACTAGACAATCCAGTTCCATATTTTGTAGATTTAACAGTGTATCCGTTGTTCTATCCTCTTAATGAGAAATATGTGAAAGAACAAGGCGCGAAGCACGGATTGGAAGCAAATACAACATTGTATAATGGACCATTTGTATTAAGTGAATGGAAGCATGAGCAAAGCTTCCAGTTAAAGAAAAACCCATCTTATTGGGATAATAAAACAGTCAAACTAGAGGAAATCAACTATAATATCGTAAAAGATACAGCAACAGCGGTAAATTTATATGAAACAAACGCAGTTGACCGTGTTTATTTATCGGCAGAATTTGTAGATAAATATAAAAAAGGTAGCGATTTTAAAACGACAAGCGATCCAACAGTATATTTCTTACGTTTAAATGAAAAAAATCCAGCTTTAGCGAATAAAAATATTCGTAAAGCAATTTCCATGGGCTTTGAGCGCGAATCAATGGTAAACACACTATTGAATAACGGCTCAAAAGGAGCATACGGTTTAATTCCAGCTGACTTTGTTAAGGGACCAAACGGAAAAGATTTCCGCAAAGAGAATGGAAACCTTGTAAAAGCTGATGCGAAAGAAGCGAAGAAGTATTGGGAAGCTGGTAAAAAAGAACTTGGAAAAGATACAATTGAATTATCGTTATTAAACTCTGATACAGAATTTGCAAAGAAAACAAGTGAGTATTTAAAAGGTGAATTAGAAAAGAATTTACCAGGCTTAAAAGTGAATATTAAAACACAACCTTTTGCGCAATTGTTAAAATTAGAGAGCAGCGGTGATTATGACATCTCATTTAGCGGTTGGGGACCAGATTACCCAGATGCAATGACATTCCTTGATATGTTTGTGACAAACGGTGCACAAAATAAAATGGGTTACTCAAACCCTAAGTATGATGAAATTATTACAAAAGGTAAACAAGATAGTTCAGACTTACAAGGTCGTTGGAACAATTTATTGAGTGCAGAGAAAATGTTATTTGATGATGCAGTTATTGCACCGATATACCAACGCGGAAGAGCGTATCTACAGCGCGAAACAATACAAGATATTTACATCAATAAATATGGTCCAGAGTTAAGCTTTAAATGGGCTTCTGTAAAGTAAGTAAAATGAATTTTTGATTCTAGAGGGTGCTTCGTCATTCCTTATGGATTATTAGTTGAATTAACGAGAGCTTTAATACTTGTTAGTTTAGAATAAAATAATAAGCATAAAAATGAAGCAGGATTCCAATCCTGCTTCATTTTTTAGTACGTATGTTTTTTATAAATACCTTTACCGCCAACTTTATTCCAACCAGCTTGCACTTCAGAGGATTTATCTACGAATTTCATTTTGTCTTTACCGCCAAACAATTTTTCTCCAATCCCATTTGTGATAATTCCGACTGTTGCGGTAATCCCAATGACTAATACTGCAACGATTGCGAAATCAAGAAAAAATGCCCCCATATATAAGCCTCCTTTGTATATGTATATATGTATTGTATGTGAAAAAAGATAGAAAAGAAAGAATTGTCTGAAAAGATATGTGTGTTTTAATCCCGCATTAACGGGCAGTAAGACTTCCACTGATGGAAGTTTCACTTTATTTTTTACTGATAGCAATTGCTTAGAATCATAATACTTTTTACTCGTAAAGTGGATGAGCAAAATGATGTTAAATTGGATGGACCTTTTCGGGAAAATATCTCTTATTATAGAAGAGAAAGGTAGTATCTTTAAGTATATTGGTTATGTTCTTAAGCATAGAATGTGTCTTTTATCCCGCATTAATGGGCAGTAAGACCCCCACCTCAAGGTTTAAAGAGAAACAAGGAAGATAGGTGGGAGATAACTGCCCGTAAAAGCCCGATTGGTTCAACTAACCATCAGTGGGGGGAAACCCCCCACTGATGGAAGTTTTACTTTATATTCATATTCCATATAGTTACTAGAGAATGATCCCTTAGTATAGACAAATGTCCTCATCTAGAAAATGTAAAATTTTTCGGAAATCTATTTATTAAGTTTTCTGTTCAAATAGACTGATTTTAGAGAGGTGAAAACCAATGAAATTTGCATTTTTATTAGTCATTATTATTATAATTGGATCACTCCTTGGTACGGTATTAGTTGCAAGAAATACGGAGGAGAATTATGGTAACTCTACGAAGCAGAATGTGACTAATTTGTCTGTTATTTATATCGTACTTCTTTTAAGTCTTCTCATAGGAGTTACATGGTATGCGATTGTCATCTTGTAGTCTTACTGCTCGCGATTAGCGGGATAAAGGTTAGCGAATTCCTTTATTCCGCATTAACGGACAGTAAGACCCACCTCAAGATTCAGAGAAAATCGAAGAAGATAGGTGGGAGATAACTGCTGGCATGCGCCCAATTGGTTCAACTAACCATCAGTGGGGGATGAAAAAAATCCCTACTGATGGAAGTTTCACTTTATATTTTGGCGGTGGTTTCGCAGGTAATCTTAATTATTAAATACAATCTCAGATTAGCCGTTGTCGAAGATATGATTCAAGAGTGCAATCAATAGAAAAATCGAAATCAAAAAATATTATTTTAGAGCGTAACGGAGATGATAAAATATGACGACCTGGTTTATACTTTCGTTGATTCTTATGTTTTCTATTAAATTAATAGTGACGAGTCTTCCAACCTCTGTTGTGGAATCGTTTGCCCAAAAATTTGAATTGCATCCAAAACTTAATGATGCGAATGTCACCGTAACCATCGACGGAAAATGCTTGGAAGGTGAAGATAAAATTCAAGTTATTAATCATTTTAACGAAGCGTTATTTTTAGAGAAATATTATTTTCCTCCAAATAGCAGTGGGACGCCATTAATCATTGATACTAAAAGAGGCAAAAACAATGTTAGGTTTTCTGTGTATAGTTACGACGATCACGTTGATGTAGTCAAACAGTACAAGAAGAAAGTAGTCGCGTATAGTCTGCGTTCCAATAGCCTTCAAAAACATTCTATGTTAATAACAGGGGAGATGAATGAAACGACAGCTGAAGCGCTGTAAGCATTTGCAAAGCTCCCATCTAAAATAGAAAGAAAAGGATTCCTAAACTATAGGGAATCCTTTTTTTATTAATATATGGAATTGTTTTAGATAAGTGGATGATTAAAATACTATAGAAGTGGATGGTTATTTTTTTGAGATGTTTGTTTATTATAAGTAGGGTAGTACTTTTAAATTTATTTTAATTATTCATGTCATTAAATTTATAAATAAAGAAATGATGATAAGGATGAAACGAAATGGAATGGAAACCCGATCGTGCGAATAAGAAGCCGGTCTACAAACAAATTGCAGACTATATTGAATATGGGATTTCTTCGGGAGAATTTTCACCAAATAGTATGTTACCTTCGGAACGTACTTTAGCAAAAGAGTTGCAAGTTAATCGCAGTACGATAGTATCTGCATATCAGGAGCTGCAGTCGCTCGGGGTAGTAGAGCGAAAAAAAGGAAGCGGAACGCGTGTAAGTACAGATATATGGGGAATATCGCATAAACGCATCCCAAACTGGGGCCGATATGTAGAGGATGGCTCATTTCTCCCAAATTTGCCACTAGTTCAGCGAATTCGTATGGAAACTCAAAAGACGGATTTAATTAATTTAGCTGGAGGAGAATTGTCACCGGATTTGTTTCCAACCGATCAATTTCGTACCATTCTCTCAGAGCAAACATTTACAGGACATTTAGGTTATGATCATCCACAAGGCAATGAGATATTGAGGGAAACAATTTCTTGGCATGTTGATAACTATAAAAATATAGATGCTGATCCTTCTTCCATTCTTATTACGTCAGGCGCTCAACAAGCACTTCATCTTATTGTTCAATGCTTGCTTAAGCCGGGGGATGCTGTTGCTATTGAAGATCCATCTTATTGTTTTTCCCTTCCATTATTCCAATCTGCTGGGTTAAAAACATTTCATTTACCTATGGATCAACATGGCATTAATCCGGATGATATTATAGATTTACACAAAAAACATAGATTGCGAATGATATTTTTAAATCCCGATCATCATAATCCTACAGGAAGTGTTCTTTCATTAGCACGTCGTAAAAAGATTCTAGAATTGTCGTCCGATTTTGGTATACCTATTGTAGAAGATGATCCCTACAGCTTAACTTCTTTCAGTGGAAAAGTAAATTCAACCTTAAAATCTATGGATTATAATGGAAATGTTTTATATGTTAGTTCATTATCGAAAATTGTAGCATCAGGATTACGAATTGGATGGATTATTGGACCTTCACAAGTAATTCAACGTCTGGCGGATGGGAAGCAGCAAGTGGATTTTGGACATAGTGTATTCCCTCAATGGGTGGCAAATCAATTTTTGAGATCGGAATATTTTAATGCTCATATTTGCATGCTTCGAAAACAACTCAAACAGAGAAGGGATCAAATGACCTTAAGTCTTGATAAATTTTTAGGTAAACAAGTTGAATTTCTTGTTCCAGAAGGTGGCATCCATTTATGGTGTAAGATACCGAATTCAATTAATGAATATCATTTATTGGAAGAATCTATACGAAAGGGTATAGTCTTTGTTCCAGGGAGTATTTTTGGTTCGGAAAAAGGGTATGTGCGTTTTACTTTTGGAAGAGGAGACACAAACCTCATTCGTGAAGGTATTAAAAGATTCGCGGAGACAGTAAACAACATTCGATAATTATGTATATAAAAAGTAAAGCACGGAGAATGCTGTATACCGAAATGGTTACATAACATATGTTTTATCATTATTCAAATGGTTACTGTGGAATGTGCGGGGCACAAACTTGGATGGAAAAGTAATAAAGTGGGGGATCTTACTGCCCGCGAATAGCGGGATAAATAGAAATGATTCATGTAAAGTTCATGAATCATTTTTATTTTAGATAAAAATAACAAACGTTAACTACTTTATGTACGGGAAAACTAATCTTAATTTGCATAATACAGACTGAATATAAAGTGAAACTTCCATCAGTGGGGGTCTTACTGCCCGTTAGTGCGGGATAAACCGTTGATTCTCCATTCAAGTCTCTAAAATGGATGGGGAAACAAAGGGAAATTAGATAAATGAAGAGGTGGATGCTAAAAATGTGTTCTCAATCTAACACGCCATTGTTTACTGCACTTGTAGAACATGCAGAAAAAGAACCAATTCAATTCCATATTCCTGGTCATAAAAAAGGAAAAGGTATGGATCCTGAATTTAGAGAGTTTATTGGTGAAAACGCACTTGCGATAGATTTAATCAACATCGCTCCCTTAGATGATTTACATCAGCCAAAAGGAATCATCAAACAAGCGCAAGATCTGGCAGCTACAGCATTTGGTGCTGATCATACCTTCTTTTCTGTTCAAGGGACGAGCGGTGTGATTATGACAATGGTGATGAGTGTTTGCGGACCTGGTGATAAAATTCTTGTACCGCGCAATGTACACAAATCCATTATGAGCGGGATTATCTTCTCAGGTGCAATACCTATTTTCATCCATCCGGAGGTTGATCCGAATCTCGGTATTTCACACGGCATTACACCTGAATCCGTAGAAAAAGCGTTAGTACAGTATCCAGATGCCAAAGCTGTGCTTGTGATTAATCCTACCTATTTTGGGATCTCTGGCGACTTGAAAAAAATTGTGGACATCGCTCATGCACGTGATATTCCGGTTTTAGTAGACGAAGCACATGGGGCTCACATTCATTTTCATGATGAGCTGCCTCTTTCTGCTATGCAAGCAGGTGCTGATATGGCAGCGACAAGTGTGCATAAACTAGGGAGTTCACTGACGCAAAGTTCCATTTTAAATGTGCAAGGAAGTCGTGTTTCACCGAAGCATGTACAAACGATTTTAAGTATGTTAACAACGACATCCACTTCTTATATCTTGCTTGCTTCTTTGGATGTGGCAAGAAAACGATTAGCGACTGAGGGACAAGCTTTATTGGAACGTACGATTCGTTTAGCAGAGCAAACACGTGCCGAAATAAATGAAATTGACTATTTGTACTGCGCTGGTCGTGAAATTTTAGGAACGAACGCTGCGGTTGCTATGGATCCAACAAAACTTTTGATTTCGGTAAAAGAGCTTGGCATTACTGGGTACGATGTAGAAAAGTGGCTCCGTGAAAAATTTAATATTGAAGTCGAGCTTTCGGACCTATATAACATTCTTTGTATCATTACACCTGGTGATACCGATGAGGACCTAGCAAAACTTGTACATGCATTGAAAGAACTGTCGGCCACATTTCAAGATCAGGCTGATTTCAATATAAATGCTTCTGTGTTATTGCCGGACATTCCGGTGCTGGCGTTAACGCCGCGTGATGCCTTTTATGCCGAAACGGAAATGATCCCATTTGAAGAATCGGTTGGAAGAATCATCGCTGAATTTGTCATGGTGTATCCACCAGGCATTCCTATTTTCATTCCTGGCGAGATTATTACGGAAGAAAACCTTATATATACAAGAAAGAATAAAGAAGCAGGTCTTCCTGTACAAGGTGCCGAGGATTATGAGATGAAATCGTTACGTGTCATAAAAGAACATCGTCCTATAAAATAAGTGTGAGCGGCATTGTCCTATCTAGAATAGTTACACAAGGAGATTTTTAATAAAGTCAATGCAGGTTGAAGGCGTCCTAGTAAAGTACTAAGACGTCTTTTTGTTTTTTAGAATGTGAAATTCAAGTATAGTGCCTATGTAAATATGTATGTAGACAGAAGGAATGTAGTTTGATAAAATGAAGAAGAACAAGTGTTCCCGTCAGCTGAATACACATATTTTTCTTACAAAATACACATCGTATACATAACTTTTATGTATATTATGAAGAAAATTTACTGTATATTTCTTTCTTGTTCTATTGTATAATGATTATAGAAGTTACTTATTTAAAGTAATTGTTTTTTTAGAAAGGTTCGCTTGCAAGTTTTGAAATTCCTTATTTTTAGACAAGTAGTCATAAGCGATACAAAATTTGTTTGAACATAATTATGAAAATGTGAAATAGTACAGAATGTGTACTTTTTTAAGGAGAGTGAGTAATGTATGGTAACACTATATAGTTCTCCAAGTTGTACGTCTTGTAGAAAAGCGAAATTATGGTTAGAGGAAAACCATATTCCTTATACAGAACGTAATATTTTCTCTGATCCATTATCGATTGAGGAAATTAAAGAGATTTTACGTATGACAGAAAGTGGAACAGATGAAATTATTTCAACTCGTTCTAAAGTGTTTCAGGAATTGAATATTAATTTAGAATCTTTACCTCTTCAAGATTTATATAAGCTTATTCGTGATTACCCAGGTATTCTTCGTCGTCCTATTATGATTGATGAAAAACGCCTACAAGTTGGTTATAACGAAGATGAAATTCGCCGCTTTTTACCACGTACAGTGAGAACATTTCAATTACGCGAAGCGCAACGTCTTGTAAATTAATATAATATGAAAAGGAGCTGATTCCCAATTCTGCTTTAGCGGAATGTGGGCCATTAGCTCCTTTTTTTGTACGAATAAAATATGTCGTATTTTGCTAAAAGGAGATAACATTTACATAATTCTTGTTATCGAAAGTTATGCTTCCAGTCTTTTTTCTAAAAAATGTTGGCGGAATCCTTTTGGGTAATCCTCAATGAGACCAAATTCTTTATAGCCATGTTTTTTGTAAAATTCAGGAGCTTGGAAACTGAAAGTATCAAGTATAATAAGTCTACATTTCTTCTCTTTTGCAACCTCTTCCATTTTATGTAGTAACTTAGTTCCGTATCCTTTATGGCGTAATTGATTATCTACCCATAGATAATCAATATGCATGTGACGCCAAAAGATGGTTCCTGTTATACCACCTATTATGTTTCCTTCTTCGTCTCTTACCACAAGGCTTACATTCTCAGAAGGAGATTTTACTTCATCTGGTAGTTGTGAAGTATTATATTCTATAACCTTCTGTCTAATGTAATTACTATCTTCTTGGTTCCATTGTCGGATTATTTGCATGAAAATTCCCCTTTTTCTTTTTTAAAAGCTTTATGCAAGAATGTATACATACCGATTTTATGAAGTGTGCTTTCTCAGAATGGTCCTTATTGCCCATATAAAAATCGTATATTTACTATTTAGTCTAATATTTTATTTTAATAAAAATTTTCTTCATGAAAGAAACTGAGTCATCAGTCTAAATCTTTATTTTACTAAAGTAGAAAAATAAGAATAGGGAAATCTAATTAGACCAACGATGCTCAGTCAAAAACATTTTCATAACAGGACACCAGGCGTCTGAGTAGTTGAACTTTATGTATTTCGCAGCTTTACTTGGTTTACAAGAATTCCAACGAGTAATACTGTAATCGTGAAGAGAACGGGAATACTTGCTGTGAAAAATGGATTCTTCTCGAAAAATGATGTGAAAAATTTTTCATGTGCTACCATATTACCCGCTGTGTAAGCTAAGATAGCAGCACCAATATAAACGAGAAGAGGAAATCTTTCCATGCATAATAAAATGAGTTTACTTCCCCAAATGATAATAGGAATAGAAATGAGTAATCCGATAATAACTAATGCAATATTTCCATGTGCAGCCCCGGCGATTGCAAGTACATTATCGAATCCCATAACAAGGTCTGCGAAAACGATTGTTCGTACGGCTTGAAATAAGGTTGTCTTTGCCTTAATACTAGAAAGATCATGATTGTTATCTGTGAGCAGATTGATTGCGATGAGAGTAAGTAAAATTCCGCCAGTTAATTGTAAAAATGGAATGTTAAGCAAATAAACGGCAAGTACTGTGAGGAAGATACGTAGTATGATGGCTAAACCAGTTCCTAAAACAATCGCTTTATTTCGCTCTGTTTCTGGTAAATTGCGACTTGCGAGTGCGATGACAATCGCGTTGTCACCGCCTAGTACAATGTCGATACCAACGATTATAAGGATGGATGAGAGAAAGTCTAAATCCATTCAGTTTGCCTCCGTTTGTTCAGTCCTAATAGACAGAAACACGGCCTATTAGAATCAGATTTGTTTTAGTTAGAATCACTATGTAAGAAAAGGATTGTGATTAATATGAACGGTAAATGTATTGTAAATTAGAGAAGAAGGAATGTCTTTTTTAGTTTGTTTCGTTTACATCATATGCAGGAAAAAAGAATATAGGACAATCATTTACATGAATAACATGTCCAATGCCTTTCTTGAAATATGGAGGAGTCATTATTTCGTCAAGAAGCGTACTTTATCAAATGAAAAATTAGGTAAATGACTGTTTTTTTTAAAAATATGGTGATTTTATTTCCATTCTGGAGCATCTTATCATAAAATGAGAGTACAAGATTCTAACTTTTTTTGTAATATGATTGGGGAATCCCTTCATAACCATTCCAAATAGGAAGGGAGAGGTGCATTTTGGATATTGAAAGAGTTAATGATCATACGATGAAATTTTATATCTCGTACATTGATATAGAAGACCGCGGATTTAACCGTGAAGAGATTTGGTATAACCGCGATAAAAGTGAACAGCTATTTTGGGAAATGATGGATGAAGCGCGTGACCATGACGACTTTTTTATTGATGGACCGCTTTGGATTCAAGTTCAAGCACTTGAAAAAGGAATTGAAGTACTTGTGACGAAAGCGCAGCTTTCGAAAGACGGGCAAAAATTAGAATTACCAATTGGCCTCGATAAAATTATCGATATTCCCCTTGATGAGCGAATTGAATCGTTATTTGAACAGGAAATAGAAGAAGAAACCGGAGCGATTTTTAATGAAGATGGTATATTCGGTTTTTTAATTAAATTCGACGATTTTGAGCATGTTATTTCATTAAGTCATCGACTTATATTTGAAGAGATAAAAGATGAATTATATTCATTTGAAGACCGCTATTATCTATATGTCGAATTTGATGAGGTAGTGCACGATGAAGAGGAGATTGACCGTATTTTAAGTGTAATATTAGAATATGGAGAAGAATCCGCTTTAACGATTCATCGCGTTTATGAATACGGAAAGCAAATTGTTTCTGAAAATGCACTTGAAACAATTCGTAATCATTTTTCTCCTGGAATGTAGGCCGATTTCTTTATATTGAAATCGGCTTTTTAAATGTATATATGAAAAGTGTAGGTAAGGGGGCAGAAATGAAAAATACATTGAAGCTATTTTTCTTTTTGATTGGTTTATTGGTTGTGTTTATTTCGTTACGTCTGTTTATTGATGTAACATTTTATTCAGATGTAATTGGGATTAAAGATATTTCATTTTTGGGAATTTTAAGTACTCTATTTACGATATCAGCATTTCTAATTGGATCTGTGATTTTTTTAGAAAATCGTAATCCCTCGAAAACATTAACTTGGTTAATTGTGCTTGGGATTTTTCCAGTAGTAGGTTTTTTTGCATATCTTCTATTTGGACAAAATTTTCGGAGAAAACGAATGTTTCAAAAGAAGGCGCTTTTAGATGAGCAGGCGTTTTTACAATATAAAGGGCATGAGTATTATCATGACCGTATATTGAAAAAACATGAACATCAAGAATTGTTGTTTCGGCTAGCAGACCGTCTTGGGGCATTAAATATTTCTTTTCATACGGAAACGAGAGTATTAACAAATGGGAAAGAGACATTTCAAGCAATTTTAGATGGATTGAAAAAGGCCAAGCATCATATCCATATGGAATATTACATTGTGCGTGATGATAAAATTGGTACAAAAATTAAAGACATTCTCATCCAAAAAGCAAAAGAAGGCGTGACAGTTCGATTTTTATACGATGCAGTAGGGAGCTTTAAACTGTCAAAGACATATATTGAGGAATTAAATAATGCAGGTGTTGAGATGGTGCCGTTTTTTCCTGTTCGCTTTCCTATTTTAAATGACAAAATTAACTATCGAAATCACCGGAAAATTGTTGTCATTGATGGAAATGAAGGCTTCGTTGGCGGTTTAAACATTGGAGATGAATATTTAGGGGAAAATAAATATTTTGGGTTTTGGCGAGATACTCATTTATATTTACGAGGTGAAGCGGTACAAAGTTTGCAGCTTATCTTTTTACAAGATTGGTTTTACATGACAGGTGAAGCAATATTAACATCAGACTATTTACAAGTCGATATCGTAGAGGGAGATGAACAGGGGGGCGTGCAGCTCGTTGCGGGCGGACCTGATAGTAAATGGGAAACGATTAAGCATTTATATTTTGCGATGATTGCTTCAGCAAGGAAATCAATTTGGATTGCGACGCCATATTTTATTCCAGATGATGATATTTTATCAGCATTAAAAGTAGCGGCCTTAGCAGGTATTGATGTTCGCTTGTTAATGCCGAGCAAACCGGATAAGAGGACTGTATTTTATGCGTCTCGTTCTTATTTTCCAGAATTATTAGAGGCAGGCGTAAAAATATATGAATATGAAAAAGGTTTTTTACACAGCAAGGTTGTGATTGTTGATTCTGATTTGGCATCAATTGGAACAGCAAATATGGATATGAGAAGTTTTCATTTGAATTTTGAGGTGAATGCCTTTTTATATGATACAAACAGTATTCGCAAGCTTGTGGCAGATTTTGAAGAAGATTTGCAGGTATCAAATGAAATTTATGTTGATCGCTTTAAGAACCGCCACCTTGTGATGCGGATTGTGGAATCGACATATCGGTTATTGTCTCCTTTACTCTAAAGACTCATGGAAATGAGTCTTTTTTCATTACAGCAGGAATTCGCTCGTCATTGTAGAATAGTCCATACGGAAGAAAGGAAGTGATTTGATGTTTGTTGCAAAGAAAGAAAATGGGGAAGAAATTCATCTTCTTCATGGATGGAAGGAAAAACAGCTCGCTATGTTACGGAAGAACGAGCGCTTTTTCTGTCCCATTTGTCACTTAGAAGTACAGCTAAAACTGGGAAAACAAAAACAGTGGCATTTCGCTCATAAAAAATCACATAGCTGTAAAATCGAGCTTGAAAATGAATCGGCGTACCACTTACGGGGAAAAGAGCAGTTATACAGATGGCTTCAGTCACAAGGCTGTTCCATAAAAATGGAGCATTACATACTAGCCATCCAGCAGCGGCCGGATTTGTTTGTAACAATTGGTAATCGACAAATCGCTATTGAATATCAATGTGCAACTTTATCAGCAGAGCAGTTGTTAAAACGAACGGAAGGGTATTGGAAAGAAGGGATTCAAATATTATGGATCTTGGGAGGAAATCAGTTAAAACGTCATGCAACATATTGGATGTCGCTTTCTTCTTTTCATTCCTGCTGTGTGCAATATCATTCAAGCCCTTATCTCCTTTATTTTTGTCCTGATGCAAAAGCTTTTTTTAAATGCAATCTTCTTTTACCTTTTTCCTCGTCTATCGTTTTTTCACATGCAATTTATTTTCCGCTTCATACGACTACATTAACAACTCTTCTTACAACATCACCTATATCAATCCAATGTTTAGAAAAAGAGTGGATGAATAAAAAACAGCGCCTCCGTGCAAATGGTATTCATATGTGGAAGCGAAGTGAGCGCTCCTTTTTAGAGCTTCTTTATCATCATCATATATCCCCATCTTGTTTTCCTGCTGAAATTGGTGTCCCTTTACCATCGCTCCTAGCATTTCGTACTCATTCTTTCATATGGCAAGCTTACATTTTAATTGAGCTGCTAGGCAAATTTACGGTAGGAGAATATTTTTCGTTGCATACCATTTTTCATTATGTTGAGAGGCATAGAGCGATTCATAGACGGTTACTACCGTATTTTCCGCAAGTATTTTGGCAACAGGCAGTGAGAGAATATATGCAGTTTTTATGTTTGATTGGAAAGATTGAGCAAGTTGATGTTTACAAATATCGAAAAGTACGATGTTTTTTTGTGCCAAAAACAGAAAAAGAGATACAGAAGTTTGATCGCTTATTTTTAGCAGAGGCCCTTATGCTTGTGGAAGCAAAGTATAACATGAGTCAAGAGAAAACGGATATAATAAAAAAGTACCCAGAAGGAATTGTATAAGAAGAATCGAATTGTACTAGGAGATATGAATAAGGAGGGTTTACACATGGCTGAACAAAAAAAAGTAAGAGCACTGCCAGCACGTAGTGAAGTTGAAGTAGAAAACACGTGGCGCTTAGAAGATATTTTCCAAACGGATGCAGAGTGGGAAACGGAATTTCAAGCGGTGAAAGAGTTACTACCAAAACTTACGGAATTTAAAGGAAAGCTTGGAGAATCGGCAAATGCGTTGTTAGAAACGCTGCAGTATGAAGATGAAGTATCGATGCGTCTTGGTAAATTGTATACATACGCACATATGCGCTACGACCAAGATACAACAAATTCATCTTATCAAGCGTTAAATGACCGTGCAACAAGCTTATATTCACAAGTATCAAGTAGTATGGCGTACATTGTGCCGGAAATTTTAACGATTTCAGAAGAGACATTGCGCTCATTTTTACAAGAAAATAAAGAGTTAAAAGTATATGAGCATGCATTAGAGGAAATTACACGTCAGCGTCCTCACGTATTATCAGAAGCGGAAGAAGCGTTATTAGCTCAGGCTTCTGAAGTTATGGGCGCATCTAGTAATACATTTGGTATATTAAATAATGCCGACTTGAAGTTTCCATCTATTCAAGATGAAAATGGGGAAGAGGTAGAAGTGACTCATGGACGCTACATTCAATTTTTAGAAAGTGATGATCCTCGTGTTCGCCATGATGCCTTTCATGCTGTATATGAAACGTATGGAAAATATAAGAATACATTTGCAAGCACATTAAATGGTGCAATTAAACGAAATAATTTTTATGGGAATGTTCGTAAGTATGATTCTGCTCGCCAAGCTGCACTGAGCAATAATAATATTCCTGAGTCTGTTTATGATCAGCTTGTGGAAACAGTAAATGAAAACTTACATTTATTACATCGTTACATCGATATCCGTAAACGAGCACTTGGATTAGAAGAATTGCACATGTACGATTTATATACGCCGCTCGTACCGGAAGTGAAAATGAACGTAACATATAAAGAAGCGCAAGATATGTTATTACAATCATTAAATGTACTTGGGGAAGAGTATGTTGATATTTTAAAAGAAGCTTACGAAAATCGCTGGGTAGATGTATATGAAAATAAAGGGAAGCGAAGCGGTGCTTATTCATCTGGTGCTTATGGAACAAATCCATACGTTTTAATGAACTGGCATGATAATGTAAATAATTTATTTACGCTTGCTCACGAATTTGGTCATTCTGTGCATAGTTACTATACAAGAAAAACACAGCCTTATGTGTACGGTGACTATTCAATTTTCGTTGCGGAGGTAGCGTCTACATGTAATGAAGCACTTCTAAATGATTATTTATTAAAAACGACAGATGATAAGAAGAAGCGTCTATACTTATTAAATCATTATTTAGAAGGTTTCCGAGGTACAGTATTCCGTCAAACAATGTTTGCTGAGTTTGAACACGTTATTCATCAAAAAGTGCAAGAAGGTCATGCAGTAACACCAGATATGTTAACGGAAATTTACTATGAGCTAAATAAAAAGTATTTCGGTGATAGTTTAGTCATCGATAAAGAAATTGGTTTAGAGTGGTCTCGTATTCCGCATTTCTACTACAATTATTATGTATATCAATATGCAACAGGCTTTAGTGCAGCAACTGCTCTATCAAAGCAAATTTTAGAAGAAGGTCAGCCAGCAGTAGAACGTTACATTAATGAGTTCTTGAAAGCGGGAAGCTCTGACTATCCGATTGAAGTATTGAAAAAAGCTGGTGTTGATATGACGTCATCAGAACCTGTAAAAGAAGCAATGCAAGTATTTGAAGAGAAATTAAATGAATTAGAAGCACTTCTATTTGAAGAGAAGTAGAAGAAAAACGAGAGTCGTATGACTCTCGTTTTTGTTTAAAATCCTTTAAATCGCTTTTGGTTATTGAAGTATGATACAACCAATACGATTGCTCCAAATAAAAGGGGAAGTGATAAAATTAGTGGGAATACTTGTAACAATGATAGGACGTATAAACAAAAGAAGAGGAAAACGATACAAATAAATAATAAAAGATAGGATTTTTTCATTGGAAACCCTCCTATAAAGTGAAACTTTAATCAGTGGGGGGATTCTTCATCCCTCACTGATTATTAGTTGAACCAATCGGGCGCATGCCAGCGGTTATCCCCCACCTATCTTCTTCGAGTTCCTCACAATCTTGAGGTGGAGGTCTTACTGCCCGCGAATAGCGGGACAAATACTCCTTATATACTATATTCCGAAATGAAAACGTTTAGAATGTGACAGAAATGTGAAATTCGACAAAAAGGGTTGTCATCTGACGTCGAATCTTGTAATATAATAAACGTGAACGAATTCACATACAAACATATACCCCTTTGTTTGAACGTGAAATTTCTCCCATCCCCTTTAATATTTTTATAAGCCGTAAAGAAAACGACCTGGTGTTTTACACCAGGTCGTTTTCTTTTGTAATCCATTTCCAATAACGCTCTCGTTTTGTATCAACCATGCGTACTTTTCTTTTCAGTAGCAATTTTTTCATTTCTCGTTCTATTTCAGTTTGAGAGTAATTATAAATAAAGGCAATTTCTTTTGTTGACATAAACTGAACTTGCTCTAGTAATACTTCTAAAGAAGGAAGTGGTTGTGGTTCAATTTCTTCTTTTACAATTTCTTTTAATACTTGTACATATACATCGTAAGAATAAATACCAGCAATTTTAATTCCTTCTTCATTAGAATTAGCATGAAAGAAAACGAGAGAAGGGATTTCTGTAATGTGCATTTCATTTGTAAATTTCAAATCACATTGAAATGCTTTTGCGGCACTGACAGAATGTAAATCCTGTTTAAATTCTTCAATATCAATTCCGCTTTGTTTCGCGCATATAAGCAGCATATCTATATCTGGCTTTGATATATTTTCAAGCAAAATGGATTCTTGAAGTTTTCGTAAAAATTTCGAACCTGCTTTTCGACCTTGTAATTCTGCCGCCTTTATGGCAAGTGAAGTTATATACGGAGTTGATGAAGCCCCATGCGTATATACTTTTCCGTCGCAAGAAAATCCGTGTAAACTTGTTGTTTTTTCCCACACAAATCGAATATTAGCAGGTTTATTCCATTTGTGTGATGGGGAGATGGCCCCTTCTACCTTACCGGTAACAATGTGACGGAGTGAAAAATATTTTCCATATTCGAGCCATAGTTTAATCATCAATGGCTCGATGTCCCAACAATCTTTGCAAAGTGGATCAATAAATAAATATGCTTCTACAGACTTAGGCTCACATTTGGAAGGCGAGATTGATGCAATATGTTTTGCTTCCTGTTTTTCCATTAAGCTTCACCTGTTTCGGGAGTATTGACCATGTGCTGCGCCGTTAACGTCAAACGCTCAAATACAAAATCACGAATCGGTCCGTGTACATCGGTATCATCCATCGCTTGTTCCATACACGAGAGCCAAGCTTTTGCGCGTTTCGGTGTAATTTCGAACGGCAGATGACGAGCACGTAACATTGGGTGACCATGCTCTTCTGTATAAAGATTTGGTCCTCCTAAATATTGTGTTAAAAATTGTTTTTGCTTCCTAGCAGTTTCTGTTAAATCGTCTGGGAAGATGGGAGATAAGTCAGGGTGTTTACTGACATAGGAATAAAATGTATCGACTAATTTTGCAATGCCTTGTTCACCGCCAATTGCTTCAAATGGTGTCGTTGGTTGCTTGTTCATCCTTGTAACTCCTTTTTCCATCAAATGTATATCTATCCCGCTACTTGTAGGCAGTAAGACCTCCACCTCAATTTCATGAGAAATCATTCAAAGGAGATAGGGGCTAACTGCTGACCTGTGCCCGATTGGTTCAACTAACCTTCTAGGGAAAAGCATTCTAGAAGGAAGTTTCACTTTACCCCGCTCTAACGGGCGGTACCTTCATGTATTTCACGGTGTAAAACCGCCCATAAGAGCCCGATTAGTTCAACTAACCTTTCATGAAAAAAGCGTTCATGAAAGGAAGTTTCACTTTATTGTAGCAACGGATTGTCACGAAGAGCAAATAAATAGCTCTTAATCAACCCTTTGCTAGTTTATTGTTCTTTTTGGCCCTTGGCAAGAAAAAAGCGTTGCACTTTGTTTTTTGTATGTCTGATAGGAATATTATGTTCTTTTAATAAAAAAGCAAATGCTGCTTGTCCAGCCTGTTCATCGCTTACTTCGTATTCAAGCTCATAATCATCATGTTCGTAATAAAAACTATGATCGAATACGAGGGTACCGCCTTCAAATGTTGTTTCTGCTCGCTCTGTTGTTAAGCTTCCCATGTATTGTAATGAAGAAACAGGAATTTGTAGGGTTTCTAATTGCTTGGAAACAGCTCCCTTGATTAACTTATTTGTTTCAATCATTATTTTAGCTTCTTCTTCTGTTAAGGTTTGATGCGTCTCTAACAATCCAACCTCTGCCGGTTGTTTTAGTGTTAGTGTATAAGTATTATTTTTACAACGAATACGAAGTGCAGAGCCAGCATTTTTTAATGAAAATGTAGGCGTTTCGAAATAGTGATTTACTTGTTTTGCGAATGTTGTAATAGCAAATGCCTGACATAAAGAATGGAATTCCTCTTTTGTGACCATGTTTTTAAATTCGATTTCAATTTCTTGTTGCATATGCGCTCTCCTTTTGTGAAATATCTGGTACTCATTATCGCTTTTTCCTAAATTTCATTCAATGTTTTATTTGTTTCGTTGTATGTTATGTTACAATAAAAGTGTTGATTATGACAGGAAGTATGATATGGAGGAGTTAAAGTATGCAAAATAAAATTCAAGTTAAGAGCGTAGAAAAAAGAGAAGATGCTCTTATTTTTTGTGCGGAAAATACAGAGCTACGTGTAGATGGTTTAAAGGCACGTAGTCACGTACTTGTAGATTCAGACAATTTATCATTTTTATATATTTTAGAGAATGAAACCTCTTTTATTTACGTGAGTATCCCGCATACGTGCTGGGAAGATTTAAAAAATGCAATGAAGAACGATGAAACAATGTTTGTTCGTATTCATGACGTTGAAATCGAGTTAGAACAAATGAAAGAAGAATTGGAATATTTAATTGAAAATATCGAAGGAAATGCGAATTACGGTGAGGAACTCGTAAATGCAGTAGAAAAAGTGTTTCTGTAAAGTGAAACTTCTGTCAGTGGAGGCATTATCGTACTGACGGTTAGTTGAACCAATCGGGCTCATATGGGCAGTTTTGCATCGTGAAACACCTAAAGATACTGCCCATTAGAGCGGGATAGAAGAAACTGATTTGTTTTGGTGGTGGTTACATTGGATCGAAATTGGGAAGAATTTTTAGCTCCCTATCATCAAGCTGTAGGAGAGTTGAAAGTAAAATTAAAAGGAATGCGTTCTCAGTTTGAAATGTTGGCTGAACATTCGCCCATTGAGTTTGTAACAGGTAGAGTCAAATCCGTCGCAAGTATTATTGATAAAGCAGCAAAACGCAATATTCCACTCGATCGTTTGCAGGAAGAAATGCAAGATATTGCTGGGCTTCGCATGATGTGTCAATTTGTTGATGATATTAAGCCAGTTGTAGAATTTTTACGAAAACGTAACGATTTTGAAATTGTGGAAGAACGCGATTATGTGACGCAAAAGAAGGAAAGTGGCTATCGTTCCTATCACGTTGTCATTAGTTATCCTGTGCAAACGATTCGTGGGGAGAAAAAAGTGTTAGTTGAAATTCAAATTCGAACGTTAGCAATGAATTTTTGGGCAACAATCGAGCATTCTTTAAATTATAAATATCGTGGGCGCTTTCCAGAAGATATTAAAGTGCGTTTGCAGCGCGCAGCTGAAGCAGCTTATCTATTAGACGAAGAAATGTCTTCGATTCGTCTTGAAATCAAAGAGGCACAAAAGATTTTTTCGCGCAAGCAAGAGGCGAAAGAAACAGAATAATAATCTAAAGGGTGTTGGGCGATGAAATTTGCAATTATGTCAAAGGGAGATCAATCATCAAATGAGCTTACAAGTACGATGACAGAGTACTTATGCAATTTTGAATTTACAATGGATGAAATAGAGCCAGATATTGTAATTTCTGTTGGAGGAGATGGAACACTGCTGCATGCGTTTCATCGCTATCAGAATCGGTTAGACAAAACAGCGTTTGTCGGTGTGCATACCGGGCATTTAGGATTTTATGCAGATTGGTTACCAACAGAAGTTGAGAAGCTTGTCATTGCGATTGCGAAAACGCCTTTTCAAGTTGTTGAATATCCATTATTAGAGGTCATTATTCGTTACATGAATGGAAGTAAAGAATCACAATTTTTAGCGCTAAATGAAGCGACGGTAAAAAGCAACGAAGGAACGCTTGTTATGGATGTAGAAATTCGCGGTGAATACTTTGAAACATTTCGCGGTGACGGCCTTTGTATTTCAACACCTTCTGGGAGTACCGCGTATAATAAAGCACTGGGCGGAGCGATTATTCATCCATCCTTGGAAGCCATTCAAATTACAGAAATGGCGTCTATTAACAATCGAGTTTTTCGTACAGTTGGATCTCCGCTCGTATTACCGAAGCATCATACGTGTGTGTTAAAACCAGCTACTGGAATGAACTTGCAAATTACAATTGATCATTTGACGATGGATCATCAAGATGTTAAATCGATTCAATACCGGGTGGCAAATCAAAGGGTTCGATTTGTGCGGTTTCGTCCATTTCCATTTTGGAAACGAGTGCGTGATTCCTTTGTGGCAGATCAGTAAAGCTCAACTAACTAGCAGCGGACGTTTTTCCCGTTGCTAGTTAGTTGAGCCAATCGGGCTCAGGATACATTGGGAACACTTAAAGAACATTGGTAGAGAGGAATAGAATAGAGTTATGCAGTTGAGAAGGTTTACTTTAACTTGGTGTATAACAGAAACAGATGATGGAATGCTTATTCGAGAGTTTTTGAAAGCGAAGAGTATTTCTAAAGCAGCGTTAACAGATATAAAGTTTCATGGCGGAGCTATTGAAGTGAACGGACATTCTGTAAATGTACGTCATGTTTTGCAAGAGGGAGAGCAGTTAGCAGTATACTTCCCACCTGAGCAAAGAAGTGAAGGAATGCTAAGCGAGAATATCCCACTTTCGATTGTGTATGAAGACGATTCTGTTCTTGTTATTAATAAGCGGCCGTATATGTCAACAATTCCATCAAGAGAGCATCCAAGCGGGAGTGTAGCTAATGCTCTTTTGCATTATTATGATCAGCAAAACCTTGCAAGTACAGTACATATTGTAACAAGGCTCGACCGGGATACATCTGGTTTAATGTTAATTGCAAAAAATCGTTTTATTCACCATTTGCTATCAAAGCAGCATCAGCAAAAACAAGTGAAAAGAACATATGAAGCGATTGTTCATGGAACGATAGCGGAGGACAGCGGAACAATTGATGCTCCCATTGCACGAAAAGATGATAGTATTATTGAGCGCATGGTCCGTGAAGATGGGCAACGAGCAGTTACTCACTTCGATGTGCAAAAGAGATTGAAAGGTAAGACGCATGTGGCACTTCAACTAGAAACAGGACGGACGCATCAAATTAGAGTACATATGGCGCATCTCGGCCATGCATTACTTGGTGATGATTTGTATGGTGGGAAAACGGATGAAATAAAGAGACAAGCATTGCATAGTACAAATTTAACATTTTATCATCCTGTATTAGAAAAGCAGCTTACATTTCATGCGGAGTTGCCGGAAGATATGAGAAAGCTGATGGAATAATGATTCCACCAGCTTTTTTTAGTCAATAGAACGAAATTTCTCCGGTACAAACGGCATTGAAGAAGGAACGGACACCGTTTCCATTTCCGGATAACGAAGTCCTGTTAATTTTCCGCCAAATACTGATCCAGTATCGATATTCACAGTATGATTGACGAATCGAGGTTCTGGTACAGGTGTATGTCCGTATACAATCCAAGCATCTCCAGTATAATGTTTCGCCCAGTCACGGCGGACAGGAGAACCGTCAGGGTGCTTTTCACCTGTAATATCACCGTACAAGACGAAAGTTTGGACTTTTTTATCACTTCTCCCGATATAATCTTGGCGAATACCAGCGTGACAAACAACGAGTTTTCCGTTATCCAGCACGTGATAGAGAGGCGACTGTTCGTAAAGATCAATAAACTTTTTCTGTATGATTTTTTGCTCACGTGTACTTAATGCTTCGTATTCTGCAACGGTTGTTTCTAGGCCGTGCGCTACTTGCACTTTGCGCCCAAGGAAGTAACGATATAATTTATTACAATGATTACCGGGGGCATAATATGCTTCTTTTTTATGTAGGACAAGGTCCCACACAATTTCAATCATGCGAAGAGAATGAGGACCACGGTCTGTAATATCACCGACGAAAGCAAGTTGTCGTTTTTGTGGATGAACAGGTAACCCGCTATCCCATTTATAGCCAAGTTGTTTTGTTAATGATTGAAACTCCTCTAAACAGCCATGAATATCTCCGATAACATCATACTTCATATTGGATCACCTACTCTTTTTTTGATTAGTATACCGCTACAAAGGCAAGAAAAAAACCATATCCACTAGGATATGGTTTAATCAAACATAAATTTCTTTGTTCGTGACTGTACATTCAGAATGAAGCCAATCGCAATCATATAGGTGAGCAAGGAACTACCACCGTAACTTAAAAGCGGTAATGTAATCCCGGTAATAGGAAGTAGCCCGATTGTCATGCCAATATTTTGGAACACTTGGAATGTAAACATCCCGACGGTTCCCGCACATATATAACTTCCGTATGGATCATTGCTTTCTAACGCAATATGAATCATGCGATAAATGAGTAGGAAGTAGAGTGAAATAACGACGCTTCCTCCTAAAAATCCGAATTTCTCAGCAATATTTGTAAAAATAAAATCGGTATGAGGTTCAGGGAAGTATACTTCTGCACCGTCCCAACCTTTTCCGTATAACTCGCCTGATCCGGTAGCTAAAAGGGCTTGAGTTAATTGATAACCCTGTGTTGGGTATTCATAAGGTGCTAACCAGCCGTAGAAACGATCTAGCTGATACTCTTTTAAAATATGTGCTTTAAAAAATGCTGTGTGTGCAAAGTAAATATAAACGAGTAGTGCAGCAACTCCAGCGACAATGCCAGCTAAACCGAAAATAAAGCGCCAACGTATACCGGATACTAAAATCATGGCTGCAAGCATTGCTGAAATTACCATTGTATTCCCTAAATCTGGTTCTTTTGCGATTAACAGTAATGGTGGTAAACTCGCTGCAAATATTTTTCCAAGTAAGAGTAGATCTTCTCGTGACGTTCGAATCGTATATTTTTCATTATGGTCTACGATAATGCGTCCAACTACAAGAATTAAAAAGAGTTTCATGATTTCTGAGGGTTGGAAATTACCGATACCTGGAATTGCGTACCAAGCTGTTGCCCCTTTAATTGTTACCGCGCCCGGAAAATGAAACTCAAGTCCAAGAAGAAGAACCATTGCGAATCCGTATAAATACCAACAAATTTGTTTATAGCGATCGAAGTCGATAATCATAACTGCAACAACTGCAATAATCCCAATTATATACCATTTGATTTGCTGCGCAACGAAATTAACTTTTTGTAAATTTGGTGGCAAGGATGGCTGTGCACTGGCGATGGCAAAGCAACTTACTATAGCGATTGCAAGTACAATCATTATCAAGACGTAATCTATTTGATATCGAGAATTTTTATCTTTCACCGTACTGTATTCCTTTCTATGACTCATTGTTATTAAAAAAGACACTATTACCATCTTAGCCGATTTTTTGTTGTTTGCAAATATGTTGTTTAGATTTAAGTTGGGAATGTCAGATGTGTGGAGTGTTATAACATAAAATTTTTATCCCGCTATTCGTGGGCAGTAAGACCCCCACCTCAAGATTCAGAGAAAAGTGAAGAAGATAGGTGGGGGATAACTGCCCGTAAAAGACCGGTTGGTTAACCATCAGTGGGGGGATAAAGCCCCCCCACTGATGGAAGTTTTACTTTATGATGTTTCACATTCATTTGAATTTCGTAAAGAGGTTATTTTGTAGGTGCTTCTAACCAAATGCGGACATGGTGTCTTCATTATACAGTTGTTATGTATAAAGTTGATGAGTATTATAGTGCTGTACACGATAGCGGTGTGCGTTGGAGGGATCAAGATTTGAACATTCGTGGCCGGTAAAAGAGCCCATTTTGTCAAAAAAAGATCGGTTACTGCCATTGCTTATTGAGTGTAAAGATTGTTTTTTAGTAGGAGAGTTGTCTATGAATATATTAGTAACAGGCGGAGCTGGATTCATTGGTAGTAATTTTGTTCATTATATATTGAAAGTATACGAAAATTACCATGTTATTAATTATGACGCGTTAACATATAGTGGTAATCTTGAAAATTTACGTTCTGTTGAGCAAGACCCTCGCTATGTTTTTCTAAAAGGCACGATTCAAAATCGTGAACTTTTAGAATATGTTGTTCAGAAGTATAAGGTAGATGCCATTGTTAACTTTGCAGCGGAATCACATGTTGATCGTAGCATTGAAAATCCTATTCCTTTCCATGATACGAATATAATTGGAACGGTAACGTTATTAGAGCTGGTCAAAAAATACCCTCATATAAAAATGGTGCAAGTCTCAACAGATGAAGTGTATGGCTCATTAGGAGAAGTAGGAAAATTTACAGAACAAACACCGATTGATCCGAGCAGTCCGTATTCTTCTAGTAAGGCGAGTGCGGATATGATTGCTTTATCGTATTACAAAACGTATCAATTACCTATTATTGTCACACGTTGTTCCAATAACTATGGACCATATCAATATCCAGAGAAATTAATTCCACTTATGATTACAAATGCACTTGAAGGGAAGAAATTGCCGTTATACGGAGATGGATTGAATATAAGAGATTGGCTTCATGTTAATGACCATTGTAGTGCAATTGATGCTGTACTGCATAAAGGGAAAATTGGGGAAGTGTATAACATTGGCGGAGATAATGAAAAAACAAATGTAGAAGTTGTTGAGCAGATTTTGGCGTTGCTGAAAAAAGGAAAAGATGATATTCATCATGTTACGGATCGCTTAGGACACGACCGCCGTTATGCAATTGATGCGAAAAAAGTAAAACAAGAATTAGGATGGCAGCCGGTGTATACGTTTAAGCAAGGAATCGAAGAAACAGTTCATTGGTATAAACAAAACGTGCAGTGGTGGCGACCATTAAAAGAAAAATAAGGGGCTCACAAATATTCAACTTTAAAGCATAAAATGTTAAAATTAAATGATTTCTCACAGATGCCATCTTGGGAAGAAGGATTAGAACGCTTCTTTAGCGAAACAAAGAATCACTAGTGAATTTGGGCTAGTGATTTTTGTTTGCCTTTAGAGTATTTTATGTTAATATAAAAATAGTACCAGGTTCTAATAACAACTATAATTTATGAATATAGGAGGATAAATACATGAATCTTCTCAATGTAAAAGGAAAAAATATTGTCGTAATGGGCGTTGCAAACCAACGAAGCATCGCTTGGGGAATCGCGCGTTCATTACATAATGCAGGAGCAAACTTAATCTTCACTTACGCAGGTGAACGTTTAGAAAAAAATGTACGTGATTTAGCGGAATCATTAGAAGGACAAAAATCACTTGTATTACCATGTGATGTAACAAGCGACGAAGATATTGCAAGCTGCTTCCAAACGATTAAGGAAGAGGTTGGAGTTATTCATGGACTGGCTCATTGCATTGCATTCGCAGAACGTGATGATTTAAAAGGTGAGTTCGTTGATACATCTCGTAATGGCTTCTTGTTAGCTCAAAATATTAGCTCATTCTCATTAACAGCTGTAGCAAGAGCAGCGAAAGAAGTGATGACAGAAGGTGGAAGCATCGTAACGCTAACATATCTAGGCGGCGAGCGTGTTGTATCGAACTACAACGTAATGGGTGTTGCAAAAGCATCATTAGACGCGAGCGTAAAATATTTAGCGAACGACTTAGGAAAGCATAATATCCGTGTCAACTCAGTATCTGCAGGACCAATTCGCACATTATCAGCAAAAGGTGTTGGCGATTTCAACAGCATTTTAAAACAAATTGAAGAACGCGCACCACTTCGTCGTAACGTAACGCAAGAAGAAGTAGGAAATACAGCGTTATTCTTATTCAGTGACCTAGCAAGCGGTGTTACTGGTGAGAATATTCATGTGGATTCTGGATATCATATTTTAGGTTAGTACGAAAAGATAAATTAACTATATTTATAAAATAAAAAGCCCTCTTGAATTGTAAAAAATACGATTCAGGAGGGCTTTTTAAATGTAAAGTTTAAAGGAAACGACACAAAGAGCAGTAGAGTCGATTAAATATGAAGCGAACTCATTTTTGAATTTGAAAGTCTCTTATATTAATGAACTAGCAAAGTTGTGTAATCAGTTGAATATTAATATTACTAATGTAGCAAAAGGAATGGGATTAGACAATAGGAATGGAACCAGTGCAGCGATGCTGATTCCATTGGCTAATTTGTATTCTAACAGAGGAGTACTACGGCGTTCCCGATATCATACAGAGCACCTTCATATCGGTTATACGGTACACTTCTGTTACAGTTTCTCATTAGTAGGACCAAACTAGGCAATGATAACGGTTGGCATCGAGAATAAGAGTAGGGAGGAAAGAGTTAGATTATCACTTATCCCGCTATTCGCGGGCAGTAAGACCCCCACCTCAAGATTGAGAGAAGCGAAGAAGCTAGGTGGGGGATAACTGCCCGTAAAAGCTCGATTGGTTCAACTAACCATCAGTGGGGGATGAAGAAAACCCCCACTAATGGAAGTTTCACTTTATCCAATGATTAAAATTATAAATTCAAATGTTACATTTTTAAAGATAAAGTTATAGAGTATTTCCTGCTCCGCGAATTTAATAAGAATGTTCTCAATTCCCGCACTGTAAAAATCGACTATGGCGTTACAGTAACCCATTGAGATTCTTTAACATACCTTAGAACATACAAACAGTAAGATCAAAAAAGTCATCACAAGTCGTCAGCACAATTACAGAAATGATTGGCGGATCCATTTAGTTATATCAAGGCTTATCCGCCTATTTGCATGCCCATACAACAACAATGATAATGACATAAAATAATATAGTACCGAAATTTAAGTGAAGGAGGTGCTCGAAATGAATGGTTTTTGTAATCAATTATGTAACTTAATACCAGGAATTGAGGTTGATTTTTTATTAAGGGGAGCCTCTAGAATGATCACCCTGACTTTTATAAAATTTGATCCTGAGGATGGGTGTATTACAGGGAAAGATTGTAATGGAGCTATTAGAACATTAAGTTGTCATTGTATTTGTGCGTTTTCACCCCGTATTCCTCGGAAAGAATTATGTTGTAAAATTATAGTGGAGCATAAGACGCAACTGGTGCCTCCTGCAAAAAGGGGAACTGCCCGTGCCACTAAAACGGTAGTAGCTAACATTGAAAAGGTATGTCCGGAAGTGGTTGTTATTTGTGGTGTGATTCATAAAACCATAACCTATACGGCAGTAATAGATGGTTGTGAGGTTGAGAACCATGTAATTAAAGACGATGTCCCATTTCAATGTCTGATTGAACAAAATGATAAGAAGGAAGGGGATGATCAATGCGGTATTACTCAACAGGATGGCATCAAGGAAGGGGATCAATTCCGTATTATCCATCAGGGTATTTTGTGCGAGGTTTTCGCGCATGAAGCAAATTTTGGCGGACAAGATCATTCAGTCGCCTTTAATTTTGTAGAAAAAGATATTGTTAAGGTATGTATTGAAAAAGTAAGATAAACCAACTATTGACAGAAACCCCCATCAGTATTCGACTGATGGGGGTTTTATTTTGCTTTACGGGATAGAATCAGCAACTGAACGACGAAGTGTAACAACGAAAGATGAAAAAACTAATTCATCTTATAACAGACCCGTTCATTATGAATGAAAGAATCATGAAGGACCAAATAAAAGACTCACAATGATGAATTTATCCAAACCATTATTATTGTAAACACATACTATAGTTTGAAAAAGAGGGGAATTCGACAGAAATAGATTTTTTTCTTTTTTTACATTCAAATTTATTAAAAAGGAGTGTAAAACTGATATGTCAGTAGTTGCAATTATTACGGGAAATGGTCCATGTTCAGCTGCTCCCCTTTTACGAGCAACCGTTACAGTAAATATCATAAATAGCGGACCAAATGCTGGGTGCGCAGAAATTATAGTAACCAATAGTCCGAGCAGTAAAGGTTTCATAGATTCTTTAGGTTTAACTGTGAATAACCCGGGTCCATTTACCCAGGTGTCAGGCCCAGGAAATGAAGGCTCTTTAAGTGGCGGGAAATGTCTTAGAGGTTGTCTCCCGAATTCCGATATTGTACAAAAGTTTAAAACGCAATCACAAAGAATTAATCCGGGTAATTCGGGTACATTTGTTATTTGTTCCACTACACCGTTTACGGAGGCACAGTTCCAAAGCATTGGATTACATTTCAAAGGTATCGAGGGAAATGATAGTATCTGTTTAAGTGGCTCTTTTGGTCCTGTAACAACAACGCCAACTGTATGCCCGATTCCAAACCCGCAAACTTGCTGTCAAGTAGTCGTTGAATTTAAAACAAAGCTCGTTCCGCCTGCATTAGTTGGGCATGACGTTAAAACTGAGGTGTTTTTCACACAACCGCCTGTTGTTGAAGATGTTTGCCCTGAAAAAGTCATCATTTGCGGCTCGCTAGCGAAAAAAATTACGTTCATAGCTGTGGATGAAAAAGGAAAACGATGTAAGAAAGTCATTTGTGACGAAAGAGAATTCCAATGTATCATTGACCGTGATGATGCAAACGAAGGAGACCATTTCGAAGTTTGTGGATTTGCCGTTTTATGTAACGGTACACCAAGACCACAAAATTTCGGAACACGCCCAGGATATAAAGCAGGAAGCACTGTTGAGGTATTCTGGAAAGTTATTGAAAAAGAAATTGTCAAGGTTTGTATTAGAAAGAATGATTGCAACGATTGTAATCCGATCTCACCTTGTCACCCAACCTCACTTTCTGACTAGTCTCTCTAAGTAAGCAATAAGAAAACATAGAGACCTCTCGACTCTTTATGATTATTGAGGTCTTTTTATATGCAAAGATAGAACAAAGCTTTGATTGCCAGTTTAGGCACCATCATGAACTAGACGATATAGACATCTGTGACTTTCGGATAAGGCTATTAAGTTGGCAGGTAAACAAATAAAAGAAGGAAAAAATCAACCGTTATTATACAGTCATCATTCGGATTTATCCCGCTATTCGTGGGCAGTAAGACCCCCACCTCAAGATTTAGAGAGAAGCGAAGAAGCTAGGTGGGGGTCTTACTGCCCGTAAAAGCCCGATTGGTGGGAGCTTTCCATCAGTAGGGGATGAAGAATCCCCCGCTGATGGAAGTTTCACTTTATATAAACTTCAGCTTCATATGCAGAAAAGTGTGATTGTGAAATAGATAGAACAAACTGCTGAAACACAGGAAAACAAAAGCATCATTGTTTGTTAGCTGCTTTAAGCTGATATTAATGAACTATAGAGCATACTGTAGAAAAAGTTTACATAAATTGTAACAATATTGATTTTATAGAAATGATAACTTCATTAATTAAAAAACAGAGATTTTTACTTGTCTTATATGTAAAGAAATATAGTTTTTGGGGAGGGTAAATATTTGAAAGTTTTAGTCACAGGCGGGGCAGGTTTTATTGGTTCACATATTGTTGAATCCTTATTGGAAAACAATATAGAGACAGTAGTTATTGATAATTTAGCTACTGGGCATAAGTATCATATTCCATCGGGAGTTGCTTTTTATCATTTTGATGTACGAGATCCTGATATTGATAAAATTTTTATGATAGAAAAACCAGACTTTGTAATACATCAAGCGGCGCAGGTTTCTGTGCAGGAATCTGTAAAACAGCCACTTTACGATTGTAGTGAAAATATCATGGCGACTGTAAATATTCTACAATCTTGTATAAAGTATAACGTGAAAAAAATTATCCACGCATCAACTGCTGCTGTATACGGTAATCCTAAATATTTACCTATTGATGAGAATCATGATCATAATCCTGTATCATTTTATGGTTTATCGAAATTGACCAGTGAAACATATATTCAATTATTTGCAAAACTTTCGGGTTTAAAGTACACAATTCTTAGATATTCCAATGTGTATGGTACAAGGCAGGATACAAATGGAGAAGCTGGTGTTATTTCCGTTTTTATTGACCGTTTATTAAAGAATGATAGTCCAATTATATATGGTGATGGAAATCAAACAAGAGATTTTATCTTTGTTAAAGATGTAGCATATGCTAACTTTTTGGCTCTTAGGAATGCTGACAATCAAATATGTAATATTAGCTCGAATCAACAAACTTCAGTCAATGAACTGCTGGATATAATCTATAGCTTAATGAAAATAGAAAATAAAAGAATATACAAAGAGGAAAGACCAGGGGATATTGTTCATAGCTATCTATTAAATAATAAAGCTAGAAAATACTTAAATTGGGATCCAAAGTTTTCATTACTTCAAGGATTGGAAGAGACGATTTCCTTCTTCCGTAAAAAATAAAGCAATTGCATGTAATACACTAAAATTGGAAATTATTATATTCTCTATAAAACATTACGAATGCTTTTAAAAATGATCCTAGAGTCAGAGTTGTTTATTAATTACAGAAATATCTGCTTTCTATAATTCCTTAGATTTGTTATCAATAGGGAGAACCGGAAACTGCATGTGAAGCATACACTTGTTGAACACCTGTACTTTCAAAAAGTAGTTCACGATATCTATAACATATAACTTAAATTAGGAAGAAAAGCTTATATCGTAAATAGATTAAGCTTTTCTTTCGTGTTCTTTTTCATAATATGGGTATTTTCTTAGCTTTTAATCCTCTTGTTTATCCCGCTATTCGCGGGCAGTAAGACCCCCACCTCAAGATTCAGAGAGAAGCAAGGAAGATAGGTAGGGGATAACTGCTGGCATGTGGTCGATTGGTTCAACTAATCATCAGTGGGAATGAAGAAAACCCCCACTGATGGAAGTTTTACTTTATAAAAAATAGGGAATGTACCTTATGTAGATAGATAAAGAATAGATTTTTAATGAAACTTCTCCGCCCAGTATGAATATAACTGTAATAACGTACGTTTCAGTAAAGAGGGGGATTGGGGATGGCGGACAAACAAATAAAGGAAGGGAAAAATCAACCGTTATTATATACTCATCGTTTGGATTTATTTAAACTTCAGCGCCATGTGCAGCGGAGTGTGATTGTGAAACAGACAGAACAAACGGCTGAAACACAGGAAAACGAAATAGATCATGTTGAAAATAGTGAACAGACTCACCATATTGTAGAGGAGGTAAACGTAGCTGATCCACAAAACATGCAAACGGATGAACCGGAGATAGATGTTGTTGAACAACAACACATGCAAACGGATGAACCGGAGATAGATATCGTTGATCCACAACACATGCAAACGGACGTACCGGAGATAGATGTCGTTGATCCACAACACATGCAAACGAATGAACCGGAGATAGATGTCGTTGATCCACANTCGTTGATCCACAACACATGCAAACGGACGTACCGGAGATAGATGTCGTTGATCCACAACACATGCAAACGAATGAACTGGAGATAGATGTCGTTGATCCACACAACGTGCAAACGAATGAACCGGAGATAGATGTCGTTGATCCACACAACGTGCAAACGAATGAACCGGAGATAGATGTCGTTGATCCACAACACATGCAAACGGATGAACCGGAGATAGATGTCGTTGATCCACAAAACATGCAAACGGATGAACCGGAGATAGATGTCGTTGATCCACAAAACATGCAAACGGATGAACCGGAGATAGATGTTGTTGATCAACATAACACGTACGCGAATGTAGCGGAAGAGAATCAACCAAAACAAAATGATGAACAATTTGTAGAATCTTCAAGCAGTACGTGGCAGAATAAATCGTTTAAAGATATGAATAATGAAGAGAAAATTTATTTCTTATTAAATCGACCACATTATATACCAAGTGTGAAATGTATGGTGAAAACAGAGAAAGCTTCTTATGTAGGGGTTATTGCTTCTTATGAAAATGGGGTGCTGCAAATGGTAGTATCGAACCGAATTGGGAATTTCATCCTAAATATAGAAGATGTCGTATCCATTCGCATGATGGGGCTATAATGTGCGAAAGGTGGTAGGAATCCTACCACCTCAATAGTTTTTGGGTTTACATATTATACGCCTGAAACGTGTGCGTCACGTAGGCATTGAATTGCACAGAAACAATTTAAATCAACAGTTACAACAGAATTTGTTGCCTGTAGTGTAGCGTTGGGATTGTTTAAGAAGGCACAAACTGGCTCTTCACAATCTTTTTGATCTTGACTGTGTACTTCTAATGCACGTAATACTGCAGTGCAGTCGTCTACACTTTCTACACGGTAAATGTACGAATAGCATTTTTTAATGCTACCAGAACCAACAAATACTTTGAATGGTTCTCCTCCGCTATTAAATAAGACAAATGGGCGAGTATTTGCGAGTCTAGAGCCTTGATGTGCACCAAGGAATGGAACATCGCATCCTGTCGGGCATGTGCTTGTTGCGCAATCTTGTAATTCATTGATGAAGTTTACAACATCACATACGCAATTGATGTTTATAACTTTTTTGTCATCATTGTTACCCATTCTTTTCACTCCTTATCATAAGTTTTGATTACACTACTAGAATATTGAATGCGGGGTAAATCTGTTACTGCTCTAAAGTTGTTTTTTTCAAAGGATAAGCCTGTATTTAGATGAAAAGAAAAGGGGATGAGGAACTTGCTTTTTGAAAGTTGGCTTATGTTTTTTATTTTCTCATTTGCAGTATTTCGGTTAACACACCTTTTGGTCTATGATAAGATTACGTCTTTTATACGTGCGCCTTTTATTGAAGAAATACAGATTACAGAGGAGGATGGTACGGTTTCAACGTATATGAAAATAAGAGAAACGGGCTTACGTAAATTTTTTGGTGAATTGTTAAGTTGCTATTGGTGTACAGGAATATGGGCGAGCGCTCTATTGCTTTTGTGTTATGAATGGATTCCTAAAGTAGCAGAGCCAATTATTTTGTTATTAGCAGTTGCTGGGGTTGCAGCGATTATTGAGACGATTGTGAGTCGAATGATGGGGAATTGAGAAATGAAGGAACGAAACAGAAGGGTTGTTCATATACTAAAGAGAGCGTTAAAAAATAGAGGAGATGTTTGCCATGGCGAATTATCAGCAACCTAATCCATACAATAATCTTCAAAATTGGTACAAAATGCAGCAACAGCAACAAGGGCAGCTGAATCAGCAGCAACAACTAGAACAACTAGGATATATAAAGAAACAAGGTTGTAACTGCAGCGGAAATAAAAAGAAAAATCAGTAACAATCAAAAGAGGTTTAGGGGATGAAAAAATTCCCACTGATAGAAGGTTCATTTTATGAAAAATAAAATAAAAAATACCTTGTTTTATCCTCTTTGTAAGGAAAACCAAGGTATTTTTTGTTTTGCAGGATGATTGTATTTCAGAAAGTTTCATCCCGCTATTCGCGGGCAGAAATCATTTCATTTGTTATTTTGTTTTTTGTAGATCATCCCTTGTCAAAAATAAAAATCTAGAAACATCAAGTTTCTTCCCTCTAAAAAATTGCGGAGAAGAAATGTACAATTCTTCTTTTGCGCGCGTAATAGCAACGTATGCTAAGCGTCGTTCTTCCTCTAATGCTTCCGAAGTATCAGTGACGCGATCGTTTGCGTCTTTTAAGGATGAAGAATGCGGTAATATCCCATCGCTTGCACCGAGTAAGAAAACACATGGAAATTCAAGACCTTTGGCGTTATGAATAGACATAAGCGATACAGCATCTTGCTGTGCTCGTGTTTTTAATGTTTCCATTTCTTTTTGAATTTGAATAGCTGTGTTTATAAATTCTAAGTACGCTGGAATATCCGAAAAGCGATTTGCAGATTCAATGAGTTCTTCAAGCATTTCTTCTTGTATTTCTTTTTGCATTGTAAAGGAAGAGCGGTCATTGCTTTGCAGATAGTCTAAGTATTGCCCTTTTCCTTTAATGATTTCTTTTAATGCTTTTTTCGGTTCAAGCTCTTTAATAAATTTCAAGAAATCAATACGATCATTAACTTTCTTCACTTGGAACGGTTTTAAGTTCGGATTAAGTAAAAGAAAATGTAAAAGGGAAGGGAAGCGACCTTCACCGTATTTCCATTGTTCTCGTTCAATAAATGATATACATTCATCACGGCCTATATACATTGTTGGTAAAATGCTTGCAAGTGATTCTAAACGAAAAGGTTCAAAGGCTAGCCGCAATTGATCTAATACAGGTTTTATGAGCGAGTGTTCATAAAACGATTGGCTTGCCCCGTATTTGACAAACGGAATTTTATGAATCGTAAGCTGATCGAGCAAGGAGCGGCTTACAGAATGAGTCCGGTACAGTAAGCAAAAGTCTGAATAGTTTCGTTCACCACTTGCTACTTTATCTTGAATAAGTTGTAAAATTTGATTCGCTTCATCTAATGTTGTTGCTGGCCTTGAATAAAATGGCTGTATTCCTTCTTCGTGAACGGTGTACAATTCTTTGTTAAATCGTTCTTGATTCAGCTTAATGACTTCATTACCAAGTCCTACTATGTATGGATTGGAGCGATAGTTTGTATTTAAAGTAATAATGGTTGTATCATCAAATTCCTTTGGGAAAGAAAGGATAATTTGATGACTAGCTCCGCGCCAGCCGTAGATCGCTTGATCATCGTCTCCTGCGATAAATAAGTTGTTTTGCGGTGCTGCTAATAGTTTCACAATTTCATACTGGGCGTACGATGTATCTTGAAATTCATCCACTTCAATATATTGAAAGCGACCTTGCAGTTGTGTTAATAATGCGGCATTGTTTTCTAGTAAATAAAACGTTTCAAGTAAAATATCATCAAAGTCTAGATAGCGATGACTTTGCTTTACGTCTTCATAGCGTTGATATACTTCTTGAAATTCACGTTCAACAGGTGTTTTTGCTTGTACATCTTTCGGTCTATTTAATTTATTTTTTTCAAGTGAAATCATTGCTAGCATACTTTCTGCATCATAGTCATCTTTTAAACGAAGTTCTTTTAAAATTTTCTTTACGATAATTTGTTTATGCTTTTCATTTGCTAAAATTTGTTGGTTGTATCCTTGGCTGCGAAGTAATTTTAAGAAAACAGAGTGGAACGTTCCGGCAACAAGATATTGGCTCGCTGCGGGTGTCATACCAGGTAATGTTGCTACGCGGCTTCGGATTTCTTCTGCAGCTTTTTGGGTAAACGTAAGCAATAAAATGTTACGCGGGTGAATGCCTTTTACGTTGACTAAATAGCCAACGCGTGTTGTCAAGACAGACGTTTTTCCGCTGCCAGCACCAGCTAATGTGAGAACGGGTCCTTCTGTCTGACGAACAGCTTCTAATTGTTTTTCATTTAAATGTATTCCTTGTTGTTCAAGAGCACGAAAATAGGTAACATCCGCATCGTTTCGATCAATTAAATCGGTAGATGTTTTCGGAATATGATAAGTTGCGCGAGGTATATTCGAATGTGTTAATGATTTTTGCGAAAAATTTTCCTTAGTCATAATTTCACCTTCAATAAGTAGCATCAACTTATAACTTTATCGGAAGATAGAGGAAATGGCAATGTAAAAAAGTGAGACAGTTATGTGGTTGAATTTGGAGTATATAAATACAAATTGAAAAAACGACATAAAAACCCCTTTCTTTTTAGATGGGTGAGAGGATCTGGCCGTGCATAGAAGCGGTCAGGACCTTTTCCTGCCCCGTGCGGTGGTAAAACAAAGAGAGAAAACGAGTGCAGGTTACTTTTTGTTTGGCGTAGCCGTGACTTACATGTTGAAAAAACGAAATAAAAGACCTTTTTTTGTTAGGGAAGCGAGAGGATCTGGCCATGCATAGAAGTGGTCAGCCTCTTTTTCTGCCCCGTGCAACGGTAAAAACAAGTGTAGGTCACTTGTTTTCTTCATAGCAGCGACTTATATGTTGAAAAGTCATATGTGATGAGAGCGTGCGTAAAACGCAAGATGATTGTAGAAATTATAAAAAGAAGCGCTAAGCAAGCGCTTCTTTTATAGTTTTTTTATCATCACAACATGCGGAATGTCAGCTTCCATAAACACATCAGAAATTGTTTCATATCCAAGCTTATTATAAAACGGCTCAGCATGTGTTTGAGCATGAAGTTTTAGTTTTGGAAGAGCTTCTTCTTTCGCAAGAGCTTCTAACGCATTCATAATGATTTTTCCAGCACCTTTTTGACGATGAGAGGATAGGACACAAACACGTTCCATTTTTCCTATGCCGTCAACGATACGAAAACGACCAGCACCAACTGGAACATCTTCGTCGTATAAAACAACATGTTTTGCGACATGTTCATATTCATCGTATTCTTCTTCAGACGAAACATTTTGCTCGTCCACAAATACTTGTTTCCGAACGGAGAATGCATCTTTTAGCTCTTCTTCATTTTGTACGAATTTTGCTTGCAACTTATTACTGCTCCTTTCCTAAATGGAACGTTTCATATACTGTCCATGTATCATTTTCTAATTGATATACTAAATGGAAACGGTCAATTGGTTGTTCATAATAGAAATCTTTCATTTTTAGGCGACCTAAAACATCAGCATGTTCAGCATCTGATAATTGTTGTCCAATTGTAAGGTGTGGCACAAAAGCATATTCGCGATCTTGTGTGAATATTCCGCTATGCATTTCTTCATTTAGAAATGTTAATTCTGGTGTTTTTTCCACTTTAAAGTAAATGACATTATTTACAGGTGCAAACGAGCTCACTTTTCCAACATGTAGTGTAAACGTGTTTGCTTTGCTTGCAATTGTATGCAGCTCTGTTACAATAGCGCCTAGCTGTTCATCGGCTACTTCAAAAGGTGCCTTTAATGTAATATGCGGTGGAACTAATGCATAATGTGGATCGTAACGCTTACGCAGACCATTTGCTTTATCTTGAATCATTTTTGATGGAAAAATTACAATACCTAGTTTCATCTCCAAATTCCTCCCCTTGTCTGAACGTAAAATGTTTTTATGAAAAAACTCTCCTTTATTATATCAGATGATTCTGAAAAATACTGTGTATTATTTCATTGATAGCATATGAGAAAATGCATGTGGCAAGTTTTTTTGCCAATATTTCCATGTATGATTACCATTGAACTCTTCGTAATAGGTTGTAAATCCCTTTTCTATGAGAAGATTATGCAATTCTCGGTTTGGTGCTACAAAATCAGAAATATTGCCATCTGTTGTTTTTACATTTGTTTCTTCTGTACCGATAATATGGTATAAATCTAACGTTTGTGGTTGAGTAAATGTTTTGGCACGTTCTAACACAGATTCATTAACGAATGGTGATTGCATAATCACTTTACCGAATGTATGCGGATACATAAGAGCTGTCATAAATGAAACTGTACCGCCTAAAGAATCTCCAATTAAAACGCGGCCTTTCCCCATTTGATACGTTGGATACTTCTCATCTAAATATGGAACAAGTTCGTGAGCTAAAAAGCGAATGTACATGTCATTTTGTGATCCGTTTGGATGATATTTTTCTTTTCGGTCGTGTACATCTTTATATGGGATACCAACAATAATAGTTCGATCAATTTCTTCTGTTTCACGAAGTGATTCTATCACGCGATGTGCTTTACCTAGCTGAAAATAATCTCTTCCATCTTGTGCAATTACAATGGTGTGCTTATGAAGCGGCGTGAAGTTTGCTGGTAAATAAACGAGAAGCGAAATTTCTTCTTGCAATGATTTACTGTAAAATGTAAGTTCTTCAATTTTCCCTATTGTTTGTGTCATTGTGTAATCTCCCCTAAGTCAAAAGTTAATACAATTTTATTTTAGCATAAGAATGAGAAGAATCTAAAAAATTAGTATTCAGTAATAGAAGAAAGGGCTATAATGAAGTGAGAATTTTGGATAGATAAGGAGATGACATATGAAGCAACCAAAATCAATTGCACTGCCGTTAGCGATTTCGATTATTACGATTTCATTTGCGGCTATTTTTGTAAAAATGTCTACAGCACCATCTTCTGTTTTAAGTATGTATCGTTTATGGATTGTTGTGCTTATTATGTTTCCTATTGTTTGGAAGAGAAGAGAGGAATTTACGAGAATTCAGAAAAAGGACTGGGGATTTTTAATTGGATCTGGTTTCTTTTTAGCATTGCATTTTCTTCTATGGTTTGCATCGTTAAAATTTACAACAGTTGCAAGTTCTACGATCATTTTAGCACTGCAGCCGCTCGTATCTCTTGTGGGAGGTTTTTTCTTATTTAAAGAAAGAACAACACTCGCTGCACTTGCGACAATGGGAATTGCAATTATTGGTGTAGGGTGTATTGGATGGGGAGACTTAGGACTGAGTAGGGAAGCAATCTTAGGTGATATACTATCATTTTTAAGTGTGATTGCAGTAGTTGGATATTTATTTATTGGGCAAACAACAGTGAAAAAAGTGTCCCACTGGATATATAGTTTTACTGTCTTTACATTTGCAGCTTTATTTTTAAGTGTCTATAACATGATGCTACAAATTCCATTTACAGGTTATTCATCATGGGACTGGACTGTATTTTTCTTACTTGCAACTGTACCAACTGTATCTCAAATGATTCATAACTGGCTATTAAATTATGTGAATGCGACGACAATATCTATGAGTATTTTAGGGGAGCCTGTTGGTGCAACAATTCTTGCTTTCTTTTTACTAGGTGAAAAATTAAATGTAATGCAAGTGGCAGGAAGTCTGCTTGTATTATGCGGTGTATCTATATTTTTACTGCAACAGCAAAAAAGCGTATATAAAGAGCAAGTAGAAGGTACAGTATATACGCAAAAGACGTAGTTATTATCGTGCATTGAACAGAAGTGAAACTCCCGCTATTGGAAGTTTCACTTTATTTTGGTTTTGTTATATACGGTTGGACGTGGACGATACATAGGTCACGGAATTTTCCTTCTGCAGTTGTGACAATAATAACAGCTCGTCCAGCTTGTTTTCCTGTTACGATTGCTTTATGCTTTGTAGCGTTAATTTCTACAATATCAGGACTATTGCTCGTCCAAATTAGATCTTGGTTACTTGCTAGAGAAGGAAGGACAGCTGCTGTAAGTTCTGCACGTTGTCCAGCTTTTAGCTTTAATTTAGCTTTGTGTAGTTGTACGCCGATGACCGGCACAACAGAAGGAACAAGTTTAATATGAGGTGTATCTGTTTGTGTTTTAGCATATGAAGAAGTTGTAAAGTGTTTTTGTAGGCGAAATGATGATAGCATGTTAGCGGTCTCCCTTCTGTATAATGTCTTTGGTTATACTATACATAAAAAATGTTAGGATTAATTTAAGATAATATAAAGAATTTGTTAATTTACAGAAAATTCAGTATGTAAGCGAGAAAAAATAATCCCTGCTTCTATATAATAGAAGCGGGGATTGTTTTTTCTGAGATTAAGAAGCTATTTTTTCAAATTCTTCAAAGTCTTTTTGAACGTTTTCTGCTGGCTTTGTTAACAAGCTTACAACGATAATAGCAAGTAAGCTAGCAGCGAAACCAGGAATCATTTCATATAACATATCTTTTAAAAATTGAAATTGTGTCCACGTAATAACAGTTGTTGCCCCGGCAATCATGCCAGCAAGAGCGCCCCATTTTGTCATTCGCTTCCAGTATAGGCTTAATAAAATAACTGGTCCAAATGAAGAACCAAAACCTGCCCAAGCGTAACCAACAAGTGCTAAAATTGTGTCATTTTGTTTAAATGCAAGTCCACTTGCAATTAAAGCAATTGCTAGAACAGCCATACGTCCTACAAAAACAAGTTCGCGGTCCGTTGCAGAGCGGCGGAAAAATGTACGGTATATATCTTCTGTTACAGCACTTGATGTAACAAGAAGCTGTGAAGAAATTGTACTCATGATTGCTGCTAAAATAGCAGCTAGTAAGAAACCAGTAATAAGTGGGTGGAATAAAATATTTCCAAGTTCAATGAAAATCGTTTCTGGATCTGCTAATTTTAAGCCCATGTCAGAATAATAAGCAATCCCGATTAGTCCAGTAAACATAGCGCCGACGATAGAGAAAATCATCCAGCTCATGCCGATGCGGCGAGCACTTTTTAATTCTTTTACAGATGAAATCGCCATAAAGCGAACGATAATATGAGGTTGTCCAACATAACCAAGACCCCAAGCGAATAAGGAAATAATGCCGAGTACAGAAGTACCTTTAAAAATATTTAATAAGTTTGGATCAATAGATTGAATTGTTTGAAATGCTGGTCCAAGACCATTTACATGCATAATTGTTACAATTGGAACTAAAACGAGTGCGACAACCATAATAATCCCTTGCACGAAGTCTGTCCAACTTACAGCTAAGAACCCGCCAAATAACGTATAAGCTACAACAACAGCGGCAACAATGAAAAGTCCCATATGATAGTCCATTCCAAATGTATTACGAAATAGAACAGCACCTGATACTAATCCCGAAGCTACATAAAATGTAAAGAAAATCATAATAACAAGTCCGGAAACAAGGCGTAGCATATGAGATTTATCATGGAAGCGATGTTCTAAAAATTCTGGAATTGTAATTGAGTTGTTTGCCAGTTCAGAGTAGGTACGTAAGCGAGGAGCGACGTATAGCCAGTTTGCATATGCACCGAGTGTTAAGCCGACCGCAATCCAACTGCTGCTTAGACCTGTTGCAAACATAGCACCGGGTAACCCCATTAACAGCCATCCGCTCATATCAGCAGCGCCTGCACTCAGTGCTGTTACTGCGGGACCTAATGTACGCCCGCCAAGCATATAATCTGTTAAGTTTGATGTTCGTTTGTAGGCAATGTAGCCAATTACTAACATCCCGATCATATAGATCGAAATTGAAATTAAAATCTGTGTATTCATGTTAGTCCCCTTCCCTAAGTAGTATCTTTTGATGTATTGCATAATTATAATCTAACATGATTATGCGAAAAAATCCACACGCAAATAAGAATTTTCAGAAATGTAAGCGTATTTAGAAGGTATTTTATTTTTTTAATATAAAATATTTTATTAGTAAATAGCTATTTTTATAGAGCATTTATTATTTTTACATAAAAACGGGATGTTTTGTCAATATAATATTTAACGTATAGATAAAAATTTTTTTTCGGAAAGTGTTGACTTCTAAAAAAAGAAAAGCATATAATGAGTTCAAATTTAAAAACGTAAGCGTTGATGAAGAAGAGTACATATTATGGACATGTCAGAGAGCTGATGGTTGGTGCGAATCAGTATGAAAGTAATATGGAATGGGCTTCGGAGCTTCCAAACCGAAACGAAAAAAGTAGGCTTTGGCGAAAAGATCTCATCGTTACAAGAGACACGTATTGTATTTCGATACGGAAAAGTGCGTTACTTTTGTAACGAATTAAGGTGGCACCACGGGAGTACCCGTCCTTTTTATAGGATGAGTACTCCCTTTTTGTGTAGAAAAAAATGAATATGATAAATCGATGAGTAAGAAGAGTACGTACATTGGAGACGTTCCAGAGAGCCGGGGGTAGGTGAGAGCCCGGTGCGGTGCCAAGTACGGAATGGGCTTACGAGAGGTATGCTGAACTATAAGTAGGCAACCCGGGTTCCGCCGTTACAAGGATTGGGTATAATATTGTACCTGAAAAAGCGGGATGCTTTGCATCCAACAAGAGGTGGTACCGCGGTAAATTTATCGTCCTCTGCATATTTCCATATGCAGGGGACTTTTTTATTTTGAATAGAGAGGTGACAGTCATGATAACGAAAGAACAATTTATGATGCGAAAACAACAAGGGAAAACCTTTCTTGTTATTCAAGAGGAAGAAGGCGATAGTTTAACACCGATTGCTTTATATCGCCGTATGAAAGGTGAGAAAAAATTTTTACTCGAAAGCTCGCAGCTTCATCAAGATAAAGGACGTTATTCTTATTTAGGGTGTAACCCTTACGGAGAAATTAAAAGTATTGGCAAGGAAGTAGAGATTACGATAAATGGTGTGACTGAAAAGGTAAACGGAAACGTATTAAAGGAACTGGAAAGAATACTTGCACCAAATAAAGTTGAAAGCCCATTTCCGTTTTGCGGAGGAGCAGTTGGTTATATTGGTTATGATGTCATTCGGCAATATGAAGATATTGGAGAAATGTTGTCTGACCCATTAAATATTCCAGAAGTGCATGTGCTACTTTATCGTATGTTTGTTGTGTATGATCATCTACGACAAAAGCTATCGTTTGTATATGTGTATCAAGGCGATGATATGGACTCGTATGAAGAAGTTTACGAGCAGCTGCAAGTATATAAACAGGAATTGTTACATGAATCAGAGGAACATGTGAAAGAGCTGTATGCTTCTTTAACATTTACATCTTCTGTAACAGAAGAAAGGTTTTACGAAATGGTTGAACAGGCAAAGGAACATATTCGGGCAGGGGATATTTTTCAAGTTGTGTTATCGCAGCGTTTGCAAAGTGATTTTGTAGGAAATCCATTTGCGTTATATCGCCGGCTTCGCACCGCGAATCCGTCTCCCTATATGTTTTATATTGATTTTCAAGATTATGTTGTACTCGGTTCTTCACCGGAAAGCTTACTTTCTGTACGAGATGAAAAGGTTATGACGAATCCAATTGCAGGAACAAGGCCACGCGGAAAAACGAAAGAAGAGGATGAAAAGATAGCGAAAGAGTTGCTTGCAAACGAGAAGGAGCGAGCGGAGCATATGATGCTGGTCGATTTAGGACGTAATGATATTGGACGGGTGAGTGAGGTTGGTTCAGTTCAATTAGATAAATATATGAAAATCGAGAAATATTCACATGTGATGCATATTGTATCTGAAGTTTCCGGAACATTGCGAAAAAATATGAACTGCTTTGATGCGTTAGCGTATTGCTTGCCGGCAGGAACTGTATCGGGAGCTCCAAAAATTAGGGCAATGGAAATTATTAATGAATTAGAAACAGAAAAACGAAATGTGTATGCCGGAGCAGTTGGCTATATTTCTTTCTCGGGGAATATGGATATGGCACTTGCTATACGAACAATGGTTGTAAAAGATGAAAAAGCATATGTACAGGCAGGGGCTGGTATTGTGTATGATTCGAATCCTGCAGCCGAATATGAAGAAACATTAAATAAAGCAAAAGCGCTCTTGGAGGTAATGAAATGATTGTTATCATTGATAATTATGATTCATTCACATATAACTTGTATCAATTGTTAGGTTCCAGCGCAGAGAACGTCGTTGTACTACGTAACGATAAAGTGACGATTCAAGAATTGGAGGAAATGAAGCCGCAAGCAATTATTCTTTCTCCAGGACCTGGAAGACCAGAAGATGCAGGGATTTGTATTGAAGTGATTCAACATTTTTATAAAAGTATTCCGATTCTTGGTATTTGTCTTGGGCATCAAGCAATTGTTACTGCTTTTGGTGGAGAAATTGTTCAAGCAGAGCGGATTAAACATGGGAAAACGTCACTTGTGAAACATAATGGTACATCGATATTCTCGTATGTAAAACAGCCGCTGACAGCGATGCGTTACCATTCACTCGTAGCAGAGCAGCATACTCTTCCTAATTGTTTTGATGTATTAGCTACAGCGATGGATGACGGAGAAATAATGGCAGTTCGTCATCACTATTATCCGCTTTTCGGATTACAATTTCATCCGGAATCAATTGCAACTGAAGAAGGCGGAAAATTAATACAGGCATTTTTAACCAATGTGAAAGAGGTGGAGAGAGTATGAACAGTTATCTTCGAAAATTAGTAGAGAGGCAGGATTTAACGGAACATGAAATGTATGAAGCAGGGATTGCGCTATTAAGCGAAGATATTTTAGAAAGTGAAATTGCAGCTTTTTTAGCAGTGTTAAAAGCAAAGGGAGAAACGGCGGATGAAATATATGGTCTTGTTCGAGCTCTTCGTGAAAAAGCATTGCCATTTTCTAATCATATTGTAGGTGCGATGGACAATTGCGGAACGGGCGGAGATGGTGCACAAACATTTAATGTGAGTACAACATCAGCCTTCGTGCTTGCTGGTGCCGGTGTAAAAGTTGCGAAACATGGCAACCGTGCCGTTTCTAGTAAAACAGGAAGTGCGGATTTATTAGAGGAACTCGGTGTCAATATTGCATGTACGCCAAAGCAAATTGATTATTTGTTAGAGAAAGTCGGGATTGCCTTTCTATTTGCACCGGCGATGCATCCAGCACTGCGCCGCATTATGAAAGTAAGAAAAGAATTAAATGTTCCAACAATCTTTAATTTGATTGGACCACTTACAAATCCAATTCACTTAGAAACACAGTTCGTTGGTATTTATAAACGAGAGATGTTACTTCCAGTAGCAAAGGTACTGCAGAAGCTTGGCAGAAAACAAGCAATTGTTGTAAATGGGAGTGGATTTTTAGATGAAGCATCTTTGCAAGGAGAGAATCACGCAGCACTTTTAAAAGATAACAAGATTATCGAAGTAAGTATTTCTCCAGAAGAGTATGGATTTTCACGTGTGAAAAACGAAGCCATTAGAGGCGGAAATGCAAAGGAAAATGCCAATATTACATTAAACGTCTTGCGCGGAGAAGATAGCGTATACCGTGATACAGTGTTATTCAATGCAGGTCTTGCTCTTTTTGCAAACGGAAAAGCAGGAACAATTGAAGATTGCATTCGCTTAGCGGCTCATAGTATTGATTCGGGAAAGGCGTTAGAGAAATTAAATCTATTAATTGCTGCAAGTAATAAAAAGCTAGAAAGGGTGAACTAAATGGAAAGCATTTTAACAAAAATTATCGAGCAAAAAAAGAAAGAAGTAGCGGTGTTATATGAAACGTATACACCAGTGAAGGAAACTCGTACATCTTATTCTCTTGTAAAAGCGCTGCAGCAATTTACTGTGATTGCAGAGATAAAACGTGCCTCACCGTCTAAAGGGGATATCAACTTACATGTTGATGTCGCCAAACAAGCACAGATCTATGAAACAAGCGGTGCTGGAGCAATTTCTGTTTTAACAGATAATCAATTTTTTAAGGGCTCTTTTCATGATTTAGAAACGGTAAGAGCACATACGAATATACCGCTTTTATGTAAAGATTTTATCATTGATAGCATCCAGATTGACCGGGCATATGATGCGGGAGCTAACCTGATTTTACTCATTGTTGCTGCATTAACAAAAGAAAAATTATTTGAGTTGTATGAGTATGTAAAGGAGCTCGGCTTAGAAGCAATTGTAGAGATTCATAATGAAGAGGAGTTAGAAACGGCATTAGAGCTAAATCCTGACGTCGTTGGAGTAAACAATCGAAACTTGAAAACATTTGAAGTTGATTTAAGTACAACGGAAAAGCTCGGGAAACGGTTAAATGAACAAAACGTACTTTGGATTAGTGAGAGCGGCATTCATACAAAAGAAGATATTATACGTGTCAAGCAAGCCGGTGCAAAAGGAATTCTTGTCGGAGAAGCGTTCATGACAGCACCGTCTGTTGGAGACTTTTTTCAATCGCTGAAGGTGACGATATGAAAGTGAAAATTTGCGGTATTACCGACATCGAAACAGCAAAAGCCGCCTGTGAATACGGCGTTGATGCCATCGGATTTGTATTTGCGAAAAGTAAGCGGGAAATTACGCCAGAGCAGGCAAAACAAATTATTGAAGAGCTTCCGATGAATGTGATGAAAGTTGGCGTTTTCGTAAATGAGCCAATCGAAGTGATCCAGAAAATTGTAACGTATTGTGGTTTAACGCATGTACAGTTTCATGGGGACGAACAAAATCACCACATCAAAAGATTGAATATTCCGTCTATAAAAGCGGTTGGTGTAAGTTCGAGAGAAGATATAGAACGAGCACAAGAATATGAAACTGATTTTATATTATTTGATAGTCCAAAAGAGAAATTTCATGGTGGGAATGGCAAAACATTTTCATGGGAGTTATTACAGCACATGCCAAATGCTATTAGGAAAAAGTGTATATTAGCTGGTGGATTACATCTTGAAAATATTACAAAAGCAATTGAAATGGTTCAACCATATATGGTTGATGTGAGCAGTGGTGTTGAAACAGATGGTAAAAAAGATATCGAGAAAATGAAAAGATTCATAACGAAAGCGAAGGAGTGTTAAAGATGAAATATGCATATCCAGATGAAAAAGGTCATTACGGTATTTATGGAGGACGTTATGTCCCAGAAACGTTAATGCAGTCTGTTTTAGAGTTAGAAGCAGCATATAAAGAAGCAATGCAAGATGAAGCATTTCAAGAAGAGTTAGAGCATTATTTACAAACATATGTCGGGAGAGAAACACCTCTGTATTTTGCAGAAAATCTTACGAAGTATTGCGGCGGAGCAAAAATTTATTTAAAGCGAGAAGATTTAAATCATACAGGAGCTCATAAAATTAACAACACAATTGGGCAGGCGCTTCTAGCAGTGCGAATGGGTAAGAAAAAAGTTGTGGCTGAAACTGGTGCTGGACAGCACGGGGTAGCAACAGCAACTGTATGTGCCTTGCTTGGTTTAGAGTGCGTTATTTTCATGGGAGAAGAGGATGTAAAACGCCAAAAACTAAATGTTTTTCGGATGGAATTACTAGGTGCGAAAGTTGAAAGTGTCGCAGCAGGAAGCGGGACGCTAAAAGATGCAGTAAATGAGGCGCTTCGCTACTGGGTTGCACATGTACATGATACGCACTACGTTATGGAATCTGTCCTTGGACCGCATCCGTTTCCACAAATCGTACGTGATTTTCAAAGTGTAATTGGTAAGGAAACGAAGAAGCAATATGCGGAGTTAGAAGGGAAATTACCAGAAGCAGTTGTAGCTTGTATTGGCGGCGGCAGTAATGCGATGGGAATGTTTTATCCATTCGTACAAGATGAAGAAGTTGCTCTTTACGGCGTAGAAGCAGCAGGTAAAGGGGTTCATACAGAGAAGCATGCGGCAACATTAACGAAAGGAAGCGTTGGTGTTTTGCACGGGTCTATGATGTATCTTCTGCAAAATGAAGAAGGACAAATTCAAGAAGCCCACTCCATTTCAGCAGGGCTGGATTACCCAGGGGTTGGGCCGGAGCATAGCTTATTAAAAGACATTGGCCGTGTATCTTATCATTCGATAACAGATGAAGAAGCGCTGCATGCTTTTCAGTTGTTAACGAAAAAAGAAGGGATTATCCCGGCGTTAGAAAGCTCACACGCTGTGGCGTATGCACTTAAACTAGCACCAACTATGAAAAAAGATGAGGGACTTGTTATTTGTTTATCTGGGCGCGGGGATAAAGATGTAGAAAGTATAAAACGTTATATGGAAGAGGTGTAAATGATGGGTGTAGAAAGAATTACTGCAGCATTTCAAAATGGAGAAAAAGCATTCATCCCGTACGTAATGGGGGGAGATGGCGATTTACAAGAACAAATTCGTTTTTTAGATGAAGCCGGGGCAAGCATTGTTGAAATTGGCATTCCTTTTTCTGACCCAGTTGCAGATGGACCGACCATTCAAAGGGCAGGAAAACGAGCACTAGAAAACGGAACAACGCTTGAAGGAATCTTCCAAGCACTTGCGGAAGTAAGGAAAGAAGTGCAAATCCCATTTGTTTTAATGACGTATTTAAACCCTATTTTAGCGTTCGGGAAAGAACGTTTTATTGGAAGGTGCATTGAAGCAGGCGTCGATGGGATTATCGTTCCAGATCTTCCATATGAAGAACAAGATATTATTGCCCCGCTATTGCGCGGGGCACAGATTGCTCTTATTCCGCTTGTAACGGTAACGAGTTCGATTGAACGAATTCAAAAGATTACAAGTGAATCACAAGGGTTTGTATATGCTGTTACAGTAGCTGGTGTAACTGGGGTACGGCGTGATTTCGAGCAAGAATTGCAAGCTTATTTAGAAAAGGTGAAAGCGCATGTTCAGCTTCCAGTTGTTGCAGGATTTGGCATATCAACAACGGAGCAAATAGAAGAAATGATTAAATTATGTGATGGAGTTGTGGTCGGAAGTAAAGTGATTGAGCTGTTAGAAAATGAAAAGCAAGATGAAATTCGCGAGCTCATTGCTGCAGTGAAATAAAGTGAAACCTTCGTCAGTGGTGGAGTTCTTCATTCACCACTGACGGAAAGCCCGCCCAATTGGGCTTTTACGGGCCCCCACCTATTTCTGGATCTTAAGGTGGGGCGAATAGCGGGATAGAAGGGAGAGGCTGCTTGTTAAGGTAGCCTCCTCCTTCTATTTGTGCCCTCAAATAGATAACGAAAAACTATTTCTTAATTGATTGAAAATTCTTTCTTCTATTATATAATAAATACAATTGTATCTTCCAAGAAATGAGATGATTGTATGGCGGTATTGCTGGCTCTTATTCCGATTGTAATGATTTTTATTTGTTTATTTGTATTCAAGCAAACATCTCTTAAAGCTTCGTTAATTTCTTATGTTGTATGCAGCGGAATCGTTTTACTATCACCGATGTTTCGCTTGCGAATAGGGGAGGTTGTTCATGCGACGATTAAGGGTGGTTTAATTTGTTTTATCGTCGGATATGTTTTGTTTTTCGGTATTTTTTTATTTCACCTTATGAATAAAATGGGGTATATCAATCAAGTTGCTCGCTTTATGGAACATGTTACACATGACCGTTTATTGCAAATGCTCCTAATGTGTTTTGGAATTTGTCCTCTTATTGAATCGGTAAGTGGTTTTGGAATTGGCTTTATGGTGGCGGCTCCTATTTTTATTTCACTTGGTTATAAACCGTTTCAAGCAGTTTTACTTTCATTTATCGGTTTATTAGCAAGCTCATGGGGAGCGATGGCAACTGGAACAATTATTGGATCAGGGCTTATTGGTATGCCTTTAGTACAACTTGGATCTGGTACAGCGCTATTAAGTATCCCGATATTTGCGTATTTTATCATGCTTTCTTTATATATAGTTGGTGGCTGGTCTGCGGTGGTACAAAAATGGAAAGAAGCAACGGGATTTTTTCTATTATTCTCGTTATCTATTTATTTGTCTAATGTATATGTGAGCGTTGAATTAGCTGGGATTTTAAGTGCGATTGTAACGATAACATTTGGATTTATCATCATTAAAATGACAGCAAAACAACAGAGGCAAGCATACTCGGAACATGCTGCTGCCCAGCAGCAGGAAGTTTCTATTGTAAAGATTATTAGCCCGTATTTATTTTTGACAGTCTGTATATTGTTCTCTCGTTTGATTCCATCGTTTCATAGTGCGTTACAATCACATGTGGTTATTAACCTACCATCTTATTCTTACAAGCTTGAATTATTGTATTCACCAGGGTTTTGGCTTGGGATTACGTGTTTATTTACCATTATTTTCTTCCGAGTTCCTTCTATTATAATAAAGCAGTCATTGCTGCAAACAGTGAAACAATGGATCCCATTTGCGATTACAACGACCATGTTTATTGCCATTTCGGAACTAATGGGTGCATCAGGTATGCATATGTTATTAGCGGAAGCAGCTGGCCATACATTTGGAATGATGTTTGTTTTTGTTGCACCATTTATCGGTGGTATTGGCGGTTTTTTAACAGGAAGTAATGCCGGGTCAAACGCCATGTTTATTAAATTACAAATGCAAACAGCGCAAAATGTGGGACTTCCGTGGCAATTCGTCACGACGGTGCAAAATACAAGTTCTTCTTTTGCTACCATTGCATGCCCATCACGCATTACGCTTGGCGCTTATTTATGTAACATTCCATTTCGGGAAAATGAGTTGCTAAAGAAGACGACGCTTATGATTTTTGGAGCCGTTTTGATTGTGGTAGGAGAGGTTTTAGTGTGGTATTTGATTATGTAAAGAAACGCTTCTCTTATAGGAGAAGTGTTTTTGTTTGTAGAAATATATAATTTCGTAGACTAAAGAAGAGAGAGTGGGCATGGGATGAGTATAAACTTAAGAGATATTACAAATGAGAATTGGATAGAATGTATATTCCTAACTACAAATATAGAGGACAAACATTTTATTTGTGAAGAGTTTGTTGCTTCAAATGCTTTATCATTGGCGCAGTCGAAAGTCCAAAAAGGTTGGATTACGAAGGCAATATACAACGATGAAACAATGGTCGGATTTACAATGTATGGGTATTGTGAACAACATAACTTTTTTGAAATATGTAGACTCATGATAGATCATAAATATCAAGGAAAAGGTTACGGGAGGACAGCGCTATTACATGTAATAGAAGAGCTGAGAAAAGATGCTAATTGTAATGAAATTTTTTTATCTTTTGCACCGAAAAATTTAGTTGCAAAACAACTGTATGAAAGTATTGGATTTGAAGATACAGGGAGAATGATTGAGGGGGAATGTTTATACAAACTGCTATTAAAAAAGGGCTCACAATGTTAATGAAGAATATAAAAAAATGACTGATAAATGAAAAATATGGGAAATGTAAACGATAGATGATGATAAGGAGTGATACGGTGAAATACGTTATTATAGGCGGAGATGCAGCCGGAATGAGTGCAGCAATGCAAATTGTTCGTAATGACCAAGAAGCAAGTGTAATAACTTTAGAAAAAGGCGACATCTATTCGTATGCGCAGTGCGGTCTTCCTTATGCGATTAGCGGAGTGATTGAGTCTACTGAAAACTTAATTGCTAGGGACGTTGATACGTTTCGAAACAAGTATCAAATTGATGCCAAAGTGTATCATGAAGTGACACGTGTAGATCCAGCAAGTAAAAAAGTGTGCGGCATCATACATACGCAAACATCAGAGCCATTTGAATATGAATATGATCGTTTACTAATTGCAACTGGAGTGCATCCGATTATGCCGGACTGGAGAGGGAGTAAATTACAAGGGGTTCATGTATTAAAAACGATTCCAGATGCAAAGCGAATTATGGAGACACTTCATAATCAGAAAGTTGAACATGTTACGATAATTGGCGGCGGGGCAATCGGTCTCGAAATGGCAGAAACATTTGTTGAACTCGGTAAAAAAGTGCGTATGATTGAGAGAAATCAACATATAGGTACTGTTTTCGATGAGGATATGGCAGCATATATTCATGAAGAAGCAAAGAAACATAACATTGAGATACTTACAAATGAAAATGTGAAATCGTTTCAAGGAAAAGAGCATGTTGAATCTGTGGAAACAGATAAAGGAACGTACAAAACAGATCTTGTTTTAGTATCAGTTGGAGTCAAACCAAATACTGATTTTCTAGAAGGAACAGAAATAATCAGAAACCCAAAAGGCGCTATCCAAGTTAACGCTTATATGCAAACAAATATAGAGGACATTTATGCGGCAGGAGACTGTGCTACGCAGTACCACATTATAAAAGAAAAACATGACCATATCCCGCTTGGAACAACGGCAAACAAACAAGGACGAATTGCAGGACTGAACATGGTTGATAAACGAAGAGCGTTTAAAGGGATTGTCGGGACAGCGATTATGAAATTTATGGATATAACATTAGGACGAACAGGTTTGAATGAAAAAGAAGCGAAACAATTACAAATACCATATGAAATTGTAAAAATTGATGCGACAAACATAGCGGGATATTATCCGAGTAAGAAACCACTGCACGTGAAATTATTGTATCGAACAGACACACAGCAATTGTTAGGCGGACAATTTATAGGAGAGCAGGGCGTGGATAAAAGAGTAGATGTACTTGCGATGGCACTGTTCCATAAAATGTCGATTCATGATTTAGAAGATGTAGATTTAAGTTACTCTCCTCCTTACAACAGTGTGTGGGATCCGTTGCAGCAAGCAGCAAGAAGGGCAGAATAAAGCATCTCTTTTTTCAAGAGATGCTTTATTTCTGAAATTGCTTCCCATCCTAGTTCCCAATCTTCCTGCTCTGATGCACGTTTTTTATATTCTTCTAAAATCAATTCGTATTACCACTTTAATCTTGATAAGGTTGTATTATTACAATGACAAAATAATAGAATACTAACTTCTACTACTCTTCTTTAGCCTTAGGTTATATTTCCTTCGTATGCTTATAGGTAAAATTATTTAAATAAGAAGTTCAACAACATCCTTAAACAAAGATTTTTATTTTATGTGAATTCACCCTTTGGGAAGGTAATTATCATTATTAAGCTATCAGAAATTGTCCAAAATCTTGAAGATTCGATTTTTATCCCGCATTAACGGGCAGTAAGACCCCCACCTCAAGATGCAGAGAGAAGCAAAGAAGATAGGTGTGGGATAACTGCCCGTAAAAGCCCGATTGGTGAGAGCTTTCCGTCAGTGGGGGATGAAGAAAACCCCCACTGACGGAAGTTTCACTTTATTATATCTTATTACAAAGGTGGTTGGAATCATGCGGAATGAAGCGATATTAGTGGTTGATGACGAGGAAGGTATTTTAACTATGCTTGAGAATCTTCTTCGAAAAGAAGGGTATATCCATGTTACTAAAGCCAGTTCCGCTGCTGATGCGCTCATGGCTGTTCGAACAACACGCTTTGATATAATTGTGCTTGATGTCATGCTTCCTGATATGGACGGATTTTCCTTGTGTATGGAGTTACGTAAAACCATAAGAACCCCTATTCTATTTCTTAGCGCACGTTCTAGTGATTTGGATAAGTTGCAGGGGCTGTATTTAGGCGGGGACGATTATGTAACCAAACCGTTCAATCCGATGGAAGTTATTGCACGAATTCAGGCACATTTGAGACGGAGCACTCTCTATGCGTCTGATGTTGTAAGCGCTGAGGATTTGTATCAGTATAATACTTTTTCGGTTAGCCGTACTACCGGTCAACTTATCGTTAACAATGTAGATACTCCTTGTCCGGCTAAAGAACTTGAACTACTTCTCTATTTTTGTAAACATCCAAATCAGGTATTTACCGCTCAGCAATTATATGAGCAAGTGTGGGGTACAATGGTGCAAGGGGATGAGAAAACAGTCGTTATCCACATCTCCAGACTTAGAAAGAAGCTTGAAGTTGATCCGTCTAACCCCACATTGATTGTTACCTTGAGAGGAATCGGATATAAATTTGTTCCACCCGCAGGAGGTTAGAACAATGAACGTTATGCTTCGTATAGCATTGCAACTGCTAATAGCTTTCTTTTTTCTGTTTGTTTGTATTCAAATAATTGTCATTGGGACAGCTTGGCTTTTTTGGCCACAAACAATCACGGATGGAAACAGTTCAGACATCTTTACGCTTTATGTATTGGTGGTGTGCGCCCTACTTTTTCTTCTGACCCTGCTTCTGATTGGGTGGTATCTTGGGAAGCCGATTTATTTCATTATTGTTTGGATTAGACGTTTGGCAAACGGTCAATATGATTTTCCTATGCGCTGGGATGAGATCCACTCTCGTAAAAGCGGAACGTTGAAATTTCCATATGCAGTCTATAAGGAAGTGTTCGAGCATTTACGGATGCTTGGGAGCACACTCCAAAAAAACGAAAAAGAGTTGCGGGAGTCGGAACAAGCGAAACAAGAATGGATTCGAGGGATATCGCATGATTTAAAAACACCATTAACTTATATATCCTGTTATTCCGCCATGCTGATAAATACGGAGTATCAATGGAGTGAAATGGAACAGAGGGAATTCTTGTCTATCATTCAACAGAAATCGGCTCACCTGAAAGAAATGGTGCAGGATCTCAATGAAACGATTCAGGGCCAGATTCCTCTAAAGGTCGAGGAAGTGGATATAGTTGAACTCGTACGCAGAGCAATGGCGGATGTTAGTAGTGCACCTTGGGCGACCGGTCATCTGTTTATTATGGATTCGGAGCCAGAACAAATTTTTGTAACTTGCGATCCAAAGCTGTTGACACGCGCTATCCGTAATTTACTTGTCAATGCCGTTGTCCATAATCCAGAAGGCACCGAGATTGCGATTTGTATTTCGCAGCTTTATGACCGGATGGCGGAAATCCAGATTAAAGATAACGGGATTGGATTTAGTGAGTCGTTTGTAAAAAGTGATGCAGTAATAATACCCTCCGAACGCTCGGGCTTGGGATTGTCCATTGCGAGGCAACTAATTGAAGCACATGGTGGAAAATTAATCGTCATCAGTAAGCCGAACGAAGGGACTTCTCTGTCGATTAGGTTGTTATTGGCGCAAATTTAAGGTGAAATTTATCGGCTGTTTACCTCCCGTTTACTAGCGTACCATATACTAAAAGAAATACCATATAAGGAGTGGTGATCTTCATGGATCCCGTAAATTTGAATACTGCATCTCATTCCAAGATGACCGGAGCGAAACATGCATTGTTTCGCTGGTGGAGGCGTTGGCCAGAATGGGTTCGATATGCAGCAATCATTTGGACGCTTATTTATGGTACGTTGGGGATGTATTGGTCACTTGGAGGCTTAGGTTTTCCATTAGGCTTGATGAACGATCCGAATGCGTTACATTCATTTTTTAAACATGTTACAGCTACTGATACAGGGCCAGTCATTGCTATTCTTTGTTTTTTTGGCGTGGTGGTGCTTTTTATGTTCAAGTTCAAAGTGCGTGGTTTTATCCGAACGATTCTAATTTTTTATGCTTGGAGCGTCGCGATGATTCTTTGCTTTACAATCCCGGATACCCGCGCAATTATGTTAGTAGCTTATGCTCCTATTTGCTTGATTGGGACTCTTTTCGGACTATCGTTACATTATTTTGATCACATGACATGGCCGGTGGTAAATCAATTTATTTGTCTTGTAGGAGGAGTGCTATGGGCAGCGACGGCCTTGTCCTTTCAACGTCAATCCAGAGATGCTTGCAGATATTGTGGGTATAAAAATGGCACGAAGCGTTCGATGATTTCCAATTCTATGGCGCGCTGGGGAAGATTAGCAACCTATGTTGCGATCCTTGCCCCTGCTTATTACGATATTACCCGCATTGCATGGCTGTTGGGAATACCTCTAGGGATTACAAAGGAATTATTTCAAAGTCTTCAAGATTCAGGGGCTGTATGGGCTGGAGCAGGCCTAGCTTTGGTATCGATTAGTGGAGCCATTCTTACTCGCGGACTTATAAAGCCGTGGGGAGAAATCTTTCCTCGTTGGATTCCGTTTTTGGCTGGGAAGCGCGTACCTCCTGCTCTGGCCATCATTCCTGCTGGATTTGTCTCTATAATGTTAACCGTTGCTGGTATTCAGATCGTCCTTGATTTCTCTTTTAGCAGCAATTTTCAGAATTGGGGAGCATCAACGCCTCTCTTGTTATTTCCAATTTGGGGAATCGCGTTGGGAGTGGCTACAATTTTCTATTATTACAAAAGGAAGGGGCGCTGCAATTATTGCAGTCAATAGGGGGGGCTTCATTAAAATTAACTATGAATGCTAACATGTCAAGCATTGTACCTTTAACTTTGTAAGTCCACAAAATCCTCATACTACTCCAATAACTAACTTTATTGTTGTTTATTTCTCAACATCTCACTGCTGCTTGTCAAAACATGAAAAAAATTGCCCTTCATCTAATCTAAAAGGGTCAGATGAAGGGCAATTCCTCTTATTTTTTAGTGTGTGAATATCTAGATGCATTTACGTTTTATCTTGTAAAGAATATAGCTGATGGCAAGCGTGATGCATGAAAATAAAATAGCGATGCTAGAAAAAGCAAGGAAGTAAGCATTATACTTCGCTATATTTGAGATAATTGTATGACTATCAAAATGAAGAAGGCCTCCTATAACGTTGAAAAGGAATAGGAACAAGAAGATTGTAATAAGTCCATCTAATGCACCTTTTATATCGGGTTTACTTAAGGCAATATGCGTAGAGATACAGATTGCAAGAATGAGAAATAGCCAAAAATAAGGATTTAATAGATTGTTAATAGTAAAAAGGCTTTTCAATAATAGGATAGAAGATAAAACAGTGCTTTTTATCATATTACTCATGACGCCGTTTGGCTGAATATTTGTTTCAATATCATTCATAAATGCCGCGTATGAGTGCGGTGTAAGAAAATACATTAAACCAACTAGCGCGGCAATTCCAGAAAAAATAGGGGCAATGCCGATAAAGAAATTACCTATTTTTTGATATATACTTTTAGGATTATATTCGTGCTGCACATATCCTAAATACCCGTTACTCGTATTCGTTGGAAACCACTGAATATCCACGATTTTATGTCGAAACAAGACACACATAAATGCATGCCCGAATTCGTGAATGGGTGTTCCAATCCATGAAGTTAAGAGGAACCCATTTCTTCCAAAGGCCATTGTCCAATATGTTCGGGAACGATTTTCTAAATATCCTAATAAAAGTCCAACTAAAATAATGCATCCTACTAACGAAGCTAACTGTATAAAGGTTGTAATAAGCGTATTAAAAAAGAAGTTTCCTAATTCCATTTTGTCACCTTGTCTATATGTTAGTTTATAAATAGTAGATTACGATAATTTCTTAGTGTTAGTCTACTGTTATTTTTGTATGTCTCGTTTTGTTTTCTAACTTTACAGGTTTATTGTACATTAAGAATAAAAAGATACCCGTTAATATAATACTAGACCCTACCAATTGCTGAACAGTAACTACCTCATGCAGAATAAAATAAGCTAATACACATGTCCCAACTGGTTCACCTAATATACTCATTGAGATCGTTGAAGTATTGAGCCATTTAATGAGCCAATTAAAAATTGTTTGCCCAAGTAATGTTGAAATAAATGCTAAACAAAAGAACCATAGCCAGTCATATGATGAGTGACCTGTTAGAGGATATCCTAGAGTAAACGAATATCCAAATAGGAATAAGGAACTAGTTGCATAACCAATAAAGGTATAAGGGAATAGGGATAAACTTTTTCTTAAGTGTTGTCCGATTAAGAAATAAGCTGTTATCATAGCAGCTCCGAGCAAGGCAAGAATGTCGCCAAATAAGGCTGTACCGCCGATTTTGAAATCTCCCCAGCCAATTACAAAACTACCAGCAACAGCAAATATTCCACCTCCAATTGCAAGGCCTCTTAATCTTTCTCCAAAAAGGAAGTACCCTCCAACGAAGGCGAATAAGGGTTGAAGTGTAACAAGTACAGTTGAACTTGCTACAGATGTAAAACGTAAAGATTCAAACCAAAGTATATAATGAATAGCAAGAAAAACTCCAGACAGGCTACCTAGCATCCATTGTTTTTTTGTTAAATGTCTAATTTCCTGCATAGCATTTTTATTAAAATAGAACATAGGTAATATAAGGATAGTAGAGAACAGCATCCGATAAAAGGCTATAACAGGTGCAGGAGCGCTAGAAAGTTTTACAAATATAGCTGATGTTGAAAGAGCAAAAACTCCGAAAAATAATAAAAAATAAAGTAAAAGAGCGCGTGGTTGATTCAAAGTAAAGTCCTCCTATTTATTCAAAGTTTGGAAATGTAGTGTTTATTATTTTGTACAATGTTTATTATAATTAACTAATCATAGTATATATAACAGAGAGTGTAGTGTTCAATATATTAAGACGATGTTTAGTATGTTAAACGGTAATCGTATATTTGTATGAAAATAATAAAATCGATCAGGAGCTGTATGATGTCAAACTATAGTTTAGGGAATACAATTTTAGAATATAGAAAAAGTAAGGGATATAGTATACGAGAATTTTCGGAAATAACAGGCATAAGTACATCTTTAATTAGTCAATTAGAAAGAGGAATTGCAAATCCTTCATTAAATATATTAAAAATAATTGCAAAAGCTTTAAATGTACCGCTGTTCACATTATTTGTAAATGATATTGACCATGAATCATTGATTGTCAGAAAAGAGGAACGAAAAAAGGTGTATCGTTCGAATAATGAACATATTGTCTACGATATATTAACTCCAGATTTTATGAAAGCAAATGTAGAAATATTAATGATGGATTTAAATCCAAATTCACAAACGACAGAAAGCCACTACAAGCACAATAAAGAAGAGATTGCCATTATCATGAGAGGAACAGCTTGTGTTGTACTTGAGGGGGAAGAGTATGTTTTACAAGAAGGAGATGTCATTCGAATTCCGCCTTTTATGAAGCACAAGTTTAAAAATGAGACTGAGGATATGGTGAATGTTTTGTTTGTTTTAACGGCACCTTCTTATGGAAGTAGAAATTAAGAAAACCCCCTTGCAAATGCAAGGGGGTTCTACAATCTATAAAATGATCAACCTTCTAGTAATAGTGATTTTGGATCTTCAAGCATTTCTTTAACCGCAACAAGGAAGCTAACAGCCTCTTTTCCATCTACAATGCGGTGGTCATAAGATAAAGCAAGGTACATCATTGGACGATTTTCCATGCGTTCTGCATCAATCGCAACTGGTCTTACTTGGATTTTATGCATACCGAGAATACCTACTTGTGGGCTGTTTAGGATTGGTGTTGACATAAGAGAACCGAACACGCCTCCGTTTGTAATTGTGAATGTTCCACCTTGTAGTTCTTTCAGTGTAAGTTTGTTATCACGAGCTTTTTTACCAAGATTGCTAATTTCGCTCTCAATTTCAGCGAAGTTTAATTGGTTTGCATCACGTACAACAGGAACAACTAATCCATCTGGAGCTGCTACAGCGATTCCGATATCATAGAATTTCTTAATGATAAGCTCATCACCTTGAATTTCAGCATTTAATAATGGGAATTGTTTTAGTGCTGCTACAACTGCTTTTGTGAAGAATGACATGAAGCCAAGACGAACATCATGTTTCTTTTCAAATGCATCTTTACGTTCTTTACGTAATTCCATGATAGCTGTCATATCAACTTCGTTAAATGTTGTTAACATTGCAGCCGTTTGTTGAACTTCTACAAGACGATTTGCAATTGTTTGACGGCGGCGGGACATTTTTACGCGCTCAACTGGTTTTTCAAACTCAGTAGTTGCAGCTGGTTTTGGACTTTGTTTTTCTTGTTTTGGTTGTTCTTTTGGCGCAGTAGCATGTGCTTGTACATCATGCGGTCTTACACGGCCAAGTGGATCAGTGCTGCGTACTTCATTTAAGTCGATTCCTAATTCACGTGCCATTTTTCTAGCAGCAGGTGATGCGATAGGACGATCCGTATTTGGAAGGCCTTGTAAAGGTGTTTTATTTGGTGCTGCACTTGGAGCCTCAGCTTTTGGCGCTTCAGTAACTTCTTGTTTTGGTTGCTCTGGAGCAGGTGTACTTACTGCAGTTCCGTTTGCATCTAAAATTGCGATAACATCACCAATTTCAACTGTGTCTCCAGGTTCTCCTAGTAGTTGTGATACAATACCTGAATCTTCTGCAATGATTTCTACATTGACTTTATCTGTTTCAAGCTCAACAACGCTTGCGCCTTTTTCAACTTTTTCACCTACGTTGATAAGCCATTGAGAAATAGTTCCTTCTGTAATAGATTCTGCAAGCTCAGGTACTTTAATTTCAATCATTTTAAATGTCCTCCCCTATTTGCCTAACAATTGATTTGATATGTTTTGTGATAATCTTCTCTAAACATGAATGGGGGAACGCCCCCCATTCATGGGAATACTTTATTACTTATTGTGAACGAAGTCTTGTTCTTCTTGTAACTTGAAATTGATATTAAGTGTTTGATTAATAATTAACTCTTGCTCTTTTCTATGAACATGTGGATCGCCGCCTGATGGACTTGAACGGTCCGGACGTCCAATATAGTTCACTTTCATATTGCCAGAAGCAAGTTCGAATAGAATTGGTGCGATATAGTGCCAAGCGCCCATATTTCTTGGTTCTTCTTGTACCCATACGATTTCTTCCAAGTTTTCATAACGCTGAGCGATTGCTTGGATTTTTTCTTTAGGGAATGGATACAGTTGTTCAACGCGAACGATATGCACTTCATCTAGATTATGCTCTTGTTTGTTAGATTCAACATCTACTGCTAAGTCGATTGCCATCTTACCTGTAGTTAATACAAGACGTTTCACTTTACTTGCATCTGTTCCAAGGTTCGGTTGCTCTAGAACAGTTTGGAAGCTGCCTTCACTTAGCTCAGAAGCAGGTGAAGATGTAAGTGGATGACGTAACAAGCTCTTTGGCGTCATAATTACTAATGGTCTTACAAAGTCTGTTCCAAGACTTGCTGCTTGGCGGCGCAGGATATGGAAATATTGCGCTGCACTTGTTAAGTTTGCAACTGTCCAGTTATTCTCTGCAGCAAGCTGTAAGAAACGTTCTGGACGAGCGCTGGAATGCTCAGGACCTTGACCCTCATAACCGTGAGGAAGGAGTAGTACAAGTCCAGATCTTTGTCCCCATTTTGCTCTTCCTGCTGAAACAAATTGGTCGAACAATGCTTGTGCTGTGTTAGAGAAATCTCCGTATTGTGCTTCCCACATTGTAAGTGTTTCAGGAGAAAATACGTTATAGCCATATTCAAATCCTACAACAGCAGCTTCTGAAAGCGGACTATTATGAACCGCGAAGGAAGCGCGAGCTTGTGGTAGACGGTGCATTGGTGAATATGTTTCATTCGTTTCTGTATCATGTAGTACAATGTGACGCTGTGCGAATGTACCGCGCTCTGAATCCTGTCCTGTTAGACGAATTGGCGTACCGTCCTGTAAAATCGAAGCAAACGCTAACGCCTCGGCATTTGCCCATTCTAGCTTACCACCATCTTTAAATGCACTCTCACGGCGTTCAAGAATTTTTTTCAACTTTGGATATACGTTAAAACCTTCCGGCCATTGCAGAAGACTCGTGTTTAATTCTTGAAGTGTTTCTAATGGAATACCTGTCATCATTTGTGGAATTCCATTTGCAACTACTTCTGGAACTGGAATATTAGCACTTACTTCTTTTTTATCTGAAGAAACTTGAGCATATTCAGCTTTCAAATGCTCTTGCACGAATTGCGTAATTGTTTCAACTTCTTCTACATGTAGAATTCCTTTTGTTTGTAATTGCTCAGCGTATAAAGCTCTTACAGTAGGATGCTTGCTAACCTTTTTATATACTTTCGGTTGTGTAACTGCTGGATCATCCATTTCGTTATGACCAAAGCGGCGATATCCGATTAAGTCAATTAGGAAATCCTTTTTGAACAGCGTACGGTATTGGAAAGCAAGAGTAGCTGCAATAAGACAAGCTTCAGGGTCATCAGCATTTACGTGCACAATCGGAATATCAAAGCCTTTCGCAAGGTCACTAGAATATCTTGTAGAACGGGAATCAGAACTATCAGTTGTGAATCCGACTGCATTATTGGCGATAATATGAATTGTGCCGCCTGTTTGATAACCTTTCAGTCTGCTTAAGTTCAGCGTCTCAGGTACGATACCTTGACCAGGGAAAGCAGCATCACCATGCACTAAAATTGCAAAAGATTTAGAAACATCTTGTTCAGGATAACCTGCTTGTTGTCGATTCTCTTGAGCAGCACGTGCAAAACCTTCAATAACTGGGTCTACAAATTCTAAGTGACTTGGGTTATTAGCTAATGTAACTCGAGTAAGAGAACCATCAGAGTCAATTAATTGCTCTTTACCTAAATGATACTTAACATCTCCCGTCCAGCCGACATTGTTTTTGTCCTTGTCTTGCATCGGTGCTGAATGCTTAAATTCAGTAAACATGTGACTGTAAGGTTTTTCTAATGTATGAGCGAGTACGCTTAGACGTCCGCGGTGAGCCATACCAATCATAATATCTTTCACGCCGCCCTTAGCGCCTTCAGAAATAATTTCATCAAGCATAGGGACAAGCATGTCAACGCCTTCTATAGAAAAGCGTTTTTGACCAACAAATGTTTTATGCAAAAATTGCTCGAAACCTTCGACTGCTGTTAAACGTTTTAAGACTGCAATTCGTTTTTCGTTTGATAATGGATGATACAGAGAAGTTGATTCCACCATTTCTTGCAGCCATGCGCGTTCTTCGCTATCGTGCACATGAGCGAACTCATAAGCTAAAGATTTTGAATAAACATCTTTTAATCTATTAACCGCATCAAATGCTGTTTGAACATCTGCAGGTGCGTTTGCCCAAACCATTTTCGCTGAAATCGCTTTCAAATCATTTTCGCCTAGTCCCTCTAAAGAAAACTGCCCATCCACTTTTTCCTCCAGCGGATTAATATGTGCAGATAGGTGACCGTATGAACGAATATTTTCTAAAACCTTTGCAGCTTTTAGAACTTTTTCTATATCTGTATTGTTTTGAGAAGAAAAATTAGAGACATTGCTGTTTACATTTGTAAAATCTGCATGAAAAGGAGGAGCGCCCCATCTTGCAAAAAGCTCTTCTAACTCCGGATCAACAGAACCTTCCTGAGCTACATAACGATCGTACTGTTCAATGACATAGCCAAGGTTAGGACCATGGAACTTAGCCCACGGGTTGTTTGTATTTGTATTCTTCGTCGTCATTTGACAAAACCTCCTACTCGTTAGGCTGTTTCTTTCAATATGAATGAAATAGTAACGAGTGCAATTCATTTTATATTTCTTATGTTATTACGATAATTTACATAATACAAAACGTTATTACTTATCTGTTTTGTAAAAAAACATTCACAATTACTTATCACCCAGAGGATTACTCCTATTATTAAGTAAATCAGTGCGATAAAATCGCTACATACATTGTGATAAATTGGAATTGAATTACCAACCATAAATAGTCTGGAATGTATGAATGTTCAAATAAAAACGTTTTAAATTATGTATATTAAAATAATAAACGCTTTCAAAAATATTATACAACAATATAACAAAGTATAATAGGAAAAAAGATAAAATTTAGAATTGATTGTTAATTTTTTATTTATTGAGAGATGAAGAATAGGTGCTAGATTAAAAGGAGAGAAATGTTAAATTATCTATAGAAAAAATTATATTTTTTAGATGTAATATTCTATGATAGTTTGAACAAATAGTTGTGTAAATGAATAGAGATAATAAAAGAGGAAATGTGGATTTGAAATAAAGTTCGACCGTTTAAAACAAAGTTTAACCGATTATAAAAAAGGCTAATCAAAATATTGGTTTGTACAATAAAGTTGTTTGAGAATATCAAATATGTTGCTCCATTAAAGGGTCAGATTGTGAAAAATCGAGCTTATAGATGATATGGATATTTTTGAGAGAATGTAAAGTATTATACATTTAAACTAACTAAAGTTTCCTTTTTAAACGTTTTACTCTCTATTAAGTGCGGAGAAACATACCACAAGTAACGGCGAAAATTAGAGGGTGTCGGTCACTGGTAACGGCAAACCAAAGTCTTAATCCTTACCAGAAGCGGAGTTAAGGCCTTGACTTTTGTGTGTTCCTAGGGCCTTGTGAATGGAATTTTCACTTTTTTATCAGTTATAAATAGTATATAATTATCAGATAATAGTAGATATTTTACCCCATAAATAATTATAATAGAATATGATATGATATGGTTATAATTGAGACAGAAAAGATGTGTTCCTAGGTGGGGTCTAGGTGTCGCCTTGCTTTTGGTGACAGCTAAGCAGGAACGCCTACTCTTTTTTGCAAATATAGGGGATGGGGAAGGTTATAATGAGCAAAATACAGAAGAAAACAGACGTTATCTTAATTGGTGCCGGAGTCATGAGCGCGACTTTGGGATCATTACTGAAAGAGTTAGTACCTGAATGGGAAATCAAAGTGTTTGAGAAACTCGCAAATGCAGGAGAAGAAAGCTCTAACGAATGGAATAATGCGGGTACGGGCCATGCTGCACTGTGCGAGCTTAACTATACATCTGAAAAATCTGACGGATCTATAGATATTAGCAAAGCTATAAAAATTAATGAACAGTTTCAGCTTTCAAGACAGTTTTGGTCTTATCTTGTAAACAGCAATCTGATTCGTAATCCGCAGGACTTTATTATGCCAATACCTCATATGAGTTTAGTACAAGGGGAAAAAAATGTAACGTTTTTGAAAAAACGTTTTGAAGCGCTTTCAAAAAATCCTCTGTTTCAAGGAATGGAATTTTCCGATGACCCTGAAAAATTGAAGGAATGGATTCCGCTTATCATGGAAGGCCGTACATCGAATGAACCGATAGCGGCAACAAACATCGACTCTGGAACGGATGTCAACTTTGGTGCTTTAACACGCATGCTGTTTGACTACTTACAGAGTAAAAACGTCGAGATAAACTACAAGCATAGTGTTGAGGATATTAAACGTACTAGCGACGACTCGTGGGAAGTGAAAGTGCATGATATCGATAGCGGTAAAATCGAATACCATACTGCAAAATTCGTCTTTATCGGCGGTGGGGGCGGAAGTCTGCCTTTACTACAAAAAACTGGTATTCCTGAGTCAAAACATATTGGAGGGTTCCCGGTAAGCGGACTATTTATGGTATGTAACAATCCGGAAGTTGCAGCGCAGCATCATGCAAAAGTATACGGTAAAGCTAAGGTTGGTGCTCCTCCAATGTCTGTTCCGCATCTTGATACAAGATATATCGACAACAAAAAAACATTGCTGTTTGGACCGTTTGCTGGCTTCTCACCAAAGTTCTTAAAAACTGGTTCAAATTTTGATTTGATAGGTTCCGTAAAACCGAATAATGTCTTCACTATGTTGGCGGCGGGCGTAAAAGAGATGTCATTGACAAAATACCTGATCCAGCAAGTTATGTTATCGAATGAAAAGCGCATGGAAGAATTACGCGAGTTTATTCCGAATGCCAAAAGTGAGGATTGGGATATAGTGGTAGCGGGTCAACGTGTGCAAGTTATCAAAGATACTAATGCCGGTAAAGGAACACTTCAATTTGGTACGGAAGTTGTTAGTGCCGCTGATGGCTCGATAGCTGCATTGCTCGGAGCTTCTCCGGGTGCTTCTACTGCTGTTCACGTTATGCTTGAGGTATTAGAAAAATGCTTCCCGCAATATATGAAAGAGTGGGAATCGAAAATAAAAGAAATGATTCCTTCTTATGGCGTGTCTCTAGTGGAAAACCCAGAGCTTTTCCAAGAAATTCATACTTCAACAGCGCAGACGCTTGGTCTAAACGAAAAAGAACCGGTCTGTAGTTAATTCTTTGGATGTAGAAACAAAGGTATTTATGGTAAAGCGTCTTCTAAAGGACAAATGGGAATGAAATAATAACAAAGGCGAGCAGAAATGCTCGCTTTTCTTGTAGAAAGGGCTGTATTTAGTGTCTACGTGTACATTGGCGCTGGTGTAAAGCCGTTCATAATGAAAAGAGCGCCGAAGATGGGCGCTCTTTTTAATTCAGAATAGATCTAGATTAGGAGAATTAAAATGATACAAATGAATATTTTTAACGTGACTGTATTTTTATCCCGCTATTTTTGGGCAGTAAGATTCCCACCTCAAGATTCAAAGAGAAACGAGGAAGAGAGGTGGGGGATAACTGCTGGCATGCGCCCGATTGGTTCAACTAACCATCAGTGGGGGATGAAAAAACCCCCACTTCAAGATCCGAAGGAGATAAGTGGTGGGAGTTTTCATTCAATGTAATATTAACTTGTTAGAAATTTGATGAAAAACTTTCATTGATCAACCGATCGGCGGTTTGTGTAATAAAACTAAACCGATGATCGATTTTATGACTTTTATGGTTCTTTCTTAAGGAATACGCGTTCAGCAAATACTTCATCAAGATTTACAAAAAAGCTTGCATGACTTTTTTATTCGCATACTACGTATGTTATTTTAAGGAGGAATGTGAATTGAATACCTTTCAAAAAGGGTTAAGTAGTTTAAATAAAGAAGTGGATATTGGAAGCTTACCAATTCAAGGACAGATTCCTATATGGCTGTCTGGTAGTCTGTTTCGAAATGGTCCTGCCCACTTTACAGGTGGACATTGGTTCGATGGATTAGCGATGATCCATAAGTTTTCGTTTCGTCATGGAAATGTGTCATATACAAATCGCTTCCTACGAACCGAAGCCTATCATCATGTAATGGAAGCGGGAGAACAAGTGGCTGGCTTTGGATCAACTGGAACCGCAAGAGGCAGTAATAACACTAACGTTAATATTATGAAAATGGACCATCATTTTCTGGCTTTAACCGAATCGCCTGGGATGGTCGAATTTGATCCGCTAACTTTAAATACTATAGGTGTCTACCAATTTCAAGATAATATTCCAGCTCATATGACTACAGCTCATCCTCATTTAGATCCTCACAGTGGTCAACTCATCAATTTTACTATTCAGTTTGGAAGAACAACATACTACCATATTTACACTATCGATCCTATGACAGCACGCAGAAAATTAATTGGAAGTATTGAAACAGATCGACCAGGTTATATGCATAGTTTTGCGATTACAAATCATTATATTATTTTGTTGGAATTTCCTTTAATCATTCAGCCCATGTTGTTAATGACGGGTAAGAATTTCACAGATAGTTTAACTTGGAAGCCAGAACAGGGTTTACGTTTTCTCGTTGTCAGTAAAGCGGACGGAAAGTTGCATCGCATAGTGGAAAGCCAAGCGGGTTTTGGTTTTCACGTAATCAATGCGTTTGAGCAAGGTAAGGATGTTATTATCGATGCGTGTATTTCAAAAGAAGCTTCAGCTGTTACGAATCTTTCCATTGATCAGCTTACAGGCGATTCTCAAATCGGATCCCACCCTCAATTTAAGCGTTATATTTTAGAGGAAGGTCGTTCTGCTGCAGTGGAAGAGATTTTATCATCAGAAAGTATTGAACTGCCATCAATTCACTACCAAAGGTACAATGGACAAAATTATCGATACGCTTATGGTGTAAGTACAAGTCTTCTTCACCCAGAGAATATGGATAATCAGTTGATTAAAATTGATACCCATACAGGGGAGAATAAGATTTGGTCTCAAGAAGATTGTTATCCTGGTGAACCAGTATTTGTGGCTACACCTAACGGCACTAAAGAGGATGAGGGGATTTTACTATCAGTGGTTCTTAGCGGAATTCAAGGACGTTCATTTTTATTGGTTTTAGATGCTCAAACCATGGATGAAATCGGAAGAGCAGAGGTTCCTCATCATATTCCATTTGGATTTCATGGGATCTATGCAGAGGAGGGGATGTAACATGGAACGAAAACAAATTGTACGTGGAATTATCCTTTCTTTACTTATTAATGCGGCATTGCCCATTTTAGTTTACGAGTTGTTATTAGGCCATGTGTCGAACATCACAGCGCTCATAATTGCCACAATGATTCCTTTAGTAGAAACTATAATCTATTTTCTGAAGTATAGAAAATGGGATGCATTTGCAGTATTTATGTTAGTCGGATTTATTCTTGGAATTCTGGCTGCTCTCATTGGCGGAGACGAAAAACTTATTTTGGTTCGAGAATCCTTTGTCACAGGAGTTATGGGATTAATTTTTCTTGGCTCTCTTATCACTCGAAGACCGCTAATTTATTATTTCGCCTTACGGTTTACTGTCGGAAAAACGCAAAAAGAACAGGCGGCTTTTGCTGATAAGTGGAACAATGCTTACTTTCGTAAAGTATTGCGAATCATGACAGCAGGGTGGGGGATTGTTTTATTAGGGGAAGCATTGCTGAAAGTGGTGCTTGTCTATAGCCTTTCAGTATCTACGTTTTTAGCAATCTCTAGTTTAGTCACGTATGGATTCATAGGACTTGCAATCATTTGGACCGTTATGTATCGCAGAAAATCACGTCAAAAAATAGATCCAACCAAAAGAGTATAGAATGATAGATACGGTGTATCTTTCTACGAACATGATAATCATCTTATGCAGTTGAAGAAAAGAAATCATGGTGGAAGCGATTATTTAGCCGTTCATAACGAAAAGAGCGCCCGAATCGAAGAGGGGCGCTCTTTTTCATTCACATAGTCAGTCTTACTCGAAGTAAATCTAGATTAGGAGAATTAAAATGATATAAATGAATATTCTCAACGTGGCTTGTATTTTATCCCGCTATTTTTGGGCAGTAAGACCCCCACTGATGGAAGTTTCACTTTATCTACTATGGCGTAATATCTATCATACCTTTCGAGAGGACTCCCACCTCTAAACGTACGTGAAGGTGGCGAGGTGAATCGAAAAAGTGTATCTTATTTTCAGAAAATAATAGAAACATACGTTCCTTCTTGGTATAATCTTCTTAAGAAGGAGGTGAAAAGATGAAAAAGAATCAGGAACAACAATCCAACTATCAAACATTTCAAATTTGGATTAAAAAAGGACATCGTATGTATGCTTACTTTCAAGAATCTTGTCAGAATGCCAAGAATATGTACAATACGACCAACTTTTATATACGTCAGGTGTATACAGGACTGACACAAGAAAAAGAGTTACAGCCCCTACAAAAAGAAGTGTTGGATATGATAGATCAATATATCGAAAAGATGAATGATACGCAGCTTCTTGCCTATCGAAAGAAATTAGCAAAAGAGAAGATGAAACCGAAAGAAAAGCAGAAAGAAATCAAATGCAATTTGTTTTCCAAACCTACGAAAGAAAATCCTCATGTAGATTATTATTTTCTAGATGCCTTGTTTAAAGCTATGCTTCAAAAAGATTATCGTTCTTTACCTACACAATCCAGTCAATCCATCATGAAAACTGTATTTCAAAACTGGCATTCCTTTTTTTCAAGCTTACGAGATTATCAACAAAATCCAAACAAATATACAGGAAAACCGAGAATTCCCAAATATATTCGTTCTGTGGAAAAGGAGGTGCTGTATACAAACCAAGACTGTGTCATTAAACATCATACCTTTTTAAAATTTCCAAAGACAAAATACCAATTAAATATTGGAAAATTAGGTTGCGCCAAAGGCAAACTGAAACAAGTTCGTGTGATTCCTAAATATCATGCATATGTAGTGGAATTGGTGGTAGATGCTCCTTCCAAAATATCATCCGTTGAAGAGAATGGACGTTATATGGGAATTGATTTAGGCATTGATAACCTTGCAACTATTGTCACAAACACAGGTATGAAACCTGTTCTTGTGAAGGGCAAGCAGATCAAAAGCATCAATCAATTCTACAACAAATTAAAGAGTGATTTTACAAGTGTTCTTCGACAAGGGAAACAAACAAACGAAGGACCTTATACTTCGAAAAGATTAGAAAAACTTCATCAAAAACGTTATCTGAAAATCAAAGATCTTTTTCATAAGGCAAGTCATGAGATTGTAAAACGAGCGCAGGAAGAGAGAATTTGCAAAATCGTGGTTGGTCAGAACAAAAATTGGAAACAGGAAACGGATATGGGAAAGAAACAGAACCAAACGTTTTGTCATATCCCACACAGTGTATTGATTCAAATGATTACATATAAAGCAAAAAAAGTAGGTATCGAAGTGATTGTAATTGAAGAATCGTATACATCCAAAGCAAGTTTTTTGGATTATGACTTCATTCCAACGTATAGAACAAATGACAAGCATGCAACTTTTTCAGGAAAACGAATCAAGCGTGGTATGTATCGTTCTGCGAAGGGAATCTTCATTAATGCAGACGTAAACGCTGCGGCTAATATTTTACGAAAAGCATTCCCGAATGCATGGACAAACGGGATAGAGGGGTTAGGCGTGAAACAGCTCGCCAGTGTGTTAACTCCACTAACGTTAATCGTCCGTTAGGTCGAAACGTTAGAAACCCCCACTTCCAGCTCTGCTAAGTGGGGGAGTATTCATTCCATATTTTTCTTATAATTTAGTTTTAATAAATCTTTAAAATCTAGTTCAGCAATTAATACACTTAATAATATGAGTGTTGCACCTAAGTAACCTTTAAATGTGAGAGTTTCACCCGTGAAAAAGAAAGCAAAACCTGCAGAAAAAACAGGTTCTAATGAAAAAATAAGACCTGTATGTGTAGGGCTGGTATATTGCTGTGCAATAACTTGAACAATGAAAGCTATTGCTGTACAAAATATGCTTAAGGCTAAGATTGAAGACCATGATTCAACAGTGTCAGGAAGTTTTGGGGTTTCCATAAACATTGAGAAAATGATACTAAATAGACCAACAAAACCTAGTTGTAATATCCCAAGGGCAATTGAATTAACATGCTTAGTCATTGTTCCAGTAACGATGACATGAACTGCATAAAATAAAGCACATAAGATACATAATATATCACCAGAAGCTATCTTAAATTCGCTATTTAACGTTAATAATCCTATTCCTACTATGGTTAAAACAATTCCCAATACAACTTTTTTTTCAGGTCTTTGCTTTAAAAATATAGATGATAGCACTGGAATAAAGATGACTGTGAGACTCATTAAGAAACCGGCATTAGAAACAGTTGTATACTTTGTGCCAAAAGTCGCAAAAACATAAACTACAAACAAAATAGAAGCTAATATAAACGCATATTTTACAGTTTTAAAATCAATTTTGATTAAATGCTTGTAAAATACTATACCTGACAAAAGAAAAGCAATAATAAAACGTAATGCGATTAAATTATATTCTTCTATGTAATTGAGGCCAACCTTTGTAAGTAAGATGGATGCACCCCAAAAAAATGTAACCATTAGTAGCATTAAATCAGCTTTTAATTGTATTTTCATCTCTATCTCCTCGTTATTTATAATTTGTTATTTCATAACCCCTCTCCTATTATTTATTTTAATGTTAATTCTAAATATTTGGAATAAAAAAATAAAAATCTTCCATATAAAGTTAACATAACCTATTATTATCAGGAGTTGTTACTTCGCAGATTCGTTGATGAGTTACATACGTGACCTCCTTTAGTAAAACATACTAAATAAATATTGCTTAAAATCATTGACAGAATATTAATGCAACCCCTATAATACAAAACATACTTACTAAAGAACGTAACTACGTCATATAAATTGAAATATAATTGAGCAATGAAGGGAATATAAGTAGTGCTTATCTCACTGTTTTAGAGAGCTGATGGAAGGTGAAAATCAGTACAAAGATAAGGATGAATTTCGATCCTGGAGCATTTTTTTCGAAGTAAAGGGTGACCTTTATGAAGGGAAAAACGGTCAAAAATGATCGTTAACAAAGTTGAGAGGCAGACTAAGTCTGCAACTAGGGTGGTACCGCGATATATTCGTCCCTACTGATACAATCAGTAGGGACTTTTTTATTATATGGAAAACAGAATATAGGAAATGCAATGAAAGGAATATAGTAATGCCTATTTCCCTGTTTCAGAGAGCTGATGGAAGGTGCGAATCAGTACATAAATAAGCGTGAATTTCAATCCCGGAGCATCTTTTTCGAAATAAAGGGCGACCTTTATAGAGGGAAGGACGGTCAAAAGATCGTTAACAAAATCAAGAGGCAGACTTAAGTTTGCAATTAGGGTGGTACCGCGGTGTAAATCGTCCCTGTCATTTAGGACAGGGACGATTTTTTTTATTGAAAGAAAAACTGCACTTGATTCTATGGAATCTTTTGTTGAATAAATAAATTTTTATTAAAATGAGGAGGAAAATATATGGAATTACAAAAAAGGTTATTGCCACGGCATATCCGTTTGATGGCACTCGGAGGAGCAATCGGCACAGGTATATTTAAAGGCACTTCTGAAACGGTATCAATAGCGGGTCCGGCAGTTATTTTTTCTTATCTGTTTGCCGGATTATTGCTTCTTGTTGTAATGAGTGCAATTGCGGAGATGGCCATCGCTTATCCTGGGGTGAATATGAAAGGGTTTATTCATAAAGCATTTGGAACAAACGTGTCTTTTGTGATTGGATGGCTGTACTGTTTCATGTGGTTAGTTGTATGTGTTATTGAAGTGATAGCTGCGGGAAGCTTTCTGCAATATTGGTTTCCTTCTATGTCTTTATGGTCTTTAAGCCTTATTAGCGCTATTTTCATTGTCGTTATTAATTTTATGAATGTGAAGAATTACGGAGAGTTTGAATTTTGGTTTGCCGGAATTAAAATTACGATGATTGTTCTATTTCTTATTTTAGGTGCAGGGATTTTATTCGGAATTATCCCGAGCGATGGAACTGACTATATGCAAAACTATGTACAGCACCAGGGATTCTTTCCACACGGCTGGTCAGGAGTATTTTCCGCATTGTTAGTCGTAATTTTTTCTTACGGTGGTTCCGAACTTATCGGATTGACTTTAACAGAAACGAAGGATGCAGAGAAGGTATTGCCTAAAGTGATTAAAGGAGTAATTTGGAGAATCGTATTATTCTATACACTCCCAATCCTTGTCATTTGCGGATTAATTCCATGGAATGAAATCGGCAACCAAGCAAGCCCGTTTGTGCAGGTGTTATCTGCAGTCGGATTTAAAGGAGCGGCTCATATTATGAACTTCGTCCTTATTACAGCTGTTTTATCCGCTGCAAACTCTGGTATTTATGGCTGTACACGTATGCTGCATTCCTTAGCGGCAGAAGGGGAAGCACCGAAACTATTTTCATATGTTTCTAAGAACGGTGTTCCATTATATAGTGTTATCTTAAGCTCTATTGTTCTTATTGGCGGCACATTTGTTGCGTACTTTTCACCTGACCGTGTTTTTGGGTATTTGATGGCAATTCCGGGATTTACGGTATCAGTGGTGTGGATCAGCATATGTTTAGCACAACTTAAGCTTCGCAAAACATATACAAAGTTGCCGCATTTTAAAGTATGGGGATTTCCATATGTGACCTCATTTACTGCCATAGCGTTAACTATTAGCTGCGTGGCATTTGCATTCAGCGATCAGAACCGAGCAAGTATTTTTCTTTGTTTAGGCATTTTAATAATCTTAATTCTATGTTCTGTTTTTGCAGGCAAAAAGCAAAAAGTAGACTAATACTACATTTTTTAGATAAACGAAAAGGCAGACTATTAATTGTATGGTCTGCCTTTTTATTATCGCTTTGCGGCGTTTCGATAAAAAATGATTAGAAGTGTAGTTGAAATAGTACTTAATAATATGCTTATTCCAAGTGATATACTCAATAGAGGTGAGTGTACAGTAGGTATTAGCAATAGCATTAGGAAAATTAATCCAATGTTTATGGAAAGTAAAACCTTTTTTTTGTTATTCAATACAAATCCCTCCTTTTCATAAATTTTAGCAAATAACCCGAAATTTTACCCTACCATTAAGTATTGTTAGTTTTTCCTTTAGAATTGTAATTTTTTTCTTTTTATATTTGATACATTTTAAGGGAAGTTTCATTATTATCGTTTTCAATTTGGTTCATTCAAATATCAACAGTATTTGTTACATAACCTTTATTTAAAAAAGTATTTACGAGCGTTTATAAATTAGTAATCATCTTTACAGACATTTTTGTTTGAATAAGGTACACTTTATTTGGACTTAAACTATCAGTTACTGAACGACCAGGTGTAATGATTGAATAGAAAATAAATGAAACTTAAATTGTAATAAAATAAAAACGAGGGAGCTTGTTATGACAATTATCGATAAATTAAAACTAAATAAATTCACAAATATGGCCGTAATTAATCAACCAAGCGACTATGATGTCTTTACTGAACAAACGACTACCCTTTCGAAAGATCATGATGCTATTTTCATTTTTGTAGAAACAATTGATGAGATGGTTACACATACACAATTTATCATTAATAATGAGCAGCTTTTACTTGAGAAAGGTTATGTATTTTTCGCATATCCGAAAAAAGGGAATACTCGTTATAAAACCTTTATTCATAGAGATGAAATGTTTCCAGCAATGAACGTTGGAGAGGATGGGTATGTAGGGAATAGCGATATTAAGTTCGCGCGTATGGTAAGTATGGATGAAGTTTTCACAGTTGTTGGTTTAAAACGTGAAAAAAAGAAAGCAAAGACAACATCGAAAGCCAGCCAATGCGTTGCCGATTATGAGGACAATGTGAAAGATGTTGAAGCATTATTAGCCGATCATCCAAATGAACTTAAGTTTTACCAAAGTTTAACACCTGGATATCAAAAAGACTGGGCGCGTCACATATTCTCGGCGAAGCAACAACAAACACGCGATAAGCGCCATCAACAAATGGTTGATATCCTTTCACAAGGATACAAAACACTCGATTTGTTCCGTCGGAAGAAAAAGTAAAGAAGATGATGATGACTGTAGCTGAATAACCGTGGTGGTAACGGTTATTCAGCTATTCATAAACAAAAGGAGCGCCCAAATGGACGCTCTTTTTGCTTTATCCCGCTATTCTAGCGTAAACCATGATCCCGCGACAGCTGCACAAATAAATTTTACTAGCTAAGCTTCTCAATAGTTAATGATGCAGCATTAACTTTGTGTCCGTTTAGAATTGGGAGTAACACATCTGTAGTTGATCCTATATTTCTAAGTTGTAGTGTTGAATGTTTTGGGATATGGATAATAGCTTGTCCAGTGAGCATGAGACTCGCTCCATCTACTAGTCTTTGTATACCATAATTAGTAAGTTGCCCAGGTACTAAAGAATTATTTAAAATTAAACCATATACTGAACTAGAAGCAGGACCATCGATTAATAATATAAATTCGATTTTATAGTCTCCTGGTTCAGGAATTATTAGCGTGTCACTAGGTGGGTTAAAACCAATATGATTTAATGGACCGTTTCTATTAAATTTTACGTTTTCGCCTGATTTGACTTCTATAGGTTTGCGACCCACAAGTGTAACGTAACCATAGGCTGGCTTCGGCATTATTACGCACCTCCTCATTTACTATTCTTATTATTGTATGTGATCAAGTTAAAAGTGAATGTATGCTCGTCCAATAAAAATTAATTATGTATATTCTAAGATAAAATAATATGCCTCCTATTTCGTTAGTGAAAAGAAGACAAGAGACGTATAACTACTAGCCTAAGCCGGCGCATCAGCACAGTAGGCGGGTATGGAGTGCTCTTATTGCTTGCGAATAGCGGGCTAAAGAAGCGTCAATGTGAAGGAACCGGACGAAATACGGCATCATGAAAGGGTGACACGAACAGTATATTTTCTGGTACAAAAACTTCAGAGCGATTGTAAGTAATCTCTAAATCTTTGACATACCGATATTGTTATTCTGAAAATTTATATATAGGTTGCTTGGAATTGCATGAAATAAAGCACATAAGATACATAATATATCACCATAACCTATCAGTAACGGTAGTTAGTCTGCCTAATTTTAAAGGAGAATAAGCTCCTTTATTTTTTTTTAAGCATAGCATGTAAAAGACTATGAAATATTTATAAAAAGTAGGTGGAAACATGCTATTAGATTCTCAACGTATTATAGGTTTCCCGGGCATGGGCGGCATCCTAGGCAGCCTCCTAGGCAAGGGTAAGGGCGGTTTCCCAGGCATGGGTATGGGTGGTTTCCCAGGCATGGGTATGGGTGGTTTCCCAGGCATGGGTATGGGTGGTTTCCCAGGCATGGGCATGGGCGGTTTCCCAGGCATGGGTATGGGTGGTTTCCCAGGCATGGGTATGGGTGGTTTCCCAGGCATGGGTATGGGAGGTTTCCCAGGCATGGGCATGGGCGGTTTCCCAGGCAAGGGTAAGGGCGGCATCCTAGGCAGCCTCCTAGGCAAGGGTAAGGGCGGTTTTCCAGGCATGGGTATGGGTGGTTTCCCAGGCATGGGCATGGGCGGTTCTCCAGGCATGGGCATGGGTGGTTTCCCAGGCATGGGCATGGGCGGTTCTCCAGGCATGGGCATGGGTGGCTTTCCAAACATGGGTATGGGCGGTTCTCCAGGCATGGGTATAGGTGGTTTTCCAAACATGGGTATGGGCGGTTCTCCAGGCATGGGTATGGGTGGTTTTCCAAACATGGGTATGGGCGGTTTTCCAAACATGGGTATGGGCGGTTCTCCAGGCATGGGCATGGGCGGTTTTCCAAACATGGGTATGGGCGGTTCTCCAGGCATGGGCATGGGTGGTTCCCCGGGCATGGATATGGGAGGTTTCCCAGGTATGTAATACATTATATCCGGATAGGCTACACTTAGTTGGACAGAAAAGTCATGGTGAAGTAGACTAAGTCTAATATGAATTAGGAGAATCAAGCTTAAATTGAAGCCAGAATGAGCAAAGCCACAATTCCTTCATGATAAAAGGATTGAGGCTTTTTATTTTGTATAATCCCGACTGAGTCCGAAACAATTAGCTTCTTTTTTGATGGGTTAATATGTTATCCGAATGAAAAGGAGAGGTATGGTATTAAAATATTCAATTTGTATATGTATGATTTACGTTGGATTTACAAAACAAGCTGGTTATAAAAAATGGCTGAGGTTCAAAACGTCGTTGACTGTTTTTCTGGATAGGGCGAAAAATCTTAATGGATGCATGAATACTTTAAGTATGCCCAAAAGGCTTCGGGTGAGGAAGCCTTTTGGTTTAGGGTTGTGTGTGAAATAATAACATCTCACATCCTTAGAATACCTAAAAATATTGTAAGTTATACAGAATTCCTTCTACATCTAAATCTGTTTTCATTTAAATAAACAGGATGTTTTACACTTTGATACCCGTTTGGTTTAATGAGCCAAGCTAAACAACGCATGAATATGTGATAAGTAACGAGTGTTGCTTGCATGCTTCATTAGGGATGCTGGCATTCCTTTAAGCTGAGTGGAGCTTGCTCCAATTGTGGCAACAGCATCTTTACGGCCCAGGCTTGCAAGTGTTCCTGAGTTGATTGGGTTAAACTCTTCGAATGATTTGTTTTCTAGGTATGCAAATAAATTGTAGCCGATTAGTTCTCCCATTTGCCAAGCAATCTGCGCAGTAGGCGGGTATGGACGATCATCTGGACCAAAAACAACGGCACAGTCACCAGCAACAAACACATCTGGATGAGACGTAGATTGAAGGTAATTATTAACGGTTGCACGCCCGCGATTCACTTCAAGGCCGCATTCACCTACTAGAGGGTTGCCTTGTACGCCGCCTGTCCAAACGAAAGTATTCGCTACAATCTTCTGACCATCTTTTAAATCAATGACATTTTCTGAAACGTTTGTTACGGGAAGACCTAATAGGAACTGAACACCGCGCGCCTCTAAGCTAGTCTGTGCACGTTCAATGAGCGAATCCGGTAGAACAGGAAGAATTTTTGGACCCGCTTCGACAAGCAAAAGCTTCACTTCTTTAGGGTTTACTCCATAGCCTTTAACAAGGTTAGGAAGCTTATCAGCAATTTCACCGACCAGCTCAACACCAGTTAATCCGCCGCCGCCGATTAAAATGGTAGCATCAGCTTCATTTTTTGTCTTTGCATATTCATGAATACGCTTTTCGATATGTTGATGGATGTTGTTAGCATCCTCTACCGATTTTAACACTAAGCTATTCTCTTCAAGTCCTGGAATACCAAAATAAGCAGTTTTACTTCCTAAACCGACGACGAGAGCATCATATGTTAAAGTGGAACCATCTGAAAGTTTTACTTCTTTTTTGTCAACTGAAAAAGAATCAACCTTCTCGATTTTAAGATTGATGTCTTTTCCTTTGAAAAGCTTCTCCAGTGGTATAGATACGGCTGGCTCAGCAACGCTTCCTGCCGCAAGACGGTGCAGCTCCGTGATGATTTGGTGTGTTGGATACTGGTTTACTACAGTAACCTGAGCATCATCCTTGCTTAAGTACTTGCGAACGTTTAAAGCCGCTAGAAGTCCGCCATAACCAGCGCCTAAGATGACAATATGTTTTACCATCATTTATCCTCCATCCTTATTAATTTTGAATATAAAAGATTTATTCGTGTCTATTGTGTTCCCTGCTAATTTGGAGATAGGCATTTATAAAACGGAAAAGCTTCTGCACTTGCGGGTCTTTCATCATCCTTAAAAGAGTAAAAAGACCGATTACCTCATTGCTTTCCTCAGCACGATCTTTCGCTTCTATAGCAGTGGCTGCGATGTTTCTCACGCAGTCTGTTACAGGGTCCATAATTTCTTGAATGGCTCCAACGGTATCGCTCTTTAATACCTCATCGGTAGCGACTGCTTGAACAAAGTCATAAGACTTAGTCAATATACTTACAAGCTCAGTCAATTTTGGCAACTGCTCCACTAAGGCAGTTAGAGATTGCTGAACCTCTGGTTTTAATAGCTGATTCAGTACATCATGTTGTTCCAGATTAGCAGATGAATTCGATAACTCTTCTCCTGCCTTTGTTTGAGCTATTGTTTCTGACATATCCGATTCTCCTTTACGAAAACAATATTGCATAAATTTAGTGGTTAAAGAAAAAGACCTATCTTCCGTAAGATTCCCCAAACTCTTAAGAGCTTGAGATGATTTTTGTATTTTGAAAAATTTACAAGCATATAAATAAATCTTTTGTATAAATTTATCATTGCCATTGAATGCTTAATTATGTCCTATCTTTAGAACGGGTAATAATTTTTAGGGAGATATGAAAATAATCTAAAAGGAAATAGGCAGTGTTTTTGTGTCATTAAAGCGCCGTTTTTTCTTTTGGTTATGAAAGCATAATTCATGGAGACATACACGGATTTGAAATTTGACAATTAAGATATTTTGAAAAATAAAGAAAATAATATTGTTATATGTGAAAAGAATCATTATAATACTACTTATTGATAAGATAGTTAATTTTTATGGAGTAGAATGCAATAAAAGGGGCTATCCATCAAAGAAATTATCTGAATTTTTGTATTATAAAAACCTTTAGAGATATTCTGAAATAGTGTGGGAGGAGAAAATCAAAAGCACAACTCTAGGATAGAGATTGGTACATATTTAATAAAAGTCATCTATTATTCAACCGATTTAATTTTATTGTAGGGTTGTGAGAAATGAATAGCTCTATATTAGCAATGTTGCAATTGTATCTTAAACTAATGGGGGGAATATTTATGAACAGTATACTGAAAAAGTGGAGCCAAGTGAGTCTGGTAAAACAAATCATTGTTGGTTTGATTATTGGTATTATTTTGTCTGTGACAATTCCAGAAGCAGCAAAACCTGTTGTAATTTTAGGCACTTTATTTGTAGGTGCTTTGAAAGCAATTGCGCCTGTGTTGGTACTTTTCTTGGTTATGTCGGCCATCGCTCAACACAAGAGTGGTCAACGAACAAATATGAAATCCATTATCTTCTTATACCTTTTAGGAACATTTTTAGCTGGATTAACTGCCGTTATTATAAGTTTTATTTTTCCTGTAGGCTTAACACTTGCAAAGGGCGCTGAAGGTGTGACTGCTCCTGGCGGTATTGTAGAGGTTCTCAAATCGTTACTGCTGAACATTGTCGATAATCCAGTTAAAGCAATTTATAATGCGAACTATATCGGTATTTTAGCTTGGGCGATATTCTTTGGTTTGGCTTTACGAAATGCCTCTGATACGACAAAAACAATGATTTCTGACTTTTCAGATGTTGTATCCAAAATAGTTACATGGGTTATTAAGTTTGCGCCATTAGGAATCATGGGTCTAGTAGTTGAGTCTATTACTACAAATGGAATCGAATCGTTATTAAGCTATGGAAAATTACTTGCAGTTTTGCTTGGTTGCATGGTCTTTGTGGCGCTGGTTGTCAATCCAATCATTGTGTTCGTGTTTATACGTCAAAATCCTTTCCCACTTGTTTTTAAGTGCTTAAAGGAAAGTGGCATTACAGCATTCTTTACACGTAGCTCAGCTGCAAATATTCCTGTAAATATGAAATTATGTGAAAATCTAGGTTTAAATAAGGATAGTTATTCAGTATCCATTCCATTAGGTGCAACCATCAATATGGGGGGGGCCGCTGTTACGATTTCTGTTTTGACACTTGCAGCGGTTCATACACTTGGTATTGAAGTGGACGTTCCTACAGCAATCATCCTCAGCGTATTGTCAGCTATATGCGCTTGTGGTGCTTCAGGTGTTGCCGGTGGATCTTTATTACTGATTCCTCTAGCATGTAGTTTATTTGGAATCCCATCTGAGATTGCTATGCAGGTAGTTGGAGTAGGCTTTATCATAGGTGTTTTACAAGACTCTTGTGAAACGGCACTTAACTCATCCACAGACGTACTTTTCACAGCAACAGCTGAATTTAAAGAGTGGCGTAAAGAAGGGAAAAAAATAGATATTCGCAAAGCATCATAAAGAAGAAATCTAGTTCTGGTGCAAATATGATCTTTTAGAAGCATCGAACATCAATAACTTGTTTAGCTATGCAAATATATAGTTCATAAATAAAAGACAGTGAGCACAAGCTCCTGTCTTTTTATGTTGAAATTCGAGTCGTAGTTAAAGAAACCTTTATTTACAGTTACACATGCTATGGGGGTAGGAGTAATCAGTTTATTGATTAAGTTTGTGGATTTTTCTCAAATGAAATGACTTTGTGAAAAAATTACTATTACGTTTTATTATTTATCTATATTGTGCATCAGAAGAAGGGGGGAATTTGTCTTTGATATTTTCCCTACACTCCTTACTTTAAGATGCATCATATTAATATGCGAACAAATAGGGGTTATCCGTTTAAATTATCTAATAAGGAAACTAGGCTTTATTGAGAGGTGTTCATTGTAAGTCGCATATGGTCTTACGTCAAATGAAAAGAGAATGAGGTTCCTTTAATTGGTGCAAAGATTATGGTTAAATAGCTTTTAACGCTCTTTTGACTTTTTTTGCAAAAGTCAATGGTTCTTCAACAGATTCGATATTGACATAAATCAAACGTGGATTATCGAACAACCATTCATTGTGGATAGATGAAACTATTATTCCCTGATCACGAATTACAGTAATAAATGGCTCCACTTCATTTTGTAAAAGTGCTACTCTTCCTAAACATAAAGCTTCGCCATTTGAATTATTTATTGATTCGAATGAGAAAGAAGAAGTCACCCCAAATCTCTTTCCCAAAATCGTTGCGTTTATTTCATCTCGAGATATTGTAGCTACACACTTTCCGCCCGCAAACCCTGATTGACCGCCTATAATTTTTGCAAACTTACGACAAAGTGTTTCTTCATTGTTCACTATTTTATTTTTCACCTTCTTTACACTGTATTTTGTTTTTTTTACAGCTTTCTTCTTTCTTTTTGCAAACTACGTTAACTCCTATAAAAAATATAATTCTTTCATAATATCTTATTAAAATTCAAATAAAGTTGTACAGGCAGTTGCAATAGAGAAATCGTGAATTTATTAAGCAAGCAGTTGTAATGGTGTGAGTTGACCTTAAAGCAATGGGCCAGGTTTATTGAAATAGGAATATAACATAAGTGCTTTACTTTCGGAACATTCACTAATAACTCCTAATTTTATTTCAAAGTGAAGGTCGCCTTTTATTTCATAAGAAAATTTGTGAAATATGGTACTTAAACTATCAAGTGCTTTAGTTCTATAAGATAGACCATCATTATTGGTGGTCTTTTTTAATAAATATACATAGTTCCCTCGATGTAAAGTAAGTGGTATTCTAGGCTAACCAGTTAAAACAAACAATAGCTTTATTATTGTTTGTTTTAAGAAAAATGAGTACTAGGTGACGAAAAATATATGACTATTTCTAGAACATCGTTCTTTTTTTGAACGATGTTCTATGTGTTTAGAGGATTAAGATTAAACAACTTTATTTTTACTCATCATTTACGATAGGGTAACCAATTTGTGATCAGAGAGTTTTTGAAGGATTGAGAATTGAGAAATACAAAGTAAAAAACCCCTTGACTACCAAGGGGTTTTTCATATGATCCCGACTGGGTTCGAACCAGCGACCTCCACCCTGTCAAGGTGTAGCTCAATTTATTCACGTTCCTTATAACGGTTAAACCGTTGATATAACTGTATCTTAAACTACTTTTAATGATTTGTACAATGATTTTTAACCTCAACACTCTTCTATAGAATATCTCTAACACTTATTTATATCTTTTGCTCCTAAGGGAATGTATGAGAAATATATGCTCGTAAAATCGACAAAACGCAGATTGCTAATGAATTAGGAGTGAGCAGAGCAACCCTGTACAAGTTGATTAAGGAGTATGATGCTAGTTAAAAATTTTCAAATAAAATTCTTCTTTTATCAAATCATGAACAAAAACCGCTCCTAATTTACAGGGCGGTTGGTTTATAATCTTAAGGTGAAATTAAATTTTTAATAACCTGAAGAGTATTTAAGAACTGAATGTTTTCCTGATTGGATTTATTATTAATTTTATGTTGAATTATTTTTTTATCTAAATCAAGGTAGTATATATTATTATTATCTAATTTTTTTTTAGCTGTATTGATTTCAAATTCAACCCATTGTGAATCGAGAGTTAAAGAAGAAAAGACTAAAACGAAATAATTCGATTGGGTTATCGCTTTAGATATTTGGGAGTATAAATCTCCTGTCAAATCTAAATTTTCTACATCTATCCACGGTTTATAATTATAGGATTTTAACAAGTTAGCTAAACTTCGTGCTTCTTTTGCGTTTTTCCAAGAATAACTGATGAATACAGACTTATTATTATCCACTATCCCTTCAGCTCCTTATTTGATGGAGCATTGAACGTAGAATTTGGTGTGGAATTTGGAATATTATCAATTTCTGTATTTCTACCTTCATCTCTAACTTTTTGTATAGCTTCAAAAAAACCAATCCTTCGTTGGGAATCTGTATCTCCGAAGGATGCTGGATCGGCTTTCATTCGACGTACAAGGTCATAAATCTGTGATTCAAATAACCTGTATTTTTTATAGTTGTCTTGGATTTTAAAAGTTGAATGAATACCTAATAGTACAGCTGAAAGTAATGAAGCTACTTTAACCAACAGCATTGCATAGTCATTATGTTGTACATACCCTAATAAAAAAGGAATAATAATAGGGATTATTGTAACCCATGAAATAATAAAATAATGTAACCATTTATAAGTCCAAGCTTTTTTTTGCCAAATGCCTAGTACTCCAGTTAGATTTTTATATTCTGTTTCTAACCATTCCTTTAACTCATCTCCAATTTCTGGAGTATTATCAAATACTTTTTTTGCTCGTTTTGTTGACCGGCACTACCAATGATAAAACTGGGTTTACATTTTTTTCGGAAAATATAAGCAGATACCAGTAATAAGAGTAAAAATAATATAAATATAGCTCCCCAAAAATCACTGATCATATTTTTCAATAACCCTACATTCATTTCATACACCTACATTCCTAATTGTCATACCATTATAAACAATTTTTAACAAGTGGTAAATATGACTAAAATTTGAAAAGAAAATATTTTAAATTAGAAGCAATAACCGCTCCAAAGACATAGATTCGATCAGGTCTATTAGAAAAGTTCAATATGAACAAAATGGGTTTTGGTGCAAAAATCATTTAATAGAGACATAGAGACTACACAGTCTGTTTAATTACAAATTATGATGCAATTCCAAACAACTTATGTATGAAATTCACTTCATTTTGTACAGACTTCACCTGTCGGTGAAGTTGTCCTTTTTCAAGAATCGACAAGACAGTTACGCATCGACTTCGGGGACAGTATCTGATAAGGCAGGCTTTTGCAAAAGGGCAATTTCATTTACAGATTCTATAGATGATCTAAGTGAAGAAGCGAAACGTTTGTGTGAAAAATTATATGAATTTATTGCTGTTAATAATAGATAATTATTATTTATATTAATTGAGAACAATAACTTACTTGCAGTTGCAATTCCGTTGCCCTGCTCCTTTCTTTGATAACCTAAAGATTTAGAATAAAAAGCACCAAATTAGAAAAGAAAATTGATATTTCCTAAGAAAGAACAAAAAACTACTCTATTAAAGACATTTTTTAATTGACCTTCTCTTCCTATTTATTCATTAGTCTAATTGTAATTATGTCTATAGAGTAGTCTTTTTAGAAACATATTTTCTTCTGAATGTCAATAGATATATAGTGCAAAATTTGAAAAAAATAAAGGGATATGCTATAATTTATTAGTAGACATAGAGATTTGATTGTCTACAATAAGAATCATACTACAAGCTCTGGAGAACTAATTAAGGTTTTTAAAAATGTAAGCGTTTACAAAAAAGAGTGTTGCAAGGGTTTAAGGAGTCACAATAGATAGCATTTTATAAAAGGTATGAAATACGGTGTAAATAAATATATATATCACCACATTACATATATTTTTTATATGATAGCATATTATTTATATATATATTTAATTACACCAAATATCATACCTTTTACGAATCGCTATAAAACTATAAATCGAAGGAGTGTGATAACTATGAAAAAACTAAATCAAGATTATTTTTTTTGTTATTCAAAACAGACAATGAAATTTTTGAAATATGACAAAGGTATCCCATTCATTACATCTGCGATACATGGGAGAACAGGTATGAAGTTCTGGTTATTCGAGAGAATACCAGAATTAGATGAAGCGTTAAAAGAGATAGTATAAGATACAAAAACAAGAATAAACAAATACAAAGGAGTAAGCAAAGAGGATGGCTAAGAAGTTGAGTAAACGAGAAATAAGATACATGGTGGCATTTAAAGAAAAAGAGAGCTATTTGTTAATGCCAAATAATATTTTTGATATTTTGCCACAAGATGAAGAGTTAATGAATGCAAAAGCACCGCACGTTGCAATAGCTTATACATACATATATTTCATCACATGGTTATACCGTTACGCTAAGTATGGAGTGATGGATTTAGAGAATGTAACAGATAAGAGAATTAAATACATCTTAGGTTTAGCAGAGACAAACAAAGAAATTAATTACATTATTAAAAAGGATGGTGTATTGGATACATTAGGTATCACTAAAACAGTATTGTTTCTAGAAGCACCTGTTGAATGGTACTTTTGGGAAGATGATACAAGTCATCCTGAATGGAGTTATTTTAAGGACAGGAATGATGATTTGAAGGTAAACGTCAAGAGAAAGCAGATAAAAGAGCCTGTATTTGCGATAAATACAAGAGAGGTTAATGATACAGAATACAATGGTACTTTCTATGATAAAGAATATACGCATCAAATCCCATTTGAAGTGTTTATTGAGTGTATAACTAATCCAGACTTAGGTTGTACAGCGTTCTACATCTATGGATACTTAGCAAGTCGCTGTGGTACAAATGGTGGTCAAATTCAAGTGTCAGTTGAAACTATTAGTAAAAGAACAGGTATTAGACATACAACAAGAGATAAGGCATTAGATGCTCTTAAAAAGTTTGGGTTAATTGGTTGTATTCCTGAAAACTTTGTAGTTGAGCGTGGAGAGTATAAAACAGAAGCAAATACATATTGGATACATAAAGATGCAGAGAGATTCACAACTGAGCCAATAAATTATCCGAAGCGTAATGTAATTCATAGGTCACATTTACAAGATAATAAAGAGGAGAATTAAATTTAGAGTATTTTTTAAAACATGAAGTTTTTAATTAGCTTTAAGTTAAGTAAAAACATAGAGAACATAAATCCTAAATATAGGATAACGTAATGCTAATTAAGTATTTCATGTACAACATAAAATAGATAAAGGAGCTTATTCGCTGACAATAAGCTCTTTTTATTTGTAAGTGTATAAAATGGGATTTGTATGTATTTCATCCCCACAACCATGTTAAATATTTAGTACGTGTGATTCTAGCGAAAAGACTGTCAATTGAGACGTTTTTACGTGTGAGTTTTCGTGTGGTTGAATCAATAGACGGAGCAGAATATAGTTCTAATAAGAAATGCTATAATATTATCGAAAGTAAAATTGAAAATTGTACTTTACAAAGGGGAAAATTGTAATGCCTGAGCCAAGTATAAAAATAAAAAGAATATGGGAAGATACAGACTTCTTTGAATTGAACCTTGATTTTCAGGGGTTTTCCTGTAATGCGAACATTGATATATACACTACAAACGAGGAACTTGAAGATTTACGACAAGGGATAATTAAGTTTTCAAATTTTAAATTAAACGAATTTCAATGGGTTTCTGGTGAAGATATAGAAAATATAACTCATTTCTTATCTATAAGATTTTTCTTGCATGATAAAAGAGGGATTGTAGGCGTAGAGGTAATAGCTGATAATAAACAATCAAAACCTTATTGGATGCGTACAAACTTTTTTATTCTTACAGAACTTAATCAAATTGATGATTTTGTAAAGAAGCTAGAGAGGCTAATTAAAGAGGAAATTATTGAATTAGAAGGTATCATTCCAATAAGGTAAAAATTTTAATGTTTTAGGTAGTTTGATTTCTAACAATGAAGTTGTTGGTATTCAGTAAATAGGTAGCGATGCCATAACAGTGGGTATCGCTTTTGGGTTTGTAAAGGTATAACTTAGACGAACGGTAGGGTCGAAGCTGGTGAAACCGGAACTGTTAGGAAAGTTGCATTTCATGTATCTTCTAATCTCTTCTATGTTTCAGGACCTACGTAGCTTATCTGAAATCTAACCTATATAACACACAAATACTCACGTCTTAATAAAGGTAAATGTAAAAAAGGCATAATCAACTATTACACGAGGTGAAAATAAGCTTCCACTTAAATAGGGTCTTCTGAATTAACAGGAAACTAAAAATATAACAGACTTAGAATATTATGAAAAATAAATTAATGCTATAATAATATGGATTCTATACAATAAAGGGTGATAATTATGTGGGAGCCAAATTCTTTGATCCATGAAGTCAAATTTTTTAAAAAAGTTAATGAATCTACAAAAACCATAATTGGAGGTAAATCTTTTAATGACGGAACCCTCCTAGCTTGGGAATATGAAGCCTATGATGATGAAACAGTAACAATGAAATTGATAAAAGAAATCAAATTTAGCGAAAAAGAAGTGGAACTCAAAGTATTCAAACAAGACTCAGTAGTACAAGAGATTACAAGTTTTGTTCAAAATTATACAAAAACTAATAGGTTGGCTATTCTTGTTTTTGACGAAAAAAAAACTTATAGTTTTGAATCCGAATTAACTCAGCATTATGAAGAGGGAAAAAAACTGTCTATTGGTATCCCAGAAGAACTAAAAAACCTATTACCTGAGGAAATACAAGGGGATTTTATTCAACAAGTTAAATCAGAAAAACCAATAAATATGTTTTTATTCGATCCTAAATTACTGGAATCTATTACCACTATTTCAGCTAATCTTATTACAATTATTGGTGCAGTATTTGTCGCAGTTAAATTTTTTAAAGAAAGGCAGTCGGTAACCGACGACGCACAACAAATAGAAAATACTAACAAAAAGGCAGAGTATATTATCATTGGAGATGTAAAAATCCCTATAAAAGGTATATCGGAGGAACAAATTGAAACACTTATAGAACTTTGTTTAGAAACAATAAGAAGACAATAGTACTAATCAACAGTCTAATAATCAGCTATAGATTACTGTAGAAAAAGACCGTGTATAAAAAGTTGTAGGTTTTATTTAGAGAATAGGGGCGTCACACATGACTGTTGAAAAGGTTTATAACAAATTGGTAAGAGATTAAATCTCTGACATTATTAACAGGGTGAATAAAGAATCTATTACATATGTAGCAACTGAGGAAGAAGCTAAAAAAATGTTGTTGCGTAAGTTGGTAGAAGAGCTTGAAGAATTTAAGGAAACACCGATAGAAGAGGAATTAGCTGATTATAGTAAAGGCATTTAACCTTGACATGGATAAGGTGAAAAGTATTAGGGCAAGTAAAAAGGAAGAACGAGGTGGATTTGGGAAACGAATTGTTTTGAAAAAGGTAATAGAGAGAGAATTGTAGGCACTCTTTAAGGGTGTCTTTTTTTATTTAGGGGGGTGCTTTCGACCAATTGTAACCGCATATTCATTGGATAGGGTAGAAGCACTAACACTCCTGCACTCAAAGTAGAAATTATCCCCGCATGAGGTGTAGGGACACTATTTTGACATGTGCAAAACAGATCGTACTACGATTTATTTTGAGGTCTATAGTATATCTGAATTTAATTATATAAGTTAAATATCACACCTTGAGATTCATAAGATTATTGAATTTGCATATTATTTTAAGTAAAGCAGTTAGCTAACCGTAGATAAGTTAGAAGTGGAGGTGTTTGATCTTGGAGAATAAAAGTGGATTGATAAAAGGTATAGAACAGCTCCAATTAGAAATCTTGGAACAAGTGAAGGTAGAGGAAGAACCTTATGTTATTAATGAGTTAAACAACATGGTGGAGACGCTTACTGAAGCAAAAAGCCAATTGGAAGTTGAAAAGTATAAAATAGTTTTCATTGGGGAGAAAGGAAATGGAAAAACTACCCTTGCATCTCACCTCTTTGATTTGATTTCTTACAGTAAACCAAGTTCCAAAGAGAGAAAGTTATTAGGGGATGAGGTTAAGAAAGTGAATGAATTACTCACGACAGGGTCTGGTGGTACAACAATGAGTGAGGTTGTTATTGTACCAGATTCTGAAACATTTATTGAAATTAAGAAAATGGAAAATAGTAAGGTAATCAGCTTATTAGAAATACTTTGTCATTCGTATTGGAGTGAAGTAAAGGAGGATAAGGGTAATAGTTCTACTTTACCTGAAGAGTACAATAGAGGACTGAGAAACCTTATTAGATTAACAGAAGATGAAATTATAAAACTAGCTTCAGATTCTAAAACTGTTGGTGATTTTATTGAGGAAATTGTAACTCGAGCTAATCTTAATCATCGTACGACCGAAAAAATTGTATATTGTGGTGAAGGAACTTTGGAGGGACAGAAAGATTGGCTTAGAAGGGAGTTTGGATTAATAAATCGAGTTGCACGTGAAGATATGAGTATCCCCGAGGTTATCAACGTACATGTAAATAGTGCAGTCCTTAATGATAAGGCTATTTCGAAAGTAGAGAGCATTATTGATACAAGAGGACTTGATTCAAAAGGATGGGAAGCTAGAGAAGATTTACATAACTACCTTAATAAACAGAAAAATACAATTTGTGTTTTTGTTGGAGGGTTTAATAATCCTATTACTTATAATACAAAAGGTTTAATTGATAATGTTATTGTTAATCCACCTCATAGCAATAAATCCAATTTAGTATTGCTTGTAAATTGGGAAGAAGGACAGCCAGAGAATACCATTGGAGATAACGGAGTAGTTGAGGATGAGGAAGAAGGGATAAATCATAAAAGAAATGCTATTTGGAGAGAATTGCATAACTTAGATTTTGATAAAGAAAATATATTATTTTATAATCCGTTTGGTTGCTTCGTAAAGGGGAAAGTGATTTCTAATTCCAGTGTAGAAGTTTATAATCAGGAAAAGATCCCTTTCATTGATACAATTTTTAGTGTTATAAGGAAAAGGGAAGAAGGTTTGATTAAATATATTTATAAGGTGAATGCAGACTTCCACAGGCTAACAAATGGACGCATAACCAAGAGTGATATGCAGTATATAGAAGTCATAAAAAGGAATATTGAGTCATTAAAGCTAAATAACAATTTTATAAAAGTTGAAGAATTTAATGAACTATTAACACAGTGCATAGCTTCTTGGCATCCAAGTACTATTAATGCCACAAATAAACTTTTTGGTGAATGGTACAATGGCAATGTTTATCAATCTGGATATACAGTGATGGGTCAATTTGTTGATTCAATATTTGAGAAGGAAATATTAAAAGTGGTCCACCTAATATCATCGCAGAAACAATATAACATTAGTCGTTCTTGTCGCACTTTGCTAAGCCTATGGGAAGAAAATATCATTAAATTGTATAATGAGTTTAAGGATAGTCTTGGTGAAAAGACTAAGAATTATTTAGGACAACATATTTTAAGTCCAAAGGTTAATAGTAGTCCATTTTGGAGTTCTGTTATTAGCAGATATGGTAAAGGGAAAGGGTACGTTAAAGATGTAACACATATATATAAAAAGGAATTAGATACTAAGAGTGGTCTTATATATAGATTGTTCGTTACTTCTTGGGAAGAAGAATTTTTATTAAGGATAGATATGCTTATTAACCAAAAGAAAATCACCACTTGAACATATGAGAAGAGGATACCACGGTAAAGGTATTCTCTTTTTATTTATTGAATTGGTAAAAATGTGTTAATTAATGCACTAAGCAAAGACTACCATTTTCAAGTTAGCTAAATTTTAAATTTTGGATTAACCTTAAGTTAAAACATAAATAACATAAACTCAAATAAGTGGAAACTTAATATTAATCGAGCATTTTAAACATAATAAACTTTAATAATTATTGACAGTTCCCCAATCTATAAATTGGGGAACTGTATAAAAACGGACTTTTATATACTACGTTTTTACTCATATTAAAAATGTATTACGTTTGATTTTACTAAAAAGAGTGTTAATTGAGAAGATTTACTGTGCGTTACCGTGTGATTTTTAATATTTTCTTTTAATTATTCACATTAAGCTATTTAAGGAGTTATGTTTTTTTAAAGTATTGAAAATTTTTGTTAATATAAAGATGATAAAAGAAGTTAACGTCCTAAATATATTAGGTAATTAACTTCTTTTTCTTTTTATATGAATTTTTTCAGTATCTTCTTAAAGAATGAAGTTTTTTAATTAATTGTCACTTAATTCCTTTAATACCTCATTATAGATTCTTTCAAGGTAAATTCTTTCTTCCACATCTGTTGTAATTTCGTTGAATTTATCAAAAGCCTCAATTATTGTAAGGGTATTATTGACTAAGGTAGAATTGTAATAATCATTTGCCTTATCCCTAGCTTCTTTGCTTAGTTTTTGTGTGGAAGAATGGATTTTCTTAAATATCATGAATAATTGATTATCGCTTAATTTATTCATTTTAATACTCATTATATGTTGTATATTAATATCCTTTAATTCATTTATTCTATCTGAAAAAGAAAGTTTTTCCTGAACGTTACTGATACCTGTCGAATGATTTATATTGAATACGTAGTTTGATAGACCACTAAAACTTTTACCTTGTTCATTTACTACGGTATATCTTAATTCTAGAGAGAATGCTCCCTCTTTTATCTCATTATTAGAAACATAGACTCCGAAGTAAATTTCCCCTAAATTCGGTATCTTTATTGGGTTTTGTTGACTGAAAAATATCTTAATTTCTGAATCAGATAAGTAAGCCTTTTCTAAATTAAATGATGTTTGATTTTCTTTTGAATATTTATGAAGAGAGATTAATGTTAGGTAAATAGCAAGGTGATTATCGTAGTTGTTGTATCTTGTGGAGGTTAACCCTCTTAAAAACCATTCATTTTTATTTTTTATTAATCTATATTGTTTTTTTAGAGAAGGTAATTTTTCGATTAATTGGGTTATGTTTTCTCTTAATAGATCGTTATAAGAATTTGAGATACAAAATTTTGAAAATTTCCCCATATTAAAAGCGTTGTCTAAAAAATCATATGAAAAATCATAAATTCCAGTTGCGTTAAAATCTTCATCAAACAATTCATTATTAAATCTTAAAATTATCTCGTGATCGTCAGAAAGCCCAATATACTCAATGTTTTTTAATTCCTCAACTATATCTAGTTTTTCTTCATCAACTTTTTCAAAGTACAAGAGTAGCTCTTTAGAACCATTAATTAATAAGTTTGATTCTGAATTAAACTTATTTAAAGGGAATGTCTCACCAATTAATTTATCTAATTCTGATTCTCTAATTAGATGTTTTAAGTCTTTAAATTGAGCAGGAGATGAATTTAATTGACTGTTTATTTCGACTTGGAAAATGTGATTTTTCATTAGTTACCTCCAATTATATGATAGTTAAATTTTATCATATTCTGTATAAAAAAGTAAAATAATGGTGAGTGATGTTTTATTATTACGAAAGGTAGATTTAAGTATAAAAAGATAGGGAATTATACTTAAATGACAAAACAAATTTGATTGCTATTATGTATCATTTGAGTACACCCTATTGATACATTATAGGGTGATTGATATACTTAGGTTATTAACGTCTCATATACATGTATCAAAATAGGGAGTGGGATTGATATGAAGTATGGGTATGGTCGTGTATCGTCAGCAGGTCAAAATTTAACTGCACAAATTAAACAATTGCAAGAAGCAGGATGTAACACCATCTTTAAAGAAAAGGTCAGTGGGAGAAAGAAAGAGGATAGAGAGCAATTCAACCTACTCCTTGAGACAGTCCAAGAAGGTGACACCATTGTTGTTACAAAGCTAGATAGGTTTGCCAGAAGCACAAAAGATGCTTTAAACACCATTGAATACTTAAACAGCAAAGGGGTTTCCCTTATTGTTTTGAACATGGGTGGAGATAAGATAGATACAGGAACAGCAATTGGTAAGTTAATGATTACTGTACTATCTGGTATAGCTGAATTTGAAGCCGACATGATTAAGGAAAGACAATTGGAGGGCATTGAAGAGGCCAAGCAAAGGGGTGTTTATAAAGGAAGACCAAAGAAGTATACAGAGAATAACAGAGGTTTACAGTATGCCCTTGAGTTATTCTATAATAGAGATACCAATAAGATGACTGTTAAAGAGATTGAACAGATAACCAAGATAAGCAGGGCGACTCTTTATAGGGCAGTAAAAGAACAGGAATAAATGAAATAAACACAGGTAAATATTAGTTATACATAAACTTATCATAAAAAGTTGCATCGAACGATATTTGAAGAAAAAACATATTCTAAAACAACTTTATAACAATAGAAAAGAAAGACTAGAGAGATGTGGAATTAATGTTACATAGGAGGTTTTATTAACTTATTATAGGTAAGTAACCAAGGGATGCATAACTTCTTGGTTACTTTTCTAAAAGGGGAATTACTACAATGGATAGAATCAGAAATCATGAGCAATTCGTAGCGAAAGTCAAAGAGCTTACTGATAATGAATATACAATTTTAACAACATATGTTAAATCATCATTACATCTACAAATGAGACATAATAGCGAAGTATGTTGTAATCATGAATATCCAGTTACACCAAACGTATTTCTTCGTGGAAGAAGATGTCCAAAGTGTGCAGAGATTAACAAGAATAGTGATAAGAGAAGGACGCACGAAGAATTTGTTAAGGAGTTTAAGGATGCAGTTGGAGATGAGTATGTATTATTAAGCAAATATAAGAACGAAAGAACAAAGATAAAAGTTCTTCACACTGTTTGTAATCAAGAAGATGATGTAACGGTAAGATACTTCCTTAAAACAGGTGGCTCTTGTAAATATTGTCGTAATCAAACAAATGGAGACAGAACCAGAAAGCCGCATGAAGCTTATGTATCGGAAATAAAATCTAAGCTTGGAGATGAATACACTATACTTGGTACTTATAAAAGCAACAAGGTTGAGATTGAGGTAAGACATAATGTTTGTGGAAATACATGGTTTCCACAGGCAGGTAACTTCCTTGCAGGTTCTAGATGCGACCATTGCTACGGAAAACATAGGAGGACTACAGAAGAATTTAAACAAGAAGTATTTGAGAGAGTTGGCAATGAGTATAGTGTCATTGGAGAATATGAGAGAGCATTGGGTAACGTTGAAATGATTCATAATAAATGTGGATTTACATGGAGTCCCAGACCTAATGATTTTCTCAATAATGATTCTAGATGTCCTTTATGCTCTAAGATTAATAGCAAGGGTTCAATAAGAATCGCTGAAATTTTAGAGAGCAACGGTATTGAATTTAAAAGAGAGTATAGATTCGAAGATTGTAAGCATATCAACACATTGCCATTTGACTTCAAGACCATTTTGCGTGGAGAAATATTACTCATTGAATTTGATGGAGAACAACATTTTAAACCCATGGAACATTGGGGTGGAGAAGAAGCTTTTAAAGAAACTCAACTCCGTGACCAAATTAAAAATGAGTACTGTGAGGAAAAAGAAATCAAGCTTATCAGAATCAAATACACCGAGTATGACAACATTGAATCAATCCTTCAAGAAGTATTGATGGGAGAGTTAAGTGTATCTGATAATGTAATCACATACTATCCGAAAGCGTATTATACAGAGGAAACATTAGGTTTAGTTATTGTCTAAATTCTTCGTCAATACATTAAAAACAAAAGTATTAATATAAAGTAGTCATTAATTGAAAGAATGGCACACAGTTTTCTAAAAGATATAGATGCAAAACATAGCAGAACTTGAAGATTTTAAGGAAAATCGGTAGAAGAGGAGTTTGCTGATATATTAGGAGTAATTAGTGGCATAGCAAAGGTATTTAACCTTGATATGGATAAGGTGAAAAGTATTAAGGCAAGTAAGAAGGAAGAATGAGGTGGGTTTGAGAAACGAATTGTTTTGGAAAAGGTAATAGAGAGGGAAGCGTAGGTACTCCTTAGGGGTATCTTTTGTATATGTGCGGGTGCTTTTTACCAAAGATAGCAGTATGTATGTTGGGGGGGGAATATGTAAAGAATACGGGTCATTCAAATCAACATGTAAAACAAAGTTATGCTGGAGGTTTTTTATTGTAATGAGAAAATCTTATAGAAGAAATCCAAGAAGAATTGATAGAAAAGAATTTAAAAGAAACTTTCTTAGTGAAAAGACTGAACAACCTCAGGAGAGTAAGTGGCGTAAGAATGAAATAACATATGCTCTTCTAGCAGTAATTATATCAGTTTTTACATTTGTATGGACTGTTTATCAGGATTTCAAAAAAGATAAAGAAGAAATCACCATTAATTCATTTACGCCTGTGAGTAATACTAACCTATCATTTAGTAATTTTTTTCGAGGGAAGCTTATAACCTTAGAGTTTGGTATTTTATTGTCAAATACAGGTGATAATACAATATCCTTGATTAATTATGAATTAAAACAAGTCGCTGAGGACTCACCTGAAAAGGGCTTTAGTTATCCTATGCAATATAGTAGAATGAATCAAGGTTTTATAGAAGCAGATGGAAAAATTACTAGTATGCCATTTATAATAAAATCTGGAGAAAGTAGACTAGTTTATATTAAAACAGGAATCATAATTGATGAGAATATTTATTTGAAAATCAACGATGTCTACAAACAAGAAACTGGTAAGGATTTATCATCTGTGCAAAATTTTACATATGAGGATTTACAATACTATACGGTAAAGGCAGGAACCGACATCTACGGTAATCCAATAGAAGGGAAGACTGATCAAGACTCTTCAGGAGAAAAATCATTTTCTTCCTCAATGGAACTAGAAAATGCCCTGTACCCAATCTTTTCATTAACTTTTAAATCAGCAAAAGGAAATTATTTTACTCATCGATATAGTGAATATAAAATAAATAATTTTTAATCCCTTTTATTACAAAAAAGTCTGCTACATCAGCGTTTTGTGATAGAAGGTAGGTGAAAATAAATTAAAAACATGAAATTTATGTAAAATCACACGAAAATTAGGTTTTTTGTATAAAATTGGATTTTTATGTATTTCATCCTCGCAACCATGTTAAATAGATATTACGTGTGATTTTAGTGATAAACTTGTCACTAGACATAATTTTATCGTGTGAATCTAGAGAGTTTTGAACTAGAAAGGTTTATGATTTCTGATTATCTGTTACTTATATATGTGTTTTGTTTTGTAAAAATAGGTAGTCAATATGTCTTACGCGATATATATAATAATTTTGATGAGAAAGAATTTTTTGTTTGTTATATAAGGTTTTAATAATGTAATGCTTAAGTTTGTTTTCTAATATATAATCAAGAGGAATAATATGGAGGTGCTAGTGTGGAAAAAGATGCAAAAGTAATTTCTTTTATAAATATGAAAGGTGGAGTAGGAAAGACTACTCTTTGTAAAGAAGTAGGGTTATATCTTTCTGAACGTTATCAACACCAAAATGGAGAACCTGTAAAAGTTTTACTAATAGATATTGACCCGCAATCTAATTTAACACAATCTTTGTTAGAGAGATTTGGCAAAGAAACAACTTTCTTTAAAGAAGGTGGAGAAGTAGATTATAAGTGTTCTGTTGATAATATATTTAAGCAAGACATGGTGGGTTTGGCTAAAAAACATGTAATTCTGGAATTGTCAGACAACTTGGACATAATTCCAGGTGAACTAGAGACTATATTTTTGCAAAGACAACAAAATTCAAGTACCCCAAATAAGTTAATGGATTACATTATTGATAATAAATTGAAAAGAGAGTATGACTATATATTTTTAGATTGTCCTCCAACGTATTCTGTATATACAGAAATGTCATTTTATGTGAGTGATTATTATTTAGTTCCTGCAGTCCCTGATGCGTATTCCGTATTAGGTGTAGACTTATTAGAGAGAGTTGTTAAAGATATTGTTCATAATCAAAGGAATGGTATTTTTAAATATTTTCAACCGAAGAATTTAGGGGTTATATGGACTAGAGTAGATTTAAGTAGAAAACCAAAGCAACAAGAGTACATAGAAGGATTAGAATTTGCAGATATAGTTTTAGAAAATGATGTTCATATATTTAATAGTAAATTTTTTGAGTCCCATAAACTTTCTACTTCTCCATTCGAGAAAACTATAGTAGATAGAAATGATGAAAGACTTAACGAGATGATCACTGCTATATGTGATGAGATAATTGGTAGAATTGGAGTGATAGAAAATGAAGCTCTTGTGGAAGAATATTAAAACTTTGGATTATAAGCAAAATCCTGAGCAAATAAAAATGGATTTTTACTCAGTACTAATTCCTACAATTCTATCAAGAGAAGTGTTTAATAAAAATAAAGATGTTAAGGAACTAGTAGATAAATTTAAGGTGAAAAAAAAGGTTAAAGATTATTTATATATTAGTAGAACAGCATTATTGGCTAGATTAATAAGAGAAATAGAAGACGCTGAAAATGATGTATTACAGTATAATGTTAAAATGTTTAAAGAATATGTAGAGGAGTTACTAATTAGTAAGGGACTAATTAATTATGATTCAACAAGTGTTACTAAAATTATAAACAAATATTCTAGAAATCAAAGTGAGAAGCAAAAATGAACAATGACTGGATTTTTAATAATTATTTAGATTATTTACAAGAACAGACTCCAAGTTTTTTTCAAAGATTAAGCGAACAAGATGAATTAAAAGAGTTGTACTTAACAATAAATGACATTTTCGTGCTTTGTAATGCTTTTGATAGAGAAGAAATGCAGGGTAAAAATTATTATAACTTAATTAAAGAATTTAAAAGTTATGGAAGTAGATTACTTTTAATAATAACTCTAAACGATAAATACTTAGTTGATGTAATACTGAGGTTGTTAGTTGAAAAACTGTATAGAATTTTATATGGTTTAAACCGTCCTCAGCTAGCTGAAAGTTCGATTAGAAAACATGAAAAAAGGAAAATGAAAGAACGCTTAGAAGGTTTAGTAGTAAAACAAGAAGAATTAAATGATTTGTATGCCAATTATTCTGAATTGCTACACCACACCCTTCCTACCGAAACGGACTTATTTAATTTTAGAGAATTAATGAGAGCAGATACAGAGATAATAAACTATACGAATGAAAAAGTTATTTTGATTAAGGATATATTTATTGAAGACTGTTTTTTAATAGCGTTTAGAACAGTAGAGTTAGGTTTAGCAACTAAATTGAATTTAAACGATAATCTTCAAGAAATGACAATTCAGAAACTAATAGATAGTGAACTTCTTTAATATTTGTGACAATAAATCATTATTTTATTTGATTAAAGGTTAAATTAAAAAAGAATACATAAATCAATAATATCTTCTTAACTAAATAATAAATGTTCATACCTGGAATATGTACGAAAGAAAGTTGCTTCTACTTTCATTAAGCACTATAGGCACTTAAAAAGGGTGTCTATTTTATTTATAATGGGGGCACGTTATCACCATTTATAAAAGTCTTTTGTATAAAAAAGTGTTGAGCACTAATACTCCTGCAATCGGAGTTAAATACCATATTTGATATTAAAAATAATAAACACTTATTTATAATCTGGATTTTTATGGGGATACTTTCTGTGTAGTAGTAAGATGTTTTTTGAGGTCTGATGCAAGTATTTTATGTTAGTTGGCTTGAACTTTAAATAGGGAAGGAAAGGTTGCATTTTATCTAACAGCCATATAAGAGTATATAGTGGTTAGTAAGTTTTGAAAATACTATTTCTTAAAATAAATGAATTGATCCAAATAAAGACGGGATGTGATTGAATGATTGAAATTATTTTTGAGGCTCATTTTGACGCAGTATTAGAATCATTGACTACTGATGAGAAAGAGAAAATTTTCGATAAATTAAACAATTTCAAGACGGCTTCTACTTACATGGAGATAGAAAAACAAGAAGGTGTAGCAATCTTAAAGCGTCTACCATCTAAAAATAAATTTGAGTATCTTTATAGAATAGATAAAGATTTTAAGGTTTTGTTTAGTTTAGATATGGAGACTCAAAAAATGTATATAAGAACACTAATTCAACGTGGGAGTATAATCGATAGTTTTCAAGAAAGAGGGAGAGATGAATGAAGGAATTTGATGTGAGCACTTTTAATCTTTCGACAGCTCAACAAGAATTAGAAGCATTTAGAGTATTCTTGGAAAAAGAGGAGTTAGATGAGGAGGATGACATTCTTCCGTTTTTTAGGAAACATATTATTCTTTCATGTATGATTGGAACAGTTGCAAATCTTGGTTATTTTGATAAGTATTCATTCGCATATGAGTTTCCTATTCATGGTGATTTTAGGTGTGATTTGGTAGTGGGTGACTCAAAAAAAAATCAATATCTTTTAGTTGAATTTGAAGATGCTAAAGAAAATAGTATCTTTTACAAAAAAAAAAATAAAGCTACTAAAGTGTGGGCAAGTCGCTTTGAAGAGGGGTATAGTCAAATCGTTGATTGGTTTTGGCGAATAGGTATAATGTCATCAGAGGAGCGAGAACTCTTTTTTGAATCTCCTAGTGATGAAAGTTTAGAGTACCATGGTTTGTTGATAATTGGTAGAAAACGCTTCTTAGCTGAAAAAGAGAAAAAGAGATTAATTTGGAGAAGGAAAAACACTGCAATTGCTACAAAGTATATAAAATGTATGACTTATGATGATCTTTATGAAGCATTAAAGGGTTATGTGGAATCGCTTAAATCACTTGCTACGCAAAAAGAAGTAGAATGAAAATTTGAATATAAAAATATCTAAGGTTGAATTGTTACATAATTTTATCGTTTAGTTAGATTTTTGATACTATGTCCATTAGTTTACATAAAAAGCGTGGATGTTACTTTTAATTTGTATCTGTACATAGGTAAATATCGGAGAAGATAAAAGATAATTATAGAAAAAGGGTAACATAACGTTCACCCTTTTTCTAGTTTTGGAGATTGTTAATTGGACTGTGCTTATTGTGCTGAGCTACAATGTCTTTACTTGTCATATTAATATATTTTCTAACCATCTCAATTGATGAATGCCCTAATATCTTTTGGAGGGTCATCACATCACCATTATTAAGTAGATAATACTTTGCAAATGTATGTCTAAAAGTGTGAGGAGAGACTCTTACTCCTTTAATTCCTGCATTATTACCATATGTTTTTAATCTCTGTCTAAATCGTGTAGGATCAACGGTATTTCCATAAACAGTAGCAAATATATGCAGGGTATCAAATTCCTCAATTTCAACTACTAATTCACGCAGTAGCTTACTAGTCTTTTGGGAAATAGGTACATATCGAGTTTTACGGTTTTTGGTATTAGTACCTTTTAATTCAATCACATTCGTTTTAAAGTCAATATCCTCTTGTTGAAGGTCTAACGCTTCACTAATTCGCATACCCGTATCAGCAAGTAACATCATTAATACATAGTCCCTAAATCCTGCGTATGTTCGTTGATTTGGCTGTTTAAGTAAAGTTTTTAATTGATCAACGGATAATGCTTCTATATTATCTTGTGCTTCTTTTAATGACTTAATTTTCGTAAAAGGGTTTAAATGTACATAATCCTCTTCAACGAGAAAGTTGTAGAATGCTCTCATATGTTTCATGATAGTATTTATATAAGAAACGGAGACACCAACGGATTTATATTTTTCCTTAACACAATGGTTATTTTTATGCTTAATGTGGTCATTCTTCAAGTAATATAAAAACTCTCTAATAGTATTTGTATCAAGTGTATTAGGTGTTACATCTTCATGATATTCTTCTAAATATCGGTGAAATACTAAGAAATATCCCTTCTTATTTTCAAGGGTTCTTCTTGCGAGACCTTCTGCTTCTTTTGCAAACATATAAATGTTAAATAACTCTTGGAATGTGTAAGTTTCAACCTGTGTAATTTCAATATTTGTACGACCTAACTTGGCTTTTCCTCTTTTTCCTGTTCTAGACAAAATAAAATACCTCCCTATATCGGCAATTTGGTTTACCGTATAAGAAGACATGAATGACTTGCACCCTGAAAAGTAAATGACCGCAACACTAGGGTGATTTTTGGTGTGTAAAGTATAAAACATTAACACCTACAAACCCTTGTAGAATACGGTCTCATAAGCAACTATGATCCCGACTGGGTTCGAACCAGCGACCTCCACCCTGTCAAGGTGGCGCTCTCCCTGCTGAGCTACGGGATCAGGGGATTTATATGTAATAAACTAGTATGCAATTAATTGTATGATAGTCTTATAGTAAAATCAAGTAATATATGTAATTATTTTAAATTTTTAGATATTTAAAGGCGTAATGAGGGTTAACTTTCTACTATTCTATTAATATATTATACAAAGGAACAAATAACATTTCGTATAAAAATATATTAAATGAAGGGGTATATATGGTAAGAAAAAATTTTAAGATGTTTGTACCAAGATATAGAACGATTTCTATTAATGGAGCAGTTCTTGATGTAGATATATCTCATGATGAGTTTGTAGATGAGTTGATAGAATGGGTAGAATCAAAGGGCTGGGCATTTTTAGGGTTAACAGAAGAGATAACAGAAGAGGAGGCTAAAAAAATTTTTATAGATTTATTTGAAGATGAGGAGGAGTAGTTCCTCCTTCTTTTTATGCTGTTCTGTGTTTTTTTATAAAGTTATGATATAGTGAAGGATAGTGAGTGAAAAATATATATTAATTTATTATGATTTTAATATGTAGATATAAAGAGAGAAAAAAAGGAGAGTTGTATGGGTAATTTAAAGAAAATTTTGGCTTTAATTATTGCAAGCGGTTTATTTTTTATTGCCCCCGCTAAATTTTATGCAGGAACTCCACCAGCGCCAAATGTGTTTGGACAGTATGCGGTTTCTATTGATGCGAAGACAGGTGATGTTTTGTATGATAAAAACGCGTATCAGCATGCTTATCCAGCTAGTATAACGAAAATATTAACAAGTATTTTATTGATGGAGCATGTGAAGCCAGGAGAGAGAATTGCATTTTCTCCCACAGCTCTGGAACAAGAAAAAAGTAATTATCAAATTGAATTTCAACCAGGAGAGACAGTAGATCGAGATACTGCACTTATGATTTTAATGGTGTTGAGCGCAAATGATATGGCGTATGCGATTGCTGAGCATGTTGCAGGAAGTACAGAAAATTTTGCGAAGATGATGAACGAGAAGGCGCTGGAATTAGGTGCAAAGGACAGTCATTTTGTCACACCAAATGGTTTACATGATCCAAATCATTATACAACACCTTATGATATGGCAATGATTACAAGAGGTGCGATGAAGTATCCAGAAATTATGTCGGCAATGAATACGAAGAGAACAACTGTTACAACGTCAAGGCAAACGGTTTCTATTTTTAATAAAGGAAGATATTTTGAAAATCCAAATTGTATTGGCGGGAAAACAGGTTTTACAAATGAAGCTCATAATACACTTGTAGAAATAAATGAAAAAGATGGAAATCGTATTATTAATGTCGTAATGGCTTCACAAAAGCCAGAAATTTATGAAGATATGAGGCAAATTGCTGATTATGCTTTTCCCCAATTTGCAAAACAACAAGTGCTTGATAAAAACAATTGGACAAAGGAAATGCCTTACTTGAATAAATCAGTAGATGGTGAATTAGAACGAAGCGTTGAACTTGTATTAAAGCAAGGTGAAGCCAAAAATGTACAAGCTGTTTTTAAGGAAAATCCTATTGATGAAGCACAATTATATAAAACGGGTCTTCACCGCGGCGATGTTGTTGGGACGGTAGATATTAAAAAAAATAATGAAACGTTAGAAAGTGTAAAGGTTCTTTCGAAAGAAGATGTTGCATTTGAGGAGCCGTCAAAAAGTAAAATAACAAATTCAATTCCTTCATATGTACTAGCGGTTGGAATTGGTGCAGGGATTCTTACTGTCATTAGTATTGGAATATTTCTTTGGAAGCGTAAAAAAAAGCGGACAGTGTCTCAGTAAAAATAGGCAAACAAATTTTGCCTATTTTTTTTATTGCGGTTCTTTAATGTTCGTTATAATATAATTATGAGTTCTTCGAAAAGAATGATAAATTTGAATATTTTTACTTCCGTTCGCATAGAGACTAAGGAAGGGAGCGAGACACATGAAATTAGTTTGGAAAATTTTTAGTAATATCATTTCGTTTGTTTTGTTTACTATTATGGTTTGCTTAGCGTTTGTAGCGATTTCATCGAAGGCAAGTGGCGGCGCTCCAACAGTGATGGGATATCAATTTAAGACAGTACTATCAGGATCGATGGAACCTACATTTTTAACAGGATCTATTATTGCAATTGAACCAACAAAAGACGGTTCAAAATATAAAAAAGGTGATGTCATCACATTTAAAGAAGATAACAAGCTGATTACTCACCGCATTATTGATGTGCAAAATATAGATGGAAAAGTGTTCTATGAAACAAAAGGGGATAACAACAATGGTCCAGATTTACAGCCAGTTCCTGCTGAAAACGTAGTTGGAAAATATGCAGATATTACTGTCCCATATGTTGGTTATCTACTAAGCTATGCAAATTCTAAAGCAGGAGCAGCATTATTATTAATAATTCCAGGTGTCTTATTACTAGGGTACTCTGCAGTTTCTATTTTTGGAGCAATACGTAGCATAGACTCTGAGAAGAAAAGCAAGTCTTCTGATGCAGGACAATCTGTATAAAGTGAAACTTTCATCAGTGGGGGTATCCTCCACTGATGGAACAGATAAGTAAGAAATAAACGAGAAGGCTATCTTTATGAGATAGTCTCGTTCTATATAAAGGGTTGTAGAGTTCGATATATATAGGAACGCCAATTTTTTTTTCGATAGTTTTATATAAAATATGCTAAAAATTTCTTCATGAATATAGCATTTTGGTTCTTACTTAGGTTTTCTTTATTGAGATTTTCATTATAATAAAAAATTTTTTATAAAGAACTTAAATGTGTACAATGGGAGATGTGGTTATGAAAAAATTTTCAAAGAAAGTAAGAAAAATGCTCATATTACCGTGTATATGTTCTGTAGCCTTTTATATGGGTTCTCAAGTAGTGACATATACGGAAGCATCTTTTTCAAATCAACAAACAGTACAATCGGACCTCTCAGTCGCAATTGTTTTTCCGAAAACTATTGAAAAATTAACAGAGGAAGCAAAGAAGCATAAGGACGCTATTTTCACTCAGTACAATGTGATAAATAGTGCAGTAAACTCAAAGGGAACTGTTGCAGAATTAGAAAATAAGCTTGCTAGATGGAAACAACATCGTGAGGTAATCAAGGCAGAAATAACAGCGGTGCAAAGTATTTATACTGAGATTGAATCATATTATAACGAAGTAGTAGAAGATATAAAGGTAAATAACAGAGAATCAGCACAAGAAGTATTAAAATATGTACAAGCTGGTTTTACACAAATTCAAAGTATTCGTAATGATATTGACAAACAAGCGGTTTTACAAAAAGTCGATGAACACATTCAAGTATTAGAAAAACAAATCAATGAAGAAAAAATGAAGCAAACAAACGAAGCAAAGAAACAAACGCCTGTACAACCTAAAGCTTCTTCTCAGCCAGAACAACAATCTTCAAAACAAGAAGAGAAAAAACAGGAAAATAATGCAGATGTAGAACAACAAAAACAAATTCAAGAAGACGATTTAGCACCTACACAATCTGAGAAAAGTAAAGAAGAAGTAAAGCAAGAAGCATCAACTGCTGTGGAAACGAAGCAGTAATGCATACTTCGGTTATATTTTCTACATAAATAGAGACTAATATAAAAAATATATTGCAAGAGGATTTTGGGATATATATTATGAATACAATTTGAATCGGAATGATGCTTATTGGATTATTTGTATACCAAAAGCGAGAGAAACGATCATAAAGAGAAAGGGTAAGGCACCTCTTATTTGCTACATTAAATAAGAGGTGCCTTACCCTTTCTTGTAGGAAATATCATATATGTATGAAAAAAAGAGAATTTGTAAGAAAAATGCTGAAAAGGAAAGAAATATAGAAAAAAATAATATAAAAACAGAAAATTTAGAAGTTTTTGCGATTTTATTTATGTACTTATTGTTCTTTATAATGAACCATAAGTAGGTTTATTAAGGAACATACATAGAGAGAAAGAGGAAGTATATTTACAAAAATCATGTCGAGACGAAGCAATTATTCAACTAGTTATATCTCTTATCTTCATAAGAGCTAACAATAAAAAGAAAATTGGGGGAACTTAGAATGGGTATTAAGAAAAAGTTAGGCATGGGAGTAGCATCAGCAGCATTAGGGTTATCTTTAATTGGTGGAGGAACGTTTGCATTCTTTAGTGATAAAGCAGAAACAAACAATACATTTGCGAATGGTACATTAGATCTTAATGTTAATCCGAAAGTATTGGTTGATGTAAAGGATTTAAAACCAGGCGATACAATGAAGCGAGAATTTGTATTGAAAAATAAAGGTTCCTTAACAATTAAAGATGTGCAATTAGCAACTAAATACGAAGTGTTAGATGCGAAAGGTGATAACAATGGGGAAGACCTGGGTGAACATATTCGTGTAAACTTCTTCTGGAACTGGGATAAACAAAGTGAGCCAATCTATTCTAAAACATTAGCGGAATTACAGAAAGAAAACCCCGATGCAGTAGGTAAAGACGTATTCGCACCAGAGTGGGCTGAGGAAGGCGGACTTGCTCCAAAATCTGAAGATTACTTATGGGTAGAATTTGAATTTGTTGATAATGGTCAAGATCAAAATAAATTCCAAGGTGATAAACTGAAACTAAACTGGACATTCAACGCTTCACAAACTGAAGGCGAAGAAAAATAAGTGATATAACAAAAGCGGGGGCCTTTCCCCGCTTTTGTAGTTTTTGTAGTACAAATAAAAAAAAGAGTGCCTTCATAGAAAGCACTTCTTCTTACATAATATTATTTTTGTTGCTGTTTCCACTTATTAAACTCTAAAAATTCGCGGAATTGTTCTTTTGAAACACCAGAATGCATGGCTTCTTTAACAAGATTTATCCATTCTGAGTCCATTGCGTGTTCTTCTGTAGGCTCGTCATGAAGAAGAACATCAACAGAAACATGCAGAACGTTGGAAATTTTTTCGAGAAATTGAATTGAAGGATTTTTTTGTAAGTTTCGTTCGATAGAGCTAATGTATGATTTTGCAACGCCTGCTTTTTCAGCAAGTTCTGTTAAGGAAATACCTCTTTGTAGTCGCAGTCGTTTTATACGTTCTCCAATCATGTTAGCGCACCTTTCTTACTGTATGTAGTCGACATAAGATGTAATTTATTATAACACATTTTTCTTTAAAAAGAACAATGATGATTAGTTATGTGATTCTTGATTCGCCAGTTTTAAAAAATTTTTAATTTCTTGAGTGTTAATATTCATATCTAAAGCTTCCAGCAGTAAATCGATCCACTCTTGATCTAGTATTTCCTTTTTATTTGTTTGCAAGCATGATCTCCCCTTAATGGTTAATCTTTATATGAAGATATGGATATAAAAAATGTAATTAACACTACTGTAATCTTAAAAAATATAATTATGTCGAAGAATGTAAAATTTGGTCGTAATTTTAAGTTTTGTAAAAAAATAACTGAATTTTGTGATTCTATATAGAATTTTAATATGTTTATTGTAATTTATCAATATTTTCCGAAAACATAAATAAATTTATATATATATTTATATAAAATGAAGGATTTTTTCAAGAATATTACAAATTAAGACAATATATTGTAAAGAGATTGAATTTTTAATATTATCAAAATATTAGTACATATTTGAGTTTAGGGAGGAAATAGGGATGAAGAAAAAACCTTTTAAGGTGCTGTCTACGCTTGCGGCGGCAGCTGTGCTTAGTTGCACATTTGGGTTTGGAAGCCAATCTGTTTATGCGGCAACGCCGTCTAATGAAGCAACTTCTAGTCCAATCGACGATCATTTAGTTCCAGAGGAGCGCCTAGCAGAAGCGTTGAAAAAACGTGGTGTCATTAGCGACTCTGCGTCGAAAGAAGACACGTTAAAAGCTGTTGAAAAATATGTAGAAAAGAAAAAAGGTGAAAAACCTGGAAAAGAACCAGCAGCGGGGGATAGTGTTACGAAAGAAGCTTCTGACTTTCTGAAAAAAGTTAAAGATGAAAAGTCCGACACAAAAGAAAAGGCAAATGAACATGTCGGCGGTCCGGTAGCTGGACAAGCTGTTGGTAAAACGGGACTAAACGGTAAAGTACCAACTACTTCAGCAAAACAAAAAGAATATAACGGACCTGTTCGCAAAGATAAAGTTCTTGTATTACTTGTAGAATATGCTGACTTTAAGCATAACAACATTGATCAAGAGCCTGGTTATATGTACTCAAACGACTTTAATAAAGAACACTATGAAAAAATGTTATTTGGTGATGAGCCGTTTACATTATTCGATGGTTCAAAAATTGAAACATTTAAGAAGTACTATGAAGAGCAATCAGGCGGCAGCTATACAGTAGACGGAACAGTAACAAATTGGTTAACCGTTCCAGGGAAAGCTGCTGATTATGGTGATGATGCTGGTAGTGGGCACGATAATAAAGCTCCTCTAGGGCCGCGTGATCTTGTAAAAGATGCATTAAAAGCGGCAGTGGATAGTGGTGTAAACTTAGCTGACTACGATGAGTTTGATCAATATGATATTGATGGTGACGGCAATAAAAATGAACCAGATGGACTTGTTGACCATTTAATGGTACTTCATGCTGGTGTAGGACAAGAAGCTGGTGGAGGTAAACTAGGTGACAATGCAATCTGGTCTCATCGCTGGACGATTGGACCAAAACCATATGCAGTTGAAGGTACACAAGCAAAGGTTCCATATTGGGGCGGTAAGATGGCAGCATTTGATTACACAATTGAGCCGGAAGACGGAGCAGTTGGTGTATTCGCACATGAATATGGTCATGATTTAGGTCTACCGGATGAGTATGACACACAATATACTGGAGCAGGTGAGCCGATTCAAGCTTGGTCTATTATGAGTGGAGGCAGCTGGGCTGGTAACATTGCAGGCACAGCACCAACAAGTTTCTCTCCGCAAAATAAGGAGTTCTTTCAAAAGAACATTGGCGGTAACTGGGCAAATATCGTTGAAGTAGATTATGATAAGTTAAATAAAGGGATTGGTTTTGCAACATACTTAGATCAAAGTGTAACGAAATCAGCTCGTCCTGGCTTGATTCGTGTAAATTTACCAGATAAAGATGTAAAAGGTATTCAGCCTGCATTTGGTCAAAAATACTACTATAGTACAAAAGGCGATGATCTTCATACAACATTAGAAACGCCAGTATTTGATTTAACAAATGCAACAAATGCGAAATTTGATTACAAATCATTGTATGAAGTTGAAGCTGATTATGATTTCCTTGAAGTACATGCAGTAACGGAAGATGGAGCAAAAACGTTAATTGACAAAATCGGTGACGAGAATGTTAAAGGCGGCATGGATACAACTGACGGTAACTGGGTAGATAAGTCATACGATTTAAGCCAATTTAAAGGCAAAAAAGTCAAATTAGTATTCGAATATATTACAGATGGTGGTTTAGCTCCAAATGGCTTTACGTTAGACAATGCTACATTAACTGTAGATGGCAAGGTTGTATTCTCTGATGATGCAGAAGGTACACCACAATTTAAATTAAACGGCTTCGTCGTATCAAACGGTTTTGAGAAAAAGCCACATAACTACTATTTAGAGTGGAGAAACTATGCTGGTGCAGATGAATCATTACAATATGGCCGCGGCCCAGTGTACAATACAGGTCTTGTTGTATGGTATGCAGACTCTAGCTTTACAGATAACTGGGTCGGTGTTCACCCAGGTGAAGGATTCCTTGGTGTAGTTGACTCTCATCCAGAAGCAATTGTTGGAACATTAAACGGTAAACCAAGTGTTGCGAATAGCACACGATACCAAATTGCAGATGCTGCGTTCTCATTTAATCAAACTCCGGCTTGGAAAGTCGTATCTCCAACACGCGGAACATTTGATTACAAAGGGTTACCAGGCGTAACGAAGTTTGATGATTCTAAAGCGTATATGAACACTTTACTTCCAGATGCAGGACGTAAAGTGCCGCAGCTTGGACTGAAGTTTGAAGTAGTTGGACAAGCAGACGATAATTCTGCAGGTGCAATTCGCGTATACCGCAAATAATGGAGAAGCTGTTGAAAGGGATTCCTTTCAACAGCTTTTTTCATGGGCAAATATGTTTCAAGTCATTTGTTAAGTAATATATAATTAAATTCTACATATCGTTTTATCCCGCATTAACGGGCAGTAGGACCTCCACCTCAAGATTCAGAGAGAAGCAAAGAAGCTAGGTGGAGGATAACTGCCCGTAAAAGCCCGATTGGTTCAACTAACCATCAGTGGGGGATGAAGAAAACCCCCACTGATGGAAGTTTCACTTTATCCCGCTATTCGTGGGCAGTAAGACCCCCACCTCAAGATTCAGAGAGAAGCAAAGAAGCTAGGTGGGGGATAACTACTAGCATGCGCTTGATTGATGCGAGCTTTTCATTAGTCGAGAATGCAAAAATCACTCATAGAAGTTTTAATTTAAATAGGAAGAAACAAGAATCTATTCTGGTGTATGATGAAATAGAGAGGTGAATATTTATGGAGATTGCATCAATTATAGAACGACAAAAAACGTACTTTTATAGCGGAAAAACAAGAGCAATCGATGAGAGAAAGAAACAGCTACAAGCGCTATATGCAAGTATTCAGCGTTATGAGTCTGAAATTTTTCAAGCGCTAAAGCTTGATTTAAATAAATCAGAGCATGAATCGTATACAACAGAGATTGGGTATACGCTAAAAGAAATTTCGTTTATGACAAAGAATCTTTCGAAGTGGAGTAAACCGAGGCGTGCTAAAACAGCAATGACTCATATTGGATCGAAGGGAAAAATTATTCCTGAGCCCTATGGTGTAACGTTGGTGATTGCCCCGTGGAATTATCCGTTTCAACTTGCGCTTGCCCCGTTAATTGGAGCACTGGCAGCCGGAAACACAGTTGTATTAAAGCCTTCAGAGTTAACACCAAATGTCTCTAAGATTATTGCGAAAATGTTAACGGAACTATTCCCGTCAGAGCTTGTCGCTGTAGTGGAGGGTGGCGTTGAGACGAGTACAGCTTTATTAAAGGAGCCGTTTGATTATATTTTTTTTACCGGGAGTGTCGGAGTTGGGAAAATTGTTATGGAGGCAGCTGCAAAACAATTAACACCTCTTACACTTGAACTTGGTGGCAAAAGCCCTTGTATTGTTCATAAAGATGCAAAGCTTGATGTTGCAGCGCGTCGGATTGTATGGGGGAAATTTTTAAATGCAGGACAAACGTGTGTTGCGCCGGATTATGTATATGTTCATTCCTCTATTAAAGAACCGTTTATAGAAGAAATGAGAAAGGCTGTGCGTGAACAATACGGAGAGCAGCCTTTGCAAAATGAAAAATATGTTCGTATTGTGAGTCAGCGTCATTTTGAAAGATTGTGTTCATTTTTGGAAGATGGGAAGGCTGTGATAGGCGGTAATTATGATAATGATAAACTACTTATTGAACCTACAGTGCTTACAGGTGTGACGTGGAATCATGCAGTAATGGAAGATGAGATTTTTGGGCCAATCTTACCACTGTTAGAATATGAACATATAGAAGATGTTATTGCAACTGTTCAACGTCATCCGAAGCCATTAGCATTATATGTTTTTGCTGAGGAACGAGATATACAAAAGCAAGTGACGCAATCCATTTCTTATGGAGGTGGTTGTATTAATGACACTGTGTATCATTTAGCGACTCCATATTTACCATTTGGTGGTGTTGGTCCAAGCGGATTGGGTAGTTATCATGGAGAGTCCAGCTTTCAAACCTTTTCGCATTATAAAAGTATTTTATCTCAATCGACAGTGTTTGACATGAAAATCCGCTATTCTTCTACAAAAAGTGCTTTAAAATTCATCCGAAAATTGTTAAAATAGTGATGGTATTTATCAGTTAGCGTAGCTGTATGATAAAACCCCTTCATAATTGAAGGGGTTTTTCTATTCAGGGTGTGTATCATATAAAGTGAAATTTTTATTGATAGGGGTTCTCCACATCTATTTTTTGATTCCTCGGAATTTTGAGGTGGAGGCTTATGGCACATGAATAGCGGAATAAAACATACTACATAGAGTGAAACCTCTGTAACTATTCAAATTTTTACTGTCTGTTAGCGTGGTATAAAACATGATTTTTTGTTTAGATTGATATAAAAATATGAGATAGATAGGATGAGGAAATGAAAAATATTATTAAGGTCGAAGCAGTAGAAAAATATTTTGGGGACCAAGTTATTATTCCACCGCTTTCTTTAGATATTAAAGAAGGAGAGTTTGTAACAATTCTTGGTCCGAGTGGTTGTGGGAAAACAACGTTACTTCGTATGATTGCTGGCTTTGAGACACCAACAAAAGGTACGATTGCACTTGATGAAGAAAAGATTAATGACTTGCCTCCTTATAAACGTCATATGAATTTAGTATTCCAGCATTATGCGCTATTCCCGCATATGACCGTTGAGAAAAATATTCGTTTTGGACTGAAGATGCAAAAGGTTGCTGAAGCAGAACAAAAAGAGCGTGCTGAGGAAGCGATGCGTTTAACACAGTTAACAGAATTCCGTAATCGTAAGCCGGCTAAACTTTCTGGTGGGCAACAGCAGCGTGTGGCGATTGCGCGTGCAATTGTAAATAATCCTCGTGTGTTGTTATTAGATGAGCCACTAGGAGCGCTAGACTTTAAGCTTAGAAAAGATTTGCAACGTGAATTGAAAAACTTACAACGTAATCTTGGTATTACGTTCATTTATGTGACGCATGATCAAGAAGAAGCGATGAGCATGAGCGATCGCATCGTGGTTATGAACAAAGGTCACATTGAACAAATCGGAACACCAAAAGAAATTTATCATAAACCAAAAACGCTGTTCGTTGCAAAATTTATTGGGGAAAACAATATTATTCAAACAGGGGAAACTTATGTGGCAGTACGTCCAGAACATGTAAAAGTACGTTCGGTGGAAGAGCAAGCTGTCCCTGGATACCACCTTGGTCATATTGAAGATATTGAATTTGTTGGAAATATGGAGAAATTATATATTCGCGATGAGAAGACGGCAGAACTATGGATGGCATATCAAAGTGCAGAAGAAGTAATGCAGTGGGACATTGGTGATAATGTATATGTAGGCTGGGAGCAAGCGGATGAGGTGACCTTAAATTGAAAAAAGGAAAATTACTTGCATTACCTACAGCTATTTGGTTGTGTGCCTTCTTCTTAGTCCCTCTCTTGTTTGTATTAGCTTTTGCATTTATGCAGCGCGGGGCGTATGGGACAGTTGAGATGAGCTTTACGTTAGAGAATATGAGACGTGTGTTTGATCCGCTCTATATGGAGACGTTATGGGAAACAGTGAAAATTGCGGTTATTACAACAGTACTTTGTTTATTGATTGGATATCCATTTGCTTATACGATAACAATTGTGGATCGTAAATGGCAATCTATTTTACTACTTCTTGCAACAATTCCGTTTTGGATTAACTTTTTAATACGTTCGTATGCTTGGATTATTATTTTACGTTCACAAGGACTTGTTAATACAGTATTGATGAAGTTAGGTGTTATTAGTGAACCTTTAAATTTATTATATAATACGCCATCTGTTATTTTAGGAATGGTATATTCACTATTACCGTTTATGATTTTACCTGTATATGCAGCAATTGCACAGCTTGATAAGAGAAAATTAGAAGCTGCATACGATCTAGGAGCCACACCGCTTAAAGCGTTTTGGCATGTAACAATTCCAATGACGATGTCAGGGATAGCGACGGGTTCGATTTTAGTATTTGTGTCATCTATTGGTATGTTCGTTGTATCAGATATCATGGGTGGTTCGAAAGTTGCATTAATCGGAAATGTTATTCAAAATCAGTTTTTAGGTGCACGTGATTGGCCGTTTGGATCAGCATTATCTATCATTGTTGTGTTATTCTCCGTTCTGTTAATTTATTTATATTATCGTGCTACGAAAGTATATAACTATGGAAACGGAGGGGAATAAACGAATATGAAAAAGTTTTTAGTCACCTATTCTTGGTTGATTTTATTGTTTCTTTATTTACCAATGATGGTACTCATGGTGTATTCGTTTAATGACTCGCGTATTAATGCGGAGTGGCAAGGCTTTACACTTCATTGGTATACAGATTTATTTCAAAAACAGGATGTACTGGATGCGTTTGTAAACAGTTTAACAATTGCTGTTGTTACGACAATTGTTTCCACGCTGCTTGGTGTTTTGTTTGCAGTTGCTCTGCATCGTTATAAATATCGTTTTGAAGGTGCAATTAACGGACTTGTATATTTACCAATTTTAATTCCAGATATTTTAATGGGATTATCACTTCTAATTTTGTTTAGTCAGCTTGGGATTGAACTTGGGAAAATGACAATTATTATTGCTCATATTACATTTAGTGTTTCATTTGTTGTTATTATTTTATCGGCACGACTTTCAGGTATGGGACGTGATTTAGAAGAAGCGGCGAATGATTTAGGTGCGACTCCGTGGCAAACGTTTCGTTATGTGACGCTACCAGGACTCACACCAGGTATTATTTCAGCGGCATTATTAACATTTACATTATCTATTGATGATTTCGTTATTAGCTTCTTCGTATCAGGACCAGGATCAACAACATTACCGCTGTATATTTACAGTATGGTAAAACATGGTGTAACGCCAGAAATCAATGCGCTTTCTACAATTTTGATTGTTGTGATTGTTGGATTAATGATTGCTTCTGAAATGTTCCGTAAAAAAGGTGCGGATGGAGAAGAAAATTCAGGAGGCCATTTGCCATTATAATAGATGAACGAATACAGGTTGCATCTATTAAGCTCAAATTCAGGAGGGAATGCAAATGAAATGGATGAAAGTAGCTGCCAGTACAGTACTTACTTTCGGAATTACCGCTGGAGTGTTAGCAGGATGCGGTGAAAAGAAAGAGGAATTAAATATTTACAGCTGGGCTGATAACTTTGATGAGCAAGTTATTAAAGACTTTGAAAAAAAGTATAACGTTAAAGTGAACTATGATAAGTATGCAAGTAATGAAGAAATGCTTGCAAAATTACAAGCAGGCGGTGCACAGTATGATTTAATTCAACCGTCTGATTATATGGTAAAAACAATGGTAAACATGAATTTGTTAGAGCCGTTAGATAAAAAGAACATTCCGAATGTAGAAAATCTTGTTTCGAACTTTAAAACGCCTCCGTTTGATCCGGAAAATAAGTATTCTATTGTTTATACATGGGGCGTAACAGGGATTGCTTATAATAAAAAATATGTGAAAGAAACGCCAACAAGTTGGAGTGATCTTTGGGATGAAAAATATAAAGGTCACGTAGAGTTATTAAATGATTCTCGTGAAGTGCTTGGTATGGGACTTAAGAAAAATGGATTTTCAAATAGTACGCAAAATGATGCTGAATTAAAAACAGCTTTCACGGATATTCAAAAATTATTACCAAATGTATTAGCGTTTGATACAGATAATATTAAGCAAAATTTCATTACAGAAGAAGCATGGATTGGTACAGTATGGTCTGGAGATGCAGCGTTTATTGCAAAAGAGAATAAAGATGTTGGTTACGTAGTTCCAAAAGAAGGCGGAACAATTTGGGCAGATACATTAGCGATTCCAAAAGGTGCAAAACATAAAGAGCTTGCAGAGAAGTTTATTAACTACTTAATGGATCCAAAAGTCAGTGTGAAAAACTATGAATCCATTGGATATAGTAATCCAAATGAAAAAGCTCGTTCTCTTCATAGTAAAGAATATCAAGAGAATCGTATGATTTTCTTAACACCAGAAGAGTTAAGTCGTACAGAATGGCTTGTCGATGTGGATGGGAAATTAAAAGATTATGATCGTTACTGGACAGAACTAAAGACAGGAAAAGGGAAGTAATAAAAAAACGCGATTTCTTAGCGGAAATCGCGTTTTTTTATAGCAGGGGGAACTGAAGGTTGAAAAAGAAATTACATATGTATGAGATGATGTGCATCATACTTTTGCTTGGATTATTTAGTATCATTGCATGGAAAGTACGTTCAGGCGGAGTAACGATAGTTGATGAATATGTGAGAACGATGGTAAAGGGATTTCAAACGGAAGCATCGCTTTCATTTTTTCGTTATTTTACAAAACTCGGTTCTGAAATTGGAATTGTAAGTGTGCTAGTAGTAAGTCTTTTCTTTTTTTGGAAGAAGCGTTATTACGTAGCGATGGTAATATATCCTCTTTCTATTATTAGTACGAATCTTATTAATAAGCTTATCAAATCCATTGTAAAAAGAGATCGTCCGAATATAAATGAGGCGCTAGATGCACTTGGATATAGCTTTCCGAGTGGACATGCGATGTTAGTGATTGTTACGTATGGATTTCTTGCTTATATCATCGCAGCAAACGTAAAAAGTGCAGTAGGGAAATGCTTTGTAACGATATTGGCAATTGTATTCATTGTCTTAATTGGACTAAGTCGCATCATTTTATCTGTACATTATCCGACTGATGTTTTAGCTGGTTATTGTATGGGTGGTATATTACTTATTATCACGATTTACTTACATCGCTTATTTTCAGCTCGTTTTCAAACGAATCAGGAACGTTAAAAAAAGGCTATCCTTTTGGTTAAAAGGATAGCTTTTTTTATCCCGCTATTCGCGGGCAGTAAGACCCCCACCTCAAGATTGAGAGAGAATCGAAGAAGCTAGATGGGGGATGAAAAAAGCCCCTACTGATGGAAGTTTCACTTTACGAGCTGGAGAATGGATATGATACACTAAGACATAGAATGGAGAAGAGGGATAGGTGATATTTGGTGAAAACAACTGTACATAAAGTAGATGCATGGGGAAAGGTTGGAGCGTTCTTATATCGATTTCGCTATACAACGATTGCTCTATTAGTATTGCTAGCTGTGACACTTGGCATATTTGCACCGAAGCTTCCAGGGGTATTAGGCGGGGATGGATTTCAAACGGAAGGCGATTATCAAACGACAAAAGGGATATTAGAGAAAGACTTTAAACAGTCACAAGATACGCTCCTGCTTGTCTTTCAAAAAGAACAAGGTGTGTCTCAGCAAAGATTTACAGAGAGAATTGATGAGATTGTAAAAAAAATTCAAAAAGAAGAAACATACGATTCTTTTCATCATCCTATAGAAAACAAAGCAATGTTACAGGATGATATTGCTTATGCAACCATTTTATTTTCCGGGAAAACAAGTAAAGAGAGGAAAGAAAAAACATTAGACTTTGCAAAGGAGATTCAAAGAGAAAGTAACGGGGAAGTAAAAGTGTCTCCAACTGGATATCCAGTCATTAATGATGAAATAAATACAAGAACACAAAATGATTTGAAAGTAGCAGAGATGATTGGTTTGCCAATTGCTTTTCTTGTATTATTGCTTTCTTTTGGTAGCTTGTTTGCATCTATTTTGCCTATTTTAAACGGAGCGCTAAGTGTTATTAGTACGATGGGGATTTTATATTTTATCGGAGAACAAAAGGAACTTTCTATTTTTGTACTAAACGTGGCGCCGATGATTGGGCTTGCTTTATCCATTGATTTTGCTCTTTTATTTGTGAATCGTTTTCGAGAAGAGCTTGCACATCGTTCTGTTAAAGAAGCAATTATAGTTACATATCAAACGGCTGGTCGTGCAATTATTTTCTCAGGTTTATGTGTATTTGTTGGTTTATCTGGTTTATTCTTTTTCAAAATTGATTATATTCAATCTGTCGCAATTAGTGGGATGATTGTTGTAGTAATGAGTATTTTATTTTCTTTAACGATGCTCCCAGCATTGTTAGCATTAATGGGGAAACGTTTAATAGGAAAGAACCAAAATGTTCATCGTACAGCACCAATGTGGCGTAAATTTGCACAGTTTGTAATGAAGTATCCGATTGTGATGACAGTTGCTGTATTTACATTTATTATTATTTGTTTATTACCGCTGCGCAGTGCAGATTTACAGTTCCCTGGTGTAGAATCATTACCTGAGAAAAGTGAAGCGCGCATTGCCTATGAACGTTATGAAGACGCGTTTAATAAAATGGTAAAAACTCATGCAGATGTAACACTTGTTGTTGAAACAAAAGGAAATGTAACAGAAAAAGAAAATTTACAAACGTTGCAAAAGGTTGTGCAGAAGTTAAAGAATGATAAAAATGTATATGAAGTAAAGAGTCTATATGAGCAGCTTGGAAATATGTCTGCAGAACAACTGTCAGCAATGCTGCAATCGCCAAGTCGTGCGCAAGTAGAGCCAGTATTAGAGGCGTATGTGAAAGATAATAAGACAACAATTGAAATTGTTTTAGATACAAAGCCAAGAACAGAAGAGGCAAAGCAATGGGTGCGAGATTTTAAAGAAAACTATAAAACGGAAGGTATAACGTATTATTTAGGTGGAATGACAACATTTCAACAAGAACTAGAAGATGAGATTAAAAATAAAGTTGTTGTTGGTATGTCTGTTATTTTCGCTTCAACATTTCTGATTTTATTGCTAGCATTTCGTTCGTTGCTTATACCGATTAAAGCAATTGTGATGAATGTGCTTAGTTTAAGTGCGACAATTGGAATTGTCATTTGGCTCTTTGAAGGAGGCCATTTTGGATTAGAACAGAGCTCAGTATTATTTGTATTACCGATCTTTATTTTCGGGTTAGTATTTGGATTAAGTATGGACTATGAAGTATTTCTTATTTCACGTATTCATGAATTATACGAGGAGACAAGAGATAATGATTATGCAACATTAGAGGGATTAGTGTCAACGAGCCGAATTATTACATCAGCCGCACTGATTATGATTGTTGTTACAGGTGCATTTGCTTTTACTGATATTTTGCCAGTGAAACAAATGGGACTTGGCGTTGCGCTAGCGATATTTCTTGATGCAACAATTATTCGATTAATCCTTGTACCGAGTTTAATGAAAATGTTTGGTGAGTGGAACTGGTGGCTCCCATTTAGGAAGAAGAAACAGAAAGAAATGCATTGAAAAATAGCTCTCATCTTATATGGTGAGAGCTATTTGTATGAATAGCCTCCCACCCTTTTAGCGAATAGTATGAGATAAGGAAATTACATATAAGAGTGGGTGAAGACAATGTTTCGTTATTTTAAATTTAAATTGAATGATACTGTACAATTTGCAGAAAATGATGGGCATATGTATCGCATTGTCGGCTATCGGTTAGAAAAAGGTTTTTATCCAAAGGATGAATGGACACATATTATTTATGAACTACTGCGAGAGTTTGATGGGTACACGCTAGATGCGGAAGAAGATGAGCTTGTGAAAGTTATTCAAGTAGAGGAGGAGTATTATAAAATTCATGATATAGGTGAGTATCGTTATCCTGTTAAAATGAAAACACCGCGGAAAAAATGTAATCATGAGACGATAGATCAATTATTAGATGCTTATAATGATTACAAGAAACTAGCTGAATTTTTTAAGGACTTATCATATGAAAGAAAAGCCGAAGAAATGTTGCAGGAGATAAAAAAACTTCGTGCATAAAGTTCAATTAGCATCAGTAGAGTTCTGATGGTAGTTGAAGCAATCGTGCTTTTACGGACAGTTCAATAATTGTTGAACTGTCTTTTTAACTATGCGTTAGTAGGGATTTTCCGTTACAATAAGAGGATTAATAGAAATAAGGTGATTATATGAAAGTAAAGAAAATGGGAGAATGGTGTGAGATTACGGTTCCTTCTGTATGGGAGGGACGAACGATTGATTCTATTTTGAAAGAAGAATGGCAAGTTCCGAAAAAATTATTACATCACTATCGTATGGAAAAAAGCATTCTTGTTAATGGAGAAGGAAAACGCTGGAGTGAACAACTGCAAGAAGGAGATAAATTGCAAGTTCATATGTTCATGCAAGAGGAGTATGACGTGGAACCAGAGTTTTATGATATAGAAATCATATATGAAGATGATCATGTATTGATTGTTAACAAGCCAATACAAGTAGATACGCATCCTGCAAGTAAAGGCGGGACAGGGACATTAGCAAACTATGTAGCATTTCATTTGCAAATGCAAGGAATTGAAACAAAGGTACGTCACATTCACCGGCTAGATAAGGATACAACAGGCGGAGTCGTTTTTGCAAAGCATGCATTAGCTGGTGTGATTATGGATCGATTATTGATGGAACGCAAAATTAAGAGAACATATATGGCACTTGTTGAAGGGAAAGTACAAAAGAAGCGGGGCACAATCGATGCTCCAATTGGACGAGATCGTCACCATGCATCGAGGCGCCGTGTTTCTCCAAAAGGTGATCGTGCTGTAACGCATTATGAGGTCGTGCAATATTCAAAAGAGAGCAATGTAACACTCGTTAAAGTTCAATTAGAAACGGGAAGAACACATCAAATACGTGTTCATATGAGTTATCTCGGTCATCCACTGGTCGGCGATGTATTGTATGGAGGTAAGACAAAGCTACTTTCTCGCCAAGCATTACATGCTGCTCACATTTCAATGTTACATCCGATTACAAAACGTCAAATTGACGTAGATATACCTCTTCCTCATGACTTTTCTCATATATTACATTCTTATATGTATACAAAATAAATAGAGCCTTTTTAGAAGGCTCTATTTATTCCGCTATTTGCAGGCAGTAATCCTAAAACTCCAAATTCAGCAGAAAGCAAAGAAGTTAGATAGGAGATAAACTGCTAATTGGTTGAACAAATAATCAGTGGGGAGAACCCCCACTGATTAAAGTTTCATTTTATGCTTACTTTGAAATAAATTCTTGTGTCCAGTAGTTTCCGTTTTCTACGTAACCAACACCGATGTGCGTGTATCCGCTATTTAAAATATTTGCACGGTGACCTGCACTATTCATCCAAGCTTGTACAACTTCTTCTGGAGTTTGTTGTCCCTGTGCAATATTTTCACCAGCAGATCTGTATGAAATACCAAACTGTTTCATCATATCAAACGGAGAACCGTATGTTGGGCTAGTGTGATCGAAGTAATGATTTTTTTGCATATCTTCTGATTTAACACGTGCCATTTTGCTTAACTCAGTGTCTACTTTTAATGCTGGTAAACCTTGTTTTGCACGTTCAGCATTTGTTAAATCAACAACTTTTTGCTCAAATGCGCTTAATGAACCTTTTGAGTCATCAGCTGGTTTATCAGCAGGCTTATTAGCTTGGTTGTTATCAGCTGGTTTATCAGCAGGTTTAGTTGCTTGGTTGTTATCAGCTGGTTTATCAGCAGGCTTCTCAGCAGGCTTCTCAGCAGGCTTCTCAGCAGGCTTCTCAACAGGCTTCTCAGCTGGTTTATCAGCAGGCTTATTAGCTGGGTTGTTATCAGCTGGTTTATCAGCAGGTGTATTTGTTTCGTTGTTATTAATTGGGTTTGTAATTACAACATCTCCCCAAGGAGTTGTAATAGTTACGTTAGTTGGTTGTCCAGGAATTACACAGTTACCTGGTTGAAAAGCACCTGGATTCCATTTTGCATATGAGTTTAAAAGAGATGTTAAGAAAGATTGGAAGTCTTGTTGATTCATATGTTGCATGAAAAATGGAGATTGCGAAATATTTTGAACTTTAATTGGTGATGGTTGCACTGTTTCTGCTTTCGCACCATTTGTTCCTAATCCAAATGTAAGAGCAGTTGCTGCTGCTACAGATAGTAAAACACGTTTTTTCATTATAATTGTCCCCCTATGTAAAAGTTTATGAAACTGTTATCACACAGATTTTATTTTTGTCGGCCTGTTTGACTGACAAATTCATCGTAGCACAGATTTTGTCGAAAAAAGGTTGGAAAAAAATTCATAGGTTATGAGATTTCCTTTTTTATCCTAGATTTTAGAGAAAGAACAAATGCCGAAATACTAGATGGTATAAGGAATAGACAGTATTTTTTCTGAGGAGAAATAAAAGATAAATTGGATATAACTTCCGGTGAAGAGGAAGAGAAAAGGGATAACATCAGCATTTATAGAGGAGTAACGAGGAATATTATGGATGCTTTTTTACGTAATTGTAATCTTTTTGTCGTTCTTTTTTACGATACAGTAACATACTTTTAATGTTGTAGACGATAAAAAAGACGGGCGTATCTTTAATAGAGAAAGGTACGTCCGTCTTTCATTTAAAATTATCGTTCTTTTTGTGTTACTGCTTCAAGTAATAAGTCTACAATATGAACTCCTTGCATTTTATGAGAAAGACCCTCACGTTCAATACCAAGTTTCATTTGTAATAAACAGCCAGGATTTGCTGTTACAATTGTTGTTGCTTCGGTTTCATGAACTCGTTCCATTTTGTAGTCTAAAAACTCCATTGATAGTTCAGAATGTACAATATTATAAATACCAGCTGAACCACAGCAACGATCGGCATCTTTCATTTCTTTATAAGTTACGCCTTGAATCGCTTGTAATAGCTTGCGAGGTTCAGAAGATGTACGCATCACGTTTCGTAAATGACAAGAATCTTGATACGTAATGACTTGCGGTGGCAGACGTAAGTCGGTGCGTTTATGAAAATCTAATTCTACTAATATAGAAGAAATATCTTTAATGTTCGCAACAAATTGTTTTGCACGGTCTGCCCATTCTGGATCATCTTTTAATAAATAGTCGTAATCAACTAAATAGGCTCCGCAGCCACCAGCGTTTGTAATAATATAATCAATTTTTAAGTCTTCAAATGCTTGAATGTTTTTCTTCGCAAGCTCTTTTGCACCGCTCTTTTCACCAGCATGGCCGTGCAGGGCCCCGCAGCAATTTTGATCTTTTGGAATGACAACATCACAACCAGCAATTTGCAATAGTTTCATCGTTGCATTATTTGTTTCTAAGAACATTGTATCCATTAAACAGCCAGTAAAGAAAGCAACACGTTTTTTCGTTACTGCTTTTGCTGATAAAAATTCAGGTCGATTTTTCATTTCTTTCATTTTTGGTACTTTTGGAAGAACGAGATCCATTGTTGCTAATGTTTGAGGGAATAACTTCATAATCCCTGTTTTATGTGTGAATGTTTGTAAGCCGGAACGCTGATAAAACCCAATCAGTCCTGTTAATGTCCGCATACGATTTTGATGAGGGAATAACCCTTCAAAGACAATTTTACGAACAGCTTTGACTGGGATAGAGAATGTTTTGTTTTGATTTATAATATCACGTGCTTCTTCTAATAAATGTCCATAATTAACGCCCGATGGACAAACGGGTTCACAAGCGCGGCAGCCAAGACAAACATTTAGCGTGTTTTCTATGTCTTCATCTGGTTCAATTAAGCCATCAACGACTGCTTTCATTAACGCAATGCGTCCGCGCGGAGAGTGTGATTCTTGAAACCCAGATTGAATGTAGGTTGGACATGTTGGTAAACAAAAGCCGCAGCGCATACAGTTCAGCAGTTCATCTTCATTTAAACGTTCTTTAAATTCTTTTTGAATTTGCCTTGTATTTAATGTAGTCATTGCTGAGCCACCACTCTTTTACGAGAGTCTTTTGCAAACATTTTACCAGGATTCATAATATTGTTTGGATCAAATGCTTGCTTAATAGCTTTCATCGCAGCAATGCCTTCTTTACCAAGCTTTAGCTCTAAGTAAGGAGCCTTCATCGCACCAACGCCATGTTCACCTGTAATGGTGCCGCCAAGTTCAATCGCTTTTGCGAAGATCTCCGCAAAGGCTTGTTCCGCACGGTGCATTTCTTCTTCATTACGAGCATCTGTCATACAAGTAGGGTGGAGGTTACCGTCACCAGCATGACCAAATGTACAAATGGGAATGTTATATTTTTTTGCAATTTCATTAATTGCTTCGACCATCGGCGCAATTTGCGAACGAGGCACTGTTGCATCTTCTAAAATTGTTGTTGGTTTTAATCGTGCTAATGCAGATAGCGCACTGCGGCGTGCTGTGCGAAGTGCATCTGCTTCTGTTTCATCTTTTGCAACGCGAACATCAACAGCATGAAGAGAACGGCAAATGTTTGCCATCTTTTCAATATCACGGTTTACTACTTCCGGAGAACCATCTTGTTCAATGAGCAGAACGGCTTTTACATCTGTTGGTAAGCCGATTTGAGCAAATTCTTCTACGACTTCAATGGTCGGTTGATCTAAAAATTCTAATGTTGCGGGAATAATTTTGTTTGCAATAATCGCAGAAACAGCACGTGCAGCTTCATTAATATCTTGATATAAAGCTAGCATTGTTTTTTTCGTTTCTGGCATTGGAACAAGCTTTAGAATTGCTTCTGTTACAACGCCAAGTGTTCCTTCAGATCCAATAAATAAACGTGTTAAATCATAGCCAGCTACATCTTTTGCTAATTTTCCACCTGTGCGAATAATATCACCATTTGGTAGAACTGTTTCAAGTCCCATGACATAATCACGCGTTACCCCGTATTTTAAACCGCGTAAACCACCAGAATTTTCATTAATGTTTCCCCCGATTGTTGAAATTTTCATCGAGCTTGGATCTGGTGGATAAAATAATCCTTTTTCCTCAGCAGCTTTAATAATATCTAATGTAATGACACCAGCTTGCACTGTAATTGTTAAATTTTCTTCATCAATTTCTAAAATGCGATTCATATGGCGGAAAATAAGGACGATTCCACCTTCTAGCGGACAAGTTCCTGCGCAAAGATTCGTTCCAGAGCCGCGTACGTATACAGGAATCTTATGTTCGTTACATATTTTTAAAACTTCTGCTACTTCTTGCGTATTACGAGGTGCGACAACGGCATCTGGCATTGCCTGAAAGTTTGGAGTCGCATCGTAACTATACGTTAAACGTCCCATGTTAGACGTATCTACATTCTCTTTACCAACAATGGATACGAGTGCATCAACAATTTGTTGTTTTAACATACTGAAAATCCCCCTCAAACTGTTATGCAAAGTTTTTTCGAATACAAACTTTGTCACAGTGTTTTTCTATTTTTATGATAAAAAAAAGCGGGGGCTCCCGCTATGTGTGAATAAACAAATATTATCCTATTTTCCCTTCTTTTTTTGGATGATTATCTAATAAGAGTAGGGCGAAATATAAAATGACTAAATCCTTTATTTGCTTTGGATCTAATTCGGTGTGTTCTTCAATTTTTTTTAAGCGGTAATGCAATGTATTGATATGAATATGAAGTATTTCCGCTGTTTGTTTATACGATTGATTGTTTTCGATAAATAAACGCAATGTTTCAATCAATTCAGTTTCTGTATGAAGTTTATGAATGGTGCGTTGTAAAAATGCTTCACGCGTACGGGGAGTAATATCCTGAAGACACATTTCTAAGCGCAAATCTTCATTAAAAACAATGTCTGTCGTTTTTTGAGAAACAGTAAGTGCTCGGAGTGCTTGTTCATAAGAGTGGTGCATCTCACTTGGTGCAACTGCTTGTCCAATACCGATGCTTAATATAATAGGAAATAATGTTTCACATTCATATTTTAATCGCTTTAAAAATTGAAATGTTTCTTTTTTTGTTTTAAACGACTGAAATAAAATAAAGCGGTCGTTGCCCCAGCGTACAAACAAGTCTTGTTTTGGTAAAAGGTTGCGTATATGTTGCCAAATTTTCCGCTGGAGCATCGAATCATCTTGATTATATGAAAGTAAAATGAGTTGTTTATTTTTTTGTAAATCAATTCCAAGGGTTTTTGCGCGGTCTAAGAAGCTAGAGGACCAATCAGTACCTTGGAGCCAATCAAATACGAATGCTTCGTATGAGCGTTGTTCAAGTTCTAATTGTTCTACAAAATAGTTTTCGTGAATTAATAGCTCAGTCATTTTCCGTAATATTTCTCCGTACTGTGAAATATTTTCAGGATCTCCTGTAATTCCAATTACACCAATCACTTCATCGTGAAAGAGGAGAGGGAGGTTGATGCCTGCTTTTACGCCGCATAGGCTCTGTTCATCTTCATTTGTAATAATTACCGTCCTTTTTTGCTCCGCACAGCGAAGAGCTCCTTCGTGAAAGCTTCCAAGCCTTTCCTGGTCTGTACTTGCGATAATTGTTCCGTTTATGTCAATAATGATAATATTTTCGGTAATGAGTCTTCGTACTTCACGGACAATTTTATTTGCTAGATCGGGAAATAGCATACTTTTAACACCCACTATTTTTATATTTGTTTTACCATTATATAGTGATTATGATAAAGAAAAAAGATTTCACACTTTCCTCACAATTATTTGCTATTTTACAAGTATATCGAAACTGTCCATAATGGAGGTAATCTTTTGAAAAAGTGGTTTATTTCACTTTGTATCGTACTATTACTTACAGGGTGTAAGGGAGGGGCTTATCAGTCTATTGATCCAAAAAGGGATCTTCTCATTACGACAAATATAAAAGAAGGAAGTATTAGCTTTATTGATACTGATACGAAAAAAACAATTACAACGTGGCATTTAAATGAACCTATTATGGGAACAACGTTGTTACCAGACGGGAATCGTTTGCTTGTGTATGGTAAGCAACTAGATTATATATATGTGTATTCTTTAAAAGATGGAAAGCAGCTTGAGAAATGGAATACAGGAAAAGGAATAGCAAACATCTTATTATCTGAAAATGGAAAAGAATTGTTCCTAGCGGATCAAAATCAGCAAAAAATTCGTATTTTCACAACCGATGGAAAAGAAAAAGAGAGTATTTCGGTGGGGAAAGGCCCGCTTACCATGGTGCAACATAATAAGATGTTATATGTTCTCAATTTTTATGATACGAAATTGTCTAGCATTGATGTGAAACAAAAAAAGGTTGTGAACTCTTTTATGATTCCGCCGGCTTCAACTGGTGCGGTTCTTAGCAAAGATGGAAAGGACATCTTTATTGGTGGACACGGTGACGGTAAACAAGTAAATGAAAAAGTACTTGAGTATTCTCTCGAAGATGGCGAAATGCTTCAATCGTTAGATGCACCATTTATGCCAATTAACTTGTCTGCAGATCAACAATTTATTTATGTACTTAGCCACGGATCTAGCACGCTGAGAAAGTTCGATGGAAAAACGTATAAAGAAGTAGATTCTCTTGAAGTAGGGTCGAATCCATTTGCATTTTGGCAAATTGGCAATGAAGGGTATGTTGCGAGCTATGATAGTGATGAAGTGTACGTTGTAGATTTAAACGAAATGAAAATAAAACAGACGATTTCGGTTGGTAAAGGGCCATTTCAATTTGTGCAAAGAGTAGGGGAGAAGAAATGAGTAAGTATAAAGTATTACTTGTTGATGATGAAAGTGATATGAGGCAGCTTGTTGGTATGTATTTAGACAACTTTGGTTATGAGTGGAAAGAAGCTCAAAATGGAAAACAGGCACTGCACATACTGGAAACAGAAGACTTTGATTTTGTTATTTTAGATATCATGATGCCAGAAATGGATGGGATTGCGGTATGTAAAGAAATCCGAAAAACATCAGATATTCCAATTATCTTTTTGACAGCAAAAGGGGAAGAGTGGAATCGTGTAAATGGACTGCGGACGGGGGCAGATGATTATATTGTGAAACCATTTAGCCCAGGAGAGTTAATTGCACGTATGGAAGCGGTATTAAGGAGATATACGAAATATGAAGAGCAAGAAGAGATGGAATTTGGACCGATTGTAATTAATGAGAAAAGTCGCCGCGTTGAAATAGAAAATGAGAGTATTTCATTAACTGTTAAAGAATTTGATTTACTTTATTTTCTTTGTCAACATAATGGCCAAGTATTTAGCCGAGAGCAATTGCTTGAAAAAGTTTGGGGCTATGATTACGCTGGCAGCACTCGAACAGTTGATACACATGTGAAAACAATGCGCTTAAAGCTTAAAGAACAGGGGAATTGTATTCAAACTGTTTGGGGCGTAGGCTATAAATTTGAGGTGTAAGATGCTTACGATGGTACAAAAGTTATGGCTTACAGTTGCATGTGCTGTGTGTGTAACAGTTTCGTTTTTATATTTTGTCTCGCTGTATTCGTATGAGAAATTATATGTTCAAAATATTGAAGAGACATTAAAAGCAGAGGGAAATCGTCTTGTGGCGCAATATAGAGCAGATGAGCCCGTAGATGTATTTGAAGAAAAGGTAAAATCATTCGATAAAATTGCGAGCGCAGATGTACTGTTTGTTAGCAATCCGCGTGATTTAAGTGCATGTCTTCCATTTGATGTTCATTACAATTCAATTATTAGTGAGAATGACCGACAAACATTACTAGAAGGAAATACGATTACGAAGATTGGGTATGAAGAACACTTTCATCGTAACATTATGGGTGTCGTTATTCCTGTGTTAGACAATAAAAAGCTAGTTGGCATTGTATATTCTTATCTTCCTTTAAAGAGCATTAAAGATTTAATTTATGAAATGGGACTCATTTTAGCTCCTCTTGCCCTTGTAATGATTGTGCTAACTATATGGATTGGACGAAAGATTGTCATTACAATTACAAAGCCGCTTTCACAAATGGAACGGGTCGCACATCATATGGCAAAAGGAGATTTTTCGCAGCGGATTACGATTTCATCAGAAGATGAAATTGGAAAACTTGGCAAAGCGTTCAATAAGATGGCAAGTTCATTAGAAGAAGAGGATGTGCAGCGAAAAGAATTTTTAGCAAATGTGTCACATGAGCTTCGAACTCCGCTTAGTTATATTAAAGGATATAGTGAAGCGATTATTGATGGAGTAGCAAAAGGAGAGCAGCAATTAAAATTCACCCAGCTTGTTCATAAAGAAGCAGGGCGTATGCAACGGCTTGTTCATGACTTGCTGGATTTAGCACAGCTTGAAGGAGAGCGTTTTCCTCTTAAAAAGCAGCCTATTGTATTTGCGCAGTTAATTGAAGATGTACTAGAGACGTATGAATTACAAGTGATTGAAAAACAAATTGTACTGCATACAACTCTTGATCCAGATATTATTGTCAATATTGATGAAGATAGGATGCAACAAGTGCTTCATAATGTATTAGATAATGCTATTCGCTATACAGGTGAAAAAGGTGCTATTTATGTGCAATTAGAACAACAGGCAGGGCAATGTAAATTGCAAATCATAGATACCGGGATTGGCATTGGTCCGGAACATCTTGAAAAACTGGGTGAACGTTTTTACCGAGTCGATAAAGCAAGAAGCCGCCATAATGGTGGAACGGGACTAGGACTTGCGATTGTAAAACAAATTGTGCACATTCACGGCGGAACGTGGCATATTGAAAGTGAAGAAGGCAGAGGAACGAAAATTTCGATTTATTTACCAATTATCTCTTCGGAATAAATTTTTGTCCATTTTATGAACAAAATGTTTGTACTTCTGTGTATTTAGTTCTAAAATAGATATGGATGCTATTTTCTATATAAAGTGAAACTTACAGCAGTGGGGAGACGGTTTATCTTCCTGCCGATGGTTAGTTGAACGAATCTGGCGCATGCTAGCAGTTATCTCTCGCCTATCTTCTTTGACTTCTCAGAATCTTGAGGTGGGAGTCCTACTGCCCGTTAGCGCGGGATAAATTGTTGTCATTGTTGTTTGGATGATACTGGGGTGATACAACTGGAATACAAATCTATTAAGCCGAAAAAAATTTACGAAGAAGTATCGGAAGCCATTTTAGCAATGATTAAAAATGGTACACTAAAGCCTGGTGACAAACTTCTTCCTGTTCATCAATTGGCAGAGCAGTTTCAAGTTGGCAGATCTGCTGTGCGCGAAGCGTTAAGTGCCTTGCGAGCAATGGGCTTAATTGAGATGAAACAAGGGGAAGGCACGTATGTGAAGAATTTCGATCCATCTTCTTTAACAGCGTCATTAAATACAACTCTATTAATGAAACAAGAGGATATTGTGAATTTATTGGAAGTACGGAAAGTGCTTGAAGTAGGAGCGGCTCGTGCGGCGGCAGTAAAACGTACAGAAGAAAATTTACACAATATGCAGCATTGGTTAGATGAGATGCAAAAAAGCGTAGGAGATGAAAATGCTGGTGAAAAAGCAGATTTTCATTTCCATATGGCAATTGCAGAAGCTTCACACAACAATATTTTGTTAGAATTGATGAACCATGTTTCTGAAATGATCGCTGAAGCAATTGGTGAAACAAGACGAATTATTTTATATGGTGAACAAACAACAGCAGAAAGACTTCTAGAAGAGCATCGAAAAATTTATGAAGCAGTGTTAGAGAATGATATTGAAGCAGCGCAGCAAGCGATGCAAGATCACCTAACGAATGTGGAATGTATGGTCACAGGCATCGAGAAAACAAATTCGTAATATTGTACTTTCAAAATTTTATTTTTTTGATAAAATAGAGAAAGAATAAGTAAGCGTTTTCTAAATAGAAGAAAGAATGAACATGAGCAGTTTATGTTTCGCTTCTTTCTTTTTACTAAGTCATCTGATGACCATATGATTGTTGGCTGAGTTGAAATGAGGGGGAACTATAATATGAAAGTTACATTATTTGTTACATGCTTAGTCGATATGTTTGAAACAAATGTCGGCAAAGCAACGGTTGAAATTTTAGAGCGATTAGGTTGTGAAATTGAATTTCCAGAAGCGCAAGTTTGTTGTGGACAACCAGCTTACAATAGCGGCCACGTAGAAGCAGCAAAAGAAGCAATGAAGCATATGATTAGCACATTTGAAAACGCTGAGTATATCGTTACACCTTCTGGTTCTTGTGCGACAATGTTTCACGAGTATCCACACGTATTTAAAGATGATCCAGAATGGGGACCACGTGCGAAAAAAGTAGCTGAAAAAACATATGAACTGACACAATTTATTGTTGATGTGTTAAAAGTTACTGACGTTGGTGCCCGCTTGGATGGCGTAGCAACGGTTCATAAATCTTGTCATATGACACGTTTACTAGGAGTAAAAGAAGCTCCAGGCATTTTACTATCAAATGTGAAAGGTCTAGAAGTGAAAGAACTACCAAATGTACAAAATTGTTGCGGTTTTGGGGGAACGTTCTCAGTAAAAATGACACCAATTTCTGAGCAAATGGTAGATGAAAAAGTCGACAGTGTCATGGAAACTGGAGCAGATTATTTAATTGGAGCAGACTGTGGGTGTTTGTTAAACATTGGCGGGCGTATCGAGCGTTTAGGAAAAAATGTAAAAGTGATGCATATTGCTGAAGTATTGAATAGCCGCTGATGGAGGGGGAAGTAAGCTATGTCTATGAAAACTAGTGATAAAAAATTTAATGATCGTGTTGGCGAAAATCTTCAAGATTCATTTATGCGCGGAGCAGTATCGTCTGCACAAACGCGTCTATACACAAAACGTTTAGAGGCAGCTGATGAATTAGGAAACTGGGAAGAGTGGCGTGACCTTGGTGAACAAATTCGTCAGCATACGCTAGAAAATTTAGATTATTATTTAATGCAGCTGAGTGAAAATGTATCAAAACGAGGCGGCCATGTTTTCTTTGCGAAAACGAAGGAAGAAGCAGCTGAGTATATTAAACAAGTAGCTGAAAAGAAACAAGCGAAAAAAGTAGTTAAATCAAAATCAATGGTAACAGAAGAAATCGGTATGAACCATGTACTTCAAGAAATCGGCTGTGAGGTCGTTGAGAGTGACTTAGGGGAATACATTTTACAAGTAGACAATGATCCACCATCTCACATTGTTGCACCAGCACTTCATAAAAATAGAACGCAAATTCAAGGTGTGTTTAAAGAAAAATTAGGATATGAAAACTCTGATGATCCATATGAAATGACGAAATTCGTTCGTAAAATTCTTCGTGAAAAATTTATGGATGCAGAAATTGGCGTAACAGGATGTAACTTTGCAGTTGCTAATACAGGTTCTCTTTGTTTAGTAACAAATGAAGGTAACGCAGACCTTGTGATGTCTATCCCGAAAACGCAAATTGCAGTAATGGGTATGGAACGTATGGTTCCAACAATGGAAGAGCTTGATGTTCTTGTTGGTTTACTTTGCCGTAGTGCTGTTGGTCAAAAGCTAACAAGTTATGTAACAGTAGCAGGACCAATTCAAGAAGACGAAGTAGATGGACCTGAAGAGTTCCATTTAGTTGTTGTAGATAATGGTCGTTCTGAAATTTTAGGTTCTGAATTCCGTCAAGTGCTGCAATGTATTCGCTGTGCGGCATGTGTGAATGTATGTCCTGTATATCGTCATGTTGGTGGTCACTCTTACGGATCAATTTATTCAGGTCCAATTGGTGCGGTATTAACACCGCTTTTAGGTGGATATGATGATTATAAAGAACTTCCATATGCGTCTAGTTTATGCGGAGCATGTACAGAAGCTTGTCCGGTAAAAATTCCATTACATGACTTGTTATTAAAACATCGTCAAGTAATTGTGGAAAAAGAAGGACGTGCACCGCTTGCAGAAAAGCTTGCGATGAAGATGTTTAGTATGGGTGCTTCTTCTGCTGCTTTATACAAAATGGGATCTAAAATGGCGCCGGCTGCAATGAGCCCATTCACATCTGGAAACCGCGTTTCTAAAGGTGTGGGACCGCTTAAAAATTGGACGGAGATTCGCGAATTCCCAGCTCCAAGCAAAGAAAGGTTCCGTGATTGGTATAAAGAGCATAAGAAAGGCGGGAATAACTAATGGCAGGAACGATTCAAAATCGTGATTCATTTTTAGAGAATGTCGCAAAACAACTTGGACGTGAGCGTAAAACAGAAGGTGTACAGCGCCCTAAATGGAAAAATAATGTGAATTTAGAGACGTTAAACGATTACTCACAAGAAGAACTATTAGAAGTATTTAAGAAACAATGTAACAACATTCATACGACTGTCATTGAAACGAATAGAGATGAATTAAGTGCAGCGATCAAGAAAGTTATCACAGAAAATGGCGGCGGGCCAATTATGTTATCTCAAGATGATCGTTTTGAAGAGTATGGATTACAACAACTGTTTGGAGCGGAACTTCCAGGCGAAAACGTAGAAGTGAATACTTGGGATCCCGAGAAGAAAGATGAAAACATGAAGTTAGCGGAAAAAGCAAATATCGGAATTTCGTTTAGTGATTATACGTTAGCGGAATCTGGTACAATTGTAGTGCAAAGTCATAAAGGAAGAGGGCGTTCACTACACTTCTTGCCAACTATTTACGTAGCTATTATTCCACGTGAAACATTAGTACCGCGTATTACACAAGCGGTACATGATTTAAATACACGTGTAGAAAATGGGGAAGCACCAGCTTCTTGTATTAACTTTATTACAGGACCAAGTAACTCTGCTGACATTGAAATGAACCTTGTCGTTGGTGTACATGGACCATTAAAAGCATTTTATTTTGTTGTATAAATGGAAAAACAGGCCTAGTAAAGGTCTGTTTTTTTATAGATAAAGATAAGTTTTTGAAAATACAACATGTTCAACTTTTTTGCTATATTAGGTGCGAAAGGAGATGGCGAAATGCTATTTTATGCATATGCTTTTTTCGTTGGCTTGATACTAGGTTCTTTTTATCAAGTCGTTGCCTATCGTATTCCACTCGGTTATTCCATTATAAAACCGCGCTCACACTGTTCGCATTGTCATTATGTATTACAAGTAAAAGAGTTGATTCCTATTGTATCATTTTGTATACAAAAAGGACGGTGCACACATTGTGATATAAAAATCTCACCTTTTCATCCGCTATTTGAGGGTATTGCAGGTATATCGTTTTTCTTTACAGCGTATTTTATCGGTCCTAGTGAGCAGCTTATTATTGTTTGGACTCTATTATCACTTCTTTTCATTGTTACCATCACAGATCTTCTCTATATGGTAATTCCAAATCGTATTTTATTCTTTTTTGCAGGGCTATTTGTAATAGAGCGTTTTTTTATACCACTTTCCCCATGGTGGGATGGATTACTGGGAGCAGCGGTTATGTTTGTGTTCTTATATATTATTCAAGTAATTCATCCAGCAGGTATTGGCGGTGGAGATGTAAAATTGCTCATTTTACTTGGATTTGTAGTTGGAACAAAAGCAATACTACTGTCACTTTGTTTCTCTTCATTATTTGGTCTTTGCTTTCTTACTATTTCTGTTATTATTCGGCGCATGACTTATAAAGAACCGCTTCCTTTTGCACCATTTATTGCGCTTGGAACAGTATGTTCATATAGTATGTGTATGTAGAGGAGGGATTAGATGAACGTATATATGGATGATCAAAGGCCGTGTCCAGCTGGCTTTATGCTAGCTACCACAGTCGAGCAGGCGCTGAATTTTGTTCGGAATAATAGGGTACATACGTTATCGCTCGATTATAATATGGGATTGCGGCAAAAAAACGGATTGTATTTCATAGATATATTTTGTAAGGAAGGCTTACATGTAGAGAAAATTCATTTACATACGAATGATACGATTGGACAACATTATATGTTAAATCGAATACAAAAAGGAAAAGAATCAGGAGAAATTTCTGCGTCTATTATAATAAAATGCGTCGGGAGTTATTAAAAAATATGCATTCCAAGTTGATTGGAATGCATATTTTTGATGTTCATCAGTAATACCCCTACCTCAAAATTCAGCGAAAGTAAAGAAGGTAGTAGGGGATAACTGCTGGTATGTGCTTGAGTAGTTCAGCTAATAATCAGTGGGGAATGAAGACCTTCCACTGATTAAAATTTTATTTTACATGTACTTGTAATGGAATAATTTCTTCAGTTTGTGTGGAAATGATTCCATCTTCTGTAGATTCTGGGTTACTTTTTGTTATAGTCAAATAATGATAGACCATGCCGACAAACACCGATCCGCCAATAATATTCCCAATTGTAACTGGAATTAAGTTATGAATTGCACCCGCAAAAGAAATTGTATCAGGGTGTGGTGATACTAAAGCAATTGTAAATAGTGATAGATTTGCGATGCTATGTTCATATCCAGATAAGAAAAATGTAAAGACAATAAGCATTATCGTAAGTATTTTTGCTGTATCTCCCTTTACTTGAGAAGGAAGGAAACATGCAAGACAAACGAGCCAGTTACATAAAATACCTTTAAAAAATAGATGCATTGTTGATGCGCCCATCTTTCCTCCGACAACTTCATTTAATAAGTGATTGTGACTAATCGTTTCAAAAATACCAGTCGCATAGAAGAGTGCTGCAAAAAATATTGCCCCTACTAAGTTACCTGCATAACAAGCACCCCAGTTACGTAATGTATCACCAATCGTTGTCTCTTTTCGCAAAGTTGCAACTGTGAAATACATTGTATTTCCTGTAAATAATTCAGCACCGCCATAAAGAATTAAAATGAGTGCGATTCCAAAAAACATGGAAGATGCTAAATAAGTTGCGGGTGAATGTGCATCATGAAAGAAATTCCCTAATTTAAAACATAGTACAATAACAAAACCAATATAGATACCAGCAAGTGCAGCACGAAGAAAATATTGCATTGGATTGTTATCTAGCATTTGTTTTTTCTTCTTTGCAAGCTGCACAAGGTAAGCTACTCCTTGTTCTAGCATAAGTCATTACGCTCCTTTAATCCATCGTTTATAAATACTCTTGATATGAATAAAGTACACGTATTTGTTCATACTTTCAATAAGTTTGTGCAATATTTCACAAAAAGGACATGATTTTAATGAAAGCGTTAACATTTATGTTATATAATATAGTGTGTTTTCAATGATTAAGAAAGTTCGGTCATTTTCAAAGAAAAAGGAAAAAGCGCTGAAATTACAGCGCTTTTTCGTTATATTTTTTCGAATCTTGTTGTACATTTGGCGTTGTTTCTTTTGATAAGAACCAGCCACATGTACCAATTCCAAGCAATACAGTCCAAAATATAATTTTCCAAGTAGCTGATTCTGGGAATTCATGTGGAATCACACCTAATGCAGGGTGAGCCAACGTATGAACCGCTAATTTCACACCAACCCAACCTACAATCGTGAATGCAGCAGTTTCCAACCCAGGTTTACGTTTCAGTAAGTTTACGAAAGCAGATGCGGCAAAGCGCATAATGATTAATCCAATCATACCACCTGCGAAAATAACGAAAAACTGTGCTGTATCGAGGCTACCAATCGTACCAAGATTTGTTTTCGGTAATGTCACAGCTAATGCAACAGCCGCTAAAATAGAGTCAATAGCAAACGCAATATCAGCAACCTCTACTTTAAATACAGTCCACCAAAAGTTTTCTTGTTTTTTCTCTGTCTCTTTTTTCTCTGTTTCTTCGTGTGCTGCATTCTTTTTTACATAAGTTTTTACAAGATGGTTACCAGCAATAAACATTAAATAGATGGCACCAATCGCTTGTACTTGCCATACATCGACAAGAAATGAAATTATAAACAGCGATCCAAAGCGAAATACAAAGGCTCCTGCAAGCCCATAAAATAAGGCTTTTTTACGTCTTTCTTCAGGTAAATGTTTTACCATAATAGCAAGGACGAGTGCGTTATCTGCTGCTAAAATTCCCTCCAAAACAACTAAAATAAGTAATACCCAACCATACTCCAATAATAAAGATAGATCCATTTACATTCTCCTCTCGTTTGTATATGTGCTAAACAAAAGAAGAAAATTCCCCATTGTTTAGCTTCCCCAAAATAAGCTCTACCAATGGCAGAGAAATTTCAAAAAGAACACAAAAAAGACCTCTGCCGTTAATAGGCAAAGGTCTTGCTAGACATATGTAATAAAATATGCCAACAAAGCCGGAGGAACATAGTTCCACGTAATGACGACTTTGTTTCAGAGAATATTTTCTCTGACGCTACTCCCCTTTGGAAATATGCTGTTATGTATAATATATAAGAACTGTTAATGTTTGTCAACCAGTTAAAAAATTTTTGCTCAGATATTTAACGTTTATGCGGGATTGGTTCAACTAACCATCAGGGGGGATGAAAAAACCCCCACTGATGGAAGTTGAACTTTACATACTTTCTACAGGCAAAAGAAAAGAGGCAGAGAATATCTGCCTCAAATCCATTATTTATTTGATTAATTATCCGCGTAATTGTTGTTGTGCAAGTGAAACGAGACGTTTTGTTACTTCACCGCCAACAGATCCGTTAGAGCGAGAAGCTGTGTTAGAGCCTAAATTCACGCCAAATTCTTGAGCAATTTCATACTTAAATTGTTCTAGTGCTTGTTCAGCGCCAGGGACAAGTAGTTTATTTGTTTTCGCCATGTTAGATATACCCCTTTTTCTATTTTCAGCTTATGATAGCTGATAATGTTATTGTATGTGTTCTGTTTTCACTCATACGCGGAAGTAATCGGTCATACTAACAGTTCTTGGATGAAATGAAAAAGAGTAGCAGCGCTACTCTTTTTTCAGGACAGTTGCTGTACCTTCAACAACAACTTTATCGTATTGATTATATACATTTGTTTGTAACGTAATAATTCTTTTGTCATCGCGTTTTTCAATTACTTCAGCCACAACACGTAACGTATCCCCAATTTTTACAGGAGCACGGAATGCCATATTTTGAGATAAATAAATGGTATTTTTCCCTGGAAGCTTTGTTCCGAGTATTGTTGAAATAAAGCTAGATACGAGCATACCGTGAGCAATACGTTCTTTAAACATCGTTGTTTTTGCAAAAGAATCAAGCAAATGAATTGGATTTACGTCACCGGTAAGTTTTGCAAAAGTAACAATATCTTCGTCTGTAATCGTTTTTGTTAAAGAAGCTTGATCACCAATGTGAATCTCATCATAATAAAGCTCATGGACAGATTCTGCTTCTTGAAAAAGATTCATTTCTTCCTCCTTCTTTTCCATGTTGAAAAATGTGAGCCATCCCGATGTAAGGGGAGAAAGAAAGAGACGAGTATTTTTTGCAGTAAGTTGCCACATTTTTCTTATTTCATGGAAGTGAATAGATTGTTTGAGTTTTCCTCGAACTTTTTTACGAGGTCTAGTTGCATGGATTTGAATTCTTCTAAAAAACTCTCCATTTGTTTTTGAACCTCTTGACGTTGTTGTTGTTGTTGGCTAATCAGTTGTTTTACTGCTTCTTCGAATTGTCCGCTTGTTTGTGAAAGTAAAGACAAAGATGCTTTTGTTGGAGAAACAGTAAGTTGGTGCATATGACTAGAAAGTTCATTCCATTTTTCTTGCCATCCGTCAATTTGTTCATTAAAGGAGTTACCAGCAAATTGCTTTACATATTCAGTATATTGCGTGTTTGCTTGTGCTGAAAATTGCTGGATTTCTTTTTCGATTTCTTCTGTACTTTCTGTTAATTTATGCAAAGCTTCCTGCTGATGTTTCAATGTTTCTAATGTAAGTTGTTCCATTTGTTTTCCCGCTGAAGAAAAAAGGGAAAGAGAGTGTGACCAGTTTTTCCAGAATGCATCAACAAGTTCGTGTGGTTTCGTTTCCATGACTTGACCCCCAAATAAATTTTTTACATATTGTGAACGCAGATTAATCTGCTATGTCACCAAAAGACGATGAAGATTTCTCATCCTTTGTTGGAACATTGGAAAATGGAAAGAATGCACTTGTGTACAGGTTAAAAAACGTACGAAGCATTTTTTGATATTGCTCAAATGACGTAGCGCAAGATGTTAAATATTCCTCTCCATATTCCGTTAAAGAATAAATTCGTTTTGCTGGACCTCCTTCACTTGTATCCCAAGTAGAAGATATGAGGTTTTCTTTTTCTAGTTTGCGTAAAGTCCTATATACATTACCTTGATCAATAGAAGAAAAGCCAATATCCATTAGCATCTGAATGAGTTTGTAACCGTGAAGACTCCAGTCTTTAAGGCAGAGAAGTAAGAATGGAACTAAGAAGTTTTTTGGCATGGAGTTTGGTTGTTTCGTTTGGGTTGTGTCCAAACTTTCTTTTTTTTCTGGTTCATTTTGTAGCATGATTGTGCATCACCTCATGAATCAGTTAGATGGAATTTTTTTCTTATATGTGCAATTTACACCTATCTGTATTTTTTGTCAATGTATTTTTGGAAAATAAAAAATAAATACACACTTGAACTTTTAGTTGGAATATTAGAAAATAATGAATAGATTGAATTGTTCCAATAACTAAATAAAGGAGTGTAGGAGAAGTGATTGAACAAAAACTCGATCCACTACAAGCTTGGAAAGAAGTTTACGAACAGACAGAAAAGTTTTGGGGAAAAACGCTTAATGAAACAGTCAAGACAGAAGAGTATTCTGCATGGATGGGAAGCGTTCTAGATTTGAACTTGTTTTATCAAAAGATGATGAATGATGCAACAAAGGGATATTTAGAGAAAGTGAATATCCCAACGCAAGAAGATATTGCCAGAGTTGCTTCTCTTGTTATTAATTTAGAAAACAAAGTTGACAATATCGAAGAGTTTTTGGAAGAAAAGGTAGAGGCTCTTGGACAATCTCCTACAATAAAGCGTGATGTCACAAAAGTGAAACAAGATATTCGTACATTAGAAAATAAATTAGATAAAATTTTTGAACTGCTTGAAAAACAAAATGAAGTATTAGCAAAGTTACAAGTACCAGCAGTACTAGCAGCACCAGCGGTACAAGCTAAAAACGATAATAAAAAATAATTTCGTTAAATATATATTCGTTCTGAAAGAGGCGGGGAGCACCTCTTTCTAGGGCGGTATATCATTTATAAATGTATGTATGCATTGCGGTGTTCATCTAGGCAAAGCTCATCCATCATGTGGCCGCGAATTATAACAAAGGGGGAGCAAAAATGGCTCAATTACATGGAAAAGTAGCAATCGTAACAGGTGGAGCAAAGGGGATTGGAAAAGCAATTACAGTAGCACTAGCAGCAGAAGGTGCAAAAGTAGTGATTAATTACAATAGCAGTAAAGATGCTGCTGAGAACCTTGTGAATGAGCTAGCGAAAGAAGGACATGATGTATATGCTTGTCAAGCGGATGTTTCTAAATTAGAGGATGCAAAGCGTCTTGTAGAAGAAACAGTACAGCATTTTGGAAAAGTAGACATTTTAGTTAACAATGCTGGTATTACGAGAGATCGTACATTTAAAAAGTTAAACCGTGAAGATTGGGATCGCGTTATCGATGTGAATTTAAGCAGCGTATTCAATACAACAAGTGCTGCACTTCCATACATAACAGAAGCTGAAGAAGGACGAATTATTAGTATTTCTTCTATTATTGGACAAGCTGGTGGATTTGGGCAGACGAACTATTCAGCTGCAAAAGCTGGTATGATTGGGTTTACAAAATCTTTAGCGTTAGAGTATGCAAGAACGAATGTAACAGTAAATGCAATTTGCCCAGGGTTTATCGATACGGAAATGGTAGCAGAAGTTCCGGAAAACGTTCGTGAGCAAATCGTAGCGAAAATTCCGAAGAAACGTTTCGGTCAAGCAGATGAAATTGCAAAAGGTGTTGTATATTTATGCCGTGATGGTGCGTACATTACAGGACAGCAATTAAATATTAACGGCGGTTTATATATGTAATCTAACAACAAAGAAGTGCATGTCTATGATAGGTATGCACTTCTTTCTTTCTAAAAGAAATGAAAATAAAGGAGTTGTGAAAATGACAACATTAAGAACGGAATGGGAAAAACAATTAGAGTTATATCCAGAGGAATATCAAAAAGCATATAAACGCTTTAGACGAGCAAGTGAGGTGTTACTTCGTGAACCAGAGCCACAAGTAGGCTTAACACCGAAAGAGGTTATTTGGACGAAAAACAAAACGAAGTTATATCGTTACATTCCAAAACAAGAAAAAACACATTCTGTTCCTATTTTGTTAATTTATGCTCTTATTAATAAGCCGTATATTATGGATTTAACGCCAGGGAATAGTTTAGTGGAATACTTAGTAGACCGTGGCTTTGATGTGTATATGCTAGATTGGGGAACATTTGGTTTAGAAGATAGTCATTTGAAATTTGATGATTTTGTTCTTGATTACATTGCAAAAGCTGTGAAAAAAGTATTGCGTACAGCAAATGCGGAAGAAATTTCTCTTCTTGGTTATTGCATGGGTGGAACCTTAACTTCTATTTACGCTGCGCTTCATCCGCATATGCCAATTCGTAATTTAATTTTCATGACGAGCCCATTTGACTTTTCTGATACAGGTTTATATGGACCATTATTAGATGAAAAATATTTTAATTTAGATAAAGCAGTTGATACACTTGGAAATATCCCTCCAGAAATGATTGACTTTGGAAATAAAATGTTGAAACCACTTTCGAATTTTGTAGGTCCGTACGTAGCGCTCCTTGATCGCTCAGAAAACGAACGGTTTGTAGAAAGTTGGAGATTAGTTCAAAAATGGGTTGCGGATGGAATTCCGTTTCCAGGAGAATCATATCGTCAATGGATTCGTGAGTTCTACCAAAAGAATAAGTTAGTAAAAGGGGAACTTATCATTCGCGGCCAACAAGTGAAATTAGAAAATATTAAAGCAAATGTATTGAATATCTCTGCTCAACGTGATCATATTGCACTTCCATGTCAAGTGGAAGCATTGTTAGATCATATTTCTAGTGTAGATAAGCAATATGTGTGTATTCCGACAGGGCATATGTCAATTGTATACGGAGGAACGGCAGTGAAACAAACATATCCGACAATTGGTAATTGGCTTGAAGAGCGTTCAAAGTAAAACGAAACTTCTATTAGTGGGTGATTTTTCCCACTAATAGTTAGTTGAGTACGGGTGATTTTGCATTGAGAGAAGTGGAAAATACCACTTCTAAAGCATGATAGTATAATCCAGCTAGTGAAAACTAGCTGGATTTTTTTATGGGAAATAACGAAAAATAATGGGATAAAGAAAGATAAATTTATTTTAGGAGAGATTTGATGGAACTGCTACTTGGAAAATTGTTTTGGGATGAAGGGATTTCTATACCTTGTTATGAAAAGTTGGAAAATGATATGATATGTGATGTGCTTATTATTGGAAGTGGTCAAGCGGGTGCTCAACTTGCATATATGTTATCGGCAATTGGACTACAAGTGGCAGTTGTAGATAAAGGGAAAGTTGCAAGCGGAAGTACGCTTGCGAATACAGGGTTGTTACAATACACTCAAGATAAATCATTAACTTCGTTTGTGCATACATTTGGTAAAGAAAAGGGAGTTCGAGCATATCGATTATGTTATGATGCGCTCGATACTATGGAGCAAGTGGTAACAAAACTCGATATAGATCCTGAATTTATTCGTAGAGGAAGCTTATATTATGCAAGTAATAAAGATGATGTTTCATTTCTAAGAAAAGAATATGAGACCTTAAGATATTATGATTTTCCTGTTGAGTTTTTTACAGAAGAAGATATAGCGAAACGTTATTCATTTACAAAACCAGCTGCTTTGTACACAAGAGGAGATGCGGAAGTGAATCCGTATGTGTTAGCACATGCTCTTATTCATAAAGCAAAAGAGAATGGAACGGCTATTTTTGAAGATACAGAGATTATTCATATTAAATCTGTTCATAAAGATACAATCTGTTATACTAAAAATGGAAAGAAAATTATATCTAAAGCTGTTATTATAGCTACAGGATACGAAACGCAACAGATAAAAAAAGAAGCAAATGCAACTTTGGCGACTTCTTATGCAATTGTCACAAACGAACAACCAAATTTTGAGGGATGGTACGAGCAGTCGTTAATTTGGGAAACTGCGCGTCCGTATTTATATTGCCGCACGTATAAGAATCGAATTATAATCGGTGGCCTAGATGAACCGAGTATGTTACAAAAATATGGTGACACACATCTACTACATAAAAGAAATCTTCTTGTTCAAATAACATCAAAATTATTCCCACAGTTGAAACACGTACAAGCAGAATATTATTGGGCAGCAATATTTGGCGGAACACATGATGGAATGCCCATTCTGAAAGAGGACGAATCGATTGCAAATCTCTATTACGCATTAAGTTATGGCGGGAATGGTACCGTTTATAGTATGGTATTTGCAAAAATATTTCAGGAATTATTTGCACATGGTAGTAGTTCAGATTTCGAAATATTTCGTCGTAAAAAAAGTTAAAGAAGTGATGGAATGAAAGGTATTAGGAAATGGTTACAACATTTAAGACCCGTACAGCTCATCGTTTTATTTTATGGTATCGCTGTTATTGTGTCTGTTATATTATTAAGCATGCCATTTGTTATAAAACCAGGAGTTGAGTGGACATTTATTGATGCTTTATTTACATCTGTTAGTGCAGTAAGTGTAACAGGTTTATCTGTTGTGTCGATTCCAGATACATTTACTACAGCAGGTATTGTTATTTTAGCGCTTGTTTTACAATTAGGTGGACTGGGCATTATGGCGCTTGGTACGTTTGTTTGGATGATTACAGGAAAGAAAATAGGTTTACAGCAGCGACGTTTAATTATGGCAGATCAAAATCAAAGAAATTTAGCGGGACTTGTTCATTTAATGCGCTCTATTTTAATATTAATCATTTCAATTGAAGTAATTGGTGCACTGTTATTAGGAACAAGATTTTTACGTTACTTCCCTAATTGGAAGGAAGCATATTTTCATGGCTTTTTTGCAGCTGTTAGTGCTACAACGAATGGCGGATTTGATTTGACGGGACAATCGCTTGTACCGTACCAAAACGATTATATCGTACAAATTATTCATATGCTTCTTATTATTTTAGGGGCAATTGGTTTTCCAGTATTGATTGAAGTGAGACAATATATAGGTAAAAAGAAACATGAATTATTTCGGTTTTCATTATTTACAAAACTCACAACGACAACGTTCTTTACTTTAGTGGTTGTTGGAACAATCGTTATTTTTTTGTTAGAGTGGAATCATTTTTTACGTGGGAAATCATGGCATGAAATGTTGTTTTATACATTGTTTCAATCTGTTACAACAAGAAGTGGTGGCTTAGCAACGATGGATATTCAAGAATTTTCGCCCCCAACACTGTTCTTTATGAGTATATTAATGTTTATTGGCGCTTCTCCAAGCTCTGTCGGTGGTGGTATTCGTACAACAACTTTTGCAGTTTGTATCCTCGTATTGTATACCTTTGCAAAAGGTGGTAGAAGTGTACGGGTATTTGGGAGACAATTACACGAAGAAGATATTATAAAAGCATTTGTTGTTGCATTGATGGGTGCTTTGCTATGTGCCGCAGCACTATTTGTGTTATGTATAACGGAACCATTTCCATTAATGGATCTGTTTGTAGAAGTATGTTCAGCATTTGGAACAGTTGGTTTATCGACCGGAATTACAGCAGAACTCACAACAGTTGGAAAACTCGTATTAATTGTGCTCATGTTTATCGGGCGAATTGGTATTTTAACGTTCATATTTGTAATTGGGGGAAAAGAGAGACCACTTCGATATAAGTATCCAAAAGAACGGATTATTGTTGGATAAAAAAAGCGATTGTATTTTATAAAATACAATCGCTTTTCTATATTAATCGTTAATACCAAACTGCGGATGCATAAAAGTTTCTTCTGAATCCGTATTGTTTTTTTGCAGTAAGTCTTGATTTTCTTCAGCAATCCAGCCGATATCGTTTGTTGGATGTACCCATTGGTCTCCGGCCATAATAGCAGGATCAATATCATCACTCCAATTGTTCAGGGGGCTATTTTCTGAATTATACTGGCTGTCACCAATAATTACGCCATACTCATTGGTGAATGGTGGTTGCATCGTGATGCCAGTTCCTTTAAAAGAAGGAAAATTCATTTGATGCGGAATTGTTTCGTCAAGAATAGGAGAGTCGATTGGTTGATTTCTCTTCACATTTACCGCTCCTTGTTTATAAAAGTAGAAAGGCATATGTACCTCCCTATTTTATAGCATTTCCTCACATTGCGTATTCGCAACTTGTTAACAGTTACCATCTATAGAGTGGAGTTTCAATGTCCATATTAGTACTGTAAGCATTGGTTTTATATAAAGGATTGAGGAGTGTTTCGTATGGTAAAACGAAAGGTAAGTCGTAACGCAGCTGCAAAGAACAATCAAACTCCAAAAGAAAGCTTGCCGGATGCGGAATTTGCAGTAGAGTACGAAAATGAAGATGTTGCAAAATATGCAAATCGTAACTCAAAAAAAGGAAAGAAAAACTGAGGCGTTTTTTATAAACGTCTCTTTTTTGTGAGGTTTTTTAATTGTTTGTAAATTTTCTGTTATGTTGTAGGCGAAGACGAGGGGAGAAAACATAGGAATAGCAACCTATTACATAAAAACAAACAATAAACAAAAGATTAATCTTTGTTTAATGTGGTTTTTACATTTTACGTTTATATTGAAATTATACATATGAAAACAAAGGAGAGGACAAAGCATGAAGGGGAATTTTAATAATAGGGATGGAAGTTTCACTTTATAGGATGCAGTCCAAAGAAAGAAGAAACAGTGGCAATAAAGTGAAACTTCCATCAGTGGTGTCCTGATGGAAAGCTCTCACCAATCGGGCGCATGCCAGTAGTTATCCTCCATCTATCTTCTTTGCTTCTCTCTGCATCTTGAGGTGCCCGCGAATAGCGGGATAAAAGCGAAAGATGAAAAATAGAGCTTATTACGAACCGAGAAGTAGAAAAATGTTGTAACTCTAGAAGCGGTATTCCAAAATCTAAAAATCATTTTTGATGAAAAAACGAAGAATTTACATGCATGAGGAAGTAGTATTGATAGAAGAGAAATATGACTTTGTATAACTGGAGGTGAAGTCATGTCTGTTGTTGGAGAAGAGCGTAAGCGGATTATTATTGAGAAAGTAGAGTTAAAAGGAAAAGTAAAGGTATCAGAGCTTGCAAAAGAATTTTCGGTATCAACAGAGACAATTCGTAGGTATTTAGGAGACCTGGATCGCGAGAAGAAATTGAAGAAAGTATATGGGGGAGCAGTCGGATTGTCAGGGACTAAAGTGGACCCTCCAATGCTAGAAAGAGAAATGTTATGTTTAGAAGAAAAAAAACGTATCGGCTATAAAGCAGCAACTTTTGTAGAAGATGGTGATGTCATTGTTATTGATGATGGTAGTACGCCACTTCAAATGGTACCATATCTCATTTACCGAAAAAATTTGACTGTTATCACAAGCTCGTTTCCTGTTGCAATGCAATTAATTTCTTTTATTAATAAGAAAATGATTGATGGTCAAGTGATGTTTATTGGTGGAAAAGTGGCTCCAAAGCACTGCCGGGTATCAGGTTCTATTTCTCAGCAACTCATTCAGCAATTTCACTTTGACAAAGCATTCATTTCAATTGATGGACTTTTACCTGATTTCGGAGTTTCAAGCTTTGAATTGGAGAAAGCGAAATTATCAGAATCCATGATTCGACAGGCAGAAGAAACATTTATTTTATGTGATCATACGAAGCTTGGTATAAAAGGAAATTATCGTATTTCTGGATTTTCAGATATACATCATGTTATTTGTGATAAAAGCATTCCACATAGCTTTGAAGAAGAAGTAGATAGAGCGGGGATTCGCTGGACTATTAGTTAGAATAACAGGGGCTTTCGGTATGAATGAAAGCTCCTGTTTTTTTATAAAATTATGCTTTTGTTCATCAGCTTATATTTGCTGCATATAATTCACATTGTGTTGTTTTTGGATTGTAGTGGGCAACAAGGATGGACGGTTTGGAAATCATTTCACCATGTTTCATGTAATGGTGGTAGTCAAATGGTATACTCTCTACAATTGTGTGTTTATACAAATCTTTTTCTGTCAATTGAAGAGCAGCGAATTCGTTTCCTAGTATGTTAGGCCGTTCCATAATCATTTTGTAGTAGGAATATACTTCCTCCTTTTTCCTTTGCTCCGCTATCCATGATTTACGAGGACGATATTTATGATTTTGTAAATAATCAATTGTCAATAAGGCCTTAATCGTATGAAGTTGTGCAGTTTTTCTTGATTGTAAAAATTGATACAGACGTTGGAATAAATCTTCTAGTTGGTGTCCAATTCGGCTCCATCCTTGCGTATCCCAATAAGTTCCAAACTCTTGGAAGAAATCAAAAGGTGTATCAAATGTATGAGATATGATATATGACACGGTATTATCTATACGATGAGCATTCCAATATTTTTCTAATACATCTTCAACTTGTTTAATTCGAATAATATCCTCAAAAGATAGTACATTATTTCCAAGCATTTCGTATGGTGCCTGATCCATGTATATATATTGATGATCATTTGCTCGAATTCGAAGACCCGTACCACGCAGCAATTTTAAAAAACCCAGTTGTAATTCCTCCGGTCCTAAAGCAAAGACATCATTAAATGTTTTTCTGAAGGAATGATAGTCTTCTTCGGGTAGTCCGGCAATTAAATCTAAATGTTGTGCGATTTTTTGTCCATCACGAACCATTGTAACTGTTCTCGTCAATTTTTCAAAATTTTGACGTCGTTTTACAAGGTCGTTTGTTTGCTCGTTTGTAGATTGTACACCAATTTCAAATCGGAACAAACCAGGAGGAGCATGTGTATTTAAAAATTCAATGACCTCGGGTCTCATAATATCGGCTGTAATTTCAAATTGAAACACGGTTCCAGGTACGTGTTCATCAATTAAAAATTGAAACATCTCCATAGCATAGCTGCGGCTAATGTTAAAAGTTCGGTCGACGAATTTAATAATACGGGCACCATTCTTCATCAAATAGCGAATATCCTCTTTAATACGTTCGCGATCGAAGTAACGAACGCCAACTTCAATAGAAGATAAACAAAACTGACAACTAAACGGACAACCGCGACTTGTCTCAATATAGGTAATACGTTTACTTAAATGTGGAATATCTTCCGGGAAACGATAAGGGGATGGTAATTCTTTTAAGTTTAGTTTCTCACGTTGCGGTTTTATTACATGGGTACCATCAGCTTTTATAAATCCGATACCGTCAAGATTTTCAAATTGCTGTGCACCTTGTATTTCAAATAGAAGATTTTTTACAGCAATTTCTCCTTCACCAATAATAATAAAATCGATTTCAGGAACACGTTTTAGCCAATATGTCACATCATATGTAACTTCTGGACCGCCGACAAAAATGATAAGGTTTGGATTAATTTTCTTGAGCATTTGAATGACTTCAATTGTTTCTTCGATGTTCCAAATGTAACAGCTAAATCCTATTACATCAGGTTTGCGCCTATGTAAATCAGTAACAATATTCATGACAGGATCGTTAATCGTATATTCAGCCATTTCTAAATCAAATTCAGGCTGGGCATATGCTTTAATATAACGAATTGCTAGATTTGTGTGAATGTACTTTGCGTTTAATGTACTAATAACAACGTTCATATTTTTTCCCTCAACTTTAACGTATTTCCGAAATTCATTCCCATCTTCGAACGCGTGACGGGCAATAGCCTAGCGATAAGATGGGGATGAATTTCGGTTAGGCACAGCCTAAAGCAAGTCATGGCAAATACACGCATGTTTTGCCCATCCAAATAAGGATGTAGTTTTCCTTCGCCAATGTTTGTAGGTGTTGGCAACTTCTTATACAAGAAGGCATGTGGTTGACCGTTCCTTCCCAATCAGAACTGTTACAGAGCCACCATAGAGCCAAGAACTAGGGAATCATTCTTGGGTATGCAACCTACGAACGGAGTCTATAAAAGACTGAGGATAGACAACCAGAGCTTTTTGCAAACCCCCACATCAAAACACGTTAGCGTTTCAGTGGTGGGTAGTTGACTTTAGAATTACATTGTTGAGTATAGTATAGGCATATATATGGAAAAAAACAACATTCGCAAGATGTTGTTTTTGCATAAAAAAAGGACACATTTTCCCTAGATTGTCATATAATTTACCAACAGAAAAAAAGTTGGTTAGGGGAAAGAAGGGGAAGAGGTGAGTAAAAGAATGCGTAAGAAGATAATTATATATGCACATATACTACAAAAACTACGCATTATTAATGAACAAGAGAAGAATACAATGTTGCAAATTATAATGAACAAAAGAGCCTTATAAAGGGCTCTTTTTATTTGGATAAAGTTTATGGAACATGGCAAAAGCGTATTGACAAAAAGGGTTTCTCATGTGATAATTCAATTAAATTTTGCGAATTATCAAAAAATATTGCCTTTTACATAGAAACAGAAGATAACAATACGGGGGTGACAATATGTTATTATTTTTAAAGAAATGGAAAGAACTACGGGATATTAAGATGGAATTAGCTCTTCGTGATTGGTTTTATGGGACAAAAATTAGCTTATCAATGCGTACGTCTAAAGATCCGCTTACGTTTTTAGTTAATATAGAAGGAAAAGATAAAGGACTATTTGTCGAGGATGATTTTATTGTAGTCAATAGTACGTGTGAACCAGTATTTGCGATCGATGAGAAACCAGCTTCTGAATCATTTATGCACGCAGATATTTATAAGAAAAGTCAGGCAGAATGCATTTTACAAGTACAAACAGTTGATAGCCATTTAATGTCTGAGTTATATGGAAAAGAAGGAGAAGTAACATTTGAACAAAGAAATGTAGAACGTGTTTTTGGTAAGGAAGGTATTACAGGTATTACAATTCCAATTGTAGAAAATGAAAGTAAATTTGCGAATTTGCTAGAAGAGAGTGTACCTTGCTTTACCGAGGGTGGCGGAGCCGTGCTTGTTCATAATTACGGATTAATTGTATGGGGAACAACGCCAGAAGAAACGAAAAAATGGTTAGAAGGATTAGAGTATTTAATGAATTATCATGTGAAGCTGTTAATGATTAAAGGAACAAAAAGCTCAGTTATTTAATTGAAAGTCCTCTTTAGGTAGAAATGCCTAAAGAGCGGTGGGATAAGGTACAAAGTAACTTTAAAAATGAAAGCGTTTTTATAAATGAAGTTTTACTCATAAAATACGGCTCTCCTTATTATATATAGATTACATGTCGTCATGTGGGGAGGAACGTATTTTGCGAGTTAAATATCATTTTCTTCCGAAGCAACAAGTTGTGACTTGCTCTGAGAGTGAAGATGCGGAGCGGGCGTTAGAGATAATGGATTGTAGCGGATATAGAGCGATTCCTGTTTTAACAGAAGATAGTAAGACTTTCAAGGGTATTGTTTATAAAGTAGATATGCTAGAGAATAAATGTAGGAAGAAAGAGGGAAGAAAAGAAAATGTTTCTGAGCTAATGGAAAATGAGCAAGCATTTATTTTTGAACGTGATTCTTTCTTTCGAGCTTTTTATACAATTCGTAGACTGCCATTTCTAGCTGTACTAAATGATTACCATGAGTTTGTTGGTATTTTAACACATTCTAATATTTTTGATGTGATTGAAGATTCATTTGGAATGAATACAGGTGGGTATATATTAACGTTAGCGACGCATGAATCTAAAGGAATCATTAAAGAGCTTGGCACATTATTAAAGTCTTATAATATCGGTGGTTTATTTACGTTAGATAATGGTGATCAATATATAAGGCGTGTTATTGTTAATCTTACAGAGGATTTGGATGAAAAAGAGCTAGAAACATTAGTGGCGAGATTAGAGAAAAAAGGTTTTCGAGTTAGTCATGTAGACCGTATTTAGAAATAGAGAGAGGCAGAAGCCTCTCTCTATTTTTGTGAAGAAACAGGTGGTGCTGGTGATACAAGATCAGATAAGAAGATGAAATCAGCCTTTTCTTGGATTTTCGGAATATAAGACCGGATGACGGAAGAGGTAATTTCACCTGGTGGTCCAACATGACCAATAGCTATCATAACAGGTTCTTTTTCCACTTTTTTCAATAGAGAATTTGCTTGTTTTGTTACGTGAGCAGAAGTATATACATCATCAAAAAATAGTTTGTTTTCTACAGTAGGTACACCAATTTCTTCAGCAATTTTTTTTACAATGCTGTTCGGACTTGTCTTACTATCTAAATAAAAGAGACCATGTTCTTTACAAACTGATAGTATAATACGCATGACCCTTTCATCAGCAGTTGCTTTTGACCCCATATGATTATTCATTCCAATTGCAAATGGAACTTCTTCAATTGCTTGTTTGACACGACTTCTAATTTCATCATCACTTAAGTCTGTTGTAATAGCTTTTGGACCAAGCCACTCTTTTTTTCCTTTTACAGGCTCCATTGGCATATGGATAATAATTTCGTGTCCTTTTTGATGAGCTGACGTTGCATCTTGTTTTGTAGATGGAAGAAATGGCATAACTGCAACAGTTAACGGGATGGGAAGAGCTAACATTTTTTCTGTTCCCTTCATATTATTTCCAAAGTCATCAATGACAATCGCTACTTTATTTGTATGAGCGTAGGTCGGTACAGAAAAAGTTATGATTGGCAGTAGTGCCATAAGTAAAAAGATAACAACATATTTTCGCATGTAAGATTCTCCCTTCCTAATAATACAAAACACCCATCAATAGACGAGAGATTGTCCATTTTCGGTTTAAATGAATAGAATGAAACTACCATTAGTAGACCCATCTATATTCTTTAATTCCTCATAATCTTGAGATGGGGTGATTGTTTGTTAATGCGAGATAAAATGATAATCTACTGTTATCGTTTGCGTTTTGAAGTAATTTAATCGCACAAAATGTCGAAAATATAATTGTGAAAAAAAGGAAAAACTATAATTAAGAGAGATTTTAGCTAAAATAAAACAAAAAAAATGTCTATTATTGCGAATGTATTTACAAAGATAGAATAATTTGTAATAATTCTCAAGGTGAGGATAAAGATTTGTAAATTACAGGGATAAAATGTTTAATTTTCTGAATGTTCGTGTTTGCTAGGTGAAGAAACAGAAAATTCCATTTTTAATAAGAAAGGAATACAGATTACGGAAGAATATCGAGGGGGATACGTATGTTTGTAGCAAAACGGAAATCTACAATGGACAAGCTTTTGTACGATATTAATGTGAAGAGAGAAGAAATGATTCATTTAGGGCTTACAAATGGACTTAATAGCATAGAGACAATTCAAGTAAGTCAGGAATTGGACATGCTTATTATGAAATATCAACGTTACAAAGAGAGTAAAGTATCGAAGTGGCTTTTAATGTTAAAAACGCCATTTTTAAAAACGTCATATAATGTGAAATCGAATGTGTTTTGGAGAATGTTTATTACATCATTTATGAAATAATCATCCCCGTATAAAAAAAGGGATGATTACGGTGAATGGAGCGGGAGTATAATGCACACAGTTGTTCCTGTATGTTCTTTACTTTTAATCGTAATTTGACCATTATACATTTCAACGATTCTTTTACATACGACAAGGCCTAGTCCTGTTCCTGTATCTTTGTTTGTAAAAAATGGATGGAAAATATGTTTTTGGATGTGTTCTGGAATTCCTTTCCCTGTGTCTATAATACGTAATTGAGCTATATTTCCATTTGCTTCGGCTGTAATTGTCAATGTATCACCTAATGACATTGCCTCAAAAGCATTTTTTGTAATATTTAAAATAACTTGTTTGATATGATCATTTGAGCAACGAATAAGAATTGGATGTTCTGGCATATGTATGGAAATTTGAACATTATGTAAATTTGCCTCGGATTGAATAATTAACGAAACTTCTTTTACAATGTCTCTTAAATCATATGTTTTTTCAATAATAGCGGTTGGTTTTCCAAGGATAAGGAATTCACTGGCAATTTCATTAATCCTCTCAATTTCTTGTTCAATAACTGAGAAATAAAACTGGTCTTGTTCATTTGTATGTTTTTCTTTTAAAAGAGTAACAAGTCCTTTAATGCCTGTAAGAGGATTGCGGATTTCGTGAGCTGTACTTGCAGCAAAAGAGCCAACTAATTCCAGCTTTTGTACTTCATTTTGTTTTCTTTCCACTTTTGTTTGTCTTTTCAGAAGCATATACTTTATAACTAAAAATAAAATATTCATAAGAAATAATGTTATTAAAAATTCCGTAAAGACGTTCCGATATAAAACGGTTTGTTGAATAGGTAACGGATAAATAGTAACGCTCCACGGTAATCTTGTTAATGGAACAGTAATTTTTTTTGTGTTTTTTTGAGCAAATTTGTGATCATCATCTTGTAAAAATGAAATTCCCTGCTTATCAAGCACTTCAAAATGGTATTTTGGTTTGATTGCATTTAAAGATGCTGCAATATAGTCAAATCGTAAACTTGCTACGAGGAGTCCAGAAACATCTTTGTGCTTATTGAGAACAGGAGTAGAAATCACAATGACTTGATGTCCAGAAACACGATCAGTAAGTGCAGATGAAACCGTTGTCTGTTTATTTTTCAAAGTTTCTTGTGCATAAGAACGATCGGCGATATCAATATTTGTTTTTAAACTGGATGATGCTACTGTAATTTTAAAATCTGTATTCGCATAATACAGACCAGAAAAGCGAGGGTCTCTTTCACCTGCATTCTGTAGGACTTGTTGTATTTGGTTATTATCGTTCGCTTTTGCGCTAATAACCATGGCAAGCATTTCTAATGCAGATGTTGCTTCTCCTAGATAACGATCTAAATAGTCTCTATATAAAAATACGACCGTATGAGCTGCCTGTTCATTTTCGCGCTGCATTGTATATTTGTGATATGAAAAAAAGAGAGCGCTAATACCAAGGGTTGGCAATATAACAAATAAAATATATAAAAAAGTGTTGCGTAGTTTTATGTTCAAAATTGCTAACTCCTTTTTTTTATTTTCATTATATATAAACATTCTTAAATATGCAGTGTTTTTTATATATTTTTATTATTTTTTACTGTAATATATTTAAACCAGACGGTGTTTTTGAAATTCGATATAATATCATTATTTGAAAAGAAATTTAGTAAAGGATTGAAGAGCTATGACGTCTCAGTATGAAAAAGAAGATATTTCCAAATCATTAAAAGTATTTATCGCTTTATCGCGCGTACACCGTTCGGTTATGGATATTGCTAATAAATCTATTCAAAGTAACGGGTTAAATCCAACAGAGTTTGCAGTGCTAGAACTGTTATATCATAAGGGAGATCAACCGTTGCAACAAATTGGAGAAAGAATTTTAATTGCAAGCGGTAGTATTACGTATGTTGTTGATAAATTAGAGAAAAAAGGACTTGTAGAGCGAAAGCCTTGTCCAAATGATCGGCGTGTAATTTATGCTCATTTAACAGAATCAGGGATACAATTGATTTCCAATATTTTTCCGAATCATGAAAAAGTCATACATGAATCATTTCATATGTTAAAAAAGGATGAGAAAGATCAACTATTAACGTTGTTAAAGAAGATAGGGAAATATGAGAAATAAAAAAACTTTGAATGCACAGTTCAAAGTTTTTTTATTTCGCGGACAGTAAGCCCTCCGCTGATAGTTAGTTGGACATTATTTCTTACTTAAAGGACAGTATTATGGAATTTTCAATGTATCTCAAGTTTGAAATTAAAATGTATGAATTTTAAAATGCGTGTAGGATGAATTTTGCTGATGAATAAAGGGGATTTGCAAAATATATGGAATAATAGTACGAGAATGCTTTTAAGAAGAGAAAGGAGCTATTTGTATGTCATTTGAGAGTTATGAATACAAACGTCCAAATATGGACGAAGTGAAAGAAAGATTTACCGAAACTTTGCAGCAATTCAAGAATGCAAAAACAGCGGCAGAACAAAAGGCAGTGATTGCACATATTAATGCAATTCGCAATGACTTCAGCACTATGTATAACGTATGTTATATTCGTCACAGTATAGATACGACAGATGAATTCTATAAAGAAGAACAAGATTTCTTTGATGAGTATTCTCCAATTGTGAAAGGATATGTGACAAAGTATTACGAGGCATTAACACAGTCCCCATTTCGAAAACAATTAGAAGAATATTATGGTACGCAGCTCTTTGCACTTGCAGAGGCTGAAATGAAGACATATTCTGATGACGTGGTAGCAGATTTACAGTTAGAAAATAAATTATCTTCTCAATATACACAGTTATTAGCGGCAGCTAAAATTTTGTTTGAAGGAGAAGAGCGAACATTATCACAACTTGTTCCGTTTATGGAGCACACAGATCGTAATATGCGTAAACAAGCAAGTGAGGCATATTATGGTTTTTTAGCAGGACATGAGGAAGAGTTAGACCGTATTTATGATGAACTTGTAAAAGTAAGAACGGCAATTGCGAAGAAACTGGGCTTTAACAATTTTGTAGAGCTTGGATATGCAAGAATGTATCGTACTGACTATAATGCAGAGATGGTTGCAAATTTCCGTAAGCAAGTGCTTGATTACATTGTTCCTGTTGCAACAGAACTTAGACAAAGGCAACAGGCGCGCATTGGGGTAGAGAAACTTGCGTATTATGATGAGAATTTTGAATACGCATCTGGTAACGCTGTACCAAAAGGTGATGCGGATTGGATTGTGAACCACGGCAAAACAATGTATAGAGAACTATCAGAAGAAACAAATGAATTTTTTAACTTTATGTTAGAAAATAATTTACTTGATCTTGTAGCGAAAAAAGGAAAAGCTGGCGGAGGCTATTGTACATATATTGAAAACTATAAAGCACCTTTTATTTTCTCAAATTTTAACGGAACGTCTGGTGATATTGATGTGTTAACGCACGAAGCAGGACATGCTTTCCAAGTATATGAAAGCCGCCGTTATGAAATTCCAGAGTATAATTGGCCGACGTATGAGGCATGTGAAATTCATTCGATGAGCATGGAGTTTTTCACATGGCCGTGGATGAAATTATTCTTTGAAGAAGATACGGAGAAATATTACTTCTCGCACTTAAGTTCAGCTTTACTATTTTTACCATATGGTGTATCTGTTGATGAATTCCAGCATTTTGTATATGAACATCCAGAAGCATCACCAACTGAGCGTAAAGCAGCTTGGCGTGAGATTGAAAGAAAGTACTTACCGCACCGTGATTATGAAGAAAATGATTATTTAGAGCGCGGAGGCTTTTGGCAACGTCAAGCGCATATTTACAATTCACCATTTTATTATATTGATTATACGTTAGCACAAATTTGTGCGCTTCAATTTTGGAAACGCTCTAGAGAGAATCGTCAAGAAGCATGGGGAGATTATGTTCATCTTTGCCGTCAAGGCGGAAGTAAATCATTCTTACAATTAGTTGAAACGGCAAATTTAACTTCTCCATTTGCTGATGGATGTGTGAAGGGCGTTATCGATGAAATTCATGCGTGGTTAGATGGAGTAGATGACACAAAATTGTAAAAAATATACACTGTTTTTTATGAATTTGCAATCGACACATGTTTGGAAAAATGAGATAATAAAAGAAAATTTAGAATAATTTAAAAAGAGGTGTTTCTTTAGAAGAAGCGCCTCTTTTTAACCAAATAGGAGGGAGAAATATGGTGCAATCTTATGCAAATATGAACATGGAGACGTTGTTACGAGGAATGTCGTCTACAAGACAGATGCTTTTATCAGAAATTGAAATGTTAACAGATACAGAAATTAATACGAAACCGCGCCGTGATAAATGGAGCATTATGCAAGTTTTACATCACCTTCACCTTAGTGAACAATCTGTTACATCCGCAATTGTATATGCACTTCATAAAAACGAAAGAAAAGTTGTTCCACTACAAGACCTTCAAGTTACACTCGATCGAACAAGAAAGAGAGAAGCCCCTCAGCAAATGCAACCAACAGAAACGTTAATGAAAAAAGCACAAATGATTCAATTGCTGCAAAGTTCAAGAGAAAAGCTTTTGCATGTTCTTCATAGTATTGTTAATGAAAAAGAACTATTTGAAAAATCGCTCAAACACCCTATATTTGATGAGCTTAATTTATATCAATGGGTACAATTTTTAGATTTACATGAACAACGTCATCTTACACAGTTAAAAGAAGCGAAACATTCAATTTTGCAAAGATAAAGTGAAACTTCCATCAGTGGTGTCCTGATGGAAGTTTTTTTATGAATGATTTAGAGTACTTGCAGGCGACATGCACCACTGTTGTTTCAATTTCCATGAATTTTCTACCACTTCACGTATGTATATTCCTACTTTATATGTTGGAACATATATAAGGACATCTTAAAAGGAGTTGAGATAATGGGAAATAAAAAGAAGGAGCAAGAACGACAATGGAAAGCGCGAAAAGAACATCAGCAGCCACATGGGAAAGTGAAGACTTTTGCAGAACTTGTGGATGAAACGAAAAAACCGTGATGCAGTTGCATCACGGTTTTTCTGTTAAAGGAAATGTAAGGAGGAAAGATGTTCCAACATTTTTCTTGCTAGAGATATCAATTTTTCCGTTCATTGCTTTTATAACGCTAAACACAACCATCATTCCAAGACCTGTACCCTTTTCTTTTGTAGAGTAAAAAGGAGAACCGAGGCGTTTTACTTGTTCGTTGTTCATACCAATTCCGGTATCTTGAATATGTAATTGGATGTGTTTATGAGCGGGTGTTAAGGTAAATGTAAGGTCTCCGCCGTTTGGCATCGCTTCAATGCAATTTTTTACAATGTTTAAAAGACATTGATTCAGCTTTTGTTTTTCTCCCGTTATGTAAAATATTTTACTTTGTTTCGTATAATGAATACGAACGTTAGAAAGGTTCGCTAATGGTGTCATGAGCGTAAGAGCATGAAGTAATTCTTTTTCTAACTGTAAAGCTTGTACTTTTTCAATACTTGGTTTTGCGAATGTTAAATAGTCTGTTAATACAAGGTTGGCTTGATCAATACCGCGTATAGCGATGTCTAAATACAGCAGTTTGTCTTGTTCTGAGTAGTTTTTCGATTGTAGCAATTGAAGAAATCCTCTCGTTGATGTAAGAGGGTTTCGGATTTCATGGGAGATTGAAGCAGCCATCTCACCAATTAATTGAAATTTCTCAGCATTTACAAGTTCTTTTGCAAGACGAACTTGCGATTGTAATACGTCCATTAAGTATAAAATTAAAATAGTTCCTATGATTGCGCATAATTCGTATGTAATGATATAAGGTATATAGTTCGTTGGATTTGGAGCCATAGATAGAAAATAAGGAATCCAAACGATGCCAAAAATCAGGCAGTAAAAAAAAGCTAAATACATTTTTGGTCTTATTTTTCCTTTTACATATGTTTTGTATGTTGCAATAAGAGAAATGTACAAAGCGATAGATGCTATGAAAGAAGGCAGGGCACCGCTCCCGCCAATAAAAAAACGATAAAGATTCATAACACTAAAAATTATACCACCTGCTACTGGGCCACCAGATAATGTTCCGACAATTAGCACGATATGCCGGAAGTCGAATTGAAATCCAAAGTCAACTTTTGCAGCAAATGACATACAGAGAATAGTGGTAATGCTGCAAGAGAGGACAAATACAAACGAATTGAGCTTCGGAGAGTGATTTCCTTTTTCGCTCCAAAATAAATGATAAATTAACATTGTAACCAGAATAAACAATATATTTAAGAAGAGGTACATAATAAAAACCTTCAGCTATAAAACCTCCTTGTTGTGAGAAGTGAAAGATGCGACATCTAAAATTATCATACTATTAATATGAAAGAAAATGAAATGTTATTTTTAGAAAAAATAGAAAAAACAGACGTTTCCCACTCATACACCTGCTATGTTACAATGAAAGATGCAAATTGAAGAAGACAGTCCATGCATAGCATGGGAGAGGTTCGCGAACTCCCTCTATAAAAAACTAAGGAGAGAACAATATTCTTTATATATTGTTTTGTTTTTTTTAGTATGAAAGTTCAAGAACGCTCTTTCTTCTTGTAATCGAAAAAAGAGGAGAATGAGTGAAATGAAAAAGGAAAAAGCAGTTGTTGTTTTTAGCGGCGGTCAAGATAGTACAACATGTTTATTTTGGGCGCTTGAACAGTTTGAAGAAGTAGAAACAGTAACGTTTAATTATAATCAGCGCCATAAACTTGAAATTGACTGTGCGGCTGAAATTGCAAAAGAATTAGGTGTGAAGCATACCGTACTTGATATGAGCTTGTTAAATCAGCTTGCTCCTAATGCGTTAACACGTACAGATATGGAAATTACACATGAAGATGGTGAGTTGCCGTCGACATTTGTGGATGGACGTAACTTATTGTTCTTATCGTTTGCAGCTGTGTTAGCTAAACAAGTAGGAGCGCGTCATATCGTAACAGGCGTGTGTGAAACAGATTTTAGCGGGTATCCAGATTGCCGTGATGTGTTTGTGAAATCGTTAAATGTTACATTAAATTTATCAATGGATTATCCATTTGTTATTCATACACCGCTTATGTGGATTGATAAAGCAGAAACGTGGAAATTGGCAGATGAACTTGGGGCATTTGAGTTTGTTCGTGAAAAAACGTTAACGTGTTATAACGGGATTATTGGTGATGGTTGCGGTGAATGTCCAGCGTGTCAGCTTCGTAAAGCAGGACTTGATAAATATGTACAAGAGCGTAAAGGAGCGAAAGCATAATGACACAAGACTTCTTTGGATTTCGCATTGTTGAAAATCTACAAAAAATCGATCAAGACATTGATCGTAAGCAACTAAAGTATCATAATAAGCGTGTTATGGTTAGTAAAGAATTTACGTTTGATGCTGCACATCATCTACACTGTTATGAAGGGAAATGTAAAAACCTTCATGGACATACGTATAAAGTAATTTTCGGAATTAGTGGTTATGTCAATGAAATTGGCCTAGCGATTGATTTTGGTGATATAAAAGAAATTTGGAAAAATGAAATTGAAATATATTTAGATCATCGTTACTTAAATGAAACACTTCCAGCAATGAATACAACTGCTGAAAATATGGTTGTATGGATTTTTGAGAAAATGGAAGAGGCGCTAACAAAAGGTGATCGACAAAATGAATATAAAGGAGCGCGTGTTGAGTTTGTGCGCTTATTTGAAACACCAACAAGTTATGCAGAAGTAAGACGGGAGTGGATGATCGGTGAGTAACATTCCTGTGTTAGAGATTTTCGGGCCGACAATTCAAGGAGAAGGAATGGTTGTTGGACAAAAAACAATGTTTGTTCGCACAGCTGGTTGTGATTATAGCTGCGCATGGTGTGATTCTGCGTTTACATGGGATGGTTCTGCGAAAGAGCAAATTCGTCAAATGCCGCCAGAAGAAATTTTTTCTGAACTGGTGCAAATTGGTGGTGAAAATTTCTCGCATGTAACGATTTCAGGTGGGAATCCAGCGTTGTTGAAACATTTAGGAGAATTGATTTCTTTACTAAAAAAGAAAGGGATTCGTACAGCAATTGAAACGCAAGGAAGTAAATGGCAAGATTGGTTACTTCATATAGATGAGGTAACAATTTCACCAAAGCCACCGAGTTCAAAGATGACAACGGATTTTGTTATGTTGGATTCAATCATTGATAAGCTAGAAGGAAAGGAATTTAGTTTAAAAGTGGTTGTATTTGACGATCGAGATTTTGTATACGCAAAAGAGGTACATGAACGTTATCCGCACGTTCCGTTCTTCTTACAAGTTGGAAATGATGATACGCAGACGACAGATGATGCATCGTTAATTCAACGTCTGCTTACAAAATATGAATGGCTCATTGACAAAGCAGTACAATGTAAGGAAATGAATGACGCGAAAGTATTGCCGCAACTTCACGCTTTAGTGTGGGGCAATAAACGCGGTGTATAATTACTGTATGAATGAAGGGAGATTTTAAGATGGCTGGAAGACAAGATGAAGATTTGAAAGATGTAACATTACTGGGAAATCAAAATACAAAATATTTATTTGAATATAGCCCGGAAATTTTAGAAACGTTTGATAATAATCACCCGAACCGTGATTATTTTGTAAAATTTAATTGTCCGGAGTTTACAAGCTTATGCCCGAAAACGGGACAACCAGATTTTGCGACAATTTACATTAGCTACATTCCAGAGCAAAAAATGGTGGAGAGTAAATCGTTAAAGTTATATTTATTTAGTTTCCGCAATCATGGAGACTTTCATGAAGATTGTATGAATGTAATTATGAATGACTTAATTAAACTAATGGATCCTCGCTATATTGAAGTATGGGGTAAATTTACACCACGTGGTGGTATTTCTATTGATCCATATTGTAACTATGGACGTCCTGGTACAAAATATGAAAAAATGGCTGAATATCGTTTAATGAATCATGATTTATATCCAGAAACAGTAGATAATCGCTAAAGAAAAAAGAGGCAGCTTTGTAGGCTGCCTCTTTTTTCTAGTATTCTATGCATGTTGCGTAATAATTGTATAGTTTTTATGATTGACAACAGTAAGCGGTTCCATATCTAACTCTCTAAAATTATCCATAATTGTTATATCTACAATAACAGAGTTTTTATTTACTTTTTGAACTCGCCCTTGTAAACCGTCTTTGAATTCAATGATATCTCCAGCTTCTGCGATTTTCATAAGCAACTCTCCTTGTTACATTTTTACGAAAAAGAGAACAAGATTCGTTCTTTTTGTATTTTTCTTTATTTTGAACGATATTTCATCTTTTGTAAATGTTTCCATGAAAATTTTTTGAAAAAAATACTAATTTTTCACAAGAAATTCATAGTAGGAAACTCATATTCATAATTGTAACATGTATGTAAGAAACTCATATTCATAATTGTAACATGAGTATATGGGAGTATAATGAAACGGGGGGCGATAAAATGGCACTTGAGATTGTGGGGAGCTTGATAGCTATTCTTTTATTTCTGTTTGCATATACGAAATTAAAAATGATTCGAGAACATGAAACATACATATACTATGAGGGAGTTGATAGTGTATCTTCTTTTTCTAGTCATGAAGATGGGAGCACTGAATGAGACCTGTATGGATTTGTAATAATATAATGTGAAGCATGTTGAACGGAGAGTGAGAAAGATGCAAATTTCTTTCATAAGTCATGGACGCTCTAGTGTTCACAAAAAAGCGATTACAGTACGAGAATTTCAAGAATGGCTGCAAAGATATGAAGATGAAGATATTATGAGAGACACAGACATTCCAAGTAAAACGCTCGAAGTGATTGAAGCCTCCAAGTTTATAGTGGCAAGTGATCAAAAAAGAGCTGTTCAATCAGCAACAATGTTGACTAACAATATTACTTTTATTCAGAATCCACTTTTTCGCGAAGCTGCTATTCCTTCTATTTTACCTGTACCAAGATGGATGAAATATAAACCGAATGTATGGATGTTTTTAGGTCGCGCATTTTGGATGGTCGGTTATTCGAAGAATGTTGAATCATACTTAGAAGTACAAAAAAGAGCGAAGCAAGCAGCGGATGTATTGATCGGATATGCAAATGTATATCAGCGAGTTGCTCTTATTGGACATAGTTATTTTAATACGATGATTGGTAAGGAGCTGCGTGCTCGAGGATGGCATGGACCGCTGCTGTTTCAGACGAAACCGTGGGGGTGTACAATTTATACTTTTCACGAAGTAAGAGAAGGAAATGTATTTGTAACGTATACATGAAGCAAAATAGGCGTAATGCCTCGTGTATAATACAAAGGCACAATCATTATTTCATGATTGTGCCTTTGTATTATACACGCTTAATTAAATGAGCATATGGTTCGCCTACGAGCGTAATTGTGTTATCTTGTTTATAACCAAGCTTTTTATAGAGAGAAAATGCAGGCTTATTTTCTAAGTTTACTAACAATGAAATTTTTTTATGTCCTTTTTCTCGAGCGTGTGTTTCAGCTGCAAGGATTAAATTTGAACCAATACCTTGTCCACCATGTGTGGATGAAACAGACAAGGTATCAATATAATATTCATCTTCTTCGGCTTCTTTTTCTAATATAATAGAAGAATCTTGTTTCACTTTTCGTAATCGTTTTACAATTGGGGCATCTAGCTTTGTTGCTTCACTTCCGTGGTAGGTTACAATAACACCAACTGCATTTCCATTACGCTCTTCAACGAAACAATTTTCATAACTGAGTCGGTTTTGTTTTTTTGTAAACCAATACTCTAAACCTTCTAGAACTTCGGTTTCAGTTGTACTACCTGTTAATTTTTCAGCAACTTCATGCAGTGCGTTGTACAATAAAGGAGATATTGCTTTAGTATCTGTTTGTTTTGCTTTCCGAATCATGTTATCCCTCCTGGTTGTCCGTTTTATTGTATCATAAGAGTTAGCATGATAAGAAATGATTTGCTATATTAGAAGGATATATTCAGAAGTAGTCGTGAGATAAAGTGAAACTTCCATCAGTAGGTTTTTTTCAGCCCCACTGATGGTTAGTTGAACCAATCGGGCTTTTACGGGCAGTTGTCCCCACCTATCTTCCTCGCTTCTCTCTAAATCTTGAGGAGGGGGTCTTACTGCCCACGAATAGCGGGATAAAATACTACAGAGAGGTGATTGGCATGGATAAACAACAAGTAAATATGATCTTAGATCAACTTAAAAATAAAGAAATAGAAGAATATGTTGTAACAAAAGAAGTCTTTTATACGTTTCGTGAAGTTTTAGTAGAACGCCAAGATTTTAAACATTTTCGCGGTAACGCACAGGGCGGGGGAGAAATTATCTATACATATATGGAAATGCCTCGTTCGTAAGTCAATTACCTGCTACTTAAACGCTAATGTATTTGTTTGCTAATTAAAACAAGTAAATTCTTTTTTTGAAAGTTATTGTCTACCTAAAGAAGATAGGTATGCGATAACTGCCAAAAAGGGTGAGATAAAGATAAGGAGGGAAGCTTATATGGGAGAGTTTAAGCAAGGAATACTTCCGCATTGGGATTATTTTTGGAAAGATGAGAAAGGAAGAAAATTTGTTGGGATGGTTATGTTTCCTGAAAAGCGAAAGCGAATCAAGGAGATCATTCAACAACTAAGAACAGCATATGAACAAGAACAAACTGTACTTGTAGCAGCTAAACTTCAAAATTCTATTCAAAAAGTTAAAGGTACGATTGCGTATTTCGATGACGAATCACCTATTTTTACGATGCAATGTAAAGATGAAAATTTCTATCATATATTTGTGAAGGACATTGTGTACGTAAAAAATAATGAATAGGAGTCGTTTTTTGTGTTTTTTTTGCGCGTACATATATTTACAATATGTTGCGCATTTTTCTTTTTCATAGCATCAGTAAATAGAATGTCATTTCATTATTTTTCTTCTTTTTGTTGTGAATGACCCAGAAATATACAAAAAAAGGATAGATTGTGAGTTTTTTAGTAATGAATATTAAAAAGAAAATCTCTTATTTGAATGTAACTGCCTCTTTTAAAAAAAGTAAGAGGTGCATCATATAGAAAATGTGTAACCGGTTTCGAACAGTTTCTAATAAGGAAACTGTTCGTTTTTTTATGACAAATGACCGATAGATTTCGGAGGTATGTTTCTTTTTTTGACAATGTTATACTGTTAACTTTTTTGGAAATGTAGGTAAATCCGTTGACAACTTTTTTGAAATACACTTTATTGACATGCGTTTTAGAATGTTGTTTCATATTCTTTGTATTGTAAAAAGATCGGCCTTTTTTGTCGAAAAAATAAATTTTAAAATAAAAAGAAATTATACATATATCTTGTGTCCTTTTTTAAAAAGTAATACAATATATGGAGAATTCATCACGAACGAACATGATGTGAAAAGATGTAAGAGGGGGGTCGGAGATGTTAGTTGCATATGATTCTATGACAGGAAACGTGAAGCGTTTCATCCACAAATTAAATATGCCGGCCGTTCAAATTAATGAAAATCTCGTATTAGATGAAGAATTTGTCCTTATTACGTATACAACAGGTTTTGGAAATGTACCGGAACGTGTTTTGAAATTTTTAGAACGTAATCACGAACGCTTAAAAGGAGTATCTGCAAGCGGGAATCGCAATTGGGGAGATATGTTTGGGGCAAGCGCAGACAAGATTGCAACGAGATATGAGGTGCCGATTGTATCGAAATTTGAGTTATCTGGAACAAATAAAGATGTAGAATTTTTTAAAGAGAGGGTGCTGGAGATTGCGACACATTGAATTGAATAATGAGCTTACGCAAATGCAGGACGGATTCTATCAGCTGCACAAAGATAAAGAAGCATTAGCAGCCTTTATGGAAGAGGCGAAAGAGAATACCGTTCATTTTGATAGCGTGGCAGAACGCATCAAGTATATGTTGGAGAACGATTACTACTATGATGTGTTAAGCGAATATAAGATGGACGAGATAGAAGCTGTATATGATATCACATATGGCGAAAACTTCGAGTTTCAATCTTATATGGCAGCATCTAAGTTTTATAAAGATTATGCGTTAAAAACGAATGATCAAAAACGATACTTAGAAAGCTATCCAGATCGCGTAGCAATCGTATCGTTATACTTAGGACGAGGAAACGTCGAGAAAGCAAAGCAATTCGCAAGTATGATTGTAAAACAAAACTATCAACCAGCGACACCAACCTTTTTAAATGCGGGAAGAAGCAGAAGAGGAGAAATGGTGTCTTGTTTCTTGTTAGAGATGGATGATAGCTTAAACTCAATTGGATTTAATATTAATACAGCGATGCAGTTATCAAAAATCGGCGGCGGTGTAGCGCTTAACTTGAGCAAGCTGCGCGCGCGCGGTGAACAAATTAAAGGTATCGAGAACGCGGCAAGCGGTGTTGTACCAGTTATGAAATTACTTGAAGATTCGTTTTCGTATGCGAATCAGTTGGGTTAACTTATGGCTCAACTATAAAACCGGGTCAATTGCTGGAACGCCTGAGTATATCGAGGTAGGATACTACGGAGAAATTACGTAGCGCCCCCTAAAAATCCAAGATTGCAGGAAATCAGCAGCCGAGCTCCTAAGTCTGTTAGATAAGGAGAAGGTTCAACGACCAAGTAGCTATGTAGGTGACTGTATAGCTCGAACCTGGCTTCTCAAACCAAATTTAAAGGGTGTATATATTGAGAAGAAGATATGGTCTGAACTCTATAGCGATATAGAGAGGGTAGCAGAAATGGCTATCCCCCATACGTTTTAAGTGTGTGGAGTAACAATATGCAAAGAAAAGGTGCCGGAGCGGTATATTTAAATATTTTCCATTGGGATATTATTGAGTTCCTCGATACAAAAAAAATAAATGCCGACGAGAAGAGCCGTATTCAATCTCTTTCAATCGGAGTTATCGTTCCAAGTAAGTTTTTTGAGCTTGCTGAGAAAAATGAACCATTCCATGTTTTCGCACCTTATACAGTGTATAAAGAGTACGGAAAACATTTAGATGATATCGATATTGATGAAATGTATGATGAACTGATGAGCAATCCGAATATCAAAAAGAAACCACTTGATATTAGCGCACGCGATATGCTCATTAAAATTGCAATGATTCAGCTTGAGTCTGGTTACCCTTACTTAATGTTTAAATCAAATGCAAATAAACAGCATCCGTTAAAGGATATTGGAACTGTGAAGATGTCGAACCTCTGCACAGAAATCTTCCAGTTACAAGAAACATCTGAAATTAATGACTATGGTACAGATGACATTATCCGCCGTGACATTAACTGTAACTTAGGATCATTAAATATCGTGAACGTGATGGAGAATAAAGAAATGCGTGAAGCAGTTCATGCAGGTATGGAAGCTTTAACAGCTGTTTCTGATATGACAATTATTCCGAACGCACCGACTGTGAAAAAAGCAAATGATGAACTTCATTCTGTTGGTCTTGGAGCGATGAACTTACACGGTTATTTAGCGAAAAATAAAATCGCTTATGAAAGCGCAGAAGCGAAAGAATTTGCTCGTACATTCTTTATGATGCTTAATTACTACTCTATCGAAAAGAGTATGGAAATTGCGAAAGAGAAAGGCGAAACATTTAAAGACTTCGATAAATCAGATTATGCCAAAGGAACATACTTTGAGAAGTATGAAACAACAGATTACAGTCCAGTAACTGAGAAAGTACAACAGTTATTCGAAGGAATCCACATTCCAACAAAAGAAGACTGGACAAACTTAAAAGAACAAGTGCAGAAGCATGGTTTATATAACTCATATCGATTAGCTATTGCTCCGACACAATCAATCAGTTACGTTCAAAATGCGACTTCATCTGTAATGCCGATCGTAAGTCAAATTGAATCAAGAACGTATGCGAATGCAACGACATATTATCCAATGCCGTATTTATCAAAAGATACGTTCTGGTATTATAAATCTTCTTACGATATGAATCAGTTTAAATTGATTGATTTAATCGCAGAAATTCAAGAACATATTGACCAAGGGATTAGTACAATTCTTTATGTAAATAGTGATATTTCTACACGTGAATTAGCACGTTACTATATTTATGCTCATAAAAAAGGATTAAAGAGCTTGTATTACACAAGAACACGCAAGTTAAGTGTCGAAGAGTGTGTAGCTTGCACGGTATGATGAGTTGCTTTTGAAAGAGAAGAAACAAATTGTACAAGTAGTATTTACTATAAAGTATCATCATGAGCAGGGGCAGAAACACCCTGCTCATGCTTAGTTATTAAATTTACGTTCTAACGCACGGTTAGATTTTCATTATGAAATGGAAATTTTACCGTACGTTAGGACAATGTAACAATATAAAGAAGGGGCGATTCAATGCGCGCGGTAAACTGGAACAAGAAAGAAGACGATTTTAGTTTAATGTTTTGGAAGCAAAACATCGCTCAGTTTTGGACAGAAGAGGAGATCGCAGTTTCTTCTGACAAAAATACATGGGTGCAGTTATCAAAGGAAGAACAACAAGCGTATAAGCGCGTACTAGGTGGTTTAACGCTCCTTGATACGAAGCAAGGCGGCGAGGGAATGCCTCTTATTCTTGTACATCTTGAGAACTTACAGGCAAAAAGTGTATTAGCTTTCATGGGAGCAATGGAAGAAGTACATGCGAAGAGCTACAGTCACATTTTTACGACATTGGCAAGTGAAGAAGAAATTGATGAGATTTTTGAATGGGTAGATACTCATCCGTTACTTGTGAAAAAAGCAGGAATTGTTACAAATTACTACCGCCGTCTATTAAAACCTCAAGTAACGAAAAAAGAACTATACATGGCAATGGTAGCAAGTGTGTTCTTAGAAAGTTACTTGTTCTATAGTGGATTCTTCTATCCGTTGTATTTAGCAGGGCAAGGAAAATTAACGGCGAGTGGTGAAATTATCAACTTGATAATCAGGGATGAGTCCATCCACGGCGTATTCGTCGGTATTTTAGCACAGCAAGTTTTTGCAGAGCTTTCTGCTGAAGAACAACAAGAAGTACAAAAAGAAACGATGGATTTATTAGTGGAACTGTATGAAATTGAAACAGCATACACAGAAGAAATTTATACATCTATTGGTCTTGTGGAAGATGTGAATCGTTTTGTTCGTTACAATGCAAATAAAGGGCTTATGAACTTAGGATTAGAACCACACTTTGAAGAAGAAGAAATTAACCCAATTGTATTAAACGGTTTACGTACAGATACGAAAAACCATGATTTCTTCTCTGTAAAAGGGAATGGTTATGTAAAAGCAACAAATGTTGAAAAATTATCAGATGATGATTTCGTATTTGATTTTTAATAGATAGGATTGAAAAAAGCTGTCTTTCATATAAAGGCAGCTTTTTTGGCTTTACATAATGTTATTATCCCGCTATTCGCGGGCAGTAAGACCCCCACTGACGGAAGTTTCACTTTATTTCTTGATAAATTTGTTATTTTTCGACTGATTAAAGTTTCACTTCACGTGTATGTAGTGGTATGAGAGACTGAATAAGTTATGTCAAAATGAATAAAAAACCAACAAAAAATGTAAAGAAAATAATCTCACCTGTTGTATCTTTGAAGCGTGAAAATTGGCTTATCCTCTCAATTTTTTGAACAAGAAAATTTTGGCTCAAAAATTGCATGAATATTTAAAAAATAAAAGGAGGGGTTTTGGAATGCGATATATAATATACACGGTTTATTGAAAGCGTTTTCTGTTTAATTATCAAACTTTACATGGAAATTAGATAGAGAAAGTAGGAGGAATGATAGGTGGGAAAAGAAGTTGGTTTAAAACGTTCATTAGGACTTTGGTCAATTGTCATGCTAGGTGTCGGGTATATGACGCCGATGGTGGGGTTTGATACATTTGGAATCGTTTCTGAAAAAACAGGCGGGCATGTTCCAGGAGCTTATCTTATTGCATTAGCAGGAATGTTATTTACAGCTGCAAGCTACGGCAAAATGGTAAAGGTTTTTCCGACTGCGGGATCTGCTTATACTTATACCCAGAAGACAATTAGTGCAAGGCTTGGATTTCTTGTTGGATGGTCAGCGTTATTGGATTATTTGTTTTTACCAATGGTAAATGCGCTATTAACGAGGATTTATATGTCCGCACTTTTTCCAGGTGTTCCTTCTTGGTTATGGGTTGTTGGATTTGTCCTACTGATTTCACTGGTAAATATTGTTAGTGTTAATGTTACTGCTAATTTCAATACATTCTTAGTAGTGTTTCAAATATTAGTAATGGTTGTGTTTGTATTTCTTGTTATAAAAGGATTGATAGCAGGAGAAGGAACTGGAGAAGTTTTTTCCATTCAGCCGTTTTTTCAATCAGATATACACATATCATCGTTAGTTGTGGGGGCCACAATTCTTTGCTTTTCATTTTTAGGTTTCGATGCGGTAACTACATTTTCGGAAGAAACACCAAACGCGAAGAAGACAATTCCTAGGGCTATTTTTCTTACCGCTTTAATTGGTGGAATTTTATTTATTGTTACTACGTACTTCACACAATCCTTTTTCCCAGATGCATCCGTATTTAAAGATCAAGAATCAGCGGCACCAGAAATTGCGCTATTCGTTGGAGGAAAATTATTTCAAACATTCTTTTTAGTAGGGACATTTATGGGAACATTGGCATCAGGTTTAGCTTCTCATACAAGTGTGTCGCGATTACTATACGTAATGGGGCGAGATAATGTAATCCCGGAGAAGATATTCGGATACATTCATCCTCGCTTGCGAACTCCCGTATATAACATTATTATTGTAGGAATTATTTCACTTTCCGCTATATTTATCGATCTAGAAACAGCAGCATCTCTTATTAACTTCGGAGCGCTTATTGCATTTACATTTGTTAATTTATCTGTAATCGCTTACTATGTTATAAAGAAAAAAAGATATAAAACAGTAAAAGACTTTTTTAATTTCTTAGTTCTGCCTATTTTAGGTGCAGGTACAGTAGCTGTGTTATGGTTTAACCTCAATGTTAATTCGCTTATTCTTGGACTTAGCTGGGCTGCCATTGGAATTGGTTACCTTTTATATGTTACGAACATGTTTCGATCAGCTCCGCCGCAAATGCATTTTGAAGAAGTACAGGAAATGTAAAATAACAAAAGACATCGGAATTTTTCCGATGTTTTTTATTTTGGGGATTTTAAAATCATGCAATATTGCATAAGTCATTCAACAATTCATAAAGAAAGAGAGAAAATTTGTAAATCAGTGCCAGAGAGAAGGCTGAAAAGGGAATATAAAGTGAAACTTCCATCAGTGGGGGGTTTTTCGTTCCCCACTGATGGTTAGTTGAACCAATCGGGCTTTTACGGGCAGTTATCTCCCACCTATCTTCCTCGCTTCTCTTTCAATCTTGAGGTGGGGGTCTTACTGCCCGTTAATGCGGGATAAACATTATATTTTTACTTGGCACGCTTATTGCTTTATAAAACTAGTAAAAATATATAAATGAGGTGTTATCGTGGCAATTCAATCAGAAAAAAATACAACTCAATCTATACAGGGAAAAGTTGAGGTTGAAAATCCTTTAGAGGAATTTCAGTCTATATTACAAGAGGCGCTCCAGATTTTACATTATCCAGAGGAAGTATTTGAATTTCTTAAAAAGCCAATGCGCTTTTTAGAAGTAAGCATTCCTGTTCGAATGGATGATGGAAGAACAAAAGTATTTCAAGGGTATCGTGCCCAGCATAATGATGCAGCAGGGCCAACAAAAGGTGGTATCCGGTTTCATCCAGATGTTACAGCTGAGGAAGTAAAAGCACTTGCTGGTTGGATGAGCTTGAAATGTGGAGTAACGGGTCTTCCATATGGAGGGGCAAAGGGCGGGATTATTTGTAATCCGCAGGAGATGAGTTCTAGGGAACTAGAGTTACTTAGTCGCGGTTATGTAAGAGCAGTGAGCCAAATTGTTGGGCCTACTAAAGATATTCCAGCTCCTGATATGTATACAAATGCTCAAATTATGGCTTGGATGCTAGATGAATATGATCATATTAGAGAATTTGATTCCCCAGGCTTTATAACTGGAAAACCATTGATGCTAGGAGGATCACAAGGGCGGGAAACAGCTACTTCTAAAGGAGTATTCTATACACTTCAGTTAGTGAGTGAGCTGAAACATATTCCACTCCAAAATATGCGAGTAATCATTCAAGGGTTTGGAAACGTTGGAAGTTATTTAGCAAAATATTTATATGATATTGATGTGAAAGTGGTAGGAGTATCTGATGCTTTAGGTGGCATTTACAACCCAGATGGTTTGGATGTTCCTTATTTACTAGAAAATCGAGATTCGTTTGGAGTAGTATCAAACCTCTTTAGTAAAACGATCTCTAACCAAGAGCTGTTAGAAAAAGAATGTGATGTACTCATTCCAGCAGCAATTGGAGGAGTGATTACGAAACATAATGCAGAAAGGCTTGGATGTAAGATTGTAATTGAGGCCGCAAATGGTCCGACAACAAAAGAGGCGATCACAATGTTAGAGGAGAAAGACATTTTGGTTGTTCCAGATATTCTAGCAAACGCTGGAGGTGTTATTGTTTCTTATTTTGAATGGTGTCAAAATAACCAAGGGTATTATTGGACAGAGCAATATGTCGACCAATGCTTAAAGGAGAAAATCACATCTAGCTTTTCTGATGTATTCAATACTTCAAAACATTTTGGAGTAAATATGAAAATTGCTGCTTATATAGAGGGAGTTCGTAAGATTGTAGAGGCATCGCGCCTAAGAGGTTGGTTGCATTTTTAACCTTTTAACAAAGGGAGGAATAAAATGAAGCTTGATATTTTATTAGAAGAAATTGAAAGACAACCAATCGGTTATTATTGTATCGTGTCAAATTGTCATCGATATGATATTGCCGTTACGTATTCACAGCAATTTTTGGGAAAAGCAATGGTTACTTCTATTCAGAATGGAAGAATGATTCTATTAAGTCAAGAAGATATTGAACAGGAACAATATTGGGCACCTAATTTAGGGATTGAAGGAGAAGATGTAGAAGATTTTCGAAATTTTTTCCATATGGTTCTTCAGTCACAAACATTGGCAGAACAATATTAATAGAATAAAAGAAGGGAATGAGATTTTCGGAATTTTTTCCATATGATTCCTCAGTCACGAACATTGGCAGAACAATATTAATAGAATAAAAGAAGGGAATGATTCATTTTGTTTTATGAGATCGTTACGAGCCCGTGCTATGGAACGGTTGAAAAAGTGTCTATTGATAAGGACTCCCGAATTTACGAATGGGAACCACTGTTTGCTATTAAAGATATGAATGGGCAGCTGGAAGTAATTAAAATGGGATGTAGTGGAGAAGTACAATCTTTAGAAGTAGAAGCAGGAGATAAGGTAATTCCAGGGATGGTATTAGCTTATATTCAAGAAGATATTTTAATTAGTGGTAGTGATTAATTAGAGAACAAAAAGGAAGATGGAAGTATTCATCTTCCTTTTTTTAATAAATTAAAGGAAAAAAGTTTATTATCGGATTAATTAAAAAAATCTATTTTTAGTGATACAATACAAGTTAAGTAGTTCAAAGGAGGGGTAGCGGAATGTTTTCCATTGCTCATAAAAAAATTAGACAGATTGTTTCTCTACCTATTGATCAACCTGAAAAGGAATGGAATATAGATGTTAAAAATATAACAGAACCTTTTCTGTTTTTAAAAAGGGATGATCAATTATTTGCATACGTCCATGTAAAGGATCTGCTATCAAGAAATGCGGAATTAACTGCCCAAGCATTACTTTCAAATGCTGTTTCACTAGATACAATTTGTCACCTTAGTAAAATTATTTCCTTAACAGCTCTCTTTCAAATTATTGGGGCGCCTATTGCGATTGTGAAAAATGAAATAGGAGAGTTAAAAGGATACATAAGAAGAGAGGATGTTTTTGCAGAATTATTTAAGCAAGAAAATAAAAGTGTAGATATACTAAAAATCATTTTAATGTCTATTCCTATGGGGATTTTTGTGGTAGACAGGGAAAAGAAAATTGTAAATTGTAATGAATCTGGTTTAAAGATGATTAAGTCTACTTCTGAAAAAGTACTGAACGTACCAGCAGAACAGATTTTTAATGAGGAACATATTAACAATGTATATGCAACGGGAAAAACGATTTTAAATCAGTTACAAATAACAAACGAGATGGGAGTATTAGTTGATTACAGTCCGATTCCTAGTCTCGATCAAAGCATTGAAGGAATGGTTATTATTGTACAAGATTTACCAATGGTTGAGGAAATGGCCATGGAAATTGAATATATAAAGGATTTAAATAAAGATTTAAACGCAATCTTATCTAGTATTTATGATGAAATATTAGTAGTTAATCCTAAAGGGGAATTAATTCGTTATAGTGAAACCATTATCAATGATTTCTGGGGAGGAGATTTAAAGGATCTTTTAGGGAAAAATCTTTTAGATTTAGAGCGAAAAGGTTTATTTAGTCCATCTGTTACTCGTTTGGTACTCGAACAAAAGAAAAAGGTATCGATTGTACAAGAAACAAAAAGTGGTAGAAAAATATTAGCGGTTGGAAACCCTGTGTTTAGTGAAACCGGTGAACTGCATCGTATTATTATTGCATCAAGGGACATTACAGAGGCAACGAGATTAAAGACGGAATTGCATGAGATGAAAAAGATATCTGAACAATATAAGAAGGAATTGGACAATTATAAAAATAAAGATCGTTTTCTTAAGAAACTTATTTATTGTAGTCCGAAAATGGAACAAATTATTAATCAAGCTAAAAAAATAGCTGATTTTTCTTCTAATGTTCTTATTTCTGGAGAATCGGGTGTTGGAAAAGAAGTAATTGCTCAAGCAATTCATCAACTGGGAAATCGATCTTCAAAGCCGTTTTTAAAATTAAATTGCGGTGCAATTCCAGAATCATTATTGGAAAGTGAACTGTTCGGATATACAAAAGGTGCTTTTACCGGTGCTGATAAAAATGGAAAAGAAGGATATTTTAAGCGAGCGGATCAAGGAATTTTATTTTTGGATGAGATTGGAGAAATGCCTTTACATTTGCAAGTGAAATTACTTAGGGTGTTACAGGAGCAAGAAGTAATTCCAATCGGAAGCACAGTACCTACGAAAATAAACGTTCAAATTATTGCGGCCACAAATAAAAGTCTCGAAAAAATGGTGGAAGCTGGTACGTTCCGTGAAGATTTATTTTATCGCTTAAATGTAATTCCACTGCATGTTCCCCCGTTAAGGGAACGAATGGAAGATGTTCCAGTACTCGCATTTCATTTCTTACAACAATTAAATGAAAAATATAATAAAAACTACCATTTAACTCCAGATGCAATGAATTTACTAGAATTTTATTCATGGCCTGGAAATGTACGAGAATTACAAAATATGATTGAACGTTTAGTAGTCTCAGCAGATGATCCAGTTATTGAAGCTGAATTTGTTAGCAAATTTTTAACCCTTGGTTATGACTTTAAAAAATCAAAGCCAGTTATTACAAGAGTCTTACCATTACAAGAAGCATTACATTCTGTAGAAGAGCAATTAATCTTACTTGCGATGAAGCAGTATAAAACAACGACGAAGGCCGCAAAAGCTCTTGGAATTAGTCAATCTTCGGTTAGTCGTAAATATCAAAAAATCATGAATGAAAAGGAAATAGCAGTTGATACAATTTCATATTTCTAAAAGAGAAAGGGGAAGTTTACATGGACTACTCCTTTCTCTTTGTTATCCCGCATTAACGGGCAGTAAGCCCCCTACCTCAAGATTGAGAGAGAAGCGAAGAAGATAGGTGGGGGATAACTGCCCGTAAAAGCCCGATTGGTTCAACTAACCTTTTGGAGAAGAGCGCTCCAAAAGGAAGTTTCACTTTATTTTTGTTGTAATTATGCAAAATGTAATAACCTATGCAAAAATGCATAAGTTCGTATGTTCTATCCCGCATTAACGGGCAGTAAAATCCCGATTAGTTGAACTTTATTTGAAGAAATAGTCAGTTTTTGTATGATTACTTGGTGTTTTAAATGTTGGCACAATTATTGCTTATATAATATATGAACGATCGACAAAGGGGGATTATATATAATGCTAGATTTAAAAATGTATCTAAATGGTGAATGGAGAGAGTCTAGTAATCAAGAGAAACGACCTATTATTAACCCTGCGAATGGCAAGGTTATCGCATATGCGCCTGAAGGAACGATCGAGGATGCAAAAGAAGCAATAGAAGTGGCAAGAGCGACTTTTGATAGCGGAATTTGGTCAGAAACATCCGCTGCTGAAAGAGCATCTTATTTATTTAAAATAGCAGATGAAATTGATAAAAATAAGGAAGAACTTACACGTCTTGAAACAATGGATAATGGAAAAACACATCGCGAGGCAGAAGGTGATATTGGGGATGCGGCAGCTTGCTTCCGTTATTATGCCGGGCTTATTACAAAACCAGATGGACAAACATATCATGTAGCTGATCCAATGCAAGCTATGGTAGTCAGAGAACCAGTTGGTGTTTGTGGATTAATTGTTCCTTGGAATTATCCGTTATTAATGAGTGTATGGAAAATTGCACCTGCTTTAGCGGCTGGAAATACGATTGTATTTAAACCGTCTGAGGTTACACCAATCACTGCAACGAAGTTATTTGAAATTTTTGAGGAAATAGAATTACCAAAAGGTGTTGCAAATATGGTAATGGGTGCCGGACCAACAGTAGGAAATGAAATTGCAGCGAGCGGTAAAGTGGATATGGTTTCTTTTACAGGTGGAACGAAAACGGGAAAGCACATTATGAGAACAGCGGCAGATAATATGAAAAAGATTTCGCTAGAACTTGGCGGAAAATCTCCAAATATTATTTTTGCAGATGCAGATTTTGAAACAGCGGTCGATTATGCGTTGTTTGGTATTTATGCGGGTACTGGACAAGTGTGTTCAGCAGGATCAAGAATTCTTGTACAAGAAAGCGTTTACGATAAATTTGTTACTCGTTTCGTAGAACGTGCAAAGCAAATTAATGTTGGACCTGGTGATAACCCAGAATCAGAGATGGGACCACTTGTAAGTCAAGAGCATATGGAAAAAGTATTACGCTATATTGAGATTGGGAAAGACGAAGGAGCAGAAATTGCTTGCGGAGGAAATCGTATTACAACGGATGGAAAAGGTGATGGTTTCTTTATTGAACCAACAGTCTTTGTCAATGTAAAACCTGATATGCGTATTGTGCAGGAAGAAATTTTTGGTCCTGTTGTAGTTATCCAAAAGTTTAAGGATGAACAGGAAGCAATTGAGCTAGCAAACGGTACAGATTACGGTTTAGCTGGAGGTGTATTTACAGTTGATGGCGCAAAAGCGATGCGCGTAATCCGCAAGCTTCGCGCAGGGATTACGTGGATTAATAGTTATCATCCAACATACAACGAGGCGCCTTGGGGCGGATATAAGCAAAGTGGTATCGGTCGTAGTTTAGGAACGTTTGGTTTAGAAGAATTCCAAGAAATTAAGCAGATTAATATAAATCTAGAAGTAGAACCAATTGGGTGGTTTGCAAATAAAAAGACTATAGGAGTGAAATAAATGGTGACGAATGTAGAAAGTAAATTCAATGAGCAGGATGTAAACAATTCAAATGTAAATGATTATATTACGAAAGTACTGCAATTAATTGAAAAAGAAAAGGTCTCCGAAGAAGAGGCTAACTGGATTCAAAAAGAAACAGTAGATGGATTTAGAGAGCATGTCAATCCTGGTTTTCTTGCATATAGAAAAACAGTAACAAAAGATGGGCAATTTGCAGCAGTAGAATGGTCTGATGAAGGATCTTGTTTTATGGATATCAATGGTAAAAAGTATATTGATTGTTTAGGTGGATTCGGGATTTATAATGTTGGACACCGTAATCCGAAAGTGGTAAAAGCTGTAACGGATCAATTAAAGCGTCAAGCATTGCATAGTCAGGATTTACTAGATCCACTTCGTGCGATTCTTGCAAAGATTTTAGCAGATATTACACCTGGTGATTTGAAATATGCTTTCTTTACGAATAGTGGTACAGAAAGTGTGGAGGCGGCATTAAAACTAGCAAAAATGTATAGTGAACGAACAACTTTCATTTCAACAACACGTGCCTTCCACGGTAAGAGTCTTGGATCTTTATCTGGAACAGCAAAAGGAATGTTCCGTAAACCATTTTTACCATTAATTCCAGGTTTCCGTCACGTTCCATTTGGCGATATCGAGATGATGAGAAAAACATTTGAAACATGTGCATTAGTAGGGGAAGATGTTGCAGCTGTTATTTTAGAACCAATTCAAGGAGAAGGCGGTATTATTTTACCTCCAGAAAATTATTTAAAACAAGTAAGAGAACTCTGTGATGAATTTGGATCACTACTCATTTTTGATGAAGTGCAAACTGGAATGGGACGTACAGGGAAAATGTTTGCTGCAGAATTATATGATGTAGTACCAGATATTATTTGTCTTGCGAAGGCATTTGGCGGTGGTGTAATGCCAGCAGGTGCAATTGTTGCCAAAGAAAAAGTATTTAAAAGTTGGTTTGAGAACCCATTCATGCATACAACAACATTTGGTGGAAATCCACTTGCATGTGCTGCTGCAATTGCAACAATCCATGTATTATTGGAAGACAAATTACCAGAACGAGCTGCGGAAGTTGGGGAGTATTTCTTAAACGGGCTGAAAAGGGCTGCGGAAGGACACGAAGACAAAGTATTTGAAATTCGTGGTCAAGGTTTAATGATTGGTATCGAATTCCATAAAGATGAAATTGGTTATGAGGTATCGAAGGCAATGTTTGACCGAGGCATCCTTGTTGCAGGAACGTTAATTAATTCAAAAACAATTCGTATTGAACCGTCTCTTACAATTAGTTATGAAGAAGTAGATATGGTAATCAATACTTTCGAATCAGTGTTAGCACAAGTAAAAGTACAATAATCATTCCATACAATAATGTGTAAAAACAAACCAGTAAAACCACCATGCTTATGTTCGCTCTAATTGGTTTTACTGGTTTTTACTATAGGAGGAGAAGGGGTTGGAGGGAGCATTACACGGAATCAAAATTATTGATTTATCTCGGGTTCTTGCCGGTCCTTTTTGTACGATGATTCTCGGTGATTTGGGAGCGGAGGTAATAAAAATTGAGAATACTGGAAATGGCGATGATACGAGAGGATGGGGACCGCCTTTCGTAGAAGGAGAAAGCGCTTACTTTCTTTGTGCGAATCGTAATAAAGAGTCGCTTACATTAAATTTAAAATCACAAATGGGAAAGGATGTTTTGAAAAAACTTGTTTCTCATGCTGATATCGTTGTACAAAATTTCAAGCCTGGAACACTTGAGAGAATGGGACTTGGTTATGAAGTGTTACAAGAGGTGAAGGAAGATATTATTCTAGCTTCTATTAGCGGTTTTGGCCAAAATGGTCCTGCTTCACATCTTCCTGGTTATGATTATATGATTCAAGCGATGAGTGGGCTTATGAGTATAACAGGAGGAAAGGATGAAGAGCCTGCAAAAGTAGGAGTTGCGATTGCAGATGTGCTGACAGGCCTTTTTACGTGTATTGGGATTTTAGCCGCTTTGCAGCACCGAAATAGAACAGGAGAAGGGCAAGAAATTGATATTTCTTTATTTGATTCACAATTAGCGGCATTAGTAAATGTAGCAAGCAATTATTTGTGTACAGGAGAATTGCCAGAGAGACTTGGAAACCAGCATCCGAATATTGTTCCGTATCAAGTATTTCAGGCGGAGGATGGAGATCTTGTTGTTGCAGTTGGAAATGATGAACAGTTTCATAAGTTTTGTTTGTTACTTGGTAGACAAGATTTATCTCGTTTAGATCGCTATAAAACAAATGCAAATCGTCTTTTGCATAGGGAAGAACTTGTAGATATTATTGCAAAAGAAATGAAAAAGAAAAAGAAAGAGGACTGGAAACAGCTTTTGGATGAAGCAGGGATTCCAAATGGACCAATTCTCAACGTGAAGGAAGCATTAGAAACAGAGCAGGCAGTTTCGAGAGATATGACAATTCATATGGAACATCCAACTATTGAAAATCTTACACTTGTAGGTTCACCATTAAAACTTGCAAAGACACCAGTACGGATGCAGAAACATCCGCCACTTCACGGGGAACATACAGAACAGATTTTGAAAAACCTGGGGTATTCGCAGGAAAGCATTACGGAAATGAAAAAAAACCAATGGATATAGGAGGCAGTACAAATGAATTTTTCTTTAACAGAAGAACAACAAAGTGTCAGAAAAGTAGTGAGATCATTTGTAGATAATGAAATTATTCCATACATTAAAGAATGGGATGAAAAAGGACATTTTGAAGAAAAGATCTTGAAGCGTTTAGCTGAGTTACAGTTTATGGGCGTTTGTATTCCAGAGCAATATGGCGGTGTTGGTATGGATTATAATACGCTCGCTATTGTTTGTGAAGAATTAGAACGTGGTGACACAGCTTTCCGTACAGCTGTATCTGTACATACGGGATTAAATAGCATGACTCTTCTTCAATGGGGAACAGAAGAACAAAAACAAAAGTACCTTGTTCCACAAGCGAAAGGTGAAAAAATTGGGGCGTTCGGTTTAACTGAACCAAATGCAGGATCAGATGTTGTTGCTATGCAAACAACAGCGGTAAAACAAGGCGATTACTACGTATTAAATGGATCTAAAACATGGATTTCTTTATGTGATGTTGCAGACCACTTCTTAATTTTTGCAAAAACAAATCCAGAATTAAAGCACCGCGGTATTTCTTGTTTTATCGTAGAACGAACATTTCCTGGGGTATCGACAAAAGCGATAAAAGGAAAGCTTGGTATTAGAGCGGGTAATACAGGAGAAGTATTTCTAGATGATGTGAAAGTGCCGGTAGAAAATCTTCTTGGAGAAGAGGGAGAAGGATTTAAAATTGCAATGGCATCATTAGACAATGGTCGTTTTACAGTAGCGGCAGGGGCGTGTGGGCTCATTCAAGCAAGTTTAGAAGCGAGTGTAAAGTATTGTGAGGAGCGTAAAACATTTGGAAAAGAAATTGGAAAACATCAGCTTGTACAGCAAATGATTGCGAAAATGTCTGCGAATCTTGAAATATCACGTTTATTGGTCTATAAAGCAGGATGGTTAAAAAATGAAGGGAAACGTAACACACAGGAAACATCTTTAGCAAAATGGATTGCTTGTGATGCTGCATTTGAAGCTGCAAATGATGCAGTGCAGGTGCACGGTGCCTATGGATATTCGAATGAATTCCCAGTAGAACGATATTTACGAAATGCAAAAGCTCCAGTTATTTACGAAGGAACACGTGAAATTCATACGATTATGCAAGCGGAATACGCACTTGGATATCGTTCTGATAAGGAGCTTCGTAACATGTTACCGAAGTGGCCTTTTGAAGAAAATGAGGCAGAAATGGTAACGAAATAAAATTAAGATGAAGAAAAAGGCTATCTCCTTCTTGGAGACAGCTTTTTTTTATTTGGTAAGTAAGATTTATCTCGCTATTTACGGGCAGTAAGACCTCCACCTTAAGATTCAGAGAAAAGTAAAGAAGATAGGTGGGAGATAACTGCTGGCATGCGCCCGATTGGTTCAACTAACCATCAGTTGTGTTTTTGAAATAAAGTCACGATGTTTGTAAAAAAGATGTGATGCTTAAAATAAACTCGCGACATTTATAAAAATGTTACGATGCTTTTTCCCTAGGTAATTATTTGTCTAAGAATATTTTCTTTTTAACTAACGGGGCAGGTTTGTTCAAAAAGCAGTAATCTCTTTTTATTAATTGTTAATGGATAATTTTACAAATAATGTAACCTGTATTTGTTTCAACCGTGTTAAAGTAAAGAGGGAGGGGATTCTATGAATAAAAGTAATAATTTACTTTAAGCAAGACAAATAAATACATTAAGCAGAAAGGGGTCATATGAAAAATATAAAGAAATTAATAAAATTTATCGGAGTAATTATTATAATATTACTAATCATAGCACTTTTTTTCCCTACATGGACTTCGCATATAAAAGGTGATAACAGTATAAGTGCATTAGAACAAGTAGAGATAAATGGAAGTAGTCATGAAATTATGATACGTGGCAAAGATAAGGATAATCCAGTTATTATTTTTGTACATGGAGGACCTGGATGTCCGGAAATACCATATGCCCATAAATATCAAGACTTATTAGAAAATAATTTTACGGTTGTTAATTATGATCAAAGAGCTAGTGGAAAATCATATCATTTTTTTGAGGACTATTCTAATCTTTCATCAGATTTATTGGTGAAGGACTTACTGGCTATGACGGATTATATATCAAAACGTCTTGGCAAAGAAAAGGTAATACTAATTGGTCATTCTTATGGTACATATATTGCAACGCAAGCTGCCTATAAAGCTCCTGAAAAATATGAAGCATATATTGGTATTGGACAGATGAGTGATACAGTAGAAAGCGAAATTGACAGTTTAAACTATTCTATTAATCAGGCTCAAAATGCTGGCAATAAAGATGATGTTTTATATTTACAAGGGTTAACTGAAAAAATCAAAACTGGTGATACGTTTACCCCACGAAATTATGTTATGAAATATGGTGGAAGTTCAAGACTTATTGATAATCCCGATGGTAATAACATAGGTATGTTATTCAGTAGTGAGTATAACTTATTAGATGTAATCCGTTATAACTATGGGTTATCCTATTCTCAACATATTTTGTTAAAGGAAGTATTAAAAAATCCATTGCCTACTTTAGTAACAAAGCTTAAATTACCATGCTATTTTGTAATGGGTAAATATGACTATATGACTTCCTCTAATGCAGCAAAAAAATATTTTGATATGATTGAAGCTGATAAAAAAGAATTTATAGCTTTTGAGAAATCAGCTCATTATCCACAATTTGAAGAGAAAGAAAAATTTTATGAATGGATGTGCGATACATTTATAAAATAAATACAATTGAGCTAATTTCATAATTTCAAGCCCGGTCAAATTAAGGACTATCGGTTAACTTTAGGAACAATTTAGTGTCAAATGTACTTAAACTAACAGGTGTTATAGTGCAACAAGGGTTCCAAAAATAATCAGACTTTTGTATAAAGAAGTTAATCGGCCACATTAAATAAGAGCATGTTTTGATTAATCTTTTTTCAAAACATGCTCTTTAGATTTGTTCTCATATCAAGGTTAATATCGTTAATTTAATCAAACTTTATTACAAAGCTACATCAGTGGGGGATGAAGAAAAACACCCACTGATGGAAGTTGCACTTTATAGTTTACATAATATTTTTATCAAATTTCATTATTTGGGTTTCTTTTTTATCAACTTTTATATTTGTTATAATAACGCCGAATATAGTTATTATCCCTCCTATTATTGATAAAACAGTGGGAATTTCTCCAATCCATATCCAAGAAATAATAATTGCTAGAGCGGGTGTTAAGTATAAAGAAGTTGTTGCTTCGGATGTCCCTATACGTGATATGATATAAGCTAGAGCAAAATAAGGAATCATAGTAGGAAAGAGACCTAAATAGACAACACTAAGTGTTGTTTCTATAGATGAATGCATAATTCTTTCTCCTAACCCTGGGAGAAAGAAAAGCATGAAAAATGTACCAGACCAAATTGTATAGGAAGTAAATGCAAGAAACCCGTATTTATTTAAATATCGATTTTGAAATACAAAGTATATGCTTTCTGAAAAGGATGCTAGAAGAATTAACAAAACCTCGCTATTGAGCGTAAAATGACTATCTTTTCCTAATGAAAGAATAGCGACACCACAAAAGCTAATAATAGATCCAATCCAACCACGAAGCCCAAATCGTTCATGCAGAAATAAGGCAGCTAATATGGATGAAAAAATGGGAGAGGTAGAAACGAGTAGGCTTGCGGTACCTGCGTTAATAGTTGCCTCTCCGGCACTTAGGGCTACATGGTAAACAGTAAATCCTAGCAAACCTAATACGAGAATAATAGGGATATCCCTCCATTCTGGTAGTTGCATGCGAGTCAATATAGCGAAGAAGATAAGTGCTAGCGAAGCGATTAATAGGCGAAGCAAAACTAAATGCTCAGGATTATAGGATTCTAATCCGACTCGTATGGCTGGAAAAGCGGAAGCCCAAAGAAAAATTGTAGATCCATAAGCAGCTATGATTCGAAAATCCCATTGTTTCTTCATATTTTCACATCCTTATCATGTTAATTGATTATTATCCCGCTATTCGTGGGCAGTAAGACCCACACCTCAAGATTTAGAGAGAAGTGAGGAAGATAGGTGGGGGAATGCGCCCGATTGGTGAGAGCTTTCCATTAATGTGGGATGAAAAAAAGTCACCACTGATGGAAGTTTCACTTTATGTTAATAAGGATTTAGTAAAATGTCTTCAACCAATTGTATTGTTTTAAAAACCAACCAAATGTAGGTGATTTTGATGGAGAAGGAAAATAGGAAGTTAAGTAAATCATCACACCTCCCGTTGTATCAACAAGTTGTTGTGTATATAAAAAATAAAATTATGAGCGGGGAATGGCCAATAGGAAGCAAACTTCCGACACAACGTGAGCTAGCTAAATGGTTTGGAGTAAATCGAAGTACAGTTGTTACAGCTTTAGAAGAATTAAAAGCGGAAGGTTTAATTGAAGGAAAAATGGGTGCTAGTACAAAAGTAGTCAATAATACATGGACATTACTAGCAAATACTGCTCCTCCTGATTGGAATAAGTTTGTAAAAACAGGGTTTTATAAGCCGAATCAATCGATCGTACAAGAAATTAATAAAGCAGATTCAGATTTAAATATAATTCAATTAGGGAAAGGGGAGCTTTCTTCTGAATTATTTTCTGTAGAAAATTTAAATACGGTTATGCACCGTTGTATAAACCGTATTGACTCTTTAGGATATGAAGTGCCGAAAGGGCTTTTACCATTACGTCAAGAATTAAGCAAATATTTAAGTACAATCGGGATAACTTGTTCTCCTGACTCCATTTTAATTGTTTCAGGTGCTTTACAAGCACTGCAACTCATTTCAGTTGGACTTTTACGACAAGGATCAACTATTCTTCTTGAAGAACCATCCTATTTGTATTCTCTACATATTTTTCAATCAGCAGGAATGAAATTTTCTAGTCTTTCAGTAGATAATCAAGGATTAATACCAACTAATATTGCTGCAAAAAAACAACGAAATCAGTCGATTATATATACAATTCCTTCTTTTCATAATCCAACAGGTATTGTCATGTCAGAGAAGAGACGAAAAGAACTTTTGCAAGTATGCGAAAAAGAGAATCTTCCCATTATAGAAGATGATGTTTATCGAGAATTATGGATCGATACTGCTCCGCCTTTACCACTAAAAGCAAATGATAGACATGGACAAGTTTTATATATTGGTAGTTTTTCTAAAACATTGAGCCCTGGATTAAGAATAGGATGGCTTGTTGGTCCTGAGCCTGTTATCGATCGTTTAGCTGATATTAAAATGCAAATTGATTATGGGTCCAGTTCATTATCACAATGGGCAGCTACTGAATGGCTGTCAAGTGGTTTATATACTCAACATCTTGAAACGGTTAGAGTAAACCTCACTATTCGTCTCCGTACAATGTTAGAAGCATTAGAGAAATATTTACGAGGAATTGCAACCTGGAATATTCCTAAAGGGGGCTTTTTTATTTGGGTAAAAATTCTTCCATCTATATCAATGCAAAAACTTTTTGAAGCAGCGCTTGACGAGGGCGTATTATTTTATCCAGGAAATATATATAGCTCAGCATGCAACCAATATTTGCGATTCTCCTACTCTTATGCATCTTTGACAGATATAAAACAGGGAATTTACCGTATTTCTCAAATTGTTAAGAGGTTAATATAATTTTATATATTGTTTTTTTATATGAAAAACCTTATTAAATCGTTAGAAGATGAATTTTGGGGCTATTACAGGGGTAGTTATTATAAAAAATGCGCTCCACGTAAAATAAAAATGGAAGACTTTATTATGTTTGCGGAGTAAAACATGTAAATGATTGTTACATTTACAACAATCTTTGGAAGTGGGTTAGCACCTCACACAATTACAGAAGAATTTCCTAAAAGGGCAATTAAACAATTATTAATTTATCCAAGGAAGCGGCTTACAGTAGTATTGTCTTCTAGCTGTTTTACTTATTGCTTCAAGTGCATCGTTTCAAGAACGGGAATTTATTTTCTGCGGTTATCGGATGAGATAAAAACAAATTGATAAATAAAAGAAGAGATTACAGCATATTGATACTATAATATAAACATATCATGTTGGAGGTGTTTTCTATTAATCTTGCATTTTCGCGTATTCGACTTCGCAGTTTTTTTGGATGGATGATTTTAGGTGCGGTGGCTACATATCTTCCATTAGGCATAATAGGTGCTGAAAGTAGTTCATTTGAGTTTGTTTCAGAAACATTGGTTTTCTTTGTTTTTCCATTACTTTGGTTATTTTATAAGATGAGAAAACATAACGCAGTATTTAGAAGTTTTTTTGATAAACCAGCATCAATTCCATGGGCGTTAATTTTGATTGCTACGGCTATGGGAATGATTTTTGCATTTGGTATGTCTTTTATTCAGTTTTACATATTAGCTCAGCTGATTCCTGATTTTCTAGTTGATTTATTAAATGATGGCAATGTTATTGATATGAGCACTACTTTTACAAAGATTTTTAGTGTAATTTCAGCTTGTATATTTGCACCAATTATGGAGGAAGTGATTTTTCGAGGCTTTTTCTTAAATCGAATGGCGTATAAATGGGGGCTGAAACGTGCTATTATCGTTTCTTCACTTATTTTTGGATTCGGGCATATAGATGTGATTGGTGCGTTTTTATTTGGCGTAATCATGTGCCTGTTATATATTAAGACGAAAAGCTTATGGACCAATATCATTGTGCATGCTTTAAACAATAGTGTTGTTAGCATCATTCAATTTAGTGATAGTAGTAGTGCACAAGAAACAGTGAAAATTGCTGATCTACAAGCGCAAAGTAATTTATGGATTGGTTTAGCTATTATTATCATTAGTTTATTATGGCTTGTTCCCTTTATTCGTAACAATTGGCGCACAGTAAAAGAAGTTGGATTGCCATCACTACGAGTGATTCAAGAGGAAAAACAAGCTAATTGGATTGCACAGCAAGCCGCATATAGCCAAGTTGTATTAACAGAGCGCTATATGGCTGTCGAATTGCCTGATGAGGCTGTCAATCATTTGTGTTTAGAAGAACGTGATTACGTAAAAGTGGAACTAGTTGATGATATGATTGTGATCAAAAAAGCAGATGAAAGAGAAAGGCTCTCCTAAAGGGAATACGGAGAGCTTTTCTCTTTAGTAAATAAGTATTTCTACGTGGAAATTGTTTCCGTTTTTTATATATTTAATATCTGTTACAGTACGTACTTGCTTTAAAATTTCTACTTTTTCACCGATTCTCGGAATAGTTGGAACATTGTCCCAGATACCAAGCAAATCATCCATTGTCTTTGTTTTTTCGTAAAACCAAATTTTCACCGTGATGCCCCTTTCTTATTTTGTATTTTAATACATGATAATACATTTTTATTCTTTTTGTAAGGGGTTTTTACGTATTTTTTGAATGAATTTAACAAAAAAAAATTTCATTCGGGAAAGCCATGTTTAATATTAGGTGTTAATGACATTTCTGAACCGTCACAATAAGTCTGCAACACTTGTTACAGCTGAAGAAGTTTTAAATTGCTTATATAAAGATTGTAGTAAAGTTTCACTTTAATATTATAGTAAGAAAATAAAGAATAATTTTATAGAAAAAAATAAGAATATTTTGTATAATTACATTACAATAATTTTGAAAACAGGGGTGGCAACGTATGGCACATATTCCAGAAAAAAAACTAGAAACATTATTAGCATTAGCTGATCATGATAAACAAAAACAAAAAGAATTTTACGAAACATTGTTAACAACATACGTTTATGTTGCAGGGACAGTTGATATTGAAGAAGGAGATTCACAAGGAACAGTGCATTTACGTTATTTCCAAGGTGATGGAAGATGGATTTTACCATTCTTTACACAGCTTGAATTTTTACAAGCCGTACTGCCTGAAGATGTGCCTGTTATTACGATTCGTGGAAAAGAATTATTTGAGAACATTGATGCTGAAGCAACGGCAGTCTTAAACATTGGTACAGATCTTGATAAAACATTTACACCTCCAGAAATTGCTGATATTGCTTCAAGAAGAATTTTTAATTATTATCTATAAAGTACCGTTACCATTTTTCCTTTGCGTCATATAGTATTAGTAGCTTGACCAAGGGGGGATGGACATAGATGGCTGATAATAACAACAATAACAACAACTGCTGCTGGGATAACATATACAATTGGAAAAACCGTAATAATGACAATAATAACAACAATAATAACAACAACAATAATAACAACAATAATAATAATAACAAAAACAAATACAACTGTTGCTGGAATCACTGGAATTACTGGAATTACAGAAATAACAACAATAACAACAACAATAACTGAATGGAAAAAGGAGAAGCAAAAAGCTTCTCCTTTATTATTTCTATACAAATTTCCCTCGCATTAACGAGAAATATGAGATTCCCCCTTCAAGATTCAGAGAAACCGAAGAAGGTTGGTGGAGGATGAAGAAGCCCACACTGATGGAAGTTTCACTTAATACCAGATGATATGGAAAGTATTTTTTGTTGTCCATTTATTGTAGCAGGAACGCCAAGAGGCACTCCTATGTTTGACTTTATATGCCCAATTGGTAAGCCGCTTAAAAGAGGGATATTATAAGATGTAATGTGATCATGCAGAATGTCAGAAATAGATAAAGATGGCTTTGTAGATGTACAGTTGTGACAACTTGCAAAGATAACGCCGGCACACTGTTCAAATTTTTTTCCTAAGCGTAATTGATTTAACATGCGATCAATACGATACGGTTCTTCTGCAATTTCTTCTAATAAAAGTAGTTTATTTTTTGTATCAATTTCGTAAGGTGTACCGAGTGTGCTTGTAATTACAGCTAAATTGCCCCCTACAAGAGGAGCTGTGATAGAACAAGAGAAAGAATGAATAAATTCTACTCCTTCCAAAATAATAGAGTACGGATGGAAGAGTTGTTTGAAAAAGGAGAAAGAGAGAGAATCAAGACCCTTTCCAACTTCCTCCATCATGGGACCATGGAAAGTAACGAGTTGTGAGAATTGTCCAAAAGCAATATGTAGGGCAGTAATATCGCTATACCCCCAAAAGATTTTTGGATTATCTCGAATTAGTGCATAATTAATATAAGATAAAAGGCGACCAGTACCATATCCACCTCTTGCGCAAAAAATAGCTTTTACATATGGATCTGCAAAGGCTTTGTGTAAGTCATGAACACGAATCGCATCATCTCCGGCTAAATAGCCTCGTTTTTCTTGTACGCTCTGTCCAATTATAACGACCAATCCTATTTCCTCTAATTTCTGCTTTGCTTGAAGAATATGCTCTATAGATGGTGGACCTGCTGGAGCAATGATTATAACGGTATCTCCGTATTTTAATGGTTTGGGATACTGCATCAAATTTCCCCACCCCCCTTTCTTTCACTATATTCGCTTATAGGATATTCAATCCTTGTGAAAAGAAGGAAATCATTTGGCATGACAAGAAAGTATAAGAGAAAGGGGAGAAGAAAAAATGTTCCATAGTCGAGTATGCGAGAAATTGGAAATTACATACCCTATTATTCAAGCTGGGATGGCAGGAACAATTGTAACCCCAGAGCTAGTAGCAGCTGTATCTAATAGTGGAGGGTTAGGTACATTAGGTGCAGGATATATGAGCCCTGAACAAATCCGTTTAGCTGTACGTACTATTCGTCAGTTAACTGATAATCCGTTTGCGGTGAACTTATTTATTACAAAAGAAATGGAAGTTGACGAAAAGCAAGTAGAAGAGGCACAAAATCTGTTAAAGCCCATTCGAGAAAAATTGCAATTGGGAATAGCAAAGCAAACGTTACAGCTGCCGAAAAGTTACAAAGAGCAGCTACAAGTTCTTATTGAGGAGAATGTTCCTGTTTTTAGTTTTACTTTTGATACACCAGAACAGGAGGAGATAGAATTATTAAAAAGAAATGGCATAAAAGTAATTGGCACGGCAACGAATGTAGCAGAAGGGAAGATATTGGCTCATTTAGGAGTAGATATTATTGTTGGGCAAGGAAGTGAAGCAGGGGGACATCGTGGAACATTTGTAGGAAAAGAACAAGATTCTATGATTGGAACAACTGCGCTTATTCCACAGCTTGTTGATGCTGTTCCGCATATTCCAATTGTGGCGGCAGGTGGGATTATGGATGGACGGGGAGTAGTGGCAGCCTATGCACTTGGTGCAGAAGGGGTACAAATGGGTACAGCATTTTTAACATGTTATGAAAGTATAGCCCATGAGGCGCATAAAGAAGCAATTATAATGAGTACAGACCAAAGTACGACAATGATTCGTGCATTTTCGGGTAAATATGCGAGAGGGATTCGAAATACTTTTATTGAACAATTGGAAAGTAAAGAAGGAAAATTTCCTGTATATCCAATTCAAAATGTATTAACAACAGAAATTCGCCAAGCAGCAGCGATACAAAATAATCGCCAATATATGTCGCTTTGGGCAGGACAAGCTTCTGCTTTAGCCAGAACAGAAGAGGCGCAGCAAGTTATAATGCGAGTGATTAAAGAAGCGAAAGAGACATTAGAAAGATTACAAAGTACAATCTATATATAAAAAAGAACGCTTGAAAATTCAAGCGTTCTTTTTTAGTTACTCTCATAAAATTGCTGAATTGCCTCATCGACATATACCCAGCCTTTCCAACCTAAATGCATAGTATCTTTTAAGAAATACTTATCATATTCATGGCTTGAAAAATCTGCAACTGGGAATCCAGCTTTTTCAATTTGTTCATTTATTTTTTTATAGTATACATCACGTCGTTCTTTCGGGAATCCAGCATAATCATACCATGGGCCATTAACTGGAACAGAAATGAATAATGGTTTTGCATGCTGTTGTTTTAAAATGTCTAAAACTAATTGGAAATCGTCATATTCTGGCGATTCATCGAATGATTCATTTGCTCGATATCCTTTTAGACGTTTTAATTTATCCTTAATCTTTTGGTCATAGTAGCGATCTTCAATGCCGAATGGATTCGTTTGAGATTCTACTTCGCCAGTTTTTTCTGCATGGTTACGAATATCGTTCCATGCAAGGGATTTTAATTCAGCATCTGTATGTGTTTTTCGCGGTTTAATATCAAACATTGATGTAACTAAATCTTTACGATCTAAAATGTTACGATATATATACGCAAATGGTTTTGCCGCCGCTGCTTTCACTTTATGTTTTGTATCGTCATATACGATTCCTTCTAAAGAAGTTTTTAGGAGTGTATCTTTACGAACAATTTCAAAACTTAATAAGCGGTTTGCGATTTCTTTTTTCGTCTCAGGCTTTAATTCATCATTAAAGATGAGATGGTACGCTTGCTGAGATGAAAAGTTTGGCGCAAAATGAACTTCGTCTAGCCCTTGTTTTACAAACCATTGCGGTGAAAGGACGAAGACAATTTTGCGATCTTTTAACTGATCCATTGACGATGCTAGATTTAACACATGAGTAAGACTTTGTGTTCCACCGCGACCGATAAGAAACGGAGTAAATTCTTCATTTTTCACTTTAAAGTAGTTAGATGGATGATATACATCTAACCGAGAAAATTCCGATGAACCGTACATCGGAAGGTATTTTGGATCTTCTAGCGCTTTTTGTTGCAGTGCAATGCCCTGGAACATTTCTTTGTTTAAAGATGTTGAGGCATCGTTGACCTTTTGCTCCCCGATAAGTGGTAAGAGGAAGCGTGATGGAATAAGTAACACCACGCAAAAAAGAGCAAATGCTAGAAGCATCGGGCCAAACGTTGGTTTTTTCATCGCATATCTTCCAGTTTCTTAACAATCATGTTTGGCGTTGCCCATTCGTCACGATCAAAGTCAGAAATAGGCACTTCAATACCTAAACGTTCTTGAAATTCTACTAATAAAGATACTGTACCGAAAGAATCAAGAATACCTTCTTCAAATAATTGTACATCTGTATTTTCTTTTACAATATCATTTTCACATACTTCTTCTAAAATATCTAATACTTGATCTTTAAATTCAGCCATTGTGTATTCTCCTTTATATCCATAATGTATGATGTGTAACTTCCTAAGAAGTTTTTAACTAAAAGTGTCTACCTAGGTTACCTGAGAAGAGTAGGAGACCGAGACAAACGAAGTGGAATGTAATGATAATTCCAAGGGCATGTGTGAATTTATTATTTGGCCAAAACTTATGTTTTTTGTTTTTTCGTTCAAAAATATCAAATGCAATAAACAAAATTGCATGATATAAGCCATACGTAATATAATACCACGTTAGTCCATGCCAAATTCCCATAATTCCAAAGTTTAAAAATGCACCGATATAAGAAATTGTATAACGGTTTTTAATTAGTTTTTTCTTTGTCGCAAAAAAGACAAAGCGCATATAAATAAAGTCGCGGAACCAAAATGATAAGCTCATGTGCCAGCGGTTCCAGAAGTCCTTAATATTACGACTTAAAAAAGGCTTGTTAAAGTTTTCAGGCGTTTTAATACCCATCATATAACTTACACCAATTACGAATGCGCTATATCCTGCAAAGTCAAAGAATAGATATAAACTATAAGAGTACATATCAGTCATAAATGAAATAAATGTAGCTTGTTTAGAAATTGCTGCATCCCAAAAATGATTTTTAATTAAGTACGCAATAATAAATTTGTAAAGAAAACCCTGGAAAATACGATTGATTCCCGTATAAAGCATTATCTTATACTCATCAGCTGATGGTGGGTTCTCTACATCTTTTTGGAAGCGACGATATCGATCAATTGGACCTGTTGAAATTGCAGGGAAGAACAGAAGAAACTCCCAGAACTTAAATAGTGATATTTCTTTAATAAGTCCATCGCGAATTTCAAATATCATTTGTACTGCTCTAAATGTTACGTATGATATACCAAGAAATACGACTAATTTCATAGCTGGTATATCAAAAAATACGATTGATTTTAAAGCTGGTACAACAGGTGTAATTTTTACTAAGATAAGCGGTAAGATCGATAAAATAACAGCAGTGCAAAAGATACTTGTTTTGTTATCACGCTGTCGCAACGTTAAATATCCTTTAATTAAAACAAATTGCCAAATTGCAAATATTGCCAATGCAACAGCTTGTGTTGGTTTATCAGAAAAGATAATTGCCAACATAATAAGTGTTACAACTGCATTATATTTGCGCAGCATTTTCCCTTGTAACCCAGCAATGATGGTAGGGATAAGCAAAATGCCCACAATCACGAAAAAATAAAATGATGCATATGGGATCATGCTGTAACCTCACTCAATAATTTTTTACGGTCTACTTTTCCATTGGGTGTCATTGGAATAGAAGATTGATACATGAATTTTCGTGGAATCATGTAATTTGGTAATCGTTCATTGAGTTCCTTTTTTATCGCAGATGTTAATTTGAATTCTTTTTCAAAAGAATGTTCACCTGGAACAACAACCGCTAATAAGTAGTCGTATTTTTCACCTTTTTTAATTGGAAGTACCACAGCAGCTTCCACATACGAACATGAACGCAGGTGATGTTCAATTTCTTCTAATTCCATACGATAACCGTGTAGCTTAATTTGGAAATCAAGACGACCATTATAGAAAAGAAGTCCATTTTCTAAATAACCAGCGTCACCAGTTTTATAAGCACGTTCGCCGTCAATAACTGTGAATGCTTTCTCTGTTAATTCAGGGCTTCCTAAGTATCCAATACTTACACTCGGACCAACGATTACGATTTCACCCTTCTCACCATCAGCTGCAACAGTACCATCTTCTTTCATAATGATGATACGGCAATCTGATTTACAGTAACCGACTGGAAGAGATTGATATTTGTCTACTACTTCATTTGTTACATGAATACCAGTTACAGCAACAGTCGCTTCTGTTGGTCCATACGTATTCATAATAGTAGCTTTTGGGAAGCGCTCTAACAGTTTTCTTGCAACATCATTAGACAGTACTTCACCACAGAATAAGAATGTTTTCATGTTTGGAAGCATACCTTCTGAGAAAGATGGCTCCATTAAACACATTTCTGCAAAGGATGGTGTAGACGTCCAAACTTGTACATCTGATTGTTCTAAAGAAGCAAATAAATCTTTTGGACGTGCAATCATATCTTTATCAATTGCCCATAGTGTACCACCTGTTACTAATGACGGATAAATGTCCATAACAGATAAGTCAAATGAGAATGGCGCTTGGTTTAAAAAGACTTGTCCAGTTTGTAAGTTGAAATCTTCAACTGTCCATTTTGTGAAACTTACAAGACAATTATACGTAATTTGTACACCTTTTGGGTTTCCTGTACTCCCTGATGTGTAAATGATGTAGAAGTTGTCTTCACCCTGTACTGCATATTCAGGATTTGCAATGTTTCCTTTATGAGTAAGAAGAATATCTTCTAATTTCTTTCCATCAACAATCTGAACTGGTAAATCAGCCACTGTAACATCTGTTGGAGATAAAAGTAGCTTTGCACCAGAACTTTCTGCAATGCGCAGCACACGATCAGTTGGAATTGACACGTCTACTGGAATATACGCATGTCCAGCTTTGACACATCCTAAGAAACAGACTATCATTTCTGGCTGCATATGCCCGTATACCATAATTGGTGAACGATCATCTCCATATTGGGAAGAAATCCAATATGCTAATGCATCAGAATCTTCTTTTAATTGTCTGTATGTAATTTTCGCATCTCGCCAAACGAAAGCGGTTTGGTCAGGCGTTTCAACCGCCCACTTTTCGATTTGTTCTAATAACTTCATAACGCTCCCACCCTAAAATTCATTGTAAATAAATGTACTTGTGTTTGTATCTTGGAACCCATACAACCATAGTAAAGCAAGTAAAATCGCAAGGTAGTAACAAGTTTTTGCAACCCATTGCGTGAGTGGTTGAGACCATATTTCTTTTAATATTTTCATGTCTTTCCCCCTCTATAAAATAGTATCCGTATGTAAGTATCATATCCTACATCACTTTGAAAAACACAGAAATCCCACACTTTAGGGAAGTGTAAGGCAAAAAGGCTCTTTTCTGATAGTAGCACTAAATGTTAAAAAAGAAAATCCCTAACTTAACAATTATATTACATTCTAGATAGAATTGTAATTCCATTACAATTGAAAGAGGTAAGGTTATATTCCCTCTAACTAAAATCGCACATAAACTCTTGTTATACAAAGGGATACGGTCATTATGATGGAATAAGATTGTTAAAAATAGAATAAGGGGTTGAAACGAATGAAATCATCTCAAGTAGATTGGTTATTATATCTTTCTGAAGAAAATATTCGGATGTGGCGACGTTATTTACATCAGCACCCTGAATTGTCATTTCAGGAGAAGCATACAGCACAGTTTATATATGATACATTACACTCATTTTCTTATTTTAACTTAACAAGACCAACAGCATGTAGTGTAATGGCAAGACGAAAAGGAAAAGGTTCAGGCAATATTATTGCGATTCGAGCAGATATAGATGCACTTCCGATTCAGGAACAAACGATGAAGCCGTATGCATCTAGTGTACCAGGAGTTATGCATGCTTGCGGTCATGATGCACATACGGCAATTTTGTTAGGTGTAGCCGAGGCCTTAGTGAAATATGATGAAGAGTGGGGTGGAGAAATTCGTCTTTTGTTTCAACATGCTGAAGAACAATACCCTGGTGGAGGACAAGAGATGGTGGAAGCGGGAGTTATGGATGGAGTAGATTATGTCATCGGTCTTCATGTAATGTCAGGGCTAGGAAGTGGACAAATAGGAATTTCCTACGGACCAATGATGGCAGCACCGGATGTATTTACAATTGAAGTTAAAGGAAGAGGAGGACATGCTGCTCATCCGAAACAAACAGTGGATCCGATTGCAATAGGGGCACAAATTATTACGAATTTGCAACATCTTGTGTCAAGACGGACGGATGCGTTTGAACAACGAGTGGTATCGGTCACGCAATTTCATGCAGGAACAGCTGATAATATCATTCCTGAGACAGCAACGATTGTAGGAACGGTGCGTTGCTTTGAGAACACATTACGACAAGAATCTAAAGAAATTATTGAACAAATTGTGAAGGGGATTACAGCAGCGCATGATGCAACGTACTCATATACGTATCGTTACGGATACAATCCGGTAATAAATGATTCCTATGTAACAAAGGTAGTAGAAGATAGTGCCATTGAACTGTTTGGAAAAGAAAGTATTATCTCACTTTCCCCTTCTATGGGAGGCGAGGACTTTTCTGCATACTTACAAAAGGCTCCAGGTTGTTTTGTAAAGTTAGGGACGGGAAATGTAAATAAAGATACTTGTTATCCACATCATCATCCGAAATTTGATGTGGATGAAACGGCATTAATTCGTGGTGCACAATTATTTTTGCAAGCGGCAATGAAGCTATTAAAAGGATAAAGTAAATTAACAAACAGTGGATAGTTGAAATTATATTACGAGATAAAAAAAGGCAACTGCGAATATCGCAGTTGCTTCTATTTCTTTCCGTTAGAGAGGGTTAAGAAAGAACTATGCTCATTTATAATATATGTATGTCTTACGGACAAGCTTGTATCTTTTCATTAATTTTTTAAAAAAAATTATTGATTTTGATAATTTATTATCAATTAATCTAATGTTATCTTTTTTATTGATAATAATTATCATTTTCATTCATTCCGTACTAAAGGAAATATAAAAAATAAGAGAATGAGATACATAATAAGGGGAGAGAGTAAAATGAGTAAGTTAGTAATGATTTTTGCAAGTATGAGTGGAAATACAGAAGAGATGGCAGATCATATTGCCGGGGCAATTCGCAAGGCTGGAAAAGAGATTGAAGTAATCGATATTATGACATCACCAGAGGCGTCTGTTTTAGAAGATTATGAGGGGATTGTATTAGGTGCATACACATGGGGAGATGGTGATTTACTAGATGATTTCTTAGATTTTTATGATGAAATGGATAAGTTGGATTTAACGGGGAAAAAAGCAGCGGTGTTTGGTTCTTGTGATTCTGCATATCCGAAATACGGGGCAGCTGTTGATATTTTAATAGAAAAGTTACAGGAGCGCGGAGCTAACGTTGTACTTGAAGGATTAAAAGTAGAATTAACACCAGAAGACGAAGATGTTGAAGCGTGCCTTCGTTTTGGTACAGAATATACAAACCACCTTTCTTAATGGCGTTTGAAGAAAAGAAATTAAGGGAAGACGTTTAGCGTATTCCCCTTAAAACATGTAGCAGTCGTTTTGTATTGTTTTCAATCATTTTTGAATCATTTGTTTCAAAACCATATACAAGGTCGTGCAGTATAGGACTATATTGATAAAAAGAGATAATCCGTTCAAAAAATGTTGTATCCGTTCTATTCGTTAAAGCAGTATATTCCTCGTATACTTCTAGTGTAAAGGCATGGCCGTAATCAGCGTATAATCCAGCAAAATCCAATGCGGGATCACCAATTTGTGCATCTCCTATATCAATGATACCAGCAATGTGCCTCAGGAGAGGATGAAATAAAATATGATTATGTGTTAAGTCAGCATGAATAACTGTTTGTGGAGAGGAGCTTGTATATAATTGCTCAAAAAATGTTTGAAATAGTGTATTCAATCGTTTAGTTTCTTCTATTGTAAATGTAGTAAACAGGTAATGTTTTAGTTTCATATATAGCTTCTTCCAATATTCAGTTGTTTGCTCAACCTGAAATCCCCACTCTTTTGCAAGTGTAATAGGAACTGTATGAAAAGCAGCAAGAAATGATGCAAGTTGTGTAACAATTTTCGTTTTTTCATTAATTGAGAGGTTATGTAAGTAAGATGGTTTAAATGGTTTACCATGAATTATTTTATAGTAACTGCAAACAGGAATTGTATCTGCTTTATTTTCATATAGAATATGATAGTTCGGTACTTCTATTTGTTGTGTTTGCAGCAGAGGAGACAGTACTTCATATAATTGTTTTTCACGAGGAATTTTTTTCGCGTATTCAACTTTTCTAGGGAATCGAAATAACCATTCATCATTTATGAGAATAGCAACATTATCCCAACCGCTTTCATCTTGATGAAAGGAATGGATAGGCAAGTTCGGGAGTGTTTTTTGAATATATTGTATATAGTCTAAGTCTGTCATTTTTTCGCCTCTTTCGTTTAGTTATAAATAGAAAAGAAATCCCTAGCTAGGGATTTCTTTTCTTATCCCGTATTTAACGGATAATCTCACCTCAAGATGTAGGGTTGATTGAGAGGTGAGACAATTTTACGTAAAGATTGGTTCAATTAGCTATCAGTGGAGGATGAAGAACCCGCACTGATGGAAGTTGAACTTTATCCCGCATTAACGGGCAGTAAGATCACCCCACCTCAAGATGCAGAGAGAAGCGAGGAAGATAGGGGGGATAACTGCCCGTAAAAGCCCGATTAGTTCAACTAACCATCAGTGAGGGATGAAGAACCCGCACTGATGGAAGTTGAACTTTATAAATTCTCGTTTTGCTGCTGTATCTCCTTTTTACTCAAATCAAGATTTGCATTTTCGATAGCTCTATGTTTGTCTAAAGAATCTCCAGCGTATCCTTTTTGTGTTTTTATAACCCTTTTACTTGAACTTGCTGAGTTATTATTCATATGAATTCGTCCTTTCTTTTACTTAAAATATACGAAAGTAATAAGTAATAGCAGTACAGCTCCAAAAATGACAATGCCGACTAAAAACGTCATGTTAGAATAACGAGGTGATTTATGTACATCTTGACGATAACCGGGTGAAATTTCCGGTGCAAACTCTTCTTGATAAGACTGTTGTTCTTCCTTTTCGTCCACTGTTGCAACTCCTTTATGTTTTTTATCCCGCATTAACGGCCACCTCAAGATTCAGAGGGAAGCGAGGAAGATAGATGAGGGATAACTGCTGGCATGTGCCCGATTGGTTCAACTAAACCTCCACTGATGGAAGTTTCACTTTATTGATATGTTGCACGTTATAAGGAAGAAATATACTCTTAGTATGTTAAGCACTGAGCGAGAACCCAGCCGATAGATATGGATAATAGGAGAATCATAAGTCCGACAGCACGATTATCTTCTTCAATTGCTTGCTTAATACTGAAGCTCATTGTAACAAGTTCTGCAATGTAAAAAGCAATAATTTGCGTTACGATACCGATAGCACTCCAAATGATCATATCGATGAGTGAAACAGACTGAGCGATGGTTGCCCCCACTATAAACGTAAGGCCAAGTAATTTTCCGCCAATTGACATAGCTGCAGATACATTTCCTTTTGCAATTAATTGAAATTCCTTTACTTTTGTCGTCCAATCAAATAGAAGAAAACCGATACATAGTAAAGCAAGCCCTGTTCCAGCATATATAAAAAAATTTAGGAATAAATTCACATTTTTCTCCTTTCTTTTGTTAAAAATCCAATATTTACCTCGTATTATACATGAAATGAAAAAAATGCTTCTATAAAAATAGTGGGGAAATTATTTTTGGGAGATATTATAAAAATAGTTGTTTATATATGTGTGTATCCTATTATTATAATTTATATATATAATTTGTAGGAAAAAAGGTGTTCTTACTTAAAGAACCTTTTCTCCCGAAAAACATTATGTGAGTTTGAATCCATATGTAGCAGCAATTGCTTTATATGTTGTTTTTTTATTTGTGATGATTACAGTTGTTTCGACAGGAACTCGATCAAATAACCAATGTACGTCACTATTATACATGCGAATGCAACCGAGTGTTGTCCATTTTCCAATGGCGCTTGCATTATTAGTTCCGTGAATGGCATATGTTGTTCCTTTTGTTCCTTTGAGATTCAGACCGAGCCATCGATCCCCTAATGGGTTGCGTGAATCACCGCCAGGAATATTTTTGGCATAGTAGGGACGATTCTTAATTTTGTTGACAATATTATATTTTCCTAGGGGTGTTGGTGTGCTGCTTTTTCCAGTAGCAACTGTAAACTCTTTTACAAATTTACCTTTTTCATAATATGCCATCTTATTTGTCGCTACATTGACAATTAACAAATGTTCTTGCTGATATGTCTCTGCATCAGCTGCCTTAACAGGAAGCATAGAAGAAAAGAATAATAATAGTGCAATCGCAATCTTCCTCATATTAAATTAGTCTCCTTTATGTAAATATCAAAATTTATTATAGCTTTCTTTTATAAAGAATCCTATTACTTTTTTATTTATATACAAAATATTAAGGATATATAAAAAACCGCTATTTAGCGGCTTTTTAATGTAATATATTTTTGCTGTACTTGAAATAGACGAGCGAGTAAAAAGATTGCACCAAAAGCTAGTCCTAAAATGAGACCAATCCAATAACCTTTTGCAGCCAAAGTTGTATATGTTGCAAGTGTATAACCGAGCGGGAGACCTATTATCCAATATGCAACTAGTGTCATAACAAGTGCTACATTCACATCTTTATAACCGCGAAGTGCACCTTGTACTGGTGTTGCAATGGCATCAGAAAATTGGAATAAAATTGCAAACACGAGAAATTGTTTCGCTAAGTCGTGTACTGCAGAATCATTTGTATAAATAGAGGCAATATTGTCATCAAATAAAAACAGTAAGATAGAATATAACAGTGCGAAAGCTAGTGCTAATCCTATACCAATAAAGCTATAATGCTTGGCATCTTTATATCGGGAAGCACCGACTTCAAACCCGACAGAAATTGTCATTGCCATGGATAAACTGAGTGGTGTCATATATAAAAGAGATGCGAAGTTCATCGCAGCTTGGTGAGCAGCAATGGTTGTTGTGTCAAAATTACTCATAAATAATGTAACAGCAGCAAAAATACTTGTTTCAAAAAAGATTGCAAATCCAATTGGTACACCAAGTTTTAATAATTCTTTCCAGCTTGATATAGAGAGGCGATACAAACGTTGAAAGACACCATAAGAAGAGAAAGGCTCTTTCGTACGGATAATGACAATAGTGATAAGTAAAATACACCAATATGTCGATGTTGAAGCGATGGCAGCTCCAACTCCACCGAGTTTTGGGAAACCGAAATGACCAAAAATGAATATATAGTTCAAAGTGATATTAATCGGTAAAGATAGTAAAGTGATAATCATTGTTGTGCGGGTTTTTCCTAAGGCATCAATAAAACAGCGGAGTACTGTATATACAAATAGCGGAATGATACCAAATGCGATAATGCTTAAAAATTGAGCAGCAATTTGGGCTACTTGTTTCTCTAAATGCATGGCATGTAAAATTGGTGAAACCACAAAAAATCCAATGATTATAACAATAACACTGACCAAGATTGCTAAGTATACGGCTTGTGTCACAACGTGAGCTACATTTTCTTTTTGTTTGGAGCCGATAAGGTGAGCAACAATAGGAGTTGTTGCCATTAAAATACCTGTTAATCCTGTACTAATTGGAAGCCATATACTTGTTCCAATTGCAACTCCAGCTAAATCAGTGGCACTTGCATGTCCTGACATCGTCGTATCGAAAAAACTCATTGAAAATAATGACATTTGTGTAACAAATATGGGGAAAAATAATAAGATAAATTGCTTAATTTTTTGTGAAATCGATGTAGTTTCTTTCATATATACTCCTTTCTAAAATACGAATAGGCCGTTTCAATCATACTATTGAATAGGAATTTAGAAAAGTAATATGTATCTATAACAACATTGGTGCATTTTGAACGAATATGAAAAAAACGATGCGTGTTTAGTGAAGATGAGGTATTATGATAAAGTATGAAAAAAGTATTATAAGGTATTAAGGAGGCACGGTTGTGGCTGATTGGTTAATTGGATTAATCATGGGTGCTGTTGAAGGGTTAACGGAGTTTTTACCTGTATCATCAACAGGGCATATGATTTTAACAGGGCATTTAATTGGATTTGAAGGCGATAAAGCAAAAACGTTTGAAATTGTTGTTCAATTAGGATCTATTTTAGCGGTTGTTGTTGTATTTTGGAAACGATTATGGTCGTTAGTTGGAATTGGACGAGTAAAGCAAGGGCCATCGTTAAACTTATTACATATTATTATCGGTATGATTCCAGCTGGATTACTTGGTGTTTTATTACATGACAAAATTAAAGAGGTTTTATTTGGACCAGGTCCAGTTGTTATTAGTTTAATTGCTGGTGGTATCTTAATGATTATTGCTGAGAAATTCTCAAAGCCAAGCACAGCGAAAACACTTGATGACATTACGTATAAACAAGCGTTTACGATTGGGATGTTTCAATGTTTAGCATTATGGCCTGGTTTTTCTCGTTCAGGGTCTACAATTAGTGGCGGTTTGTTAGCGCGTGTATCTCATACAGCAGCTGCTGAATATACATTTATTCTTGCGGTACCAATGATGGTAGCTGCAACAGGTCTTGATTTAATTAAGAGTTGGAATGAATTAAGCGCAGCAGATATCCCATTATTTGCAACTGGATTTATTACTGCATTTGTGGTTGCTATGTTAGCAATTGTTTCATTCTTAAAATTATTATCTCGTGTGAAATTAACACCATTTGCATATTATCGTTTTATTATTGCCGCGGTGTTTTACTTCTTTGTTTTATAATAAAAAAACTGCCATTTGGCAGTTTTTTTATTTTGCTATTTTTTCAATCATATTTTCCATTACGTGCTCCCAAATGGAAGTATCAGAAGTTAATGTTTTACGAAATGCAGCATACATTTCTTTTTGCTTTTCTTCAAACTGTGGATCATCTTTTTCTGGTAATGTAGCGCGCATAGAAGTAACGAACTCTTGAACTTTTGGAGCGCGTGGCCCCCAAATATATTTTTCATTTCCTGCTGCGTCCATAAAAATGAAAATTGGAATCGCGCGTGCGGTACCATTTGTTAAATATTGATCCATCAATTCTAAGTTATCATCACGAATGAGTAGGCTCATCTCGATATTGGCAACTTCGCAAATGCGTTTCATAATTGGTACGCAAAGAAGGGCATCACCACACCAATCTGCTGTTAAAACGATAACGTTTAAACGATCGTTTTGATGTTGCTCTAAAACAGGAAGAAGTTCATTCGGAATTAAGAAATTATTATAAATATGTAGTAATTCGTGTTGATTCACCGTCATATCATTTACATATGCCTCAAAGGACATGCCTTTTTTAAACCATTGAAGTAATGTCATGTACTACACCTCTTTCTCTATTTGTTCATATTGTACCAAATATTTTACGGGAAAGCTGGTAAAGTTACTTTTATTGGTAATCCATATTTTGTCGAGTGTAAAAAGCTAGAACAATAAATTGAAACTTCCATCAGTGGAGATTTTCTTCATCCTCCCTACTGATGGAAAGCTCTCACCAATCGGGCTTTTACGGGCAGTTATCTCCCACCTATCTTCCTCGTTTCTCTCTGCATCTTGAGGTGGGGGGGTTACTGCCCGTTAATGCGGGATAAAATGAAAACAGGGTGCTTCTGTGCACCCTGTTTTCTTGCTGATAAAATTTACAGCATTTTATGAAAGCAACCTTTATCATCTATTACCAAGTAACTAAAAAAAGATACATGATTTTCCCAATAAAATGGATGACAAATTCCAAAAAGTACGTTAATATAGTTCATAATGTTTTTATTTAATCATATTAAATAAATAGAGGTGCTGTACAAAATGTCTAATAATCGCGAGTTGCTAATGGAAGATCTGTCTACGAATTTTTTTGCTATGTTTCGTACATTACGTAATGATATGGGCAAAATTTTCGGTGATTATATTCCATGGAATGAATTTATCGTGTTGCGTATTTTAAATCGGGTCCAAAAAGAAATGGTTTCCCATGTTGCGAATGAGCTGAACGTATCGAATAGCCACATTACGGCTGTTGCAGAAAAATTAATTAAAAAAGAACTTGTAACGCGTTCGCGCTGTACATCAGACCGTCGTGTTGTGTATTTGGAGATTCTTGATAAAGGGAAAGAATTAGTGGCTGAGATGGAAATGCGAAAGAAGGAATATTTCAAAGAGCGATTTTCTACTTTGTCTGAAGATGAAATGCAAGTCATGATTTCTATTTTACAAAAGCTAATTTAGTAAGAAATAGCATTCATATTTCATATTGTTAAATAAATGGTGGAAAAGTTAGGGAATCATATGATGCGTTGAAGATAGTGAAGTGAAACTCCCATCAGTGGGGGGGCTTCATCCCCCATCTAGCTTCTTCGCTTTTCTCTGAATCTTGAGATGGGGGTCTTACTACCCGCGAATAGCGGGATAAATTCCAAACTAAGAAGCGGCCTTACTATGCAAAAGCCTTCGCAATCAATGCGAAGGCTTTTCATGTGTATTTAGAATGGAATGGAGCATACTAACAATATCATTATACAGAAGGGAAGAAAGAAGTATGTCAAGTCGTAATGGTAGTAAAGGAAGCGGGAATCAAGGAGCACCCAAAGTAGGGCAATATCAACAGGAGTTCGGCACAGAGTTTGTTACTGGTGATGATAATAAAGGGAAAGAATATCGCTCGAAAAAAGGGAGCAAATCAAGGAAGGAGTGAAGCATATTCACTTCTTCTTTATTATTAAATAAAGTGAAAGTTTTCACTAAACGGGTGTATGCCAGCAAATATTCCTCGCTTAACTGCTTTTTTTAGGATTTTGCTACGTAATTCTAATGCTCCACATGTAGAGGGATAAAAAAAAGCCATCTTGTCATTGCAAGATGGCTTAGGAAGGGGGGACAATTTCTGTCAATTTAAGCTAGGGATAGAAAGCTGTTCGAGACATTAGGGGATGTCTCATTATTAGGGAGGAACAGCTTCGATAGTTATACTATAAAAGATTGATGTGAATTCAATGTGAATTTGGCGTGAAAGAATAAGGAATTTTCTATTTTTTATACGAAAATAAAAGTTGAAATTCAAAAGAAAAAAGATTATGCTCAACTATGTATGGAGTATGGAGGACGGATTAAGGGAGTTAGTATTATGGAAATGATAGAAAAACGTGACTTGAATGATCGTTTTATACGATTAAGTCCACCACAAATTTTAGCGATTGGATTTTTTGCTTTAATTATTGTTGGCGGCATATTATTGAAATTACCGATTGCGACGAAAACATCTATTAGTTGGGTTGATGCTTTTTTCACAGCAACATCAGCTGCGACTGTAACGGGCTTAGGTGTAGTAGATGTAAATAGTACATTTACCATATTTGGACAAGTTGTCATCATGCTTCTTATACAAACAGGCGGTTTAGGGTTAATGACAATTGCTATTTTAATAGTTTGGGTGCTCGGAAAGAAAATAGGATTACGTCATCGACTTCTTATTGGAGAAGCATTAAATCAAACGAATATTGGCGGACTTGTAAAATTAGTAAAACGAGTGTTTTTCTTCTCGCTTTGTATTGAATTCGTTGGAGTATTATTTTTATCCATTCGTTTTGTTCCTGAATTCGGATTGGGAAAAGGGCTATATTACAGCTTGTTTCACGTCGTAGCTGCTTATAATAATGCAGGATTTGCTTTATGGCCAGATAATTTAACGAGATATGTTGGAGATCCTATCATTAATATTGGTATTTGTTCTTTAATTGTAATAGGTGGTTTAGGTTTTACAGTACTAATTGATATATGGTACAGTCGAAGTTTTCGAAAATTAACACTGCATTCGAAAATCATGATTGTTGGTACAATTGCGTTGATTATTTTTTCAATGACTGTCATCTTTATATTAGAGTATAGTAATGTTAAAACATTAGGTTCTTTATCGTTAAATGAAAAATTGTGGGCATCATTCTTCCAAGGGATTACCCCTCGTACAGCTGGGTTTAATACAATTGATTATGGAAGTATGAATGAATCAACGTTGTTTTTTACGATGGTACTTATGTTTATTGGAGCCGGAAGTGTTTCAACTGGAGGCGGTATTAAGCTTACGACTTTTGTTATTTTAATTACATCTGTTATTTCATTTTTTAAGAAAAAAGAAGATGTTATTTTATTTCGTCGTACAATTAAAATGTCAACAGTGATGAGAGCTTTGTCGATTGTAATTGCAAGTCAATTTTTAATTTTTGTAGCAGTATTTGTACTTATGCTTACTGAAAACTTTAGCTTTATTGAATTGTTGTTTGAAACGGTTTCAGCCTTTGGAACAGTTGGATTATCAATGGGAATTACAGCTGATTTATCAGCTTTTGGGAAATGTGTGATTATGTTTGTTATGTTTTGTGGGTTAATTGGACCATTAACACTTGTGTTTTCACTTGCACGGCCAGCAAAACAAAAAATTCGTTATCCATCTGAGGATGTGTTTACAGGATAAGGTATCTCGCGAAAAGTGAGATACCTTTTATTATGTTCCGTGATGAAAAATTGTCTGGAAGATCCTAATTGATGGAAGTTTCACTTTATCCCGCATTAACGGGCAGTAAGATCCCACCTCAATATTCAAAGAAAAGCAAAGCAGAGAGGTAGGAACAACTGCCCATAAAAACCCGATTGGTTCAACTAACCATCAGTAGGAGATAAACCTTCCCCTACTGATGGAAGTTTCACTTTATTACGTAAAAAGAGAGTACAGCAAGCTGATAATAGCTGCTCGAAATATTAGTGCAACAATCGCAGTTATGCCGCCCATTACTGCTGCAATTCCACCTGTAACAGTGGCACCACGGTTATAGGCATATATACCAATTAGGACAGCAAGAAGTCCAAAGAGTACTGGGAAAACGAATAAAGCTAAGACTGCAAGGGCAAGAGCGATAAATCCTGCTGTTGCTCCCCCTGTTTTTGTTGTTCCTTCTTCTCTTCCATCGTAAGGCACACCATTAGGTGCAATTTCAGCTGCGTATTCCTCTTCAAAATGGTCTTCGTTTTCTCTATAGCGTTCTTCATGTTTATCAGTCATTATAATATCTCCTTTCATAAAGAGCTTCATGTTTAGTATGAACTGCTTTTATTTTTTTATCCTCCATTTCGCGGGCAATAAAATCCTCACGTCAAGATTTTGAGAAAATAAAGAAGAAACTTGGAAGATAACTGTCGTAAGAGTGCGATTGGTAAGAGCTTTCCAGCAGTGGGGGATGAAGAAAATTCCCCCTGATGAAAGTTTCATTTCATGAGATAGTTAAATTACAAAAGTTGGTATGTCTTCCGCGTTTTTGGAAACGATAAAAAGGAATTGATAGGAAAAAGAGGTGGTTTTGTATGACACAACATCCAATTGAAAACTTAATGAAAACAGCAATGACAAACTTAAAAGAAATGGTGGATGTAAATACGATTGTTGGAAAGCCAGTATCAACAGCTGATGGGAATGTTATTTTAACCGTTTCAAAAGTTGCTTTTGGTTTTGGTGCAGGTGGAAGTGATTTCAAAGGAAGTGGACAACCACAAGAGGGGCAGAACTTACATCCATTTGGTGGTGGAAGTGGTGCAGGGGTTTCGATTAACCCTGTTGCGTTTTTAGTAGTTGGGGCAAAAGGAATTCAGGTTATGCACTTACATAGCGGTACACATCTTGTAGAAAAAGCATTGGAAGCAGTACCTAATGCAGTGCAGCGGTTAGTAAATAAGAGATAGCGGAACGCTTGCATTTTAAGGAAATTATGATATAGTGGATGAAGTGTGTTTAAAAATTATACGAATATAAAGTAAATGACTATATAAAGAATTAGGATTTAAGAAGAACAAGGGAGAGGTATAAATGATTAACATCAAGAATTTTGTTGTCGGTTTATGTATGTTAGTGAGCGGATTTGTTATATATGTATTAAAGGAAAAAGCACAATTTTAACAAACAGGCTTACTAAGCAGTCTGTTTTTATTTTGACAAAATTATTGACATTTTTATCGAAAAGAAGTAAAATTGATATTCGTGTCTCGGTTACAGCTAGTATATATTGGTTATTCCTTACTTATACAAGTCTCTAGTTTGCTAAAGATCGGGCAATGATGCCAACAACTTTAGTGATCGTGTATATGATGAATTGTATTTGTAAGCTGTACACGTACTAGTGTATAAGGAGCGGTCGTTGGAACCGCAATGATGAAAGAGAGGCAGGGCTTTCATCCAGTATATGTTACTTTCCCGTTAATTAAATATAAAAAAGAAGGCGCCTTTTTGTAAAAGGTAGCCTTCTTTTTATTTTATCCGCTATTTGCGGGCAGTAAGACCCCCACCTCAAGATGCAGAGAGAAATCAGAAAGAAAGGTAGGGGATAACTGCTGGCATGTGCCCGATTGGTTCAACTAACCATCAGTGGGGGATGAAAAAACACTGATGGAAGTTTCATTTTATCTTAAACGAAACGGACATGTTAAGGAAGTCTTGTAATATGAAACAGCCCGTAAGAGCCCGATTAGTGGGGCTTTTAATCAGCAGGGATGAGGAAGACCCCCGCTGATTAAAATTTCACTTTATTGAATTCTACTTTCAACTTGTTGACAAACTTCTTCAGCTGTTAACCCGCTTGCATCGATAACAGATCCCTTTATCGCAGCGTTGCTAATCCCCGCTACGTTAGAATCCAGCCCGGTTACAACGCAGCAGTTACATCCTTGAACGTCACTTTCAGATTGCAATGAGACTACTTCATGCCCTTTTTGTTCTAATGCCTGTTTTACGTTCGTTAAAGAGTCTTCTACTCCAATTTTCGCCATGTCATTCACCTCCTGCCATCTAGTAATATGTTCCTTTTTCGGAAGAATATTCACTAATTAACAAAGAGGTTTCACACGTTTGGCAGGAGTAGGAAAGAGTTAGTCGTTATAAACCCCAGTCAACATGTCGCTTACAAAACGATCGTTTTGTACATCGTGCATCGTATAATCATTTGATAGTACATCAACTGAGGCAATGTACATAGGATTTTGCGTTGTTCTATTTTGCTCTGCATATGGAAGTAATTCTACATAATCTTCTAATTTACACAGTCCTTTTGTATTCATTAAATCAAATAACTGAAGCATTTCCATTACTTCTTGTCTTGTTCCTTTAATTTGTAAACATGCCATATTATTAGCCCCCTTAAATTTGTCAAAATGATTTTTGAAAATAGGATTATGAGTAATAAGAAAAAAATATGAGTGTTATCCTCAAATTTTATTTTTTATTTTTTCACCTCGCTTTATTACTAGTCTTTTTCTAAAAATATGTGATAGAACGTCCGTTTATTGAATACAATAGATTCGCATCTTTTGACAAAATTCCTTCTCCTAAACAAATATTTTTTTGTAAGAAAAATGTCGAAAAAAATTTTTTGACATTTTGTAAACGTTAACAATGTTGATATATCAATATAAAGAGGGTTGTTCATAAATTTTAAAATTTAAAATTTTCAAAAAATTTCTTTGATTTATTTGAAAAGGGGGCGTAAACTAGGAACCAATAAAAAAATTCAAGGATATAGGGGGCGCTTTCAAGTGAACGAGCAATGGATTTTCTTAAATGGAGAATTTGTTCCAAAAAATGAAGCAAAGGTTTCTGTCTATGATCATGGATATTTATATGGTGATGGGGTATTCGAAGGCATTCGTGTCTATAGTGGAAATGTTTTCCGCTTAAAAGAGCATCTCATTCGTCTGTACGAATCTGCAAAATCCATTTTATTAGAAATTCCATATACGTTGGAAGAAGTGACCAATATTGTTGTTGAAACAATTCGACGTAATCAATTATCTAATGGATATATTCGTTTAGTTGTATCACGCGGAGTTGGAAATCTTGGCTTAGATCCTGATTCGTGTTTAAAGCCAAATGTTGTTGTAATCGCTGAACAATTAGCGTTATTCCCGGCAGAATATTACGAGAAAGGAATTCCAGTTGTAACAGTTGCAACAAGACGGAATCGTCCAGATGTATTAACGCCACAAGTGAAATCACTAAATTACTTAAATAATATTTTAGTGAGAATTGAAGCGAAACTTGCCGGTGTGCAGGAAGCGTTAATGTTAAATGAACAAGGGTATGTTGCAGAAGGTTCTGGTGATAACGTATTTATTGTAAAAGGTAATAAGTTAATTACACCGCCAAGTTCTGCTGGAGCACTAGAAGGAATTACGCGAAATGCGATTATGGAAATTGGTGAGAAGCTTGGCTATGACGTAAGGGAAGAATTATTTACACGTCATGATGTATATGTAGCAGATGAGGTATTTTTAACAGGTACAGCAGCTGAAGTTATTGCGGTAACAATGGTTGATGGCAGAGAAATTGGAGCTGGGAAACCAGGAGCGCATACAAATCGTTTGTTAGAAGAATTTCGTAAGCTTGTTGTAGAAGATGGCGAAAAAATTTATGAAGAAAATAAAGTAAGTTGATAGGAGAGTAACCGATGCGAAGCAATATGATTAAACAAGGTATTGACCGAGCGCCGCATCGAAGTTTGCTTCATGCAGCAGGCGTTAAAGAAGAAGATTTTCATAAACCATTTATTGCAATTTGTAATTCATATATCGATATTGTTCCAGGGCATATTCATTTAAGAGATCTTGCTGATGTAGCGAAAGCTGCCATTCGTGAAGCAGGAGGTGTTCCTTTTGAATTTAATACGATTGGTGTTGATGATGGAATTGCAATGGGACATATCGGAATGCGATATTCACTCCCAAGTCGAGAAATCATTGCAGATGCAGCAGAAACAGTAATTCAAGCTCATTGGTTTGACGGAGTTATGTTTATGCCAAATTGTGACAAAATTACACCGGGAATGCTGATGGCATCTGTTCGGACGAATGTTCCTTCTGTTTTTGTATCTGGAGGACCAATGGAAGCAGGGAAATCAAAAGATGGCACTCCGCTTTCATTAGCATCTGTATTTGAAGGAGTTGGCGCTCATAAGTCAGGGAAATTAACTTTAGAGCAGCTGATTGATATGGAAAAATCAGCATGCCCAACGTGCGGTTCCTGCTCAGGGATGTTTACAGCAAATTCTATGAATACCATCATGGAAATGCTTGGTGTTGCGCTTCCAGGAAATGGAACGGTTGTTGCAACAAGTGAAGAACGACATAACTTAATTCGTCAGGCTGCTTTTCATTTAATGGATTTAATTGAGCGTGATATAAAGCCGCGCGACATTATTACAAAAGAAGCAATTGATGATGCTTTTGCATTAGATATGGCGATGGGGGGATCGACAAATACAGTTTTACATATGTTAGCCATCGCGAATGAAGCAGGTATTGAATATGACTTGCAGCGTATTAATGATATTGCAAAGCGTGTTCCATACTTAGCGAAAATTAGCCCAGCTTCTCATTATTCCATGCATGATGTGCATGAAGCAGGTGGAGTAGCAGCTATTATTAAAGAGCTTTCACAAATTCCAGGGGCAATTCATCCAGAGCGCATTACAATTTCAGGGAAAAGCATTTATGAAACAGTAGAAGAAGGAAAAATCTTAGATGAAAAAGTAATTCGTCCGAAAGAACGACCATATCGTAAAACAGGTGGTCTTTCCATTCTCTTTGGAAATTTAGCACCAGATGGTTCTGTCCTAAAAATTGGAGCTATCGATGAATCTGTTACATCATTTGTTGGTGAAGCGATTTGTTTTGATTCTCATGATGAAGCGGTTGCTGCGATTGATAGTGGTGTTGTGAAAGAAGGGCATGTTGTTGTCATCCGATATGAAGGTCCAAAAGGAGGACCTGGCATGCCGGAAATGTTAGCTCCAACATCAGCGATTGTTGGAAGAGGACTGGGAACAAAGGTTGCATTGATTACCGATGGACGCTTCTCCGGAGCAACAAGGGGGATTGCGATTGGTCATGTATCACCAGAAGCGGCTGAAGGAGGACCAATTGCATATGTGGCAGACGGTGATCCGATCATTATTAATTTAAAAGATGGTATTATTCATTGGGAAATTTCTAAAGAAGCATTAGAACAACGGAAAAAACAATTTATTTCTCCAGAGCCGAAAGTAAAAACTGGATATTTAGCACGATATGCAAAGCTTGTTACTTCGGCAAATACAGGAGGAATTATGAAAGTATAAAGTAAAACTTCCGTTCGCGGGAGGATAAAGCGTTGATAGGGAGGAGTAGTTGATTGTGAAGCCTCACAGAGAGTCGGTGGTTGGTGGAAACCGATGGTTCACGTTGACGAACATCGCCCTTGAGTGCCAAGCTGAAGCACTTGCTTAGGTTTGGACGGTAGCTCCGTTATTAGCTTGACTCTATTAGAGTCACTGAGGCAAGAATTTTTCTTGCAAAGAAGGGTGGTACCACGAAGTCTTTCGTCCCTTCAGCACATAGCTGGAGTGTGGGCGAAAGACTTTTTTATTTATACGCGTATTTCATAAAGGAGGTTTGTAGAAACGATGTCTTCAAAAACGGAAGAGAAAATGGCAACCGGTGCACAGTTATTGTTAAATGCGCTTAGAAAGGAAAAGGTAGAAGTCATTTTTGGCTATCCAGGAGGAGCTGTTTTACCGCTATATGATGCGCTTTACGATTGTGAAATTCCTCATATCTTAACAAGGCATGAACAAGGAGCAATTCATGCAGCAGAAGGATATGCAAGAATTACTGGAAAGCCAGGTGTTGTTATTGCTACAAGTGGACCAGGGGCGACAAATGTGATTACTGGTTTAGCGGATGCGATGATGGATTCCTTACCGCTTGTCGTATTTACTGGGCAAGTTTCAACAACGCTTATAGGAAGTGATGCCTTTCAAGAAGCGGATATCATCGGACTTACAATGCCTGTCACAAAGCACAACTATCAAGTACGAAATGTTTCGGATTTACCAAGGATTATAAAAGAAGCATTCCATATTGCAGCAACAGGTAGACCAGGTCCAGTCGTCATTGATCTTCCGAAAAATATGGTTGTAGAAATGGGAGAGCGATGTAGCAATGTAGAGATGGATTTACCTGGGTACCAGCCGAATTATCATCCGAATCAACTACAAATTAACAAACTGCTACAAGCAATTGAAGTAGCAAAGAAACCGCTTATTTTAGCGGGTGCTGGCGTATTGCATGCAAAAGCAGCAAATGAATTAACTGCATTTGCACGTATGTATCAGATTCCGGTCGTTCATACATTACTTGGTCTTGGAGGGTTTCCATCCGATGATACATTGTTTTTAGGAATGGGTGGTATGCATGGTTCTTACGCAGCAAATATGGCTTTGTATGAATGTGACTTGTTAATAAATATAGGGGCACGTTTTGATGATCGTCTGACTGGAAATTTAGCTTACTTTGCAAAGGGAGCAACGATAGCGCATATTGATATTGATCCTGCAGAAATTGGAAAAAACGTTGTGACGGAAATTCCAATTGTAGCCAGTGCTAAACATGCTCTAGAAGCGTTATTAGAGTGTAAAGGAGAGAAACAAAATCATAAAGAATGGCTACAGCTTTTACGAAGAAGAAAGAATCGTTACCCATTTTGCTATAAAGACGATTCACAAATGTTAAAACCGCAGGCTGTAATTCAAATGCTTTATGAAGTTACAAATGGAAATGCAATTATAACGACAGATGTTGGACAGCATCAAATGTGGACAGCACAATACTATGCATTGAAACAGCCTGATAAATGGGTTACATCAGGAGGACTAGGAACGATGGGGTTTGGTCTGCCAGCTGCGATTGGAGCACAAATTGCCGAGCCTAATGAACTCGTTGTAGCAATCGTAGGTGATGCCGGTTTTCAAATGACATTGCAAGAATTAAGTGTTTTAAAGGAACATCACCTTCCCGTTAAAGTGCTGATTTTAAATAATGAAGCACTCGGCATGGTAAGACAATGGCAAGATGAGTTTTATAATCAGCGTTATTCTCATTCTGTGCTTTCTTGTCAACCAGACTTTGCTATGTTAGCCCACGCTTATGGAATTAAAGGGATCCGTATTGAAAATCCGCTAACGGCAAAAGAACAATTGCGAGAAGCGATGAATTTACAAGAACCTGTTCTTATTGATTGCCGTGTTTTACAATCTGAAAAAGTTATGCCTATGGTTGCTCCTGGAAAAGGTGTTCACCAAATGGAGGGGGTGGAATAGTGAAACGGATTGTTACAGCAACGGTTCGAAATCAAAGTGGGGTTTTAAACCGTATTACAGGTGTGATGACGAGGAGGCATTTTAATATTGAAAGTATTTCAGTGGGGCATACAGAATCATCACATATTTCAAGAATGACATTTGTTGTTCACGTTGAAGATGTCCAGCAAGTGGAGCAGCTTATTAAGCAACTTCATAAACAAATTGATGTATTAAAAGTATCTGATATTACAGAAGAAGCAATGATTGCAAGAGAACTTGCACTTATTAAAGTGTCTACGACAATTGCTTCTAGATCTGAATTATATAGTTTAATTGAACCGTTTCGCGCAGCTGTTATAGATGTTGGAAAGGATTCCATCGTCGTTCAAGTAACAGGGGCACAAGAAAAAGTAGAAGCGCTTATTGAATTATTGCGTCCATATGGTTTAAAAGAAATTGCAAGAACAGGAGTAACAGCCTTTACAAGAAGTATGAAAAAGCAAGACAAACAACAAGTAATGTTAATTAATTAATTATTAAAATATAGGAGGAGAAAGAAAATGGCAAAAGTTTATTATGAAAAGGATGTAACAGTAAATGTATTAAAAGGAAAGAAAGTAGCGATTGTTGGATATGGGTCTCAAGGTCATGCTCATGCGCAAAATTTACGTGATAACGGTTTTGACGTTGTTGTAGGTCTTCGTCAAGGGAAGTCTTGGGAAAAGGCAAAAGAAGATGGATTTTCTGTATATAAGGTTGCTGAAGCTACAAAACTAGCAGATGTTGTAATGGTATTGCTTCCAGATGAACAACAGCCGGAAGTTTATGAAACAGAAATTGCACCGAATTTACAAGAAGGAAATGCACTCGTGTTTGCTCATGGGTTTAACGTTCATTTTGATCAAATTACACCGCCGGAAGATGTGGATGTATTTCTTGTAGCGCCAAAAGGACCCGGGCATCTTGTACGCCGAACATTTGTAGAAGGCGCAGCGGTACCAGCATTATTTGCGGTTTATCAAGATGCAACAGGAACAGCTTATGAAAAGGCACTATCGTATGCAGATGGAATCGGAGCAACTCGCGCCGGTGTACTCCAAACGACATTTAAAGAAGAAACAGAAACAGATTTATTTGGAGAACAAGCAGTACTTTGCGGAGGAGCAACTGCTCTTGTGAAAGCGGGTTTTGAAACATTAGTAGAAGCTGGCTATCAACCGGAACTTGCATATTTTGAATGTTTACATGAACTAAAGCTTATTGTCGATCTTATGTATGAAGGCGGATTAGAAAATATGCGCTACTCAGTTTCGGACACAGCACAGTGGGGGGATTTCGTATCAGGGCCGCGCGTTGTAACAGAGCATACGAAACAAGCGATGCAAGAAGTATTAAAAGATATTCAAGATGGAACGTTTGCTAGGGGATGGATTGCTGAACATAAAGCAGGAAGACAAAAATTCCATGCAATTAATGCAGAGGAGAATGCGCATCAAATTGAAGTGGTAGGTCGTAAATTACGTGAGATGATGCCATTTGTAAAGCCGAGAGTGAAAATGGAGGTTAAGTAATATGAAGCAAATTTTGTTCATGGATACGACGCTTCGCGATGGGGAGCAATCGCCTGGAGTAAATTTAAATGAACAAGAAAAATTACAAATTGCACGGCAGTTAGAGAGGCTTGGAATTAATGTGATGGAGGCGGGCTTTGCGTCCGCTTCTGAAGGTGATTTTCGGTCAGTGAAACGTATAGCTGAAACAATTCAAAATGCTTCTGTTATGAGTCTGGCCCGTGCGAAGGAAAGTGATATTCGTACTGCATATGAAGCGTTAAAAGGAGGCGTATCTCCTCGATTACATGTATTTCTGGCAACGAGCGATATTCATATGAAATATAAGCTCCGTATGTCAAAGGATGAAGTATTAGATACAATTCATCGTTCTGTAAAGCTTGGAAAATCATTATTTTCAACGGTACAGTTTTCTGCAGAAGATGCAACGCGAACAACACCTTCTTTTTTAGCAGAAGCTGCAGAGGTTGCAATTCGCGCTGGAGCGGATGTAATTAACATTCCCGATACAGTAGGATATACCAATCCAGAGGAATATTTTTCTCTTTTCCGATATTTAAAAGAGCATGTTTCATCTTTTGAGAAAGCTATTTTCTCCTGCCATTGTCACGATGATCTTGGCATGGCAGTAGCCAACTCATTAGCAGCAATTGAAGGCGGTGCACTTCAAGTAGAAGGAACGATTAATGGAATTGGAGAACGTGCTGGTAATGCTGCTCTCGAAGAAGTTGCAGTTGCTCTCCATATTCGAAACGATTATTACGGGGCGTCATCTTCCATGCAATTAAAAGAAATTAAAGCAACAAGTACACTTGTAAGCCGTTTAACAGGCATGGTTGTTCCGAAAAATAAAGCAATCGTTGGTGCAAATGCGTTTGCCCATGAATCTGGTATTCATCAAGATGGGGTTTTAAAAGAAGCATCTACTTATGAAATTATTTCACCTTCTCTTGTAGGGGAAGAACAAAATAAATTTGTACTCGGAAAACATTCTGGCCGCCATGCCTTTACAGAAAAAATGAAAGAGTTAGGCTATGAATTTACAGAAGAAGAGCGGGACTTAGCGTTCCATGCTTTTAAACGGTTAGCTGATCGAAAGAAAGAAATTACAGAAGAAGATTTACAGGCGCTTGTATTGGGAGAAACTGCGTTTGCTAAACAGCAGTACGATATTAAACAATTGCAAGTTCATTTTGTATCAAGCAGCATTCAAAGTGCAACCGTCTGTTTAGAAGATACTGATGGAAATGTGCTGGAGGATGCCGCGACTGGGGCCGGTAGCATTGAAGCAATTTATAATGCGATTCAAAGAATTCTTCATTTAAAATGTGAGCTTGCTGACTATCGTATTCAATCGATTACACAAGGACAAGATGCGTTAGCTCATGTTCATGTTGAGTTGAAAGAAGACGGACACCAAGTTTCAGGTTTTGGTGTAGCGCAAGATGTACTGGAAGCTTCAGCTCGTGCTTACGTATATGCAGCAGGGAAATTAAAAACATTACGATCACTTACAAAATCGTAAAGGAGTGCTTGAAGATGGAAAAACGAATCGTTTGTTTAGCTGGTGATGGAGTTGGGCCAGAAATTATGGCTAGCGCAAAACAAGTGTTAGAGATGGTAGAAAGGTTATACGGTCATCATTTTTATTTGCAGGATGAATTGTTTGGAGGAGCGGCGATTGATGCATTTGGCCAGCCGCTTCCACCTCGCACATTAACAGCGTGTTTAGCAAGTGATGCAGTATTGCTTGGTGCCGTTGGAGGTCCATATTGGGATCATGCAAAAGAGCGTCCTGAACAAGGACTTCTTACACTTCGAAAAGGCTTAGGGGTATTTGCAAATGTTCGACCGGTTTCCGTTGAAGAGGCAACAGCGCATTTATCACCACTAAAGGCGGCAGAGCAAGTTGATTTTGTCGTTGTTCGTGAGTTAACAGGCGGTATCTATTTCTCATTTCCGAAAGAGCGGACAGAAGAAGTGGCAACAGATACACTTACTTATCATCGCCGTGAGGTAGAACGAATTGTTTCATATGCATTTCAATTAGCAAAAAAACGTCGTAAAAAAGTAACGTCTATCGACAAAGCAAATGTTTTAGAATCTAGTAAACTATGGCGACAAGTAACAGAAGAAGTAGCAATTCGCTATCCAGAAGTAGAGTTAGAGCATTTATTAGTAGATGTTGCAGCAATGGAACTCATTCGTAATCCAAGACGATTTGATGTTATCGTTACAGAAAATTTATTTGGCGATATTTTAAGTGATGAGGCATCTGTATTAGCGGGGTCATTAGGTATGTTACCGTCTGCAAGTCATGCGGAGAATGGTCCATCTCTTTATGAACCAATTCATGGATCAGCGCCGGATATTGCTGGGAAAAACAAAGTGAATCCAATCGCAATGCTTCGCTCCGTTGCAATGATGCTTGGGCAATCATTTGGATTAAGAAAAGAAGGAGAAGCAATTGAAGAAGCAATTTCTACAGTCCTTCATTCTGGAAAATGTACAGCAGATTTAGGCGGGAATGAAACGACAACTTCGTTTACAAAGTATGTATTACAAACGATGGAAGAACAGGCACTGGTAGGGAGAGGGAGATAATGGGGAAAACATTATTAGATAAACTCTGGGAGCGACATGTTGTAGCAACGAATGAAAACGGCCTGGATTTACTATATATTGATCTGCATCTTGTTCATGAGGTGACATCGCCGCAAGCGTTTGAAGGCTTGCGGCTTGCGAATCGAACAGTTAGACGGCCTGATTTAACATTTGCGACGATGGACCATAATGTTCCAACAAAAGATGTTTGGAATATTACAGATAAAATTGCGAAACAGCAAATGGATACACTTCGCAAAAATTGTCAGGAATTTGGAGTACTGTTAGCTGATATGGGTGATGAGGAACAAGGGATTGTACATGTTATTGGTCCAGAACTTGGACTTACACAGCCAGGAAAAACAATTGTATGTGGTGATAGTCATACATCAACACATGGAGCATTTGGTGCATTAGCATTTGGAATTGGCACAAGTGAAGTAGAACACGTTTTAGCAACGCAAACATTATGGCAACGCAAACCAAAAGCGATGGGAATTGAACTGAAAGGATTATTGCCAAAAGGAGTATATGCAAAGGACATTATTTTACATGTACTTGCTACATATGGAGTAGCCGTTGGTACGGGGCATGTCATAGAGTTTTATGGTGAAACCGTAAAAGAAATGACGATGGAAGAGCGGATGACGCTTTGTAATATGGCGATTGAGGGCGGTGCAAAGGCTGGGATTATTGCACCGGATGAAGTGACGTTTGATTATGTAAAAGGGCGACAATACGCACCAAAAGAGTTTGGACAGGCAGTTACAAAGTGGAGTGAATTATACACGGATACAGATGCGGTGTATGACATGGTTATTACGGTTGATGTTGCAAGTTTAGCACCGTATATTACGTGGGGAACAAATCCAGGGATGGGGCTGCGCGTTGATGAAGTTCTTCCGCAGGCAAATGATATCAATGATGAAAGAGCGTATGCTTATATGGGACTTCAACCAGGACAAAGTACAGCGGATATTCCAATTCACCACGTGTTTATCGGTTCTTGCACAAATTCCCGCTTATCTGATTTAGAAATTGCCGCTGCGGTTGTGAAAGGAAAGAAGGTAAAAGAAGGAGTAAGGGCTCTTGTTGTCCCTGGGTCAAAGCAAGTGAGAGATGCAGCGATGAAAAAAGGATTACATCTTATATTTGAAGAGGCGGGATTTGAGTGGAGGGAACCAGGGTGTTCGATGTGTCTTGGGATGAATCCAGATCAAGTCCCAGAAAGTGAACATTGTGCTTCTACTTCAAATCGTAATTTTGAAGGAAGACAAGGAAAAGGAGCAAGAACGCATCTCGTTAGTCCAGCTATGGCTGCTGCAGCTGCAATTTACGGTCATTTTGTTGATGTGAGAAAGGAGAACTACGATGGAGCCATTTCATATTCATAAAGGTACGACTGCAGTATTGATGCGTGATAATATTGATACGGATCAAATTATTCCGAAGCAGTATTTAAAGCGGATTGAAAGAACAGGATTTGGAGAGTTTTTATTTGATGAATGGCGCTATTTAGATAATCGTCAAGAAGATCCTGCGTTTCCATTGAACGCTCCCGAGCGAAAAGGTGCTACGATTCTAATTACAGGAGAAAACTTCGGTTGCGGTTCTTCTAGAGAACATGCACCGTGGGCTCTTGCTGATTATGGGTTTCGCGCTATTATCGCAGGAAGTTTTGCCGATATTTTTTATATGAATTGTACAAAAAATGGGATTCTTCCGATTGTGATGGGAAAGGAAATTCGTAAGCAGCTTGCATCTATAGCGCCCCAGGCGATGATAGAAATAGATTTAGAGAATGAAGTAGTAATAACTCCTGAGGAAAGCTTTTCTTTCTCCATTGAACCGATGTGGAAAGAAAAGTTGCTCAGTGGTTTAGATGATATTGGAGTTACGCTTCAATATGAAGGTGTGATTACAGAATACGAGATGAAAATAGGTCGTTAATGTATATATATTCATTTTGTTTTTTTAACATATAAGTCGCTGCTATGCAGAAGAAAAAGTGGCCTACACTTGTTTTTTCTCTTTGTTATAGCATTTTATGGGGAGAGAGAGGGTCTGGTCGCTTCTGTGCATGGCTAGATGCTCTCTTCTATTTAAAAAGAAAGATATTATTTCAATTTTAAAACTTGTATTTATATGAGAGTTAATCGTATATTATTTCAAAAAAATGAAAGAAAATTATTTACTTTTGATTTAATTGGTAGTATACTGACTTCAAACAAAGAGGAGAAAGGGAGTAATGACAATGTTCACTTTACAATCAGTCATTTCATTTACACGACATCATCATACATAAACCCTTGAACCTAGCGTGAAAAAACGTGTAGGTACAAGGGTTATTCCTGTGTACCTACATTCTCCAAAGAGCTATGTAGGTATTTTTATCTACATAGCTCTTTTTTCGTTTTCTAAGCGCTATGTTTTGAATGTATGAGTACTGGAGAAGATGAACTCGTAACAAATAATGTATCTAAATTTTCCCGTTTCAAATGTGTTATGGGCGCTAGCTGACTTGGAAATGAGAGTAGTTCAAGAAATTCATAATGGACAAATAAGAGACGCATATTAAATATGTTATCTTTGTAGATTTTTTGTAGACATGTGCCAAGAAAGTAGAGGTGTAACGATGAAAAAATGGAAAAGAGCCAATCCAAATGGAACAAAGGATTTTTTGTTTCAAGAATGTACATTAATGGAAGAGATTGAACAAAGATTAAGACGTACATTTATCGAGAGAGGATACGAAGAAATACGGACACCTATGATTGAATTTTATGATGTGTTTGCATTTCAAAACCGTCCTATTGACGAGGAGAAAATGTATAAGTTTTTTGATTCTGAGGGACGCATCCTTGTTCTTAGACCGGATATGACAATTCCGCTAGCACGTGTAATTGGAACAAAAAAGATGAAAACTCCTTTGAAATTAACATATAGTGGAAATGTTTTCAGAGCAAATGAATCTTTAACAGGGAAATATAATGAAATTACACAAACTGGAATCGAAATTATTGGTATTGATAATATACGCGCTGAAATTGAGTGTATTGTAAGCGCGATTGCAGCTTTGCAATCAGCTGGCATTCAATCATTTAAAATTGAAATTGGCCAAGTGGAACTCTATAAATCCATTGTGAAGAAATTGTCTTTGCGAGAAGAAGATGAATACGCATTGCGAGAATATATTGAGAGTAAAAATTTTGCCGCTTTGTCCCGTTTTTTACAAGAAAAGCAGTTAGATATGCAAGATGAAACAGTACGATTATTACAAAAATTACCTCGTTTATTTGGTGGATTAGAAGTAGTTGAAGAAGCTGAAAAACTTGCTGTGAGTAAGGAAATGAAAAGAGCAATTGCGAGGATAAAAAACATATATGAAAACATCGATCGCCTTGGTTATGGTCAATATATATCTATTGATTTGGGGATGATCCAACATCTTAATTATTATACTGGTGTAATCTTTCGCGGATATATATCCGATGTTGGAGAAGAGATTGTTAGCGGTGGAAGATATGATGAATTGATTGGAAATTTTGGTGAATCTTTCCCTGCAGTAGGATTAGCAATACAAGTAAATCAAATTGTACGTACTTTACAAGAACGGAACGAAAATTCATACCCAAAACAAATAGATGCTCTCATATATTATTCGTTAGATATGATTTCCGAAGCAGAAAAATTACGTATTTTACTTGGCAAAGATGGTATAAAGGTAGAACTGTCAATGTTGGGAAATTTACAAGATACATTTCAATTTGCAAGAGCGCGCGATGTGAAAACTGTGATTGATGTATCGGGAGATGCTTTAGTCGAATATGTTTGGAAAGGGAAATGGATCATGCAGAAAAAAGGAGAATCCTCATGCGTAACATTCAAATTGCGTTAACGAAAGGGAGATTGGAACGACATGTAATTCCGTTATTTGAACGAATCGGTATTGATTGTTCAGAACTAAAAGATAAAGGAAGGAAGCTTGTATTCCAAAGTAATAATTCTCAAATTTCATTCATTCTTGTAAAAGCAGTTGATGTTGTAACGTATGTAGAACATGGTATAGCTGATATTGGTGTTGTCGGCAAAGATATTTTGCTTGAATATGAAAACGATGTATATGAAATGATTGATTTAGGGGTAGGACGTTGTAAATTTTGCGTTGCTTCCGTTTCGTCGTATAGTCCAAACGGTTATAACAAAAAGAGGATTGCAACAAAGTATCCGAATATTACTTCTGCATATTTTCGCAAGAAGGGAGAAGATGTAGAAATTATTAAAATAGAAGGTTCTGTTGAGATTGCTCCTTTGTTAGGGTTAACAGATGCAATCGTTGATATTGTAGAAACGGGACAAACATTAAAAGAAAACGGATTAGTAGTATTTGAAGAAATTTGCGACATTTCAGCACGTTTAATTGTAAACAAAGCATCTTTAAAAATGAAAAAAGACGAAATATTCAATATTATAAATAAAGTGGAAACTGTCTTAATAGAAAAGGAATGAAGGAGGGTAAATATGGAAATTGTATATGAGGATTATTCTAATATTTTATGGAAGGTAAAACAGCTAAGAGAACAGGCAAACACAATAGAAGAAACGATTCAACAAGATGTGAGGAAAATTGTTGAAAGTGTAAAAGGACAGAAAGATGAAGCGCTATTTTCGTATACGAAGGCTTTTGACAAAGTAGAGTTGAATCAATTTCAAGTTTCGGAAGAAGAACTGGAATTAGCATATAAAAGTGTTGAACCGGCATTTTTAGCAGCATTGGAAAAAGCAAAGGATAATATCATTTCCTATCACGAAAAGCAAAAGAGACAAGGTTTTATTGATACAGAGAAAGAGGGGATTATTCGCGGACAGCTAGTTCGTCCATTGCAAACTGTTGGTGTATATGTACCAGGAGGAACGGCAGCATATCCATCATCAGTTCTCATGAATGTCTTACCAGCAAAAATTGCGGGCGTCAACAAGATTGTCATGGTAACACCGCCGAATTGTGAAGGAGTAGATCCGCATATTTTAGCAGCAGCAAAAGTTGCTGGAGTTGATGAGGTATATACAGTAGGGGGAGCACAAGCAATTGCTGCGCTAGCATATGGAACAGAATCGATTCCGCGTGTTGATAAGATTGTAGGACCAGGAAATATATATGTTGCATTAGCGAAGCGAGAAGTATTTGGTTCAGTTCATATCGATATGATTGCTGGCCCGTCTGAGATTGTTGTTATTTCTGATGAAACGGGGAATGCAGCGTATATTGCTGCTGATTTATTATCACAAGCAGAGCATGATATACGTGCAACCGCTATTTGTATCACAACTTGTTTAGAATTAGCGCAGGAAGTGAATAGGGAAATAGAAAAACAATTGATGAGCCTTCCGAGAAGTGAAATAGCTCGTGAATCCATTAATAGAAACGGAGCGATTCTTGTTGTAGATTCATTGGAACAAGCGTTTCAGCTTTCAAATGAAATTGCGCCGGAACACTTAGAACTGCACATAAAAGAACCGATGACAGCTCTTTCGTATATTCAACATGCAGGTTCTATCTTTCTAGGTCCGTATGCGCCGGAACCGTTAGGTGATTATATGGCAGGTCCGAATCACGTGTTACCGACGAGTGGAACGGCAAGGTTTTTTTCTCCATTATCTGTTGATGATTTTATGAAAAAATCGAGCTTTTTATTTTATACAAAAGAAGCTCTAGGACAAGTGCAACAGCATATTGTCAATCTAGCAGAAAAAGAAGGCTTACAAGCTCATGCGAGAGCAATTGAGATTCGCTTTAGAGGAGGGGAAAAATGATGCGCACTGCAAAACAAACGAGAATCACCACTGAAACAAAGATTTCCGTAGCGCTGCAACTAGATGGCAATCAAGAAGTTTCAATTCAAACAGGAGTAGGTTTTTTTGATCATATGTTGACATTATTTGCAAAGCACGGCCGCTTCGGATTGCAAATTGAAGCGGATGGTGATGTGCATATTGATGCTCATCATACGGTAGAAGATGTTGGAATTGTTCTTGGGAATTGTTTGAAAGAAGCACTTGGTGATAAAGCAGGAATTAATCGTTATGGCACAGCTTATGTACCGATGGATGAAGCGTTAGGATTTGTTACAGTTGATATAAGTGGAAGGTCCTATCTCGTATTTGATGGTGAATTTACAAATCCAAAACTTGGTGATTTTGATACGGAGTTAGCTGAAGAATTTTTTCGTGCGGTAGCTCATACAGCAAATATAACATTACATGCACGTGTTTTATATGGAAGCAACACGCATCACAAAATTGAAGCACTTTTTAAAGCGTTTGGACGTGCACTGCATGATGCCACCGAAAAAAATGAAAAAATTATAGGAGTAAATTCCACGAAAGGAATGTTGTAATATGATTGCGATTGTAGATTATGGAATGGGCAACATTCGAAGTGTAGAGCAAGCGTTAAGACATATTGGAGCAGAGTATATTGTAACAGATGAAGCAGAAGCATTTCTGAATAGCGATGGCGTTATTTTGCCGGGAGTTGGTGCGTTTCCAAGAGCGATGCGTTGTTTAGAAGAAAAGGGACTTATTTCTGTTTTGAAGCAAGTTGCGATTGCAGGAAAACCCCTGTTTGGAATTTGTTTAGGGATGCAGCTTTTATTTGAAGAAAGTGAAGAGATTGAAAGAACGAAAGGATTAGGATTGCTTCCAGGAACGGTAAGAAAATTAGACGTACCATATAAAATTCCTCATATGGGATGGAATCAGCTACAAAAGAAAAAGGAGCATCCTTTATGGAATGAAATAGAGGATGGCGCATTCGTCTATTATGTTCATTCTTATTATGCGCAATGTCCAAATGACGTTGTAGTAGGCGCTAGTGAGTATGGTGTTCTAGTACCAGGAATTGTTTCAAGAGGAAATGTATTTGGAGCTCAGTTCCATCCTGAAAAAAGTGGTGAAATAGGAATTCAAATATTACGAAATTTTAAGGAGGTTATAGAAACATGGAAATCTTCCCAGCTATCGATTTAAAAAGTGGTCGTTGCGTTCGTTTGTATCAAGGGCAATTTCAACAAGAAACAGTAATGAATGAAAACCCAGTTGCACAGGCATTGTTATTCGAACAACTTGGTGCACGTGTACTGCACATTGTCGATTTGGACGGAGCTGTTACGGGGCGTTCAGAAAACCTTTCTGTCATTGAAGACATTTGCAAGGCAGTGCGAATTTCAGTGCAAGTGGGAGGCGGGATTCGTTCAATTGCTGCAATTGAAACACTTTTAGCAGCTGGAGTAATGAAAGTAATTCTTGGAACAGCAGCATTATATGATCGTTCATTTGTAGAAGAGGCAGTTCGTTTATATGGAGATAAAATTATTGTTGGAATTGATGCTAAAAATGGTTATGTAGCAACGAGAGGATGGCTAGATGTGTCTGAAACGTCTTATGTGCAACTAGCAAAGGAAATGGAGAAAGTGGGTGTGCAGACGCTTATTTTTACTGACATTTCTAGAGATGGAACGCTTACAGGTCCAAATTTTGAACAATTACAAAAATTACAAGATGAGGTTTCGCTTCAAATTGTTGCTTCCGGCGGTGTGAGCTCACTTGCTGATGTTGAGAAATTACAGGATATGAACTTATATGGCGTTATTATTGGGAAAGCATTATATGATAAAAAAGTTATTTTAGAAGAAGCATTGCAGGTGACAGGCATATGTTAACAAAGCGAATAGTTCCATGTTTAGATGTGAAAAATGGCCGTGTTGTAAAAGGAGTAAATTTTGTCGGGTTACAAGATGTTGGTGATCCTGTTGCAATCGCTGCTGCATACAATGAGGCAGGTGCCGATGAACTTGTGTTTTTAGATATCACAGCAACGTACGAAGAACGAAAAACAATGATTGATGTCGTAGAACGTACAGCATCTCAAGTATTTATTCCCCTAACAGTTGGAGGTGGAATCTCGTCTGTCCAAGATATGTATGCGTTACTTCGAGCTGGTGCAGATAAAGTTTCATTAAATTCAGCAGCAGTACAAAGACCGGAGTTAATACAAGAAGGAGCGGAGCAATTTGGTTCTCAATGTATAGTTGTTGCAATCGATGCAAGAAGGGTCGGAGAAAACAAGTGGAATGTATATGTAAATGGAGGCCGCATTGATACAGGAATAGATGTAATCGAATGGGCAAAACGCGTGGAAAGTTTAGGTGCTGGGGAATTACTTTTAACGAGCATGGATGCAGATGGGACAAAAGATGGCTATGATTTACTTTTAACAGAAACAGTTTCAAAAGCAGTTGGTATCCCAGTAATTGCTTCGGGTGGATGTGGGTCAATTGAACATATTGCAGAAGTTTTTCAGCGAACATCAGCAAATGCGGCGTTAGCGGCTTCTATTTTTCATTACGGCACCGCAACCATTCAAGAAACGAAACAAAAGTTACAAGAAGCGCAAATTGAGGTGAGATTGTGAAGCCGGATTTTTCAAAAGGGCTATTGCCAGCTGTTGTGATAGAAGAGGGTACAAAAGATGTTTTAATGCTAGCTTATATGAATGAAGAAGCGTATGAAAAAACATTAGACACAAAAACGACCTGGTTTTATTCTCGTTCACGAAGAGGTTTGTGGAATAAGGGAGAAACATCAGGACATGTTCAACACGTGAAGTCACTATATTTAGATTGCGATCAAGACTCTATTATGGTAGTTGTCCAGCAAGTAGGTGTAGCTTGCCATACAGGAGAAAAGTCATGTTTTCATAATAAGGTGTTATAGGGGGATAAGGAAATGAGCGATGTGTTGCGACAGTTATATGAAACAATTCAACAGCGAAAAGAGAATCCTATCTCTGAGTCGTATACGAATTACTTATTTACAAAAGGAGAAGACAAAATATTAAAGAAATTAGGAGAAGAATGTACTGAAGTTGTAATTGCAGCGAAAAATAATGAGAAAGACGAGCTTATAAAAGAAGTTGTTGATTTTACGTATCATTGCTTAGTGTTACTAGTAGAAAAAAATATATCATTACAAGAGATAGTAGAAGAATTAAATAAACGTCAAGGACAATTATCGAGAGTGGGCGAACGAAAAGAAATTGATACATTATAGGAGGGGAGAAAGATGAGAGTAGATTATCACCTTCATTTAGAAGAAGGTCCGTATTCAATGCGGTGGTTATCTCGCACAAATGAAGCGCTTGAGTATTTTGCACCGATTGAGGAAGAGAAACATTCAATGGAATGGATCTTAAAAGCTGGGGAACGTTTGCAAAAGCGTGTAAAGGAAGGCGCGTTTTCATCGGATTGGATTGATTTATATTTAGAGGAAGCAGTGCGTAAAGGAATACGGGAAGTTGGAATAGTTGACCACTTATATCGTTTTTACGAGGCAAAGGAATACTATGAGCGCTATGTCGATATTAGTGATACAGAACTTGGACATCTGCAAAAAGAATGGCTGGATCAGGTGAGAGTAGAGTCAATTGTAAATTTTACTAAAGCAATTGAAGATGCGAAAGAAAGATGGAGCAAACGAGGCGTGATATTACGGCTTGGAATAGAAGCAGATTATTTTATTGGCGGGGAAGAGGAACTAGCGAAGTTATTAACGTTAGGAAATTGGGATTATGTCATTGGTTCTGTACATTTTATTAATGGATGGGGATTTGATAATCCAGACACGGACGCTTATTTTAGACAGCATGATTTACATGTATTATATCCTGAATTTTTCCGTACTTTAGAAAAAGCGATACGTTCTGGTTTATTTGATATTGTTGCACATTTAGATAATATTAAAGTGTTTAACTATCGCATAGATGAAAATCTGCAATTACCGTATTATGAGAAAATTGCTAAGGCTTTAATTGAAACAAATACGGCTACGGAAGTGAATGCTGGCTTGTATTATCGATATCCTGTAAGAGAAATGTGTCCGAGCCCTTTGTTTTTACAACGCTTAGTGCATTATGGTGTTCCAATTACGATTTCTTCAGATGCGCATTTCCCGAATGATTTAGGTAGCTACGTAAAAGAAAATATAGAGACACTTCGTAATCATGGTGTGACGCACATTGCAACATTTGAAAAACGAATCCGGAACATGAAGCCGATTGAATAAGTAACAGAGAATGTTTTGTGATGAAAACCTCCTTTTTTGTTTACACTAACGTTGAACAAAAAAGGAGGATTTTCTTATGGAGAAACAACAATATAAAGATACCGGGAAGTTAACGAATCAGAGCAATGCCCTACAAAAAGACCAATCAGAGCAATCGGTTATACAAGAACAAATTAGTGATACAGTAGCAGAAGGAACGATTGATGTGAAGCTAGAGCAAGGAAGAGAGAAATAAAGTGAAACTTCCATCAGTGGGGGGCTTCATCCCCCCACTGATGGTTAGTTGAACCAATCAGGCTTTTCCCTATCTATCTTCTTCGCTTTCTCTAAACCTTGAGGTGGGATCTTACTGCCCGTTAGTGCGGGTTAAAATGAAATTTCTATTGAAAAGAGGCTGAATGTATTCAGCCTCTTTTCACAATTTTGTAAAGAAGAGTGATAAGAATAATGATAGTTTAATCAAATTCCTTGTCTTTTTTCGACGTGATTTTTTACAATAATATTGAATGAGCATATTTTTATCCAAAAATGATGAGGTTTTACTTTATGTAAAAAAGAAAGGATGCTTAAACATGGCGAAAATTTTAGTAGCAGGACAAATTCCAGAAATCGGACTACAGTTATTACGAGATCATGAAGTGGAAATGTATGATAAAGAAGCATTAATTGACACAGAAGAACTAGTAGCGCGTGTAAAAGATAAAGATGCATTATTAAGCTTACTTTCAACAAAAGTTACGGAAGAAGTTATCGATGCAGCACCGAATTTGAAAATTATTGCAAACTACGGTGCTGGGTATGACAATATTGATTATAAATATGCAGTGGAAAAAGACATAGCGGTAACAAACACGCCAAAAGTTTCAACAGAGGCAACAGCAGAGCTAACGTTTGCAATTCTTTTAGCGGCAGCGCGCCGTATTCCAGAAGGCGATACGCTATGTCGTACAGTTGGCTTTAATGGCTGGGCACCGCTCTTTTTCTTAGGGCGTGAAGTATACGGTAAAACAATTGGTATTATTGGTCTTGGAGAAATTGGAAAAGCAGTAGCAAAACGAGCAAAAGCATTTGGTATGAATATCGTGTATACAGGGCCAAGTCGTAAGTATGAGGCGGAGCAAGAATTAGAGGCAACATATGTAACGCTAGAAGAACTATTACAAACAGCAGATTTTATTACGATTAACTGTGCGTATAATCCAAAGTTGCATCATATGATTGATGAAGAACAGTTTAGAATGATGAAACAAACTGCTTATATTATTAATGCGGCACGTGGTCCCATTATGAATGAAGAAGCGCTTGCTTATGCTTTAGAAACAAAGGAAATTGAAGGAGCAGCACTTGATGTGTTCGAGTTTGAACCGAAAATTACAGACAAATTAAAAGGATTAACAAACGTTGTGTTAACACCTCATATTGGAAATGCAACGATTGAAACACGTGATGCAATGGCAGAAATGGCAGTACGTAATATTTTAGCGGTGTTAGAAGGAAATGAGCCATTAACTCCGGTGTATAAAAAAGAACTTATAATGAAATAAAGTGAAACTTCCATCAGTGGGGATTTTCTTCGTCCCCACTGATGGAAAGCTCGTGTGTAGAGAGAATAAAGTTGTCAAATTTTATTCTTAGAAGTCAACAATCGGGCCAGATTGTTGAGGAACGTTTTCAATAAAATTGGATATTTATGTTGAAATATAGAGTAGAGATTGTGAAGGCTTCACTCAAACTAACGGGCAGTTTAGTTGAGAAGAGAGGAAAAAATTCTCTCCCTTTAAGTCATTTTTGACACAAAAAGCGAAGTAATTATTTATTGTTCAAGTTACGGTCTATCTCTTTTAACTTGATATCGGTTTTTAAGGCAATATATTTGGCAGAGACTATTTCAGTCTCTGTCTTTTTTGTGGTCTGAAACCAGCTAAGTCTGAAGTCTGATGAAAAAATTAAGCTCTAGCACAATTATGAAAGCTTTAGAAGAAAAAGTAATATGGAACCAAGATAGAACATATACCTTACAGGGGTATCACGAAATTTTGCGTGATACTCCGCAAAGTGTGTGGTGTTTACCAATTCAAATTCAGTACAATGTGAGGGTAGATAACAAGCGGCACATTTTGGAAGTAAAATACATGATTTATGTTGAGAATGTATCAAAAGTCTATTCATTGGAATCGGGAGATTAAGTTGCGTTAAAGAATAACAACATTCACATCCGGAAAGGCTAATTCGTTGCGATCATGGGTCCGAGCGGGGGCGGGATAGAGCACCTTGCTGCAACTACTAGGAGGGCTTGATTTGCCGAAGCCCGGCAAGATATTGATTGATGGCGGATGGTAGTATGTATAAAATTACGAGGAGGAAAAAAATGAAGAAGTTATTCTTACGTTTAGCTGTTTATGTATTAATTTTTATTATGTTTTTTGTGGGGATCGGGTTCTATGGCTTTAATCGCCATCAAAAAGATTTTTATTCAAACGTCCGCCATGAGCCAGTTCCTTCGCTACAAGGAGTGAAAGTCCCTGAGTATGACCCTAATAAACCTACTGTGGCAGTTGTGATGGCGGATTCATCAATACCAACTGAAGATTTCGATTTTCTCATTCCATACACACTGTTTTCTATGACGGATGCCTATAATGTATACGCCGTTGCACCGGACAAAAACGTGAAGTCCTTGTCAGGCGGACTGGATGTAATACCACATTACTCTTATAAAGAACTGGATAACCTATTAAATAAAAGTCCAGATATTATTGTGGTCCCTTATATGCCCGGAGTAGATAAACAGAAATATCAACCAACTCGCGAATGGATTCAACAACATTCCAGCAGTAAAACTACCACTTTTTTCAGCATTTGTGGTGGAGCAAAGAATCTTGCCGATACAGGTTTATTAAAAGGGAAATCAGCCACCTCACACTGGCAATTCCTACCCATATTAATGAAGCAATATCCTGATACACATTGGAAAGAGGATGTGAGGTATGTTCATGAAGGAAATACCCTAACTTCAGCCGGTCAAAGCGCAGGTATCGATGCAGTACTTCACCTAATATCTCAGAAACTAGGAGAACCCGTGGCCGCAAAAATATCTAAGGAAATTAGTTATCCTTCTTACCAATTCGTTCAAAATCCAAAGGTGGACCACCCTTTTTACGTGGATATAAAATTTGCAACATATTGGCTAAATCTTGGATTCCATTGGAATAAGAAACAAATGGGGGTACTTCTGTATAAAGATATGGATGAAATAGCTTTATCTTCTATATTTGATTCTTATGGAGACACCGGAACGACACAAGTCTTCACCGTTTCTAGTTCGGATGCACCAATTACTACGAAACATCATCTTAATATACTGGCTAGGCATCAAATATCTAATGCTCCAAAATTAGACAAAATGATCATACCAGGTGGCGACGCAAAATCACTAGCGGCAGCAGATGTAAGACTTTGGGATGAAAAGGGTAATGCTAAAGAGACCCTCTTTATTCATAGTGATTCACCCAACAGATATGTATTCGAAGCGCCATTGGAAGACTTAGCTAAACAAGAAGACCTTTTAACTGCAAAGCACGCTGTAAAACGATTTGAATATCGTGCAAATGGTATCCATCTTGAAGGTAAACCGCTTCCACTTGGAACATACAGCGATATGATTTTAACAGGTTTACTGGCTCTTTTGGTAGCTTTCTATATAGACAGACGATTCATTATGAAGAAGAGAACTCCCAAAGTAATTAATACCTCAATGGAATTGCACAGATAAAAAGAATGCAGGAAAACCAATTAGTTGGGCAATTGAAGATCACGGGGATTACTACATTTTTAAATGTTTAATAGATATTGAAGAGAAGCAAAATAAAAACTTCAGCAAATCCGATGGTGTCATTGGAGTAGACTGTAATTTTGATCACTTTGCTTGGTCAAACATCAATAAACAAGGGCAACTAATGAAAACGGGTGTATTATCCTTTGATATTTTAGGTGAAACATCAGAACAAATTACTAAAATTATGGAAGCAGAAGCCATTACATTAGTTGATATGGCTGTAGAAGCAAACAAACCGATTGTTGTAGAAAAATTAAACACAACAAAAGCAAAGATTAAGAACCCTTATGGCAACAAAAAGGCAAACATGATGATGAGCATGTTTGCTTACAAAAAGATGATTTCAGCTATTCAAAGCCGTGCCGAGAAGATGGGTATAGCAGTATTTGAAGTAAATCCAGCGTACACTTCTCAAATTGGTAAAATCAAATATATGAAACGTTTTGGTATCAGCATTCACCAAACAGCTTCTTATGTCATTGCTAGAAGAGCAATGGGATTTAAAGAAAAACTTCCACCAATTTTGTATTCACTATTACCAGAGAAGATGGTAGGTCTGCATCATTGGGCGCAATGGAAGTGGCTGTCTGGCATCCTGTCTGATTTGCATGTTCACACATTCTATCAGATGGAGCTTTCGAACCATAACAAGATTCGTTCTGTGAACGAACTTTTTCCTCCAGGGGCTCTTACAGACTTGGAAGTAAAAGGTTTGTCTAAGTTTGAAAGCAGAAAAACTATACCTTGTTGAATGGGTATGGTCTACTAAGCATTTTGTCTTAGTTGTCCCTTTTGGGAATCCCCTTCCTCAAAAGTCCGTTAGGATTTTAGGTGGGGATAGTTCAATATAAAACAAATAGATAGTTATACTTAAACCATTATGAGTAAAAACAATAAGGGGGGAACTAACATGACAAAGAGAAATAAAATCAGTGATAAAAAGGAGTTGTCACAAGAACAAAGTGAAGAATTACTCAGAGTATTGAAAGCCCGTTTTGAGAAAAACATGAACCGTCATAAAGGTCTTGAATGGGCTAAAGTCCAAGCAAAGCTGGATGCAAATACTGAAAAACTGTGGTCGCTCAATGAAATGGAAAGAACTGGCGGTGAACCGGATGTTGTTGGTTATGATAAAAAGAAGGACGAATACATTTTTTGTGATTGTTCAGCGGAAAGTCCTAAAGGCCGCAGAAGTGTTTGTTACGACCGTGAAGCGCTAGAGTCAAGAGAAAAACATAAACCTGAAAATAACGCTATTGATATGGCAACTTTTATGGGCATAGAACTTTTGACTGAAGAACAATATCGAGCGTTGCAGAAACTTGAAAATTTTGATATGAAAACGTCGAGTTGGGTGCAAACACCCACTGATATTAGAGAACTCGGCGGTGCACTTTTTTGCGATCGTCGCTTTGGTCACGTCTTCGTGTATCACAATGGAGCAGAATCCTACTATGCTGCCAGGGGTTTTCGTGGCTCGCTAGTGGTCTAAATTTTGTACAGACAGCTAAATTTGAATTTGAGAACAGATCACCTAGGGAAAAGTTTTAATTTCATTCTTCAACTATCGGGCGCGATTATGAAAAAAAAGTAAAAGGGATGATACATATTAGTCATGTATAATATGTATCACCCCTTATTTTTTATGACTTTTTACGATTTAAGTCTTGATAATTTTTATAACAACTTTATTATTTGTGTACAGCCCGCCCAATCGAATCGGACTCTTACAGCTGTTAATGCGGGATAAAAAAAGAATCCTTCCTTATGACAGGAAGGATTCTTTTTTACTATTTGTTTGCTCGCTTCTTTTGTGCCGGTCGTTGTCTAAGAAATTGTGACAGCATAAACAAAATATAGAGCGGAATAGCAATGAATAGAAAAACTGAAATATTACCAAAGCTCGTTTTATACATCGTATAAATAATCCCAATTAAAAAGAGTGTTACGATAATACTATATTTTGGAATGGGTACATCTTTCATGCTTGGAATACGAATACGACTAACCATAAGAAATGCAAATGCCACGAATACTGTAATAAGTACTATTTTTGGAATCACATGTGAAAATAACGTTAAGAAAGCAACGATACCGCCTGCAGCTGTAATTGGTACACCAGTAAAGTATTTCATTGATGTTGATGATGGTGTGACATTGAAGCGAGCTAATCTGTATGCTCCAAATAGAGGGAAAAGTCCTGCTATGTATAATCCGATAATACCGTAATTAGAGAAGGATGTGTAATACATCAATACAGCGGGTGCAGCACCAAATGTAACTACGTCTGCTAATGAATCAAGTTCTTTTCCGAGTTGTGAATCGACACGAAGTAAGCGCGCGATTCTTCCATCAAGGCTATCTAGCATCATTCCGATTAAAACTAAAATTGCCGCTGATTTGTAGTATCCTAATGAAGCGTAGCCGATGGATAGAAATCCACTATATAAATTTCCGAGCGTAAATAAGTTTGGAATGGCTGCTCTGTACAAAATCTGATCCCTTGCTTTCTTTTATAGATTCTTGATTAGTTTATGGAAGTTTATCCTTTTTATCATAACATAAATTTCCTGTGCTAGTATGAAAAAATTCTTCGTTTTGAGAAAGATTTCATTGGATTTTCATTTGTTGTAAAACCGGAAGTATTAATCAAGGAAATCCATTATGTTGTTGGAATGAATAAAGTATATAATACAACCTGCTTTTTGGAGAAATAAAGGACATATTACGTTAAAAATAAACCCCGAATTGTCATAATTCGAGGTTAGTTCGTTATTCTGTATCAATAGGAAGTAAAACCTACAACCACATCAATATTTAGAGAAAACAAAGAAGCTAGGTGGAGGATGGAAAACCCCTATCTGATTAAAATTTCACCTTATTCAAATTTCGTTATCATCGTACCAGTCTTATATTTATTATGCGGGTCAAATCGTAACAAATCACCGTAAATGAGTTTATCAGAGTAATTCAATTCTGTTTTTGCCTTTTCGATATATGGTTGACAAATGTTAATATCAGTTGGCTCACCAGTTTTTTTGTTATAGCATACATTTTTTGTATACATATAATCATTTGTTACGAAACTACCGTCACGCATAACCACAAGTGGTTCATCGTTTGTTTCAAATAAATCTGTGCCAAATTCAATAGAGTTGTTTGTTTTCACACCGAGTAAATGAAGAAGCGTCGGTTTTACATCAATTTGTCCAGAAACTTTTGAAATGATTTTTCCTTTCTGACCAGGAATATGTATGATGAGCGGTACCCTTTGCAACTGCATCATATCAAAAGGAGTAAGTGTTTCTTTTCCAACAAATTGTGCCATAGCAGCATTATGATTTTCAGAAATACCATAATGATCTCCGTAGATCATGATAATAGAATTGTCGTATAAGCCTTCTTTTTTTAATTGTTCAATAAAATGTTTCAGTGCTTCATCTGTATAACGTACAGTTGGAAAATAACGATTTACAACGTCGCTTTCTGAATTGTATTCATCAATGGATTGATCCTCCGGTTGTAGCAAAAAAGGAAAATGATTTGTTAATGTAATGAATTTCGTATAGAACGGCTGTGGTAAAGATTTTAATTTTGAAATAGATTGTTCAAAGAATTCTTTATCTTTTAATCCCCAACCAACAGACATTTGTTCTGTACCTGTATAGTCTTGTAAATTAAAATAACGATCATATCCGAGTGCAGGATACATCAAATCACGATTCCAAAATGTTTTATCATTTGAATGAAATACAGCAGAGTAATATCCATATTTTTTGAGTTGCTCTGGTGTGGCTGTATATTCATTATTAGCATGTGTAAAGAAAACAGAGCCACGATCAAGCGGGTATAAGGAGTTTTCAATAATAAACTCGGCATCCGATGTTTTCCCTTGTCCAGTTTGATGATAAAAGTTATCGAAATAATAGCTGTCTTTAATGAAGTCATTTAAAAATGGTGTAATTTCTTTTCCATTTATTTTTTGATTGATGACAAAACTTTGTGTGGACTCCATTGAAATTAAAATAACATTTTTACCTTTTGCCACGCCGAACAACTCTTTGTTTTCTTGTCTATCCTTTGTTTTTACGTAGTTATCAATTTCAGAAAAGCTATCTCCGCTTGCAAAAACACGCTGAGCAGAAGATTTCGATTGCAGTGCAATATCATAAACATGATAAGTATACAAACCAAGATTTTTCACAACCGTTTGGCGATCAAATGAATGTGAAAAAAGTTGTGGTTTATAAATAACTGAAACAACCATTTGCAAAGCTAATGCTGCTGTTACACCACTAAAAAACGTTCGTTTCTCTTGCCGAGATAGAGGAGTAGTGTCACAAAAATTAGGGGATTTACGAGATAAAATGGCTAAAATAATTACATCAGCAAATAAAAGAAGTGTTTTATATGTAAATAGTTCTTTAATACTTGTCCCTAAATCAGCCATATTATTTGTTTGAAATAATACAGGGAATGTTACAAAATCATCGTAAAATCCGTAAAACATAGCATTGCCAAATAAAATAAAGGATAGCACGATACTAATACTGATAATGATTCGGTTTCGATGTTTTGTTGCTAATAAAGCGAAACCGAAAAATAATAATAATGAAGCTAATGGATTAAAGAACAACATAATTTGTTCGAAAGCGTTATCAATTTTCATATCAAAAGCTAATTTGTATACAATATATGTTTTGATCCACAATAAGACGACAGCCACGAGAGCAAATCGTACTTTTGGAAACAAACGTTGTATCATAACGGGCTCCTCCTACTACCTACAAGTAACCGCCTCTTTTATGTATATGACAGGCTACATATTTATATGTTTTTTACTATGTGTACTATTATATAAAAACATAGCGAAATTGTGGATGATTTTCTAACAATTGGATAGAAAAAGAAGAGAAGGATAAAATAAAGGCATTGATTGATAGATGGAGGAGTACTATGAAGAAAATATGTTGTTTTATATTAAGTTGTTTCATTTTACTTGGAAATCCAGCTTCTTTCTCTGCTGAGCATGAGCCATTATTACTAGAAGATGCACTTTATTCCGTGCTGTTTCCGAGAATAAATGAAGCAATTCAAAAACATTATGGAAAACAAAAGCCGTATGAGTGCCCTAAAATTGTTAGTATAAAAAAAATGTACAGCGGTACATATTTGTTTCGGACATCTATCGAAATGATTAAATATGAGCCAGGAACAGGTGGGAGAAAGCTTCCGCCATTTGAAAAAGTAACGATTACATTTGAAAATGATAGTGGTGAATGGACTGTGAAAAATATAGATGTAAAGCGCTTACCAGATGATACGAAAATTAATTGCCGTAAACCGATTTGAAAAAAGTGTTTGACAAATAAATTAGTCATTTGATATTGTTAATAGCAACAAAAAGATGCTTGAAAATTAAATAGACTTACCTCATCTACACTCGAAGGTAGAGGCCGCGGTAATCAAAAGTAAACTATGGGAAATAAAGTGGTATTCATGATCATAGGTTGAAAGGGGTTATCGCCGAAATATATGAATGACCACTTCATTCATATATTGGGACTGCATTGAATAAATGTAGTACTGTCATAAGTATTTTGCTTATGGAGAGCTATTAGGAGATGTTTGATGCGGTTTCTTATTTGAGAAAATAACAATACGTTTATTTTTTCGGCATAAATTCTTCTAATAAGAAACGCGTGTGAACATTGTTCCGCGCGTTTTTTGTTTATCTAAATTAGGAATAATAGTAATAAATAAGAAATGTAATAGAGGGTTTTGCGAAAACAAGGGAGGAATTCACATGTATTTACACGGCACAAGCCGCATTAATGAGCAAGGACACTTAGAAATTGGAGGATGCGATGCTACTGAACTTACAAGAGCATATGGGACACCACTTTATGTTTACGATGAAGCAGCAATTCGTGAGAAATGTCGTGCATTTCATCGTGCTTTTAGAGAAAGTGGGTTCTCTTATCAAGTAGCATATGCAAGCAAAGCGTTCTTGTGCATGGAAATGTGCAGGTTAGCTGCCGAAGAAAATATGTCGCTAGATGTTGTGTCTAGCGGAGAACTATATACGGCGTTGCAAGCGGGATTTCCAGCAGAGCGCATCCATTTTCATGGTAATAATAAAACAGAAGAAGAAATAAGAATGGCATTAGAAGCTAATATTGGCTGCTTTGTTGTAGATAATTTTTTTGAACTAGAGGTATTGCATGATTTAGCGAAAGAATACGGGCAAGTTGTGAATATCTTGCTGCGCGTGACGCCGGGAGTAGAAGCGCATACACATGAATATATTACAACAGGTCAAGATGATTCTAAGTTTGGTTTTGGTATTTCAACAGGGCATGCATCACAAGCGATAAAAAGTGCATTAGAAAAATCAAACTATCGTGTATTAGGAATTCATTCTCATATCGGATCGCAAATTTTTGAGACGGCAGGATTTGTTCGTGCAATTGAAGTGCTTCGCAACTTCTTGGAAACAGTGAGAAAAGAAATGAACTATGTAGCTCCAGTATTAAATGTAGGAGGCGGTTTTGGAATTCGCTATACAGAGGGAGATACACCGCTTGCCCTTGGTGAATATGTGAAAGCTGTGACGGATGCGGTACGCGAGCAGTTTACAGTATGTGAATACCCCCTTCCAGAAATTTGGGTGGAACCAGGCCGTAGCATTGTTGGGGATGCAGGAACAACGCTGTATACAGTTGGAGCGATTAAAGATATTCCAGGTATCCGTAAATATGTATCGGTTGATGGAGGTATGACAGATAATCTTCGCCCAGCACTTTATGGAGCCCGTTATGAAGCATTACTAGCAAATCGAGCAAATGAATCTGCTGAAGAGGTTGTTTCAATTGCAGGCAAATGTTGTGAAAGTGGGGATATGCTCATTTGGGATGTAGAGCTTCCAAAAGTTGTTTCTTGTGATCTCTTAGCTATTTCTTGTACAGGGGCATATGGTTATTCGATGGCAAATAATTATAACCGTATTCGTCGCCCAGCAGTTGTGTTTGCAAAAAACGGAAAATCACAAGTTGTTGTGGAGAGAGAATCGTATGAAAATATTATTGAGAACGATCGCATACGTGTAAAGGAACTTGTATGACTGCGTCCTTACTTAGCTGAAGTGGGAGTTGTTTAGGTGAACAACTCCTTCTTTGTCAAAAAAACATAAAATTTATCGGAAAACTAGGATTGAAAAAAATCAGAATTGTGATAAAATACAAATATAATTCTTATCAAGAGTGGCGGAGGGAACTGGCCCGAAGAAGCCCGGCAACCTACTTTATAGGAGTAAGGTGCTACTTCCAGCAAAATGGTATCCATTTTGGAAGATAAGGTAGATACGTTACCGGAACAGTCTTTTCGAAATGGGAAAGATTTTTTTTATGAAAAAGGGGGGCTGTTCGTGGGAGTGCGCGGACAATTTGAAGAAGTAGCAAGTCAGATTCAATCTATGCTTGCTGATATGAAATATGGTTCTATTACAATTGTTGTGCAAGATGGTAAAGTAATTCAGCTTGAAAAAAGTGAAAAAGTACGCTTAAAATAAGCACGCTGACTAGAAAAACTAGAGGCGGCCCTAATCTATTTCTATAGGTTAAGGCCGCCTTTTTGTATGGGTGTTATGAGGGGGGACAACGATGTTAACGTACGAAACGTGGCAAGATAATTTTGTTTCATTTCAGGAAGACGACGAAACGAAAGGCGCTTTGGCAGCAGTACGCTGGGCGTATGAACATTATGAGGACGATATTGTTTATGCATGCAGCTTTGGGATAGAGGGAATGGTTTTATTGCACGTGATTAACCAAGTAAATCCATCTGCAAAGGTTGTATTTTTAGATACAAATGTTCATTTTCAAGAAACATATGACTTAATCAAAAAAGTCAGGGAACGATTTCCTAAATTGAATATTATTGAAAAGCAGCCGGCACTTACACTTGAGGATCAAGCAAAAGAGTATGGTGATCAATTATGGGAACATAATCCAAATCTTTGTTGTCGATTAAGGAAAATTAAGCCGTTAGAAGAAACGCTAACAGGTAGGAAAGCATGGATATCAGGTTTAAGAAGAGAACAGTCTGAAACGCGAAAACATACGCAGTTTGTCAATCGAGATCATCGCTTTCAATCTGTTAAAATTTGTCCGCTTATTCATTGGACTTGGAAAGAAGTATGGCGCTATGTATACAAGCATAATTTGCCGTACAACCCACTCCATGATATTGGGTATCCGAGCATCGGATGTGAAAAATGTACCGTGCAGGTGCAAGAGGGTGGAGATTCGCGAGATGGGCGCTGGGCCGGGAAGTTGAAAACAGAATGTGGTCTTCATTATCAATGAAGACTACTATTCGTTAATACTTGATATAGAAGGAGAAAAAGAAAATGAGTGATACAAAAATATTAGTCAATCGAATTGATGAAACATATGAAACAGCACATATTGTAAAAGAAATTGAGTTAGATGGAATCGCATTAAGTGATTTAGAACTCATTGCGATCGGTGGATATAGCCCACTTACTGGCTTTTTAGGAAAGAATGATTATGTGTCAGTAGTAGAAACAATGCGATTAGCAGATGGAGATGTATGGAGCATTCCAATTACATTACCTATAACAGAAGAAAAAGCGAAGGAATTAAAAGTGGGGGAAGAAGTTCGACTTGTAAAAGAAGGTGTAACTTACGGTGTGATTCAAGTTCAAGAGATTTATGCGCCTGATAAAGAAAAGGAGGCGTTACTTGTCTATAAAACGATAGAAGAAGCACATCCGGGTGTTAAGAAATTATACGATCGTCCGGATATATATGTGGGAGGACCAATTACGCTTGTGAAACGGATTGAAAAAGAAAAATTTGCCGCTTATCATTTAGATCCAAATGAAACGCGAGCAGAGTTTGCGCGGCGTGATTGGAAAACAATCGTTGGTTTTCAAACAAGAAATCCAGTTCATCGCGCGCATGAATATATTCAAAAAGCAGCGCTTGAAATTGTTGACGGCCTGTTTTTAAACCCACTTGTTGGAGAAACGAAATCAGATGACATTCCAGCTGATGTTCGAATGGAAAGTTACGAAGTACTTCTAGAAAACTACTATCCAAAAGATCGTGTCTTTTTAGCAGTATTTCCAGCAGCGATGCGATATGCTGGGCCGCGTGAAGCGATTTTCCATGCACTTGTAAGAAGAAACTTTGGGTGTACGCATTTTATTGTCGGCCGTGATCACGCTGGTGTTGGAAATTATTATGGCACGTATGAAGCGCAGGAAATTTTTACGAACTTTACAATAGAAGAATTAGGAATTACACCCCTCTTTTTTGAACATAGTTTTTATTGCACGAAATGTGAGGGAATGGCATCAACGAAAACATGTCCGCACGGAAAAGAAGATCATGTCATTTTATCAGGTACAAAGGTAAGAGAGCTCTTGCGAAATGGAGAACTGCCACCAAGTACATTTAGCCGTAAAGAAGTCGTAGAAGTCTTAATTCGTGGTTTGCAAAAAGAAGTTGTGACAAAGTAAGGGGAGAAAAAGATGGGAACAAATATTACTTGGCATACAGCATCTGTTTCAAAGGAAGAACGCCGAAAGCAAAACAAAAATCATAGCTTTGTTCTTTGGTTTACAGGATTGTCGGCTTCTGGTAAATCAACGGTGGCAAATGCAGTAACTCGCAAGTTATTTGATAAGAATATTGGTAATTATGTGTTAGACGGAGATAATATCCGTCACGGTTTAAATAAAGATTTAGGATTTTCGGAAGGTGATCGCACAGAAAATATTCGCCGCATCGGTGAAGTAGCGAAATTATTTGTTGATAATGGAACAATTGTATTAACAGCGTTTATTTCACCGTTTCGTGAAGATCGTCAGCAAGTGCGTGACATATTAGAACAAGGTGAGTTTGTTGAAGTGTTCGTAAAGTGTCCGATTGAAGAGTGTGAAAAGCGTGATCCGAAAGGACTTTATAAAAAAGCAAGAAGCGGGGATATTAAGCAATTTACGGGAATTGATTCTCCTTATGAGGAGCCGATTCAAGCTGAAGTTATTGTGGAAACGCATCGCTATTCTATCGAACAGTGTGCGGAGCAAATTATTGCTTATTTGCAAGAAAGAAGCTTTATCTAGGAGGAGATACATGATGAGTTATGAAAAAGTATGGGCAAACAATGAAAAGCTAAATGCAACTGAAAAAAAGAAATTAGAAAAAGACGGTTTAGAAGTTTTTAAAGATATTCCGTATTATGCTGAGCATGGATTTTCGTCTATTCCGAAAGAAGAATGGGATTCTTTTAAGTGGGCAGGTTTATATTTGCAGCGCCCAAAAGAGGCAGGATATTTCATGATGCGTGTAAATATACCATCTGGAATTATAACAAACGAACAGGTGGAAACTCTTGCTTCTATCGCTGAAGATTACGGCCGTGATGTGCTTGATATTACAACGCGTCAAGCTATTCAGTTTCATTGGCTGCAAATTGAACAAATTCCAGATATTCTGCAGCGGCTAGAGAAAGTAGGGTTATCCACAGCCGGTGCATGCGGTGATATTACACGTAATATTACAGGGAATCCACTTGCTGGAATTGATGAAAATGAATTGTTTGATACACAAGTAATTGTGCAGGAAGTATATGAATATTTTCAGCATAATGAAGAGTTTTCAAATTTACCTCGCAAATTTAAAATGTCGATTAGTTCGAATGTGTACAATTCAGCAAATGCTGAGATTAACTGCGTAGCATTTACACCTGCAACGAAAGAAATTAACGGAGAAACAGTCATTGGTTTTCATCTAAAAGTAGGCGGCGGTTTATCAGCGCGTCCATATTTAGCAGAAGAACTAGATGTATTTATTTTACCGGAGCAAGTGAAAGATGTAGCAATTGCCGTCGCAACCATTTTCCGTGATTTTGGATATCGTGAAAAGCGTCATCTTGCTCGTCTAAAATTTCTTGTTGCAGATTGGGGACCAGAAAAATTTAGAGAACAGTTATTACAATACACAGGAACTTTACATGATAGAGGAGAAAGTGCCCTAAAGGGTTGGAATGCTGGTTATTTTTACGGTGTTCATAAGCAAAAGCAAGATGATTTATACTATGTTGGTTTTAATGTACCAGTTGGTCGCCTGCATGCAGAAGAAATGTATGAGATTGCTAGAATTGCAAAACAGTATGGAAACGGTGAAATTCGTACATGTAATTCGCAAAACTTTATTATTCCGAATGTACCGAAAGAAAATATTGATGTCCTATTGCAAGAACCACTATTGGAAGCAATCTCTGCAAAACCAAAGTCATTTATCGGTTATGCAGTTTCTTGCACAGGTATTGAATATTGTAACTTGGCATTAGTGGAGACGAAAGAAAGATTACGCAATATTGCGGATTATTTAGATACACAGCTTGTATTAGATGTGCCAGTTCGTATTCATATGATCGGTTGTCCAAACTCTTGCGGACAAAGACAAATTGCGGATATCGGTTTGCAAGGTGTCAAAATGAAAACGAAAGAAAAAGGGATTGTTGAAGCTTTTGAAATTTATGTAGGTGGAACGTTACTAGACGGCGGTACTTATAATGAAAAGCTAAAAGGGAAAATAGATGGTGAAGATTTGCCGCATGTTCTCGTTGCGTTTTTAACATATTTTAAAGAAAATAAACTTCCTAGTGAAACATTTTATGAGTTTGTTGGTCGTATTGGAATAACGGATTTACAAGCAGCATTAAATACGATTTTAGAAGAAGTGATTGCATCTTAGGAGGGGAACAATATGGACTTATATCGTTTTGAAGCAGTTTTAGCAAATGGTGTTGTTCCTGTAGTCGTTGTTGCGCAAAGTGAAGAGCAGGCATTTCGTCTCGTTGAAATAGAACTTGAAAAATATTTTCTGCCTTTACCGGAAGTGAAAGAGATTTCTTTATATGAGAAGAAGAAAATTCGAAAGGGTGCAGCTTTTGTTTTGCATGAACAAGAAACGACTTAATACGATGCTAACAGGCAGTAAGATGAAGATTTGTAGACTTCCATCAGTAGAAAAAATCTACTAATGGAAGTTTCACTTTATAGAAGAAATGGGGAGAAAGTATGGGAAAAGTGTACATTGTTGGTGCGGGACCTGGCGACCCAGATTTGATTTCTGTTAAAGGAGTAAAATGTATTCAACGAGCAGATGTCATTTTATATGATCGTCTTGTAAATAAAGAGTTACTTTCTTATGCAAAGCCAGAAGCGGATTTAATTTACTGCGGGAAACTTCCGAACTATCACACAATGAAGCAAGAAACGATTCATGCTTTTCTAGTGAAATATGCAAAGAAAGGCAAGGTTGTGACGCGTCTAAAAGGCGGAGATCCTTTTGTGTTTGGAAGAGGCGGAGAAGAAGCGGAAGCATTGGTGAAACATGGTATTCCGTTTGAAGTTGTTCCGGGTATTACAGCTGGTATTGCAGCTTCTGCGTATGCGGGAATTCCTGTTACACACCGAGAAGCTAGTACAAGTTTTGCGGTTGTAACAGGGCACCGGAAAGAAGGTGCAGAAGAAGAGGTGAAGTGGGAAAACTTAGCGAAAGGTGTGGATACGCTTGCTGTTTATATGGGTGTAAGCAACCTTTCTTATATATGTGAACAGCTTTTGAAATATGGAAAAAGTGAACATACACCAGTGGCGATGATCGAGTGGGGGACAACAGTATCTCAGCGTACAATTACAGGAACATTAGGAAGTATTGTATCTGTGGCAGAGAATGAGCAAATTCAAAATCCAAGTATGATTGTAATTGGTGAAGTTGTCCGCTTCCGTGAGAAAATTCATTGGTTTGAACAAACGCTTGAACATTCGTATCCACTCAGCGGAGTACTTTAATATGAAAGCAGTATTATATATTTGTCATGGCAGTCGTTTACAGGAAGCATGTAAAGAAGCGACTGCTTTTGTTACATCGTGCATGGAACGTGTATCAGCTCCTATTCAACAAATGTGTTTTTTAGAATTAGCACAACCTTCTATCGCTGAGGGGATTACAACTTGTGTGCAAAAAGGGGCAACTGAAATTGTGATTGTCCCTGTCTTTTTATTAGCGGCAGTTCATGTGAAAAAGGATATTCCTAAGGAGTTAGAACGGTTACAAAATCAGTATCCTCATGTGTCATTTTCATATGGAAATCCATTTGGCGTTTCTCGTGAACTTGTTACTGCAGTTCTAGATGGTAGCGGAATGAAAGCGATTGGCAAACGAGTTACCCTTTTACTTGTAGCAAGAGGGAGTAGTGATGAAGAAACGTTAAGAGATGTCCGGGACATTGCGTCATTGTTTAAAACGGCAGATGAAGTAGCAGAGGTCGAAGTATGTTATTTAGCAGCGGCTAGGCCACAATTTGAAGAGAAGCTACATGAGCTTGATCAAACAACGAACGCCCCTATTGTTATCCTTCCGTATCTTTTGTTCACAGGATTGTTAATGAAGAGAATTGAAAAAGCAGTTCGGGAAAACAACCATTCTCACATTGTATTATGTCCGTATTTAAGCAAAAACCAGGCTTTTCAAGACATGCTAATTGAACGTACAGAAGAAATGATAAGGGAGGATGTATATGTACCCATTAACAGTGCGAATAAAGAATAAGCGTGTTGTTTTCATTGGCGGCGGACGAGTCGCGGCATTTAAGATTGCACCTTTATTGCAAGAAGAAGCCAGTATTATTGTAATTAGTAGAAAACTTGATAAAAGTTTAGTTCAGCTTGTAGAAGAAGATAAAATTCGCTGGTTTCAAAAAGAATATGAAGCAAGTGACCTTGCAGATGCATTTTTAGTCGTGGCTGCAACAAGTGATCCACTGTTAAATGAGAGAATTGCAAATGACGCAGCGCCGAATCAACTTGTAAATGTAATTACAAATCCTGAGAGCGGTAATGTTCATTTTCCGGCAGCTATTCATCGTGGGAAATTAAATATTGCTGTATCTACTGGGGGGGCAAGCCCAAAGCTTGCGAAAAAAATTCGTGATGAAATTGCAGGGAAATATGATGATAGTTATGAGGAATATGTGAATTTCTTATATGAAGTACGTATGAAAGTGAAGCAGTTACAAGTAGATAAGAAGACGCAGAATGCTGTGTTACAGGAAGTACTGAAGTCTGTTTATGTACAAAATGTACAGCACCGAGAAGAATTCTTGTATTCTTTAGATGAAAAGCTAGTATTTTGATAGTTTGTAACATTTCCCTCTTTTGAATAAAATAAAGAATGCATTACTGAAAAGGGGGAGAAGAGATATGAAAATCAGAAATTCAGTAAAAGCATTAATTGTACGGGATGATCATTTTTTGGCAATTAAAAAGCGTGACCAATATGGGGAATATTATACACTGGCTGGCGGTGGTCAAGAACCGGGTGAAACATTTACGGAAACGGTAAAACGAGAGTGTATAGAGGAGATCGGTGCGGAAGTTAAACCAAATGAGTTATTGTTTATTAGAGAATATATAGGTAAAAATCATGAATATGCCGCGTTTGATTTTGATGTTCATCAAATTGAATATATGTTCTCGTGTACACTTCTTAGCGAACCGAATATAGAATGCGCAACAGAGCTAGATACAGATCAAATTGGGGTAGAGTGGTTGCCGCTACATAACATTGAGCAATATCGCTTATATCCGAAAACACTACGTGTGCACTTGCAACAACATTTTATTCATCATGAAAAGACAGAAGTATATTTAGGAGATGTAAATTAATTTGTTCTTTACAAATGTAATAATCTCCTCTATAATCACAATGAACTTCAATACATGAAATCGATGAGCAAGAAGAGTACGTATATTTGAAGCGTTCAGAGAGCTGGGGGAAGGTGTGAGCCCGGTACGATACAATATACAGAATGGGCTTGCGAGAGGTATGTTGAACTAATAGTAGGCAACCCGGGTTCCGCCGTTACAAGGATAGGGTATCGGAAGCATTCCTGTACCTGAAAAGTGGGATAATTATATCCAACTGAGGTGGTACCACGGTATTATATTACATATATCGTCCTCTACATGCATTAGCGTGTAGGGGACTTTTTTATTTTCTAAAGGAGGTGGGCGAGTATGAACTGAAAGTATATGAATGAAAAAAACAGAAATATTCAGATCAGGAGAAGTGAAAATGAAAGAAACACAGCAATGGACGTCGAAAATTGGGTTTGTACTCGCAGCAGCCGGGGCAGCAGTTGGGCTTGGAGCGATTTGGAAATTTCCGTATGTTGCCGGAAATAGTGGAGGAGGAGCCTTTTTCCTTGTCTTTTTATTAATGACAGTATTTATCGGTCTGCCGCTTTTAGTGGCGGAATTTGTTATCGGTCGCAGTACGCAAAAAGAAGCGGTGACAGCGTATAAAGTATTAGTACCAAATAATAAATTATATCCATGGATTGGCCGCATGGGAGTTGTAACGTGTTTTTGTGTTTTAGCATTTTATAGTGTTGTTGGAGGCTGGATTTTACTTTATTTATTTTATAGTGTAACAGGTGGATTATGGGGGAATGCCGTTGATTACGCAAAGTTGTTTGGAGAAACAATCTCAAATCCAGTAAGTGCGATTGGAGCACAATTTATTTTTATGCTTTGCACAATTTTTATAGTAAGTAAAGGTGTAGAAAAAGGAATTGAAAAAGCAAGTAAGTATATGATGCCGCTATTATTTGTTCTGTTTCTTGCAATTATTGTTCGTTCTCTTACATTGGACGGAGCATGGGAAGGTGTCAAATTTTTCTTAAAACCGGATTTCTCGAAATTAACAGCAAAAACAATCTTATACGCCATGGGACAATCATTCTTTTCGCTTACGGTTGGAGCGTCTGTTATGGTCACGTACAGTTCTTATTTGAAAAAAGAAGAACATTTAGCAAAATCAGCAATATCGATTACAAGCTTAACAGTTTTTATTACTGTACTTGCAGGGCTAGCAATTTTTCCAGCGATTTTTGCGTTAGGTGTTAGTCCAACAGAAGGGCCGGGGTTACTATTTATCGTTCTTCCAGCTGTGTTTGCAAAAATTCCTTTCGGGCATTTTTTCTTTATTTTATTCTTAATTCTGTTTTTCTTTGCAACGCTTACATCGGCAATTTCTATGCTCGAAATTGTTGTTGCTTCCGTAGCAAAAGGGGATGGAAAGAAGCGTCCATCAGCATCGCTCTTAATTGGGTTACTTATTTTCGTAGTTGGAATTCCAGCGGCATTATCATTTGGAGTTATGAGCGATGTGAAATTATTCGGAAAGACCGTTTTTGATTTATTGGATTTTTCGGTGAGTAACGTATTACTTCCACTTGGTGTGTTAGCAATTTCGCTCTTTGTACCAAATAAAATGAAGAAAGAGTTGTTAATGCAAGAATTAGAAGTTAAAGAAACGAGCGGAAAAATATTATTTCATGTATGGTTCTTCTTGCTGCGTTATATTATTCCGATTACGGTTCTTCTTGTATTTTTAAATGTTATTGGTGTACTTTAGTTAAAAAAAGCGGAGAATATTCTCCGCTTTTTTTATCCCGCTATTTGCGGGCAGTAAGACCCCATCTCAAGATTCAGAAAGAACAAAGAAGAGAGGTGGGGGATAACTGTTGGCATGCGCCCGATTGGTGAGAGCTTTCCATCAGTGAGAAAAGCGTCACTGATGGAAGTTTCACTTTATTATGATGTAGAAGTTTGTAATAGACGAGTGTATGTTTTAAAAGCTACAACGGCTGCGATGAAGGAACCAATAAAAAAGATACCGGATCCAGTTACTGAAAATAATCGGCCTATAAATGTCTCTTTGGCTTCTTGTAATATTAGGGCTGCTTGTGATTCTTGATTCATGTGTAGACCTCCTCAAAAAAGCTTTTATGTTATTGTATGTGTAATGCCTAGAAGGTGTTAAAAATCATAAAATATATATAAGAAGTGCATGTGAAAGATGAGATTCACTTGTTTTCCATAAATAAAAAACTCGGCAATTGCCGAGTTTTTTTATTTAATATAAGGAGCTGGATCTACAGCATTTGATTTTGCTTGATTCCACTCACCGATGTGCAGTTCGAAGTGCAAGTGTTGACCGTGTGAATCACCTGTGTTCCCCATAAAGCCGAGTTGCTGGCCTTGTGTTACTTTTTGTCCAACTGAAACAGAGCGGCTGCTCATATGAGCATAAACAGTTGTATATGTTTGACCGTTCATACGGTGCGATAAGTATACAACATTTCCGTAGCTACTAGAGAAATCGGAGCGAATAACAACTCCATCGGCTGCAGCGACAATTGGTACGGTTCCAGGAGCTGCGATATCAAGTCCTTTATGACGATCACGTGATGGATCATTAAATCCAGAAGTAAAGCTACCAGCTGCTGGTTTAATAAAACCGCCAGTATTTTTCGCTTGAGGTGCAGGTTGGCTTTGCGCTGAAGGAGCGGCTTGCACTGAAGGAGCGGATTGCTGAGATCGTTTTTGTTCTTCAGCTTTTTTTGCTTCTTCAGCCTTTTTCGCTTCTGCTGCACGGTTTTCCTCTTCAATTGCATTTTGAACAGCTTGACGTTGGTTTTCTAAAATAGTCTTTGATTCTTCTAAACTTTCCATCTCAGAATCTATCTTTGAAGCTTTTTCGTGTAAATCGGTAATTAATGCTTGCTGTTGTTGCTGATTTGCTTGTAGTTCTTGCTGTTGTTTCTGTAATGTCTGTTCAGATTCTTTAAGTTGTGTTTCCTTTTTCTCAATCGCTTCTTTTTCTTTTTTTACAGTTTCTTGATCTTGTGTTTGCTGTTTTACGATATCTGTATCATTATTTAAAATTACACTTACAGAATACATATTTTCTATTAGTTCAGCGATATTGTTTGTGTTAATTAATACTTCTGTAATTAAATTTGTACGTGGTTGCTCTTGCATGGACTGTAATCTCTGCTTAATTACTTCTTGACGTGTATCGATTTTTTTCTGTAGTTCTTCAATATGTTTCTTTTTCTCATCAATACTGTTTTGTGTTTTTTCGATTTCAGCTTTTGTTGCGTTTAAATCTGCTTCATTTTTATTAATAGAAGCAGTTAATTCATCGATTTTTTTCTGTAAATCTTGTATTTCTTTTTCGATTTGTTCTTTTTCAGTTGATTTCGTATGTATTTCTTGTTGTTTACCTTCTAATTGTGATTGAATATTAGATAATTTATCTTGACTCGTCTCCGCATATACTGGTGAAAGCAATGGAGAAACGAAAATAGAGCCGGCTGTCAGTAAACTAAACGCTGTTATTTTTTTGTTCATCTGTCTATCCCCTTTCCCTATTCTATATAATCACAGGAAGGAGAAAAATGTCTATTGTTGTAATGATAATGTAAAAAAAATTTAAGTAATTGTTATTAAATGTCGAAAATTATAAAGAAATCACATAAAAATTGTTCGTCTCTACTATAGAAATTTATTGATGTTACGAACTAACATATATCGAGAAATAAGGAAGAGAGGAATCGTTCTCATGTTAGGTTTTCTGACATTGGATTTGTTTTTGTCAAGAAAAAAATTTGCATAGAGGAAAATTTTTTTAGTTGTCAGATTTCTATTTTTGTCTTATCATTTTAATAGGGGCGAAAGTATTGAATAGTCTTATAATATTTAATACTGTGATTTTTGTATTTTATAGAAAAATAGAATATGGAAATTTAGAACATCTAAGAAGGGGGTCGCAGCAAGTATGAAAAGAATTGGACTTGCATGGCAAATTTTAATAGGTCTTGCTCTCGGTATTGCCGTAGGAGCAATTTTTTATGGTGATCCGATGGTTGCTAAAATTTTACAACCGATTGGTGATATTTTTATCCGCTTAATTAAAATGATCGTCGTACCAATCGTTGTTGCCAGTCTTATTGTTGGGGTGGCAGGCGTTGGTGATGTCAAAAAGCTTGGACGTTTGGGCGGAAAAACAATCCTGTATTTTGAAATCATTACAACAATTGCGATTATTGTTGGTTTATTAGTAGCGAACATTTTCCAACCAGGAAAAGGCGTGGATATGTCACAGTTACAAAAAACAGATATTTCTAAGTATACAGCGACAACAGAACAAGTACAGCACCATTCATTTGCTGATACGTTCGTAAATATTGTTCCAACGAATATTATGGAGTCATTGGCAAAAGGTGATATGCTTCCAATTATTTTCTTCTCTGTATTATTTGGTTTAGGAGTAGCTGCCATTGGAGAAAGAGGAAAGCCAGTTCTGAATTTCTTCCAGGGTGTAGCAGATTCAATGTTTTGGGTGACAAATCAAGTAATGAAATTTGCGCCGTTTGGTGTATTTGCGTTAATTGGCGTAACGGTTTCTAAGTTTGGTGTAGCGTCATTAATCCCATTAGGTAAGTTAGTTATTGTTGTTTATGGAGCAATGATTTTCTTCGTTGTTGTTGTATTAGGTATTACAGCAAAAATATTTGGAATTAATATTTTTCAATTCTTTAAGATTTTAAAAGACGAGCTTATTTTAGCGTATTCTACAGCAAGCTCAGAGACGGTTCTACCAAAGATTATGGAAAAGATGGAGCGTTTCGGTTGTCCGAAAGCCATTACATCTTTCGTTATTCCGACAGGTTATTCATTTAACTTAGATGGTTCAACATTATATCAAGCAATTGCCGCTCTTTTCTTAGCGCAAATGTATGGTATTCACTTATCAATTTCAGAGCAAATTACATTGCTTCTTGTATTAATGGTTACTTCAAAAGGTATTGCAGGTGTACCAGGCGTATCATTCGTTGTATTATTAGCAACGCTTCATACAGTAGGTATTCCGGCTGAAGGTTTAGCGTTTATCGCTGGTATTGACCGTATTTTAGATATGGCACGTACAGCAGTAAACGTAGTAGGTAACTCATTAGCTGCAGTTGTTATGTCTAAATGGGAAGGTCAATATGACGAAGAAAAAGGACAAGCTTATTTGAAGGAGATTTCAGAGAAGCAAGCAGCTTAAATTACAACAAAACCCTCACGTTATACGTGAGGGCTTTTCTATATGAAATTACTGTATTTAGTGGTAAACGAATTAGGCGTGGCCTGTATCGAACGAAAGAAAACAAATTATTAAACGCAGATGTGAATGGTTCCTATAACATCTTAAAAAAAGCAGTTCCAAAGGCGTTTGCCGATGGAATAGAGGGGTTGTGCCATCAGGCAGCTGTGTCAACTCCACTCGTGTTAAGCATCTTTTGAAGGTGATACACGAGAAACCCCCACTTCAAGATCCGAAGGAGATAAGTGGCGGGAGTTTTCATGGTTTTCAATTTTAGAAACAGAAATTTTGAAAATAAAAGATATTATTTAATTGCATGGAATGTTTGATTCATTCGTAACTTTTTATAAATATCAAAAAAATACCAACTATTTTGATAGAAATAATATTTGACATTTTCTTTTGCAGCGAGTAAAGTAATAAAGGATTGATTTACACAAAATATAATATGAAACCTTCTTATCAAGAGAGGCGGAGGGACTGGCCCTACGATGCCTCGGCAGCGGACTCATATAGAGTGCTGTGCCAAATCCAGCAAGCGATATGCTTGATAGATGAGAAGAGTGTTTCTTATATGATATATAAGACCTCTTCTCTTTAGAAGAGGTCTTTTTCGCTCTTGTGAAGGAAAGGTTTAGAAATAGGAGAGGATATTACTTTGGAACAAACAAAAGGAAATGGATGGGCATTATTGCCACTTGGTATATTTTTAGCACTATTTATTGGTTCTGGTGTGATTACAGGAGATTTTTATAAGTTACCAATCGTAGTTGCTATTTTAATTGCAGTTGCTATCGCGTTAGTAATGAATAGAAAAGAAAACTTTACGACAAAGGTTGAACGTTTTGCTAAAGGGGCTGGCAATCCAGATATCATGATTATGGTATTAATCTTTGTATTAGCAGGTGCATTTTCTGAAACAGCAAAAGGTATGGGCGCTGTTGAAGCAACCGTAAACTTAGCCCTTACTATTTTTCCGCAAAGCTTGTTAGTTGCTGGACTGTTTATTATTGGTGCGTTTATTTCATTAGCGATGGGAACGTCAATGGGTACAATTGCAGCATTGGGGCCAATTGCAGTAGGAATTAGTGGGCAAACGGATATTTCTATGGCACTTGCTATGGCGACAGTTGTTGGCGGAGCAATGTTTGGTGACAATTTATCTTTTATTTCAGATACGACAATTGCTGCGGTGCGTACACAAGGAACGGAAATGAAAGATAAATTTAAAACAAACTTCTTGATTGTATTACCGGCTGCCATTATTACGACTATACTTTTAATCGTTCTTACGTTAGGAACTCATACAAATATGACGGCACATGCGTTTAACTGGGTGAAAATTTTGCCGTATGCAGGGGTGTTAATTACAGCGCTGCTTGGATGTAACGTACTAGTTGTATTAACTGGAGGAACAGTGTTTGCTGGTATCATTGGCATGTTAGATGGAAGCTACACATTAGCAAGTTTCTTTAAAAGTATTACAGTAGGAATTAATGGTATGATGGAGATGGTATTATTAGCGATTTTAATCGGTGGAATGGTTGAAATTATCCAATATAACGGCGGTATTCAGTATTTAATGAATATACTAACGCGTAATATTCGTTCGAAAAAAGGTGCAGAATTTGGAATTGCTGGTCTTGTAAGTATGACAAATATGTGCACAGCAAATAATACAATTTCTATTATTTTCACGGGTCCACTAGCAAAGAATGTTGCAGATCAATACAATATTGATCCGAAAAAATCTGCGAGCCTGTTAGATTTATTTTCTTGTAGCGTGCAAGGGTTAATCCCGTACGGTGCACAAATGTTAACAGCGGCAGGATTTGCTTCGCTTTCACCAGTTGAGTTATTACCGTATTCATTTTATCCAATGTTAGTTGCGGTTTGCGGTATTATTTCAATTGTAATTAATTTTCCGCGTCTTTCACCTATAGCTAAGAAAAAGGAATATGAAAAAACAGCATAATGAAAAAGAGGATGTCTTGTATAAGGCATCCTCTTTTGTTTTGAATATAACGACTAATTTCATCTCACTTTAAATATAGGTCTGATGATGAATAGGACTTAAGTCTGAGAAGAAAACGGTTCTTAAGCTCGTTATAGAAAAATGAAAAAATAGTTAAGATAAGAGTATCAAATCGAAGGGAGGCAAGCACAAGATGAAACAGTTTCTAGCGTTTATCGCAGCCGGTATTTTAGCTTTAATTGCTCTTGGAAGTCTTGCTGGTATTATAGGATTTGCAATTGGAGCAGGGATTGTGTATTGGAGCTACAAGTCATTTGTGCGAGCACGATCATTTTTTGGAAAGTTAGCTTGGGGTATTGTCGGTTTAGTTGGCTTGTCAATCGGCCTTTCTAATTCACCAGCATTAATCGGTATCGTAGCATTAGTCGTTCTATATTATGGATACCGCGAATGGAAAAAAGAAAAAGTTGTAGTAGAGTCTGCTTCAGAAGGTTCTAAACCATATAGCAATTTTGAAGATGAATGGAACAAATTAATGAAAAATAACTAATATTAAACAACTAAAATAATAAAGTAGAAGAGAGGAAGATTTAAAATGAAACAATCATTATTCGGACGTGTACGCGAGGCAATACTTGCAGATCTTCATAATGTGTTAGACGAGAAAGAAAGAAAAAACCCAATTGCGATGTTAAATCAATATTTACGTGATAGCGAACGTGAGGTAACAAAAATTGAAAAGTTAATTGAGCGTCATAAAACATTAAAATCTAATTTTGCTCGTGAGCTTGAGCAGGCGCGTTATTTCGTAAATAAGAGATCCAAGCAAGCTGTAATTGCGCAAGAAGCAGGAGAAATGCAATTGCAAGAACGTGCATTAGAAGAAGTCGCATATTACGAAGGGCGAGTAGCTCGCTTAGAAGAAATGTATGCAGGTGTTATGGAACAAATTGATGAATTAGAGCGTCGCCTTTCTGAAATGAAAAATAAATTAAAAGAAATGAATGCAAAACGTATGGAATTAATGGCACGTGAAAATATGGCACATGCGAACCGTCGCATGAATACGGCTCTGCATAAAATGGATGAAAATAACCCATTTTTACGCTTTGAAGAAATTGAAAATCACATTCTTGATTTAGAGCTTCGCATCAATGAAGATCATGAACGTGACACATTTGATATGAAGATTGCAAAGCTTGAGCGCGAAATGAAGGAGAAAAAAGAAGTATCTATAACAAAAGAATCAGTAAAATAATTGTAGTACATTATAAAACAAGCTTATGATATAGTGATAGAAGAAAAGGTGTTGGAATGCAATACCTTTTTCTTCTGTTTATCCCGCATTAACGGGCAGTAAAACCCCTACCTCAAGATTCAAAGAGAGACGAGGAAGATAGGTGGGGATAACTGCCCGTAAAAGCCCGATTGGTTCAACTAACTATCAGTGGGGGATGAAAAAACCTCCACTGATGGAAGTTTCACTTTACATATGACAAAGAAAGGGGAGCTGAGATGAAGAAACAATTTTCGAAAACACAATTTGTAGGAATGCTCCTCATTATATTTGGATTTGGTCTTGTTCTTGATATGATTCTCGGACATTTTGAGCCGGGTGCCCTTATTTTTGCTTTTATTATGATTATGTTTGGAAGGAATTATCGAAAAAAGAACCGATATGTGAGAGGAAATGTGCTTTTATTTGTCGGAGGACTCATTTTCGTATTTTTCCTGTTTTCATCAGCAGCCTTCGTGCTTGTTCTATTTGCTTGTTTAGCTTTCGTTGGTTATCAGCTTGTGCAAGGTCAGCAGAAGTCAAAAATGGTACAGGTCGAAATTAAGGAAAAAGGATATATAAATGAAGAAAAACAAATCTATCGAACAGAACCGTATCTTAAGAATATAATGGTTGGTAACGTACGAATAATGGATCATATTTATGAGTTAGAAGATATTAATGTTCAGTATGGAATCGGTGATGTTGAAATTGATTTAACAACAGCTATGATTCCAGAAGGAGAAACCGTCATTGTTATTCGTGGTGTTATTGGTAATATTCGTTTGTATGTTCCATACGATATTGAACTATCTTTAAATCATTCTGTTATTATTGGAAAAGTTTTGCTTCCTAATCATGAAGAAACAGGTTTTAATCGCAATGTAACATTCAAAACAGAACACTATAATGAGGCTCCTAGGCGTATTAAAATTATTTCTTCGCTTATCGTAGGCGATACGGAAGTGAGGAAAGTATAATGAAAAGGCAAAAGAATATTTCATGGATGTATATTCGCTACTCTATGTTATCTGCTAGTAGTATTGCATTCATTTGTACCATCGTATATGTATGGAAAAGTGGGCAATCTGTATATGATTTATTATGGAAAGAATCGATTGCTTCTGTTCCAGTTGGATTGTTTCTTATCTGCATGAGTCTTCTCATTGGTGGAGTTGTTGGGTATGCGATTGGTTATTATATGCAGCAGCGTATTCAAGGTTTAACGACTTTTTTATTTGAAGTAGAACGAGGGAATTTCCCGAAAGATGCTTCGTTTACTGCAGAAGATGAATTTCATGAAGTGGAGCGAAAGGTAATTGTACTTGCTAGGAGATTAGAGGAGCAAGCAGGATTATTTCAAAAAGTAACGAATGAACGAGCGCATTGGAATGAAGAAATGAGACAAAAGGTTATTTCAGAAGAGAGGCATCGTTTAGCTAGGGAGCTTCATGATTCTGTAAGTCAACAACTCTTCGCTATGTCAATGATGATGGCAGCAATTAATGAGCAAACTGCTAATATATCAGAAACTACTCAAAAACAATTACAACTTGTTGAAAATATGGTTGTAAATGCACAATCAGAAATGAGAGCATTGCTCCTTCATTTACGTCCTGTTCAATTAGAAGGTAAAAAATTAACAGAAGGTATTGAAGAATTATTAACGGAGCTTTCAAGAAAACAACATATGAAGATTGAATGGTTGATTGAGCCAATTCAATTGAAAAAAGGTGTAGAAGATCACTTATTCCGTATTGTACAGGAAGCGTTGTCAAATACACTGCGACATGCACAAGCAAAGAAAACAGAAGTAAGGCTGCGTCAAATTGATGAATATGCAATTTTAAAAATTATTGATGACGGCGTAGGTTTTGAAGTAGGCGTCAATAAAGCTGGATCATACGGTCTTCGTTCCATGCAAGAACGTGTCCATGAAATTGGCGGAACTTTAAAGGTATTAAGCTTTCCGAATAAAGGAACGCAAATTGAGGTGAAAGTGCCGATTCTTATAGATAGAGAGGAGGAACAGCATGATTAAAGTATTGCTCGTTGATGATCATGAAATGGTTCGGATGGGTGTATCTGCTTATTTATCAACTCAGCCGGATATTGAAGTTGTAGGAGAAGCAGAAAACGGAAGAAAAGGTTCAGAATTAGCATTATCATTAAAACCAGATATTATTTTAATGGATCTTGTTATGGATGAAATGGATGGTGTCGAGGCAACGCGTGCGATTATTCAAGAATGGCCGGAAGCGAAAATTGTTGTTGTAACAAGTTTCTTAGACGATGAAAAACTGTATCCAGTCATTGAAGCCGGTGCAACTAGTTATTTATTAAAAACATCAAGAGCAAGTGATATAGCAGATGCAGTGCGGGCAACGTACGATGGAGAAACAGTGCTTGAACCGAAAGTTACCGGGAAAATGATGTCACGTATGCGTCAAAAGAAAGAACAGCTGCTACACGAAGAATTAACAGAGCGAGAGTTTGAAATCTTATTATTAATTGCACAAGGAAAGAGTAATCAAGAAATTGCAGATGAGCTATTCATTGCTTTAAAAACAGTAAAGACGCATGTAAGTAATATTTTAAATAAATTACATGTAAGTGATCGTACGCAAGCGGTTATTTATGCGTTTCGCCACCAGCTTACAAAATAAAAAAGGCCGTAGAAACGCCTTTTTATTTTGCATTGTTTAGTGTTATGTTTACTTGTTTAGAAGATTCTGTGAGAGAATATCCAATATATAGTAAGGGTGATTCAATTCTTTCTGTATATAAAGGTAGATATTTTTAACATATTTTTCATGATGTTAATCCAATTTTTGAATATGATTGGATTGAATGCTTTCTAAAGATGGAGTAGAACGAATGTAATTTGCGAATGCTTCTTGATCTGTCGGGCCTTCAACGCGATTTCGTCCCTTTTGGAAAATTGTAAATTTATCGCCTCCGTTTGCCAGAAAAGAATTTACTACGACAGAGTATGTCGCATCATCTTCGAGTGGTTCCCCATTTTCTAGTGTAATTGATACTAACTTATTTTCTTTCCATGTGTAACGAATTCCAGATACTTGTAACATACGTATTTCATCAGTCCATTGTTCATGCAGTGCACTTCGAATTTCTCTACCCGTTAGATCCATTTTAATGAGTTTATTTTCAAAAGGTTGAATGAGAAAGGTATTTTCCCATGTAATGGAACCAGCTGGTAAATCATGACGGATACTACCTGGATTGACGAATGCAATGTCAGCCTGCATAGCTTGACGTTGAGATGCAGCAAGAAGAGCACCAAGGTCTGTTTCCCCGTTTCTATTTTGATCTCGTGTCAGCTTGTGTACGCTTTTTCCAAGTATTTGCTCGGTTAATGGGGCTATCTTTGTTTGATAGCTCTGTAGCCATGTTTGGATGATTGGATTAGGTTGTATTTGATTATGATAAGTAGGAATAATCTTTGCTGATTTTTTTGTAATATCTTTCGTTTTGCGATTAATTGTGAGCTGCACATTTGCAAAAGCTCTTCCGTAAGAATACCCTTCAACGAGTAGTTTTCCATTAACATATCCATTCATATAAGAATGATTATGTCCACCAAATAATACATCTACATCATCGTCAACTTTGCTTGCTAAATCAGCAAGTGGCCCGTAGGTAATTCCGCCTGTTGTCTTGCCAGCTACATGAGCAAGAACGATAATTGCATGGATGTCTTTTTGCTGTAATTCTCGTACGTACTTTTGAACAGCAGTAGCTTCATCTAAAAAAGTGACCGCTGAAATATCATTGTGCATAGTAAGAAAAGGTGTATCTTTTGTAACGATGCCAATAAAAGCAATGGGAATACCATTGATCCACTTAATCGCATATGGTGGAAATAGAGGTTCATTTGTGTTAGTATCTACTACATTTGCACAAACGTAAGGAAAAGAGCTACCTGGAAACATACCTGTTTTTGGATGAAAACCCCCATCAATAAGTCGCTTTAGTTCGTCTATACCTTCGTCAAATTCATGATTACCAACTGTTCCGACATCAAATTTCAGCATATTTAAAAATTCTATTGTTGGCTCATCTTGAAAGAGAGCAGAAATGGGAGGACTTCCACCAACCATATCACCGGCATGAACAAGTAAGGTATGAGGGAATTGTTCTTTATATGATTTGATATAAGAGGCTATATAATCGGCGCGGCCAGCAGGTTGTCCGTGTAGCATTGTAGTTGTATTGATTTGTCCGTGCAAATCATTTAATCCGATTATTTGCACATGTATTTCGGAAGGTTTTGAAGTGGGAAACAATGAAGAAAGAGTTATAGAAATGAGAAAAGGGATACATAAAAGAAAGTTAATCATGTTGTCACTCCTTACATATACTGGTGTTTTTATTGTAATAGAAGGACAACTTTTTATTTTATTAAAAAATCGTAAATTTTTTGTGGAAATTGTAAGGTTTTTTATCCCATATGAACAGGCAGTAATCCCCCTACTGATGGAAGTTTCACTTTATCAAAATAGGAGAAAATCTGCCACTGTAAGATTAGAGGAAGATAAGTGCGGGGAGTTTTCATGAAAAAAAGAAGGATTTATTGCTCAATGTAGAGAATAATGTAATCATCCACTTGCTGGAAAGAACAGACAAAGCAGAGGTGACGAAGATGCTTGTAATGGGTGTATTGGTATGTATTACTGCAATTTGTGGTTTTATATGGTTATATTATTCTCGTTCGTTTAAACAAGCAGGAGTGTTACTTTTTGATAAAGGTAGTTTGTTTGGAAATCAATCCAGATTTTTAGTATGCTCGAAGTGTGGAAGAGCACAGGCAAGAAGCGGTGGATATCAAGAGTGTTGCCGAACAAGGTTATGAAAGAGTAGCAAGCCTCACACATTGTGAGGCTTGCTACTCTTTCACGGCTGTCCAAATAGTCCAACGATCCTGTTCTATAATAGGAGATTTGTTATGAAGTTTAGAGTGAATATGCTCTAATAATTGAGAGAGTTCATCATCGGATAATTCATGTAAAATAGAACGACCTGTCCGAGGTGATAAATCTTGAAGTAAATTTTCAATTGAAGGATGGACTTTACGAACTTCCCAAAGAGTTTCAATAGGATTTGTATGGAAGCCGCTGTTGTGTAACCAATATAGTATTTGATTTGTTTTAGGTCTTCGTTTAGCTTCTGTATGGAGTAATTTTGGATAGCAAGAAAAGAAATAGCCGCGAATATGTTCTGAACTTCCTGGAATCGTGCAGTCTTCAATTGTTCGATCTTGGAGAATAAGTAGACCGTTTCGCTTTAAAATACGATATGCTTCTTGTAAAAATTGTGGAATATGCTCTAGATGATGAATAACAGCTCGTGATATAACGATATCAAAGGTTGCATCTGCAAAAGGAAGGTTATGAGCGTCACCTTGTACAAATGAAACGTGTTGTATGTGAGCGCAATTTTCCTTGGCAGCTTCGAGCATCTCATTTGAAAAATCAAAACCAATTGCTTCAGCTGCCCCCATCATAGCGAGTTGTTTTGTATAAATACCACCACCGCATCCAATATCAATCACTCTCTTTTCTTTGACGTCTACAATATTTTGAATCATAGACGTCCATGAATCCGTTGCTTGACGATTTGTATACGTATATTTATTGTTTGGGCTGTGAAAATCTATTGGCATGCTGTAAGCCCCCTTTCATGTATATTATATCCGATTTTGTTTGTTAGGTTGATTTTGTTTTCTTTTGAGAACAATAAGCTTTTCTTATTTTGAGAAATGAGGATGGGAGCTATGCGAAAAAAATGGTTATTCATGTTTGTTCTTTTCTTATTAGTCGGATGTAACCAAATGGGTAAGAAAATAGAACAAGGTGAGAAATCAGCAAAAGAAGCGGGGAGTGTTATGGAAGAGAGCATACAAATAATTGTATCCCAAACAGGACAAGAGGAAAAAATATTGAAGGACGAGAAAGCAAAAATTGTTGCAAATATTATAAATAAAGCGGAGAAACAAAACGTAATAGGTGAATTAGGTGAACCGGAATATGTAATTAAAATTAAGAAAAACGGACAAGAAGAAAAGTATAAAGTTTGGCTTCGTACAGAAGCGAGAACAGGTTGGTTACAAAAAGAAACCGATACAAAGAATTTCTACCTTATATCAAAGGTGGATACAGAAAAGCTGCTTTCTTTGTTTCCGACAGCACCCTCAACACAAAATGAGGATGAACAACAATCAACTATAACTGAAATTACGAAAAAGGATTTACAAATTACGCGTTTTCATATTAAAACAAAGGAAAGTGCAGTTCATTATACGGTGTATTACACGATTTCAGATGCATTATATAAAAAGTTAGAAAAAGAAAAAAATTATTATTTTCAATTACATTTTCCTCCGAAAGTGCAAAAGATAATAAATAAAGAAAAAAGTGATTCAATTCAAGGTGAAATAGTGAAAGAAGGATATAAACAATATGAAGTGAACTTTTTTGTTCCTGCTAACAATTTATCACCGTCTCAACTAAAAATGTTAGAAGCGTATTATGATCAATATGATTTAAAAATGTTTAATCATAAAAAAGAAGAGATTGGTGCGTTTCAAAATATTATTCAAATAGTGAAAGAATATGGAGAAAAGATGGAGTTAGAAAGATAAAGAGGCTTTCTTTTAGGAGATGAGAAAAAGAGTGATAGATATCATCACTCTTTTATTTTGTTTTTGTTGACGGTTCACTCATAGATTTTCGCGTAATAAAATAAGCGATAATAAGTGCAGAAAGGATAATGGAGCTAATGAAAATATTGTTTGGTAGCCAATCTAATAGTAATACGTGTCCAACAGTATAAAAAATAAGCATAGAAGCTAGAAAAGATAAGGCACCGATCATAACAGATTGTAATGTCACCGTTTTCACCTCCTTGCATGTATAGTATTGGCCAAAAATGGATCAATTAAACAGTGATTTCCAATAAACTTAAAATATATGGCATAATAAGAAGAAAAAGATTATTGGTAGGGAGAGGAATATGAAACAAAATACAAAAGGATTATGGGGGATTATTGTAGCAGTTGGTCTTTTTCTGTTGTCTAAATTAAAGTTTGTATTTGCGATTGTCAAACTAGCAAAGTTTTCTACTATATTTAGTATGCTGTTATCTCTTGGCGCTTATGCAGCGATATACGGATGGAAATTTGGTGTCGCACTCGTATACTTATTACTAATTCATGAAATGGGTCATTTGTGGGCAGCAAGACGAAAAGGAATTGCAACCTCACCTGCTATTTTTATCCCATTTATGGGAGCGGTTATAGGAATGAAAGAATTGCCTAAAAATGCAAAAGACGAGGCATACATTGCATATATGGGACCGCTATTTGGTTTACTCTCTTTTTTACCAGCAATTCCGCTGTATATGACAACAAAAGAACCGTTTTGGGCACTTGTTATTATGCTTGGTAGTATGATTAATTTCTTTAACTTAATTCCCGTATCACCACTTGATGGGGGACGAATTGTTTCTGTTGTAAGTACAAAAATTTGGGCGGTAGGCCTTGTTATATTGCTTGGTTATGCAATTGTACAAAAAAGTATTTTTCTTGGGTTTATTTTTCTATTAGGCTGTTTAGAATGGCGCAGAGTATCGAAACGAAATCAACCAATTCAAGAGCTTGGTTGGAAAATAGATACTGTAAAAGAATATATGATACGTTTGAAAGAAGAATTACGAGAAACAGGAGCACTACATCGTACCATCTATATGATGCACCAAGAAGTAACGATGCTTCGCCAGAAAGAGCGAGGTAAATCATTAACAAAAGAAGAGCGTCAAAGAAAAATAGCATTAGAGTACTTGTTTCCTAAATTTGAACCACTTGATTACGTGCCGTATGAAGAGGAAAAAGAGCAGCATCTTCTATTGATGCAAGATGCAGTAGCAGTGTCAGAGCGAAAATTACATAAGTGGGAAGAAGAAAAAGAACAGTATGAAAAGTACTACTCTGCAAATATGAAAACACGTATGGGTATGTTCATTTTATACGTACTCTTACTCGCAATACTCGGATATGCTACATATCAAGGAAATGCAATCTTACAAAATCAACTTCCTACAAATAATTTGTAGAAAAACGTTGTCGAAATGGAAAGAATGATTTGAACAGGAATTCTCTCTTTTTTATAGAACATTACAAATATTACGTTTTTTAGAAATAAATGTAATGTTTATGTATAGAAAAGGAGTCGGGTGTATGAAAAAGGTGTGCAGTATACTTGGAATTCTTATAGTAATGGGAATCGCTAGTTACGGCTTAAGCAAAGTTTTTGTACACTATGCAAGTAAGCCTGTTGGTGTAACGGCAATGCCGAAAGTAGAAGAGGTTGATGAGACAAAAGAAGTGCTGCAATTCATCCGCACGACACATGAAAGCTACAATGGCTTTTTAAATTATGGAAAAGCAGAAAAATACACAGATGGAGACTGGAACCATTTAATGAAATGGTTTCAAGAACAGGAACATGCTTTAAAAGATGTTGAGACAAAAGTGAAAAACAAGCAAATAAAACGAGATGTGAAACGAAGTTATGAAATTTTGAAAAAAGGGGTAGAAGCTCGTAATATTGAATATGTTATTTATGCACATCGTGTATATCATGATCTTGATATTCTTGTAAATAAATATACAGGTGAAACGAATATCTGGGGGTATACAGAGTTTGGAAATGGGAAAGATGTAAAAGTAATAGAACAGGCATTACAAGCACAGTAAAAAAGGCATACTTAGTATGTCTTTTTATTATTGATGTTACTTTAATATACAGTAACATTCTTCTCGATCTCACGAGGAATTTTTTAACGAAGATAGAGGGTGTCATTTATCCCGCATTAAGGGCAGTAAGACCCCCACCTCAAGATGCAGAGGGAAGCAAAGAAGATAGTTGGGGGATAACTGCCCGTAAAAGCCCGATTGGTTCAACTAACCATCAATGGGGAATGAAGAAAACCCCCACTGATGGAAGTTTCACTTAATAACGTTTCACTTAATAACGTTTTTCACAAAACCATCATGTTTATAGTGATTAAAATCACAACTTATATCTTTGATATCGTATACAATGGAAATAGTTAAGGAAATAGCTAAGGAAATAGAGGAGTGGATAGTATGTTAAGTCCAAAAACAATTGAAATTGTAAAATCAACTGTACCGTTATTACAAGAAAAAGGTGTGGAGATTACAACACGTTTTTATCAAATTATGTTTTCTGAGCATCCGGAACTATTAAATATTTTTAACCATACAAATCAAAAACAAGGAAGACAGCAACAAGCATTAGCAAATGCAGTATACGCAGCTGCTAATTATATTGATAACTTAGCAGTGATTATTCCAGTTGTGAAACAAATTGGACACAAACATCGTAGCTTAGGTATTAAAGCAGAGCACTACCCAATTGTTGGTAAATGCTTGCTACAAGCGATTAAAGAAGTAGCTGATGCTCCGCAAGAAGTATTAGATGCTTGGGGAGAAGCTTATGGTGTGATAGCTGACGCATTTATTAGTATAGAAGCAGAGATGTATGAAGAAGCTGCTGAAAAAGCGGGCGGCTGGAAAGATTTCCGTAATTTTATCGTTGTGAAAAAAGAAAAAGAGAGTGATGTGATTACATCCTTTTATTTAAAACCAGAAGATGGGGGAGCGCTATCTTCATTCTTACCAGGACAATATGTAAGTGTACAGTTAAATATTGAAGGAGAAACATATACACATAACCGTCAGTATAGTTTATCAGATGCACCTGGAAAGGATTACTATCGCATTAGTGTGAAACGCGAGAAAAGTGCAGAAGGTCTAGAGGGAATGGTATCGAATTATTTACATGATCATGTAAATGAAGGAGATATTTTACCGTTAAGCGCACCAGCAGGAGATTTTGTACTGAATATGGATTCACAGTTACCAGTTGTATTGATTAGTGGTGGTGTAGGAATTACACCAATGATGAGTATGTTAAATACATTAATTGAGCAATCGCCAAACCGTAATGTATACTTTATTCACGGAGCGTTAAACAGTGATGTACACGCAATGAAAGACTATGTTACAAATGTAGCAAAAGAGCATGAACAAGTAAAAGTATATACTTGCTACTCTAATCCAACTGAGCAAGATAAGAAAGTAAAAAATTATGATAAAGAAGGCTTCATAGATTTAGCGTGGTTACAAACTATTATTCCTTCCAATGAAGCAGATTTCTACTTCTGCGGACCGGTACCGTTTATGAAACATATTCATGCAGATTTGACAGAATGGGGTGTGGTACCAGAGAATATTCACTTTGAATTCTTTGGTCCAGCAGCTAGCTTGCAATAATTAAAAAAACGAGGTGTTAATTCACCTCGTTTTTTGTTTGTTCTCGAAGTAGCCGATTTACTGTTTCACGACGGATGCCAATGAGTTGACCAATTTCTGTTTGGTTTAAAATTTCATAGACCGGAATGTCTCCTAAATATGTTGTAAACCATTTTTGTAAACGAAGTAGCCTCTCTTTTGGAGAAACGGTTGTAAGCTGATCGATACGCTCTTGCATCATTCGTAATTTTGTTTGCAGCTGAAGGGCGAGATCGGCATAAGATTCGGGATTTGCATGTAATTGTTCATACCATGCGTTGCGTAAAATTGGCTCTACTTCTGTCTTAATTAAAGCGATTGCAGTGCCGTGATATTCTTTTGGAGAGATTAAAGAGTGGTGAGGAATCGTTTCACCTGGAACAATAATATTAAATAAAAAAGGCGTGCCGTCCTCTTGGAGGCGAACTACTTTTAATAGACCGCTTTTTACAAAATATAGAGGGCCTTCCTCTCCTTGACGAAATAGTATTTCTCCTTTATGTAAAATCAATGTAAGCACCTCTTTATATATTGCTATTCATTTTATTATAGAGGAATTGTTTGCATAAGACTATACTTGTGAATTGCAGAAGAAACCTTATAGTTTTATTCTGCAATTTAGTAGTCTCCTGCTAATGGAAATTTTAATTTATTGACGAAATATATCATATTACAGTAGTATACTGTTTAGTGTGTATGTGTAAGGACGGTACTAGAAAGGAATATTTTTTAGGGGGCATACCATGTTAGATGAAAAAATGACTGATGTGAAGATTTCAACAGATGCAGTGATACATGTGGAAGAAATGAAGGGTGGAGTTGTTCTATCGGTCGAAATAGATGGACAAATCATTTATACGATGGCTTATGATGAAGAAACAGATAGTTATGCAGAGTTATATGATAGAAACGATAGACGAGCAAGACAAGTCCATGAAGATTTTATGGGATGGTCGCTTGTACACTAAGGAAAGCTTAACAAGCTGAGAAATGCTTCTCTTATAGGTAAAGAGAAGCATTTCTCGGCTTGTTTTTTGTTTATAAATAGAAAACAATAAGATTGTATATATAATGTAATAATTACATATGATTTGTAACACTCACTTCTATATTGTTAGGGCATTGTAAATGTAAATGTTGCTTTTTTTCGGTATGATATGGTCAATGGGAATTCTTCATCCTCTACAGATGATTAGTTGAACCAAGCAAGCTCTTATGAAAGTTTTATGTTTACCTATTGAATTTAGGAAAGCATTACTACATGTTAGAGTGGAATAAAATACCAAAATGTAATGAACATAGGAGTGATTATCATGAGGAATTTCCATATTTCTAACTTTCTCTTATTATGTGTTTGCTCATTATTATGTATTATTTTAGGAGTGTTTCTTTACACATGTATATAAAAGTAACGCATTCTAAAAGAATGCGTTACAAAATGGAACTAATAATCATACGTGTACCGAGAATAATTAAGGTAATGCGTAATAAATTGATAATAGCGTTACCACTTAGTTTTGTATTAATATAAGCTCCAATTTTCCCGCCAATCCATGCTCCGGGGATTAAAACAAGGGCATAGAGCCAGCTTACATTACCAAGTGAAATATGAGTTGCTGAATTTACAATTGCGGATAAAAAAACGATAAACATTGATGTAGCGACAGCGATTTGTGCTGGAAAAGCGAAAAGAATCATCATTGCTGGAACTAATAAGACACCCCCGCCAATTCCGAATAAACCAGAAATAAAACCTACACCAAATGAAATAATGATAGCAAGAAAAGGTGGGAACTGATAGGTTATTATTTCTCCTTCAGAAGTTGTAAAGGAGCGTTTAATAATAGAACCGGTCGAAAGCGATAGAGGTTTCATTTTATCTCGTATCATGAGTAAAATGGATACTAAAATGAGAAAAACCCCGAAATATAAAGAGAAAGAATCTTGATTTAAAAATTTATTTGCCCACGATCCGATAATTCCTCCAGGACCACTCCCTATAAATAAAATAAGGCCACTTTTGTAATCAACTCGCTTATGCTTCATGTATGTGAGGGTAGAAGCCAAACCTGTAAATACGACAGTAACAATTGAAGTACCAACAGCCAATTGGGGAGAAAGACTATGTAAGTTAATCAGTAACGGAACGATAATGATTCCCCCACCAAGACCAACTAGACTTCCAATTGTACCTGCTAATAATCCAACAAGTAATAGCATAATATATTCCAACTGTAACATCTCCTCTTTTGTAACAAATACATCATTTATTATACAATGTTTTGAATCAGAATGATGTGTGTTCACAAAAAAGTCGTCTTCTACATAAGAAGACGACTTTTCTTTAGAGAATAAGATCTAATACGTAATAGAATAAAGCAGCCAATGAAGCTGAAATAGGGAGTGTGATAACCCATGTAATTAACATGCGTTTTGCTGTTCCCCACTTTACTCCTTTTACGCGATGTGAAGCACCAACACCTAAAATAGAAGATGAAATAACGTGTGTTGTACTTACTGGTAAATGAATGAAAGTTGCACCGAAAATAACAATTGATGATGATAAATCAGCAGCTACACCATTTACAGGGCGGATTTTCATAATTTGTCCACCGACAGTTTTGATAATTTTCCATCCACCGACAGAGGTACCAAGACCCATTGCAGTTGCACACGCGAATTGTACCCACAAAGGGATATCTGTTGAAGTGTGATAATTATTTGCGATAAGGGCCATTGTAATAATACCCATCGCTTTTTGAGCATCATTTGTGCCATGTGTAAAAGATTGTAATGCGGCTGTGAACACTTGGAATAAACGGAAATTTTTGTTTGTTTTCGTCAAGTTAAAATTTTTAAAGGAAATTTTAAAAATAGTATATACGATGTAACCGATGACGAAAGCGATAATCGGTGAAATAACTAAAGCTTCAAGAATTTTAATGAAGCCTTCATAATTTAATGAACCAAAACCAGCAGCAGCAATAGCTGCCCCGGCAATAGAACCGATAATTGCATGAGATGAACTACTTGGAATTCCATAGTACCAAGTAATTAAGTTCCATGCGATAGCAGCAAGCAGCGCTGCTAAAATAACGACACTACCATTTGGTAATGTAAATGGATCGACAATATCTTTTGTAATAGTCTTTGCTACACCCGTAAATGCCATTGCACCTAAAAAGTTCATAAGGGCTGCCATAATAATGGCTTGTCTTGGCTTTAAAGCCTTTGTTGAAACAGCTGTTGCGATAGCATTTGCTGTATCATGGAATCCGTTAATAAAGTCGAAAGCCAAAGCACAAATGACAACTAAAACGGTTAAAATCAAGAGTGTATCCATGGTCAAACTCCTTATGCGTTCTTCATAATAATTGTTTCTAAAACATTTGCTACGCTTTGACAGCTGTCAGCAATTTCTTCTAATTCTTCGTAAATTTCTTTGTATTGAATAATCTTGATTGGATCTTTCTCACGAGAGAATAGATGCTTAATAGCATGTCTACGAATATCATCACATTTTGATTCGTAGTCTTTAATTTTGATTGCATTTGTACGAATATCGAGTAGCTTTTTATTGGACATCAATTCAATAGACGACGCAATTTCAATCGCACATTGATTAATTGCATCAACGAATTTAATCATGTATTCGTCTGCTTCTGTAATAGAATACATTTCAAATAGACCAGCACTATGATCTAATCCGTCTAATACATCATCCATACTCATTGCAAGTTGCAAAATGTCTTCACGTTCAATTGGAGTGATAAATGCTTTGTTTAATTCCATAATGATTTCGTGAATAAATGAATCACCCTTTGACTCATATTCTTTCATGCGCATGGAGAATTCTTTTAAATCACTTGCGTTTTTAATTTTATACTCCACAAAAAATTGTGCGCCTTCTTTTAAATTTTCAGAAATATTCGTTAGCATTTCTGAAAATTTATCTTTTCTCGATTTGAAAACCATATTGTTACCCCCACCAAAAAATAGTTATGTAAAGCATATTGGCTAGTTCATTCTACCAAAAAGTTGTCGGTTTTTAAAACATTTTATCGAAAAGTTTACAAAAACTTAACATTAGACAAGTTGAAAAATTAGTAATGTTAACACTTTTTTAGTAATACTCGTACTTATAGAATGTCCTTTTCATACAAAAAGTATGAAAAGGGTAGCTTAGACTTGACGAATTATAACGATATCATAGAAAATTTGTAAAGATAAAGATGTTACCCATATATATACATTTGAAAGTAAGGTAGAGGAAGTGAATGAATGAAGTGGAACAGCACTCAATTACAAAGGATAAGAGAGTGGTTCAAAACAAGAAAAAAATTGCGGATATTTTTGTTGATTTTAGGAAGTTTTGGCTTATCTTTGTTTATCTTTGTGAACATTATGATTACAATCCAAGATATATCGGCATTAAAACATGCAGTACCTCAGCCAACAGTGATTTACGATGCAAATAAGCAGGTAGCAGCAAAATTGTCTTCTTCGAAAATAGAAGGAATTAAGCGTAAAGATATTCCAGACGTTATGATTCAAGCTGTTGTTGCAGTAGAAGACCAAAAATTTTATGAGCATCGCGGTATATCTTATAGCGGAATTTTTAATGCTATCATTAAAAATATAACAGCAGGAGAAGTTGTTGCCGGAGGAAGTACAATTACACAACAGCTTGCTAAAAACGTATTTTTAACACAAGATCGGACGTTTACAAGAAAATTCAAAGAGTATTTTATTACAAAGAAAATTGAACGCACATATACAAAAGATGAAATTATAGAAATGTATTTGAATCAAATTTATTTTGGTGAGGGAGCATGGGGGATTAAAAATGCTGCTAAGACGTATTTTGATAAAGAAGTGAAGGAATTAACGATTCCTGAAGCTGCCACTTTAGCTGGATTAATTAAAGCGCCTTCTACGTATTCACCGTTTAAAGACTTTAATAAATCAATTACAAGAAGAAATGTTGTTCTTTCTTTAATGAAGGAACAAGGCTATATTACAGACAAACAATTTCAAATAGCGAAAGATGAAGGGCTTTCACTTCACCGTGGTGTCGAAAAGCAATATGAGGGAAAATATCCTTACTATGTTGACTATGTTGTTCGTGAGGCAATGAATAAATACGACTTGACACAAAATGAAATTTTATCAGGTGGTTATCAAATTTACACAGAATTAGACCCAAAGATGCAACAAGCGGTAGAAGATGTTGTGAATAATGATCATTATTTTCCAAAGACTACTTCTGATCAAATTATGCAAACAGGTGTTGTACTCATGAATCCCAAAACGGGTGATGTTCCAGCTCTTGTAGGAGGAAGAGGGCCGTATCAATTTTTACAGTTTAACCATGCATCGCAATTAAAACGCCAGCCAGGTTCAACATTAAAACCATTGGCAGTGTATACACCAGCATTGGAACAAGGATATGAGGTATATGATGTATTAAAAGATGAACCACTAGACATTAATGGATATACACCGAAAAATAGCGGGAATGTATACCATGGTAATGTAACGATGTATGAAGCACTTGCTAATTCCTATAATGTATCAGCCGTTTGGCTACTGGAACAAATTGGTCTGGAAAAGGGTGTGAAGTCTTTAGAACGTTTTGGTATTCCGCTTCAAGATGATGATCAATCTTATGCGTTAGCGCTAGGAGGGATGAGTGAAGGAACGTCTCCACTTGTCATGGCACAAGCGTATGCGACCTTTGCGAATGATGGTGTACAAATGGAAGCACATGCGATTCGGGAACTGCAAGATAGTGAAGGGAATGTAGTAGGGAAATGGTATAAAAAAGAAACTCGTGTTACGGATGAAAAAACGGCACAAAAGATGACGTATTTATTACAAGGGGTTGTAGAGAAAGGAACGGGAGAAAAAGCAAAACTTAAATCTGTAGAGACTGCTGGGAAAACGGGGACAACACAACTTGTAGATGGCCCGAGCAGCGGTGCAAAAGATTCATGGTTTGTTGGCTATACACCAGAATTAGTTGCATCCATTTGGGTTGGCTACGATAAAACAGATAGTGAACATTTTGTTCCTGGTGGTAGTCAAATAACGACAACGATGTTTCAAGATATTATGAAAAAAGCAGTTGGGCAGCCAAGTCAAAAAAACTTTGATTTGTCGCTTATACCAGAAGCTGAGTATACAAAACATTTACAAACCATTGAAGAGGAAAAAAAGCGAAAAGAAGAAGAGAAAAAACGACAAGAGGAAGAAAAGCAGAGAAAAGAACAGCAAGAAAATTGGATGAATAAAATAAAAGAATGGATTCCATTCTTTTAAGAAGTAAATCCCAGATTATGAAATGAGTAATCTGGGATTTACTTATGTTTTTATTTTCTAGTACATGAGCCGTTATTGTCTTAACGGCGTTTTTTGCATCGTTTGCATCTCTTTTTTTCGCTGTTATCTTGATTACGTGTTTCGTTATCATCATTGTTATTATTGTTGTTATCGTTATTGTTATTATCGTCATTATTGTCATTATTATAGTTCCAACGCATACTTTGAACATGGAACGTTGGTACATACGTAACCTGACCATCAACCTCAAGAAGAATATGATCTCTAGTACGGCCGACAACAGTTCCTTCTATTTGTTTCGGACCTTGATTAAATTGAACTGTTTCTCCTTTTAGACGGTTAATAACACTTCCAAAACGGTTTCCGCTTACAATGATAGGGGCCTCATATTGGTTATTTTGATTGTTGTTTTGTTCATTATCATCTGATTCTTCAGAGTCATCTTCATATTGCTCGGCAAAGCCATTAATATGATGTAACGGATAGTAAACAACACCATCGTCATTTTGTACGACACAAAAATCACTTTGAACTTTTAATAATGTTCCCTCTGCTTTTTCTGGACCTCCTAAATTAACCTGAACGTTTGTGCCAATTAAATTTTTGTAATTTCTCATCGCATTTCTAGAATAATACGACTGATTGAACTGATTGTATGGATACATCATACATAATTCCTCCTTAATGTAAGTTCTCTCTCTTTAAATCATTTGTCGATATATGATATTCATCTTTGCAGGACAAGACCTAGGATACTTGACTAATTTATAAAAAATGTGCGTATACATAGAAACAAGCACCCTTTTAGATTAAGGGTGCTTGTTGAGTTGAATATTTATATTTGTATTCATACTGTGCGCGGTTTTAGTTACCGGTGTATAGGAGATGACAATGTTTCCTTTAGCGGTTGGCTCAAAAGCAAGATCATCATAATATTGACTGTTATTTTTATTATGGATTGTAAGTTCAATTGAATCGAGTTTTTCATGTGCATATTTTTCTTTGATTTGTTTGGCAATTATTTCTAATTGTTTATACGAAGTGGCGTCGGTTATCACCATTCCCTTCAGAACAACCTTTTCTTTTTGCGCATCATGCACCAGGGGTATATGATTTTGTTTTGTATATAGGACGTCATAGGGTATGGTGCCTTCGTTTGAGGCTGCTTTTGGTTTATTGTATTCTCCAATTACAAAGAGTGCAAAACATAACGTTATACATGACATGAAAATAATCCAAAAGCGGATAGATGATAATACTTTCATCTGCATTCACCCTCGTTTCGTATAAGTTCTTTCACTATGAATTATACAAAATAAGCGTTAAATTAACGTTAAGCTGAGGTAAAGAAAAGTAAAGAAAGAGAGTTTTTTGTATAGCAAAACTTTTTTTCGGTTTGTTATAGTAGATTAAGAAGCCATAGGATAACAATGGAATAGAAATTGTTAAGATTGTAACTTTGTGATGAATTATTTATAAAGTGAAACTTACATTAGTATGTGTGTGGGACTTCCTGTTAATGTGAGACAATTAAATGACTCTGTAATTTGGATTTTGTCCATATATCATAATATGTTTTTGAGATTTAGAGGTGGATAGGAGATGGTGTTCGGATGATTTCTATTGGGTTAACAGGATGGGGAGATCATAACGCTTTATATAAAGATGCCTATGAAATGAAGCATAAACTACAAACATATAGTGAGTATTTTCCAATCGTAGAAGTAGATAGTTCTTTTTATGCCATACAGCCTGCAAGAAATTATGAGAAATGGGTTTTAGAAACACCGCCAAATTTTTCATTTATTGTGAAAGCTTATCAAGGAATGACAGGGCATATGCGCGGAGAGACCCCTTTTGCAAATATTGAAGATATGTTTCAGGCATTTAAAGAATCGATAGTTCCTCTCCAAAAAGCAAATAAGTTAAAAATGGTTTTATTCCAGTATCCACCTTGGTTCGACTGTCAAAAGAAAAATGTGGATTTATTACGCTATACGAAAGAAAAGATGAGAGATATACCATGTTCATTAGAGTTTCGTAATCAAACGTGGTTTTATCCACAATTTCGTAATCAAACATTGCAATTTATGAAACAAGAAGGTTGGATCCATACTATTTGTGATGAACCACAAGCAGGAATTGGTTCTATTCCAATTGTACTAGAAGCAACGCATGAACAGATGACCTTAGTTCGATTTCACGGGCGCAATGTACATGGGTGGCTGAATACGGGAGAGAATTGGAGAGCAGTCCGTTGTTTATATCGCTATAACAAACAGGAATTAGAAGAATGGATAGAGAGGTTACAAGAATTAAAATCAAAAACAAAGGAAATTTACCTTTTATTTAACAATAACTCTGGCGGAGATGCGGCAGATAATGCAAAACAAATGATGGATATGCTTGGTGTTACGTATGGCGAACCTAGACCTGAACAACTAAATTTATTTGAATGAAGTGAAATAGTAGTAGGATAAAGTAGTATTTTTATCAAGGGACTTCACCTTCATTGATTGAAAGCGCTAATTAGGATAAAAAGAAAAACACTGTACAAACAGGGGGAATGTACAGTGTTTTTCTTTATGAAAAAAGAGGGGTAACAATGTTACTGAGCGTTTGGTTGATTCATCAATTGTTGGCTTCGTAATAAATGATAATGGTTATCATTATCATTGTCAATAGTTTTTGTATCTTTTGTTTTGAAAAATTTAAAGTTTACAAAAGATTGATTTAATAATATAATAACAGCGTTTACATGATAATAATTATCAGTATCGTTAAAAGGGGCGGGAATAGATGAAAAAGCCATGGAAAGTGATGACAACAGTTGCTGTTGTTTCCTCACTGTTACTTTCAGTAGGGTGTACAGGTAAAAAGGAAGAGACGACGGCAAAAGAAAAAAGTACATATGGTGTACCAGTAACGGACTATACATTTGATACAGCTGCAAACATGTTTGCATATGCAGAATTTGAATTAGCTGGGGAACCGTTAGCAGAAAGCTTAGGATTAGATTTAGATCTTTTAGATGCACAAAAACAAAATAAACCAACGAAATTTGATTATATGGCTGGAATCGAGTCTTATGAGTACTCAGAAGAAGGAATGTATGAGGTAGTAGAAAAATCAGGGCTTGGTTTCCATTTACTTCATGCCCCAATTGTACAGAAGATGACAAAAGAAACAAATAAAGAAGCTCCATCTTGGCTAGAAGAGCGGTTTTATACACTAGCAGATAGTGTAGGATATCCACGTAAAGAAATTTTTGCAAATATGTATCCGACATTTATGGAATATGCTGGCGGTGACCCTCATTATATGCAAAAAGTAGATACGTCTATATATGCAGAAAATGATGATAAGACGTATGTACCAGCCTTCCAAATGGATTTTAAAACATTGCGCTGGGATCGTTCGAAAATGAATAAAACGTTAACACCAGCCGCATACGGTTCAGCATTTTTAAAACAAGCATTATGGGCGGGAGATTTTTTAGGTGGTTTCCATACAGTAGATAAGGACGAAGAATTAGAAGCTACATCAAATACGCAAGATCAAGATCCGAATATTCGCCTTGGAAAAAGTAGTGCTGATGGTATGCAAGGTGTTATTTTAACAGAAGAAATTTGGAATAAACTTTCATATATTCGTGATGGTCTATTTTATGATGCAAATACAAAGCAATTAACGAACGGAGCAGGAAGTAAATATAGCCCTGAGGGCGGCCTTGTTTACTTACCTCATGAGATTAAAGTAAATGAAGATGAAAAGAATGGCATTGCTAAAGCTGGTCAATTAGAAGTGAAAGATGCACGCAGTGTGCTTCGCGATCAATGGATGATGTTATGGCCAACTGCTGAATTTTTTGGAATGGCAGATCAGCGTCCTAATAATAAAAATGTGAATCCAGCATTCCAAGCAGCATTTGATGGAGCACCATTTGCTAAAGCAGCAGTAGAAAATGTAGATGGTGACACGTCTAACGATGTAAAAGCAGATGACCCTTATTCATTGAATCGTGATGTCATGTTACAAGTCTTTAAAAATATTGAAGCAATGCATTATAACAAAGAAACAGGTGCATTTGTTACAGAGCATAGCGGAAAAGAACAAGGCAAACGTATTGATACGTTTGATGCAGGTTATATGGTAGAGGCACTTCGTATATTCCAGCGTGCCATTGATGGTATGCCGGTTGGATATGCAAGCGGGGCAGAGGCACAAGGCTTACAAACAGAAGAAGGAAAACGTGCCCTAAATATGATTAAGACGCAAGCAGATTTCTTATTAAAGAATATGAAAACAAAAGATGGTTTTATGGCAAATAGTTATACAATTGGAAAAGGACAAGATACTGAACCTGTTACATTAGAAGCACAGCTTGGAGCAATCCGAGGATTAACAGCGGCCTTTTTAGCAACGAAAGATGAAACGTATCGCGAAGAAGCGCGTAAACTATATGATTTAGTAGATCGTAAAATGTGGAACAAAGAAGCACATGCATATGAAACGAAAAAAGGTGAAATGAAATATACGCCTTATACAGCTGGAAGTGTATCAGCAGTGTTGCGTGTTGCATTGCAAAATTTAAGTAATACAGATGCAGATAAAACGAAATATGATTCATTAGAACAAAAAACGATTACTTCTCGTTATGTTGATTTTTATGATCAAGTAATCAATGGGCCTTCATTAAAAGAAGGGATGCAAACAAGTGAGTTCTGGGATACAGGCGATGTTTATATAAAAGGGAAGCTTGGAAATGCAGATAAGGATAATGTACCACAAATTCAAGCAGGTCATGGTAAGAATGGTATTGCTCCAGTGCTTGTCAATGTTGAAGTGAAGAAAGAAAAATAAGTTTATGATATTAATAAACCGAACAAGTTGATAAACTTGTTCGGTTTTTATGAAAAAAGGGTGTAACAAAGTAAATTTCCATCAGTAGGAGATATAGATAACAGGGGATGCTCGGTAGAGTGAGAAAGAAGGGTTAGATAATGAAGCGATTGTTTATGGCGGTTGTATTACTCCTAAGTATAGGGATTTTTGCTAGTTGTGGGATGAAAACATCAGGAAAAGAAGAGAAGCGCAGCACCGCTGTTCATAGTGATAACATTGTAACGAGTGCTGATGGGAAATGGATTTATACAGCGAATATTGATATTAATACAGTGACAGTTATGGATGCAAAAAGTAGAAAAGTAGTGTCAGAGATCGCAGTTGGTAAAGAACCGAGACAATTAACAATCAGTCCGGATGGAACGAAATTATATGTTTCTTGTATGTACGATAATAAAGTTGATGTTGTTTCACTTGATAAGAAGAAAGTCATTGATCGAATTCCAACTGAAATTGAGCCATTTGGTGTTGTTACAAATCCAAATGGAACGAAGTTATATGTATCAAATTTTCGCTCTGGTAATGTATCAGTTATTGATCTTGAAAAGAAGAAAACAGTGCAAAAGATTGAAATTGGTGATCGCCCACGTACGCTTGCAATGACAAAAGACGGAAAGAAATTGTATGTACCGTACTATTTAGAGGGGAAAATTAGTGTTGTAGATACAGGGAGTAATAAAGTGAAGAAAGTGATTACACTTGCATCTTCACCAGATAAAGAAGACCGTAAAAAGAGTCAAGGAATTCCAAACACATTAGAGCAATTTGTTATTGCACCAGATGGAAAAACAGCCTGGGTTCCACATATGCTTACAAATGTAGATACACCAATTCAGTTTGAAGAAACAGTTTTCCCAGCTGTGTCGATTATTGATTTAGAAAAAGATGAGGAAATTATAGATCAGCGTAAACAATTATTCGAAGCAATGAATGTGAAGAATACAAAAAATGAAACGATGATTGTATCAAACCCATACGATGTAGCCTTTAACGAAAAAGGAACAAAGGCATTTGTTGTGATGTCTGGTAGTGAAGATCTTATGGTATTTGATTTAACACGTGGAGGGAATGCAACGCAAATTGTAAGGCGTATTCCAGGAAGTAATCCGCGCGGTATTATGTTGCTTCCAAAAGAAAACACATTAGTAGTTCATAATGCGATGAGTCATGATCTTGCTTTCTTAGAAACAGGTGGTAATGATTCATATGCAAAAGTGCAAGCTGATAAGAAGACAGTTAAATTAATTGCAAAAGATTCCTTATCGAAACTTGTACGTGAAGGAAAAGAAATATTCTACAGTGCAAATAGCGATAAATATGCAGCAGGGATTACAGGAAACAACTGGATGAGCTGTGCAACATGTCATAGTGATGGAGAAATTAATGGTTTATCATTAATGACACCAAAAGGGAAGCGAAATGTACCAAGCAACGTTTTAACGACAAAAACAGGTTTATTTATGTGGGATGGATCACGTGATGATTTTACAGATTATATTCATACCGTACAAGGTGAAATGGGCGGTATGATGGAAATTGATCCTGGAAAAGAACTTCCAAAAGATGTGCAGCATATGTATGATGCTTTGCAAGCCTTTTTGGATGATCCGAATTCGTTTCCTGTCCCAAAAAGTCCATATCGTCAAGGGAATGGAGAATTAACACCTACTGCGAAGGATGGAGAGCAGCTGTTTAAAGGAAAGGCAAATTGTTTAACATGTCACGGCGGAGATAATTTCACAAATAGCACAAAAGCTGTTGATGAAAATGGTAAATTAACGACGAACAATACAAACTTCCTTTATAACATTGGGACTGCTAATGAAACAGATACAAATTATGATGGTGATGCACGTGGGGGATTCCAAAATAAAAGACTAAAAGGATACTTTGATCCTCCGACACTTCGCGGTGTATGGGCAACAGCCCCGTACTTACACGATGGTAGTGCGAAAACCGTTGAAGAGGCAGTAGAGAAGCATCAATATGAAGAAAAGCCACAACTGTCAAAACAGGAAGTTCATGCAATTGCGGAATATGTAAAATCAATTCAATAGAAAATAGCGGTGTTTATCCCGCTATTTGCGAACAGTAAGACTCCCACCATCAAGAAAAGAGGTGGGAGTCTTACTGCCTATAATGGCAAGTTTGATTCAACTAATAATCAGTAGTGAAAACGCTTACTAATCAAAGTTGAACTTTATCGCTGTTCTTTTTGTTGTACATATTTCTGTAAATCAAACGGTGTAATTTCTTGAATAAATTCTCTTGATATAAGAGATTGAATGAGTGTGCTTTCGGTAACGACAGCACCTGTTTTCTGTTTGTGAGCTTGTTGTAATAATTGCAGTTTTTCCAATGTTTCTTTAGGTAATTCAATTGTTAATGTGTTCATATTTCTCCCCCCTACTACTAGAGTATCACTAGAAGATAGGAGAAACAAGAAAAGAGAAAGATATATTAATATGGTAAAGAAAGTAATAGAGTTTATTGGATTAAAAAAGGTAACTATTGACAAAATAGTTACCTTTTTTAAAATCTATTTACAGTAATTATGACTAAGCAATACCGATGTATTTTAAAGTTTTGGATGGGGTGTTATGATCAAAAAAGTGTTGTAAAAATGCAATATCTACACCAGATTTGTAAGCACAATATCCCCATGTCTTGCGAAGTGTATGTGAGCTAATCCCTTCTAAACCAACTTCTTTTGCCGCTTTATTTAAAATATACCAAGCGTGTTGTCTTGTAATAGACTTTGTTCCCTTTTGAGATTTTAATAATGGTTCATTTCGTTTCCATACTTTTCGCTCTTTCATGTATTGTTCGATAGTATGTTGCAATTCTTCATTTACAGCGAACCATTTATGTTTTTTCATTTTGTCATTATAGAACAAAATAGAATGACGAACATGTTCATTTTCATCAATAACATCGCCAACTTTTAATTGTAAAATCTCGCTTACTTTTAATCCTGAATTCACAGCTAACACGAATAATAAAGCATCACGCTTCGATGATTGTAATAGTATATCTTTGATTTTTTCTAATTGTTTTTCATTTTGAATTGGTTGTCCTACTTGTTTCATTTCACGCACTCTCCTCTTTTATATGTGTAAAGGAAAGGATTAACTAGTTATTACTATAAAGGGAGTATGTGAATTTCATGTGAACTCCTCGTGAAATTAGAACAAATTATTTGACTTCTTTTGCTTTTTGTAATTCGAAATAAAAGGCAACACCATTTTCTTTATTATACACACCGTAATCGGCATGATGAAGTTCTAAAATATTTTTTACAATGGATAAGCCTAGACCTGTTCCACCTGTATGACGGCTACGGGATGCGTCTAATCGATAGAAACGGTCCCATATTTTATCTAAACTTTCTTCAGGAATCGGCGTACCGTTATTTTCAATTTCTACTTTTACCGTTTCTTCATACTCAATGACAGATAGCTTTACTTGTTTCCCATTTGGTGTGTAACGAATTGCATTACTTAATAGATTGACGACAACTTGTTCAATGCGATTGCGATTTGCTTGTACATAAATAGTTGGATCTAATGCAAGCTCTACGTGTAAATTTTTTTCTTCGATACTAAATAATAGCTTTGTATAAACTTGTTGGATTAATTCTCCAATTGAAAAAGCTTCAATTTCTAATTTATATGTGCCAGATTCAAGTTTTGCAAGTTCTAGCATTTCGACAATAAGGCGGTTCATATTATCAGTTTCTTCTAAAATAACGTCGGTATAATACGTAGTATCTTTACTTACACCATCTTTAATGCCTTCAGCGAAACTACGGATTACACTTAGCGGTGTTTTTAATTCATGGGATACGCCAGAGATAAATTCTTTTCTTGTTTTCTCTAGCTGTCTCTCTTTTTCAATATCTTGCTGTAGTTTTGTATTTGCTACATGCAATTTGTCAATTCGATCTTTTAAATTTACAGAAAGGCTGTTAATACTACCTGATAAGCTTCCAATTTCATCGTCTGTTGATATTGGAAGTTTTTCAGAAAAATCAAAGTTCGCCATTTTCTTTGTAACACGATTCATTTTAATAAGCGGCTTTGCAATAATTTTTGAGTAATAGAATGACAATAAAATAATGACAATAAAGACGATAATTAATGCATAAACATAATAATCTTTCAAAACAAGCATAGCTTCATCAACGGGCTGCAGTGATGTCATTGCAAATGCAAATTCTTTTATTTCACCATTTTTAACAACGGGTTTAACAAAAATCTGATATTTCACTTCATTTTCCCCGCCCATTGTATACGTCGTCATTTCATTTGTATTTGTTTTTCCTAATGCGACAGAAAGCTCCCAGTGCTGAATGCCCTGGATTAATGTATCTTTATTTGCAAGACGAATATCACTTGAGGAAGGAATGTGCAGTTTTGAAATAGTACCGTCAAATGTACTAACACCAACACCGAAATCCTTTGTATATAAAGTTTTTTTCACGTCTTGAAGTTGTATACCAAATTGCTTCAAGTCTGAAATGATATTATCATTTTGCCATATCCTGTTGTCGGCAGTAGTAATTGTAATAGGAATAATCATATCTTGTTTTAAGATCCCTTGTACACGGATTGGATCATTAAGGTTTAATCCTAATTTTATAAACGAAGAATATTCATCGTTTGTGAAAATGTTATTGAGTGGAATAAAAAATGTTTTATTAGACTTATCAACAAGTTCAATGTGATAATTTTTGTCATCCTGAATAATGCCATTACGATCTAGTAAGACGAGTTCAGCATTTGTTTTTTCATAAAACTCTTGTTTTAACTTTGAAAGTTCTTCAACTGACTGATCGCTTTTTTCATATTTACTTACAAATTTTTCGAAAGATGTTTGGACCGTATGAATTTTTTTCTTTATATAAAATTTTTCTAAAAACAGTGATTGTCCAAGGAAAAAGAGTAAAAATGTAGCAGTAAACAATGCTGATGTTAATAGAAAAAGCTTAAACACAATGCTTCTTTTTTTCACTTCTTCACCTCATAAATTGTAAATTCCATAGTAGTCTTCTTATTATAGCAAACGAATAAAGAGAGTAGGAGAGGAAATCTGTCGCTTGTTGAGACAGTTTTTTTCAAAAAGTCATATAAAGTGAAACTTCCATCAGTGGGGATTTTTTCATCCCCCCTGATGGTTAGTTGAATCAATCGGGCGCATGCCAGCAGTTATCCCAAACCTATCTTATTTGTTTCTCTCTCAATCTTGAGGTGGGGGGCTTACTGCCCGTTAATGCGGGATAAAAAAGAACTCGCCAGACGTATGACAAGTTCTTGTGAAAATTACGATTGAATTGCTGCATCTAATGCAATTTCAATCATCTCATTAAATGTCGTTTGACGCTCTTCAGCTGTGGTTTCTTCACCGGTAAAGATATGGTCACTTACTGTTAAAACAGATAATGCATTTACACCGTATTTTGCTGCTAATGTATATAGTGCAGTTGTTTCCATTTCAACAGCTAAAACACCGTAATCGCCAAGTTTTTTCACCATGTCCATACTTTCACGGTAAAATACATCAGCTGTTAGTATGTTACCAACGCGAATATGTAAACCTTTTTCTACACCAGCATCATATGCTTTCTTTAATAACTCAAAGTCTGCACACGGCGCAAAATCAAATCCAGGGAATGTTAAACGATTGATGTTAGAATCGGTACAAGCAGTCATTGCAATAATAACATCACGTACTTTTACGTCTTTTTGAATCGCACCGCATGTCCCTACACGAATCAAGTTTTTTACACCATAACTTTGAATCAATTCGTTTACATAAATAGAAATAGAAGGAACGCCCATACCTGTTCCTTGAACAGAGACACGTTTGCCTTTATATGTTCCTGTAAATCCTAGCATACCTCGTACATTGTTGTAGCATGTTACATCTTCTAAAAAATTTTCTGCAATATACTTTGCACGTAAAGGGTCTCCGGGTAATAAAATAGATTCAGCAATTTCGCCTTCTTTGGCTCCGATATGAACGCTCATATATATCCTCCTCGTTATGTAGCAATCGATATTATATAGTGATTATAATATCGATTAAGCAGTTTTCTCTTTGTAGTATACACGAAGTAGAGCGTTTTCAATAGTGTGTTTTCAAACGTGTATTTCTATTTATATTGCTATTTATGGGCGGTAAAATCCCACCTCAAGATTATGAAAAGACAAGGAAGGTAGGTGGAGAGAGTGTAAGATAAAATAATTGCACAAAAAAGAATATAGATTAGATGTTTTTATATATAAAATAGTCTGAATTGTGTTACAATTTATCAAAAAGTAGATAGGTGATTTCGTGAAAAATCTTATAATAGGAATTATCGCTTTGCTTCTTATTGTTCTTGGCGGATTTTATATGAAAAAATACAAAAGCAGCGAAGAAACAACGGGACAAGTACAACAAGTGAAGTGGCAACTTGATGATATCGATGTAAATAAAAATGCACATATTACATTTCAATTACAAGATAAAAAAGGGAATGAGATTCATGGTGTAAACGACAACATTCGGTTATTTATTGTGGACAAGCAGTTAGCGCAGTCGTATCAGGTGAGACCAACGTTTACTGGTAATGGTTCATATAAAGCCACGTATCAATTTAAAAAAGCAGGGGAATATACAATTTTCTTATATGAAGAAATAGGAGAGACAACAAAACAGTTTGCTGAAAAAAATATTATAGTAGGCAATAAAGAAGAAAAAAAACAAAAGCCAATTGCTGTAGATAGTGTATTAACAAAAAATATTGGTACTTACAAAACATCGCTTTTATTTCGTACGTTACATCCGAATGAAGAGGAAACATTAACGTTTCAATTTCAAATAGAAAAAGGGCAAAAACTAAAATTTCGCTCAAATACAGGAGAACGTGCTGCACTGCGCATAGTAGATGAAAAAAAACAACATTTCTTGTACGTTGTTCCTGTTAATGATGAAGGACAATTGCAATTTCGCGTTACGTTTCCGAGTGAAGGGATTTATAAAATATGGGGTACTTTTTATATAAACGGAGAGAAATATGAGGAGCAGTTTGTATTACAAGTTCAGAAACGAAAAGACAGCTAAGAAGTTTAGCTGTCTTTTCGTTTTCCGATTAATTTTGTTACAGCGAGCATCGTAATTGGCAATGAATGATTTTTCCGAAATGCTAAATACTTCCCGCTCCATGCTGGTTTATATTTCTCTTTGAAATGTCTCAGGCCGCTAAAGCTATATGTATAGCGAACATTGTTGAAAATGGCTGCTGCGACGCGCTCTGACCAAAATGATTGTGCCGATAACCCAACGTTAGAAAGGGGAGCCATTCCGATATTAAAGCAGTGATAGCCATTTTCTTTTGCCCATTGGAATAAATGAATGAAAATAGCATCCATAATTCCACCTGGTGCATTAGGGTAATAACGCATTAAATCAACAGATAACTCACCATCTTGATATACAGGCATCAATGTTGTAAAGGCAATGATTTGACCATCAGCATCAGAAAGTGTTGCAACCGGCGCACGGTTCACATAATCACGATCTAAATAGCCAAGAGAGAAGCCTTTTTCCTTTTTTCCACCAAGCCATGCATCTGATACTTTTTTGAGTTCATCATACAATTCATCTGCAAATGGAGGTTCGTGAATCGCAAAGGTATAACCTTCTCGTTCGAAACGATTAAAAGTTGCACGCAATCCAGCTCTTTTTTTTCCGGATATTGTAAAAGTGTTTAAATCGACAACCGCTTCTTCACCCAGTTTGAAGAAGTTGTAACCGAAATCATGATATAAACTCATCCATTTACTTTCAATTTGATAAAATACGCAAATATATCCGAAACGATCCGCTTCTGTTAGAAATTCTTCTAATACTTTACGAAAAGAAGATTGCTGTCCGATTGGATCCCCGAGTACAATAAGACGTTTACCTGTAGGAGAAAACTGAATCATCGCTTTGCCATCGCTACTGAAAAAGAACTGCTTATCTCCTAAAAAACCAAGATGGCTTAACACGTTCCCACCATGTTCATCTAAAAAATGTTGCAGCCGTTTCGGATTGAAAGGTTGCCCGGGAAATTTACTTCGATAGCGATTTGCGATAATGGAACCAATTAGTAAAAAGCTTGGTACAAAAAAGGCTGCGGCAAATGCACTTCGTTGTACTTGTTTAATATTACGAACAACAAAATCAGGTTTAAACACTTCCTTTGCTTCCGCAAATAGTACCCCTAAGTTTTTGTATAGATACAATGTAATAAGTAAAAAAAGGAATACTTTTACTACATCTGAGAATAAAACCTCCACTTTTTCACGTATAAATCGTTTACGAATCATATATAGTACAGCGAGTACAATGAGTAAGATAAAGGTTTCTTCTAAATCAATTCCTTTTAATGTATTAAAAATCGCGGCTCCGATTAGGGTTGCAATCGTCATATAGTAGGATCGCTTCGTTCCATGATAAATGCCGCTTGATAAAATAACGAGCAAAATACCAAATGTTAGCGATAAACTAAAAGAAATCTGTACTAGGTATTTAGGGACTAAAATATGAAGTACATGGGCGCGTTCAATACTTGTTGGAAAGATAGTGGAGAAAATCACCATGATTCCTGCAAAGCTTGTTAACGCAGCAGATGCCCAAGAACCGAGCTTTCTTAGAAAATCACGTTGTAACGTCCAAAGGACTCCAGTTGTTTCGAGGGCAGGTGCAATAAATGGTTTATCTTCAAATTTCTTTAGAGCAGCTCCTGTCATTTCAATCGCTGCAAAAACCAATCCGAGTCCAAATGGTAAAATATAATATACAAAGCGATATAATAACATAGCAGGAAGCAATACGCTTGTATCAAATCCATACTGTTCTAGTCCTGTTAAGAAAACAAGGTCAAAGGAGCCAAGTCCTCCTGGTACAAGGCTAACAACGCCAGCCAGGGCTGCAATGACATATACACCGAGAAATTGACGGAAATCTACTTCAATCCCAAATAGAAGTAAGATGACATACATAACAATACTTGCCGATACCCATTCTAATAATGAAACAAGTGAATAGAGGACAGTTGGATTTTGTTCTACTTGTTCTGCTTCTTCTGTTTTTCGCTTGCGATTTTTTATTTTTGAAACACCTATGTATAATGGGACAAAAAGGGCGAAAAAGATGAGAACTGGCCATAGCCAAGGTTTTTCTTGTAAAATAAATCTTGTATCTAATACGCCGATGAGGCCAAGAAAGGATAGTAATGCTAACCCATTAATAAAAGCCGTTGTCATCCAAGCGATACTTTTAAGAAGTTTACCGTTCTCCTGTACATAAGGACGATATAACATTGTACGTATACCTGCCCCCATAAGACCACCAAATCCTATAAATCCATTTAATGTATTAGCAATCCAAGAAATGCGGAAAATCTTTTTAACTGGTATATCAGCTTGCAAATGCCGCAGCATTACAAAGTCATAAAAGAACATTGTAGCAATAGCCAATGCGCCAAGTGTAACGGCTAAGAAAAAACCACCAGATGGAATGTTTTTAATCGTTTCAACTGCTTCTCGAAATGAGATACCTGATAGTTCTTTTCGTGCTTGAAAAAACACAATTGTTAGTATGACAAAGGGGAAAATAAATTTTCCGATTTGTAGCATACGTTTCCATGAAAACGACATAAAGACAACTCTCCTTATATAAGAAAACTGAGGCAATATTTTTATTATGACAAACTTCAGTGAAAATAAAAAGGAAAATTCAGTTACAAAAGCTATAAACTAAAAAATGTAATTTAGCATATTACAAAATTTTTTTACATTTAAGAATTAATATATAAGATAGAAAAGAAAAGAAAAGAAAAGAAAAGAAGCTTCATGTTTTATCCCGCATTAACGGGCAGTAAGACCCCCACTGATGGAAGTTTCACTTTATTTTGAAGAAATTTTGCAAGAATTTACTCCTTTTGAAGGAAATCTGCTTTTTAAAATCGAAAATCAAAACATATATGTTGCGCTAGCTTATGTGATAAAAATAGAAACAGCTAGAGCGTTTTCATATTAATACGATAGAAGAATATCGCGTATATTTTGATGAAGAAACAATAATAGCAGCATAAGCAATTTTCGAAAATCCGTTAAAATGGTGAGGGGAGAAACTAGCATGTCGAATTTAATGGTTGAAAATCAAACGCGGCAAGTAACTGTTTTTTTGGAAGAAGTAATTGAAGTGATCACAAAATATGTAAATAATCACACATTACCTTTATTATTAGAAGAAACACCTGAAGGCGATGAACAGTATTTTGCTGGATTGTTAGCTTCAATTCGACGTTTACTTGTATTTTGTGAAGAAGGGTTAGATGCTTGCTGCGTAGTAATGAATAATGAGCCGTTTCGAAAAAATGCAGCGCAAAGAACGTTATATAAAATCTATCATCAAGTGATTGCAGAGTTTTTTTCACCGAAAAATGATTATTGGTATGAAAATAGCCGATCAGCTTATACAGGGAAGAATTCAATTGCCTTTCAAAAACAACCTCCTTTTTCTATTGAACGAATGATGCAAGAGTTAGAAGGGAAATTTCAAATGTTGCGCGAAGAATTAGAATATTATGAGACAGACTATCAAACGAAAATGATACAAAAATATTAACTCTGTAAGAAGCTAGGTGATTCCTAGCTTCTTTTGCTTTTTGAAACGTCATATACGCTCATACTTTCGAATACATTTAAAAAGGATAGCATTGATGGAGGTGACATATGAGTCAGCAAGAAGTGTTTACCGATTACTTTCATGAAGTTGAAAGTTGGTGCGAAAGTGTTCTCCACGTATTAGATAACCGGGCAACGGAAGTGTATGATGTCCATATGCTTGCATATAAAATTCAAATGTTATTAGATCGTATTAAAGAAAATGAATATGATTATGATGCGGAGTTTGTTTATGAAATTAGTGATGATGTTGAACATATTCAACACTACTTACAAGAGGCGTTAATGTCTGATTCAGAACAATATGTATTATACGAAAGAAATTATGTAGAAACTTCTGTACCGATTGGGGGACATACTCTTCCGCCACTTCCATATCCGTATAATGCACTTGAACCGTATATTTCAAGGGAAATTATGATGCTTCATCATGATAAGCATCATCGTAGTTATGTAGAAGGATTGAATAAAGCAGAGAAAATGATGGCAGAAGCACGAAAAACAAATCAATTTGATTTAATAAAGCATTGGGAGAGAGAAGCTGCTTTCCATGGTTCCGGACATTACTTACACACTATTTTTTGGAACAATATGAAAAAAGATGGTGGTGGTAGCCCACATGGAGACTTATCGAGGCAAATTGAAAAAGATTTCGGGAGCTTTTTACGTTTTCAAAAACATTTTACAGAAGCAGCAGCAAAGGTGGAAGGTTCTGGATGGGCGATTCTCGTTTGGGCACCTCGTTCCGGGCGATTAGAAATTTTACAAAGTACACTTCATCAATTATTTACGCAATGGGATACGATCCCTCTATTAGTACTTGATGTATGGGAGCATGCATATTATTTACAATATCAAAACCGAAAGGAAGAATATATTAAGAATTGGTGGAATATTGTCAACTGGGGTGATGTAGAGAAAAGATTTGAAAGTGTAAAAGAACTTCAGTGGATATCATATTAGACGCATCGTGATGCGTCTTTTTTGTGGGTAGTAAAACCCCCACCTCAAGATTTAGAGAGAAGCGAGGAAGATAAGTGGGGGATAAAAAAATCCCACTGATGGAGGTTTCACTTTATCCCGCTATTTGCTGGCAGTAAGTCCTCTACCTCAACTTCCATTCATATTTTAAAGGTCCAAGCATACACTTGTACAAAAAGTGCCGAAAAGGACGTGAATATATGCGAGGAAGATGGATTGTGATAGCACTTATTATGATATGTGTAAGTATGTTACCCAATGATACATATGCACAAATGAATAATGTTAGTGCTCGTAATGCCGTGTTGATGGAGCAGCATTCGGGGCGTGTACTATATGGAAAGTTAGAGCATGAATCCGAAAAAATTGCAAGTATTACAAAAATTATGACCGCGCTTTTGGCAGCTGAATCAGGGAAAATGAAAGAAAAGGTATCAATTAGCAATACGGCTGTTCGTGTGGAAGGATCGGCTATTTATTTAAAGCCAGGGCAGAAAGTAACGTTAGAGGATTTAGTATACGGTTTAATGTTACGTTCTGGAAATGATGCAGCTCAGGCAATTGCAGAATATATTGGTGGAAGTACGGATGGGTTTGTCTATTTAATGAATGAAAAGGCCGCACAAATTGGAATGAAGGATACACATTTTTCTAACCCGCACGGTTTAGATGGGGATGGGACACATTATTCTTCAGCATATGATATGGCACAGTTAACACGGTACGCCATGAACAATGAGACATTTCGTAAAATTTTTGGAACGAAAACGTATCAGTCGCAAGCGTGGGATTATCCATGGAAAAATAAACATAAGCTTGTTACATCTATGTACGAGTATGCAACAGGAGGAAAAACTGGCTTTACGAAAAAGGCAGGACGAACACTTGTAACAACTGCATCAAAAGATGGGCTAGATTTGATTGTTGTAACATTGCAGGCTTCGAGTGATTGGGACGATCATATGTATTTATTTAATGAAGGCTTTAAACAGTATATATCAACTACAGTACTAAAAAAGGGAGTACTTTCTGAAATTCAAGACAAAAAGTATAAAAATCATGTATATACGAAAAATGATTTGTTAGTGCCGCTAACAAAAGAGGAGTTAAAAAAGGTCACATTACAAATTGAATTTGATAAAACAGCCAAGGTAACAGATGGAGAGAAAGTAGGTCGCGCCATTGCTTATCTAAATGGAGAAGAAATTGGGGAGCGTAATTTATTTTATAGTAAACGAAAGCTTATTGTGACAACAGGTTTGTTTTGGAGCGATTTTAAAGAAGTATTTTCACAAATGTTAGGTGTGAAAACAGATGGTTAATCTTGTCTGGGCTGCGATGGCGTTAATTGGTATTGTGTATGCAATGTTTAATGGAACGATGGAAGAAGTGAATAAAGCGGTTTTTGAAGGTTCAAAAAGTGCTGTAACTATTTGTATTGGACTGATTAGTGTTCTTGTTTTTTGGCTTGGTTTAATGAAAATTGCAGAAGAAGCGGGACTATTAAAGAAGCTTGTTGCATTGTGTATGCCTCTTGTAAAAAAATTGTTTCCAGAAGTTCCGAAGGATCATCCAGCGATGGGTTTTATTTTATCCAATATGTGGGCAAACTTTTTCGGTTTAGGAAATGCAGCTACACCACTTGGGATTAAAGCAATGGAACATTTAAAAGAGTTAAATGGGGGAAAAGACTTTGCGAGTCGTTCTATGATAACATTTCTTGCCTTAAATACATCGGCTATCACGCTTATTCCCACTACGGTTATTTCAATTCGGATGACATATCATTCTGCAAACCCTACTGAAATTGTAGGGGTAACCTTTATCGCTCAAGTGCTATCTATGATTGGTGCCATTTGGATTGATCGTTATTTTTACCGAAGAAGAAGTAGAAAGGGGAAGAAAAAATGAGTATCGTCAATATGATTTCTCTATGGGTGATTCCATGCGTGATTGGATTTATTCTATTATATGGGACGGTAAAAAAAGTACCGACATATGAGTCGTTTGTAGAAGGGGGAAAAGAAGGGATTCAAATTGCTGTATCCATTTTACCATTTATGGTTGGTATGCTCGTTTCTATTGCCATTTTTCGAGCTTCAGGAGCGCTAGATGCAATGATTCATGTGATAAAACCAATGCTAGATATGATTCATGTGCCAGCAGAAATTGTTCCGCTTGCACTTATTCGTCCTATTTCTGGATCAGCAGGGTTAAGTATTACAACGGACTTAATTGCCACATACGGACCAGATTCGTTTATTGGGAGACTTGCTTCCACGATGCAGGGAAGTACAGATACGACTTTTTATATTTTAACAGTTTATTTTGGGGCGGTTGGGATTCGGAAAATGGGTGATGCATTAAAAGTTGGTTTATTTGCTGATTTAATTGGTATCGTGTGTTCAATTGTATTTGTTTCACTTATGTTTCAGTAATAATGATTCATTTTTCATTCAAATTGGACTATAATACGAATACAGCCACTATTAAGAATGCGCTTAATAGTGGCTTTTTTATGGATTGTTTTTGACAAAAACGTGAACATTTGCCGTAAGCAAATGGAAGGAAGTGGACCATAATAAAGAAGAGAATCATACCGCACTCCTTTATTAGCTTACAAAGTTGGCAATGTTGTTTATGGTAAGTAATGGGCATTGTCTACTAGGTTAGACAGTTGCCAAGTCCTTCTAATGAAGGTAAGATGAATTTGAGGTGAAGAAACGAAATGGAACGATTACAAAAGGTAATAGCACAAGCAGGTATCGCATCAAGAAGAAAAGCAGAGGAACTTATTCAACAAGGGAAAGTTAAGGTTAACGGAAAAGTCGTGACCGAACTAGGAACGAAAGTGAGTGCGCAAGATAAAGTTGAAGTAAACAACATTCCTCTTGAAAAAGAAACACCTGCTTACTTTTTATTATATAAACCAACTGGTGTTATTTCGAGTGTAACAGATGATAAAGGAAGAAAAGTGGTCACAGATTTCTTTCCAGAAATTCCACAGCGCCTTTTTCCAATTGGTCGATTAGATTATGATACATCTGGTTTAATATTGATGACAAATGACGGAGACTTTGCGAACATTTTAATGCATCCAAAATATAAAGTTGAAAAAACATATGTGGCAAAGGTAAAGGGCCAGTTAACTGGTGAAAAAATCCGTATGTTAGAAAAAGGTGTTATGCTTGAAGAAGGGAAAACAGCGCCTGCGCATGTGAAAATCCTTTCTTGGGATAAACGTAAAGAGGTTGCAATTGTACAATTGACAATTCATGAAGGAAGAAATCGCCAAGTGCGTAGAATGTTTGAAGCAGTTGGATGTAAAGTGATGAAATTAAAGCGTGAGCGTTATGCCTTTTTAGAGTTAGGTAATTTACGCCCAGGAGATGCAAGAGAATTATCTCCTCATGAAGTAAAACAACTTCGTGCTCTTGCTTCAACGAAACCAAGATAGTATTTAGTAACAGGAATAAAAGCTTCTATCAGTAAAGAAATCTTTACTGATAGAAGTGAATACATAGAAAAGTTTAGTATGTGCTAAACTTATTTATTTCGTTAAGAGAGGAGAGACACCGTGAAGAAAAATAGGCTGTTATTTCGTGTAATCATTTTGCTCATATTAGGAGGGGCAGTAGGGTTTACGTTATATCAAAACTTTTTTGTTGATAAGGAGAAAGCGCAAGTTGGAAAGGAAGCGCCAAACTTTGTTGCTACTGATTTAGAAGGTAACAAAATTACGTTAAAAGATTTAAAAGGAAAAGGTGTTTTCTTAAATTTCTGGGGAACATGGTGTGGACCTTGTGAGAAAGAAATGCCATATATGAATGAATTATATCCGAAATATAAAGAAAAAGGTGTCGAAATAGTGGCATTAGATGCAGATGAAACAGAACTTGCTGTGAAAAACTTTGTGAATCAATATGGACTGAAATTTCCAGTAGCGATTGATAAAGGACAAGAAATTTTAAATACATATGATGTAGGACCGTTACCAACAACGTTTTTAATTGATAAGGACGGAAAGATTGTCGAAAAAATTACAGGTACACAATCTAAAGAACAAATGGAAGAATATTTAAAGAAAATTACTCCATAAATGAGAAATGTATAGAAAATATATTTGTACAGGTAGTATTGGTCAATTGAGGTGCTGTTTGTAATTTCAGTACCTAACAATAAAATTCTGATTATTCAGTGAAAGTGTTATGAAACATAGATACATAGAGAAAAGAAACGGCGGTGAGGGATTTGGAACAAATAAAGTGTGTTTGCGGTCATGTAAACCCAATTGGTACAATCTTTTGCGAAGCTTGCGGAAAGCCTTTTGAAGATGAGAAAGATACGAAATTATTAGATATGCGATATGAAGGAAGTGCACGGCGGTCTCTTACACATACAAAAACAGTTGTGGATAAAATTTGGAGTTTTTTCTCTTCCGTAAAAGTTGGAGTATGGCTCATTGTTATTACGCTTATCGCATCTGGAGTGGGGACGATTTTTCCACAAGAAATGTATCTCCCACCAAATGTCACGCCGGGGGAATACTATGAACAGCAGTATGGTTTTCTTGGAAAATTGTATTACCAATTAGGATTTGACAATTTATATAGCTCTTGGTGGTATATGATGTTAATTGCATCTATCGGGATTTCTCTCGTTATATGTAGTTTAGACCGAGTTGTTCCTTTGTATAAAGCGCTGAAAAAACAAGGAGTAACAAGGCATCCGAGTTTTTTAAAGAGGCAGCGATTATACGGAGTAGCACTCGCAACAAAAGAAGAAATTGAATGTGTTAAGGAAAACTTGAAAAAGAGAAAATACAATGTACGAGTGGAAAATGATAACATTCTAGCAGAAAAAGGACGTTTTTCTCGTTGGGGTCCATATGTAAATCATATTGGTCTTATTATTTTCTTATTTGGAACAATGCTGCGTTTTGTCCCTGGTATGTATGTAGATGAATCGCTTTGGCTTCGTGAAGGTGAAATGAAAGAAATCCCAGGAACAGACGGAAAGTATTATTTGAAGAATGAAAAATTCATTAAAGAAGTCTATGATAAAGGAAAAGAAAATGAAGTCTTTGATGATGCGATTGATCGAGTTGGGAATAAGGTAATTCCGAAAAACTATCAAACAAATGCCGTATTATATAAAGCGGTTGGAAAAAATATTGCTGGTCAAAAGCCAAAGCTTGAGAAAGTGGAAGAGTATAACATTCGAGTGAATGAACCTCTTAAATTTGATCATTATGCTCTTTATCAAGTAGATTTTAAAGAGGGCGAATTTAGTAAAATGTCTTTTGCTTTACAAAAGAAAGAAAGTGGCCAAAAATGGGGACCAATTACAGTTGACCTAGCAAATCCAAAAGAAACATACGATTTAGGAAATGGATACTCTCTGCAGTTGTTAAGTTATTTTCCGGATTTTTACTTTGATGAAAGTGGAAAACCGAATACAAAAACGAAGCTACCTAATAATCCAGCGTTTGTTTTTAAAATGTTTACACCCGAAACACCAAAGGGAGAAGTGAGCTTTGTTGGAATTCGACAAAATATAGAGCCAGAAGGAAACAATTTATACAAAATGTCTTTTGCAGGTGTAGAAACGCGTAACGTTACAGCGCTTACTGTACGAAAAGATTTGACACTTTGGATTATAGCTCTGGGAGGCTTTATTTTCATGGTCGGTGTTATTCAAGGTATGTATTGGAATCATCGACGCATTTGGATACAACGTGTTAACAATGAATGGTGGATTGCTGGGCATACAAATAAAAATTGGTATGGTTTGCGAAAAGAGATAGAAAAAGTCTTAGAAGGGACAAGCATTCCACAGCCAAATGATAAAGTCAATGAGAAGAAAATTAGTTAAGGTGGGGAGAGAGTATGGTAGAAATAAGTAGTAATTTCTTATTTGCTGCTTTCGTATTGTATTTAATTGCAACGTTGTTTTTTGGAGGTGCGATTAAAGAAAAAGGGCGGAAGTGGGCAAACATTGGGATAAGTATTACTATTCTAGGTTTTGCTGCGCAATCGGTATACTTTGTTACGAGATGGATTGCATCAGGACATGCACCAGTTAGTAATTTTTTTGAATTTGGGACATTTTTCGGCATGATGATGGTTGGTGCATTTATTATTATGTATTTTATATATAAGACAAGCATCCTTGGTTTATTTGCACTTCCAGTTGCTATTTTACTCATTGCCTATGCAAGTATGTTTCCGAGGGAAATTACACCGCTTATCCCTTCATTAAAAAGTTACTGGCTACAGATTCATGTAACAACAGCAGCTGCTGGCCAAGCTATTTTAGCAATTAGTTTTATTGCGGGGGTTATATATTTACTGAAAAATGTGGATCAGTCAAAAAAAAGTAAGCAAACATTTTGGCTGGAAGCAGTTATTTTTTCGCTTGTTTGTGTAATTGGATTTATAGCAGCGACAACTGCTTTTTCAAGTGTAAAGTATGAAGCGAAATTCCAATGGATTGATAAAAATGAGCAGCAAGCAGAAATGGTGTACAATCTACCTGCTTTAGTAGGACCTCATGAAGGAAAGTTAGTCACAACTGACAAACTTGAGCCTGTTATAGAAACACCTGCTATTATTAATGCGAAAAAATTAAATACAGTGATTTGGTCGATATTTATAGGAACAGGACTGTATATCTTATTAAGATTGATTTTACGTAAACGAGTGGCAGCGGCGATTCAACCAGTAGTACAAAAAGTGGATAGTGATTTGCTTGATGAAATTGGATATCGCTCTGTTGCAATTGGATTCCCAGTCTTTACGTTAGGTGCATTAATCTTTGCGATGATTTGGGCGCAAATTGCATGGACACGTTTTTGGGGATGGGATCCAAAAGAGGTTTGGGCACTCATTACCTGGCTCTTTTATGCAGCCTTTTTACATTTACGCTTGTCTAAAGGGTGGCACGGTGAAAAATCAGCATGGCTTGCAGTAATCGGATTTGCAATTATTATGTTTAACTTTGTTGTGGTAAACTTAGTAATTGCAGGCCTGCATTCATATGCATAACAATAATTGAATTTCAACGAGTCAAGTCGTACGATTCATTATTGCAGGATAAAGTGAAACTTCCATCAGTGGAGAGTTTTTTCATCTCCCACTGATGGAAAGCTCTCACCAATCAGGCTTTTACGGGCAGTTACCCCCCACCTATCTTCTTCGGATTCTTCACAATCTTGAGGTGGAGGGCTTACTGCCCATTAATGCGGGATAAAATAGGAAGGTAACCGTCACTTTCCTATTTTATTTTTGTCAATTTCTTTTCTTTTTTGAGAAAAACATGACAAAGTATAAGAGAATTTTGTAAAATGATGTCGAGGACAAATTATATTGTTCAGGAAACATACATATTTTTGGAAAAACTATGAACAAATTTTATTATTTTTGTGAAACATAATGCAAAGGTGAACTTTCAATCATGAAAGGTTTTGTCTATGAAAATGAGATAAGGGTAAGTTTAGGGCTCTATTCTGTTCTAATTAGTAATTAGGATATCCCCCTCACTAGATTCAGAGGAATAGAAGGCAAGTGGGAGATAACTACTAATATGCACTTGAGTAGTTCAACGAACCCTCAGTGGAAACCAAATTTGAGGAAAGTTTTACTTTATTGGAGAAAGGTAGGTGTGAACCGTTGTGACATTTACATGTACAGCGGGTTGCGATGGAAAATGAATTAAAGATTTTAATTGTAGATGATGAAGATCGTATTCGTCGTTTGTTAAAAATGTATTTAGAGAGAGAGCAGTACATTATTGATGAGGCTGACAACGGTGAGACGGCGTTAGAAAAAGCGTTGCAAAATGATTATGATCTAATTCTTTTAGATATTATGATGCCTGGAAAAGATGGCATTGAAGTGTGTAAAGGTATTCGTGAGAAAAAAGCCACACCGATTATTATGCTAACGGCAAAGGGAGAAGAAGTGAATCGCGTACAAGGATTTGAAGTTGGTACAGATGATTATATTGTAAAACCGTTTAGCCCACGCGAGGTTGTGCTACGTGTAAAAGCTGTTTTACGTCGCTCAGTAACAACGACATTCTTTACGCAAGATACGACAACAAAAGATGTTATTGTATTTCCTCATCTCACAATTGATAATGACGCACATCGTGTTACAGCTGATGGAGAAGAAGTGAATTTAACACCAAAAGAATATGAATTATTACTATTTTTAGCGAAGGCACCTGATAAAGTATTTGACCGAGAGCAGTTATTAAAAGAAGTATGGCAGTATGAATTTTTCGGTGATTTACGCACAGTTGATACACATGTAAAGCGCCTGCGTGAGAAGTTAAGTAAAAAGTCAGCAGATGCAGCGAAAATGATTGTAACTGTATGGGGTGTTGGTTACAAGTTTGAGGTTGTGAACGATTAATGCTTTGGAAAAGTGTAGTAGGGAAATTATGGATGACGATTCTACTCCTTGTTTCCTTCGTGCTTGGTTTTGTTGCCATTTTACTTTCGCAGTTTTTTGATAATTATTATGTAACAATGGGAGAAACAAGGCTTACGAATGTTGCAACGAGTGTTTCTGAATTAATAGAAGAGGGGACGGATGAGCAGACGATAGAACATATCGCATATAAATTCGCTGACCCCCTTTCGCGTATTATTATTGTGAAAGATAATAATGAAATATCTGCTTCTCCGGCACAACAAGGATTGGCAACGCTAACACTAACTGATTTGAAAAATGACAAAGAGTTACAAGCGGTATTTACAGAACGTAAAAAGGTACAAAAAATTAAGACCGTCCCAGATGAAAACAATAAGAAAAATCCTGACAATGATATTATGATTGTCGGTGTTCCGTTAAAGTCGTCAAAAGATGGTGCGGTCTTTGTATATCAATCGTTACAAGTACCAAAACAAGGAATAGAAAAATCGACGGATTTTATCTTTTTATCTGCGGGGATTGCGATTATTTTAACAACGTTCTTTGCCTTTTTCTTATCAACTCGAATTACAGCCCCACTTCGTAAAATGCGCGAAGTAGCTTTTGAAGTAGCACGCGGGAAATTTGATGCGAAGGTACCAGCGGTTTCGCAAGATGAGATTGGTGAACTTGCAACAGCTTTAAATCAAATGGGAAAACAATTGAAGTTTAATATTAATGCGCTGCAACAAGAGAAAGAACAGCTTTCTAGTATTTTAAGTAGTATGGCTGATGGTGTTATTACGTTAAATCAAGAAGGAGAAGTTGTTGTAATTAATCCGCCAGCAGAACGTTTCTTACAAGTATGGTATGAAGAAAAAGAGATAGAGTTAAGTGTGAGTTTGCCATCGGAGCTTGTTGAACTGTTTCATCTCGTTGTAGAAAGTGAACAGCAACAAGTTATAGAAGTTAATTTAGAAAAAGGTAATTATGTTGTACTGATGACACCGCTGTACAATCAGACGAAGATTCGCGGTGCTGTTGCGGTACTTCGTGATATGACGGAAGAACGCCGTCTTGAAAAAATGCGTAAAGATTTTATTGCAAACGTATCGCATGAATTACGTACACCAATGGTTATGCTGCAAGGATATAGTGAAGCAATTTTAGATGACATTGTTCAAACGAAAGAAGAAGTGCATGAATTTGTGCAAATTATCTATGATGAATCTGTACGCTTAGGTCGTCTTGTGAATGAATTGTTAGATTTAGCTCGAATGGAGAGCGGTCACGTAGAATTACATATATCAGAAGTAGATATTGTTCCATTTGTTGAAAAGATTGCACGAAAATTCCAAGGGATAGCAAAGGAAAAAGAAGTGCAGTTAGTAGTTGATTTTCGCACTTCCATAGAGCAGCATTCTTTTGATCCAGATCGTATGGAACAAGTGTTAACAAATTTAATTGATAATGCTTTAAGACATACAAATGCGGGTGGTAGAGTATCGCTTATTATCGATGAGAAAAATAATGGAATTGTATTCGAAGTTGAAGATTCTGGGGTTGGTATTCCAGAGGATGATATTCCATTCTTATTTGAACGTTTTTATAAAGCGGATAAGGCTCGTACACGTGGGAAAACAGGTGGTACAGGGTTAGGACTTGCGATTGCAAAAAATATTGTGCGAGGACATGATGGTAAGATTACAGTGTCGAGTGTAGTAGATAAGGGGACGACATTCTCTGTATATTTGCCAACATAAGTATGATGAAATTATATGCGAATTTTTAAGCTTATCTTTTTGATAAGCTTTTTTTTTGAAAAAGAAAAGGAATGTTAGTATAAGAGAAGAATGAAAAAGAGAAATAAGGAGGGAAAACATGAAGCTATATACAAAAACAGGAGATAAGGGACAAACAAGTCTTATTGGAGGACGCGTAGATAAAGACAATTTGCGTGTAGAGGCATATGGAACAATTGATGAGGCAAATTCGTTTATTGGACATGCGATGACATTGCTAGAGGGGGAATTGTTTCAAGGTATTTATCAAGAACTTGAAAAAATTCAGCATGAGTTGTTTGATTGTGGCGGGGATTTAGCGATTGTGAAGAGAAAAATTCCGTATAAAGTAACAGAAGACATCATTACTTTTCTAGAGGAAAGGATTGATGTATATATACAAGAAGCACCGCCGCTTGAGCGCTTTATTTTACCAGGAGGAAGTCAAGGGGCGGCTATTATTCACATTGCTCGTACTGTTACACGAAGAGCAGAACGTTGTATTGTTGCTTTAAAGAAACAAGATGAGATTAATGAATATGTTTTGCAATACGTAAATCGCTTATCGGATTATTTATTTGCAGTTGCAAGAGTTGTGAATGCTCGTTCTAATGTGAAAGATATAGAATATGAAAGAAGCGCGATTGTATTTCGAGATAAGGAGGAGAAGAAAGAGAAATAGGCTCTTTCTTTTTTTGGTATACTTTTTGCTATAATCAACCAAAATAGAGAAAGTGTGATTGTTATTTAGAAAACGGAGGATTTATAATGAAAGCTTTAAAAATCATTTTGCTTTTCTTTTGTGTTTTTTTTATAGCACAAACAGAAGGTGCTGCTGAAGAAAAGCGGTGGGCATGGCCGGTAGAGGGGAGAATTAGCGATTATTTTGGAACGAGAAATGGAAAACATTTTGGGATTGATATTGCTGCACCGATCGGCACTTCAATAGCAGCTATGCAAGATGGTGTTGTAACAAGATCTTATTTTTCTGATAGTTACGGGCATGTTGTGTTTATTAAACATGAAGATTATGAAGCTGTATATGCTCATATGAATAAACGACTTGTGAGAGAGGGAGATGCAGTTTTAAAAGGGCAAAAAATTGGTCAAGTAGGAAATACAGGACAATCGAATGGTGCTCACTTACATTTAGAAATTCATAAAGGGGCTTGGACGATAGCGAAAACAAATGCAGTAAATCCGCTGCAAATGATTCAAGAAAAGCCTAATACGGTAGCATCTGCTTCTGTATATGTCGTGCAAAAAGGTGATACATTGGTCAGTATTGCTAGGAAGTTCGGTACAACTGTTGAAGAATTAAAAGTGAAAAATTATTTGCAAAAAGATACTATTTATCCGTCACAAAAATTACATATTAATTGAAAAAGAGCTAGGAAGACTAGCTCTTTTACTTGTTACCAAAAAATAAAGATACATGCAAATCCAGCAATTATTAAATAGCTATAATAATAAAACACTTTAGCTCGTGTTTTTTCTTCTGTTCTAAATAAGACAAGAGTAGGTTCAATAAGACCGATAACGAAACAAAGAAGACCGAGCAGCATACAGCCGAGAGACAGCGAATACAAAGCAATTTGAATTTGAGATGGGAGAATCAATTTTAATAAAAATGCAATAAGTACAGTATAGCAAATACTCCCAATATACACGTTCAATGTTGTATTAGATCGATAACCAGGCAGTTTTTTTAAAAATGATCTGGAAACAATTTCTGTTTCTAAGGATGTATAAGTTTGAATGATTTTTTCTGCCTTTTTTCCTTGATGAAAAAGAGAAAGAATCCAATTTCGTTCTCCTTGAAAGACAAAATGAGTTTTTGTTAAATAATGATCAATTTTGACTTTTCTCCAGCTTTTCCATGGATGTCGTTCGCGAAGTTTTAGTTTACTGTCTGAATTTTTATCATATTGATATACACTAATGCCATCTTCATCAAAAGCAACATAATATGTATCTCTTGAAAAGTTACCTGAGTCAAGAGGACAATAGAACAGCAATTCCTTTTTTAAATAAAAGTATTCTTTGCGAAGATTTTTTTTCATAATTTCTCGAATAGGCTGTTTCTTTTCTTTACTCATGACATTTCCTCCATTGTAAGAAAATGCTGTTTTTCTTAACAATATCATATCTTATCACTTTCACGTATAAATGGCTAGAGAATTGTGGACAAAAAAGAACAAACACGAAAATTTGTTCCTTTTTGTCGTATTATTTACTTATTGTTAGAATAGCATGCAATTATGAGGATGTGACTGGATAAAGAAAATTTCCCTCAGTGGAAGTTTTCTTTATCCCCGGCCTATCTTCTTCGCTTTTCTCTGCATCTTGAGGTGGGGGACTGCTAAGTATAGGAAGGTGTTGTACAATGTGAGTGAAAAAGAAGCATTTTCATTCACATTGTTTTAAAATTGTTGTATAATGATGAGGAAAATAGAATATCGGTCTATCTTCGGGGCAGGGTGAAAATCCCGACCGGCGGTGATGAACGTGTATTTTTGTTCTAAGCCCGCGAGCCGTTAAGGCAGGATTTGGTGCGATTCCAAAGCCGACAGTACAGTCTGGATGGGAGAAGATGGAGGTTCGAGCGTTCAAAAAAGATACATGTTTGAACGTCTGTTTGATGTGCCTAAAATTTCTCCCTTTGCGTTTCGGACGCGAAGGGTTTTTTCATGCAGGAATATATTTAGGCATAGCAGAGCCTTTCCACTTTCCATGAGATGATCGATGGAAAAGGAGAGAGAAACATGAAACAACAGAAGAGTGTAGTACAAATGATGAGCGTTGCGATGCTAAGCAGCATTGCGTATTTATTAATGATGCTGGATTTTCCACTTCCAGGGCTGCCACCGTTTTTGCAAATTGATTTTAGTGATGTCCCAGCATTAATTGCAGCCATTACTTTTGGACCAATTTCAGGTGTAATTGTAGAAGGGATAAAAAATGTCCTGTATTATGGTATTCAAGGCGATTTAACGGGCGTACCTGTAGGAGAAGTGGCGAATTTTGTTGCTGGATGTCTCTTTATTCTTCCGGCATCTCTTTTATTCCGTAAACATCGCACAGTAAAAAGTTTAACAACAGGATTAATGTTCGGAACAATTATGATGACAGTAATTATGAGTGTATTAAATTATTTCATCATTTTTCCAGCTTACACTTGGTTCTTAGGTCAACCTGCTATGTCTAACGATGCAATGCGTCAAATAATTGTAGCGGGAATTTTACCTTTTAATATAATTAAAGGAATTATAGTAACAATTATTTTTGTTCCTTTATTTTCTCGATTAAAAGTATGGGTATTTGCGAAAATGAAAAATGCATAATATAGAAGGTTTTGCATCAGTGGAAGTTTTTTCTGCTGATGTTTTTTATCCCGCATTAACAGGCAGTAAGCCCTCCGCTTCAAGATTGTGAGGAACTCGAAGGAGATAGGTAGGGGATGAAAAAAACCACTGATGGAAGTTTCACTTTATCTCGCGTAAGGAGTAGTAAGAGTCTGTTTGATGGGGCTGACCACTAAATTTAGGATGAGTGACTAGTGAAAGTTGTGCTTCATAGAAGAAAATAAAGTGTAAAAAAAATACCCCTCATTATTTGAGGGGTATTTTTTGAAGTCAACAATAAGACTATTCGAATTTTAATGCGTCACCGTCGAATGCTTCCTCTGCCACTTTAATAGAGTCAGTTGGGCAACCTTCGAATGCATCCATCATATCATCGATTAATACATCTGGAATTTCAACGATACCTTGGTTATCGTCAAGTGTTACGAATGCAATGCCTTCATCATCGTAATCATAAATGTCCGGTGCAGCTGCTCCGCAAGCTCCGCATGCAATGCAAGTATCTTTGTCAACAATTGTATATTTTGCCATTTTTGTATACCCCCTAAATAATATGTATATGTATATAAGAACACTGATGAAAAATTATAACCTTATTGTAAAACGGTTTTTGAAACTTTTCAATATAAAATTATAATGATAATTCTTATCAATTGAGTGTGTCAACTAATTTCTATAGTTGTACATAAAATTTTAAAAATATCTAAATAAGATGCATTTTGTTACAATGAAAGTAGAAGTAGACTGAAAGGGTGGAAGAAGCGTTGCAGCTACAATATACCGTACTATACTGTTTGAAACAATTAAAAGGTGAACGAACGGTTTCTTCTATTTATCACCTTTTAAAAGGGAAACGTTCTTCACAAACATTGCAAGATGGGAATATGTTTCATCTTTCCTTTTTGTTTAGTGTATATAAATCTTTAAGACGTCATGATTATGATAAACAGATTGAAGCATTATTAAACAAGCAACTTATTACATGTGTGCATGAAAATACTTACATTTTATCTGAAATGGGAGAGAAACAAGTAAACGAATGGGGAAAATTCTTTTCTTTCCCGAAATATTTACACGGTTTGCAATACGGCGAACTTGGAGAGAGCTTTTGGAAAAGGTTATCCTTAATTGTGCAAACTGTATCTAATTTGCAACAAAAATATGTGAAATTCCTTCCAATTCAGCAAGATACAGAAATCACGATGTGGGTAAAACAATTTATTATGAACTCTCCTGTTTCAAGAGGACAATTAGCGGAACAGTTATATAAAGAAATAAATTCAATATTAATGTATGTTACCTCTCTAGAAGCAACCATTTTCGTATATCGTCTAACAGGATACCATCGTATTGGTTATACAACAGATCAACTTGGAAATATGATGAAGCAAGATGCGTTTCGAGTATATCTTTTATTTTGGGGAACGACTCATTTCATCATTCAACATGTACAAAATCATCAGCAGAATTTTCCGTTATTGGCACAAATTATTGCGTATCCGAATGAAAAAGCAGATTTATTTAGTATATCAACACAAAAAACATATCAACTATGGAAGCAAGGACGAACTATGGAGGAAATTGCTAGGATAAGAAAATTAAAAGTGGCGACAATTGAGGATCATATTGTGGAAATTGCATTGCGTGAAAAAGAATTTCAGGTGGAGCAATTTGTAGAAAAAGAAAAAATGAAACAAATACAGAAAATGATTGAGAAGTTACAAACGCGGAAGCTGCGAGTCTTGAAACAAGCTGCTGGAGAGCATGTTTCCTATTTTGAAATTCGTCTTGTATTAGCGCGAGTAGGGGGATTACATGAAACTTGAAGATATTTTATATCAGTGGTTTGGGTACCGGACATTTCGGCCAGGACAAAAGGAAGTTATTGCAGACTTATTAAATGGAAATTCTGTTGTAGCGATGCTGCCAACTGGAGGGGGGAAATCGCTCTGTTATCAGCTTCCAGGATTTATACAAGATGGAACGGTACTCATTGTTTCACCGCTATTGTCATTAATGGAAGATCAAGTTACACAGTTAAAATACATTGTGAAAAATCAAGTTATTGCTTTTAACAGCTTTCGAACAATGGCAGAGAAAAAAGAAGCTATGCGGCGATTGCATTCCTATAAATTTGTATTCGTGTCTCCTGAAATGCTGCAATCAGATGTGTTGCTAAAAGAATTAAGGAAAATTCATATCTCTTTATTTGTTGTGGACGAAGCACATTGTATTTCTCAATGGGGATATGATTTTCGAACAGATTATAAAAAGCTAGATCAAGTTATTGCATCGATGGGCTATCCTAAGGTTCTTGCTTTAACAGCTACTGCTACGAAAGAAGTATTACAAGATATTATTGAAAGTTTGAATTTGAAAGATGTGAGGCAGCATTTATATTCGATTGATCGCCCTAATATTGCTATGAAAGTAGAATTTGTACAAACCATTCAAGAGAAAAAAGAAGTGCTGTTATCTCATGTGAAATATTTACAAAGTCCTGGCATTATTTATTGTTCGAGTAGAGCTTGGACTGAACGTCTTGCAGCGTATTTAAGAAATGAAGGGATTGAAGATGTTGCGCATTATCATGGTGGAATGGAACATGAAGAACGGATGTTAATTCAGCAACAATTTATGAATGATCAACTCCAGCTCGTTGTGTGTACAAGTGCATTTGGTATGGGAGTAAATAAGCAAAACACACGCTATATTATTCATTTTCATTATCCGACAAATATAGAGTCTTATTTGCAAGAGATTGGACGGGCAGGTAGAGATGGAAAGCCAAGCATTGCCATTTTGTTATGTAGTCCCCTTGATCATGAGTTGCCAATCTCCATTATTGAAGAAGAATTACCAAATGAACAACAAATACGCTTTTTATTTTCTTTATTACGAGAAACAATGTTTCAAGCCCAAGTATTACCGTTAGAAGGTGTAGAAGAAATTTGCTACAATACAGCAGGATTGAGTGAACAACATTGGCGATTTATTCGGTATCATTTTGAAAAGATGAAAATCATACAACGTAGAGAATTGATGATTGAATCCTTGTCAGATGAAGCGGAGCGGAAGTTAATTGCAGAAGTGAAAACTCGGCTTTATAATAAATACGGTCAACTAGAAACGATGAAAGAATGGATGCGACGAACGGATTGTAAAAGAGAAGCGATTCTTTCCCAGTTTGGATATGTAAAGGAAACGCAGCCGGAAAATTGCTGTGACTATTGCGGGATTCATATAGAAGATTATAAAAAAAGACAAGCAAGGCAACCTGTTTTCGACTATAATTGGGAAACAGAGTTACAATTGCTCTTCGGATTCAGAATGGAGGAATGATGGATATACGCAAGACAAGTATTGAAGACATGAGTCTAAAAGAAATCCGACTTAATTTATATATTACGCAAGCGATCATTATATGTATTGGAATCTTGTTAGCGTATATATTATTTCCGAGTATGGACGCATTTCTAGCTTTGTGGAAATGGGATTTTTCATCTATTTTTCTAATAGGTGGCGGAGTAGCTTGTGTGATTGTTTTATTTGATTATATTGCGATGCATTTTTTTCCTGAATCGTGGTTTGATGATGGCGGGATTAATGATCGTATGTTTCAAGGAATGTCTGTTTTCCGCGTGTTCGCTGTTACCCTTTTAATTGGAATAGCAGAAGAGTTTTTATTTCGTGGCGTGATACAAACGTATTTTGGCTTAATTTTTGCGAGTGTTGTATTTGCAGTTTTACATATTCGTTATATTACTAAGCCGTTTTTATTTTGTTTTGTATTGATGATTAGTAGTGTATTTGGTTTTGTATTTCAATGGACTGGTAATTTACTGATCACGATTTTTGCGCATTTTTTAGTCGATTTCATAATGGGATTGCAATTAAGAAAGCAAACGGAAGATGGTGGTGACCGATATGGCGAAGCAGACAACAGAGTTTGAAGAGAACATGAAAGAGTCAACGGAAAAAGAAGGAGAGGGTTTACCGCCTCGTAGTGAAGTCCATAAAGACAAGAAAAAATCAAAATTTAAAATAAAGCACTTTTTTGTTCGGATTTTAACATTATTATTTATTCTTCTTCCAATAAGTATTTTATGGTATACAGAGCGTTACATGGAGGAGAAGCAAGCGGCGGAATCGAGTGCCAATTCTGAAAAAAGTGCATTTGAAGTTATTTTTTTTGATTCAAAAAAGAAAACCGATAATGAATCAAAGTCATCACCATCAGAGACATTTCAGTTTCATACAGTACAAGAGGGAGAAACGCTCGAAGATATTGCAAAGAAATATTTTCCGAATGAAGATGGGATAGCGATTATAAAGAAATATAATGAAGTAGCAGAAGACTTAGAACCAGGGCAAGTGTTAAAAATTCCGAAGAAGTCAGAACCAGAACCGAAAAAATAAAGTGAACCTTCCGTCAGCGGGAGACCTTACTGCCCGCGAATGACGAGATGAAGAAAAACCTTCTACAGAAGTAGAGGGTTTTTCTTCACTTGCTGGGGTGATGTGTTATTATGTGGTTAGATTTTGTTAAGAGGAAAGATGAGGAAAGTGTATGACATGGGGATTACTAGGTTGTTTCATATTATGCGTTGTGATTGTTTGCTTTGTTATGATGTATAGAGAAGCGATGCGTGATACATTGTTAGAACACACCGTATCGTTTGCGGAGTTTCCAATTAGTTTTGGAGAAGTACGAATTTTTTTTATTTCGGATATTCACAGAAGAACGATTTCTCAAACTTTAATACAGCAAGTGAAAGGGAAAGTAGATCTCGTTATTATAGGTGGAGATTTAGCTGAACAAGGGGTACCGCTAACACGAGTAGTTGATAATATTAAACGGTTAAATGAAATGGGACAAGTGTATTTTGTTTGGGGGAATAATGACTATGAAATTGATTTTCACGAATTAGACGCGTTGCTTCTTCAAAATGGAGTGAAAATTTTAGACAATACAGGGATCTTATTTGAATCAGAGTTTGGAGAAAAGATATGGTTACTAGGTGTTGACGATGTAAGTTTGAAACGTGATCGTTTAGATTTAGCACTAGCAGATTGTGAAGAAGAGGGATTTCGTATCCTTGTGAGTCATAATCCTGATATCGTATATAAATTAAATGGAACGGAAAATATCTCCTGTGTATTAAGTGGTCACACGCATGGTGGACAAATTCGGTTATTTCATTTTACACGTTTTTTGAAAGGTGGAATTTATGAATATCCACATACGACTTTGTTTGTAAGTAATGGTTATGGAACAACACTTGTACCATTGCGTTTTCGTGCTCCTGCACAAACACATTTGATTACATTACAAAGAAAAGATTGACGTTGTTTTTTTAAGGTGGGAAGAGATATGCCAAGTTCAATAGGTAAATATAATATTAAAGTGGTGTCAAATATGCTCGGTATACATCCAGGAACATTGCGAGCTTGGGAAAGACGGTATCAAATCATTGCACCGAAGCGTAATAATGCTGGACACCGATTATATACAGAAGAACATGTTCAAATATTAAAGTGGCTTATTAACAAAGTGAATCAAGGGTTTACCATTGGACAAGCGGTTAGTTTATTAGAAAATAATCAATTACAAAATCACAATTTATCAGAAATAGAATATAATAAAGTAGAACTTTTAGTAGACGATATCCTTTATTCTTTGTTAAAATTTGATGAAATGCAAGCTCTCGAGTTACTGGATGAAGCTTTTAGTATTTTTTCTATAGATAAAGTAATTGCAGATGTGTTAATAAAATTGCTTGTAAGGTTAAAAGATATGCGCTTGAATGAAAAAATAACAAGTGCAGAAGAACGGTATGCGACTTCGTTTTTACGCTCGCGTATCGGAATGATGCATCATAGTATGCCCATTAATACAGGACTACCAAAGGTGCTTTCTATATGCGCTCCAGGGGAATTATGTGAACTTGGATTATTTATTTTTACAACATATGTGCGTCGAAAAGGTTATCCAGTAATCTATATTGGGACAGGCATAGAAGAAGCTGATATTGATGATGTAATCAAACAAGTAAATCCTAAAATCTTGTTTATTTCTTGTACAATAAAAGAAAATGTAATGACAAGTGTTCAGCTTGCAAAGAGATTACATGAACAATATGCAAACCTTTGTGTTGGGCTTAGCGGTTTTGCCTTTGAGTTTACTTCTGATGAAGAAAACGAAGAGACTCGTAACTGGTTTGTTGGGGATACGAAAGAAGAATGGGATGAATGGTTAAAAATGTCAGAATAGTTGTTCGGAAAGAACCATCTATTTTCTGTTTCATATAATAAAAATTAGATGCAACGGTTGCGTAAGGAGGTTACGGGATGAGGTTGGAACGTTTAAATTACAATAAAATTAAAATCTTTCTGACGTTCGACGATTTGTCAGAACGTGGACTTACAAAAGAAGATTTATGGAAAAATGCGCCGAAAGTACAACAACTGTTTCGAGATATGATGCAAGAAGCGAATAAAGAGCTCGGCTTTGAAGCGGATGGTCCAATTGCGGTAGAGGTGTTTTCGTTGCAAGCACAAGGTATGGTTGTTATTGTTACGAAAGAAAATCAAGAGTCAGATACGGAAGAAGAATTTCAAGATGAATATATTGAAATGCAAGTTACTCTTGATGAGAGCGAACATATACTATACGAATTTGCTTCATTGGAGGATGTAATTGCATTAGCGGGTCGTTTATATAATCTTGGAGTAACAGGTGGAAAGCTTTATGCGTGGCAAAATCGTTTTTATCTATGGTTAGAAGAAGATTCTACTATGTTATTGAAAGAAGATATGATTGCCATTTTAGCAGAGTTTGGTAACTCTTCTACAATTACAATTTATCGAATGATGGAATATGGAAAAGAACTTATGGCGAATGAAGCAATTGAGCAAATATATAAGTATTTTATCACAAAAGAAAACCTCAGCTAAGTGATACAGTTGAGGTTTTTCTTTATGTGAAATATTTAATCATTATATAAAAAATATTAGTTTTTAACGTATTTCGCTTTTCTAAAAAGAATAAAAAGACTATAATGATATTGAAAACGTTTGCAAAAAATAAAAAGGTTTGTATATATTTGTTAGCGTTTTCTCTTGCATTCCTATTTTAAGAGTGTATACTAGGCAATGAAGGTTTACTAAACAAGTGAAATTACAGGGGGTTTACTTACTATGGTAGCCGAAAAGGGAGCTCAAACACAAACACAAACACAACAAAGAGAACAACACTTCGAACTGTTGAATTCGACACAAATTGTTATTAAAGAAGCCCTAGAGAAATTGGGTTATCCAAACGAGGTATATGAGTTACTTAAAGAACCGATTCGTATGATGACAGTAAAGATTCCAGTTCGTATGGATGATGGAACTGTTAAAATATTTACAGGATATCGTGCTCAGCATAATGATGCTGTTGGTCCAACAAAAGGCGGTATCCGCTTCCATCCAAATGTAACGGAAAACGAAGTAAAGGCACTTTCGATTTGGATGAGTTTAAAATGTGGTATTGTTGATCTGCCGTATGGTGGAGGTAAAGGTGGTATCATTTGTGACCCACGTGAAATGTCTTTCCGTGAGCTAGAAAGATTAAGCCGTGGCTATGTAAGAGCAATTAGCCAAATCGTAGGTCCAACGAAAGATATTCCAGCTCCAGATGTATTTACAAATTCACAAATTATGGCATGGATGATGGATGAATATAGCCGTATTGACGAATTTAACTCACCTGGATTTATTACAGGTAAGCCGCTTGTATTAGGTGGGTCTCATGGCCGTGAGACAGCAACTGCAAAAGGCGTAACAATCTGTATTGGTGAAGCGGCGAAAAAACGTGGTATTGACATTAAAGGTGCACGAGTTGTTGTACAAGGCTTCGGAAATGCAGGTAGTTTCTTAGCGAAGTTTATGCACGATGCGGGAGCAAAAGTAATTGCGATTTCCGATGCTTACGGTGCACTTCATGATCCAAACGGCTTAGATATTGATTACTTATTAGACCGTCGCGATAGCTTTGGTACAGTAACGAAATTGTTTAATAATACAATTTCAAATAAAGAATTATTAGAACTAGAATGTGATATTCTAGTACCAGCTGCAATTGAAAATCAAATTACAGAAGAAAATGCAGCGGATATTAAAGCGAAAATTGTTGTAGAGGCAGCGAATGGCCCTACAACGTTAGAAGCAACAAAAATTTTAACAGAACGTGGTATTTTACTTGTTCCAGACGTATTAGCGAGTGCTGGTGGCGTAACAGTTTCTTACTTTGAATGGGTACAAAATAACCAAGGTTACTATTGGACAGAAGAAGAAGTAGAAGCTCGTTTAGAAAAAGTAATGGTAAGCTCATTTAATTCTATTTACGAAACGGCGCAAGTTCGCAAAGTGAATATGCGTTTAGCAGCTTATATGGTTGGTGTTCGTAAAATGGCAGAAGCAAGCCGCTTCAGAGGTTGGGTATAAACCGCTTATTGATTATGCAAACCGCAATTTCCTGTAAAGGGAGTTGCGGTTTTTTGTTGTAATAATATTGTTGGGTCGGTTATTGCAGTTGCATGGGCATTAGTTGTATGGCTTATGAGTTATATGAATTAGTAAAAAACAAAAAAAGAACACTTGTTCTAACAGAACATTTGTGCTATACTCTCCTTAGATAGAAAAACGGAAATAAAGTGAAAATTCCATTGGTAAGGAGTTTGTTCAGTACTCACTGATGGAAAGTATTCACTAATTATAAAGGAGAGATTCTAATGAAAACGACTGCAGAACAACGTTTTATGATGCCAACACATGTAATGGAACGAGTTGAAAATTTACGCAAAAAGCATGTGAAACGCTCTTCCTTCCTACATACAGTGAATTGTTTTTTTGGGTTAGAAACGAAGCAAGATGAAATTTGGTTTTATGGTTTTTATACGGTGACAGTAAGTGTGTTATTGTTTATGATATTTGCTTCGAATATGATGGATTTTCTGCTTTCATAATAATGTTTGCGTTAGAGACACATCGTCTGAATACATATAAGATTAGGAAGGTAATTTTATAAGAGCGGAGATGATGTGAATGGCGAAGTTTCCTATACAGCGAAATTATATTAAACACGGAGGCTCTCGATCTGGAATTCGACTTTCAAAAGTTCGTTTTATTGTCAGTCATGATACTGGAAATCCCGGCAGCAATGCGGTTGGGAATCGAGATTATTTTAATGAAGTGCAACCAAAAGCTTCAGCTCATACATTTATTGATGATAAAACTATATTAGAGATTATTCCAATCAATGAGGTAGCCTACCATGTTCGGTACAACGTTCCGACAGATAATGAAATATTTGGTCACAATGCTAACAGCGCAGCGATCGGTGTTGAACTTTGCTACGGTGGGAATATAAATTTTTGGGATGCATATACACGTTTTACTTGGTATCATGCGTATTTGTGTCACAAATTTGGTTTAAATCCAAAGAAAGCTATTGTCTCGCATAAAAAGCTTGATCCTGCTCGTAAAATTGATCCGGAACATGTATTAAATAATCAAGGTATACCTTTTCGACAATTTTTAGCGGACGTCTATCGCATGTACGTATCGTATAGATGACAAATATATGAAAAATGAATACAATAAAGATAGGTGCCTACTGCTGAAAGTAGGTTTTTTCTTGTTTTGTAATTTTTTTATTTGAATAGAGAGCAGAAGACTAGGAGATGAGTTTTACATGCAAAAAGAAACAGCGATTATTATCGGAGGCGGACCATGCGGATTAGCAGCAGCGATTGCAATGCAAAATGTCGGGATTAATCCACTTGTCATTGAAAAAGGAAATATTGTTAATGCAATTTATAATTATCCAACACACCAAACATTTTTTTCTTCTAGTGAAAAACTAGAGATTGGTGGAGTTGCTTTTATTACAGAAAACCGTAAGCCTGTTCGGAATCAAGCATTAGCATATTATCGAGAAGTAGTGAAACGGAAGCATGTACGTGTAAATGCTTTTGAACGAGTGGAAAAAGTACAGCAAGAAGAGGATTTTTTTCTTGTTCAAACAGTAAAGAATGACGGGAAACAAGAGAAATATAAAGCAAAATACATTATTATTGCAACTGGGTATTATGATAACCCTAATTATATGAATGTTCCGGGAGAAGAGTTAGAAAAGGTTGCGCATTATTTCAAAGAAGGTCATCCGTATTTTGATCGTGATGTTGTGGTAATCGGAGGAAAGAACTCAAGTGTAGATGCGGCATTAGAACTTGTAAAATGCGGAGCGCGTGTGACGGTTTTATATCGAGGACAAGTATATTCTCCAAGTATTAAACCATGGATTTTGCCAGAATTTGAAGCGTTAGTTCGTCAAGGTACGATAAAAATGGAATTTGGTGCACATGTAAAAGAAATTACAGAACATACAGCCACGTATACAGTAGGAAACGAAGAGTATACAATTTCAAATGATTATGTCTTTGCCATGACAGGCTATCATCCAGATCATGGTTTTTTAACGAAAATGGGCGTAGAAATTGATTCTGAAACAGGAAGACCACTGTATAAAGAGGAAACGATGGAAACGAATGTGGAAGGGATTTTTATTGCTGGTGTAATTGCTGCTGGTAATAATGCGAATGAAATTTTTATAGAAAATGGTAGATTTCATGGAGACGCAATTGCGAAAACCATTGCAGAGCGAGAACAATAAAAATTTATTAATGAATGGTGACAAATGAAAAACACCTCCGTCTAATTCGTAGCTTTAGGAATGCGAATTAAGGAGGTGTTTTTTTGTTACAATCGTATATTAATGTTTAAACATAGCTTGAATCTCTATTTGTTCTTTTGTTACTTCTAGCCCAACAAGCAGCTTAATACGTGCTTTTTGAGCATTTAAACCATATGTGAAGATAACGCCCATGTTTTTCAATTGTTTGCCGCCGCCCTCATAAGAATATACATCTTGAACAATACCGTTGAAGCAGCGAGAAACAAGAACAACTGGAATATCTTTATCTATTAAACGTTGCAGTGCAGGAAGTGTGCGTGGCGGTAAGTTGCCTTGTCCAAGTGCTTCGATGATAATTCCATCAACCGGTAGCTGTTCAATTGCAGCTAATAATGTATCGTCCATACCTGCATATGCCTTTAATACGACAACATTTTTTGTAATTTGTGTAACGGCATATTTTTCGTGATGCACTAATGCTTGGTGAAAGACAACGCCGCGCTTCGTTACCATTCCAACTGGACCATATTGCGGACTTTGGAATGTTGCTACGTTACTTGTATGTGTTTTTGTTACATTCGTTGCACAGTGAATTTCATCGTTTAATACAACAAGGACACCTTTTCCTTTTGCTTCTTCACTACTAGCAACTTTAACAGCTGACAAAAAGTTATATAAACCATCAGCACCTAACTCATTACTTGAGCGCATTGCTCCTGTCACAACAATTGGTACATCAGCTTGTACAGTTAAGTCAAGGAAATAAGCTGTTTCTTCCAACGTGTCTGTTCCGTGTGTAATAACAATTCCTTGCACGTTATCGTTCTTAACCTTCTCATCAATCATGACTTGCAATTGCAGCATTTCATTTGGTGTCATGTGAGGAGATGGAAGATGAAAGACATCTTCAACAATTAAATCGATATCTTCTTCTAAATTTGGAATGAATTTTAAAAGTGGATTTTGCGCGCCAGGTTGAACAACCCCAGTTTCTTTATCTTCTTCCATCGCAATTGTTCCACCTGTGTGTAAAACAAGAATTTTTTTCAATGCCTTTACCCCTCTCCAATCAATGAAAATACATTAAGAACATAACATGATTTGATTGGATTCGACAATGAAAAAGTATAAAACTTATAAGAGATTATCACAATGAAAATAAAGTGAAACTTCCAACAGTGGGGGCTTCATCCTCACTGTAGGTTAGTTGAACCAATCGGACGCATGCCAACAGTTATTTACAATCTATCTGCTTTGTTTCCTCAGAATCTTGAAGCGGGAGTTTTACTGACAAAAAGTAGCGAGGTAATAAGTAAAAGGAGATGTGGAGTTTGAAGAAAATAGAGAAGATTTTAATTCGTTTACTTATTGGACAATGTCTTTGTCTATGTATTGTCCAATTACTTTTAACCCAAGAGCATATAGCGAAATATGTATCAAAAGTTGTATATTATGAAGGAGTAACAAAAGGGGTTATGACGAATATTTTAGAGGTTAATCAATAGCTTTTTCATTTGCTTCTAAGAAGGATTATGCTACAATAGTTGAGGACTTGAAACGGAATAAAGTGAAACGATTATTAGTAGGAGAATTTTTCTCCACGTCGATCGTAATTTAATTAATCAGGCTCTTACTGCCTGTTAATGCAAAGTGAAACAATCATGAGAGAAGCAGGGGGGACGTACCTGCTTTTCCTTCTGTTTTTATAAGTGAAAAATGGGGTGTTACAATGGATAAACGAATTTCGATTGCAATTGATGGCCCTGCAGCTGCAGGGAAAAGTACGGTTGCCAAAATTGTTGCTAAAAAACTTTCTTATGTTTATATTGATACGGGTGCAATGTATCGCGCAGTAACGTATGCGGCGCTGCAGCAAAGTGTTGATATTGAAAATGAAGAAAAGTTAATGGAAGTCATAAAAAATATAGATATTAAATTTCAACATAGAGAAAATGTACAACTTGTTTTTTTAAATGGACAAGATGTGTCAGAAGTGATTCGCACACCAGAAGTAACAAATCGTGTATCAATTGTGGCAAGACATCGTCTCGTTCGTGAAGAAATGGTACGTCGTCAGCAAGGGTTAGCAGAAAAAGGCGGCGTTGTTATGGATGGCCGCGATATTGGAACGCACGTATTGCCGAATGCGGAAGTGAAAATTTTCATGTTAGCTTCTGTTGAGGAACGAGCAGAGAGAAGACATTTAGAAAATACTCAAAAAGGATTTCCATCTAATTTAGAACAACTAAAAGAAGAAATTGCGCGCCGTGATAAATTAGATTCTGAACGTGAAGTGTCTCCGTTAAAGAAAGCCGAGGATGCAGTTGAATTAGATACAACATCTTTATCTATTGAAGAAGTAGTTCAAAAGATTATGGATATTGTATCGGTAACGTTCGCAGAATAAGGGAAGAGGTTGGCCTCTTTCCTTATTTTTGTTTCTTGAAACATACGATTCTTCCTGTTAATTAATGAGACAATTTCCTTGACAAATCCGTCGATTTGTTAGAAGTTAGTAAAAGAGGGTATTTTCTAAATATTTTACATACATGCAAATGGAAGCTATTGTTTCCATTTCGTATATACATAAAGATGCTTTGCCATTTCAGTAGGGAGGTATTTCCATGGTAGAAAAAATGAATGAAGAAGTTGTCGACACAAAGGCATTACAAGTAGGTGACATTGTTACAGGTAAAGTAACAAAAGTCGAAGAAAAGCAAGTATTTGTGAATGTTGGGTACAAAACTGATGGTGTCATTCCAATTAGTGAATTGGCGAATGTCCATATTGAAAAAGCGGGCGATGTTGTAGAAGTAGAACAAACTCTTGAATTAAAAGTAATTAAATTAGAAGATGATGATCTAGTGTTATCTAAACGTGCTGTAGATGCAGAAAAAGCATGGGAAGTATTACAAGGGAAATTTACATCAGGTGAAGTATTTGATGTAACAATCAAAGATATCGTTAACGGAGGTCTAGTAGTTGACCTTGGTGTGCGTGGTTTTATTCCTGCTTCACTTGTAGAAGTGCATTACGTCGAAGATTTTACTGATTATAAAGGGAAAACATTAGCAGTAAAAATTGTAGAATTAGATCGTGAGAAAAATCGTGTTATTCTTTCTCATAAGGCAGTTGTAGAACAAGAGTTGGAAACGAAGAAAAAAGCAGCTGTTTCTTCTTTAAAAGAAGGTGATATTGTAGAAGGAACAGTACAACGTTTAACTGATTTTGGAGCATTTGTAAATGTTGGTGGTGTGGATGGTTTAGTTCATATTTCACAAATCTCTCACGATCGTGTAGAACAACCATCTGATGTATTATCACAGGGAGAAACTGTAAAAGTAAAAGTTTTATCTGTTGATGCTGATACACAGCGTATTTCTTTATCTATTAAAGCAGCACAGCCAGGACCTTGGGGAAATGTTGCAAATCAAGTAAAAGCAGGCGATATATTAGATGGGAAAGTAAAACGTCTTGTTACTTTCGGGGCATTCGTTGAGATTCTTCCTGGTGTAGAAGGACTTGTACATGTCTCTCAAATTGCAAATCGTCATGTGAAAAATCCGAATGAAGTATTAGAAATCGGACAAGACGTAAAAGTAAAGGTGTTAGAAGTTCATTCAGAAGAAAAACGTATTTCCTTAAGTATAAAAGAAGCGCTTGAAGAAAATAATGTAACAGAAGATTACAGTAAATATGAACCATCTTCTGATTCTGCTACATTCCAATTAAGTGATATTATTGGAGAACAGCTAAAAAAATTAAAGAAATAATGAGGGATATGTGTGGTAAGAGCAAAGCGTAAATTAGAACATATTGAGTATGCTCTTTCTACCGGACAGTCTCGTACACATGGCTTTCGTGACATTGTCTTTGTTCATCAAAGCTTACCAAATATAAGTTATGAAAGTATATCATTTCAAACAGGAATCGGCGAACTTTCTTTAAGTTCGCCGATTTTTATCAATGCGATGACTGGTGGGGGCGGAGAGCATACACTACATATTAACGAACAACTAGCCTGGGCAGCGCATCAGCATCAGCTTGCGATGGCTGTCGGTTCGCAAATGGCAGCGTTAAAAGATCCTCAAGAAGCTGCATCTTATAAAATTGTGAGAAAAACGAATCCGAATGGAATTGTTATTGCAAACTTAGGAAGCGAAGCAACAGTAGAACAAGCACAGCGAGCTGTTGATATGCTTGAAGCAAACGCATTGCAAATTCATTTGAACGTCATTCAAGAGTTGACAATGCCAGAAGGCGATAGAGATTTTACAGGTGCACTAGAGAGAATTGAACAAATTGTAAAATATTCTTCTGTTCCTGTTATAGTAAAAGAAGTTGGTTTTGGTATGAGTAAAGAAACGGTAGAGAATTTAGCCAATGTTGGTGTTTCTATTATAGATATTGGCGGTTATGGCGGCACAAACTTTGCTGCGGTTGAAAATGAAAGAAGGCAGAGAGTGCTTCCTTATTTCAATGAGTGGGGCATTCCGACTGTTTCGTCTTTAATTGAAGCATCCTCTATACAAAAAAACCTCTCTATTATTGCATCGGGTGGTATTCAAACAGCACTTGATGTAGCGAAAGCGTTAGCATTAGGAGCATCGGCTGCGGCGTTTGCTGGCCATTTTTTACGAGTACTGATAAATGAAGGTATTGAGAAATTAATGGAAGAAATAGAATTACTACATAGAGATTTGCAGTTTATAATGACAGCGCTGGGGGCGCGAACAATCGCTGAGCTTCAACGAGTGCCGGTTGTTATTAATGGTGATACATACCATTGGCTTATCCAGCGCGGGATTGATACAACAATATATAGTAAGCGCTGAACGAACTCTATCTAGGGGGTTTTTGGCGAAGTAAAAATAAAGTGAATCCTTAACGCTGTATTTGTTGCATTCTGCACTGGTAGTCAGCTCTGTTAATTGGTTTTTTATCCCGCATTAACGGATAGTAAGACCCCCACCTATCTTTGAGGCGTGGGGGTCTTACTGTCCATAAAAGCCCGATTGAGCGGGCTTTCCATCAGTGGGGATGAAGAAAACCTCCACTGATGGGAGTTTCATTTTATTGTTTGATAGAGCAAGGAAAAAATCAACCGTTCGGTTGTTTTTTGTTTATAAGATACATCTTGGAATTTCGAGGCAGAAATCTTACTGCTCATTAATACCGAGTAACAAAGTAACAGCCAACGATACGTTGGCTGTTTTTGTTTTAATGTTGATTTTGTTTTCGCGCTTGCTCCGGTGTATCGAATCCTGTTGCGCCCGGATATTGTAGTGACTGACTGCGATCAGATTCCACACGTCGCGATTGTTTCAATTTTTTTTCTTGACGATCTTTACCCATAGTGTCCCCACCTCCTTAGTACAAAGTGTTGCTGTTATTTTTAAAAATATGCAGCTGTAGAACAGGATTATTTTTCATGAAAAATCCCCATAATGGAAATAATAGGAGGTGATAACGTGGAAGGAAGTTATTTTTATTTTTTAGCGTGGATGGGATGGATTGTTGCAACATTTTTTTTGAAAAAAGATACGTTTAGACTTTGTGTTAGTGCTGCCATTTTAATATTTATTAGTTGTTCGCAAACAGTGATTTCAATTTCTTCTTTCACAATCTCAGTAAATGCTCTTTTGCTGGGCGGAATTTCATTTGTTGGAATTGCAGTATATGCAGTATGGAAAAAAATCTATACTTTACTTTGTGCGCTTATAATCGCAATGCTATATACAAGTTTTTCTTTAATAGAATTATACGATCCGATTTGGATTGTCATAAATCGTACATGGATGCTGAGTGGTATTCTCGTTTATACATCTATTTTATTGCATCGAGACCGTCTATTACGTATATGGGGATTATATGTAGGGGCCTTGCAAGGTGAGTTGTTTGTAGCTTTTGTCTTAAAGAGCTTCAATTTTCCGTATCAACTGGGAAGCTTGCAGTTTTTTAATATGATTGCTGTGTCCACAATGTTCTTTAGTCTTCTATATAGCGTTGGGAAAATAATGACATACACAGGGCAATTTAAGCAAAAACAAGTGAAGGAGGGGCAAGGGTAGTTTATGAGTTCATATACATCAGCGATTTTACTTGGGGTAATTGTGGGGACAGTTACACGAATTTTAATGCTTCAAACTGATACAAGGCAGTATCCAACTCGCTTGCATGGCAAGATTATTCATATTGCAATGGGAATTACTGCGTCTGCTCTTGGGGCGGTTGCGATCCCATCTATTATGAAGAAAGATTTCTCCGCTATTACATTTTTGACATTAGCGGCATCGCAGTTTCGTGATGTGCGTAATATGGAGCGTAATACACTGCAGCAATTAGATGGATATGAGCTTGTCCCGCGGGGGAATACATATATTGAAGGAATTGCACTTGTGTTTGAGAGCCGTAACTATTTAGCAATGTTAACATCTTTTGTAACCAGCTTTGCGTATTTAGGGTTTAAATCTTGGTATGCCGGTATTTTTGCTGGAATAATAAGTTTCTTTGTTTCGAAAATGTTAATGTCCGGTAAACGACTGCGTGATCTTGTTGAAATTGAACATGTGCCACCACATTTTGAAGGCGCTGGTCTTTATGTAGATAATATTTATATTATGAATATTGGTTTACCAGCGAGACAAAAAGAAATTATGAAGTATGGCATGGGGTTTATTTTGAAACCGAAGTCTATTGATGCACGAATAACATTAGCGAATTTAGGTCAAAGGCAAGCCATTTTACATGAAGTGTCTGTTTCGCTTGGTGTTTATCGAGATTCTGGAACACCAGCACTTGTACCGCTTGCAAAACGAGATTTAAATGATGGAAGAATAGGCGTGTTTGTTTTGCCGCAAGATCAAGATGTGAAGAAAGCTATTCAAGTCATTGGAAATGTTCCGACGTTAGAAAGTGCTGTTCATATGGCTTCTGAGGCTCCTAACGGAAGGGGAGATAAAGGGTGATATTAGAAAAATGTATTCTTGCTGTCATTACAACAATTCCAGAAAAATTCGCTGGCGGCGCTCCATTATTTGTATGTGAGACAGTGGAAGAAATGGAATTTGTTGCTAATAATTTAGAAGCGATTTTAGATGGAATTGCACACCGCTTACAAGAGAACCTATATATTATTGTGAAACATTCTTGAAATGTGCTATAATATGAGATGTTTTGATATAAAGAGAAATATTCTGGAATGCAAATCCCTTCTTGCACAAAGAAGGGTTTTTTACATAATAACAGAAGCAATTAGAAAGGATGAAAGTATATGCCAAAACCGGTAGTGGCAATAGTAGGACGCCCAAACGTTGGAAAATCTACTATTTTCAATAGAATTGTTGGGGAAAGAGTGTCGATTGTAGAAGATATTCCTGGTGTAACACGAGATCGTATTTATAGTGCAGGAGAATGGTTAAATCATGAGTTTAACATTATTGATACAGGTGGAATTGATATTGGGGACGAGCCATTTTTGACACAAATTCGTCAACAAGCAGAAGTTGCGATTGATGAAGCTGATGTTATTATTTTTATGACGAATGGTCGCGACGGTGTAACAGCTGCGGATGAAGAGGTTGCAAAGATTTTATATCGTTCTAAAAAGCCGGTTGTATTAGCGGTCAACAAAATAGATAACCCAGAGATGCGCAGCGATATTTATGATTTTTATGCGTTAGGATTTGGAGAACCATTTCCGATTTCTGGTACACATGGTTTAGGGCTAGGGGACTTATTAGATGAAGCAGCAAAACATTTCCCGAAAATTGAAGAAGAAGCATACGATGATGAAACAATTAAATTCTGTTTAATTGGTCGTCCGAATGTTGGGAAATCATCAATGGTAAATGCATTGCTTGGTCAAGAACGTGTAATCGTTAGTAATGTAGCAGGTACAACACGTGATGCAGTTGATACTCCGTACAGTAAAGATGGACAAGATTACGTTATCATTGATACTGCAGGAATGCGTAAAAAAGGAAAAGTATATGAAAGTACTGAAAAATATAGTGTACTTCGCGCACTTCGAGCAATTGAACGCTCTGACGTTGTTTTAGTTGTTTTAGATGGTGAAGAAGGAATTATTGAACAAGATAAAAAAATCGCTGGATATGCGCATGATTCAGGTCGTGCTGTTATTATCGTTGTAAATAAATGGGATGCGGTTGAAAAAGATGAGAAAACGATGAAGGAATTCGAAGAGAATATTCGTGCTCACTTCCAATTTTTGGATTATGCACCAATCGTATTTTTATCTGCAAAAACGAGAAAACGTACACATACATTGCTTCCTGTTATTAATGAGGTAAATGCAAGTCATAGTATTCGTGTACAAACAAACGTATTAAACGACGTAATTATGGATGCTGTTGCAATGAATCCAACACCAACACATAATGGACAACGTTTGAAAATCTTCTACGCAACACAAGTCGCGGTGAAACCACCGACATTTGTTGTATTCGTAAATGATCCAGAGTTACTGCACTTCTCATATGAGCGTTTCTTGAAAAATCGTCTGCGTGATGCGTTTGGTTTCGTAGGAACGCCGATTAAAGTTATTGCAAGAGCACGAGACTAATGGAGAGGGTGTGATTTTATGAAAAAAATCACAGTAGTAGGAGCAGGTAGCTGGGGAACGGCGTTAGCAATGGTATTAGCTGACAACGGTCATGATGTACGTCTTTGGGGAAACCGAGTAGAACTCATGAATGAAATTAATGAAAAACATGAAAATAGTCGTTATCTACCGGGGATTACATTGCCAGCCAGTATCGTTGCCTATTCTTCCTTAGAAGAAGCATTAGCGGGGGTAGATACAGTACTTCTCGTTGTACCTACAAAAGCATACAGAGAAGTATTGCAAAGTATGAAAGAACTTGTTTCGCAGCCAATTACATGGATTCATGCGAGTAAAGGAATTGAACCAGGAACTTCAAAGCGTATTTCGGAAGTGATTGAAGAAGAAATTCCGGCACATCTCATTCGAGATGTTGTTGTCTTATCGGGACCGAGTCATGCAGAAGAAGTTGGATTGCGTCAAGCTACAACAGTTACATCAGCTGCAAAGCGTATGGAAGCAGCAGAAGAAGTCCAGGACTTATTTATGAATAGTTATTTTCGTGTATATACAAACCCAGATATTGTTGGAGTTGAACTTGGCGGAGCGTTAAAAAATATTATTGCCCTTGCTGCTGGTATTACTGATGGACTTGGTTTAGGTGATAATGCAAAGGCGGCACTTATGACGCGTGGTTTAACAGAAATTGCTCGTTTGGGTCGTAAAATGGGTGGTAATCCCTTAACGTTTGCTGGCTTGACAGGTATGGGAGATTTAATTGTAACGTGTACGAGTGTCCATAGCCGAAATTGGCGTGCTGGTAACTTGCTTGGTAAAGGTTGCTCGTTAAACGAAGTGTTAGATAATATGGGGATGGTTGTTGAAGGTGTGCGGACAACAAAAGCTGCACATGAGATGGCAAAGAAAATGAATGTAGAAATGCCAATTACAGCTGTCTTATATGATGTATTATTTAATGGGAAAAATGTAAAAGATGCTGTAGGAACGCTGATGGGGCGTGTGCGTAAACACGAAGTAGAAGAAATTCCAGATTTGTTGTAAGAAAAGCTGTACAAGTGTAAAGATACATTTGTACAGCTTTTTCTTATTTTGGGTCTTTTCACCATTCTTTTTTTTCTGCATACGATGAAGTGTAGATTACAAGAGAGGGTGAACAAGGTGGATAATAATTTATTCAACAATATTGAAAAGGAATCGAAAGTAAATAAAGATGATATTTTTAAATTAGCTTCTTCTGTCCAAAATGCAAATTTGCGAGATGAGCAAGTGTTACGTCAGTTAATTCATCAAGTTGCAACGATGGCAGGAAGAGATGTATCAAAAGAGAAAGAAGATCAAATTGTAAATGCGATTATTAATAATAACATGCCAACCGATTTTAGCTCATTAAGTAAAATGTTTAAAAAATAAAGTACGAGAAACCATTGTTATATATATTGCATACGATATGATGAAGGAATGAATATGAGCTGTTTGTGGGAGTATTTGGTCAACCGAAGCGAAGAAGTCTCGTTCGCTTCGGTTTTTTATTGGTTTCATTATATGTGAATGTATACCGTTAGTCCTTCAGTAGTGAAGTTTCGTCTTATTTTCAGTTTGAATGGAATAAATAGATTGTTTCTATTTGTTTAAAAGTTATAATTTGTTAAAATAGTAGGAAAATATACTAAAATAAAGGGGTGTATATATGTCTGTTGGACTTATAAAGATGTGGTTTTCTTTGGGAGCGATGGCTCTCATGTTTATTGCTGTTATTTTCATTTTGTTAAGTCGCCATAAAATAAAGAATACGTTTTTGAAAGGGTTTACAGCTTTGTTTGCATATGCATGTATGATTGTATCTGGACTTATTATTTTTCTTGTTGTATTTAGTGGGCCAATTGAACAATAGAAACTAAAGGACGGAGTTCTGATGAAGAAAACACTAATAATTTTCGTATTGTGTTGCACCAGCATGCTATCTGGGTGTCTATATCCGAAAGAAAAGGTACAACAAAATGTAGTACCATATGAAGATCAATTACAAGCGGTGCAAACAGCAGTTAATACATATAGAGAACAAAATGGTAATATATTGCCTATTAAAACACGCGATATGAATACACCAATCTATCAAAAATATCCAATTGATTTTCAAAAAATTACGCCTGGGCTTATGCAAGAACCACCTGGAAATGCTTTTGAAAGCGGAGGCATTTATCAGTATGTATTAGTTGATGTAGAAACAAATCCAACTGTGAAATTAATTGATGTTCGAACGGCTGAACAGATTCAAAATTTAAAGTTGAAACTACAAATCTATCGTGATGAGCATAAATATCCACCGTATAAAAAAATAATTACAGATGGTGTGTATGAGCTTGATTATAAAAAAATGGGATATAAAGAAATTCCTCAAGTGGAAAGTCCATATTCTGGTAAAAATCTACCTTTTGTTATTGATGAGAAAGGTGAAGTATATATTGATTATCGCGTTGACTTATACGACATGCTACAAAAATATGGTGATGAAGTGAAAGAAGGAGAAGATATTCGCCAGTTGCTTGTGAAACATACTCCATTTGTACCGGTGTATTCCTTACCGTATACAGTAAAGAACAAAGAACCAATTTTTTTTAAGTGATAAGTCATGAACCTTTCTTCTAACGAATAAGTTCTAGAAGAAGGGTTTTTTACTTCTTGAAACATTTGCATCGTATACAAAAAGTTCTTTTTAAATAGTCATATGAAATTGGGACAAAATCATATGCTGTACAGTCCAAACTACAAGAATAATCATGATTTATTCCCAAAAATGTTGAGGGAGGGAATCACTTGGAAAAGGTTGATATTTTTAAAGATATCGCTGAGCGTACAGGCGGTGATATTTATCTAGGGGTTGTAGGAGCTGTTCGAACGGGAAAATCTACTTTTATTAAGAAGTTTATGGAGCTAGTCGTTATTCCTAATATCGAAAACGATTCGGATCGTCAGCGCGCACAAGACGAACTGCCGCAAAGTGCAGCAGGACGTACAATAATGACAACAGAGCCCAAATTTGTTCCAAACCAAGCGGTTTCTATCCATGTTGATGATGGACTCGATGTGAATATCCGCTTAGTAGATTGTGTAGGTTATACTGTCCCAGGAGCGAAAGGATATGAAGACGAAAATGGACCACGTATGATTAATACACCATGGTATGAAGAACCGATTCCATTTCATGAAGCAGCGGAAATTGGGACACGGAAAGTAATTCAAGAACATTCTACAATCGGTGTAGTTATTACAACCGATGGAACAATTGGAGAAATCCCCCGCCGTGATTACATTGAAGCGGAAGGCCGGGTCGTAAATGAATTAAAAGAAGTAGGAAAACCTTTCATTATGATTATTAATACAGTACAGCCATATCATCCTGATACAGAACAACTTCGTCAAAGTTTAGTAGAAGAATATGATATTCCAGTGTTAGCAATGAGCGTAGAAGGGTTAAGAGAAGGGGATGTATATAATGTACTGCGCGAGGCACTATACGAGTTCCCGGTTTTAGAAGTGAATGTAAATCTTCCGAGTTGGGTAATGGTGTTAAATGACAACCACTGGCTTCGTCAAAGCTATCAGGAGGCCGTCCAAGAAACAGTAAAAGATATTAAGCGTCTTCGAGATGTTGACCGCGTTGTATGGCAATTTAGTCAATATGAATTTATTGATCGTGCAAGTCTTGCAGGAATTGATATGGGGCAAGGTGTTGCTGAGATAGACTTATATGCACCAGATGAATTGTACGATCAAATTTTAAAAGAAGTGGTAGGCGTTGAAATTCGTGGTAGAGATCATTTATTAAAGTTAATGCTTGATTTTGCTCATGCGAAAACGGAATATGATCAAGTTGCAGATGCACTAAAAATGGTAAAACAAACAGGATACGGTGTTGCAGCACCGGCACTAGCAGATATGAGCTTAGATGAGCCGGAAATTATTCGACATGGATCGCGCTTTGGTGTGAAATTAAAAGCTGTTGCCCCATCTATTCATATGATTAAGGTTGATGTGGAATCAACATTTGAACCAATTATTGGAACAGAAAAGCAAAGTGAAGAGCTTGTTCGCTATTTAATGCAAGATTTTGAAGATGACCCACTTTCAATTTGGAATTCGGACATTTTTGGGCGATCACTTAGCTCTATCGTTCGAGAAGGAATTCAGGCAAAATTATCATTAATGCCAGAAAATGCTCGTTATAAATTAAAAGAAACGCTAGAACGAATTATAAATGAAGGATCTGGCGGCTTAATAGCAATTATTTTATAATTGAAAGACTCCTTATTTGGGAGTCTTTTTTTGTTTTTCATAGAAAAACAAAATGTCATTATCTAATACTTTATAGTTGATTGTCAAGTTTCATCAGTTTTTCACATTTTCGTGGTAACATTTTCTTTAAAAATATTGAATTATAAAGGAGAATCGTATAATATAGGCCTTGATAATGATTTTATCTACATCTTTGTAGTATAGAATTTGTAAAAATTGCCTACAAATGAAGGTAAGACTCATTTTATGATCATTATACAGTCGTATCTTTGGGAGGAGGTGAATGGCATGAACAAGACAGATTTAATCAATGCTGTTGCAGAAGCAAGTTCCCTTTCTAAAAAGGACGCAACAAAAGCAGTTGACGCTGTTTTTGATTCCATCTTAGAAGCTTTAAAGCAAGGTGATAAAGTACAACTTATCGGATTTGGTAACTTCGAAGTTCGTGAGCGTGCGGCTCGTAAAGGACGCAACCCACAAACTGGTGAGGAAATTGAAATCGCGGCAAGCAAAGTACCTGCATTCAAACCTGGTAAAGCGCTAAAAGATGCGGTTAAATAATCCTTACATATTACGGGGAAGAAGAGTTTCCTTATCGGAAACTCTTCTTTTTGCTTTTAAAAACATATATATGCTAGAATGTGTTCGTAGTATTTTTAGGTTTTAATCGGGAGGGCAAGCGGATGGCAAATGTAAACTTAGAACAGATCGAACATGCAGTACGTCTTATTTTAGAAGCAATTGGGGACGATCCAAATCGTGAGGGAGTATTAGATACACCAAAACGTGTTGCGAAGATGTATGCAGAAGTATTTTCTGGTATGCATGAAGATCCAAAAGAACATTTACATAAAGTGTTTGGTGAAGATCATGAAGAACTTGTATTGGTAAAAGATATTCCGTTCTTTTCTATGTGTGAGCATCATCTCGTTCCGTTTTATGGCGTTGCTCATGTTGCATATATTCCACGAGGTGGAAAAGTAACAGGGTTAAGTAAATTGGCACGTACAGTAGATACAGTTGCGCGTCGACCACAATTACAAGAACGAATTACATCAACAGTAGCAGATTCTATTATGGAAGTGTTGGAGCCGCATGGTGTAATGGTTGTTGTAGAAGCAGAGCATATGTGCATGACAATGCGCGGTGTGAAAAAACCTGGTGCAAAAACTGTAACAACTGCAGTGCGTGGTGTGTTAGAAACAGACGCACCAGCACGTGCGGAGATTCTATCTTTTATTAAGACGAATTAGTAGGAAAGCAGGAAACTGCTTTTCTTTTTTTATCCTGCTATTCGTGGGCAGTAAGACCCCTCATCTCAAGATTCAGAGAGAAGCGAGGAAGATAGGTGGAGGATAACTGCTGGCGTGTGCCCGATTGGTTCAACTAACCATCAGTTGGGGATGAAAAAAACTACTGATGGAAGTTTCACTTTATGCCAATCTAACGGCCAGGATAAGGGTGAATAGAGCTCAATTCTTACTTTGTTTCGTTTCGTCAAGTTTTCTTTATAGAAAAATGAATGAATGTGTTATAATAAGTTTTATGAATTAGAAAACAAGGGTGATTTTTGTGGGTAACATCTACGGAGGGTTTACGGATATAAAGGAGCAGCTATATAAAAAACTATGCCATCCTTATTTTATAAAATACATTGAAGAACCAGTTGTTGATGAAAAAAAATTAGCGTTCTTATATTCCATTTTAAAAAGTGCAAACTTACATAGAGAGCAAATTGAACATTACGTAGTAACCATTATGCTTGTACAAATTGCTTTAGATACACATGAGAAAGTATCAAGTAAAGAGGAGACGGATGGGTCTCATAAGCGGCGCCAACTAACAGTATTAGCAGGGGATTATTATAGTGGGCTATATTATTATTTACTTTCAATGAATCATGATATCGTATTGATTCGTGCGTTGGCAGAAGGTATTAAAGAGATTAATGAACACAAAATTATGTTATATCAGCAAACATATGAAACGATAGAAGAAATGTTAAGCAGTGTAGGAATAATTGAATCGGCTCTTTTACAAAAAACGTGTGATCATTTTCAAGTGAAACATGTAAAGTCAACAATTAACAATATATTTGCAATAGCTCGTTTGCAAACTGAGTATCAAATATTCTTGAAGAAAGAATCGTCGCCAGTATTTACGGCATTTCAAAAGCTTTTATCTTCTGATGATAAAACGAAAGTGGAAAACGTATACAACGAATCGATAAAAAAGATACGAAGTCAAATTGATACTTTGATGCAAGATGATACAGGGATTGAAACATTTTTTTCCACATTAAAAGAGGCGACTTGAGTATTTTGAATTTTACAGTTGGAAGAAGGGTAAAAGCATGCAACAATCAAAAGAAGAAAGAGTACATGACGTATTTGAGAAGATATACAATAAATACGATGTAATGAATTCAGTTATTAGCTTTCAAAGACATAAAGCATGGCGCAAAGAAACGATGCGAATTATGGATGTTCAACCTAGCAGCACAGCGCTTGATGTATGTTGTGGAACGGCTGACTGGACAATTGCGCTTGCTGATGCGGTCGGTTCAAATGGAAAAGTATATGGATTAGATTTTAGTAAAAATATGCTTTCGGTTGGAAAAGAGAAAGTGGAAGCTTTACAATTGGATCAAGTAGAATTAATTCATGGTAACGCCATGGAACTACCTTTTGAGGATAATACGTTTGATTATGTCACAATTGGATTTGGACTCCGAAATGTTCCAGATTATATGCAAGTGTTAAAAGAGATGACTCGTGTTGTAAAACCGGGTGGGAAGGTTATTTGCTTAGAAACATCGCAGCCGACAATGTTTGGAATTCGACAAGGTTATCTTTTATATTTTAAATACATTATGCCTTTATTCGGAAAGCTATTTGCTAAAAGTTTTAAAGAATATTCGTGGTTACAAGAATCAGCAAGCACATTTCCAGGAATGAAAGAATTGGCTCGTATGTTTGAAAAAGCTGGACTAGAACAAGTAAGAGTAAAGCCGTTTACTTTTGGAGTAGCAGCAATGCACTTAGGTTATAAGCCGGAATAAAGTGAAATTATCATTAGTAGGAACTGTTAATGGAAAGGTATCGCCAATCGGGCTCTAACAGGCGGTTCTCTCCTGCCTATCTCTATTTTTTGTTTCCTCATAATCTTGAGGTAGGAGTCTTACTTCCCGTTAAAGCGGGATAAAAATAGAAAAGAAGTTTTAGGTTAAGGTGAACGATATGAAGTTACAACTTATGTATTCTTTTTTACGATCGGATATTGATAAAATTGAGAAACAACTAAAAGTAGTTGTTGCTTCTGAGCAACAATTGCTTGAAGAAGCTGCGTTGCAACTGATTGAGGCCGGTGGAAAACGAATCCGACCTGTTTTCGTTCTGCTTGCGGGGAAATTTGGAGATTATAAGCTCGATGTAATTAAACATGTTGCCGTTGCATTAGAGCTTATTCATATGGCTTCTCTTGTGCATGATGATGTAATTGATGCTGCTCTTTTGAGAAGAGGGAGTGCGACTGTAAATGCAAACTGGGGTGATCGTATTGCAATGTATACAGGTGATTATTTATTTGCAAAGTCTCTAGAATGCATTACAAATTTAGAAAGTCCAGAAGTGCATAAAGCATTATCATATACAATTCTTGAAGTGTGCAAAGGAGAAATTGAACAAATTAAAGATAAGTATGATTTTGGACAAAATTTACGAACATATTTACGCCGTATTAAACGAAAAACAGCACTTTTAATTGCTGCGAGTTGTCAATTAGGGGCAATTGCATCTGGTGCATGTCGTGATACAGTCAATCGTTTGTTTTGGTATGGTTACTTTGTTGGTATGTCATATCAAATTATTGATGATATTTTAGATTTTGTGTCAACAGAAGAAAAGCTTGGAAAACCTGCGGGCGGAGATTTATTACAAGGTAATATTACACTTCCTGCTTTATATGCGATGGAAGATCCTAAACTTCGCGAGAGAATTGTTCAAGTTAATGAAAATACGCCTTCAAATGAAATGAAAGAAATTATTGAAGCGGTCAAAAATAGTAATGCAATTGATCAAGCCTTTGCATTTAGTGAAAGATATTTACATAAAGCATTAGAAGTTATTAAGCCGTTGCCTCGTGGACAGGCGAAACTGGCGTTGCAAAATGTTGCAAAGTATATAGGGAAACGTAAATTTTAAATGTTTTTCGAGGAAAATAATAATCTCTCCATTTCAAAACTGTTGCACAATTTTGATAACGGTGATACTATGTGTTTGGGGATATACAATTACATACATAATATGAAGTGGAGAGATTTATTATGGAAAAAACGTTTTTAATGGTAAAACCAGATGGTGTACAGCGTGCAGTCATTGGGGAGATTGTTGCTAGATTTGAAAGAAAGGGTTTTCAATTAGTTGGTGCTAAGCTTATGCAAATAACACCAGAGATTGCTGGACAGCATTATGCTGAACATAAAGAGAGACCTTTCTTCGGTGAATTAGTAGATTTCATTACATCTGGACCTGTTTTTGCAATGGTATGGCAAGGTGAAGGTGTTGTTGAGACAGCTCGTAACATGATGGGGAAAACAAGACCAAATGAAGCTGCACCTGGTACAATTCGCGGTGACTTCGGACTAACTGTTGCAAAAAACATTATTCACGGTTCAGATTCTCTTGAAAGTGCAGAACGTGAAATTGGTATTTTCTTTAACAAAGAAGAGCTAGTTGAGTATTCTAGATCAATGAATGAGTGGATTTACTAATTATTTCGAAATAATTTGTAAACGCTTTAAAAATAATGATTATAGTGAAAAAGCGCAAGAAAGGATGTCTGAATTCCTTCTTGCGCTTTTTTGTTTCATATTAGTTACGAATCAATAGAGGTTATGATATAGTGTTACATAAATACTGAAGTAAAGGGGAGTAACCGATGCGATATATAACAGCTGGTGAATCTCACGGACCACAACTAACGACAATATTAGAGGGGATTCCGGCAGGTTTACCTTTAGTAGCGGATGATATTAATACAGAATTGGCAAGAAGACAAAAAGGGCATGGCCGTGGACGCCGCATGCAAATTGAAAAAGATCAAGTTCAAATTTTAAGTGGTGTGCGTCATGGATATACAATTGGTGCACCAATTACGCTCGTTGTCGAAAATCGTGATTTTACACATTGGACAAAAATTATGGGAGCAGAGCCGTTAACAGAGGAAGAATCAAAAGAGATGAAACGACAAATTACACGACCTCGTCCAGGACATGCAGATTTAAATGGTGCGATTAAATATGGTCATCGCGATATGCGCAATGTATTAGAGCGTTCTTCAGCTAGAGAAACAACGGTTCGTGTAGCTGCTGGAGCTGTTGCAAAGCGCATTTTAGAAGAACTGGGTATAAAAGTAGCAGGGCATGTAATTGAAATTGGAGGAGTGAAAGCGGAGAAGCAGTCGTATAACTCTATTGAAGAGTTACAAACGATTACAGAGGCATCTCCTGTTCGTTGTTTAGATGAAGAAGCAGCGCAGAAAATGATGCAAGCAATTGATGATGCAAAAACAAACGGGGATTCTATCGGAGGGATCGTCGAAGTTGTTGTAGAGGGTATGCCAGTTGGTGTTGGAAGTTATGTGCATTATGATCGTAAATTAGACGCAAAACTTGCAGCTGCAATTATGAGTATTAATGCATTTAAAGGTGTGGAAATTGGGATTGGTTTTGAGGCAGCTCGTAAGCCAGGAAGTCTTGTTCATGACGAGATTTTATGGGATAAAGATAATGGATATACGAGACGTACAAATAATGCAGGTGGATTAGAGGGCGGTATGACGACAGGTATGCCAGTTGTTGTTCGCGGAGTCATGAAACCAATTCCAACTTTATATAAACCGCTGCAAAGTATTGATATTGATACGAAAGAAGCGTTTCAAGCAAGTATTGAGCGTTCTGATAGCTGTGCTGTACCAGCAGCAAGTGTTGTAGCGGAAGCTGTTGTAGCTTGGGAACTGGCTACAGCCGTGATTGAACAATTTGGGACGGATCGCATTGATTTAATTCGTGAAAATATTGAGAAATATAACGAATATGCGAGGGAATTTTGATGAGGACAATACAAATTCAAACAGGTTCCAAACAATATAATGTGTATGTTGGAGCCCAGGCATTGTTACAATTATCAAAGATTATAGAAAATATGAAACCAGCCGTTTCAAGTATTCTACTGATTTCTGATGAAACGGTAGCTTCATTTCATCTAGATGAAGTGAAAGATACTTTGCAATTAGAAAAAGATGTATTTTCATTTGTGATTCCGAGTGGTGAAAAGGAAAAATCGTTTGAAAATTATTATGCGGTTCAAACGTTTGCGCTTGAAAAAGGTTTAGATCGCCATTCGCTTATTATTGCACTTGGCGGTGGAATGATTGGAGATTTAGCGGGATTTGTTGCGGCGACGTTTATGAGAGGTATTCGCTTTGTACAGGTACCAACAACGTTACTTGCGCATGATAGTGCAGTTGGAGGTAAGGTTGCAATCAATCATCCGCTTGGGAAAAATATGATTGGTGCATTTCATCAGCCAGAGGCGGTTATTTACCATACTCCGTTTTTAAATTCTCTTCCAGAAAAAGAATGGCGCTCTGGTTTTGCAGAAGTAATTAAACATTCGTTTATCGGAGATATAGAATTATATCATTGGCTGCGCGAAGAAGTGAAAACGTTAACTGATTTAAGAGATGATAAGTTAATTTATACACTGCAGCGTGCGATTCCAGTAAAAGCAAAAATTGTTGCAGAGGATGAAACTGAAAAAGGTGTTCGTGCTCACTTAAATTTTGGGCATACACTTGGACATGCTCTGGAAAAAGAGATGGGATATGGAAACATAACACATGGTGATGGTGTTGCAATCGGCATGTTATTTGCCATCTTTTTAAGTGAACAAATATATGAAAAAGACCTTCAATATAAGGAGATTAAACGGTGGTTTGCTGCATATGGCTATCCGAGCATGCCAAGTAAACTTGATGTGAATCGCCTCGTTCAAGTGATGAAACAAGATAAAAAAGCGAACGGTGGAACAATTCGTATGGTCGTTATGCAGGAGATTGGGGTAGTGGATGTCGTATCTATTTCAGATGAGACCGTCCGAACGGCTTTAGAAGCATTTCTAAGAGAGGAGGAGTCTATTTGATTCGCGCGATTCGCGGCGCAACTACAGTCAATTGTAATGAAATAGAGGAAATATTGACTGCAACAGAGCGTTTAGTGAAAGAAATGGCAAGCGATAATAGCGTTTCTCCTGTTGATATTGTATCTGTATTAATTTCCACAACAGCAGATATAAATGCATGTTTTCCGGCAGCTGCATTAAGGCGTATTGAGGGTTGGTCTTATGTACCGGTCATGTGCATGCAAGAAATAGAAGTGCCAAATGCTCTTGAGAAATGTATTCGCGTTATGATGACGGTTATGACCAATAAACTACAGCATGAAATTCATCATATCTATTTAGAAAAAGCGGTGCAGCTAAGGCCCGATTTACAAAAATAATAGGGGGAATTCCAGTGAAAGTAAAAGAGCAATTATTGTCGTTAAAAGCGTATGTGCCAGGTAGAAATATTGAAGAAGTAAAGAGACAATATGGGTTATCTAAAATTGTAAAGCTAGCATCAAATGAAAATCCATTTGGATGTTCAAAACGTGTAGCTGAAGCTTTGGCATCGTTAGATGGGCAATATGCGCTCTATCCAGACGGTGCAGCGTATGCTCTTCGTGAAAAATTAGCAGATCACCTTCATGTAAAAAAGGAACAAATTTTATTTGGTAGCGGCTTAGATGAAGTGATTCAAATGATTAGCCGTTCTCTGTTACAAGAAGGAACAAATGTTGTCATGGCAAAGCCGACATTTTCACAATATCGTCATCATGCAGTAATTGAAAAAGCAGAAGTACGTGAAGTACCTTTAAAAGAGGGGACACATGATTTAGAGGCAATGCTTGCACAAGTTGATGAGCATACACGTATCGTATGGATTTGTAATCCTAATAATCCAACAGGAACGTACGTTTCAATGGAGCGGTTACTTTCATTCTTAGAGGCAGTTCCGAAAACAACACTTGTTATTATGGATGAAGCATACTATGAGTATGCTGGGGCTAAAGATTATCCGCAAACATTACCACTTCTAGAGAAGTATGAAAATCTTATGGTATTACGTACATTTTCAAAAGCATACGGATTAGCATCATTTCGTATTGGTTATGCGGTAGGAAATGAAAGCTTAATGTGTTCGTTAGAGGTAGCAAGATTACCATTTAATACGTCATCAATTGCACAAGTAGTTGCGCAAGCTGCGGTAGAAGATCAAGCGTTTTTACAAGAGTGTGTGAACGTGAATAATAAAGGATTACAGCAATATTATGATTTTTGTGAGAAGTATCAAGTGTTTTATTATCCATCACAGGCGAATTTTATCTTTTTAGAGCTTGGTCTTCCAGGAGATGAAGTATTTGAAAGGCTACTACAAAAAGGATACATCGTTCGTTCCGGTGGTCCACTTGGTTTACCGAACGGTATTCGGATTACAGTTGGAACGAAAGAAGAGAACGCGGAGATTATTGCGGTGCTTACTGAACTTGTAGAAGAGAATTTGAAAAAAGAAGAGACATATTTATAAGAAAAGAAACGGCTCCATTATTAGGAGTCGTTTCTTTTCATCCTATTTGCGTAAAGAAGAAGGAAAGAAGTACAATAAAGTGAAACTACCGTCATTGAATTTTTTTCATCTCTCACTAATGGGGGAATTTTACCAATCGGGCTCTTACTGTCCAAAAATAGCGAGATAAAGAAAGAATACATACGTGAACATTAAATAGAGGTGATAGAGGTGAACCGATTAACAAAGCTTAAGAATGGATTAAACGGAACGATTTTTGTTCCTGGAGATAAGTCTATTTCGCACCGCGCAGTTATGTTTGGGGCAATTGCAGAAGGAACAACGAAGATTACAAATTTTCTTCAGGGTGAAGATTGTTTAAGTACGATTGCTTGTTTTCAAAAGTTAGGAATTAAGATTGAGCAAAAGGGTAACGATGTCACTGTATATGGAAAAGGATTACAAAGACTAGTAGAACCGACGGAAGTATTAGATGTTGGAAACTCAGGAACGACAATTCGGTTAATGCTTGGTATACTAGCAAATGCATCGTTTCATTGTACAGTTATCGGAGATTCTTCAATTGGAAAGCGTCCGATGAAACGTGTTACAGAACCTCTTCGTCAAATGGGTGCTAAAATTGATGGAAGAGAAGATGGACAATATACGCCTCTTTCTATTCGAGGGGGAAATATAAAAGGCATACATTATCGTTCTCCCGTGGCAAGTGCACAGGTGAAATCAGCTGTTTTACTTGCAGGGCTACAAGGAGAAGGTGTGACAACTGTGACAGAACCATTACAGTCTCGTGATCATACAGAGCGTATGTTACGTGCATTTGGGTGCTGCGTTACTGTTGATGGATTAACTGTCTCATTAGAAGGTGGACAAAAGCTTTCTGCGGCGAATATTGAGGTGCCAGGAGATATCTCTTCAGCTGCCTTTTTCTTAGTTGCAGGTGCAATTGTACCAAATAGTAAAGTTGTATTAAAAAACGTTGGGTTGAATCCGACAAGAACTGGAATTCTTGATGTGTTATCACAAATGGGTGCGAGTTTGTCAATAGAGAATATTCGCAATGAAGAATTTGAGCCAAGCGGTGATATTACAATTGAAACCTCACAATTAAGAGGAATAGAAATTAGCGGTGCGCTCATCCCAAAATTAATTGATGAAATTCCAATTTTAGCACTGTTAGCAACGCAAGCAGAAGGGACAACTGTGATTAAAAATGCGGAAGAATTAAAAGTAAAAGAAACGAATCGTATTGATACAGTTGTAAATGAATTGAAAAAACTAGGAGCACATATTGAAGCAACAGAAGATGGTATGATTGTGCATGGTAAAACGCAATTAGATGGAAACGTGGTAAATAGTCATGGTGATCATCGTATTGGTATGATGTTAGGGATTGCATCGTGTATAGCAGATGGAGAAGTTATGATTGAAAATAGCGAGGCAGTAGCTGTGTCATATCCGAACTTCTTTGAACAGTTACATATGCTGCAAAACTAAAAGAATCTTTTCTTTTTGAGAAGGTTCTTTTCTTCTTCACACTGTTGCTTACACGGAAACAGTTGTTTATTATGGAATTTACATAAGTATTTATATAAAGGAGCTAGTTATGCAAAAGTTTGAACAAGCTGTTACATATATTGAAAGCGGAGAAACAGAGAAAGGATTACAACTATTAGCAGAGCAAGTAAAACAAGGTACGGATGAAGAAAAGTATGAAGTTGCTCGTTATTATTATACACTAGGGTTTGTAGATCAGGCGCTAGAAATAGTAGAAGATTTACGGTTGCTATACCCAGAAGAAAGTGAATTCACGTTATTTTTAGCAGAGTTATATATTGATGTAGACAAAGAAGATGAAGCAATTGAAGTACTTCACGACATTCAAGAGAATGATGAATTATATGTTCAATCTCTCCTCCTTGCATCTGATTTATATCAAATGCAAGGTTTTGACGAAGTAGCAGAGCAAAAATTATTAAAAGCGAAAGCGATGATGCCAGATGAGCCGGTAATTGCTTTCGGGCTTGGGGAATTGTATAGCAGTAAAGGAGAAGATAGTAAAGCAATTCCATATTATGAATCATTACTTCCAGAACATAAAGTGATGGGCGGTGTTGTTGTTCCGCTTCGATTGGCTGAAAATTTAAGCGCACTTGGGCAATGGACTGAAGCAATTTCTTATTATGAGGAAGGTTTAGAGGAGCAGAAGGATATTCATTCTTTATTTGGATTTGCGTTTACGTTGTATCAAGGAGAACAGTACCAAAGAGCAATCAGTGTATGGGAAGAATTAAAAGAGTTAGATCCAGAATATGCATCTTTATATATGTATTTGGCGAAATGCTACGAAAAAGAAGGTATGCTTCAAGAAAGTTATGAAACGCTTCAAGAAGGAATAAAAATTGACGAACTATCGATACCATTTTATGTAGAGCTTGCTAATGTTGCAGCGAAGCTAGGGGAAAGAAATGAAGCAGAAGATTCGCTTAAGAAAGCATTAGAGCTTGATCCGTCGCATTTAGGGGCTACCTTAAAGTATTCATACATCTTAAAGGAAGAAGAAAGGTATGAAGAGGTGATTGCTGTTGTAGAAAAAGCCATTGATAATGGGGAAACGGACACGCAATTACTTTGGGATATTGCACATGCGAAAAAACAATTAGAATTGTATTCGGAAGCATTAAAACATTACCAAAGCGCATATACTTCTTTTAAGAATCATCCAGATTTCTTGGAGGAGTACGGTTACTTCTTGTTAGAAGAGGGATTGCGAAAAGAGGCGAAAGAAGTATTTACACGTTTATTACAGCTAGATCCGACACAAACTCATATTGAAGAATTATTATATAATTTAGAGGATTTTTCATAAGTTGGAAGGAAACTGAATACTACTTCTTGAATGTAAAAAGAAAAAAGAAGGACAGAGGAGGGATCAAGCGCTATGAATACCCCTGTTTCTGTGAATGAAAAGAAAGATTTTGTAAAATGGTTTTTAAATAATTATCAACTGAAACAGCGAGAATGTGTTTGGATTTTAAATTATTTAATGAGTCATGACCAATTAATGGATAAGGTGCATTTTGTAGAGCATGCGAAATATTGTCCGCGTGGGTTGGTAATGTCAGCGAATTGCGTGAAAGATTTACCGTTTCATTTTTATAAACAAAATGTAATGACGACTGATGCGGAAAAATCATTTCATGATATTCGCTTAAACAGAGATGAAGATATTTATATTCAGCTCAATTTTAAATCATCTTTCCAAAATGCGAATTATGTGGCAGTGCTAGAAGAAAATCCATATTTACCGAAGAATATCGAAGTAAATGAAAAAGATCGTTTATTAGCAGAGCGATTTTTAGAAGAAAGCGTATATTCGTTTCGAAAAGAACGACTTTTGAAATTAATTGACGAAGCGCTTGATACTCATGATGAAGAAACGTTCCGCAAGTTAACAGACGAGTTAAAATGCTTATAAACTTATCTGTGAAAAGTAATTATGAAAATTTTTAGACTATTACGAAGAAAAACCATCTTTTATAGATGGTTTTTCTTTTTTTACCTTTATCTGTATGGTTTAATAGAAATAGAGTGAAACTTTCTTTATGATTGGGTCAACTACCGACCACTTAAATGTTAATGCGTTTTGAAGTGAGGGCTTGTAAAAAGCTTTGGTTGTCTAGCCTTAGTCCTATGTGGACTCCGTTCATAGGCTGCATACCCAAGAATGATTCCCTAGTTCTTGGCTCTATGGTGGCTCTGTAACAGTTCTGATTGGGAAGGTAGGGCCCTCTTTCGTAAGAAGCTGCCAACACCTACAAACATTGGCGAAGGGAAACTACATCCTTATATGGATGGGCAAAACATGCGTGTATTTGCCAAGAGTTACTTTAGGCTGTGCCTAACCGGATTTCATCCCCATCTTACCGCTGGGCTATTGCCCTTCACGCGCTTGAAGATGGAGACTTCTTTCAGAAATAATTTAAATTAATTAAGCTCTTATGGGTAAGTAGTATGGGGGGGAAGGTCATACTGTCCATTAGAGTGGGAATAAGGGGAAAAGGGGGCTATTAAGTGTGAAATGGGCTGTAGCAGATGTATTGCAATACGAACAAGCTAGAGAATATATTGATACAGGAATTATACCACTTCTTTCAATTTCGCTTGAAAAGGGGATGAAAGAGGCTGCTGTAGAAGGAGAATTTATTTCTGCTTTAACAAGAGAGTTAGAGAGGGAGTATAAAGGTAGAGTATTTTTATTACCCCCATTTACATATGTAGAAGGGGCATATGTAAGTGAGAAGCATCGTCTGCAAGAATGGACGAACTATTTGAAAGAACAAGGTTTGCGGCATATTGCGTTGATCACAAGTGATTTTTCTTGGAAGGAAAGTGAACATGAATTGACAGAAAAACTATTTTGTTTACCAGCACTACCGCTAGAACAGCTTAGTGATCAAGCGAAAAGAGAAATAATTCAAGCGCAAATAAAAAATGTTATGGAAAAATTAACTGAAAAGTGGGAAAATAAATAATAAATTGATAGTTTTAATAATTGTGATTAGTATGATATTGACCAATGTAGTAGGGTATTATATCATGATAGTGTCCTAGTTTTTTATCTTATATATTAGTTTTTCACGGGGGACAATTTCTGATAGAGGGGGGAAATTTTCGTGAGTGAGAAAGAACACAAGGTGTCAAGAAGACAGTTTTTAAACTACACTCTTACAGGTGTAGGGGGATTTATGGCAGCTGGTATTCTAATGCCAATGACGCGCTTTGCGCTTGATCCAGTTTTAAGGAAAGAAGCAGGGGGAGAGATGGTTGCAGTTGCACAGGTAAAGGATATTACGACTGAACCGAAGCGTTTCGACTTTAAAGTAAAACAAGTTGACGGCTGGTATAAATCAGAAGAACCAAAGTCAGCGTGGGTTCACAAAGATGAAAGCGGAGACATTGTAGCATTCTCTCCAATTTGTAAACATTTAGGGTGTACGGTGAACTGGAATTCGGACAAGTCACATCCAAATCAATTCTATTGTCCGTGCCATGGAGGACGTTATACAAAAGATGGTATAAATGTAAAAGGAACACCGCCTCTTGCTCCGCTTGATGTGTTTCAATCACAGGTGAAAGATGGAACGCTTTATTTAGGTAAAGCGAAGCCAAGAGGGGGTGCGAAATAGATGTTAAATAAAATTTACGATTGGGTAGATGAACGGTTAGATATTACCCCTTTATGGCGCGATATTGCCGATCATGAAGTACCGGAACATGTAAATCCAGCGCATCACTTTTCAGCTTTCGTGTACTGTTTTGGAGGACTTACGTTTTTTGTTACAGTTATTCAAATTTTGTCAGGTATGTTTTTAACAATGTACTATGTACCAGATATTAAAAATGCGTGGGAATCTGTCTATTACTTACAAAATGAAGTGGCATATGGACAAATTGTTCGCGGTATGCATCACTGGGGTGCAAGTCTTGTTATCGTTATGATGTTTTTACATACACTTCGAGTTTTCTTCCAAGGTGCTTATAAAAAGCCTCGTGAATTAAACTGGATTGTTGGAGTACTTATTTTCTTTGTTATGCTAGGATTAGGTTTTACAGGATATTTATTACCATGGGATATGAAAGCATTATTTGCAACAAAAGTAGGGCTTCAAATCGCGGAGCAAACACCGCTTATTGGATCTTATTTAAAAACGTTGCTTGCCGGCCACTCCGAAATTGTCGGTGCCCAAACACTAACTCGCTTCTTTGCTATTCACGTATTCTTCTTGCCAGCCGCACTTCTCGGATTAATGGCAGTTCACTTCATCATGATTCGCAAACAAGGTATTTCCGGTCCGCTATAAGATGTTACTAGATTATAAGGGAAGAACATAATTAAAGGAGGGAGATTATGCATCGTGGCAAAGGGATGAAGTTTGTCGGAGATTCGCGAGTACCTGCTGTTAGAAAACCGAATATTCCGAAAGATTACTCCGAATATCCAGGGAAAACAGAAGCATTTTGGCCAAACTTTTTATTAAAAGAGTGGATGGTTGGTGCAGTCTTTTTAATTGGCTATCTTTGTTTGACAGTGGCACATCCATCACCACTTGAAAGAATTGCAGATCCTACAGATACAGGGTATATCCCACTTCCAGACTGGTACTTCTTATTTCTGTATCAATTGTTAAAGTATTCTTATGCATCTGGTCCATATACTGTCATAGGAGCATTTATTATGCCAGGTATCGCATTTGGCGCGTTATTACTTGCTCCGTTTCTTGATCGAGGACCAGAACGCGGTCCATTTAAACGCCCGGCCGCAACAGGTTTTATGCTTTTAGCATTAGCATCCATCGTTTTCTTAACGTGGCAATCTGTTGCAACACATGACTGGGCAGCTGCGAAAAGACAAGGTGCGATTGTAAAAACGGTACAAGTTGATAAAAATGATGACGGTTATAAAATTATGCAAAAAAATACATGTTTAACATGTCACGGTGATAACTTACAAGGGGGAGCAGCTGCACCTGCACTGCAAAACTTGACATTAAAGCCGGAGGAAATTGCGAAAATCGCAAAAGAGGGAAAAGGTGCAATGCCAAAAGGTGTCTTTAAAGGCACAGATGAAGAGTTGAAGAAAGTAACAGAATTTATCGAGAAATATAATAAAAAGTAAACGAATGCTGACTGCAATTTTGCAGTCAGTTTTTCTAGTTTATCCCGCATTAACGTGAAGTAAGACCCCCACCTCAAGATTGAGAGAGAAGCGAGGAAGATATGAGGGGGATAACTGCTGGCATGCGCCCGATTGGTTAAACTAACCATCAGTGAGGGATGCCACTGATGTATCCTGCTATTCATAGACTGTAAGATATCCACCTATAGAAATTGCACTGTATATAGGGAAATTTGCTATAATATAACTGTATGTTAAGAAAGTTGAGGGATCAAAACGTGACATTTTTATATTCGATATTGAGAGAACGCACCTTTTTATGGCTTTTACTCATTGTAAACATTTTTGGAACGATATATGGATACATATGGTATCAATATCAGTTAATTGAAACGCCTCTTATATTTTTGCCATTTGTTCCAGATAGTCCAACAGCTAGTTTGTTTTTTGTATTTGTATTAATCGCTTTTCTTCAAAGGAAAAACTGGGGATTGATGGAGGCTCTGGCAATTGTAACTTTATTTAAATACGGTGTATGGGCTGTTGGAATGAACATATTGTTGCTTATTGTACAAGGAGATATTGGGTGGTCAGGATATATGCTGATTGTGTCTCATGGTGCAATGGCTATCCAAGGTTTACTGTATGCTCCGTTTTACCGCATAAAGCGTTGGCATTTTGTAGTTGCAGCTATTTGGACGCTGCATAATGACATCATTGATTATGTATTTAGACAAATGCCGCAGTATGGTGTGTTAGATAAGTACTATCAACCAATTGGTTATTTCACATTTTGGCTCAGTATAATAGCTTTAGGAATTACATACTACCTTTGCATGCGGGAGCGTCGTCTTCAGTTTTCACTGTAGTAAATGAATCTCTCTGTTCTATTCTTGTCCCACTCTACATATTTTGTATTAGAAGCTATAGGGGGGACAAGAATGAAAAGAGTATTAGCTGGAATCATAGCGTTTATGTTTATATTGTTTCCTGTTCGTATATATGCAGCTAATTGGAATGAACTAAATGGATTATTAGATGACTCGTTGCAGTTTGTAAAGCAAGAAGAATACGACAAAGCGACGCAAATATTGACGCATTTTTCACAGCAGTTTTTAACGGTCAATCAAACAAAGAAAATAGAACCTGAGCATATTCGTGTTATTTCGCTTGCTTATGAGAAAGCATTGAAATCTTTAGAAGGACAAGAAATAAGTAAACAAATAAAGATAGATAATGTGCTAGCACTTCGTCTCGTGTTAGATGCAGAAGTATCGAAATATCAGCCGCTTTGGATGGAGCGGGAAGAAAATATAATGAGTGCATTTGGACAAATCGAAAACGCAATGCAAAAAGGAGAACATGATCGTTTTCAACAATCGTTAAATGTATTTTTGCATGAATTTGATATTATTTATCCCAGTTTAATGATTGCCTTGCCGGAAAAACAATTGCAACGTGTGAATTCTCATTTGTCATATTTAGATGAATTTCGTTATATGATGATCCAAAATAAGAGTGGTCAAACACAAGTGGGAATTATAAAAGATGATTTAAATAAAATTTTTCGCATGGCGAAAAAGGACGAGGTAGATTCTTCGCTTATATGGTTTATGACTGTAACAGGAGGTATTATCATTTTTACATTAACGTATGTTGGTTGGAGAAAATATAAAGGGGAAAAAGAAAAACAAAAAAGTGCAATGCATTCGAAGAATAGATAAGATTGTTTTTCAAACAAAGTGAAATATTGAACCTCTGTTGTAAGGTTTCTTTGTTGACAATGTTACGGGAAGAAAATAGAATGGGTATTACTATATGACATAACTTTATTGGAGGTTCATGATGGGTTTTTACTTAATTTACTTTGCTATCATCATGATCATACCGTTGTATGCACAGTCTCGAGTACGCAGCGCATATAGTAAATACTCACAAGTGTATTCAACTTCTGGTATGACAGGTGCGGAAGTGGCTCGTAGAATTTTAGATGAGAATGGTTTGTACAATGTAGCGGTAGAAGAAACGCCAGGGCATTTATCTGACCACTACGATCCAAGATCGAAAACAGTTCGTTTATCAACAGACAATTATTATGGACATTCTGTTGCTGGGACAGCGGTAGCTGCACATGAAGTTGGGCATGCGATTCAAGATGCAAAAGATTATAGCTTTATGCGTTTCCGTCATTCGCTTGTTCCTGTTGCAAATTTTGGTTCAAATATGTCGTGGATTTTCATTATGATCGGTATGTTTGCACGTATGTCAAATTTATTGTTATTAGGAATTATCCTAATGGCAGCGGGTGTGTTATTCCAACTTATTACATTGCCAGTTGAATTTGATGCATCAAAACGTGCAATGAAGCAAATTGAAGCGCTTAGCATTGTATCAACGGACGAATATGGCCAAGCTCGTAAAGTATTAAATGCAGCAGCTCTTACGTATGTCGCAGCAGCGGCAGTTGCAGTATTTGAACTGCTTCGTCTTTTATTAATTTATACAGGTATGCAGCGTAATGATGATTAAAGACTATCAGTTTTGATAGTCTTTTTTGTTGTCATAATTATCGAAGTTTCTGTTATGTCTTTCATTAATAAACGTATGTAATTTGAGAAGTTTGTGTAAGAATAAATGAAGAGTTAGCTGTTTACCCCAAGAATAGCTGGATAAAAGTGTAACAAGCAGAGGTGATAAACATGGAATTTCCAGAGTTATTAGTGAAGCAAGCGAAAGAGAGAATGGCCCCCTATCCTGTTGAAGGTTTTGTATATGGACAAGGACCACAAAATCCCAAGATGATGCTTGTAGGAGAAGCACCGGGCGAAACAGAAATTCATAATGGGATACCTTTTAGCGGAAGAGCTGGTAATCAGCTCATGGATTTTCTAAAGAGGGTTGGTGTGACAAGAGAAGAAGTATACATTACTAGTGCAGTACGTAGTCGTCCATATAAATGGGGGGAGAAACGAGAGCGAAGCGGAGAAATAGTGAAGCGTAAATATAATCGTACGCCGAATCAGCAGGAAATACTTGCCCACGCTCCAATTTTGGATTATGAAATTGAGCATATTCATGCACCTATTATTGTTACACTAGGAAATATTGCGCTCAAACGTTTAGTTGGTTCAGACAAAAAAGTGTCAGAGATACACGGTCAAGTGTTTACGCAACCTGTTCGGCGACTAGCAGATTTTAATGACGCAACGTATACTTGGACAGAGAAAGCCTATACAATTTTTCCGACATTTCATCCTGCTTCAATTTTTTATAATCGCAGTTTATTGGATTTGATTCATGAGGATTTAGAAAAGTTGAGGGAGTATATTTAGTTTAATGTTTCGACATCTAAGTCGCTGCTATGCAGAATACAACAGGACCTGCACTCGCTTTCTCTCTTTGTTTTAAAACCTCGTATGTGGCAAAAAAAAGCCCTGACCGCTTCTATGCACGGCCAGAGACTCTCGTCCTCCCCTAAAAAGAAAGGGGTTTTTAAGTTGTTTTTAAGAACATGTATAGTTAATTGTGTAACGGATTCTTATTTTCATCAAGCGTAAACCCTTCGCCAACAACATCATGCACATCACTTACAGCAACGAAAGCGTGTGGATCAACAGATGTGATAATACTTTTAAGTTTTACAATTTCATTTTTAGCAACAACGCAATATAAAACATTTCGTTCAATTTTTGTGTATGTACCCATTCCTTTTAAGAAAGTTGCTCCGCGATCCATTTCTGATAAAATTTGTGCAGCAATTTCATCATTTTTCTCAGATATAATTGTTGCTCCTTTGGCAGCGTATGCACCTTCTTGCATAAAATCAATAACCTTTGCTCCGATAAACACGGCAACTAATGTATACATTCCTTGTTGGTATGTTAAATATGTAAGAATTGATAAGGTAATGACAACGGCATCAAACATAAACATAGTTTTCCCCATACTCCAGCCGATATATTTATGAGCTAGCCGTGCAATAATATCGACTCCACCTGTTGTGCCGCCATACTTGAAAATAATTCCTAACCCAACACCAATAAATAAGCCAGCAAACAAAGCGGCTAACATCATATCATTTTGTAAGTTTAAATGTAAATTAAATATATCATAACGCTGAAAAATCCAGAGAAATAACGAAACACTAAATGTCCCTATTAATGTATACAAAAATGTCGTACGACCGAGCATTTTCCAACCTATAAAAAAGATTGGTATATTTAAAATTAAGTTTGTATAAGACGGATCTAGTAAAAATAGGGAATAAAGAAGCAGTGTAATTCCAGTAAAACCACCTTCTGCTAAATGATTTTCAATATTAAAGTTAACGATGCCAAATGAGAAAATAGCAGAACCAATTAGAATAAAAAGAATATTTTGGATTTTTAAGTTTAATTTCATGCAAATCCCCCTAGTATGTAGTCATCACCTTATCTTGGTCTTAAGGATAGTATACGTAATTTATTGAAAAATTGGCAAGAAAACTTCACGCGTGTTAAGCATCTAGTAAAGGTGACACATGGGAAACTACCACTTCAAGATCCGAAGTGGAACGGGAGTTTTCATAGTGTAGTCTTAAAAACGTGGCAAATAAGCGATAACATGCGATAATATTTGTCAAATCGTCATGAATTGGCTAACATGATAAATGAAGGATTTGAGGTGAATAACATGGAACAAAAAACAATGAAAGATATGCAAAAGGAAGTAGATGCATATATTAGTCAATTTAAAGAAGGATATTTTAGTCCACTTGCTATGCTAGTTCGTTTAACAGAAGAGATGGGAGAGCTTGCGAGGGAAATTAATCATTATTATGGTGAAAAGCCAAAGAAAAGCACCGAAAAAGAACGGACAATTGAAGAAGAGCTTGGTGATGTATTATTTGTTATGATCTGTATGGCAAATAGCTTAAACATTGATTTAGAAACAGCTCATAATATAGTTATGGAAAAATTTAATACACGTGATAAAGATCGCTGGACACGTATTGAAGAGGGAGAGAAGAAGGAATGAATGAGATTAAAGTAATTATTGCAGGGCCACGAGGACGCATGGGGCAAGAAGCAGTACTTCTTATGGAGAGAACACCACATTTCAATTTAGTTGCTGCTATTGATTACAAACACGGTGGCAAGAAAATTTCTGACATTGCTGGATTACCTAATATAGATGCTCCGATTTATACGGATTTACATACTTGTTTAGATGAAGTGGAAGCAGATGTTTTGCTTGATTTAACAACACCAGAAATCGGAAAGAAACACGTAACACTTGCGGTAGAGCGAGGTATCCGTTCTGTTATCGGAACAACAGGCTTTACAGAAGAAGAGCTGCAAAAATTGATAGAAACAACAAAAGAGAAACAAGTTGGTACAATTATTGCACCAAACTTTGCAGTTGGAGCTATTTTAATGATGAAGTTCTCTCAAATGGCAGCGAAATATTTCCAAGATGTTGAAATAATTGAATTGCATCATGATCAAAAATTAGATGCTCCGTCTGGTACAGCTGTGAAAACAGTAGATTTAATTCGCCAAAATCGTGAACCGAAACAACAAGGGCATCCAAATGAAACAGAACAACTAGAAGGTGCACGCGGGGCAAATGTTGATGGTATTCATATTCATAGCGTACGGTTACCAGGATTGATTGCACACCAGGAAGTACTGTTTGGCGGGGATGGACAAATGTTAACGATTCGTCACGATTCTTTTAACCGTGCATCATTTATGTCAGGAGTAAAACTTTCTATTGAAACAGTAATGCAATTAGATCATCTCGTATATGGTTTAGAAAATATTATTGACTAAAGGGGAAAATAAAGATGAAGATTGCCTTAATTGCCCATGATAAAAAGAAAAATGATATGGTCTCGTTTGCGTATGCATACCAACCTATTTTAGAAAAACATATGTTATTTGCAACAGGAACAACAGGTCTTCGAATTATGGAGGCGACAGGTATGTCTGTGACAAGATATCAATCTGGTCCGCTTGGGGGCGATCAAGAAATTGGTGCAATGATTGCAAAAAATGACTTGGATATGGTGATCTTCTTCCGTGATCCATTGACATCGCAGCCACATGAACCGGATGTGAATGCGCTTCTTCGCTTATGTGATGTATACTCAATTCCACTTGCAACCAATATGGCAAGTGCAGAGCTTTTAATGCATGCAGTAGAGCGGGGCGATTTAGATTATCGAAAGCTACGAAAATGAGGGGAACGACATGAAAGGATTACATATATTAGCTTTTGGTGCCCATGCCGATGACGTGGAAATCGGTATGGCGGGTACGATCGTGAAATATACAAAACAAGGGTATGAAGTTGGAATTTGTGATTTAACAGAGGCGGATCTTTCTTCTAATGGAACGGTAGAACTGAGAAAACAGGAAGCGTTAGAAGCAGCTAGCAGACTTGGTGTACAGAAGCGTATGAATCTAGCGATGCCAGACCGCGGCCTGTATATGAAAGAAGAGTATATTCAAGAGATTGTGAAAATTATCCGTACATATAAACCGAAGCTTGTCTTCGTACCATTTTATGAAGATCGTCATCCAGATCATGCAAACTGTGCAAAACTTGTAGAAGAAGCGATCTTTTCAGCGGGAATTCGTAAATATATGCCGGATCTTCCGCCGCATCGCGTTCAATCACTCTATTTTTACATGATTAATGGCTTTCATAAACCGGATTTTTGTATTGATATTAGCTCATATATTTCTGATAAGATTGCTGCGCTAGAAGCATATGAAAGTCAATTTACAAAAGGAACAAACGGTGTAAAAACCCCGTTGACAGAAGGGTATGTAGAAACGGTTGTAGCGCGTGAAAAAATGTTTGGAAAAGAAGTTGGCGTGACATATGCAGAAGGGTTTATGAGCAAAAGGCCACTTCTATTAGATGAAGATTTAATAGGAGGAGTAAAATGAAATTAAAAATAGGGATTACTTGTTATCCTTCTGTTGGTGGTTCTGGAGTGGTTGGAACGGAATTAGGAAAGTTGTTAGCAGAGCGAGGACATGAAATTCATTTTATTACATCAGGATTGCCATTTCGTTTAAATAAAGTATATCCAAATATTTATTTTCATGAAGTAACAGTTAATCAATACTCTGTTTTTCAATACCCGCCGTATGACTTGGCATTAGCAAGTAAAATGGCAGAAGTAGCGCATAGAGAAAAGTTAGATGTATTGCATGTACATTATGCAATTCCGCATGCGATTTGCGCATATTTGGCAAAGCAAATGATTGGAGAAAACATTAAAATTGTAACAACATTACATGGAACAGACATTACTGTATTAGGGTCGGATCCTTCCTTAAATAATCTAATTCGGTTTGGAATTGAACAATCAGATGTTGTGACGGCTGTATCCCATTCACTTATTGAAGAAACATATGAATTAGTAAACACGCAAAAAGAAATTAAAACGGTTTATAATTTTATTGATGAACGTGTGTACTTTCAAAGAGATATGTCCCAGTTAAGAAAAGAATATGGCATACAAAAAGAAGAAAAAGTATTAATTCATATTTCGAACTTTCGAAAAGTAAAGCGTGTTCAGGATGTGGTACAATCATTCGCTCTCATTGTAAAACAAGCAAAAGTAAAACTATTGCTTGTTGGTGATGGTCCTGAATTTTGTACGATTGTGCAGCTCGTGAAAAATTTAGGAATTGAAGATCGTGTCCTATTTTTAGGAAAACAAGATAATGTAGCTGAGCTTCTGGCGATGAGTGATGTAATGCTGCTGCTATCAGAGAAAGAAAGCTTTGGACTTGTATTGCTTGAAGCAATGGCGTGCGGTGTCCCTTGTATCGGTACGCGTATTGGTGGTATTCCTGAAGTTATTCAACATGGAGAAACGGGATATATATGTGAATTAGGAGATGTAGAGGGAGCTGCGCAGCAAGCAATACAGCTTCTTCAAGATGATACATTACATGCTAAAATGGCCAAACGTTCCATGCAAGTGGCGTATGAACAATTTGGCTCAGAAAAGATTGTTTCACAATATGAGGCAATTTATTATGACATATTAAGGGATGACAAACATGAAACGATTTAAACGAGCGGTTCCAATTATTAATACGTTAACGCAAAATGGCTTTGAAGCGTATTTTGTAGGTGGGAGCGTGCGCGATTATATAATTGGAAGACCAATTGGTGATATCGATATTGCAACATCAGCTTTGCCCGAAGATGTAATGCGTCTATTCCCGCGCCACGTGCCTGTTGGAATTGAACACGGTACGGTCATTGTTGTACAAGAAGATGTTCCATATGAAGTAACGACATTTCGAACAGAGGGAGACTACGAAGATTTTCGTCGCCCGAGCAGTGTTCAATTTGTTCGTTCGTTAGACGAAGATTTGCAGCGTCGTGATTTTACAATGAATGCAATTGCTATGACGGAGACCGGAGAAATAGTTGATTTATTTGGCGGACAACAAGCCATTGCTAAAAAGGAAATTGTAACTGTAGGAAATGCAGCAGATCGTTTTCAAGAAGATGCTCTTCGTATGATGCGCGGTATTCGCTTTGTTAGTACACTTGGATTTACATTAGAAGCAGGAACAAAACAAGCCATTATAAAGTATGGACATTTACTTGAACATATAGCAATTGAGAGAATTACAGTCGAATTTGAAAAATTACTTGTCGGTACATATTGCGCAAAAGCACTTCAGCTGTTAGTAGAAACGAAATTATATGAGCATTTACCTTATTTACAAATGTGCGGAGATTTTATTTCAAAATCGGCAGAGTATGATTGGAGCTTTTTCAAAAATGACACTGAGGCGTGGGCGTTCTTTTTATATTGCATTAGAGAAGAACATCCATCTGTTTTTTTACGACAATGGAAATTCTCGAATAAAAAAATAAAAGATATTGTATCCGTTTTATTATATGTGAGAGCACGAGAAAAACAAGGGTGGAATGTATTTTTATTATATAAAGCAGGGAAAGATATTGCTCTTATGGCAGAGCGTGTATACGAAGCCGTCATGAATACATATTCAAATTTGAATGTTGAGAGTATGGAAAAGGTATATGAAGATTTACCAATTCATAATCGTCAGCAATTGCAAGTCAGTGGCAACGATTTATTATCATGGTCAAAGGAACAGGCAGGACCGTGGGTTGCTAATGCATTGCAAAAAATTGAAGAAGAAGTCGTATACGGAAGATTAAAAAATGAGAAAGAGTGTATAAAGGAGTGGCTGCATAGATGCAATCTGCTATAAGAAAACAGTTATTGCAAATCTTTTCTGAAGCTAATGGTGAATTTCTATCAGGACAAACGATTAGCGAGAAGCTTGGATGCTCAAGAACAGCTGTATGGAAACATATGGAATCCCTTAGGGAAGAAGGATATGAGCTAGAAGCTGTACGACGCTTAGGTTATCGCATTGCAAGTAAACCGGACAAAGTAACGGCAAATGAAATTCAGCTTGGTTTACAAACAGAGTTTTTAGGCAGAACGGTATACTTTGAAGAGTCGGTAACATCTACACAGCAAATTGCAGCTCGTCTTGCTTATGAAGGAGCGGCTGAAGGAACCGTTGTTGTTGCAGAGGAGCAAACAGCAGGTCGTGGCCGATTAAGCAGAAAGTGGTACTCACCAAAAGGGACAGGGATTTGGATGAGCATTATTTTACGCCCAACAGTTCCGATTCATCAAGCACCGCAATTAACATTGTTAGCTGCTGTTAGCGTAGCGCAGGCAATTGAAAAATGCACAAGTCTTTCCGTTGGCATTAAATGGCCGAATGATATTTTAATTAATGGGAAGAAAGTAGTTGGCATTTTAACAGAAATGCAGGCAGATCCTGATAAAATTAATGCTGTTATTATTGGAATTGGTATTAATGTCAATCAAAAACAAGAGCATTTTGCGGAAGATATCCAGCATATTGCTACTTCCTTAGCACTCGAAGCCGAAAAAACTATAGTACGAGCTGAACTTATGCAGCAAATCTTCTTACAGATGGAAAAGCTATATAAAGAGTATTTAGATCGTGGTTTTTCAGTTATTAAGCTTCTGTGGGAAAGTTACGCTGTGAGTATTGGAAAAGAAATTACAGCGCGGACGATGACAAATACAATTACGGGAATTGCAAAAGGAATTACGGCTGATGGTGTCCTTATACTTGAAGATCATGAAGGCATCGTACATCATATTCATTCCGCTGATATTGAAGTAAAGTAAAACGTTTAGCAGCTAGTTTGCACTTCTTTTCTTTGCTGCTTATGAAAAACGAAGTATCATTGCTCATTAGATTAGCATCAATATATAGCCCTTTGCTTAAAAAGAAGCGAAGGGCTATTGTATGTGAAAAATGATTTTCTTTTTTAGAAAAGTATAGCAATTATGTTTTGCTATTTGTTATAATAAGGTCGAATATGGGCAGTATCAATGTGAACTGCACCGCTGTTTAGGAAAATCAAAATAAAAATGTGGATTCTGCCTTGATCCAAAATAGGACTGGGACAGAGGGATGAATTTTGCCGAATGATACTACCCTTCTGCCTTTTTGTGGTTAGAAGGGTTTTTTATATGTTTTTTCATCCGGCCATCTCCTCTCTCCAGGTAAAGGAGGAGAAGTTTTTGAAAACTGTAACGGATTTTTTGAAAATGAAAGAACAAAGTGAGCCGATTGCGATGGTAACTGCATATGACTATCCATCAGCAAAGTTTGCTGAAGAAGCAGAAGTTGACATGATTTTAGTTGGTGACTCGCTTGGCATGGTTGTGCTTGGCTATGACTCAACAATTCCAGTAACAGTTGATGATATGATTCATCATACGAAAGCAGTGCGCCGCGGCGCGAAAAATACATTTGTTGTAACAGATATGCCATTTATGTCTTATCACGTTTCACTGCAAGAAACAATGCATAACGCACGCCGTATTGTACAAGAAAGCGGTGCACATGCAGTAAAAGTCGAAGGAGCAGATGAAGTTGTATCAATCATTCGTTTCCTTACGAATGCAGGCATTCCGGTTGTAGCCCATCTTGGATTAACACCGCAATCTGTCGGTGTGCTAGGTGGCTATAAAGTGCAAGGAAAAGATGCAGAAAGCGCGAAGAAGTTGTTAGAAGACGCTAAAAAATGCGAAGAAGCGGGAGCAATTGCGCTTGTATTAGAGTGTGTACCGATGCAATTAGCGGAGCTTGTAACAAAACAATTATCAATTCCAACCATCGGTATCGGCGCTGGTAATGGAACGGATGGTCAAGTTCTCGTATATCACGATCTTATTACGTATGGTGTAAAACGCGTTCCGAAATTTGTGAAGCAGTACACATCTGTGCAAGAAGAGATAGTAAGAGGGATTGGACAATATGTTCATGAAGTAAAGGAAAGACAATTTCCAGAGAAAGAACATTCGTTTACGATGAAAGAAGAAGAATGCTTAGCGTTATACGGAGGAAAACAATAATGCATATTATTACGACAGTGCAAGAGATGCAGCAAATCGCGGGTGAGCTTCGTGCAAGTGGGCAAAAAGTTGGATTCGTTCCAACGATGGGCTATTTGCATGAAGGACATTTAACATTACTGAGACAAGCGAAAAAAGAAAATGATATTGTTATGTTAAGTATATTTGTAAATCCGTTGCAATTTGGTCCGAATGAAGATTTAGATCGTTATCCGCGTGATATCGAGCGTGATGAGCGCTTAGCGCGTGAAGTAGAAGTGGATTATTTATTTTATCCAAGTGTCGAAGAAATGTATCCAGCGCAGCGAACAACGAATATTGAAGTTGTGAAGCGTACGGATGTTTTGTGCGGAAAGCAGCGACCAGGTCATTTTGCTGGAGTTGTAACTGTATTGATGAAGCTTTTCAATATTACAATGCCAAATCGTGCGTATTTTGGTATGAAAGATGCACAGCAAGTAGCAGTTATTGAGGGATTTGTGGATGATTATAATATTCCTGTTACAATTGTGCCAGTTGAGATTGTACGCGAAGAAGATGGCTTAGCACGTAGCTCTCGCAACATTTATTTATCAGAGAGAGAACGCCAAGAAGCACCGCATTTATATAAAAGCTTATGCATGGCGAAAGAACGAGTTGCTAAAGGGGAGCGTAACCCAAAAAATATTACGAACTTTATTAAAGAATATATTGAAACGAACACACATGGTGTTGTCGATTATGCTGATCTATATGCGTATCCGAATTTAACTGAGGTTGAGAAAGTAAGCGGGCGTATGATTATTGCAATAGCTGTAAAGTTTGAAAATGCACGATTAATTGATAATATTACATTTACGGTTGAATAAGGAGGAGCAACTATGTTTCGCACAATGATGAGAGCGAAGTTACACCGAGGTACGGTAACGGAAGCAAATTTAAATTATGTAGGAAGTATTACAATTGATGAGGATTTAATGGATGCAGTTGGTATTGTTGAAAATGAGAAAGTGCAAATTGTAAACAATAATAACGGTGCTCGTTTAGAAACATATGTTATAAAAGGAGAACGCGGCACAGGGGTAATCTGTTTAAACGGCGCAGCTGCTCGACTCGTTCAGCCGGGCGATAAAGTCATTATCATTTGCTACGGGCTAGTTTCAGAAGAAAAAGTACTAACGCATGTTCCGAAAATTGCTGTTTTAGATGACAATAATCAAATTGTGGAAATGCTTGGAGCGGAAAAAGCAGGCACAATTTTATAATGTATAAGAAAAGCTATCTCTGCGAAAGGGATAGCTTTTCTTGTACGAAAGCAAAATCATTTCATTTTTCGTATCTTTCCATTAAGATGAGTGAAAACGTGGTATAGTAACACTATAGAAATTTTTGTTGTTTGAAAGGTAAGAAATTGAGGTGTCATAGATGAGTAAGCGTTATGTCCTAGTCGATTTAGAAACGACAGGGAATGCCTGGAAAGACGGGAAAGATAAAATTACTCAAATTGCAGCAGTTGTTGTAGAGGATGGAGAAATTCTTGAAATTTTCTCTTCTTTTATAAATCCTGAACGGGACATTCCACCATTTATTACAGAATTGACGGGAATTGATGAAAAACTTGTGAGACAAGCCCCGTTGTTCCGAGATGTAGCGCCGATGATTATTGAACTATTACAAGGTGCGTACTTCGTTGCGCATAACGTTCATTTTGATTGGAATTTTTTGAAAGAAGAATTACGGCAAGCTGGATTCTCAGAAGTAGCATGTCCGAAAATTGATACAGTTGAACTGGCACATATTTTATTGCCGACAGCTGATAGTTATAAATTGCGTGATTTAGCAAAAAGATATGGCTTTGACCATGATCAGCCTCATCGTGCTGATAGTGATGCGATGGTGACAGCAGAGATATTTTTACAATTACTTTCTAAAGTGGAAAGTTTACCACTTGTTACATTGCAATCGTTATATGAATTAAGCGATATGTTCCAAAGTAACATTGGTGACATTATGTCTGCATGTATTTTGAATAAAGTGATACATGGAACAGATGACGAGAAAAAATATGATATACACCGAAACATTGCTCTTTGCAAACGCAATTATACATTGCAAGTAGGTGAAGAGAATATTGCTGATTTTTCTTCTTTTTTAACAGAAGCGATGCAGCGCTTAGCTGAAGTAATGCCGTCTTTTGAAAAAAGAGAAGGACAGCAGATGATGATAAATGAGATTTATGAAGCGCTTAGGGACTCCAGATTTTCGCTAATTGAAGCAGGAACAGGTACGGGGAAAACACTAGCGTATTTACTTCCTAGTATTTTTTATGCGAAAGAAAAAGAACAGCCAGTAGTTATTAGTACACAAACTGTACAGTTGCAGCAACAAATTTTAGCGAAGGAAATCCCAATGTTAAAAAAAATACTTCCATTTCCGTTTGAAGTAGCGATGTTAAAAGGCCGGAAACATTATCTATGTTTACATAAATTTGAGCAGGCACTGGGTGAAGTGGACAATCATTACGATGATGCATTAACGAAAGCGAAAATTTTAGTATGGCTTCTTGATACAGAATCGGGAGATCGAGATGAGTTAAATATTCCAGCCGGAGGAAAGCTACTATGGGAGCGTATTTGCAGTGATGTTCATAATTCAAATAGCATGAAAAATGCGTGGTTTAGCCGCTGTTTTTATCAGCGTGCAAAAAATAAAGCATTATTTGCTGATGTTGTAATCACAAATCATACATTATTATTTCAAGATTTCGTAAGTGAAGAACCATTACTTGCATCATGTGAACATATTATTTTTGATGAAGCACACCATCTGGAAGAAACGGCAAGTAGAGCGTTAGGAGAGCAGTTTTCTTGTATGTATTTTCAACTTATTTTATCGCGTTTTGGTACGCTAGAAACATCTGATGTGTTAGCCAAAGTGTACGATATGATGAAGCAGTCGCAAATTGCTGTTCGTTCTGAGTTTCAAACGATTAGTCGTACGTTGAAAGAAATCAAATTTGACGCAGATGAGCTCTTCCAAATGCTGCGTACATTTATATTTCAAAAAACAAAGCAAGAACACGTACCTGGAAATATACCGCTCATATATCGTTATGATGCAAATAAAGAAAGAGGAAAACTTTGGCGCAGTATTGTTGAATTAACGGATCGTTTTGTGCATCAACTAGGCATATTACTTACGTTATTAGAAAAACAAGGTGAAATGTTACAAAAGCAAAATGAATGGGAAATGCATATGATTACAGGGGAGTTTGTGCATCTTATAGAGGTGCTTTCTAATATGACCCATTCTTTACGGAAACTTATTTTAGAAAATACGAGTCATGTGACATGGATGGAAGCAGAAACGAAAGGAACAATTCATTCGACTATCCTATATGCACAGCCAGTTGATATAAGCGATTTATTTGCAGATCAATTTTTAACACGTAAACGGAGCGTTATTTTTACTTCAGCCACTTTAACTGTAAATGATACGTTTGATTATATAGAAGAAGAGCTTGGATTAGTGGATTTTACACCGAATACATTAACAATTCCATCACCATTTCATTATGAAGAGCAAGTAAAATTAATGGTTTCAACAGATGTTCCACATATTAAACATGTAAGTGAAGAAGAGTATGTAAGAGCAGTGTCTGAACATATTATGAAAATTGCTAAAGCTACAAATGGTCGAATGCTTGTTTTATTTACATCATACGAAATGTTAAAGCAGACATATGAAGTATTGAAAAAAGAAGAGGTGCTGGAAGAATTTCTTTTATTGACACAGAGTGTTCATAATCGTAGCCGCACCCGAATGATTCGAAAGTTTCAGGAGTTTGAAAAATCCATTTTATTAGGAACAAGCAGTTTTTGGGAAGGAATTGACATACCAGGAGAGGCGTTAAGCTGTCTTGTAATTGTTCGTCTCCCGTTCACGTCACCAGATCAGCCAATGATGCAAGCGAAAAGGGAACGGCTAAAAGAAAAAGGAGAAGATGCATTTACAAAGATTGCTTTGCCACAAGCAATCCTTCGTTTTAAACAAGGTTTTGGACGCCTTATTCGTACAACGACGGATACAGGAACAGTATTTGTGTTAGATCGTCGTCTCACCTCATCTTTTTATGGGAAACGATTTGTTCAATCTATCCCGAGCATTCCATTGTACGAAGGACCGTTAGAGGATTTAATGGAAAAAATGGAATAATAAGGAAAATTATCCATGAGTGAAGGGATTCTCCATCCCTCACTCATGGATTAGCAGTTATTCTTCATCTATTTTCTTTGGTTTCTTGGAATGTTGAGGGGGCTTACTGCTTGCGAATAGCATGATAAAAATTAACGCCTAAAGCAAATTTGCTTCAGGCGTTACATGTGGGTAGGAGGAAATTTTATTTTTTCTTACATTAAGTATAGAAATACGATGGTTTTCGACTTCAAACCTTTTTTTGAAGAACATGTCCTGCTATAATAGATGGGTGATGAAGCAGGGTTTATAAAGAATGTACTCTTATTGTAACCGCAATGCGTTCTTCTATGATTAGAAATTTTGTGTAACGGAGGAGTTTTTATGGAGAAGAAAATTGAAGTACTATCAACGACGCGTCTTGGATACACGTCTGATTTATACAAAATTGTTGATAGTTTAAATCGAACATTAAAAGAAAAAGATTTGATGTTCGGATTAGCGTTAGATGAAAAAGAAAAAGAGACAGCAATATTTACGATTTACAGAACGTAGTGATACAATGAAAAAGTGGATTTTGACAATTTTTATTGTAATCGTTGCTGTTGTTTTATATGGGGTACACATCTATAATACAACGATGGAGAAAAAAATTCCGAAAGAATCGAAAACAGTTGAGATTGCAAAAGAAAAGGCAAAACTTACTAAAGTAACAAAAGTCGATTATTATAACGGTCAAGCTCCATATGAAGTTGTACAAGGTGTGAATGAAAAAGGAGAACAATATATCGTTTGGGTGCCTGAGAAAAAAGGAGATATTCTAGTGCGAAAAGCAAGCGAAGGTATTTCTGAAAAAGATGCTTTGCAAATTGTTGCCAAAGAGCGAAAGCCGAAGCAATTTGTGAAAGCAAAATTAGGCGCTGAAAACAATGTTCCATTATGGGAAGTTACATATATTGATGATGAAAATCGTTACACTTACTATTATCTTGCATTCGAAGATGGTAAGTTTTTAAAACGATATAGCATTGAAAAATAAGTGCAGGGGGAACTCAGGATGAAATTAGCAAAGCGAGTAGCTGCTCTAACACCGTCTACAACGTTAGAAATTACAGCAAAGGCACAAGCCTTAAAAGCAGAAGGACATGACGTAATTGGATTAGGAGCAGGAGAGCCTGACTTTAATACGCCAGAGCATATTATGGATGCTGCTCATAAAGCAATGTTAGAAGGTCATACGAAATATACACCAACAGGTGGATTAGCTACGCTGAAACAAGAAATTATCAAAAAGTTTGAGCGTGACCAAGGTATTTCTTATGAACCATCTCAAATTATTGTGTGTAACGGTGCAAAGCATGCTTTATATACGCTGTTTCAAGTATTACTTGATGAAGGTGATGAAGTTATTATTCCAACTCCATATTGGGTAAGCTATCCAGAGCAAGTAAAGCTTGCAGGTGGTGAACCAGTATATGTAGATGGATTAGAAGAAAATAATTATAAAATCACACCGGAGCAATTGCGTCAAGTAATTACAGAGAAAACGAAAGCTGTAATTATTAACTCACCTAGCAACCCAACAGGGATGATTTATAGTAAAGAAGAGTTGCAGCAGCTTGGGCAAGTATGCGTAGAGCATAACATTTTAATTGTTTCTGATGAAATTTATGAGAAATTAATTTATGGCGATGCAGAGTATACATCAATTGCTCAGCTTTCTAATGAATTAAAAGAACAGACTCTTATTATTAACGGTGTGTCAAAATCGCACTCAATGACAGGCTGGCGTATTGGTTATGCAGCAGGTAATAAAGAACTTATTAAAGCGATGACGAACTTAGCGAGTCACAGTACATCAAACCCTACTTCAATTGCGCAGTACGGAGCGATTGCTGCTTATGCTGGAGATCAACAACCTGTAGAAATGATGCGCAGTGCATTTGAAGAACGATTAAATATCGTTTATGAGAAACTGATTCAAATTCCTGGGTTCTCTTGCATTAAACCGCAAGGAGCGTTCTATCTGTTCCCAAATGTGAAAGAAGCAGTAGCATTAGCTGGTTATGAAACAGTTGATGAATGGGCAAAAGCATTATTAGAAGAAGAAAAAGTTGCCCTCGTTCCAGGAACAGGATTCGGAGCACCAAATAACGTTCGTTTATCATACGCAACTTCACTTGAACAATTAGAGAAAGCGTTAGAACGTATTGATACATTTATGAAAAACAAAATGAAATAAGAGTAGCTCTTTTATTTCTATCTTTGCAATTGCCTTAGACAGTTCAAATCGTACCTCCCTTTCATATAGGGAGGTTTTTTTGACGAATTGTGCCAAAAAGAAATGTGAAAAGGTGTGTTATACTAGAAAGCGAGGTGTTTGATTATGAAGAAGAAAATCATGTTAGAGTGGTTTGAACAAGGCAGCATTGCGATTCCAAAATTATTAATGATGCATTATAAAAAACTCGGTTTAAATGAAGTAGAGTTCATGGTACTGTTGCATGTCCATACATTTTTAGAGTCGGGAAACTCTTTCCCAACACCAGGAGAAATTGCAGAGCGGATGACCATTACACAAACAAAGTGTATGGAGATTATTCAAGCGTTAATTCAAAAAGGCTTTTTAGCGCTAGAAGGAGGACGTAAATCCGCAGCAATGATTTGCGAAAGCTACTCGTTACAGCCTCTTTGGGAAAAGATATTACATTTTTTAATGAGTGAGAATATTGAAGAGGAAGAGCGAGAACAAAAACAATTACAAATCAATTTATATACAGTGTTTGAGCATGAATTTGGAAGGCCATTATCTCCATTTGAGTGCGAGACGTTAGCAATGTGGCAAGATCAGGATAATCACGATCCACTTTTAATCCAAACTGCTCTTCGCGAAGCTGTTATGAGTGGAAAATTGAACTTTCGTTATATCGATCGCATATTGTTTGAATGGAAGAAGAATGGAATTAAAACGGTTGATCAAGCACAGAACCAAGGACGGAAATTTAGAGAAAATCAGCAACGAAATCAGCAAGTATCACGGCAAGAAACGAAGTATACAGGAAAAGTGCCGTTTTATAATTGGCTAGAGCAATAATGGTAGGAGGAAAAAATGCTAAATAAAACACAAATTAGACATTGCCTTGATGTAATGGGAGAGATGTACCCAGAAGCGCATTGTGAACTTAATCATGACAACGCATTTGAACTTGTTATTGCGGTAGCGCTATCTGCGCAGTGTACAGATGTTCTTGTAAATAAAGTAACAAAAAATCTATTTCAAAAATATAAAACACCAGAGGATTATTTAAGCGTGTCTTTAGAAGAATTGCAGCAGGATATTCGTTCTATTGGTTTGTATCGGAATAAGGCGAAAAATATTCAAAAGCTATGCCGTATGCTTATTGATGAGTATGGTGGAGAGGTGCCGCAAGATAGAGACGAGTTAACGAAGTTACCAGGTGTAGGACGAAAAACTGCAAATGTTGTTGTCTCCGTTGCATTTGGTATTCCGGCTATTGCTGTTGATACGCATGTAGAGCGCGTTAGTAAACGACTTGCCTTTTGCAAATGGAAAGATTCTGTATTAGAGGTAGAAAAGACATTAATGAAGAAAGTACCGATGGAAGAGTGGGGCGTAACACATCATCGTATGATCTTTTTTGGGCGCTATCACTGCAAGGCGCAGCGTCCTCAGTGCGAAGAATGCAGATTGTTAGAGCTATGTCGTGAAGGTAAGAAACGCATGAGAGAGAAGGAGAAGAAATGAAGCAAGTACTTGAAATACCAAATGATTTTCGATGTAGTCCTTTCTTTGAAGAAGAGACTGTCATTGAATACAATGCAGAAAAATCATTTGGGGAGCTTTTAGAAGAGACGTGCTTTCTCTTTGATATCGAGCAGCGGTATAAGCCATGGAATGAGATAGAAATGAGTATTTCTACTGTATTAAACTTATGGAAAGAACAAAAAGAAGAGATTTCTATATTATTTCGAAATCGAAACAAAAAAGAAGCAAAAGATCCGATGGTACGATTTGCAGGACATCTTTTATCTATTTTACACTGGATGAATAGAACACCTGTTGTCAGTTTACAGGATATGAATGAACAAATAGAAAGATTAGAAAAAAAACCAGTTAACTTTATGGAACGTTTTTTATTTATTATGAAACAGCCAGATCAGTATCATTCTTTTATTCAGCTGACACAGTTATATGAAGAATTGGAAAAGTTATATGTAAAAGTACTCATTATGCAAAAGAAGCCATCTTCTCGGTAGAGAAGATGGCTTCTTTTTTATTAGTGTGTAGCTTGTTATCGTTATTATTGAGTCGGTTTATTTGGATTTCCACCTTCTGCTGGTGGATTCGGATGATTTCCGTCACCCGGTGTGGTATTTCCGCCACCTGGTGTGGTATTTCCGCCACCTGGTGTGGTATTTCCGTCACCCGGTGTGGTATTTCCACCACCCGGTGTGGTATTTCCGCCACCTGGTGTGGTATTTCCGTCACCCGGTGTGGTATTTCCGCCACCTGGTGTGGTATTTCCACCACCGGGTGCGGTATTCCCGTTGTTTTGATTTTGCTTATCTTGTTCAGCTTTCTTAGCGGCATCTTCTTCAGCCTTTTTCTTAGCAGCATCATCTTCAGCTTTTTTCTTAGCGTCATCACCAGGTACTACTACCGTCGCTGTTACCGGAGCACTAGAGCTATTACCTTTTGTCGCAACGAGAGAAATAGTATAGGTAGCACCAGGTTGTACGCCGCTAATTGTTGCGCTTGTACCACTTATGTCTGGACTTCCGCTGGAACCATCACTGCCTTTGTAGCTTACAGAGTAGGATACATCTGTATCAGATGAACCAGCCCATTTTAGTTGGATGCTATTAGAAGATTGATCATATGCAGCCTGTAAACCACCTGGGGCACTTACGTCAATCTTTTTAATATTATCTTTTTTAGCACCTTTCACATAAAGTTCATCATTTACGCGTTCTACACTACTTGGCATTTCAAAACGAGAGTCATCAGTTCCAAATTCACTCATCATCGCTTTAAACATACGCTGTGCGATCGCTGATGAATTTTTATCAACATAGCCTTCATTTCGTTTATTATACCCAGTCCATACAGCCATCGTATATTGTGGTGTATAGCCTGCAAACCAACTATCAGGACTTCCAGAAGCAGGGAAATCATAATCCCTTAGTTCTTTTGAAGTATAGTTTGTTGTTCCTGTTTTACCAGCAACATCTAGTGAACTAACATTTGCTTTTGTACCAGTACCAGAATCCACAACACTACGAAGCATATCTGTAGTCATATATGCTGTGTAATCTTTCATTACTCGTTTCCCTTTTGGTGTAAAGTTCACTTCTTTGCCATCAGGGTACACAACTTTTGTTACAAAGTGTGGTTTATGATATACACCACCGTCTCCGAATGAGGCATATGCTCCTGCAACTGTAAGAGGAGAAGCTTCATTACTACCAATTGCTGTTGATTCTTGGGCACCATCTGCTCCAAATGTAAAGCCAAGTCCCTCAGCGAAAGTTTGTGCTTTACCTATACCAACTTCTTTAGCAGTTTTGACAGCAGGCACGTTACGGGACTGTGCTAATGCGTCGCGCATTGACATCGGACCTTTGTGGCCGTTATCGAAATTTCGAACCTCTTGTCCTGATGAATATTTATAAGGTGAATCGTCAACTTGATGATATGTTGACCATTGCTTATATTCAATAGCAGGGCCGTAATCAAAAACTGGCTTCATTGTAGAACCTACTTGGCGTTCTGAGTCAATAGCCATGTTATGTCCTTTAAATGTTGCTTTGTTTTCACCGCGTCCGCTACCAATTGCACGAACTTCACCTGAGTTCGTATCCATGAATACGAATGCACCCTGGAATTTTTCATCCGGATAGTTAATGATTTCTTCTGTGTTCATCATTTTATCTGCATAATTCTGAGCTTTTGGATCTAATGTTGTGTAAATTGAAAGACCATCAGAACCAATGTTGACATCTTTAATTTGCGATTCGATTTCTTTTACAGCGGCATCTAAGAATCCTTGATAAGGCATTTGTGTTGCTTCTTGAGACGGCTGAAGACCTTCCGTCACTGGGACTTTCTTCGCATCTTCCATTTCTTTCTTCGTGATATAGCCATGTCGGTTCATTAAATATAATACTGTATCGCGTCGTTCTGTTGCGGCCTTCACGTTTTCTGGTTTTGTCGGATCATAAATACTAGGACCTTGTGGTAATCCTGCAAGCATCGCTGCCTCAGGTAATGTTAAATCTTTTAATTCTTTTCCATAATAATTTTTTGCAGCTGTTGCAATACCGTAAGAACGGTTACCTAAGTTAATTTTGTTTAAGTACATTTCTAGAATTTCATGTTTTGAATATTGCTGCTCTAACTTGTAAGCTAAATACCATTCTTGTACTTTACGTTTTATTGTTTGTTCCGGTGTTAGGTAATAGTTTTTAATAACTTGCTGTGTAATTGTACTACCACCTTGAGTACCGGAGTCACTAGTCAAGTTTGAGAAAATTGCTTTTGCAGTACGCCTAAAATCAATTCCATGGTGCTCATAAAAACGTGAATCTTCTGTAGCTAGGAAGGCATCTTCTACTACTTTTGGAATTTGGTCATATGTGACCTTTGTTCGCTTTTCAGCGCCATATTCATATACGAAATTTCCGTCTTTATCATAAAATTTTGTTGATAATGGAACTTCAAGTTTCGCTTTATCTAATTTTGGAGCATCCTTTATTATAATAAAGAAAGCAGAAACCCCAGCTACTAGTGCCACAATGCCGATTATTAAGCAAGTGATTAGAAATTTGCGTAGAAAAGAACCTTTTTTCTTTGGTTTCGCTTTTTTAGGCTGTTCTTGTTTCTGTTTTTTAGCGTGTTTTCGTTCTTCACGAGAACGATAATTTTCTGACATTATACTTTCTCCTACCTTTCATTTCCTCCCCAAAAGTCGAAAAATGAGCCTTATTGTTGACTCTATCACGAAAAATAAAGTGTGTCTAGTGTATGAATATAATCAATGCGGGGGTGATAACCGCACGATAATAAGTATCCATGCTCTTCCATTTCTTGCTTTGTAATTGATTTACGTCCACCAGCTTCTTGTCGATTCCAAAATGTAATGATATGTTTTGCTTCTAGTAAATAAAATTCATCGAAAAGCGTAAATTTAATAATAACAAATGCAATACCACCATGAGCTAATACTTGCTTCATATGTTTAATTTGGTGAAGATGGAAGTTTTGTAAGGGAAAACTTGTTTTATTTTTAGTTTCTTTCGCTTCAAAGTCAATGTACTTACCTTTGTATACACCGTTGTAGTCGGTTGTAGAAGGTTGCTTAAAGTACGCTTCTTTAATCACAGCAGCACTTCGCTTCGGATAATCGACTTTTACAATTTGAAGAGGGGTGGGCTTTTTATGGACGCAAGCAATATTGTGCGTTAAATAGTACTGATTTGTTTCGTTTAGTTCCTCTTCAAGTGACATACCTCTATTACTATAAGTATGTTTACTTGTAGGCACAGTATGAGTTTGCTGCGTTTCATTATACTTTCTTCCGTTTGGATAACGAATGGTCATGGTTTGTCCACTCCAACTTGCATAGAATCACTTACAAAGGTGATTATATCAAAAAAAATGAAAAATAGGCGATTTTTTTGAATACAGAGAAGAGGCGAGAACATTATGTTTGCACAAAGTGAATATGAAAAAATAAGACAAAAAAGGAAGATTTCTTCCTATACAAAGGAAGAGCAAGAGCTCGTGCATCGTATTGTACAACAAACTCTTCTTGCTAATGTTGATAATATTTCGCGCACGCATGCTTATAAAGAATATTATGAACGCAATAAAGAAATTCGTTGGTCATTTTTAGCCAGTATGGTATCTCGAAATGCAGGCTGGAATATGACAGATTTAGAAGGAAAATATTATCCAAAAGTTTTATCTAATGAGATACGTAAACAGTTATTTCTTACATATGAACGTGCAAATTGGCTTATTTTTTTAGATGCATATCCTCAGCTGCTATTGTATGGATATAGTAAACAAATGCAAAAACCTCTGTTTCATTTGTTGCAAATATTTTCTGTATCGATATTTATGGAAGTAGAATGGAATTATTTTTGGAACCAAAAAAATGAGGATCGACTTATGACGGCTCTCATTATTAATGAACAACATATCATCCAAAAGCCGGTAATTGAGCATCCTTTTTATCAAAAGCATGTATTCCAAACATTATTATTCAAATTTCAGGAATTGTTTCATTTTAGTGCAGTGATATTTCCAACAGTAAATGGGAAATTATATGGTTTCTCCGTACGTCAGTTTGAAACACTGATAAAGAGAATTGAGTTAGGGAAACGATTAGCGTGGTTATTATTTCATCCAACTTATAAGGATTCGTTTTATACATTTTCTTCTCAAACAGTTCATACGGGGGCGAGGTTAGATTATGAACAATACTTCCCTACTTTTAAGGAACAAGATACTCCTCAGCTTCGCGATGTATTTTCTGTCATCTCCCATCATCGTGATGCTGAGAAAGATTGGTTTCATTCAGGAATGAATATAGAGGAATTGTTTTTGTTTGAAGAACCGAAAATAGACATTGATATTACAGAATGGTTTTTACACAAACAGAAGCAATTACACTTGTTTGCTTCACTTAATGACCTTTTTTAACAGAAGTCATTATTCATGATATAATAAAAAAATCCCGCTTCATGAAAAGCGGGAAGAAAGTTAAACAAGCTGTAAGAGACCGATTGGCTCAACTGACTTTTCATGGAAGAGAATCGTTTCCATGAAAAGAAGTTTCACTTTACCCCGCTCAAACGGTTAGTAAGAAGTGAGAGCGGAGAGGAAGTCAAACCAACCGTAAGAGCCCGATTGGTTCAACTAACCATCAATGGGAAAAGCGCCCATTGATGGAAGTTTTACTTTATGTAGCAGGGAAATTTGGTCCATCCAATTTTGGATTTCCTGTTTCTGGTTTATTTTGTTTACTTTGAGTTTGTTTTTTCTTGTTTTCATTTTTGCTTTTAGCCATTGTCAACACCTCCCTTTCGTATTGTTGCCACTTTCATAAACTTCATACAAAAAATCACTTTCTTTGCCGAATTAAAACTAGTTTTGTCAAGCATGCAGGAGCGGAAAAGGAGCTGTCGAATTAACATGACAAACGGAAGGCAAAGAGGGAGGCGTTTTAAAGATGAAAATGGTTCAGAAAGAGGATGTAATGAAAAAAATGGATCAGATGTTAAATACTCTTGATTTGCTTGAAATGAACATGGCACTTAGAGTTAATCATGCGCTTAAGGAAAAAAGAGAATTTGTAGTTAATAAAGAAGAGATAATGGAAATGCATATAAAGCATATGGAAGCAAAATTATTGCAGCATGAAGAGAAAGGTAGTTGGGTACAAACGTTTCAAGTAGTGGCAGTTAGTATATAAGTAGGTGGAAATAGTGGAATATGTAACATTGATTGAAATGACCAAAAAAATAATTGAATATAACGATGAAACGATTATAAAAAAAAGAGAAAGTGAAGAACTTGAGTTTGACTTTTATCATGATATAAAGCCATTCGTGTCTTTAGTAGATAAAGGATTAGAAGAATGGAAACAACTTGCGCTTGAGTGGTTGTATCGAGTAAAGCCTAAATATATACATGTACAGCAAATTGAACAAGTATGTACAAATTTACAAAGCAATTCTTTACAGTGTTTTGCACAGAAAATGAATGGGAAGCGTTTTTATGAAACACATCAGGCGATTCATTATACATTACAAAATATTTTAGAACAATGTAAGTGATAAGAGGGGAGAATCCCCTCTTATTTTTTATCCCGCTATTTACGGGCAGTAAGACCCAACCTCAAGATGCAGAGAGAAACGAAGAAGATATGTGGGGGGACAACTGCCCGTAAAAGCCCGGTTGGTTCAACTTCTATCAGTGGGGATGAAGAAAACCCCACTGATAGAAGTTTCACTTTATACTTCTGTCACGATATTTTTTTCTGTTTCGTAAGCTGGTTTTGTAGCTCCAATTGTTTCTAGTTCACGTGTTACACTTCTATACTGTGATAAGCAAATTTTTCCTTGTAGATAAGAATGTCTTGCAAAATCAAGTAACTCATTCAAATCCTCAGGTTCATATCCCTTTTTTTCAAAAAAATCTTGTTTTAAATCCCCTAATACCATGCTGATTCCTCCCCCATAAGAATCTTTTCTATATAATGGTAGCATACAAACGCTTACTTTTTTATTTTTTTGAAAATTTAAATTTTGCGCAAGGTATAATTTGTATTACTTTATCAACTATCGGTTTTCTTTTACCTTTCATGGTAATGATTTGGAAAAATGGGGATCGACTAGTAATGGCCAATGAAAAAGTTAGTCAACGCAGGAATTTTCAACTTATAGGATGATTACACATTTTTTTTATGATTTCATATTCTAACTATATAGAAAACTGTTAGAGGAGGGAGAATGTATGTTTCAACAGTCCAGCATGTATCAGATTGAACAAGATCCATACTTACGTTATAATATGTATCCTTTTATGCCTTACTATATGAATCAAACAAATTATTTTCAACCTTTTCAACTTCCACAAATGAATCAACCAATGAATCAACCAATGAATCAACCAATGAATCAACCAATGAATCAACCAATGAATCAGCCAATGTTTTATCCACCGAAACAACCTATTCAATCTTCTTTTCATCCACATACGCCATATCCGATGATGAATAAACAAAATTATGCAAAGCAACAGCCAAGTCAATTTTCTAGTTTAATATCGCAATTTAAAACAGCCGATGGAAATTATGACATTAATAAAATGATGGGTACTGCAGGTCAAATGATGAATGCAATGAATCAAATTACTGGTATTGTCAAACAAGTAGGAGGCTTTTTTATAAAGTGAAACTAACCTTTCACGGGTGCTTTTCCCATGAAAGGTTAGTTGAACGAGTCGAGCTTATAAGGGTAGTTTTTTTATCTTTTATATAGGGCAATATGTGTAAAGAATTGAAGAAGGATTTTCTAAAGTATTGATGATATATGTGGCTCAATAAAAACCCAAATTTTACATGCGAAATGTCATAAAAAAGAGTTGTTCGGACCTCCTATCCATTTTACAATGACGGTAGCGTTAAAATATGATGTATGGAGAGGACGAATGTGAACAAGGTTATTTTACTTTTGTTTTTTGTCATGATTACATTAATTGTTTTTATTTTTACAAACTTTAAACAATTTTTATAGACAAATTTCCGATATAGAAATAGGTATTTGTAACAAACGGCTTTTACTCTTTTCTCATATTGTAAAGTGTAAGCTCATTTTCAAACTGTGAGAGGAGAGAAAACTATGTATCATTGTCATCCTTGCTCCGGGGGAGCAGCACCTTTCGGGGGAGCAGTTGCACCTTTCGGGGGAGCAGCACCTTTCGGGGGAGCAGTTGCACCTTTCGGGGGAGCAGCACCTTTCGGGGGAGCAGCACCTTTCGGGGGAGCAGTTGCACCTTTCGGAGGAGCAGTTGCACCTTTTGGGGGAGCAGTGGCACCAATTACAACAACACCTCCTATTGTGCATCCGACAAAATGTTGTGTAACACACACATGCTCAAAAACGGTGGTCCCTCATATTCACCCAACACATATAAAACACGTTCATCATCAGGTAGTGCAATCTCAGCATTATTTCCCACACACACACTCTGCTGCAAATGTTATATCCCCTGCTGATCCAGTGTATGTTGGTGGATTTGGTGGGTTTGGCCCAGGTGGTTCTCAAGTATCGCCACTTGGCCCGAATGTTGGTCCAAATGTAAGTCCAGCAATGTTACCGCCAGGCCCAAATGTTGGCCCAAGTGTAAGTCCAGCAATGTTACCACCAAGCCCAAATGTTGGTGGCATGTTTAAAAAGTAAGTGTTATGCTAGAACTAGCAAATTGCTAGTTCTTTTTTTGAAAAGAGAAGGGGCGTTTCATATGAAAGTTGTAGCTGTTACAGGATATAAGCCATTTGAATTAGGGATTTTTTCAAATGACCATCCTGGAATTTCTTACATAAAAAAAGCGATACAACAAAGGCTGCTTCCTTTGTTAGAAGAAGGATTAGAATGGGTTATAATTAGTGGACAATTAGGGGTAGAACTATGGACAGCTGAAGTTGTATTTGATTTGCAATTGGAATATCCAGATTTGAAATTAGCTGTATTTACCCCTTTTTTAGATCAGGAAGAAAATTGGAAGGAAAACAATCGGGAGTATTATGAATGTATTCTCTCACAAGCAGATCACGTTGATAGTATAACGAAGCGGAAATATGAAAGCCCAGAACAATTCCGGCTAAAAAATCAATTTTTCATTGAAAAAAGTGATGCATTACTTGCTATGTATGATGAAGAGAAACCAGGAAGTCCTAAATACATCGTAGAAGCAGCGAAAAAAAAGGAAGAATCCCAAAATTATCAATGTTATTTTATACTTTTTTCTGATTTACAAGATATAATAGAAGAAGAACAGTGGAATAAGGATATATGATTGACAAAACGAACTGTTTCTGAAAAAATTTACTTAATGAAAGTTTTGGTAAAGACTTGAGGTGACCTAAATGATTTCTGATAAAATTAAGTTAACAGCGAAAGATATTTTAGAAAAAGAGTTTAAAACGGGAATGCGAGGCTATCAACAAGAAGAAGTAGATAAATTTTTAGACATGATTATTAAGGATTATGAAGCATTCCATAAAGAAATTGAACAATTACAGCAACAAAATTCACGTTTAAAGCAAGAATTGGAGCAACAAAAAGCAATGGCACAACAAGTACAATCTCAGCCAGCGCCAACTCCAGCTCCTGTTCCTACTCCGCAACCAGTTTACAATAATACGAATACAGATATTTTAAAACGTCTGTCGAATTTGGAAAAAGCTGTGTTTGGAAGTAAATTGTACGAATAATGGAAGCATCTAAATAAACTTGTAGCAATTTACATGCAAAAAACGTTGCAAAATATTTATGTTTCCACTATACTAATTCATGTCATAACGTTTGGGTAATCGCTGCAACGCTTTGTTGTAGAGGAAAGTCCATGCTCGCACGACCTGAGATGGTCGTAGTGTTCGTGCCTAGCGAAGTCATAAGCTAGGGTATTCTGGCGTAAAGCTGGATTAACGGCAGGGAAAAAACCTAAGTCCATTGGATATGGTTTGACTACCTTTAAAGTGCCACAGTGACGAAGTCCCAGAAGAAATGATGGGAGTGGAACGAGGTAAACCCCACGAGCGAGAAACCCAAATATTGGTAGGGGAACTTTTCCTAAGGAAATGAACGATGGGAAAAGACAGATGCAATTGCTCTGTAGATAGATGATTGCCACCGGAGTACGAGGCGTGGGCCGTTTGCAGTACAAAGGTACAGAACATGGCTTACAGAACGTTATGAACCAATCATGAGTTTGTTCAGCTCTCCTTTGTAAGAGGAGGGCTTTTTATTTGTATGAATTTTTGGAATGTGAGTTAAAATGGTAAAGAAAGTTTTACAAATTTAATACAATTGAAGTGAAATAAAATGTTATGATTTTAACTGGTTAGCAGAGAACAGTTACTGTCAATGAGTGTTTGATTATATATATGAGGAGAATGGAAATGGGAAAAGTTACTTTAATTGCAACTGCTGCAATGGGAATTGAAGCACTTGTTGCAAGAGAAGTTCGCAATCTCGGTTATGAATGCCAGGTAGATAATGGGAAAGTAACGTTTGAAGCGGACGAAAAAGCTATTTGTCGCAGTAATTTATGGCTCCGTACAGCGGATCGTGTAAAAATTAAAGTTGGTGAATTTAAGGCAACAACATTTGATGAATTATTTGAAAAAACAAAGGCGCTAAATTGGGGGGATTATATTCCGGAAAATGGAGAATTCCCTGTTATCGGTAAATCGATTAAATCTACACTATTTAGTGTACCTGATTGTCAAAGTATCGTAAAAAAAGCAGTCGTTGAAAAATTAAAAAGTACATATAGACGCACAACATGGTTTGAAGAGAATGGCCCGCTATTTCGTATCGAAGTTGCGCTATTAAAAGATGTAGCAACGTTGACAATTGATGCAAGTGGTGTTGGGCTTCATAAGCGTGGATACCGCGTTGGACAAGGGGAAGCACCGTTAAAAGAAACATTGGCAGCTTCATTAATTATGTTAACCAACTGGAAGCCAGATCGCCCGTTTGTAGATCCTTTTTGCGGTTCTGGAACGATTCCACTTGAAGCCGCATTAATTGGTCAAAATATTGCTCCAGGCTTTAACCGTGATTTTGCTTCTGATGGATGGGGTTGGATTGGTAAACAAAATTGGGATGAAGCTCGTCAAGAAGTGGAAGACTTAGCAAATTATGATCAACCTCTTCAAATTATCGGATCAGATATTGATCATCGCATGGTACAAGTTGCCCAGGATAATGCTGATGAAGTAGGGCTTGGTGATCTTATTACATTTAAGCAAATGCAAGTAAAAGATTTTACAACAAAAGAGGAATATGGTTATGTTGTGACGAATCCTCCATACGGAGAGCGTTTAAGTGAAAAGCCTCTTGTTGAAAAAATGTATGCAGAGATGGGACAAGCATTCCGACCGCTGGATACTTGGTCTTTATATATATTAACAAGCCATCCAGAGTTTGAGAAATGGTACGGCAAAGATGCATCAAAGAAACGAAAATTATTTAATGGATTTATTCGCACTGATTACTATCAGTATTTTGGCAAACGTCCGCCGCGTGATTAGTATAAAACTTCTTTAGAACGCATATACTTGCTATTATGCGATAATCTAAAGGAGGAAGCGCTAATGGATGGTTTGCAATTTTCTATGATTCAAAAAGCTATTCATCGAACGTATGATGAATTAGAAAAAGAGGTAAACCTTCACGGCGTAGCGGATCATAAATTACAAAGAGCACGTGAAGAATATCTATCAGCTTTATCACATGAAACATTAATTGATAAACAGTATTTAAAATCATTGATAGAGTAGAAAAGTTTTCCTGCAATTAGGAAAACTTTTTTCGCTCGTTTGTTATGTAAGCAACAAGAAAACAGCAACTGCTCTTTTTATGAGTGGTTGCTCTGTCTTTTTATATAGAAATTATGTAGTTGGAGGAATACGATGTTTACGAAGCAAAAGCTGCCATTTGAAGTGGGGAAACAAGATAATTTTTTCGACAAGTTAAATGAGTGGATTGGAGACGTATTTTACGACATTTTACCAGAAAAGGGATTTGAAGAGCGTGATGAGCAAATTTTTATGGCGTTCCAATTAGAACGAGCATTTCAAGAGAAGAAAGTAATGTTTGCTGAAGCGGGTGTTGGAACAGGAAAGACGATTGTATACCTTCTTTATGCGATTTGTTATGCACGTTATACAGGGAAGCCAGCTATTATTGCTTGTGCGGATGAAACGTTGATTGAGCAGCTCGTGAAAGAAGAAGGGGACATTGCTAAATTATCAGAAGCATTAGGACTATCTGTCGATGTACGTTTGGCAAAATCAATGGAGAATTACCTATGTTTACGTAAGCTTGAAGATGTAATGAGTGGACGAGCTCCGGAAGTGATTGAAGATTTATATTATGAATTGCCTCAATTCGTATTTGATCATGGAACAATGCAAAACTTTACTCATTACGGCGATCGAAAAGAATTTCCGTTATTAAACGATGAAGAATGGTCTAAAGTATCTTGGGACTATTTCCAGGATTGTTTCACGTGTGAGTCTCGTCATCGCTGTGGACAAACATTATCTCGTGAACATTATCGTAAAGCAGCAGATTTAATTATTTGTTCGCAAGATTTCTATATGGACCATATTTGGACGTATGATGCACGTAAACGTGAAGGACAAATGCCGTTGTTACCGGAAAGTAGCTGCGTTGTTTTTGATGAAGGGCATCTTGTAGAATATGCAGCGCAAAAAGCACTTACGTATCGTTTAAAACAAACAATGATGGAGCAACTTTTAACAAGATTACTGCAAAATGATATTCGCGAAGAGTTCGCTCATTTAGTAGAAGAAACTATTTGGCAAACGGAACAGTTCTTTGAAGCGCTAAAAGAAAGTAAGAAAGAAATTGCTGGTTCTGATCGTCTAGAAATTCAATTAACAGAAAAAGTAACGACAGAAGCAAAGCGCTTATATGCAAAAATTTCTGAAGTTGGCGATGCGCTTGTTTTTGAAAGTGAAATGTACACAGTAAACACGTATGATTTAAATATTGTTGACGAACATTTAGATGTATTAGAGCATTCATTACGATTGTTTATGCATGAGAAAAATGTAATTACGTGGGGAGAAGAAGGTGATGGTGCCTTTACGCTTGTTATTATGCCGCGTGCTGTAGAAGAAGTGCTGCAAGAAAAAGTATTCTCCAAAAAAATTCCGTACATCTTCTCATCTGCGACATTATCAGAAAACAATTCATTTGCATTTACTGCAAATAGTTTAGGGGTAAAAGATTATTTATCATTCTCAGTTGCTTCTCCGTTTGAATATGAAGAGCAGATGAAAGTGTACTTACCGACATATGCAAAAGCGAACGAATGGGAAAGAAAATGTCAGTACGCATTAGAAGAAATTCAAAAAACAAATGGACGTACATTGATTCTATTCCGTACAAAACAAGAATTAATAGCATTTAAAGAATATGTAGGGAAAGAACAAATGTCAGTACCGTTTTTATATGAAGGAGATCAAGAGATTAGTCAGCTTGTTTCTCGTTTCCAAAATGAAGAGGAAACGGTATTATGTGCAGTTCATTTATGGGAAGGTTTAGATATTCCAGGTTCTTCGTTATCTCACGTTATTATTTGGTCGCTTCCATTCCCTCCAAATGATCCTGTATTTGAAGCGAAGCGCAAGCATGTAAATGATCCGTTTTGGGATGTTGACGTTCCATATATGATTTTACGTCTTCGTCAAGGAATTGGGCGTTTAATTCGTACGAGCGAAGATAAAGGATATATTTCGTTATTCTTATCAGAAGGTGAGAATGAGAAAGTAGTAGAAGCTGTTAAACGAGTTCTCCCAGTAGAAGGGGAAATGTTACAATAAGCTTGGCGTATGCCAAGCTTATTTGTATATAAGAGGAATTTGCGTATTTGTGTTGAATTAAAGTGAAGTAGGAAAAGGAGGGTCTTGGATATGACGGCAGTTACACATGAAATTGAAAAAGAGTTTCTAGCTTTTATAAAGAAAATGATGAATTATGAGGAAGCGCTGAACCTTATATTTTGGGATTTACGCACAGGTGCGCCCAAAAACGGTGTAGATCAACGTTCTGAAGTAATTGGTATGCTTTCGGCAGAAGTGTTCGATATGTCAACTTCTAAAGAGATGGAGGCCTATTTAATAGGGTTAGAAGAGTTAATTGCAGAAGGAAAACTCTCAGATGTGACAAGAAAAACTGTAGAAGAGTGCCGAAAAGAATATGATCGAAATAAGAAAATTCCAAAGAATGAATATGAAGAATTTGTAAAAATACAGGCAAAAGCAGAAAGTGTGTGGGAAGAAGCACGCGAAAAATCTGATTTTGAGATGTTTCGTCCATACTTAGAAAAAATTGTTGAATTTAAAAAGAAGTTTATTACATATTGGGGTTATGAAACATACAAGTATAATACATTATTAGATATGTACGAACCTGGTGTAAAAGTAGAAGTATTAGACCGCGTATTTGGACAATTACGTGAGCGAATTGTTCCGCTTGTTGGACAAATTGCTAACGCAAATAAAACGTTGCAAACGGAAGCTTTAAGTAAACATTTTTCCAAAGAGCAGCAAAAACGATTTAGCTTACAACTATTAAAGCAATTGGATTACAATTTTGATGCAGGCCGCTTAGACGAAACAGTACATCCATTTGCAATTACATTAAATCGCGGTGATGTCCGCATTACAACACGTTATGATGAAAATGATTTTCGTATGGCAGTATTTGGAACAGTTCATGAATGTGGTCATGCAGTGTATGAGCAAAATATTTCAAAAGAATTAGAAGGTACACCGCTTTGTGATGGCACATCTATGGGTATTCATGAATCACAATCTTTATTCTTTGAGAACTTTATTGGTCGCAATAAGTCGTTCTGGAAAAAGAATTATGATCTATTAAAACAATATACAGATGGTCAATTTAATAGTTTATCTGTAGATGAGTTTTACGATGCAATTAATGAATCGAAACCATCTTTCATTCGTATCGAAGCGGATGAATTAACGTACCCACTTCATGTGATGGTTCGTTATGAAATTGAAAAAGAATTATTTGATGGAACATTAGAAGTAAAAGACTTACCATCTGTTTGGAACGAAAAAATGGAGAACTACCTAGGAATCCGTCCGGAAAATGACGCACAAGGTGTACTGCAAGATGTACACTGGGCTGGTGGAGATTTCGGATACTTCCCATCATATGCGCTCGGTTACATGTATGCAGCACAATTCAAGCATAAGATGCTAGAAGATATTCCAAATTTTGATGAACTATTAGAAGAAGGAAATGTTGCACCAATTCGTGAATGGTTAACAAAAAATATTCACCGATATGGAAAAATGAAAAAGCCTTTAGAAATTTTGCAAGATGTAACGGGTGAAGGATTAAATGCGAACTATTTAGCGGATTATTTGGAAAGAAAATATAAAGGAATTTACGAATTATAAGAGAGAAAACGAGCTATTTATTGTAGCTCGTTTTCTTTTTAGAGTTGATCGGGATTAGAAATATTATTTTTAGTGCAATCGTTAGCTGTAGATTTTGAAGAAAATATAGTTTCCTCGATACTATGAGGGGAAATCTTCAAGGTTTCCCTCTATTTCAATTGTATCTTTGCTTAAATCAATAGAGATTATCAGTATAATTTTTTCGTTTTTCACATCAATAATATCTATAGTAAATAGTTTATTTACTATAGATATCGATAAATTTGTATTGATATGTAAGTTTCAATTTGGAATAACTTGTATACTTATTTCTCATTGCACTTCCTCCATACACGTATATTATAGAGTACATTCGCAGCAAGTAATGAGAATTCCTTCACCGTGTACCATTATTGAATTAAAAAGCAGAGGAGCTAAAAAAGCACCTCTGCTTGCTATATTACCAGAATTTAAAACCTTTCGAACCTGGCGGCGCATTTTGAATCATATCCATAAATGGAATGGTATATGCGAATAAAATAAGTAGTGCTGTAATTCCAAGCCATAGTTTCCAATTTTCAAAAACAATTGGTGGTTGATCAGACGCATCAGATACTTCTCCAACCGGAAATTCAGTGTGCCCTTTTGGTGCAAAGAAAGCAAGATCTAAAAAGATAATGATTGCTAATATAATGCCGACAAATAAGATTGTTCCTCCGACTGCTTGTGCAATCTGATACGGTATCCATTCAATAGCTTGCGGTGCATTTCCATATGTGGAAAAAGAAGAGCGGCGCGGAGCTCCTAATAGTCCAGCAAAGTGCATCCCAGCAGACATGAAGAACATTCCAAGTGCCCATACACAAGTTTGAATCATCGCAAGGCGATTCATTTCTTTTGTCAAAACACGTCCTGTTAAGTGGGGGATAAGCCAATAGCCAATGCCGAAAAATGTTAGTACAACAGATGTGGCTAATGTTAAGTGAAAGTGTCCTGTTATCCAGATTGTATTATGGACAACTTGATTTAATTGATGGCTTGCATTTACAAGTCCTCCTGCTCCGGCTGGAATGAACATAAGCATTCCAACGAACGGTGCAAAGAATCTAGCATCCGACCATGGAAGCATACGCAGCCAGCCAAATAGTCCAGTTGCTCCTTTTGAGCGGCCGTATTGCTCAAATGATGCAAATAGAGAGAATGCTGTCATTAATGATGGGATGATAACCATGAACGTTAAGGCGACTTGTAAAAATTTCCATCCAGGATCAATACCTGGTTCTGTTAATTGATGGTGAAATCCAACCGGCACGGAAAATAATAAGAATAAAATAAATGATAAACGAGCAAGAGAATCACTAAAAATTTTTCCGCCAATAATCTTTGGAATAATGACATACCATGCCATGTAGGCAGGGAGAAGCCAGAAATATACGAGTGGATGACCGAAGTACCAAAATAATGTTCGGCTAACAAGAACATCAATTTTATCAACGATGCCTAAGCTCCAAGGAATAAATTGTACAAGTACTGTTGCAGCGACGCCAAGAGTGGCAACGAGCCAAAGCAGCATTGTAATAACAGCCATGAAGCTAAGTAATGGACCAGCTTTTCCTTTATTTTGCTTTTTCCATGTGCGATAATGAGCAAACATCGCAAGGCCGCTAAACCAACTGCCGACAACAACGAGGGTAAGACCGATGTAAAATCCAGGGTGAGCTTTTAACGGAGCATAAAATGTATAGAGAACAGTAGCTTTATTTAATAGTATAAAAATAGCGGTGATGGTTGTTCCAGTCGTCATAAGCCAAAAACCAATCCAGCCTGTTGTTCGTACTCCTTTTGAAAGAGTCCCAGCAGTTTTGCTCATACAGGCAAACAAAAAGCCGATAATAAAAAATGTTGTTAATACGAGGCCAAGTAACACACCATGTGTTGTTAGTACTTGATAATAACCAATTCCAGCTGGAAGATTAAATTTTCCAGATCGGACAAGTACTTGCAGTAGCCCACATAATCCTCCTAAGAATAGAGCGATAAATGCAACATGTATATGAGCCATCGCAAGTTTGGCGTCTTTTTTGTATATTTTATCCTGAACATGTATCATTTGTCAGTCACCTCTACTTTCGCGCTCATCATATGATGGCCTGTCCCGCAATATTCATTACATACGATTAAATACTCACCAGCCTTTTGAAACACTTGAGAAGCTGTGCTCACATAGCCGGGCTCAACCATCATATTCACATTTGTCCCTGCAATTTCAAAGCCATGTACAACATCTTTCGTTGCGACAACAAAGTCAACTTTGGCTCCTTTTGGTACCTTAATGACATTTGGTGTAAAGGAAAATGCTTGTGAGACAATTGTTACTTGATAATGATCTTTACCAACTTGTTTTACACCAGGATGATCAAAGGGAGCAGTCGCATTTACTTTTTCTGGGTCGATTGTCGTTAAGCAGCTAGGCGGCTGGTTTCCCATATAAAACGCGCTTACTCCAATTATAGCTAAAAATACAAATAATGAACCGATACCGAAAATGAGCCAAATTTTTTCGTACTTATGCAAGTGCATATCCCATCTCCCCTTTGTTTACCAATAACATTACAATCGATTTAAAAAAATTTGGTATACACTAAACCATGTGAAGATTAAAAAGAAGCCGAGCAAAAAAACAGAAATTAATGTTCCTTTTAGTGAACTTTTCTTTTGTTGTTTGTTTTCGACTGGCTGTAGTTTACGTTCTCCCATTTTTCTCCCTCCCCGAGAAAGTGAATCTTACATTTTTATCATACGAAATATTTTGATAATTTCTACATTGTCAGCGGTGCTTTCAAAAAGTGTTCATTGATACAATTAAAACTATGCTTATGATGAAAAGTTGATAAATCGTGATGTATTACAGATTTTGTAATGAGGAATTGTGAAAAAAATGTGAAGTAGATGGTTCGTTCACAATGCTAGCAACCTAAGTAGTTTTGAAGTTCTTAAAAAATAGGTATGATTTCAAAATGAAAGAGGTTTCAAAAAGTCGAACGAAAATTGTATATTTTTTAAATTTGTACGTGTTTTTTCGTAAAATGCTTTTCAAAGTAAAAAAAGTGCGTTATAATCCTTTTATTAAATTAAATAAGTTAGCAACACTCATATAATCGCAGGAATATGGCCTGCAAGTTTCTACCGAAGTACCGTAAATGCTTCGACTATGAGTGAGGACGAATATATTGCTATAGTTGCATTCTTTTTTTGCAAAGCTCCAAAAGCACGTCCCTCACTTGTATTGGGTGAAGGCTGCTTTTGGAGTTTTTTATTTGCATAAGAGGGGGAACAAACCATGAAATTATTACAAGAGAAAATTATGCGAGAAGGAAAAGTATTGTCAGATGATGTGTTAAAAGTGGATGCATTTTTAAATCATCAAATTGATCCAGTGCTTATGCAAGAAATCGGAAAAGAATTTGCAAAGCGTTTTAAAGACGAGAAAATTACAAAAATCGTGACGATTGAGTCTTCAGGAATTGCTCCAGCTGTAATGGCTGCATTAGAATTTGGTGTAACAGTTGTTTTTGCAAGAAAACGTAAATCGTTAACGTTACAAGATAATATGTATATTGCAAAAGTATATTCCTATACAAAACAAGAAACGAACGAAATCTCTATATCGAAACAATATATACATGAAGACGACCGCGTCCTTATTATTGATGACTTTTTAGCGAACGGTCAGGCAGCACTTGGTTTAATGAACTTAGTACAGCAAGCAGGAGCAACAGTGGCGGGTATCGGAATCGTGATTGAAAAAGCATTTCAAGATGGAGGAAGTAAATTACGTGAGAGCGGCGTTCGCGTAGAATCGTTGGCAGAAATCGCATCGCTTGATAATGGTACAGTTCGTTTTGTCGAACATGCGGCAGCGGAGGTGAAGTAAGATGAAGCAACACCCTCTTAAGGTTGCATCTCTCGGTATTCAACATATGTTGGCAATGTATGCCGGGGCAGTTATCGTTCCGCTCATTGTTGGAGGCGGACTTGGATTAAATCAGCGTGAACTTACTTATTTAGTGTCAATTGACTTATTAATGTGCGGCATTGCAACAATTTTACAAGCATTAACGAATCGTTTCTTCGGTATTGGACTTCCAGTAGTGTTAGGTTGCACTTTTACAGCAGTTGGACCGATGATTGCTATTGGTAAGCAATATGGAGTATCCGCTGTGTATGGTTCTATTATTGCAGCAGGACTATTTGTTGTTTTATTTTCTAGTGTGTTTGGAAAGCTTGTAAAACTGTTTCCACCAGTTGTTACTGGATCAGTTGTAACAGTTATTGGAGTTACATTAGTTCCAGTCGCGATTAATGACATGGCTGGTGGTGTAGGAAGCAAAGATTTTGGTAGTTTACCCAATTTAGCATTAGCATTCGGAGTATTGTTATTTATCATCATCATGTACCGTTTTTTTGATGGTTTCATTCGCTCTATTTCTATCTTATTAGGATTATTATTTGGTACAGCAATTGCAGCATTAATGGGGAAGGTAAGTTTACAAGCTGTAGCGGAAGCTGATTGGTTTCATGGTGTACAGCCATTTTACTTCGGTACACCAACATTCGAATTAACACCTATCATTACAATGATTCTAGTTGCTTGTGTAGGAATTGTCGAAGCAACAGGAGTTTATTTTGCACTATCGGATATTTGTAACAAAAAAATTGGTGAAAAAGAATTGGCAAAAGGATATCGTGCAGAAGGAATTGCAATGATGTTAGGTGGTATTTTTAACGCATTTCCGTATACGACATACTCACAAAATGTAGGTCTTGTTCAACTGACAGGTGTGCGCAATCGTGTTGTCATTTACACATGCGGTGGTATGCTTATTGTACTTGGATTTATTCCAAAGATTGCCGCGCTAACAACGATTATTCCAACGCCAGTACTTGGCGGTGCAATGCTTGCTATGTTCGGAATGGTTATGGCATATGGTATTAAAATGTTAAGCGCTGTTAACTTTGCAAAACAGGAAAACTTATTAATTGTTGCGTGTTCTGTTGGAATTGGTCTTGGTGTAACAGTTGTGCCAACATTATTCTCGCAGCTTCCAGAGAGCGTTCGCATTTTAACAGATAACGGAATTGTATTAGGAAGTGCCTCAGCAGTGCTTTTAAATATTGTGTTTAATATGATTCCGCAAAAACAAACGAAGGTAAAAGAAGAGCAAGTTGCAATGCAAAGCGCTGTTTCTAAAGCGTAAAACAAAGCAGTATCTCACGATGAGATACTGCTTTGTTTTTTCATAGGCATGTTTTTTCCATAGGTACCAAGACGCCAAATATATTCAAGTGGTCCATACTGATAACGAGATAGCCACCAGCGGCTAACAAAGATTTGAATAATATAGAAGCCGATACAGAAGAGTGTGCCGCCCCATAGTGGGAATACGATATTTGCTTGAAATAATAAACCGAATACCAATAAAGTTACAATAGTTTGTGAAATATAATTTGTTAATGCCATACGGCCAACATATTGGAAGGGACGAAATATTTTTTGCCATTTTGCATGCTGCAATAGACGCATAAGTGTGAGAATGTAAAAAATGAATAATGTTTTTCCGCTTAACGTAATAAAGCCAATCATTTTAAATGGCATGTATGAATCGTTCATATTGAAATAGACAATCATAATCCACCATGTTGGCAAAGTAGCGATGAAGGCAATGATTTGCCATTTCTTTAGCTTTGTATCAATATCTTTTACGCGGCGGAAGATTTCTTTTTTGCCGGCGTATAGGCCAAGTAAAAAGAGACCAACTGTTTCCGGTAGCATCATAAGAGAATAGCCGATTTCTTCAGAGTAAAAAGCAGTAAAACGATCTTGCACTTGCAAGCTCCAATTTAGCAACGGAACTACCGGAGCAGAAAAATCTCCAAGTTTTTCAAGCGGAACGACTAGCATCGTTGAGCTAGCAAGCAACATAATAAATTCCCATATACTTAATAAAATAAGGGACCAGATTAGTAAAGTTTTTGGTTGCCTTTTATAAAATAAAAGAAGTACAAATCCACTTATTGCATAATTATGTAAAATATCGCCGTCCCAAAGCAAAACATAATGTAAAAATCCAAACAATAACAATATCAGTAGTCTACGTATAAATAGTAATTTTGGACGATATGCTTTCTCTTCAGCACGTTTCATAAAAATATAAAAACCAAGGCCGAACAAAAAGGAAAAAATTGTGTAAAATTTTGTTTGGACAAACAGATCATAAAACAGTCGAATGTAACGATCCAATCCTTCGTAAACACCTGTTAGATCTCTCGATTCAATGCCAGCTAATACAGGCCAGTTTACAAGGAAAATACCAAAAATTGCAATCCCTCGTATAATATCAATAGAATGAATTCTTTCATTTTGTGAAATACTCTTTGCCATACTTCCTCTCCTTTTTTGTATATTTCTTTTAGTATATACGGTATGGAAAGTGGTGGGATATATATTTCCAATTTTTTTAACTGTTAACATTTCTCCCGTGAGTTATAATAAGAGGGCACAACAATCCTACTACTCCTTTAGAACAGGCAGTATGAAAGCTCCTTTATTTGAAAAGGAGCTTTTATTTTTAAAATATATATTGATAATCATTCTCTCTAGTGGTACAATGTGTTTAAAATTGATAATCATTATCAAGAAAGTTAGGTGTGATTGTATGGTATATGCATTTTTAGCAGGAACAGTTGTTTTATATGCAGTTGTAACAAAACATGTGTTAAATCGAGTAGGAGCAACTAAATAATGAACTATATTACATAGAAATCCCTTTCGTTTTCAAAAAGAATGAAAGGGATTTTTTATTTTTTTACTGTGAAGATGCTGAAAATTTAGTAATATAATAGGTGGATACATCTTGGAACAAAGGGGCATGAGGGGATGACAAAAACAGTGCAAACAAACAGTTTACAAAAGCTTGTTTGTTTTTATGAAGAGTGGCAGAAAAAAGGTGATATGGAACATAGTGAAAAGTTGCTTGAAGTTATACAGAAATATAAAGAAGAGCAGCTTATGATTGCATTTTGTGGACATTTCTCTGCTGGAAAATCAACAATGATGAACTATTTATATAAAGATCAATTGTTGCCAACAAGTCCGATTCCAACGAGTGCGAATGTGGTAAAGATAGAAAAAGGACATGCTCGCGTCGTTGTTACATTAAAATCAGGACAGAAATACGAGTATGACGGTATGTATACAGCAGAAGAATTAAAACAGCTTTGTAAAAATGGCGATGAAGTGATTGGAATCCATATTTATCGGAGCGATGCACCGCTCCCAGAAGGCGTTGTTCTTGTTGATACGCCTGGTATTGATTCAACTGATGATGCACATCAACTTGCGACTGAATCTACGCTGCATCTTGCCGACATTATTTTTTATATGATGGATTATAATCATGTGCAATCGGAAGTGAATTTACAGTTTGTCAAAGAATTAAAGCAACGTAATAAAACGGTTTATCTTGTTGTGAACCAGATTGATAAGCATAAAGAACATGAATTGTCTTTTTCTGCGTATCAGCAAAGTGTAATGCAGTCATTTGCAAATTGGAATGTTGACGTTGATGGTATATTTTATACGTCTTTACGATTGCAACAACATTCGTACAATGAATTGGAAAAGCTAGAGGATCTGCTTATTTCTATTATGAAAGAACGCGGTTCTTATGTAAAAGGTGGAATGGAAAAGGAAGTTTCTTATTTACAACAAGAACATCTTTCTTATTTGTTAACACAGTATGAGAAACAGCTGGAGCCGCTTCGTGAAGAATTGACATCGCTATTATCGTATGAAGAAGTTACGTCGATTTTAGAAGAACTTGCTGAAAAAGAAAAAGAATTTTATGCAAAAGAAGATGAAGTAAAAAATAGATTTATCATAGGACTGCACAATATATTAGATAATGCATATTTAATGCCATTTGAAATGCGTGATTTAGCAAATCAATACTTAGAAACAAAATTGACGAAATTTAAAGTTGGTTTATTATTTGCAAAAGCAAAAACTGATCAAGAAAAGCAGCGTCGTTTACAAGCGTTTTATGAGTCCCTGCAAAAGACGGTAGAAGCACAATTAGACTTTCATGTAAAAGAATATATTGTTTCTTTTACAAAGCAAGAAGAGATATTTACAGAAGAATTAGGAAAAGCAGTATATGATTTGAATATTTCTTTTGAATCGTCACTTTTAGAGGAAATGATTAAGCAAGGAGCAGGGTTTACAGGAGATTATTTATTACATTATACAGCAGATGTTGCAAATGAATTAAAGAAACGATATTACAATGCGGCACAATCTATATTTGCGAAAGCTTTACCGATATTACAAGAAAGAGGAAAAGCTGAGCTGCTAAGCATTGATAAAGAACGAAAGCAATACGAAGCGGTGCAACATGCGAATGACATGAAACGTCAATATATGGAACAGTACGATCAGTATGAAACATATTTGCATGATGTATGGAACGATTGTGTTTCTGTGCCTGAAACGATGGAAATAGAAGATATTTTACAACGAACACAACGAGTGACAAATGCTAAATTTCAATTGCAAGAACAAGAAGCTGTATCTACGTATACGGAAAATCAAGTTGCAAGCACAGGAAATGTTAATATTCAGCGCGTATTAGAACATGTAAAGGAAACAGAATTTGTTCTAAAACAGCTTCCGGCTTTGACGCACGTATACGACGAAATTGTTGAAAAGAGAACACGCATTGAAACGAAACAATTTACAGTGGCGTTATTTGGAGCATTTAGTGCAGGGAAATCGTCCTTTGCCAATGCCTTATTAGGAGAAAAAGTATTACCAGTATCACCGAATCCTACAACAGCAACTATTAATCAAATTTTGCCGGTAACAGATGAGAAGCCGCATGGTACGGTAGTGGTACAGTTCAAATCGGAAACTGCGCTCTTTGAGGACTTAAAGGCTGTTTATAAGTTATTTCACCGTGATATTACATCTTTGGAAGAAGCACTCTTACAAATTGATGATGTACTGCAATATCCAGCGCCAAGTGGCAGACAAAAAACAACGTTTAGTTTTTTACGAGCGGTGCAGCATGGGTATGCGGAAGTAGGGCATCGTTTAGGAGAGCAATCTCGCGTAACATTAGCTGAATTTGCTGATTATGTGGCCAATGAAGAAAAGTCATGCTTTGTAGAATATATGGAGCTTTATTATGATTGTGAATTAACGAGACAAGGCATTGCACTTGTTGATACGCCAGGAGCAGACTCTGTTAACGCACGCCATACAGACGTAGCATTCCAATATATAAAAAATGCAGACGCAATTTTATTTGTAACGTATTATAATCACGTGTTTTCACGAGCAGATCGAGAATTTTTAATTCAGCTTGGACGTGTAAAAGATACGTTTGCACTTGATAAAATGTTCTTCTTAATTAATGCTGCGGATTTAGCACAGTCAGAAGAGGAATTACACACAGTAAAAGGGTATATTAGTGATCAATTGTTGCAGTACGGGATTCGGAATCCACGTCTGTTTGCGATTTCTAGCTTATTTGCATTAGAAGAAAAACAAGGAAAAGATATTTCAAAAGAAACGTATGGTATTTTAAAACATTCTGGTCTTGCACCGTTTGAACAAGCGTTCACTTCGTTTATCATGAGAGATTTAATGCTTGTATCGGTTCATTCTTTAAATGGAGCACTTCAAAACGGTTATAAACTTCTTACAAATATGATTGAAAGTGCAACACAAGGAAATGAAGAAAAAGAACAAAAACGAAAAAAATATGAAGCGGAACGTGAAGAACTGCTTCATATGATCTCTTCGCATAGTGTTGTAACAGAAGAAATGGCATTGGAAAATGAAGTGAAAGAGCTTCTATATTATGTAAAACAGCGCTTATTTTTACGATACAATGATGTGTTTACAGAATTTATTAATCCAGCTTCTTTACGAACACAAGGGAATGTGAAAGAGAAATTACAAGAGTGCATGATGGAGTTAATTGCCTTCTTACAACATGATTTATTGCAAGAAATGCGTGCAACGTCGCTGCGTCTTGAAAAATGGATGAATGAAACGATGAAACATGTGCAAGAAGAAGTAACGGTGCAATGTGCTACAAAGAATGAACAGCTCGTCATCCGTACAGATACAACATATGACTATCGCGTTCTTATGCATGAAAATCCATTTCCAAATATGGAAGCAAAACAATTTAAAAAAGCATTATCCCATTTTAAAAGTGAGAAAAGCTTCTTTGAAAAAAATGATAAAGCATTGATGCAAGAAGAAATGAAGCAAACGTTAGAACCATTTGTGGCAGATTACGTAATGGAAGAACAGCACCTATTTGTTAATCACTATAAACAAGAATGGCTTCATGGATGGCAACTTGTGAAAACAGTCATGATGCAAGACGCAGCGCAATACTATGAAAGTTTATTATTTGCGTTATTGGAAACAATTGATGTTTCTGCATACGAAAAGAGAAAAGAAGAATTGGAAAAACAATTAATGAAAATAAAACATGAAGTAGAAGTTCTATAAGTATTAAGAGAAAAAGATACGTTCAATGCGTTTTTGTAGAACAGCATCTAATGATTTTACAAATCCTGCAAATTCATCTGAGGAAACCATATGAGTTAAGACGAGACGTTTTCCATCTGGCGTTTCGCCGCATAAGACGAAGGAAGTGAATTCATATGGTTTTCCTTCTATCACTAACTTTGGATAGGAGTACGTGCCATTTTTCTTTTTCTTCTCATCAATGGAGATTATATTGCACTTCTTTTCATTGTTGTCCATAGTGATGACCTCCTTTGTATTACTTATGGAAGACAAGGGGTATTTAGAACAGGTGGAGATGAGAGAATTTTTATGGAACAATTAATTGTTGAGCGTATTTCTGAAGATAAGGCACCGATATCATTATTATTACTTGCTGATCCGAGCGAAAGGCAGTTACAGTCATATCTTCAACGAGGAATGATTTACGTTGCTAAACGTGATGAACATGTGATAGGGTCATACATATTATTGGAAACACGCCCTAATACGATGGAGATTATGAATATTGCAGTTTGTGAACAAGAACAGGGTAAGGGCATCGGGAAGCAGTTATTACAGCATGCGATTACAATTGCAAAAGAACACGGCATGCGGAAGCTTGAAATAGGGACAGGTAATTCGAGCGTTTCGCAGCTTGCTTTATATCAAAAATGTGGATTTCGTATTTTTTCTATTGATTTTGATTACTTTTCGAAGCATTATGAAGAAGAGATTATAGAAAATGGCATTGTATGCCGGGATATGATTCGGCTTACGATGGACTTATACTAGGGGGAAGCGAACATGGAAGTACATGCAGCAATTACAGCACATTCTCGTAAACAAAATGAAGTGGTGAAAGCATTTCTACAATTAGAGGCGCAACGTGAAGCAGCAATTGAAGCAGCAGTATCGCTTGCATCAAATGGGAAACCTTTCTCTGTTGATGTAATTAATATGGTAACAAAACAAATTAATGGGCTTGCAAAAAACGGTATTGCACCGCAACGTAAGATTGTGACAGAAGAAATGGTGATGGAGTACGTAGAACGTTTACAAGAGAAAGAAGGTCGTTAAGTATGATCGTTACAGTCGAATGGTTACATGAACATATACAAGATGAGCATGTTCGTATTATCGATTGTCGTTTTGACTTAGCAAATCCGAATTGGGGAAGAGAGCAATATAATGAGGCACATATTTCAGGTGCACTCTATTTTGATTTAGATAAAGATTTATCAAGTCCGGTTACACAACATGGCGGACGTCACCCGCTTCCAAATATAGAAGCGTTTGTACAAAAACTTTCACAAGCTGGGATTGATGAACATACAACAGTTGTGGCATATGATAGTCAAGGAGGAGCAATGGCCTCTCGTCTCTGGTGGCTCTTAACGTACCTTGGACATGACAAAGTATATGTGTTAAATGGTGGCTTCCCAGAATGGAAGGAGCAAAAGGTCGAAGTAACGAATGATATACCAGTTTTTGCACCTAAGACGTTTGTTCCAACTCTGCAGCATGATATTGTCGTAACAATGGAAGAATTACAAGAGAAAATTAATAAACAGGCAAATATAACACTTATTGATTCGCGAGAACCAAAGCGCTATGCAGGATTAGAAGAACCAGTTGATAAAGTGGCCGGTCACATTCCAACTGCACAAAATTATTTTTGGAAAGATGGCGTAACTGATTTTGGTGCTTTTAAGGGACAGGACGCACAAGAAGAGCGCTTTATTCATCTTGATAAAAAGAAAGAAACGATTGTGTATTGCGGATCAGGTGTAACGGCATGTCCGAACGTATTAGCGTTAAAAATGGCTGGTTTTACAAGTGTAAAATTATATGCGGGCAGCTGGAGTGATTGGATTTCTTATCCTGAAAATCCAATTGCGAAAGAAAAACAGTAGCCTATTGCACCTCAAAAAGTTTTGTATTACAATAGGATCACAAGCAAGAAATACTTTAATAACAATATATTTTACACATTGCGAACAATGTGATAAGATAACGACAAATAAATAAAACATCCTGCGGTGTGCGTAACTTATTTATGTCTAAAACCGATGTTAGTTTTACGGAAGTTCGATATTTAGAGGCCAACATCAAGCCTTTCTTTGAGAAGGAAGATGAACGGTAACTGTGAGAACATCCACCTGCGAGTAGCGGGTTTTTGGACATTTACGAGGGACGGCACGTGCGGGGGTTCTATTTATCCTTATGATTAATAATAAATGCCTACGATGTACGTAGCTTGTGTATGTCTTAAACCAATGAGAGTAATACGGAAGTTCAATATTTAAATGTAGCCATCATGCCATCTTTTTAAGAAGGAAGATGAAAGCATTTTTGAGAGCATCCACCTGCGAGAGCGGGTTTATGGACATCTAGAGAGAACGGCATATGTGGGTCCTTCATAAAAACTTTATGTTGTATAACATAAGGTTTTTTTATTTGTTTTTCAGTATCATAGAAGAAATATGAGAATGTTACATAAAAAACATTGACACCAACTAGAAACGAGAGTAACATTTTTCTTATAATTAAATATGTCTCTGTTAGGTGAGGCTCCTGTATAGAGAGATGCTACTGCCCAAAAATGTCGAGAGACGCCAATGGGTCAACAGGAATGATCGAATTAAGGTCTTTCTTAATGTAGCTGGTGAAGAACCTATGCTATACAGTGCTAAAGCTCGGCGAGGGAGAGGTGCGATTTTTTTAATATAAGCTGCTTATAAAGCGCAGCTTCATTAAACTTCGCTTATTTGCGTATGTTCAGGCCTTTCTCGTTTCCGGGAAAGGTCTTTTTTAGTAAGGTTGTATTTTGTACAAATATATATAATAAAAAATAAATTTATGAGGAGGTGAGGAGCAATGTCAGCTTCGGACTCGGTTCCGTTACCCATATATTTCAAAAAAAGAATATGTCATGTAGGTAGGAAGCGAATTGTTCCTCCCTCTATATCTGTAAATAGATAAGTTGAGAAACAGTGAGTTTCTTCCTGCGTGCGCCAAGGAGGAGACGGACGATGTTATATGTTAATAAACGAGATGGAATTATAGGCAACATAAACCATAAAGGGCAAGAAATTTTACAGAAAAATAATGAAATGCTAGTAGAAGTTGCGATTCGAGATGTGAAATCTGTATATGCTTATTTTAAAACTACAAGAAATGGTCTTTCTGTTAAAGAAGCCAAAAAACGTATCGCGCAATACGGGAAAAATGAACGATATGCGAATAAAAAAATCATGCTAGCTTATATCATGATGAAGTTGATTGAAAAAGTAAGTCTGTTTGAAAAGGAAACGAATCAAACGAGTGCAGCAACATCAAAAACAGTTGCTGTCATAAGAGTAGTAAATGACAAAGCAAATGGAGTAGATTCAGATTCTGAAATGATGAATATTCCTGTAGAAGAATTGGTTCCAGGTGATGTAATTTGTCTTTCCGCAGGTGATACTGTACCAGCTGATGCACGCATTATTTACGCAAAAGATTTATTAGTAGATGAATCTCCTTTAACAGGAAAAGAAATGCTTGTAGAAAAATATGAAAGTTGTTATCATATCGAGAAAAAACGATTTATGCCGTTAAAACGCATAAAAGATTACAATCCACTTTATCTTGAAAATTTATGCTACAAAGGTACCCATATTGTGAATGGAACAGCAAAGGCAGTTGTTGTTTCCACTGGAAATAATACATATGTGGAACTATTACATCAATATTGTAAGTAATCTTTATAGATGCTAAATGGGGTAAATCAATGTATAATAAAAAGTACAATCATCATTGATTATTTATAACCTTGCGTCATGACGTGAGGTTTTTATTTTTGTCATTAGGAGAGGAATTATGAAAAAAGTATTATTAGTAGATGGTATGGCACTATTATTTCGTGCTTTTTATGCAACAAGTGTCTACGGACAATTTATGAAAAGACAAGATGGTACTCCGACAAACGGGATTCATGGTTATATGAAGCATTTATTAACAGCGTCTGGGACAATTGAGCCGACTCATATTGTAACGTGCTGGGATATGGGGAGTACAACTTTTCGAACAGAAGCGTTTTCAAACTATAAGGCGAATCGCGGGGCACCGCCAGAAGAATTAATTCCACAATTCGATTTAGTGCAAGAAATGACTGCGCATTTATCTATTCCAGTCATTGGTATAAAAGGATATGAAGCTGATGACTGTCTTGGAACATTAGCAAAAGCGTATCAAAATGAAGCAGAAGTGTTTATTTTAACGGGTGATACAGATTTGCTGCAGCTTGTTGATACAAATATTACAGTCATGCTCCTTCGCAAAGGAATTGGAAACTATGAATATTACACGCCTGAAAAAATTATCGAAGAAAAAGGTGTACAGCCGTGGCAAATTGTTCACGCGAAGGCATTTATGGGTGATTCAAGTGACAATTATCCAGGAGTAAAGGGCATTGGTGAAAAGACAGCATATAAGCTCATTCAAGAGCACGGAACAGTTGCAGCTGTTTTAGAAAACATTACACTATTAACGAAAACACAGCGTACAAAAATTGAAAATGACTTAGACAATTTGCATATGTCATTACAACTTGCACAAATTCATTGTGAAGTGCCAATTTCTTGTGAATTAGAAGAAGCTCTTCACACAATTGATATAGAGAAAATACGATTCGTTTGTGAGCAAATGAATTGGGGCAGACCTGAAATGTTTGTAAATATGTTATAAAGTGAAACTTCCATCAGCGGGGGTCTTACTGCCCGTTAATGCGGGATAAAAAGAGATTCTTGAAAAGGATTTATTTTAGAATATAGATAACGCCCAATCAAACTATACATTTGATTGGGCGTTATTATTTATGTTTAAAACATTTCAACTAGATATGGTTTCTACCATATCTAGTTTTTTTATATTGATTGTAAAGGTAGTAAACAAACTGTTGGAAGAGTTATGTTTCAATCGCAAAGCTATACACATATTGATTCATGAAAAAATATACATAGTTTTCATTTAAAATTCAAATGGATTTCACACAAATCTTTTATTATTACACAATACAGATAATTAATTATCTTTTATATAAATGAAATCTTTCATATCAATCAAGGAGGAAATTAAGTATGCGAAAAAAAATAAGAAAATCCTTTAAACAATTACTAATAGAAAATAAACAATTATTATTGAATGATAAGGAGAACATAAGAGAAATTGAAGAAAAAATTGAAAAACGACATGTATCATATGGAGCGGTGAGTAACTGAGTAAAGGAAAGTTTTTGATCAGGAAAATCCACATAATAAAGAGTTAATCTATAAATCTTGGATATACATTCAAATGAAAGCAGTGCAACTTAAGGTGTTGCTAATTCGAAAGTCCTTTCAGTGATAATCTGAAAGGACTTTGTTTATCTAACTTATTATTGGAAAGGATGTTAAAAAAACTTTATTTGTGGTCGATTTCTTGTAAATGAGTGAGTAAACGACTATGAATACGTAACAAAGTTTGAATATCTTCTTGTGGCATTTTTTCTAATGCAATCATCATTGCACGATAAGAGGATGAATTTTCGATAGATTTTTTTGCGATTTCTTTTCCTTCAGAAGTGACGTTTAATTTGAGTTCTCTTCGATCTTCTTGAGATTGTGCTCTTTCTACCAATCCGAGCTGAAAGAGTCCCTCTACACTTACACTTACTGTACTTTTAGGTAAAGAAAGCATTTCTACTACTGCTTTTAAAGTAAGGTCTGGTTTTGTATAAATAGTGTTTAAAATCCCCATTTGAGATACCGTCAATCCTAAGCTAGCAGCATTTTGTTGGGTGAATGAAACAATTGTTTTTTGAATCTCTAAAAATGATTGCATGATTTTTGTGGTTGTATGTAAATCGTTATTCGCCATTGCTAATCCTTCTTCCTATGTATTTAGTTCATTTTTGAACAGTTCAATATTAAACTAAATGAAATGAATAATCAACGAATTTTATTTTTTATCCTACTATTCGCGGGCGGTCATACCCTCGCCTTAAGATTATGAGGGATCAGAAGAAGATAGCTACTTGATTGGTTCAACTAACCATTGGTGGGGGAAACCGCTAATAGAAGTTTCACTTTATTTTTCAGAAAAACAGGAGATTCTACAGCAGTTTTCAAAGAAAATTCATTCTCATAACGCTCGAAAACATGTATGATAGAGAGTGGAGAATTTTTCAAATTAGGTGGGGACATCATGCAAACAGTTCAAGATTACCTTTCATTCTTACATACAAAAGGATTTAAATTATCAGAGGAAGCACAAGGATTTATTATGTTTGGTCAAGGATATACAGGTTCATCTGATAGAATTGTGAATGTGGCGATTGAAGCGACGATTAAGCATCAATTACAGTTTGATGGTAGTTACTTTATTGCTTTGTTAGAACGATTAAATGAAGAGAAAATTACCGATAAAAAAAGCGCGATGGCTTTTATGCGGAAGTTACAAACATAACTTCATGCAGCCTGCGCTTCTTTTTTTTGTTTATTTGGGAGTTCCACAAAGATCATTCCTAAGAAAATGCAAATGCATCCGATGATAGCTGATACTGACAATTGTTCATTCGCAACAAGAACACCTGTGATTGCAGCAAAGACTGGCTCCATTGCGAAAATAATGGCAACGCGGGTCGGTGACGTGTACTTTTGTGCTGTTGTCTGAATAAAGAATGCAAGAGAAGTAGCAAATAGCGATGTTAGCAATAATGCAAACAAAAATGAGCGATTCGTCCATAATGATAGCGAAAATAATTTCTCCCAATCTTCAAACAAAAACGCACAAATAGAAGAGAAGAGTCCAACTGCTAATATTTGTGTTGTACTTAATAATAGCGGAGACACCTTTTTTGAAAAGAATCCATTTACAAGTATGTGAGCAGCAAATGCTACAGCGCAACCTAAGATAAGCAGGTCTCCTATATTCAATTGAAAAGAATCTCCAGCTGTTAATAAGAACAATCCAATTGTAGCTACTGTAATTCCGAGTACAATAAATATATTCGCTTTTTGCTTTAAAAAGATAAACGATAAAACAGGTACCATGACAATACTAAGCCCTGTTAAAAATCCTGCTTTAGAAGAAGTTGTATATAATAAGCCGAATGTTTGTAACAAGTAACCAATAAATAAAAAGAATCCGACTATGATACCAGCGGAGCTACTATACCTTGCACGTTTAATAGGTATTTTTTTTATAGAAATGAGCTGAATAACCAGTAAAATAAGTCCAGCTAATAAGAAACGTACAGCATTAAAAGAAAATGGACCGACAAATGACATAGCATTTTGAACGACAACAAACGTAGCTCCCCAAATAAAGGCAACGAACAACAATGCGAGAGGAGCAATCCACTCTTTTTTCAATACACTACCCCCGTTCATTTTTTAAAATTGCTTTTCGTGCTAATTCATCTGCTACTTTATTTTGACTGCTTGGAATCCACTTCATAAAAAAGAGATCAAATTGCTGGGTCATTTGCAATGCTTCTTCTAAAAGTGGTGCATATAAGGGATTCTTCGCATATCGTTTTTCAACAGCTTGTTCTACAAGCTGAGAATCTGTTCGAAACGATACAATTTTATAATTATGTTCGGTGCAATATTTTAATGCAGCAAGTAATGCGTGATACTCAGCTTCATGATTGCTCATAACTCCAAGTGGAACAGAAAGCTGCACAGGCGGTTGAATACCTTTGATAAAAACCCCAGCGCCAGAAGGACCAGGGTTTCCTTTTGATGCACCATCAATGTACACTTCAATCAAATTGAAAACCTCCGATTAACCGATTGTAATGCTATAGCGGCATGTAAATGTTTCATTCGCTTTTAACATTTGAATTCCTTTTTTTTCTTTAAAGTCTTTTACGGGCTCTACTTCATCAGCAATGCCATACCAAGGTTCAATACATAGAAACGGTGCGCCGTCTCCAGGTGTCCACACACCCACAAATGGAAATCCTTCAAATGCTACTTTAATAAATTTATTATGTTTGTGAGAGCGGATGGCAATTTCGTTTTTGTTCATGTTTTCAAAAATAAGCGCATCGTTTTTAAATAAATCGTATGTAAGTGGAAGTTCGGTTGTTTCTTCTGCTACTATGAGTTTATTTTTAGAAAGAAATGGTCCTTCTAATACGCTTGTTTCTAAGTGCTCTAGAGTGCTGAAAGATAAGTAGTAATCTGTGAAAGATTCATTTGATAGTAAAGGACAATTAAAACCAGGGTGTCCTCCAATTGAAAAATACATTTCTTTTGTGTTTGGATTGATTACTTCATATGTTACGTATACAGATGTTTCATGTAATTCATAAGAAACGAGTAATTCAAATGCAAACGGATAGTTTTGTAATGTTTCTTCATTACTCGTTACTACGTATGTAATTTTTGATTCACTTTGTTCTTTTATTGTAAATGTTAGATCGCGAGCAAATCCATGCTGTGTTAACGAATAAGATTTTCCATCAACATAATATGTATTATCTACTAATCTTCCGACGATTGGGAATAAAATGGGAGCACGTCGTCCCCAATACTTTGAATCCCCTTGCCACATATATTCTGTACGATCTTCTTTTAATCGAATGCTTTGCAATTCTGCACCTTTTTCAGAAATAGAAACAATCATTTTTTCATTTTGAATTGTCGCTGTCATGAACAAACCCTCCTAAATCTTTCATGTTTTTTATTATACGTCTTATAAAAAGAAAAGGATAGTTTATCCCGCATTAACGGGCAGTAATACTCCCACCTCAAAATTCGGTGAAAGCAAAGAAGTTAGGTGGGAGATAAACTGCCCGTAAAAGCCCGATTGGTTCAACTAATAATCAGTGGGGGGATGAAGAAAACCCCCACTGATTAAAGTTTCACTTTATGACTATCCCTTTGTAATTCAGATCATTTGATACATCTTCTGCCATATTGACTTGAATTCAAATTATAAATATAATGTAATTTTGTTCATTTATATATTCACGTGGTTCGTAACCATCCCACGTAAAAAAACTAAGGAGATCATACAATGAAAATTAAGACACTTGTTGGTAACGGGATTTTAGCAGCTTTATATATTGTCGTTTCTATGCTTATTCAGCCTTTTGGTTTTACGAATATTCAATTTCGTATTTCGGAAATGTTCAATCATCTTGTTGTGTTCAATAAAAAATATATTTATGGGATTGTGTTAGGCGTATTTTTAACAAACCTCTTTTTCTCACCAATGATTGCATATGATCTTGTATTTGGGGTCGGACAATCTATTATTGCCTTGCTTTGTACAATTGTTTCTATGCGTTTTATAAAAGGGATATGGGCGCGTATGATTTTTAATACTGTTGTCTTTACGGTTACAATGTTCCTTATTGCGATTGAACTACATCTTGCATTCGACTTACCATTTTTGTTTACATGGCTAACATGTGCAATTGGTGAATTTGTTGTAATGGCTATTGGAGCACCTGTTATGTATTTTATTAATAAACGAGTGCAGTTTGAAAAATTTGTATAAGATAGATAAGAGAGTTGTTCACTTAATCGTGACAACTCTTATTTCTTTTCCTCAATTTATATTTGCAGGAGTTTCATTTTATCCCGCTATTTTGGGGCAGTAAGGCCCTCACCTCAAGACTCAGAGAGAAGCGAAGAAGATAGGTGGGGGATAACTGCTGGCATGCGCCCGATTGGTTCAACTAACCATCAGCGGGGGATGAAAAAAACCACTGATGGAAGTTTCACTTTATCGTGCGGAGATGAGATGTATTCGGAATAGAATACTGTGCTCATAGACAAAATATTATAAAATGAACATGTAATATTTGGTAGTGTATTGATTTTGTATGTAAAAGGGGGAGCAAAATGAAATATAAAATAGCTTGGTTATATCGAACAAAGCATGGTTTAGAGACTAACCTTGAAACAGATTACCTTCGTTTAGAAGAGGCGATGCAGTTTGCAGTAGACTTTGAAAAAACAGGGAGAGCGAAAGAACTGTTGTTTTATGATGAAATGGGGACGGAGTGGACGTTAAAAGAAGTTAAGAAATTGAGTAAACAAGTTGAAGAAGAGCCGCAAGATCTCTTATTGTATTTCGATGGAGGGTACGATATTGAGAAGAAAGAAGCGGGCGTGGGAGTGAGTATTTATTATAAGAAGCAGGGAAAAACGTATCGAATTCGTCGCAATGCTTACATAGAAGGAATTGATGATAATAATGAAGCGGAATATGCTGCGTTATTATACGGAATGAATGTGCTAGAAGAGCTAGGAGTTAAGTATGAATCCGTTATACTTCGCGGTGATTCTCAAGTGGTGCTCCAGCAATTAGCAGGTGAATGGCCATGTTATGAGGAACATTTAATCCATTATTTAGATCAAGTCGAACAAAAAGCAAAACAGATGAGAATAAAATTGATATGTGAACCTGTTTCTAGAAAACAGAATAAAGAAGCTCATCAATTGGCAACGCAAGCACTTGAAGGAACGGATATTGATAGTCATAAAGAAATAACAGAGTAGGGGTGTGAAGGAGTGGATCGTAAGCAGCTCATTACGGAAGTGAATGATTTATTAGAAACATATTGCGATGGCTGCTTTTTACAGCAGCATTTTCGAAAAGAACATAGTAAATATTATGCCCACTCCTTTTGCATTCGGCAATGCACAATAGGAGCAAAGCTAAAGGAGTATGGAAACCGATTATCTTGAACGATTCCCTATTTACTTTGTTGAGATAGGGAATTTTATACGATTATATGTAGAAAGCTTACAGTAGTTTTTATCCTGCTATTTTGGGGCAGTAAGACCCCCACCTCAAGATTTAGAGAGAAACGAGGAAGATAGGTGGGAGATGAAAAAACACTGATGGAAGTTTCACTTTATAGTTCGTTACGTACATAAATAGAAACATCCAGAGAATCCCCCTGGATGTTTTTTAATGCTTTGCTTCTTGTAATTGATGCTCGCATTTCTCTAATTTTTCTTCTTGATCTAATAAAAATGGTGTATCTAAATCTGTTGCTACTTCTTTCATTGTTTCCAGCTGAAGGCGAGCTGATTCAACCGCATTTGTAGCATGCTGCAATGATTCAGGATCCATTGTGACCGTCGCGGAGCCAACCATTTTTTGAGCAGTTTCTACGCGGAATTTTACTTCTTCAAAATCGTTTACAGGTAAACCCATTGTTTTCTCCTCCTTTATTTTCTCATTTCACATAGTTTTCGCTCTGAGAAAAAGAAATATACAGAGGAATAAACAAAGGAGGTTACCGATGGATAACCTCCTGTCATATGTTGAATTAAAGTTTTACTACGTTAGCAGCTTGAGGTCCGCGGTTTCCTTCAACGATTTCGAAAGAAACTTCATGACCTTCTTCTAGAGATTTGTAGCCTTCTCCTTGAATTGCACTGAAGTGTACGAATACATCGTCTGCACCCTCAACTTCGATAAATCCAAAACCTTTTTCGCTGTTAAACCATTTTACTTTACCTTGCATGTTATGATGCCTCCTAAATATGATTACTTTCTCATTTAGTGAATAATATAGAAAACATTCACAAATTCATAAAATTGAATTGTTATATTCTTGAATATTCTGCTAAATAATAACTTAAATATACATGAAATGGGAGATTTTAGTCAAGTAAGCGGTTTTATCTTTTTGTATTTTTAAATAATTTTTTACACTAGCTTTATAAATCATGTATAGGACAAATGCTAATTTTAATAACTTTAAATAAAGGTTGTACATAAAGAGGTGAGAGAATGCATCGGTCTTGTACCCGTAAAAGCCTGATTGGTTAACCATCAGTGGGGGATGAGAAAAGGACGATATACCAACTTGGATATTTACAGTAATTGAAAGCTCTTCTAATGTTGTATTAAATCTAGCGTTACTTTGCAATTTTGGGTTATCTTTATGTTTATATACACATATTATACAAGCATTCATATGCTATATAGGACTTCTTATTGTTTTATCTTGAATTTTCAAGTGTAAAACAAGGAATTTTACAATAAAATATGGAATATAAACAGGAAGAGGCAGGAGAATTTCTTTCAGAAATACATTAAATATTGCTTTTTCTGTTCATTTTGAAAGAACATTGCTTCTACACAAAGCATTCGGGTATATTACAGGGGAGCAAGGATTATATTAGTCGTTTGTTACATTCATTTTGTGTATACAGCTTTACAATTGTTCATATAAATTGAAGGGGAGATTTTTATGTATCGAACCATAGTAAATGAAAAAGAAATTATTATTACATTAGCACCAAAAATTCGTAAAGAAGTAACAGATAGAAACCCATTATACGAGGCTGTTCTTCAAACTGCTGAACGATTACTTCAAACAAAACAACCGACATTTGCTGTAAATCATGAAATATTAGGGCTAATTATTGGAGAAGTACAAAGAGGGGAAGTAACAGTTTTTGCAGTGGAACATATTATTCCGAAACAGAATATATTTGGCTCAAGTAATTTTTTCTATCCAAATGGAGAAGCAAGTAAGTTTATAATGGGAATAGAATAGAGAGAAAAGAAAGCGGTCATAACAATACGTTACGGCCGCTTTCTAAGGAGAGGAATATAGGGATGAAGCGAGTTATAAAAGAGTATTTCTTTCAGCATGATATTGTCATAATGATTGGAATTTTAATTGCTTTTATCGTTTTTTTGAACATGCAATTGTTTACATGGATTGCGGCTATTGCAGTCATTGCGGGTATTATCTTTTATACAATTAATGAATATGTAACACATCGTTTTTTATTTCATTTAAAACCGCCGAAGAATCCATTTTTATTAAAAATGTTAAAACGTCTTCATTATGATCATCACGTATATCCGAATGATTTAAAGTTATTATTTTTACCCGTGTGGTATAGTCTTCCTGGATTTATGATATATTTATGCATTGTATACGGTACTACTTCTAGCGTCACGGTGACATTATCATTTGGAATTGGAATGATCTTCATGCTTTTAGTATATGAATGGAAACATTACATTGCTCATCGGCCAATTCGTCCACTGACTCCATATGGAAGATGGCTAAAGAAGCAGCATATACTCCATCATTATAAAAATGAGAATTATTGGTTTGGAGTATCGAATCTATTTTACGATTTTCTATTCAAGACATATAGAGAAGGGAAAGATGTCGAAACGAGTGAAACAGCTCGTAATTTGGAAGGTGAGAAAGCGGTGCAATAAGCACTGTTTTTTTATTTCAATAAATGCTACGTTAAAAATGGAAAAATATGACGCAATTTGTCTATCGAAAAATCTTTGCTTATAAAAATAGATTGTCTACAATGAGATTAAGTTTCTGAATATTTATAAAATTTAGTAATTAATACATTCATGGGAGGGGATTTTCTATTATTCGTATTGAAAAGAAAGGGGACGATATGAAGTGAAACAAGAAACGTCTGCTCGTAAATTAAATAGTGAAATCAATTACACAGAAGTAGTACAATCTGCTGAATTTCAAAATTTGTTACAAGTAAAGAAAAAATTTATTGTACCGATGAGCATTTTCTTTTTTAGTTTTTTTATTGCCTTGCCTATTTTAACATCATATTCAAAAGTGCTTAATACACCAGCGTTTGGTGATATTACATGGGCATGGGTGTTTGCATTTGCTCAGTTCGTTATGACGTGGGCCCTGTGTATGATCTATAGTAAAAAAGCAGAATCATTTGATCGGTTATCGAATCAAATTCTTGAAAACATAGATAAAGAGAGGGGATAAATATTGAATACAACAGCTTTTACATTGTTTTTAATAATTGTTCTTGGAACGCTCGTCATTACGTACTACGCATCGAAAAAAACAAAAAATGCAAGCGATTTTTATACAGCAGGCGGTGGATTAACCGGGTGGCAAAACGGATTGGCGATTGCGGGTGATTACATGTCCGCTGCTTCTTTTCTTGGAATTGCCGGAGCAATAGCATTAACAGGTTTTGATGGATTCTTTTATAGTATTGGTTTTCTTGTTGCCTATTTAGTTGTATTATATCTTGTTGCAGAGCCGCTTCGAAATCTTGGGAAATTTACGTTAGCAGATATGATTGCAGCACGCTTTGATGCAAGAAAAGTACGCGGGGTAGCGGCGCTTAATACGATGACAATTTCGATTTTTTATATGATTGCACAGTTAGTTGGGGCAGGAGCACTTATTAAATTATTATTAGGAATTGAATATACAACGGCTGTATTGATTGTTGGGACATTGATGACTGTATATGTTATTTTTGGCGGAATGACAGCAACGAGCTGGGTTCAAATCGTTAAAGCAGTATTATTAATGGCAGGTACATTTATTATTTCTGTTATCGTGTTTGCGAAGTTTAATTTTAGTATTACAGAAATGTTTTCACAAATGAAGACAGCAACACCGCTGAAAGAAGCATTTTTAAATCCTGGTGTAAAGTATAAAGTTGGTTTAGATACTATTTCTTTAAATTTAGGGCTTGTTCTTGGTACGGCGGGATTGCCGCATATTCTCGTTCGTTTCTTTACGGTGCGTGATGCCAAAACAGCTCGTCAATCTGTTGTATATGCAACGTGGTTAATCGGAGCTTTTTACATTATGACAATTTTCTTAGGGTTTGGAGCGGCGGCATTTGTTGGGAATGAGGCAATTGTCAAAGCGAATGCTGCTGGAAATATGGCAGCGCCAATGTTAGCAAAAGCGTTAGGTGGAGATTTTTTGTTTGCTTTCGTTTCGGCAGTAGCATTTGCAACAATTTTAGCTGTAGTAGCAGGACTTGTTTTAACAGCTGCATCAGCGTTTGCTCATGATTTTTATAATGAAATTTTACGCCGCGGAAAAGCGACGGAAAAAGAACAAGTGAAAATGGCGCGCTATGCTTCAGTTGGAGTTGCAGTATTTTCTATTATTTTAGCGTTATTTGCACAAACATTAAATGTAGCGTTCCTTGTATCGCTTGCGTTTGCTGTTGCGGCGAGTGCGAATTTACCAGTTATTTTATTCACGATATATTGGAAGCGTTTTAATACGACCGGTGCAATTTGTGGTATGCTTGTTGGCTTAACTTCTGCTATTGTCCTCGTTGCGCTGAGTCCGAATGTATGGAATCCGGTGGCTGGAAAAGCAATTTTTGTTGGGGAGCCGTTATTTCCATATACAACACCAGGCATAATCTCCATTCCACTTGGATTTTTAGCTGCCTATTTAGGGACGATTTTATCTAGTAAGAAAGAAGATGCCGCGAAATTTGATGAAATATTAGTAAAGTCGAATACAGGACATGGCATTAGTGACGTATCGGCACATTAAGAAACAGAGTGCTTTCCGGCTAAAGGAAAGCACTTTTGTTTTTTACTAAATAACATTTACTAACTTTCTCTTTTGAATTTTTTAATTGGCTGGTAGGATTTACAGCATTTTTGTGGAATGAAAGTTTAGGAAGAGAAAAATTTAAATCATCATGAGGCACCGAACAGCTTTAGATATAAAAAGTTGTAATGGAAGGTGGAATGTATGGTGAAAACGAAGCAATCTGGAGAATTATTAGCAAAAGATGAAAAATACGTATGGCATGGAATGCGTCCGTATAGTCCAAGCAGTACAATGATTGGAACAAAGGCAGAGGGCTGCTGGGTGGAGGATAGTGAAGGAAAACGCTATCTAGATGGAATGAGCGGTCTTTGGTGTGTGAATAGTGGTTATGGAAGAAAAGAACTAGCTGATGCTGCGTATGAACAGTTACAAAAGCTTTCCTATTTTCCAATGTCACAATCACATGAGCCGGCAATTCAATTAGCAGAAAAATTAAATGAGTGGCTTGGTGGGGAATACGTTATTTTCTTCTCTAATAGTGGATCAGAAGCAAATGAGACAGCATTTAAAATTGCTCGTCAATATTATGCGTATAAAGGAGAACCGCATCGTTTTAAAGTTATGGCACGCTACCGCGGTTATCATGGAAATACAATGGCAGCAATGGCAGCAACAGGACAAGCACAGCGGAAATATCAATATGAGCCGTTAGCTACAGGGTTCTTACATGTCACACCGCCAGACTGTTACCGCATGCCAGGAATTGATGCAGAGGATATTTATGATGTGGAATGTGTAAAAGAAATTGATCGCGTGATGACGTGGGAATTGAGTGAAACGATAGCAGCATTTATTATGGAACCAATTATCACAGGCGGAGGTATTTTAATGCCGCCGCAAAATTATATGAAGGCTGTTCATGAAACGTGCAAAAAGCATGGGGCACTTCTTATTAGTGATGAGGTCATTTGTGGTTTTGGACGTACAGGAAAACCATTTGGATTCATGCATTATGATGTAAAACCAGATATTATTACGACGGCAAAAGGAATTACAAGTGGATATTTACCATTGTCCGTAACGGCAGTGAAAAAAGAAATTTATGAGGCGTTTCAAGGGGCGGGAGAATACGAGTTTTTCCGTCATATTAATACATTTGGCGGAAATCCAGCGGCTTGTGCATTAGCACTTAAAAATTTAGAAATTATGGAGAACGAAGGATTGATTGATCGTTCTGCTCAGATGGGATCTCTTCTATTAGAACAATTAAAAGAAGCGATTGGTCACCATCCATATGTAGGAGATATTCGCGGAAAGGGATTACTCATTGGAATTGAACTTGTAAACGATAAAGCGACGAAAGAGCCAATTGATGGGGACAAAATTGCAAGTGTTGTGAATGCTTGTAAAGAAAAAGGATTACTTATTGGCCGCAACGGTATGACGACAGCTGGTTATAATAACATTTTAACGTTAGCACCGCCGCTTGTAATTTCTAGCGAAGAAATTGCGTTTGTTGTAGAAACGGTGAAAGCGGCGATGGAACGTATTTGATAAAAGGTGAAGGCGGGCCAAAAGAACAAGGCTCGCTTTTTAGTTTGCTATTTATTGCAAAGAATACATACATGTATAATATATCTGTTACCCACAATAGCGAGATAAAGTGAAACTGTTGTCAACGGAGCAATAAAAAGTGTGATTAGGTTAATGAATTTGAAATGAACGGAGAAATAAATATGTTATTAAATCAACGTTTTACAATCGGCGAAATGGCGAAAATGCATAACATTCCTGAATCGACATTGCGTTATTATGATGAAAAAGGTATCTTTCATCCAGCAATTGTTGATTCACAAACGAATTATAGATACTATACGATTGATCAATTTTCAATGTTGGATACAATTAAATTTTTACGCCAGCTAAATATACCGTTAAAAGAAATTAAACGATATATAGATGAAAGAACGCCAGAATTTGCGTTGGACTTATTGGAAAAACAGGAAGAGATGTTACTGAAAAAACAAAGGGAAATTGAATATACGTTAGCAAAAATAAAACATAAAATTCGTTTAATGAAAGAAGCTGTGCAAACAGATACTCATACTGTCTTTTTTACAGAAATACCAAAGCGTAAAATTACGTCTTTACCTATTACTCCAAATGTAACGGATGACATGTTTGAATATTATATTCATTCACTTCAAAAAAATATGAAACAAGTAGATAGTAGTTTGTTTTCGGGTGATATAGGTGTTACTGTAGCAAAAGATGCATTATTACAACATGATTTTCAAGCGTACAATAGCGTATTCATTCTTCTTGATTACATGCCATTTCAAATTGCAACTTCTAATGTAATTGAAGAAGGGATATATGCGTGTGCGTATCATCATGGACCATACGAAGAAACCGATAAGACTTACAAAAGGCTGCTACTAGCTATTGAGAAGGATGGGTATGAAATATGTGGTGATGCAATTGAACTAGCCTTAATTGATTTGTCTGTAACGAGTAATCAAGAGGAGCAAGTGACAGAAATTCAAATCCCTGTGGTGAAAAAAAGATAAAGTGAAATTTTCATTAGTAGGGGCATCCCACACTTATCTTCTTCGTTTCTCAGAGAATTTTAAGTTTGGGGTCTTACTGCCTACAAATAACGGGGTAAAATAGTAAAACTTTCATTCATCATAAAATATATTTTTTACTTCTCTCTTGACCTTCAAGTAACTTGAAGGTTTACAATGTGAGCAGAGAGTCGTAAAGGAGAGTTTTGTTATGGAAGCAACTGAGAATTTAAGAGAAAAACCGATTAAAAGTTTATTTATTTCGTATTTAATTCCGGCGGTACTTGGAATGGTACTGATGTCGGTGAATATTATGATTGATGCAATTATGGTTAGCCGAGGTGTGGGTGCGAATGGTTTGGCAGGAGTGAATGTTGCCGTTCCCGCATTTTCCATCTTTTTCTCGATCTCATTATGGATTGGAATGGGCGGAGCAACAATGTATTCTATCGCTTTAGGAGAAAATAAAGTAGAGCGAGCACGTTCTATTTTCACGCAATCTATGACGGTAGCCGTTGCTATTGTTGGTGTGTTAATGATTGTTTGTTTATGGAAAATAGAAGATATAGCTTACTTATTTGGAGCAAATGATGTAATTTTACCGTATTCATTAGATTATCTCCATGTATTATTTACATTTGGAATGGTATATGTATTAGAAAATGTTTTGAGTACATTTATACGAAATGATGGAAATCCGAATTTAGCTATGGCAGGTTTAATTATCACAGCGGTATTAAACATTATATTTAATTATATTTTTATCTTCATTCTTGGCTGGGGTGTGACAGGATCAGCATCCGCTACAATTTTATCTGCAGCAATTGGCTTTCTTGTACTATTGAGTCATTTCTTTAGAAAAAACAGCATTTTAAAATGGACAAAACTAAAATTAGAGTGGCAAACAATAAAAGAAATTCTCGTGATTGGCTTTCCTAGCTTTACAACAGAAATAACAGCGGCGATTGTAACAATAGGTTTTAACGTTACTTTTATTCAATACGCTGGAGAGCAGGGCGTTGCATCATTTGCTATGGTAAACAGTATTCATGCCATGACGTTACTTTTATTCTTTGGAGTTGGGGCAGCACTACAACCTATCGCGAGCTTCCATTATGGTGCAAATTTATCGGAAAGGTTGAAAGAAGGGTTACAGCTTGCGGTAAAAACAGCTGTTGTACTCGGTGCTATCGCAACAATTATCGGTTTATTCTTTGGGAAATATCTTATCGGTTTATTTGACGTTCAATCTGAAGAATTATTAAATATGACTCTAATAGGAATCAGTTTATTCTTCACGCAATACGTATTTTTAGGTTATAACATTGTATATGGAGAGTATTTTCAATCCGTAAGACAAACAACAAAATCTGTTTTTATTATATTGAGCCGCGGGTTGTTGCTGATCATCCCTCTTCTGTGGGTGATGCCAAAATTATTTGGTGTAAATGGAATATGGCTTGTAATGCCTGTTGCGGAACTATTAACAGCATGTGTTGTATTTGTGATGAATCATTTTTCACATCCAGTTTCTATACAAAGATTGGAAGAGAAACATATAGCATAACGAAATCCCCTTAATGTGTTAAGGGGATTTTTTGTTTTGTTATTCATAAACAGAATTTCTACTTCAAAATTTTAAGCATCACTAATAGAAATCTCAGTATGCTCTATGTGAAAAAATGGTATTGTATACGTGATTCTATATTCCTATTTGGAGTAAGAATATTACTTTTAAAGGATTAATTGGGCCGAATTGGAAAAAAGACTACACAAGTAGTTGGAAGAATATTAAGATGAAAAAATAAAGAGAGGGGAGTATTTGTAGAAATGCTAAAAAGAAAAAAGTGGATAACGTATGGCATGATTCTTTTGATGATCGTAGTTGGTTATATGAGTATTTTACAATATATTATTTACAAGCATGGACATATGGAAGCGCCGAACGATGCAGATTATATGATTGTACTTGGTGCACGTGTGAAAGGAACAGAACCTTCTTATTCTCTGCAATATCGTATTGATAAAGCCGCGGAATATTTAAAAACACATCAACAAACAATTGTAATTGTATCTGGTGGTAAAGGAAAAGGAGAGGATATTTCCGAAGCTTTGGCTATGAAACGAGGATTGATAAAACAGGGGATTCAAGAAGAACGAATTATAATGGAAGATCGTTCTACAAATACAGATGAAAACATAAAATTCTCAAAATCTCTTATTCCAGCAAATAAGAAAAAAGGAATTATCGTAACGAACGATTTTCATATGTATCGTGCAAAAAAGATTGCTGAAAAACAAGGATTGCAGTTAGAGGGATTGTCTGCAAGAACACCAAAACCTATTATCATTCAATCTAATGTTCGAGAATATTTGGCAATTACAAAGTATTGGCTCATGGATCAAATATAACGAGAAATCTTACAAAACTGTAATTTAGCTGAAAGGTAAAACGATAGTTTCTAAAGTTTTGGAATGGCATAATAAAAGTAACAAAAACAACAAAACTTTAGAGGTGAATCGTATGAAAAGCAATAATATTTTATCTTCATTATGTTATTTTAGTATTTTCTTTGCACCGTTCTTATTTCCGATTATCGTCTTCTTTATTGCTGAAGGTGACGTGAAATATCATGCGAAAAAAGCACTATGGACGCACATAATTCCATTCATTATCTTATTTGGAGGCCTTGCTCTTTCGGGGGCAGTTGGTATTGGTATGGGAGAAGCTGCAAGTATTGGTGTTGGTATGATTGTAACGTATGTCATCTTTGCGGTTGTAGGAATTTATTACTGTGTTTGGAATATTGTCAAAGGTGTCAAGGTGTTGAAAGCAGCTTAATTACGTATGAAAGGATCAATCAAATAAGATTGATCCTTTTTATGTATCATTTTGTTATAAGCATATCGTTTGTCTGTATGCGAAAAATATGTTAATTATTGAGTATTCAGACCACAGGAGGCGGGATGTTATGAATGAAATTATACATAAAATGGAACAACACGTATCAGTCCGAAAATATAAGAAAGAGCTAATTCCAAAGAATATAATCGAAAGAATGATTGGAGCAGCACAGCATGCGGCATCATCACATTTTGTGCAAGCATATTCAGTTGTATATGTAACAGATGAAGCATTGAAAGAGCAACTAGCGGAGCTATCTGGAAATCGTCACGTGAAAAGCTGCGCGGCATTCTTTGTTTGCTGCGCAGATTTAAAGCGATTAGAAATCGCATGCGAGAAGCATGGAACAGAAATTAAATCTGATACAACAGAAAATTTTATTGTGGCAACGGTAGATGCTTCTCTCTTTGCTCAAAATTTAGCGCTTGCTGCTGAATCCCTTGGATACGGTATTTGTTATATTGGCGGAATTCGTAATAATCCAGAGCAAGTAAGTGAATTGTTACATTTACCAGAGAAAGTATATCCAGTCTTTGGAATGACAATTGGTGTACCAGATGAAAATCATGGAGTGAAACCTCGTTTACCAGTTGGAGCTATTGTACATGAAAATGTATATGATGAGAAAAAATATAATGAATTATTAGATGAATATGATCATACGACAAACCAGTATTATAAGGAAAGATTGGCAAATCAAAAGGATGTGACATGGACTGGTTCAATGAGTACGTTCATGTCGCAGGAGAAGCGATTGCATATGAAAGAGTTTTTAGTTAAAAAAGGATTTAATAAAAAATAATGTAGAAAAAGCGGCTACTACATATGCCGCTTTTTTAACGTATTTTGTAACCTTTCTACTGTTTACAAGCCTCTACATCAATCCCAGCAGCAATTAATTTCTTTTCCCCTTCTTGCTCAATAATCTGTTGTAATTTTGATAAGAACGAATCAAAATCTGTATGCTGTGCAACTTGGAATGTCATTTTATGTTCAATTGGAAGCCATGTATCAATGTCTGCCTCATTATGCTGGATTTTTACTTCTAGTTTATCTAGAGCGTTCGCTACTTTTGCTTCATATGTTTCTTTTTCTTCAAACTCCATCCATAGGTCATATAATTCTTCTCCAAGTGGACCTGATAGTGTATGTTTAATATTCAGGATTGCTTGTTGTTCGTTTTCTTGTTTTTTTCGCTTTAATTCTTCACTATTCATTGTATCAAACGCAGGAATATCACCAGCTTCAGCTTCGACCAAATCGTGAATAATCACCATTTTAAGTAACTTTTCTATGTTCACTTCTTTATCTAAATAAGGCTGAACGAGGATAGCCATAAGTGACATACGCCATGTATGCTCTGCCACACTCTCTTGACGGCCGTTAGAAAGCCAACTGTGCCGCATTTCATATTTGAGTTTTTCTGCTAGTGCAATGATCTTTAAAATATTATATTCCATATAAATCCTCCTCTATATATGTTAATCTTAATACGAAAATGAAATGTGTCAATTTATGGCTTTATATTTACAAAGTTTGATGAAATAGCAAGCAGTGGTGAACTACTAAAAATTCCAGCTGTTTCATCTGCACCAATTATATTTACAACAGATGGTCAAGATGTTACACAGCATTTGCATATTGTAACAGCTGAACATTTAGTAAAATAAATGAAGCGACACAGCAAAATATCGCGCGTCTACAAACAAAATCAGTTGATGCAAATATGAAAGCACGTCTTGTAAAGCATGAAGACAAGAGCTTTACAAAAATGGGGATACAATGCTGCAAATTAAGAAGGGCTGTTAGATAAGTATTAAAAAGGACGACTTTTAAAGTTGTCTTTTTTAATTTAAAATTCAGAATATTATTGACTCGATTGAATTTTCTTTTTATATTAGTAGGTATAATCATAACTACTAAAAAGGAATGAGATTGTGACAGAAGTAAATTGTATCAGTCAACTACCCATCATTTAAACGTTAACATGTTTTTACGTACGTGTTGTATTGTAAATTGAAGGAAACTGATTTTTATGGTCATGTATCATTCTTTGAATGATACATGGAGATTTCATAGAAGTGTTAAGATTCATTAGAGCGAATGGATAATATTGTGAAAGAGTTGTAAAAGTTTGGTTTTTCTCAATATGAATGCAACGCTTATATCGGTTTATCCCGCACTAACGGGCAGTAAGACTCCCACCTCAAGATTCTGAGAAAACAAAGAAGATAGGTGGAAGATAACTGCCCGTAAGAGCCTGATTGGTTCAACTAACCATCATTGGGGGATGAAGAAAAACCCCCAATGATGGAAGTTTCACTTTATTAGGTGAGCTGTTTTCTTACATAAGGGTGAAGGGGGAGTTAGGATGGAACGAGCAGCGGTATTAGAGTCGCAAGATGAAACGTTTATGCAGGGTGTGAAAGATTGTTTACCAACAGTTCTCGGTTATTTAAGCATTGGCGTTGCATCAGGTGTTATTGAGAAAACAGCTGGATTTTCAATAACAGAAATTGCACTTATTTCATTACTGATTTATGCTGGCTCGGCACAGTTTATTATGGCTGGAATGTTTGTAGCGGGTGCACCAGCTTCTACTATTATTTTTACCGTTTTCTTTGTAAATCTAAGACATTTTTTAATGAGTGCAGCATTAGCTCCATACTTAAAAAAAGCATCCGTTTGGAAAAATATAGTGATTGGCTCGCAAATTACTGATGAAACATTTGGCGTTGCAGCCCAGCATATAACAGGAAAACAATATGTAAGTGAAAAATGGATGCTCGGTTTAAATGTGACAGGTTATGTAAATTGGGTAATAGCAAATATCATTGGAGGCGTTTTGGGAGAGTGGATACCAGACCCACATACATACGGGATGGATTATGCACTTCCAGCGATGTTTATCGGGTTGTTTGTTTTACAACTTGTGAGCAGCCGTCCAAAGTTATTTGTTCATCTTTGCGTTGCCATTGCATCGATTATGATTGCATTTTTTGCTCATTTCTTTGTATCAAATAGTGTTGCTGTTATTGTTGCAACACTTGCAGCAACGACAATTGGGATGGTGATTGAAAAATGGAAGTAAGATGGGATGTATTACTTGTTGTACTCGGATCTGCAATCGTCACATTGCTTCCGAGAGTAGTGCCACTGCTTGTATTAAGTAAAGTAGAAATTCCAGAATGGGGGTTAAGATGGCTAAATTATATTCCAATTGCAATATTGGCTGCATTGTTAGCACAAACATTATTTATGAACGAAACCGTGCAAGTGGATTATTTATTAGCGGCTATTCCGACGTTCCTTGTTGCAATTTTTACACGGAGCTTATTAGGTGCAGTACTAACGGGAGTTATTGTAATGTTTTTATTACGTTTATTTCTCCCATTTTAATGGGGGGCTAAGAAAACGATTGGTAGGGCTTGATTAAAGAAAATCCTCACTGATGAAAGTTTCATTTTTTGTAACAAGGATTATCTCATATTGCATCGAACTTTGTAATATAACGATTACAAAAGGGGTGGTGCCATGTTTATTTTAACAATTGGTGTTGTTATGTTTACAATGTTTTTATTTTTTATTATTGGGCTTACAACATATACAATGTTTGTTCAAAAAGTGACGCCTCAAATTTACTACACACCGTTTGAATCAATTACTGCACAATCATCTGTAGAGTTTCATGAAGAGCAGGAAGATAAGGAAGAAAGTGCGGATGAGAGTAAGGATAAAGATAGATAAAAAGTAATTTTAGTTGAAGGGGAAAAGAAATGAAGAAGTCGAAGGTAGCTAATATTACTGCTATTATAACAATTTTTATCGTGCTAGGAATCTCTATTTTCTCACCTTACAATTATTTGAAACATGTTCATGCAGAAGGAATTTTGCATGAACAAGGAATAAAAGAAGAATTTGAAGATAAAAACGTACAGAGTGTTACATATAAAGGAGATAATACTTATATTGTCAAAACAGATACGAAGGAATATGTTGTAATTCAAGAATATTACACACTTATGAATTATAAATGGAAGATATATGTACTTGAGAAAACACGGGGATAAACGAAAAATAAACATAACAGAGGAGTAGGGCTACTTCTCTGTTATGTTTTGAAGAAAAGAATGTATCATCTGATACCCTTGATCCGCAGCCTCCTCGTTGTATTTTGGAGAAAATGGATCAAGAAATCCATGCTCCCCGTTAAGCTGCTTTATGTTTAGTAGCGGTTGCTCTTTACTTTGCAAACTATCAATCAAAGTAGAAACTGAAAAACTAGATTCGTTTGCAGGGAATAATAATAACGTAGGGCATGTCGGCACAATGTTTGTGTAATCACGAATACGTGAACCGTAGCATCCGATAACAAAATCAATTCTACGATCTTCACTACATAACCAAGCAATCGTTGCACCGACGCTAAACCCGAGAATCCCCACATGCATATAGTTATTTCGTAGTTCAGCGAGCATATCTTCAATATGTTGTATCCCCTGTTGAAATCCAACGTTCTTGAGAAAATGTGAATATGCCTCTGTTTCCTCATCGTAATGAAAAGGAGAGGAGCGATGTAATAAATTTGGACAAATAACATCTATAGTCGAAGAGGAAAATGTGTGAATGACATGCTTCATATGTTGGTTGATTCCATATATTTCGTGCAGAAGTAGAAGAGCAGTTTTCGGTTTTATCATTTACTATTCTCCTTTTGTAGCACGGTACTCTCTTTCAACAAGGCAAATTCTTGTATGGAAATGTTCATACCATTGTTCTCGTCCTCTTTTTCTAGCAATCGTATGGGCTGCATGTTCTTTCCATTGTTGAATAGCTTCAAGTGATTCCCAGTACGAAATGGTAATACCAAAGCCAGTTTCATCACGTACACTTTCAACATCGACAAATCCAGGTTGCTGCTTTGCAAACTTTACCATTTCATCCGCAACGATTTCATAATCATCTGTTTCAGTTGAGAGTTGAGAAGTGAAAATAACCGCGTAGTAGGGTGCTTTGTTCATTTTGTTTTCTCCTTGCTATAAATTTTTTCTTTTTAGTTTAACATGAAATCTGAATAGTGTGTCATTTAATACGTATTTTAATTTCATTTACCGTATTAGATTTAATATGAAAAAATTCATGAAAAACCAAGAATAGTCTCGTTAAATAAGCAGTAAGACATCTAAGCAAGGGATTAACTGCCTGTAAGTACGAGAAATATAAGAAATCCCACTTCAAAATAAAATGAAGTGGGATTTCTTATATTTCCTCTAAGCTGTTAACTGGAACAGTAAGTTCACGATTTGGGTTTGTTGCTTCGTATATGTGGGCTGTTTCATTTTTTTCGTCGACATGTTGAATTGTAACAGGCATACCTTGAAAAGTTACATTTGTTTGTTCCGTTGATTTTGAAATTTCTTTTGCTCTTTGAATGTTCATTTTTAAACTCCTCTCTGTGTCCGATTGGTTAACCATCAAGAGAGCTTCCACTAATGGAAGTTACGCTATACTACTATTTTGGCTCATGGTAAGGAATAATATACCAATTGATAGAGAGTTTAAAGTTTTTGAATCATTTGTAATGTTTCTTCAGTGAAAGAAGAAAACATAGGAGCGTGATATTCTTGAATAGCGTTGTGCGCTTGCTTTGCTTCATACAGAGCTTGTTCTTTATCCTGCAGGTGCATATAGCATAAAGCACGAAATGAGCCAGCTGTAGTCAATAATGCTTTGTCTATTGGATGATGCGAATAATTAGGGATTGTTACTTGTTGTAGAGCTTGTAATGCTTCATGATAACGTTCTAGACCATATAAGGCTTTGCCTTTTTCAAGATAATAAAAACCATCTTTTTGGGGACCTAGCACCTTTAAAGACTGTTCCCCGTATGCTTCAATGTGCGCAAGTGCAACTTCATATTGTTTTGTTAGCATATTATGAAAATGAGCTTGTAATATATGAAGAAGAGTTGTTGATACGGCGTTTTCTGTAAATAGAGCGAATTGCTCTGCTTTCTTTAAATAGTACAAGTAACCTTCTGTATCTTTAGCAAATGTGGCTTGATAGGACAAAACACGATAAAATTCATCCATCTTATAGTACACTTGATTTTTTTTAGAAAAAGCAATTGCTTGTAAAATAATATCTTTGCAGGCGTCATAATCTCCAATTGCTAATAAAATGATTGCTTCATCTAAAAAAAGTTCAATTTGCATAATTAAGTCCATCTCTAAATGTTTTTCTTTATATTCATCACGAATAGAATTGATTAATTGTAAACATTCATTATATTTTTTGTTGAGAAACAATAATCGAAAGAAGATGAGTTTTGTTTCTGTACTTTCGCGATATAAAGCATATTTTTTGAAAATTAACGTTGCTTTTTCAATATATGCATGGACATGATAATCTTTCATATGAAGTGCTGCTCTAGCGTATTGTTTATATAAACGTGCAGCATCTAGTGTAGATGGTAGCGCATCATGCACAATAGGATGAAGAATTTCGTATACATCTTTAAAACGCATATCTTGTATATGTTGCTCCATTTCTTGCACAAGAGTAGTAAATTCATTCGCTTCTTCTTCTAATAAAAAGCTTGCATCACAGCCGAGTTTATCAGCAAGATAATGTAACGTTTTCATGGAAGGAGTTGCCTTACCATTTTCAATTTGACTGAGCATACTTTTTGTAAGTTCTGTCCCAGCAAGTTCAGATTGGGTAAGTTTTTTTTCTTTTCGTAATGTCCGTATTTTTTCTCCGAGGGTAGCCATGGAACTTCTCCTTTTTTTAAAAAAAAGTTAAATAGAATTAAACTTTTTGTTGTCAAATTCAGAAAATTGATTATATAATAAGTTTAACACAATTTAACTTTTAAGAGGAGAGTGATGATGTGGAAGGTGTATTAGAAAAGCAAAATGATGCACGATTAAAAATTGCGACGCGAAATATTGTTTTGATGATGATTGGAAAATTATCATCAATGCTTGGGGCAAATATTTACACGTTTGCAATGGGGCTGTACGTTTTAAAAACGACAGGATCTGGCATGGGATTTGCTATTACACTTGTTTGTGGTTCTGTACCACGTATGATCTGCGGGCCAATCGCCGGAGCAGCAGCAGATCGAATTAACCGGAAATTGCTTGCTGTTGGAGCAGATATATTAAGTGCTCTTATTATGTTCACCATGTTTTTACTTTCAACTTCACTTGGACTTTCATTAATCTTCATCTATGTCTCCGCAGCACTGTTATCCATATGTGCAAGTTTTTTCTCTATTACTTTAACATCTTCTATTCCATCTTTAGTTGATACTACACGTATTCAAAAAGCGAATTCATTAAATCAATCAGCTACATCGCTTGCAACAATTTTAGGACCGATTATCGGTGGTCTTGTATACGGTTTATTTTCTATGAAATTCTTTTTTTTACTGAATGGTATTACATTTGCTTTTGCAGCGATAATAGAAGTATTTATGGTATTTGATTTGTATAAAGCAGACAAAAAAGAAGATAAGGATCATTTTTTAACGAGCATAAAAGAAGGTTTTGTATATGTGAAAGAGCAAAGTGACATATTTTCGATGCTGAAACTTTCACTTTGGCTTAATTTCTTTTTTTGTGCAGTTACGGTCTCACTTCCATATATTATCGTTCAAAAATTATCACTCTCCTCTCAGCAATTTGGAGTAATTGAAGGAATGTTTGCTGTTGGGATGTTAATCGCTTCTATTGTTTTATCTATTCGAGCAGAAACAACAAACAAGTTTCGGACGATTCGTAGGAACCTTTTCATACTGTCTGGATTATTGTTGTGCATTGTAGTACCAATGTTTCTTCCGTTATCTAAAACAATGGTTTTCATATATTACATTACACTTATGATCCTTTTTGGGGTAAATATCATCACGATTAATGTTCCATTACAAGTCTTTGTTCAAAAAACGACAGCACCAGAATATTTAGGGCGTGTATTCGGATTAATTGAAACAATTGCAACAGCAATTGTCCCTCTTGGAACACTTTTGTATGGTGTACTTTTGGACTATATACCAGCATCTACTGTTATGCTTATATCTACGTTTGGATTGTTTGTTGTTGTTTTTTTGGGAACGAAGCAATGGAAGAATGTACAAAAGCAGGAGGAAGTGTCTATATCTTAAAGAATAAGCAGTCATTGTTACAAAAAGATGAACTTCCTGCATTTGGATAAAAAAAGGAGTATACTAATATTATTATCCTATGATAAGGAAGTGTCGTTATGAGTACTGTTGGTGTTGTATATGGAGTTATTCTTTCTTCTATTTTTGTTTCTTTTACGGTAGGTGTAACGCGTTACATTCATAAGTGGAAAGAAGGGGTTGCAAAGTTAAATCATATTGAAGAAGAAGCAAGTGATTTCATGTTACATCACGGGAAATAAAGTGAAACTTCCATCAGTGGATGCTTTTCCCCACTGATGGAAAGCTCTCACCAATCGGGCTTTTACGGACAGTTATCATCCACCTATATTCTTCGCTTTTCTCTCAATCTTGAGGTGGTGGTCTTACTGTCCGTTAATTCGGGATAAAACATTACCTTTACAAAATCTACTGTTAATGGGATGTTTTTTAGAATAATTATAAATCCATAATTTTATTATGTAAACAAAAGTGTGGTGCGGAGTATCTTAGAAATACAAACATCACACTTTTTGTTATGTAATGTATTTTATTGTTATATTACAAAATTTATATAAATTTGGATAATTCCTTTCGTTATAGTTGTAGTAGTTATTATATAATTATGAAAAATGCAAAGGGGATAGGGGAATGACTAATATTTACTTTGTACGTCACGCACATTCTACATATACGCCAGATGAGAGAGAACGACCATTGTCTGAGAAAGGATGGCAAGCGGCAGAGAGTGTGATAGAAGTATTACAAAATGAATCGATAGATGTTGTGATTGCTAGTCCGTATAAAAGGGCTATTCAAACAGTAGAAGGGATTGCTGAACATTTCGACTTATCGATTGAGTTAGAGGAAGATTTAAGAGAACGTTTATTAAGTTTAGAGCCTATCGAAGATTTTGAGAAATCCATTACGAGAGTATGGGAGAATCCTTCTTTTCAGCTTGAAGGTGGAGAATCTAACGTTATTGCCCAGCAGCGCGGAGTTTCTTGCATGATGAAAATCTTGCAGAAATATAGAGGGAAAAATATTGTAATAGGAACACATGGGAATATTATGGTCCTTATTATGAATTATTTCGATTCCAAATATGATTTTTCATTTTGGAAAGGGCTTCATATGCCTGACATATATAAGCTGACATTTATAGAAGATCAGTTTATTCAAGTAAATCGACTTTGGAAGGAAGACATTGTAAAAAATGTGTGAAGATTGACGAAAAGGGCAGGAGATTATGTAACAGTTATAGAAATCAATGGCTGGAGTGAAAAAGTTTTTTAATAAAAGGGGGCTGTTCATATGTTCGAGAAAAACAATAGATTTTCATCCATGCCAGGAGAAGTTGTAGAAGTTCACAATGTGTATGAGATTTTACCACCTGACGGAACGATTATTGGTATGGCAACACCTGAGGAAATGGAAATTGCTGCAGAACTAGAACTAAAGCATTACGCTTTTTCACGTTTAATGGAAGCAAATATTCAATTAGACGGTGCCTCCTATAAAGAGATGTTAGAAGAGTTCGAAGAATATGAGAGAAAATCGATGGCTTTCTGGCGGGCACTGCATGAGCGTTTATCTGTGCCATGGGCATGGGTGTTACGCGTTGATGTTGCAAACGGCCCTATTCATGTAAACAATGGAAACTTGTTTTATGATGTAGAAGAGTTAGAAGAAGACTTTGAATAAGAAGAAGAGGAAAGCAGTATAGACACTGCTTTCCTTTTTCTATAAGTGTTGTATATTTTTAACTTGTTTTACTGCTTCAATTATAATATCGGGCCGATCTATTTCAATGGAGTGCCCCGATTTAGTAGCAACAACAAGCTGGCTTTGTTTTGAAAGTGTAGTTTGTTCATGAATGAGTTCTTGCCATACATTTTCTAATGCTTCTGCTTCTTCATAAGGAATACCATCTTGAATTGCTTGTTGTATAGAATGATGAGCATCTCTGCTAATAATTATTAATGGTATATCAGGGAATTGATTTAAGTCTTTTATTTTTTGTGCACAATCTTTCCAATGGATGATTTCTGATGCAACAGCTTTATAAAGAGATGGAGAGATTGTAAAAGCTAATAATCGTTTTTGTATTTTAATAGGTAATGTAGTTTGCGTAGCTGTTAGTTTTGGGGATACCTCTTGTTGTAATTGGACAGTGTCCATATTGGCATAGCATAAACATTTTTTTATCCATTTTTCATCTGAATCTGTTTTATCTAATGTGGGTAAGTTTAGTTCGTCCAAGCGATGCAGATTCATAGATGTTGAATCGATGAGAACAAGCGCAGCAACTTGTTCTGGATAGAGCATGGTAAAGTGCTGGGCACATAAACCTCCATAAGAATGCCCAACTAAAATAATCGGTTCTTGGATGTGTAAAACATGTAGCAATTCTCTTAATTCGTATGTGGTTTGAACGGTTGTACGGTCTTCCTCATTTAACTCACTTGTTCCGTAACCAGGTCGATGAAACAAAACAACTTTGTAGTATGCAGACAGTTCAGTTGCGATTCTTATCCAATTGTAAAGGGAACAAAACATACCTGTTTGAATCACAACAGTTTGCTTTCCTTGTCCCGTTATCAGTATTTCAACTTTTTTCCCGAAGACATCTACATGTGTAATCAAAATAAAGCCTCCTTAAGTTTGAAAAAACCTTTGACATATTAATAAAATACTCCATACTCCTATACCAAATAGAATAGAAATGCTAAGTGAAAATGAGTTGCGAAGGCCTAAATATACAATAAATAATAGTAAGGCTGATGCTGGAAAACCATACAAAACTCCTAGTGCAAAACGGCTTAATTCTTCCCGGGAGCCTCCTTCAACAGAAATCCAAAATAAACTGAGTAAACTGATTAATGGAAGTGCCGCAATGAAGCCGCCAAGTGTACTATAGTGCTTGGCAACCTCTGTAACTCCTCCAATAATAAGTGCAGAAACAATCACTTTAATGAGAAAAGACATCGTGAGCCTCCTTCGCTAATAATTCAAATGCCGATTGAATCAGCTTTTTTTCTTCTTTAGATAACTTCTCTCCTATTTGTTTTAGTTTTGCCTCATCGAGCAGTGTATGTGTAGCTAATGCTTGTTGTCCTGTTTCTGTTAGCTTTACAATTACAACTCGTTCATCTTGTTTACTGCGCTCTTTTACTACAAACCCTTTCTGAATTAACCGTTTAATATGTTCAGAAGCTGTGTTATGAGAGAGATGTAGTTCTGCGGCGATATGACTGATGGTTGGTGCTTCTTTTCGAGAAATCATTTGTAAAATACGAATGGCTTGGTGAGTTAAATTTTCTTCATATTCGTGACGGAGATAAAAATAAATTGTTTCCCAATGTTTATTTAATGTTAGCATGATTACAACTCCTTTTTTATATCGTATAATACGATATAATCGCTTGTAAAGATGTAAAAAGTTTTATTTATTAAATTTTTCTGTGAAAAAGTATCTTTTTTTTAGTAGATAATATAAGCTTATTTTAAAATAACAATGAAACGAGGGATGAGGATGGAAGCCGTACATACGTTTAAATGGACTGGTGATGAAAAAGCATATTTAAATGAGATTCATGTAGAAACGCTAGGTCCTCTTTCTATCGGATTATATGGTGGAAATACAGAAGCTGGTGCAAGCAAAAGTAAAAATGCTGTGCTTGCTTGGTGTGATCCACAAGGAACATGGGAATTTGTTATGATTTTTGATGCACAAAGTACTATCGACAGAGCAAAGCATATTATAGATATAATTTGTAAAAGAAAAGAGAAGTTATTACAGCTTTTCACTTATCCTTCTCATCTAGTTTTTCATCATACGCATATGTATTTATTATCGCTCTTTACAGATGAAAAATTTATTGAAGAAAGTGAACGAATACAAGGACAAACATCATGCCTTATTTGTCTTCGGAAGGGGAACTTTCTGTATTGGTTGTCAGTAGGGGAATGTTTTGTCTACTTATTTCACCCAAGACTATTACAATGTGACCAGGGGCGTTTGAATAAACGGCAATGTTATGAGAGGATTGGCAGAAAGAATATTTTTTCAGCAGCAACACCTTGTTTTACGTCGGGGGTTCGTGAATTACAAGAAGGAACCAATCACCTTGTGATGGCAACAGATGGGATTGTTGAATGTGGTGAACGGATATTTGAAGACGATTATCTATTATATCAATCGTTACATGCGGAAGATGCCCTTCATATTGGACAAATACTTGACAAGGTAGATTCTTGGAAAGAAGCAAAAAGTGTCACAATTATTGGTTGGTCCGTTGATATAGAAAATATAGATTGGACCTGTGAGGGTGATGAAAGCAGATATGATAAAAAATAGAAGTAATATGTAAAACATACCGCACAGAAATACATTTTTCTATGCGGTATGTTTTATTTTCAAGAAACACTATTAAAGAAAGAGTTTAGAAGGCTGGATGGAATGTTAATATTTGATGTAATCATTCCGGATATAAGAAGTAGAATGTTCAAAAAAAAAGATCTCAAAAAGTGTCATGAGATCTTTTTTTTTGCATATATATGTATAATGTGGCCACAAAGCGGTAGTATAATCTCACTTCCTAAAAATCTATTTTAAAGCAGGTAAAGGTTATTATAGGGAAATTGCCGAAAGGAGTTTTGAAGAAAGAATGAGTTATGGGCTCCGTTATGCTGTAGAACAAAGGAAAAAGCAATTGATTGAGAAGTTAATTGATGTAGGTGTATACAAAGTATTAAATAAACAATTATATGAATTATCACTAGATGAATTAGAAAAAGAATATAATGATATCTTAAAATATGAAGATGTACGCGCGTAGTTTATTACCTTACAGTTCAGAAGAATTCAAGGTGATAGGTATGGTTAACCATCAGTGGGGGATGAAAAAAACCTCCACTGATGGAAGTTTCACTTTATAAAAATCCCCTTTCACAGTAAGTATTATCAAGAACTAAATTATAAAAAGCTTTAAAAATAAAGGAGAACACATATTAGTCATATATAATATGTGTTCTCCTTTTATCTAGTATTAAACAAAAGCACCCGATAGTTTAAGTGTAAACCTTCACAATGTTGTATAAAAAAATTCTCCCTCATTACCAAGGAAGTTTTTGTGTTATTCCTCTAAACTAGGCAAGTTTATTTCCACTGCACCCCTATTTTAACCCTTATTTACCTTAAACATGGACAAGAGTACTGTTCACTTATATTTAATTGAGTATATTATAAAGAACCAATTTATAAATGTTTAAGGAGTTGAAGAGTATTGTCTTTTCCGAACATCCTGAACATCTCGCCTACCATTGTGGGTTTGAAATAAAGTCACGATGTTTGTAAGAATGACGCGAAGCTTTGAACAAAGTTGCGATGTTTATAAAAATGATGCGATGCTTTATCGCTTTGATCGAAGAATTTTAAATGAATTTGGATTTTTTATTACATGAATTGTCCATTCAAAAAGAAAAGAATCCATTTTGATTAATATTCTTTTTGAATGGATTCTTTTGCTTATTGTACAGTTAGCTTTCTTTAAATGGATTGTGATTTTGAATAAAATCTTGTTTTCACTTTTTGATCAAACTTTGTTTTAATGCCACACAATTTAGGATTAAGATTTTTATGGAGGGGAAGTGTAAAGAAAGAAGGAATATACATTGTTGATTCTAAAGAAGTAGTTAGCAGTAATTTCAGATGAAGATGATTGTGATATTGCATTCCATAAAAAAGAATGTTACTCTAAAAATAGAATTATGAGAGGACTGATGGATGAATAATGATTAACTAATCTATATTTTAATTTGAAATTAATAACTTCAAACTACAAAATATAGGGTTAGTCTATCCATTTTTATTAATCAGTTCATACTTTATTTGTCATGATTCCAATGATTAATAAGAACTTATTAAGTATAAGTGAAATACTAATCCTTCCGATTACAAATTGGGAGGATTTTTTTATTCTCTTATAGGTAAGTTGATATTTATTAATCCGTAACTGTAACCTAACAAATAAAGGAGAGAGAAAAATGAGTAATTCAGACACTATTGTTACACATGTAATGCTCTATATAAGTCGTTAATATCCATCAAACTTATATGGAGGAATTAAAAAATTGATGGATATTCCGACTTTATATGAAAAGTGTTGATATATAAAGGAGGAATTATTATGTCAATGATAAAAGTTCAAGACTTAACTTTTTCATACCCAGGTAGCTTTGATAATATTTTTGAAGGTGTAAACTTTCAAATAGATACGGATTGGAAACTAGGGTTTATTGGTAGAAACGGACGAGGTAAAACGACATTTTTTAATTTATTATTAGGTAATTATGAGTATAGTGGGAAAATCACTTCTTCGGTAGAATTTAATTATTTCCCTTACCCAGTTTCGGATAAGAACAAGTTCACTCATGAAATCCTTGAAGAAATTTGTCCCCAAGCAGAAGATTGGGAATTTCTGCGTGAAATATCCTATTTAAATGTTGATGCCGAGGCCATGTATCGACCATTTAAAACATTATCAAATGGAGAACAAACAAAGGTGTTGCTTGCTGCACTGTTTTTGAATGAGGGTCAATTTCTATTAATTGATGAGCCAACAAATCATCTAGACACTGATGCACGAAAGATGGTCTCTGATTATCTAAGGAAGAAAAAAGGGTTTATTTTGATTTCACATGACAGAATCTTTTTAGATGGATGCGTTGACCATATCTTATCTATAAATAGAGCAAATATTGAAGTTCAAAGTGGTAACTATTCTTCTTGGAAGTTAAATTTTGATAGACAGCAGGAACACGAAGAGGCTACAAATGAGCGTCTACAAAAAGATATAGGGAGATTAAAACAGTCTTCAAAGCGTTCAACAGATTGGTCTCATCAAGTGGAAGCTTCCAAAAATGGAACAAGGAATTCAGGATCTAAGTTAGATAAGGGTTTTGTAGGACATAAAGCGGCCAAGATGATGAAGAGAGCGAAGAACCTTGAATCAAGGCAACAAAAAGCTATTGAAGAAAAGTCAAAATTACTAAAAAATGTGGAGAAAACTGAGTCGTTAAAATTAGAACAATTGAAATTTCAGTCAAATGAATTGGTTGTTTTGGCTGATGTGTCTGTTAAGTATGATGACCAAATAGTAAATGAACCCATTCGCTTCATAGTTGAACAAGGGGATCGAATTGTACTTGATGGAAAGAATGGAAGCGGGAAAAGTAGTATCCTAAAACTAATTCTAGGACATCCAATACAGCATACAGGCTCAGTTAATTTAGGTTCAGGACTCATCATTTCCTATGTCCAACAAGATACTTCTCATTTGAAGGGATCGTTATCGGACTTTATTGAAGAGCACGAGATTGATGAGACGTTATTTAAATCCATCCTACGTAAGATGGATTTTGACCGAATTCAATTTGAGAAAGATATATCTCATTATTCTGGTGGACAAAAGAAAAAGCTGCTTATCGCTAAAAGTTTATGTGAAAAAGCTCATTTATATATATGGGATGAACCATTAAATTTTATTGATATTTATTCGCGTATGCAGATTGAAGAGCTTATTCAACAATTTAATCCCACAATGGTTATTGTTGAGCATGATAAGGCATTTCAACAAACAGTTGCAACAAAAACTATATCTATATAGTTCAAAGTGAATGATTAAAGATATAATCAGTAAATTAAGTCATTAAACTATAGGTCGCTTTAATGGAGTGATGAAAAAAGCCTAATTTCTCTACAATAAATTGAGAAATTAGGCTTTTTAATAGGAAAAGTAGGATACATATTAACAGAATGCACTCGTAAATGGAGGGATAGGGTCATGGAACATATCCCAGTCTTCATACATTTCTTGTTCAGTTAATAAGCAGTGGTCTAAAGATTGTTCTATTTCTTCTCTATTCATATCAATACCGATAAAGACTAATTCTGTAATTCGGTCTCCGTATGTGTCATCCCAACGGTTTAAAATGTCTGGGTCTTCTGAAATAAATTGTTGCTGTTCTTCTTTTGAAGTAGCTGCAATCCATTCACCGGCTCCTTGAATCGTAATAGATGAACCAGCTTGAGAGAGAAGTCCGATGATATTATTGCGGGAAGCAAGCCAGAAGAAGCCTTTCGCCCTTACGACGTCAAGTGGCCAGTTTTCAAGCCATTTCATTAATCTTTCAGGTTGGAACGGGCGCTTACGACGGAATACAAATGATGAAATGTTATACTCGTCTGTCTCAGGTGTGTGTTCGTTATTTAATTCTTTAATCCATCCAGCTGCTTGACTTGCTTTTTCATAGTCAAATAGATTCGTATTTAAGATTGTGTATAACGGCACTTGCGAATAAACTGCTTCAATAATACGAGCTTCCGGATTTAACTTTTGTAATAGTTTGTGAAGTTCTGTAATATCATCCTGCTCTAGCATATCGGTTTTGTTTAAAATAATTACATTTGCAAATTCAATTTGATCAATGAGTAAATCAATCACTTCGCGTGTATCTGTCTCATCAATTGCTTCTTGGCGATCTAATAAACTTTCACCGGAAGCATAATCATCCCAGAAGCGATTCGCATCTACGACAGTAACCATCGTATCTAAACGACATGTATTTGATAAGTTGATTGCTAATTCTTCGTCCATATATGTGAATGTTTGTGCAACCGGAATAGGCTCACTAATACCTGAAGATTCGATGACAATATAATCAATATCTCCAGATTCTACAAGACGTTTCACTTCTATAATTAAATCTTCACGTAATGTACAGCAAATACATCCATTTTGAATTTCAACAAGTTTTTCCTCTGTTCTAGAAAAACCACCTTGTTTAACAAGTGCAGCATCAATGTTAATTTCGCTCATGTCATTAACAATGACAGCTACTTTCATTCCATCGCGATTTGTAAGTATATGATTTAGTAATGTTGTTTTTCCAGATCCTAAGTAACCGCTTAATACTGTAACGGGAATTTTTTTCATATAAAGACTCTCCTTTTTAAATCGTAATAATTACGTTTTATTTCTTGTTATATCTTAAAAGATGAAAAAGAAAATTGCAATAGTAAATCATAATGATTACGATTTGAGAGTAAGATATAGTAAGTGTGTTGCGGATGAAACATGTCATAGAAAAAGAGGACAAGCATATGTTTACAATAAAGAGGAGCTTCTATCGGAAAGGATTTTATCTCGCTCTAACGGGCAGTAAAATCTTAATCTCAAGATTCTGAGAAAGCAAAGAAGTTAGATGGAAGTTTCACTTTATTGCTAGTTAATATGAGATGAAAATATAAAGGAGGAGATTGTGATGACACTTGCACGGATTTCTAGAGAAATGATTGGTACAATGTTAATCGCACTATTTGTGTTCTTATTATTTTTTGTTGATTTTACAAATGTATCATCGTTGCAAGCACTGATTCCTAAAAAGTGGATGAATGTAAATACAATTTTTTTAAGTATCTTTTTCGAAGCTGTTCCATTCATATTAATTGGTGTATTCATTTCAGCGGTTATTCAAGTATTTGTGACAGAAGACGTGATAAAGAAAGTGTTGCCTAAACATCCTATTGTTGCCATGTTTCCAGCAGCATTTGTTGGTGTATTATTTCCGATGTGTGAATGTGTAATTATTCCAATCATAAGAAGACTGATTCAAAAAGGATTACCTCTTCATGTAGGAATGGTAATTCTGGTTACCGCCCCTATATTAAACCCGGTTGTATTTTTGTCAACATTCTATGCGTTTCGCATGAATCCCACAATTGTATATGCTCGTTTTGGACTTGCTTTTCTTGTTGCTATATGTATCGGAGGTATTGTCTATTACTTATATCGTGACAAGAATGTATTGAAAGAAAGCAGTGTGATAAGTGAACATCAGCATTCAAAAAGGAGTTGGAAGGAGGTTGCTTCTCATGCAGCAGATGAGTTTTTTAGTACAGGAAAATATTTGTTAATTGGTGCATTTTTAGCTAGCTTATTTCAAACATTTTTAGATCGTCATTTCCTTGCCGAATTAGCGAACAGTAATCTCATTTCTCCACTTGTTATGATGGCTCTTGGTTATGTTTTATCTCTTTGCTCTGCAGCAGATGCATTTATTGCAGCATCATTTGGTCACATTTTTTCAGCAAAAGCTCTTCTCGCTTTTTTAGTGTTCGGACCAATGGTAGATTTGAAAAATACAATTATGTTATTTGCATATTTTCAAAAGAAGTTTGTGTTTCTGTTTATGGCGATTGTAACGATTAGCGTTTACGTTATCGTTCAACTTACCATGAAATAGGAGGCGAAGAAGGTGGAAGAACAGGAGAAAAGAGGATTTCATATTTATATTCGCGGCATTATATTGATTGGATTTGCGATGTTATTATTCAAACTGCTTATTACGGGACATATTGATAACTTTATTGCACCGCGTATGGTAAAACTGATTTATGTAGCAACCATTGTGTCTTTGTTACTTGGCTGTTTACAAGTGTGGCGAAGTGGAAATGAAAAGTTAAAGGCATGTCATTGCTGCGAGGAACATGTTCTCCCAAAAACGAAAATAGGAACTTGCTTCTTTTATGGATTATTTCTTATACCTATTATCAGTGCCTTTTTATTTTCAAGTGTATCACTTGATGGAAGTGTTGCTGCCAAGCGCGGAATGAATCAAAGTACACAAACGAAGCCACAAAAGGAAAATGACGATTGGAAGAGGTTATTAGTAGATGGAGAAGAACCGCAAACTGCTAATGTACCAAGTTCTCAAGCAAGTTCTCAAGCACCATCTGATGACCTAGAAAAGGAGTTACTGAAAAAGAAAAGCATACAAATAAATGATAAAAACTATATGGCTGCTATAGATATAATTGGTCGTGATGTTATTGGATTTAAAGGGAAAGAAATTAATTTTTCTGGGTTTGTATACCGTGATACAGACGTGAAAGGAGAGCAAGTTGTAGTTGCACGTTACGGTATTACGTGTTGCATAGCAGATGCTACCGTTTATGGAATGATTGTTTCCGGTGAAGGAATTACTAAATTACAAAATGAAACGTGGGTTACGATTACTGGAACATTAGATGAGACAACCTATAGAGGAGCTTTATTTCCACTTGTAAAAGTAAATAAAGTAGAAAAAATAGAAGCTCCGAAGCAACCGTATGTATACGAGCAATTAATACCGTAAACAAAAAGATGAGCTCATAATTGAGCTCATCTTAATTTGTATGTCAAATCATAGATTCTTCGCAATTCATTTCCCACTATTTTGAGATTCAAAATCATTCGTTTTTACTTTACTTACATAAAGGATTGTCAACTTTCACATAAAAATAGGAATGAGCTTCTCCCATTATACGCATAAGAGTTAAAGCTTTATAATCTACTTTATCTGCAAAAAAGACAGCATAGTCAGATATTGCATGCTCTTTATAGTTAGAATCTTTTTGTAAATCTATAAAAATATTGTTCAAGACTCGTTTTACAACATTCCAAAGCAGTTGCTCATCTAGTTGATAGAACTGACTTATATGTAAAAATAACTCGCCAAAGTGATTTTGCATTACGGAGTAAAATACTTTATTACGCATACTTTTTTCATCATCTACTAGAATCCTTGATTTATGATGAAATACGTTTACATCAAATCCCGCATTTTGTAAACGACCACGATGAACTCGAATACCTTCCCAGTCACGTACAAGTAGGCGGTCTGGTGTGCCATCTTTTTTAAATACAGGTACTGTATTTTGCAGGTGACCTTCTAATCCAATGCCATACTTAACCATGAGTGGAATAAAGCCAGTAAGAGCATTTGTTACATATTTTTCGATAAACATAACAATTGCATCGTGTAATGGTAAGTCATGGCTATCTTTGTACAACTCAATTAGTTCTGCTATGACTGGTTTATTTGCACCATGCATAGAAGAAACAAGGGCAGAACCGACAATAGCCCATTCGTCGTGTTTTACATAAGCATGAATGTTGTCGCGAATGACACAAGCGAGATTTTCGCTTCGTAATGTTTGTATTTCTTCATCTATGTCATTTGGATGAAGAAAATGAGCACCAGCTCGTTCCATAATTGGAACAAAGCGAGTTTCGTCAATCATCGTATCTTGCGTAACAACTTGTTTTAAAATATTGCTCATAAGTGGTCCATTATGAATGGTTTGTTCGGATAACGTCCGCACTTCTCCTGTTAAATGAATATTTGTTGTCAGTTTATAATGCGGTCTAATCGTTTCATATTGTTCAGGAAAGATTGTACGAAATGACATGCCTGCTAAATAATTCGCTTCATAATCAAATAAGATGATAATTTGTTTTTCAAGTTCAGCACTGTAAATTTCACGTAACGTATGAGTAGCTTGCCATGGATGAATCGGTAATAAAATGTAGTCATCTATTTTATCGCCAAGTCTTATTTCAGCTTCTACTTGGAGTACAGGTTCAAAAGAAAACAATAATGCATTCCAATTTTGTTCGTCCATAAAAGCAGCGCTTACATAATCTTGGTGTACAGCTACAAAGCGCAATGGAATTGTATTTTTAAACTCAGCTGAATAGGCAAGTGTTTCTTCCGGACTTAAACCTTTTCTCATTTTGGCACCAGGGTGACAAGGGTGACCTTCTATAACGAGCTGTTCAAAAAGGGCATATGGATCTTGTGCTTGAGAAGCAGCTTGTAGCGTTGAAACATTCTCGGTTTGTTCATGAAATGTATAAGCAAGAGCTAAATTGGCAGCGCTATTTGCGAGATCATCTTCAAACATATGAAAATAGGAAAGTGGTCCTTGCCAATCTTCATGTAGTAACAATGCCAATACTTCATTTGGATGTATAATTTCTGTTTGACTAGACGGTGAGATGAGAATGTAAGGTCCCTTTACAACAGGACGTTCAAAGGCATATATGTGTTGAATCGGTATAAGTAGATATGTATTTTGTTGTTTAAAATATAGTCCTTGTATCATTGAAAACTCGTCAAATTGATGAATATGAGTGTTTATATAATCTAGTAAATAGTCTGGGCAACGATGATCTGAAAATGATACAAACACCCCTTCGTGTTTTCTAAATATGATTCCAGTTCTTGTCATGTTACATATATTTTCACGTATGAAGGACGATAGTAGTCGTTCGAGTATACCAGTTCGTCCCTTTCGAATCATTTGTTGATAGGTTTCATGTAGTGGAGCATGATGTTGTTGTAAAAAAGAAAGTAAGTTTTGTTCCTCTACTGCTAACGTTTGAATTTTATTAAGGTTCATAGAAACCACCTTTCTCAATTTTTTAGTCTTTACAAAGAAGTGAGAATATTTTATATTGTTTTTACAGTGATACTGATAATCAATTTCAATTATAAAAGAAGCATTAAAAAATGCAACAAAAAATTTGAGGTGGTTCATATTCGCAAACTCTTCTTTAGTAGTTCATTTTTCTTATTTATGGGGAATTGGCTTGGAATGACTGCAATCAATTGGTACGTCTATGATCTGTATCATAGTGCTACATATTTAGGATGGATAAACTTTGTACGGCTCATTCCAATTGCATTGTTTAGTGTATATGCAGGGAAGCTTTGTGATCTGCATCCGCGTATTAAGTTAATGAAGTCGTATTCATTTTGGGGACTAGCAGTTACAACGTTACTTGCCATTTATGTTGTGTTTATTACTCCGTCCTTTTTTATTTTCCTTCTTTTCTCATTTGTGAGAGGAGTAATTAGTGCATTAGAAACACCAAATCGAAATACACTTCTTTCGGATATTGATACGAACAATCAAATTAGTAAACTTATATCTATGAATTCGTTTGTGATGAATGTTTGTCGCTCGACAGGGCCGGCTGTAGCTGGATTTCTAATTGCAGGAGGACATATTGAACTTACATTTACGATGCAGGCAGTTTGTTCACTGATTGCATTCATTCTTGTCTTACCAATGAAAGATCAAACGATGAAAAAACGAAACGAAAAGAAAAAGGCAAGCTGGGAACAAATTGTTCAATATTTCTCTCATGATCATATGGGAAGAAACATTTTTATCACATCAATGATTACAATGGCTTTTGGTTTTTCGTATACATCTGTATTGCCTGTACTTGTTTCACATCAATTTACGGGAAAAGCAGAAGTATTTGGCATTGCGATGTCTTCGGCAGCAATCGGTGCCATTATAGCAACCATTATTCTTCCTAAAGTGTTAGAGTACATCTCAGAAATTAGGATTTATTATATTAGTTTAGTTTTGTTTTCTATTAGTATAGCGCTCCTTATTATTAGTAATACATTTGTATTTTTTATACTACTATTCTCTATTGGCCTTTTTGGACAGTTGTTACGTTCCAGTAATCGTGTTTATTTTCAAAACAATGTCTGTGAAGAGGAACGAGGACTTATGCTTAGTGTTGTATTAATGGATCGAGGAATGATTCCACTCGGTTCAATTATAGTAAGTTATGCCATTGAATATGTGGGTATTTCTGAAACATTTGTAATGATGGGTACTTTATGTATAATCCCATTTGCATTTCAGTATATAAAAGTGAAACAACAAAAAGGGAAGGTGAAGAATTTTGTCCATTCAAAGTAAACAATCAAATCGAGTACAGGCGGAATATCGTATTTTAAATCGTTTTTGTAATGCATTAATTCGTGAAAAAAAATTATTAGAAAGTTGTGCGGTGCTAAAGCATGATTATGGTATTGAAATTATAGATTGTATGAATGAAGCAGAATTATTATTAGAAGTGCAACAAGAAGGGGCATTTGAACGATACGAATTTGCTTTTCCGCTCCGGTTTAAAGTAAGAGGGCATATTATATGGATTGATTCATTACAAATGTTTTTTGAGGAAGTAGCACCATTCTTCCAGCTTCATATTTCAGACTCCTTACAGAAAGAGTTACAGAACAGTGTAGAGAACCTAGAATTAGCTTATGAAGCATGGGAACAAAAACAAGAATGGGCAAAACAGCAGCTTGAAACAAACGTGATGTTTTTTGCAAAATACAAACCAAATAATCTATACCAATTCCTTGAAGAATTAAAACAATGTATGTCGTTTGACGAATTATTATATACAGAGTCATTAGTAATCGAAGGGCATCCACTTCATCCTTCAACAAAAACAAAACTTGGTTTATCAAAAGAAGAAGTAAAACGTTATGCTCCTGAATTTGAGCAAGTTGTTCCGTTATATGTATTGCTTGTTCATAAAGATGTAACAGCAGTTACAGGAGATAGCTTTGAAAAACCTGTATTATATGAAAATTTACCAGATTTATATGAAACTGCTTCTCAAATATTAGTAAGCAGAGGGGGCAGAATAGAAGACTTTTATCCATTTCTTGTTCATCCATGGCAATATGAGCATGTACTAACAGAGGAGTATGGGGAAGAGTTAGAGGAAGGACGTATTATTCCGATCCCATATCAACTTTCGTCCAGAGCGACGCTTTCATTTCGAACAATGAATCTATTAGAGTTACCGTATCATGTGAAGCTTCCAGTACGTGCACAAGCAACAAGTGCAGTTAGAACGGTATCACCAGAAATAACAGTAAATGGGCCAATTCTTTCTTCACTGTTTGATACGATTTATGCGAATGAGAAAGAGTTAGCACAGTCAGTAGTTGTCGTTCGTGAACGAGTTGGAGCTACTTTTACAAAACATAATGATTTTCATTTAGGAAGAAATTTAGCATTTATTTTACGTGAAAGCCCAAATGCATATAAGCAAGAGGGAGAATTATTATGGGTTGGAGCTAGTTTAACAGCAAGCAATCCATTAAAAGAAGAGGAACCTGTTATTGTAGATATGATGCGTACATATTTTGAAACAGAAACGATTGGTAAAAAAGAGGTATTTCACTATGTTGCTCATTACACTGAGAAAGTTATGATTCCTTTACTGCAACTTGTTTTACAATATGGAATTGCTTTAGAAGGACATATGCAAAACTCTATTATTGTTACAAAAGGCGGAGAGGTCCAACGTATTTTTGTACGTGATTTAGGAGGAGTCAGAATTCATAAGAAGACATTAGCAAAGGTAGTGGATATTGCTGAGGTTAAAGAAGCAGTCGTATTTACAGATGATATGAATGAGGTTTATAACAAGTTTATTCATTCGGTACTGCAAAACCATTTTGGGGATTTATTATTTACGTTGGCTCGCTCGATAGATGACGTACAGGAAAAAGAATTATGGAGAATTGTTGCTGCTATTGTTGAAGAGTACATGGTAGATGCAACCGAAGAGCAAAAGGCAGCTATATTTGCAAAGCAAATTGAAACGAAAGCATTGTTCGCAATGAGAATACAAGGTCAAGCAAAATCTTATTTGTATACAAGTTTTCATAATCCGCTTTGTATATAATAGGAGGAATAAACATGCTGCCTATCATGAAAGTAAACCTTTCAAAATTGAAGTATAATGCCATGATAATGAAACGATTATGCGAGCGTTCAAATATTATATGTTTTCCTGTAACAAAAGGGGTCGGCGCTGCAAAAGAAGTAATTGAAACCCTTCAGGAGGCAGGGTATACAAGATTTGCTGATTCTAGATTACAGCATCTTTATAAAATCCGTTCTATTGTAGGGAAAGAAGCTGAACTTTTATTAATTCGTGCACCAGCTTTGTCAGAAGTAGAAGAAACGGTTCTTTGTGCAGATATTAGTTTGAATTCTGAACTATGCATCATAGAAGCATTGGGAAGAGCAGCGAGAAGATACAGAACAACTCATCGTGTGATTTTAATGGTTGATTTAGGTGATCTTCGCGAAGGAATAATGCCATATGAAGTGGTGGATGCAGCGCAGAAAGTATCGAATATATCTGGAATTGTACTCGATGGTATTGGAGCGAATTTCACTTGTTTTAGCGGTGTTATTCCAACTGAACATTCTTTACAAGAATTAACGCAATTAGCAAAAATGGTAGAGAAGAAAATTGGGAAACCGCTTCGGTTTATCTCAGGTGGAAATTCAAGTTCGTTACCACTTATCATGCAAAGAAAACAGATTGGACGTGTTAACTCTTTACGGATTGGAGAAGCTATTTTTCTTGGGAAAGAAACAGCGTATGGAAAAAATATTTCTTTCATGTACCAAGATGTATTTTCAATTGAAGCGGAAATCATTGAAATAAAAAGAAAGCCGTCTATGCCAAAAGGCGTTATTGGAAAAGATGCATTTGGGCAAGTCCCGTATTTTGAAGATAAAGGGGAGCGACTACGAGCGATCGTTGCAATAGGAAGGCAGGACCTTGATATTAGCGGTTTACGACCTTCCGATAGGAATGTTGAAATTCTTGGTGGAAGTAGTGACCATTTAATTGTTGATATAACTGATAGTACACCGTATAGCATAGGGGATAAAATGACATTCGTTCCGGCGTATAGTGCATTGCAAAGCGGCATGGTTTCTTCACTTGTACAAAAAGAATATGTATATGATGATGTATTGCAAAAAGCGCTTATCTTATAAAGTGAAACTTCCGTCAGCGTGTTTGGATTGCGATGGCACTTGCGCAAGATACAGAGTTATTGCTATTAGATGAACCGACAACATATTTAGATATGGCCCATCAGTTAGAAATACTAGAGCTATTGAAAAAATTAAATGAAGAAGAAAACCGAACTGTTGTGATGGTTGTACACGATTTAAATCACGCGGCTAAATATGCGCATCACATTGTTGCGATTAAAGAGGGGAATAAAGTAATGGAAGGCGCACCAAAGGATGTTTTAAATAATGAATTGTTTGAAACAGTGTTTGGTGTGAAAGCTATGATCCAGTTGCCATGACGTATATGTGTATGCCGTATGCTTTACTTTCAGAGAAAAAAGAAAAGCAGGAAGAAAGAATTGTTGGGTAAAAAACTGTTGATAATCTTTGATATGGTACTTTATTTTAAGGGGATGAAAAAATGGAATATAGAATTGAAAGAGATACATTAGGAGAAATAAAAGTTCCAGCTGATAAATTATGGGCAGCACAAACGCAGCGCAGTAAAGAAAACTTTCCGATTGGTACAGAGCATATGCCGCTTGAAATTGTTCGAGCATTTGCGATTTTAAAGAAGAGTGCAGCGATTAGTAATCAGAAGTTAGGAAAACTAGCAGACGAAAAGGCAGCTGTAATTGTAGAGGCGGTTGATGAAATTTTATCTGGAAAATGGGACGAACATTTTCCGCTTGTTGTTTGGCAGACAGGAAGTGGTACACAGTCTAACATGAATGTGAATGAAGTGATCGCAAACCGCGGGAATCAAATTTTAAAAGAAAAAGGGCTGGATGTACACATTCATCCAAACGACGATGTAAACATGTCTCAAAGTTCAAATGATACGTTCCCCACAGCACTTCATGTTGCGTGTGTTATTGGAGTAGAAGAACAAGTATTACCAGCAATAGCTAAATTAAAGGAAACGTTAAAAGAAAAAGTAACTGCATTTTCGCATATTATTAAAATTGGTCGTACTCATTTGCAGGATGCAACGCCATTAACGTTAGGACAAGAAGTGAGCGGCTGGCATCGTATGCTTGAAAAGACAGAGCGTATGATAATAGAAAGCAGTACATATATGAAAGAACTCGCAATCGGTGGTACTGCGGTTGGAACAGGAATTAATGCCCATCCAAAATTCGGTGACATGGTTGCGGAAGAAATTAGTAACTTTACAGGAAAACAATTTGTATCAGCACCAAATAAATTTCATGCGCTAACAAGTCATGATGAAGTTGTCTATACGCACGGTGCCCTAAAAGCGTTAGCTGCTGATTTAATGAAAATTGCAAACGATGTACGCTGGCTTGCAAGTGGGCCGCGCAGTGGTCTTGGCGAAATTATTATTCCAGCAAACGAGCCAGGAAGTTCGATTATGCCAGGGAAAGTAAATCCAACGCAAAGTGAAGCTTTAACGATGGTTGCAGCGCAAGTAATGGGAAATGATGCAACAATTGGATTTGCGGCAAGTCAAGGAAACTTCGAATTAAATGTCTTTAAGCCAGTTATTGCGTATAACTTTTTGCAGTCAGCTAGATTATTAGCAGATGCGACTGTTTCATTTAATGATAATTGTGCAGTAGGTATTGAAGCAAATGAAGAAGTGATAGGACAACATTTAAATAACTCTTTGATGCTTGTAACAGCCTTAAACCCACATATCGGTTATGAAAATGCAGCAAAAATTGCAAAGCATGCACATAAAGAAGGGTTAACATTAAAGGAAGCGGCACTACAATCAGGATTATTAACAGAGGAACAATTCGATGAAATTGTAGATCCAAAGAAAATGATTGGGCCGAAGGAATAAATGAAATGTTTTATAACAAATAGGATTCTCACTTGTTTTATTTAGTAACAGAAAAACCAGGATATTCTTGATTAAGACAACATCTCTTATATAATATTATAGTTTTTATAAGAGAGGAAATGAGGAGAATAGATACAAGCAGAGATCATGTGCTTGATCTATTCTTTTTTTGTACAACATATGACTTCATTTACTACAACATAGAAGAACCGATGTTGCAGTAAGACCCTCAATAAGCTGTGTACAAAAAAATGAAGACCGCGCGGTCTTCATTTTAGTCGACGTAATTCTCGAAAGCGGAAGTCAATGTGATACCCTTGTTGAAGTATCGCACCCGTTAGTTGAACAACTCCATGGCTTATTTACACTGTTCATAATTTCCTTTGGATTAGAGATACCGTTCTCAATAAAAATAGTTGCCCAATCCTTAAACAATTTCATATAAGCTTTTTCATTCATATTTGAATTTAGGTGGGCTACTTAGGCATACATCCAATCTAAGCTTTGACCCTGAGCATAAACTGGTTATAAGTCTAATTTCAATAAGGAGTGAACCTAGAATCATGGTATATATACGACAAATGCCACCCTATGCCCTGAATCCCTGGGGTCTTCAACATTGTTTGTATCGTTTCACGTATATGTGGCTTAGAAACGGAGACAATTTCTGGTTTTTTTTGACGACTGTCGGGGAATCAAGAGTTTATGGCTATAGGTTTTTCGGCGGAAGATGGAATCATTATTCGGTTGCTTTAAGCGATATTGTTTCCTTCCATTGTTCTCCTCCGACTCCAACCCTATATTAAAACACTGCGCCTGACCTTCGTAATCGTATCGTTCAGTCTTACTTTAGAAGCGTCTGGGCTTTTGCATAATCAGAGATCGTTTTTTTGAATCTAATACTGTGATCACCAGATATCCGCCACCTGCGTGTTCCCTTCTCTGTATGCAAGATTTCATACATTCCTGTGAGAACAGCATTTGACAGTTCAAATCGTTCTCACAGCCTGCATGAAATCCTGTATATCTTTGGCATATAAAATCTGCGTTTTGCCGTCAGTATCCCTAACATTATTAATTGGTAACCTTTTTGTTACTACAAAACACATGTATTTGCCCCAATAAAAAAAGATCCCACCACCAGGCAAGATTCCACAAATATTTCAATCTAAAAATAAAAAAGGAGTCTTTTACATCACAATTTAAATGCTAATACATATCCATATTTAGGCCCAGTACCAGCGTAGCTACGTTTAGGGGCAAAGTAGTTTGTTTTGTAACATAAGCAATCCTTTTTGTTACTACAAAACATTTGTATATCAAGCGGATTTGTATACTTATTTTCTACTTTGCCCCTGATTACAAGAACGCTGGTACTGGGCCTTGTACTAAAAAGTACTGAAACAAACAACAAAAAAGAATCCTGCATAAGCAAGATTCTCACAAAAAATATGGTTATTCCTTCAGTCTAATTAGTAAAGAAGATGGAAGACGCCTCATCGTTCCAAGTTGATCCGACATAGCTGACATTGATACCGGATTGCACCCAGAATCTTGCCCCTCTGTAGTTACTATCCCAACACATAACTGTCCAGTTATGATTGTAACCCGCCTTCAACGAAGAGATTTTGTCGTTCCAAGTTGATCCGACATAGCTAATATTACTGGAAGCTCCAAAGTAACTCCCTCCGTAATTAGAATGTTGATAAAAATACGATTTATAATAAACAGCTTGGGCTGTAATCGTATTGTTCTTAGTATCCTTTTTACGCTCAACAACAGCACTCTGCAAATGATCATTTAAACGGTCTTGATTTGTAAACCCATAGACTACTCCCTCTGCTTTTGCAGCGTCATCGAAAACAAACTGGGTTACATTCTTTACATGCGAATCATCTTGTGCATATTTAACACCATCAATCATAACAGGCAAGTCTTTTAATTGAACCATACTCTCTGTTGAAGGCGTTTGTTTTGAAACTGAGGTTGATGTCGTATCGGCAAAAGCAGTAATAGGAATGATCGTCAAGACAAAAGTCAGTAATGTAATAACTATTTTCTTCAAAAAAATCCCTCCTAGATGGATATCTTTGCCTATCCCCCAAAAAGGAAAATAGGCTTAATTCATAAGGAATTTAAGTGTTACCCTCATTCCTCGAATCATTTCCGTACCCCAATCAACTCCTTTATAAATATTATTTTTTAATACTAACTAGTCGGTATTAATCAATTTATTATATGATGAAGAATGTGTTATTATTAATTAAATATTCAGTCTTTTAAAAAGGAGGTTGCTATGGGAATTTATCATCAGAAACAATCAGAAAACACCATTAACAAATTAATGCAATCAGGAATTGAATTGTTTTCTAAGCAAGGCTATTCTAGTACAAGTGTTGATCAAATTGTGAAACACGCTGGTTACTCTAAAGGTGCTTTCTATGCTCATTTTCCTAACAAAGAGGAGTTCTTGCTAAAGCTGATAAAAGAAGGTATTGATTTCTATTTTGAAGATTTAAAGGAAGTTCTTAATGAAAAGGATCGAGATTTACTAAATAAATTTAAAGAATATTCTATGCGTTTGGTAAATGAAGCTTATGAAAAAGGATCTTCTCCCATGCTCCTCCAAGGATGTATGATATCTAATCAATTACCTCTAATAAAAGAAAGGCTTATTTTCCAAATGGAAGAATGGAGATCATTCCTTACACATTTTTTTCAGAGAATGAAAGATGAAGGTATAATTGGAAGTTCATTAGATGCCAGAACTTTAGCAATTACAGGCATGGATATTTTTAATGGATTTAATTTGCAACATTTTGTAGACAATCGAATTCAAATACAGGACATGCTAAATGTTTTTGTTGAACTACTTCAAATCCAAGAACCTAATAAAGGGGTCCCGCCAACCAAATGACATAAAACCCACGTTAATACATTTTTTTGGAAGTTGAAACCTTGATTTCCGTACGCTAAGGGTTTTCTATGCTATAAAAAGACAATAAATAACCTGGATTATTTCGTAACAAAAAGGGTATCTAGGGGTGTCGTCAGCATTTTGGAAGAAAACCACGCTAAGCAAAAAATACAAAAAACCGTCCATCAGGACGGCTTTACTTTTTACATAATTCTTGTTATCGGAAGTTTTTTATAAACAATCAGAGGAGAATTTGTAGTATGTGTTCCTACTAATATTGTAGATGCCTCATTGGTGCGTTTGTCGTTGCGAGTTATACATTTAAATGGGAGTAAATAAGATAGATAGAGAATAGGAGGGAAATACATGCAATCTCAAAATTATAAGAACCATATTCGTATGCATCCTGTGTATCATTATGTATTGACACTTTTAGTTTTAGGAACGTTGGTAGGTGCAATTACAAATATGGTCCGCGCTATTAATGCGGGAACTAATATTCTTCAAGCTGTTATTCTTGTATTGATTATGATTATTATCGTTATCGTTGCAGCGCTTGTAAGAATCTATGCACTAAAGGCGCAAGACCGGGCAATTCGAGCAGAGGAAAGCCTTCGTTATTATGTACTAACCGGAAAGTTGCTCGATCCCGCCCTCAGTATGGGTCAAATTGTCGCGTTACGATTCGCTAGCGACAATGAGTTTGCAGATTTGTGTAAAAAAGCCTCTGCCGAAGGGCTAAAGCCGGATGACATTAAGAAAGCTATCAAGGATTGGAAGGCTGACCATAATCGCATTTAACTAGAGAAAAAACACGTTAGAATCAGGTTTCTAACGTGTTTTTTAGTGCTAGGATGATTTTTCCACTAAGTTTATCCCATAGTAAACTTCAGTCGATATCCAATCAAGTGAATACACGTAAAACGTACCTAACGAACATTAAGTAAATTTTTATTCGATTTTGCCGATTGAATATCGACCATGAAATCGATGGATGCATAGTTTTCTTTTAGACAAAATTGACTAAAATTTTATCTTTTTGTTGATAACAGAAACTGTTTCGGTTCTGTTGCATTAAAACCGCATTTATATCTTTTTAACAAAGCTACCTTTAGTTCACATAATTATCGTTATCGGAAATTATTTGATTTGTTTTTTTACTTTCTTATTCAACTCAAGCATTCTTTCGTTGAACAATGAATCGAGCATAATAATTACAGCAAAGATTTTACTGTCCGTAAAGGGTACCCGATTATTGTGCTATCGTTCTCCATTTATTTGAATTAAGGTCAAATTTTTAACTAAATAAATTGTGTCAATAGTTGGTTAAACTTGTCACGTTCTTCCCAGAAAGGACCATGACCACTATATTGAAACGGAACAAGCTGTGAATTTTTTATTTTTTGATTTAGTTCTTGAGCTTGTGCAAATGGAATTACTTTGTCGTGAATGCCGTGCAAGATTAAAGTAGGAACTGATATTTTTAGCAAATCAGTATATAGCTTCTCATCTCTTAGCATAACTACGACTGCGGCGGTTGACCAACCTGCCGCCTGTAATCCCATTTGAAAAAACCAGTTCGAGAATGGGCCAGTTATATACTGAAAGAAAAAACTATCTGTTACTTCCTGCATCATTTTAGGGCGATCATTTAATGTTTCTTTAAGAAATTTATTAGCAGTTTCTGTTGTAAAACCTACAGGAGCGGCAGCGCTTATAAGGACAAGTTTAGATACTCCATAACCATTATGTCGAGCAATATAACGAATAGCGATAGCCCCACCTGTAGAGTGACCCGCTAGTGTAAAGTTTTTCAATTGAAGTGCATCAATAACGGAGCGAATATCATCTGCCAATCGGTCATAGTTGTAGCCGTTCATTGGCTTATCCGAATTACCAAAGCCCCTCCAGTCTATGCCAATACAGCGGTAACCCATTGCGGGAAGAACATCAAACTGATACTCAAACTGTTTATGGCTTAATGGCCAACCATGTATAAACACTATGGTCTTGTTACCCCCTGGGTTAATATCTTCCACATATAGATTTACACCTGACTCTACAGTAACAAAGTATCCCATGCTAATTCCTCCGTAATTAATATGGTTTCAACAATAAGATATTCATTTTAGTTAACATAGATGAGTACCTAGCCCAATTGTAGGTCAGAAAAGCGAAAAAGAACGGGGTTTATTGAATTATTCTGCCATTTCGTTGAAGAAAGAACAATGAATGGGTATACATGTGAAGTCTATATAAGGTCCTATTATTTTGGGTTCTACCAAACGCAACGCTCGAATTCGTTATCGTGAACTCAAATCAAAAATCTGCATATATTATCTGGGTAATTTATCTATTTCAAAAAACAACGGAGGAATACTATGTTTACTTATTACCCTCGCCAAATGGTCGCTCACCCGATACTTCTTGAGGCTAGACAAATTTCTTCTAATCAAATTTTAATGACTTATGATAAACCAACTGATTTGGCATCTGCAACAAATGTTTCGAATTATTGGATTAGAAGTAATATGGGCCCCGTCGGTATTGCTAGTGTAGGAATGAAAGAGGCACTTATGGCAGAAAACGCTATACGTCCAGATATGGGAATGATAGCACCCGTTGATAATTCAAAAATGAGATTTGTTATAACTTTTAGAGTTAATGCAATGCAGGGCGTAATGTATACTGTGCTTCCATGCTTCGTTAACTTAGAGGGAATGTCAGGTTTCATGGGAGAAAATTGGGGTCCTAATAGTAAAAATATGTTTATTGGTATGTAGGTGAGAAAAAAATTGGAGATACTTTTAGATCAAAAAGTAAAATCATAAAAAATATTGATGAATAGATATTCATGGTCGGTTAACATAACGTCCTATTATTGGAATTTAATATGTTTAAAAGCTTATAAAAATCCCCTTTAGTAAAATGATTTTATTAAGTAACAGAAAAAACAGGGTATTCTCGATTAAGACTACATCTCTTATATAATATTATAGTTTTTATAAGAGAGGGAATGAGGAGAATAGATACAAGCAGAGATTATGTGCTTGATCTATTCTTTTTTTGTACAACATATGACCTCATTTACTACAACATAGAAGAACCGATGTTGCAGTAAGACCCTCAATAAGCTGTGTACAAAAAAATGAAGACCGCGCGGTCTTCATTTTAGTCAACATAGTTCTTGTTGTAGGAAACTAATAAAGTAATAAGGTTTACTTCAGTAAAATAAGGTATATTATATTTGTTGAATAGATTCTCTTTAAAGATAAGAAAAGTAGGTGAACAAAGTGGGAAAGTATCAATTGGATTACAAAAGTCAGGTAGCTGTGACAAAGTTTCATGAAAAACAGACGCCTGCCAAATTTGATAAAAAGCAGCAAATTGAAAAATTGCGTGCGGAGTATTTGAAAAAGAAGCAAAAACAAACAGATAAATAAATTGTGAAAAATGCTAGGGGTCCCGCCAACATTTCGCGGAAAACATACGCTAAGACATTTTTTTGGAAGTAAAAACCGCATTTTTTATACGCTAAGGGATTTTTCCAACATAAACCTTCGTTTTGGTGATTTTAAGTGGTACTTTTATTTTCCTTTTCGTATAACAATTCCGTATATCCAAAACCATAACTAAAAACAAATAACCACAAAAGCGATATTTAAACGTTTTTGGTTACGATTATTTACAATATTTGTCCTAACGTATATTTACCGCGTTTTGCTGGTGCTACCCCGTTAAGTGATATCAAAAACCTCTTATGTTCTTCTTCGATCTTTTTTAAAAAATGACACCTAAAATAAAAACGAGATCTTATTAGATCTCGTTTGCTTTTCAATATAATTTAAATACTCGATTTTATGTATCAAATTTTAGAACAACACGAGCACGTAACGATCTACCTTGCACTAATATAAATAGTTTATTACCCACCTACAATCTTTCGACTATAAACAAGCAGTTCACCACTCATACTAATGGTTCGTTCGACCGTACAAAATACCTGTACAACCATATATAACCTTTCGGCTATATATGACCGTTAGCCTTATAAGAGCTAAATTGCTCTCTAAAGCCTGCGGTACCCAGCACGATCTTAGCTCGACCCTATCCGATAAGTTGGAACCTCATTGTAATCATAGCAGCTAGCATACGACTACAATGAACCTTTTCCCCACCGAATAGAATCTTCTCTCCGACTGCACACAAACCACATAGTTTATATGAACTAATGACCTGTATACAATCTTTGACCGACCTATATACACCTCTGTTATGAACCATATATAGATCTGGGCTCAACCGTTACGTACCCGATACCTATATCATGAGCAAATTCATTTCAATGTATGCACACTATAATCATATGGTAACCATTTATAATTACCACCTATTTACAGTATATTTTGAATTTTTAGAAAATTTATAATTTTTAGTATTTACAAAATTCGAATCTGGATGTATGATAAGTACAAGCAAAACATACATATCAAAAAAGAAGGTGAATCCAGTGGGATAGAGCAAGGCGAATGTACAAATGATGTACAGGGTATAAAACCAAAATCTATTGAAAAAGAGGGTGGTGGTACCACCAGAGTAGTGGAAGGCGAAAGCGTATCTAGTAAACGCTGGGTAGTAAAAGTAAGATCTTTTTTCTAGAATATCTTCTATACCTTATTATTTTGATAAAAAGTTGCTTTTATCAAAATTAATAAAGAAAGGATTACGAATACCATGAATGAAGAAATAGTGTAAGCGACCTTGTGATTCCTAAGAGGATGATCGAGGTCGCTTACTGTTGTTTTATGCGCTTTTTTAATAAGGTTAACTTATCATTCTAGGAAGTTGATTATTTTTGCCGAACAAGTAATTTGAAAACTCCCCTTAGGGGTACCGCCAGCATTTTGGAAAAAAACCACGCTAAGCAAAAGAAATAAAATAAGCCGCCCATATGGACAGCTTATTTACATAATTATTGTTAGTGGAAGTTGTTTTACCTAAAAATAAATCCTTTACTATACATTTTTATTCATACCTTTAGAGGAGTTTTTTGCTACAAAATAGCCTGTCATTCCAGATATAAAGCTCGGTGGTAAACTCCAAAAAAAGAATCTCCAATTGTTTGTAATTACTGACAGAATGAGAAAAAAAACAGGAAGTCCTATCATGACCATGAGGGAAATTTTTTGATATTTGTTCAAAGGTTTACACTCCTTTCAAAATAAACAGCAAACCCCTCCCAGTGTTTAAGAGAAGGTTTACTGTTCTTTATATTTTTCTGGATCATTAACAAAAAAACGAACTTCTCCACATGTGGCACAAACATATGGAATTACTTCACTATACGTTGCATTTACAACAGCATGTTGGGATGGTTTGTTCAAAATACCAATACTGCCTCCCACAGCTTTCAGAAGGGATTTTGTCAACGGTATTTCGCATTGATTACAAATCTTTTCTTTCATATAGTTTCTCCTTCACATCCAACTATTTTCCTTATTGTACCATTTGAAAGAACCGATTTGTTTAGATTTTTGGACGTATATCGTATACATAATCGGTTAACATAACGCACTATTATTGGTACTGAAAAAGGATCTTCGATTGAAGATCCTTTTGTGTTGCTTATTGAACAATCGCGCCCGTTGGCTGAATAAGTAAATACCTCTGATTTCATTTTATTGTACAATAAACATATTTTTTCGCTGTAAAGTCCTATCTTACTTTTTATGTTATTTATTTCTGGACGATACCTAGCAATCTTCTACCCATTAACCATATTGCCAGACCAGTTCCCCACAATATTAGGGCAGAGCCAAAGCCTACTACAGACATAAATGCATTTATCTGATGTTCCCCCAGTGTGACCTTCTCAGGCACAAACAACAATGTAATAATAGCAAGTAAACAAAGGAGTGCGCCTGTAAAATAATAGAGTCTAACTTGGAATAGAGGGGCCAATGGGATAAAATGAGCACCGACAATAATAGCTATTACGAGAGGTATAAGTTCAGTGTGACGAGTAGCGTTACAGACAGCAATCGCAATTGCTATAGCTAAACCCTCTGCCGCGAAAATAATGTTAAACCAAAACCTCGTACGCTTCCCACGCCTTAAATCTGTTTTTGAAACTTGATTCGTTAATTGTCGCGATGCACGTATTAATGAAACACCGCCGACGAACAGAGCTATACCTATGGCAATAGCAGTAACTAACAACAATGGAACTCCCCAGCCTTGCAATCCCATAATTCCTGTGTACGCCCACAGAGTACCGAAAAACGCCAGGAAAAATACACCAGATGCCGTTCCGCGTACTGCGGCTCCAGGAATAGTTCTTGAAGTTTGTGTCACAAATAAAACTCTCCTTTTAACATAAGTATTTGTTCATTGCAACCACATATCAACTTACATGAGTATAAAGCAGTTTATTCACGAAAAAATCCTATATACCTTTTTACATTTATATTCAGGTGGGCAAATTACTGAACTATTTTGCTTCTTCAACTATATGGCCCTTTAGTTGAAGAAGATCCGAAAGGGTTGAATGCATACTCTATACAAATCTAGTTCACATAACACAAAATTATCGGGATTCAATGTATTTAGAAGACTATTAAAAGTCCTCCAGATTGTTTAACTGGAGGACTTTCGTGTTCACATAATTATCGTTATTGGAAGTTAGTTATATTTTTCTACGTACGAAATAAAAAGCTAAGGAACCCATAATAATAGGTGTAACCAAACTAGAAGAATATGGATTTTTAAGAAGAAAGAGTATACGTATATAGATAACAGCTAGTCCTATAAATACAGGAATTCCAAATCGAAACTCTCTACATTGTTTTATGTTCCTGTATAATACTTCTCCAATTAGGCAAGCTACAAGATCTAGTATACTACCATAAATGGTGAGAATTATAGTGAATCCAATTATGGTAGGCCAATTCAAATCAGTCTGGTAAGAATAACTAGGATCAGAAATATATGGTATTAAGGACCATATGATATTAAAAGTAAGCAGACTTGCAGCAGAACTAATTAAAAATTTTTTCATTTGTATCTCCTATATAACGCATAATTTTATTTCTATTATATGACAATTCTTATTATGTAAGATAGATAAAATAGAATATGAATATCATATACATGCCCGGTTAACATAACGTAACATTATCGGAAGTTTTTTATAAACTATCAGAGGAGAATTTGTAGTATGTGTTCCTACTAATATTGTAGATGCTTCATTGGTGCGTTTGTCGTTGCGAGTTATACATTTAAATGGGGGTAAATAAGATAGATAGAGAATAGGAGGGAAATACATGCAATCTCAAAATTATAAGAACCATACTCGTATGCATCCTGTGTATCATTATGTATTGACACTTTTAGTTTTAGGAACTTTGGTAGGTGCAATTACAAATATGGTCCGCGCTATTAATGCGGGAACTAATATTCTTCAAGCTGTTATTCTTGTATTGATTATGATTATTATAGTTATCGTTGCAGCGCTTGTAAGAATCTATGCACTAAAGGCGCAAGACCGGGCAATTCGAGCAGAGGAAAGCCTTCGTTATTATGTACTAACCGGAAAGTTGCTCGATCCCGCCCTCAGTATGGGTCAAATTGTCGCGTTACGATTCGCTAGCGACAATGAGTTTGCAGATTTGTGTAAAAAAGTCTCTGCCGAAGGGCTAAAGCCGGATGACATTAAGAAAGCTATCAAGGATTGGAAGGCTGACCATAATCGCATTTAACTAGAGAAAAAACACGTTAGAATCAGGTTTCTAACGTGTTCTTCAAATGATTGATGAACGTAAAAAAGGTAGCTAATAAAAAGCTACCTTTTTTACGTTTGTAGATAACTTGTCCTTTGGTGTAGGACAAGCTCTACATAGAATAATAATGGGAAGAAACCTCCAAAATAATCTTTACCCCGAACGAAAAGCAAGGTTTGGTCAAACCTTGCTTTTCAATACGGCCCAGTACCAGCGTTCTTGTAACCAGAGGCAAAGTAGCGAATTTTATTAATATATACATGTTTTTCATTAACAAAAAGGTATTTAGTTAATAAAGTTACAAATTATTTTTGATACGGTATTTTGTTACAACAAATTCAATAGTTATAAAAGTGGTCGTTTTTTCAAACGAAACGTAACAAAAATGATCGTTTATGTTACAAAACAAACTACTTTGCCCTTAAACGCAGCTACGCTGGTATTAGGCCTTATATGTAATTTTTTAGGTGTCACGAAAAGGTGACACCCTAAAAAGTCCGTTAAACTTAGTCATACCAAGTGTTTGACACGTTTTTTTGTGATGCTCTCTATTATCACTATTATTAAAAGGCTAAAAGTTCCGCAAGGAACAGGTAGTATTTTTGAGCAAAGAACGCTCAAAAATCTCCACCTTGTCCGCTTTGCTCCCTCCTTGCAAAACTTTTTTCGGCTGGTTTTTAGCTTTCGCCAAGCCGAACAGACCAAAAACGAGGATTTAGATTGCTCGACTTGGACTAGCAATTATACCAGCCGAACCACCCAGTTTTATCAATTCAAGCAATCAGCTTTTTCTATATGTAGTTACGTTAAGTTCGTGGGGTTTAGTCCCCACACGACTAGCCAGCACTCACACCCAAAAACAAGGGGAAACATCGAAAGGAAAGGAACTCTCTTTGTCTGAAATTATAATTTGCTGTACTTTTATTGGGAATTTTATACATATAGAGAAGCCCTAATTAATAATAATTAAGGGGTACGGAAATGATTCGAGGAATGAAGGTAACACTTAAATTCCTTATGAATTAAGCCTATTTTCCTTTTTTGGGGATAGGAAACCATCTAGGAGGGATTTTCTTGAAGAAAATAGTTATTACATTACTGACTTTTGTTTTGGCGATCATTCCTATTACTGCTTTTGCTGATACGACATCAACTTCAGTTTCAAAACAAACGCCTTCAACACAGAGTATGGTTCAATTAAAAGACTTGCCTGTTATGATTGATGGTGTTAAATATGCACAAGATGATTCGCATGTAAAGAATGTAACTCAGTTTGTTTTCGATGACGCTGCAAAAGCAGAGGGAGTAGTCTATGGGTTTACAAATCAAGACCGTTTAAATGCTCATTTGCAGAGTGCTGTTATTGAGCGTAAAAAGGATACTAAGAACAATACGATTACAGCCCAAGCTGTTTATTATAATTCGTATTTTTATCAACATTCTAATTACGGAGGGAGTTACTTTGGAGCTTCCAGTAATATTAGCTATGTCGGATCAACTTGGAACGATAAAATCTCTTCGTTGAAGGCGGGTTACAATCATAACTGGACAGTTATGTGTTGGGATAGTAACTACAGAGGGGCAAGATTCTGGGTGCAATCAGGTATCAATGTCAGCTATGTCGGATCAACTTGGAACGATGAGGCGTCTTCCATCTTCTTTACTAATTAGACTGAAGGAATAACCATATTTTTTGTGAGAATCTTGCTTATGCAGGATTCTTTTTTGTTGTTTGTTTCAGGGGTACCGCCAACATTTCGGAAAAACCCCACGCTAAGCAAAAAATACAATAAGCCGCCCATATGGACGGCTTATTTACACTGTTCATAATTTCCTTTGGATTAGAGATACCGTTCTCAATAAAAATAGTTGCCCAATCCTTAAACAAGATACGAGACCTCATTCAGATCTCGTATCTTTCTGAACACCACGTTCTCTAAAATGATGAAGAACCATAACAATCAACATGTACATGGGATGTATCAACAGCTTTCATATATATTCTCCATTTGTCTCCATCTTCTGTTCCAGATTTAAAGATAACGGGTGTACTAAAGTATGTTAACCATCTGTACTTCATCGTTACCCACCTACCCTCTTTATCACTCCAAATTTGTTCATAAGCGAAAATTCCTCCACCTACATTTGTCACGTTTACTTTGTGATTAATAACATCGTAAGAAGTTTGACAAGTTTTACTTACTGCTGTACGACCACTAGTAATGGTGTAATCGTAAGTACGAGTGGCAGCATCTACTTTAGATTGTGGAAAAAATGCAAAAATCATTGAAAAACATAAAATAAACGGCAACAACCATTTTTTTATAATTCCTTGAGATAATGTCATTAAACCAACTCCTTTATAAGTATTATTTTTTTAGTACTAACCAGTCGGTATTAATCAATTTATTATATGATGAAGAATGTGTTACTATTAATTAAATATTCAGTCTTTTAAAAAGGAGGTTGCTATGGGAATTTATCATCAGAAACAATCAGAAAACACCATCAACAAATTAATGCAATCAGGAATTAATTTGTTTTCTAAACAAGGCTATTCTAGTACAAGTGTTGATCAAATTGTGAAACATGCTGGTTACTCTAAAGGTGCTTTCTATGTTCATTTTTCCAATAAAGAGGAGTTTTTGTTGAAACTGATAAAAGAAGGAATTGATTTTTATTTTGAAGATTTAAAGGAAGCTCTTACTCAAAAAGATTGTGATTTACTAAAGGCGTTTAAAGAACATACTTTGCGTTTGGTAAATGAAGCTTACGAAAAAGGATCTTCTCCCATGCTTCTCCAAGGATGTATGATATCTAATCAATTACCTTTAATAAAAGAAAGTCTTATTCTCCAAATGGAAGAATGGAGATCATTTCTTACACATTTTTTTCAGAGAATGAAAGACGAAGGTATAATCGGAAGTCCATTAGATGCCAGAACTTTAGCAATTACAGGCATCGCTATTTTTAATGGATTTAATTTGCAACATTTTGTAGACAATCGAATTCCAATACAGGACATGCTAGATGTTTTTGTTGAATTACTCCAAATTCAAGAGTCTAATAAAAAAGATAGATAAGAGCATGCATGATATTTGAATGATAGTTTATGAATATTATATTCATGTGAGGTTAACATAACGTAATATTATCGGGATTCAATGTATTTAGAAGACTATTAAAAGTCCTCCGGATTGTTTAACTGGAGGACTTTCGTGTTCACATAATTATCGTTATTGGAAGTTACTTTTTTATATTAATATTGGCTAATTGTTGCTTTAAATCCCAATGTTTTGGTTTCTTTTTGGGATCTAGCCAAGTAGCTCCTTCTTGAAGCCAATTCTCACGATATGCTTCAATAGTCCATCCAATTTCTTCATCGTCATATCCTGGTTGAAAAGCACAACAAGCACATATTAGACTTACGTTGGGAATTCTTTTTTCATTATAGAGTGGTCCTGGTAAACGATTGTAGCCACAAACTAAACAAACATATTTTTTCTTTATAAACTTTTTAAACAACATTCTAAACAGAATATTCTCCTCCTTGTATATCATCTTATTTCGTCATAGCTTTCATAAGATCCTATCTAAAAAGAGGTGAATATCGTATTCATGCTAGGTTAACATAACGTATCATTATCAGAATTCAATGTATCTAGAAGTCCATAAAAAAGCCTCCAAGATACATAGATTACCGAGGAGGAGGGGCTTTCGTGTTCACATAATCCTGATGCTACCCTTTATAGGCTATCTATAAACTTTTCCAGATGCTTTTATAAATGGGCCTGAATAAGTATCAAAAACTAAATAATAATTATCACTCACCAAACTATCTGTAATATTAATGTACTTTGTTACACTTCCGTTTACAGGAACACTTATAGAACCCACTGTTGGATCACTATAAAAGGGAACGTCTCTTTTTACCCTGATGGTGTAGGAACCAGTTCTAGAAGATGATGAAGTTACTTTTAAGTAAAGTTTACCTGATCCTTTAAAGATAAATCTTGATGATCCTTCGTAATATGTTTGAAATGAAGCTGACCAATACCAAGGTAAGGAATATGTTGCTAAAGGAGTAATTGGCTGTGATTGTGTTTCTGAAGTTCTAATTATTTCTGCAGCAGAAACTTTTGTATCATGAAATGAAATTACTGTAAAACTAAACATTAATCCTAATGTTATAGCAAACATTAGAATCTTTTGAACATATCTTTTCATGCTCATTCCTCCTATTTTATCCAAAATAAACATGTTTTTTCCAAAATGTTGGCGAGACCCCTATAAGTATTATTTTTTAGTACTAACTAGTCGGTATTAACTAATTTATTCTATGATGAAGAATGTGTTACTATTAATTAAATATTCAGTATTTTTCGAAAAAAAGGAGGTTGCTATGGGAATTTATCATCAGAAACAATCAGAAAACACCATCAACAAATTAATGCAATCAGGAATTAATTTGTTTTCTAAACAAGGCTATTCTAGTACAAGTGTTGATCAAATTGTGAAACATGCTGGTTACTCTAAAGGTGCTTTCTATGTTCATTTTTCCAATAAAGAGGAGTTTTTGTTGAAACTGATAAAAGAAGGAATTGATTTTTATTTTGAAGATTTAAAGGAAGCTCTTACTCAAAAAGATTGTGATTTACTAAAGGAGTTTAAAGAACATACTTTTCGTTTGGTAAATGAAGCTTATGAAAAAGGATCTTCTCCCATGCTTCTCCAAGGATGTATGATATCTAATCAATTACCTTTAATAAAAGAAAGTCTTATTCTCCAAATGGAAGAATGGAGATCATTCCTTACACATTTTTTTCAGAGAATGAAAGACGAAGGTATAATCGGAAGTCCATTAGATGCCAGAACTTTAGCAATTACAGGTATCGCTATTTTTAATGGATTTAATTTGCAACATTTTGTAGACAATCGAATTCCAATACAGGACATGCTAAATGTTTTCGTTGAACTCCTTCAAATCCAAGAACTGAATAAAAAAGATGAATGAATAGGGGTACTGACGCATACTCATCAAGCTAACGATGGAAATGACTAGGTACGCAATCCTTCTCGTTTCAAAACGATTGAATAATGGAAAAGTAGGCATATCAAAGAAACCTATTAACATATAATTTTTTTGCTAGGCAGCTTGTTGTTGATGTTTCGCTGTCGTTTTGTACACAATCCCTAGAATATCAAAGACCGTCTTCTTCTTATAACGATGACATTTACGTCCATTTTTCGTAAGCAATTGATAGAGGCGATGGAGAATCATTACTAGTTCATTTGGACCATCTGTCATAGCCCGAAATAGTAAAGGAAAGTAATCTTTAATCATATAAATCGCTTTATATTCGCTTAAGAGAAGTTAATTTTTTAAGGTGTGACTGCATTTTATAATGAAAAAGTGTGGCTTTTTGACCTTTGGTGTACGGAGCATTATTATAATTTTCCACCAATAAAGGTTTATGTCAGAGCTACCAAGGAGAGATCATACGATGTCCGAGAAGATGCATGCTGACGAATTGGAAATTGAAGAGCGACTTGTGCGTCGTTTGCTTGTCGATCAGTTCCCCCGCTGGGCAGAGTTGCCCCTTCGTAAGGTAGAGCCAGTTGGAACGGTAAATGCCGTTTTCCGACTTGGCGACGAATATTCCATTCGGCTAGCGAGAAGGGAAGGACCGACGACACCAGGAGGACGCGAGTTCTTATGGCTACCAAAACTCGCGCCATTAGTTCCGCTTGAAATCCCTGTACCTATCGCTCAGGGGCGCCCCAATAACGAATACCCATGGTTTTGGGAGATACATTCGTGGCTGAGGGGTGAAACGGTGCCGATAGAGGCGATTGACGAGATTCAGGCAGCACGCGATCTCGCAGGGTTTGTCCTAGCACTGCAACAAGTCGATCCAACGGGAGGGCCGTTAGGACGCGGCATTCCTTTGGCCCAACGGGACAAGGACTTCCGATATTGGCTAGCACGATTTAATGGCGATCCCGCGGTGTCTGCTGTATGGGAGTCGGCTCTTTCTGCGCCTCCATGGAACGGTCCTCCTGTTTGGCATCACGGCGATCTAGATGTACGTAACTGGCTCGTACGTGATAAGCGTATCAGCGGTGTGATTGATTGGGAGACAATGGGCATAGGTGACCCTGCGTGTGATGTAATGGTCGCGTGGAAGTTGCACTCGCCAGAGGCGCGCGATGTGTTCCTTGATGCTATTCGTACGGACGATGCTACATTGGCAAGGGCCCGCGGATGGGTCGTATCACAGGCAGTTGCAATCCTTACCTACTACACGCCGCAAAACAATCCAATTTTGTACAATGAGGCGAAATCCTGGCTAGACCTAGTGCTAGTTCAAAAGTAATTCAGTGATTTTAAGAGTGAAACATATCTCAGTTATTCATATTCAACGGGATTATTCAGAAAGCGAGAGAACCATAAAAAACGTTATCCTTTCAAGTATTTTACTGAAAGAATAACGTTTTTTTCATTTTGGGGGAAATTCGTCTCCTTAACTTGATGGGCATGGGGTACCGTCAGGAAAATGCGAATTTACAACGCTAAGGAAATCACCCCATTAAAAAAGTCGATTCCTCAATGTTATAGAAAATCGACTTTTTTATTTTGTCTTGTTCAAGTAAAGCACCCGTTTGTTTAAGTTATTAATTAATTTCCCCTAAAACATTCACAAAGGAAGATTTAGTTGCCACGAAACTCCGAATCGGTCATTTACCCAACCAAACTTTTTACTGAAACCATAATTGTTTAAAGGCATAAGTGCTTGTCCACCTTGATTAAGTTTCTCATAAAGATTGTCAAGTTCTTCTTCAGTATTACAGGTAACAAAGATAGAGAAAGAAGGTGTAAAAGAGAATTGATGTTTTACATAACTGTCAATACACATAAATTCTTGCCCTTTCAAGGTAAAAGTAGCCTGCATTACGGTTCCTTCTGGTCCAGCTTCATTAGCCCCATATCTAACAATGTTTGTAATCCGAGAATCCTCAAAGATGGAAGTATAAAAATTCATCGCTTCTTCTGCGTTGCCATCTTGAAACATTAAAAATGGTGTTACCTTTTCCATTTTTATCCTCCTCCTAATTTTATGTGCTAAATTTATTATAGTTGATATTCTTGTTGAACTAAACTGCCATTTAGTTTAAGTACAGTTCTTCACAATCTCAATAGTGTAGAGCCTATTGAGACACAATCCAATCACCTACAAAAATAGACTTCATAATGTCTCATATGGCTTGTATCAGAATGCTTATCGTTGTAAATCCGCATTTTCCTGATGCTACCCCTTTAAACAGCAAACCCCTCCCGTTCAGAGAGGGTGTCTGTTTTAACTTTTTGATTTGTAAACCTTGTCTGCTTTATTTACGCTAAGGAACGTTAGAATGCTTGCAAGCACAACAAAAGCTACCCAATATCCGATTCCTTTTACAGCCAAAACAACTGATAGTATCGCAAACAATATTGCAATTGCAAACCCCCACATGGTTTTGGAATCTCTTAAGACTGTCCAATTCATTTTTTCTCCTCCTTTTCCTAATTGTACCATTCGGAAGAAGTGATATGTTTTGTAATTTTTGTTGTATACCCTATTCATGTGAGGTTAACATAACGTAACATTATCAACAGTGACGTTTGCGCCGCAGCCCTTGTGGGGCAAGGATCTGTCGTTCCTCAAATGGCTTCACTGTATACAGGATTTCATGCAACCGCGCCGCGACTGTGTTTGACGGTAGCAGCTGTTTCTGTAGTCTGCATAAAATCTTGCATATATAATTCGCGGTTTGCTGTGTAGATTTCTACGTAAAAAGCCCCAAGGGGGGCTTTCTCCTGTGCTATTTTTTAAAATATTACACATCAATACTCGTTGTGGCTTTTAAATAAAGTTACGACGTTTCTAAAAAAGTCGCGATGCTTTATCTCCTTGTTGATTTACAATAAAGTTTGATTAAAAGTCCTGTATGATATGCTGGACGTTTTTTATTCCGCAATCGGACCAGATTTTGGAATAAGATTAGCAGGGTAGTTAAAAAGCAGGATGTTTATTTAAAAATGTAGAATCTCAACAGAGTTATAAGGATTTTTTTGAAACTCTAACTATTTAGGGAGGAGATTACTTTGAAACGAATTGACTTGCTTTTAAACGTGCTAGATTCAACATTCGATAAAGAGAGTTGGTATGCACCGTTTAAACATGCTATAGAAGGACTTACAGCCGAACAGGCTATCTGGAAACCATCTGGAGAGGCAACTAAAACCATTTGGGAGAACGTTAATCATCTCATTTATTACAAAGAGAGACTTGCTGCAAACTTGGAAGGCCGTGAATGGACACATAATCTCGACGGTGATGAAACCTTTTATCTTACCAATCAATCTAATGATGATAAGGAATGGAGGAAAGTCGTTGAACGTTCTGAAAACGCTCAACGCAATTTAAGACAGGTATTGAGTGCAATTTCCGAAAAAGAGCTTGAGCAAAATTCACTTGAGGGGAAATTACTGGACATCATGCTTCATGATGCTTATCATACAGGCCAAATTATTCAATTAAGGAAAATGCAGGGGTCATGGCCATCAAATCGTTGACTGAACGTTCTAGTTATTCTATTAAAGGGCGCAATTCTGTAGCAAGAATTGTGCTCATTCTTTATATATTGCCCCATATTCTTGAATAAGAGAAGGGATCATTCGTAAGTAACCGAACTATAAGTTATTCAAGTTTAGCGCAACAAAGACTTGTGAGATATTCGGCAAGGGCCTTGTAACAGATCACTCCTTTCACTTCCTTTGAGATTCCCTTAGCAGCTCTATCGTTAGGGAGAAACAACCGTTATCTCTCTAACGAATAAAAACAATCATTCACCAACTTGCCATTGATTTGAGTGCTTTCCGGCACAATTTCATCCAGACTCATTCCGGTTTTTTCCAAAACACGGCGTGATCCTATATGCTCTTCGGAACAAACCGCAATAAATTTTTTGAATTCTAAAGTTTCCACGGCGAAATCAATTATGATTTTGATTGCTTCTGTAGCATAGCCCTTACCTTTGTATGCTTCCAGTATTATAAAGCCTACTTCCGCAGTGAGTTTCTCTAAGTTACGGGTGCAGATGCTGATTAAGCCAACGTTGTTACCTGAGGAAGTTTCGTGGATTATCCACGTTAGCCAATGTGTGGATTCGATGCTCCACGGAGCGAGTTCTTTTTCAAAGTTACGGCGGATTTCTTCATGGTTTTTCACCACTCCGATGTGTTTCATAAGTGTCGGGTTGGAATAGATGGAGAGGATTAGTTCCCAATCGTGTAATGCCAGTCTTGTGAGAGTCAGGCGTGCGCTAAAGATTTGATTATTCATGTTATCCTCCTTTGAAGACAGTATGGAGTCAATGGGGTGCGTGATAGGGAGTGATTGTACAGCGGTTACTAGATGGACCTTACTAAAAAAATTATACCTAAAACCCAAAAAAATTGCACTGAATATTATATTACGAACGGATGCGTTAGTAATATAATTTAGAAGCTACTTTTACAGCTCTTTCGCATTTTTTAATCTTCCGCAATCGGGCGCGATTGGTGAGCAACACATGTAGAAAATGATCAAACTTTTTTATAAAATCGATACTTAAATCTGCTAGATAAGAATCCATTTTGATCAATCTTTTTCAAAATGGATTCTTTTTATTTATTGAGAAATATGGGTTTGTAAGATGTTTTTTATCAAACTTAATTTAAATGCTACAGTAAGACCCCCACCTCAAGATTGAGAGATAATCGAAGAAGATAGGTGGGGGATGAAGAAAATTCTCACTGATGGAAGTTTCGCTTTATTTGGGAATACATGTAACGTTTATGAATCACAAACGTTATAGTATGTGGACTAAGAGATGTGAATAATAATTATCATATCTGTTACACTTCTTTGTCTTGTATTTACATACTTAAAAAATAAATTTACTCTGCAACTGATAATAATGATGTTTGCTAAAATAACAAACATTATTTATTTTTGTTTAGAAATGGGTAAACGATATATTGAAACGTTTATTTTTGTTGTGGTATTATAAATAAAAATAAACCAAATCATAATTTGTTTGTTTTTAAAATAAACTTTTTAGGGGATTGTTTAGCATGAATGATATTTCAGAATGGTTTTGGAATGCCACGGTTGAGGAATTAAAAAAAGGATATGTATTTGAGAAGGACACTGAAGAATACGTTTGTTTAGCTTGCGGAGAAAAATTTATGAAAGGTATTATTTATCAAGAGCAAAACGTTTTTTATGAAGCAGAGAAGTTTGCACAGCTTCATATCGCAAATGAACATACTTCTATGTTCGACTATTTATTAGGGTTAGATAAGAAGTTAACAGGTTTAACAGACTTGCAAAAGAAGATGATACAGTTCTTTCATATGGGTTTAAACGATAAAGAAATTGTGAAGGAAATGGACGGTGGAAGCACATCAACAATTCGGAATCATCGTTTTACATTAAGAGAGAAGATGAAGCAAGCAAAAGTGTTTCTTGCGCTGATGGAGTTGTCAGAAGAAAAGGTAACGAATCAGCCTAAATTCTTGCCAATTCATAGGACAGCTACAATGGTCGACCAAAGATATAATATTACAGAAGATGAGAATGAAGAAATTTTGAAATTACATTTTACAGAAGGATTAGATGGACCGCTTTCTAAATTTCCGAAGAAACAAAAGCGAAAGCTAATTATTTTGAAACATCTAGTGAAAAAGTTTGATAGCAATCAAAAGTATACAGAAAAAGAAGTTAATGAGATTTTAGAAAATGTATATTCTGACTATGTCACGTTAAGAAGGTATTTAATCGAATACGGTTTCTTAGACAGAACACCTGATGGAAGCCAGTACTGGGTGAAATTATAGAGAACAATATAGAAAAAGTGAAAGGAGAAAGGAAATTGAATAGAAGAGAAGAGTTAAAACAACTGTATAAAGAAACAGAAATAGAATCTGGGATTTACTGTATTAAGAATATGAAAAACGGAAAAGTGTATGTAGAGAGTACGAGGAACTTAAAAACGATGAGTGGAAGACGACTTTTACTTAATATGGGTTCTCATACGAATAAGGCATTGCAAGATGATTGGAAGGAATACGGAGCAGATGCTTTTGAGTTTGAAATATTAGAAGTGTTGAAAAAGAAAGATACTGGATATTTTAACGCAAAAGAAGAATTGAAGAAACTAGAAGAGAAATGGTTAGAGAATTTGCAGCCATATGGAGAGCGTGGATATAACCGCGAAACATCTCGATAAAAGGGGTTATGAAATTTGAAAACAATTGAAGAAGAAACAGAAAATAAACCGATATGGCGTTCTATGTCTATGTTTCTCATTCCTTTACTGTTAAGTAATGTATTGCAGTCGCTTGGACAATTGTTTGGTATGGTAGTGGTGGGACGTTGGCTTGGCATTAATGACTTAGCTGCTATTTCGGCCTTCTTCCCGTTGTTTTTTCTACTTATTTCATTTGTAATTGGTATAGGTTCTGGTAGCTCGATTTTAATCGGTCAGGCTTTTGGAGCTCGTAATGAAGATCGCTTAAAGGCCATTGTTGGTACAACGTTGACATTTACGTTTGTACTTGGAGCGATCTTAGCGGTAGTGGGTAGTATGTTTGCAATGGATATTATGCGTCTTGTTGGTACGCCAGAAAACATAATCAACATGAGTGTTCATTATGCACGAATTTTATTTATTTCTATGCCAATTCTGTTTTTATATTTTGCTTATACGACTTTTATGCGTGGTACAGGTGACTCTAAAACACCATTTTATTTTTTAATTGTTAGTACAGGACTAAATATGGCATTATTACCTATTCTTATTTTTGGTTGGTTAGGCCTGCCGAAACTTGGTGTGTACGGCGCAGCATATGCTTCTGTTATATCAACAATTGTTACATTTATTGCTCTGTTAGTTTATTTAAGAAAAACGAAACATCCGTTGCAATTTGATGCAACAGTTCGAAAGTATCTTCGCATGGATTGGGATTTGTTAAAATTATTATTACGTCTTGGCATTCCGGCAAGTATTAATATGATACTAGTTTCATTATCGGAGATTGCCGTTATTTCCTTTGTAAATCGCTTTGGATCAGATGCAACTGCGGCATACGGAGTAGTGAACCAAGTGGCAAGTTATGTACAGATGCCAGCTGTGAGTCTTGGGATTACCGTTTCTATATTTGCAGCTCAGTCCATTGGAGCTAATCAATTTGATCGTCTGCAAAAAGTAATCCGAGCCGGACTTGTTATGAACTATGTAATTGGAGGAATATTAATTTCTTTTATTTATTTGTTCTCAAAAGAAATTTTAGCGCTCTTTTTAACGAGTCAGAGTACGATTGATATTGCACATAGTCTCATTATGATTACATTATGGAGTTACTTAATTTTCGGTCATGCGCAAATTATTGGTGCGACAATGCGTGCGAGTGGAACTGTATTGTGGCCGACTATTTTTGCGGTTATATCGATTTGGGGTGTGGAAGTTCCAGTGGCCTATTTCCTGTCGTATCATACGAGCCTTGGGATAAAAGGAATATGGATTGGATATCCAGCTGCGTTTATTGTGAGTTTGCTTTTACAATATGGATACTATCGATTGTCGTGGAAGAAGAAGCGAATTACGCGTCTTATTAGCTAAAGGTTTGGTATCCTTTTTCTTGTTAAGCAAATGAGCGTTAATAGAAATAAGATACCAAAATAATGATGTGAATAAAAGACCCTTCTGGATTGCTTATCTGGAGGGGATTTTTATGTTTTCATGCAACATTAATGCACGCACGGGGAATAGTAACTTTATTATGAAAAAGTAAGAGTATATTTTTGAAATGAAGTCATTAAGAGGTGAAGATACTATAAATATGGATAAAAAAGAAAAATGGAGCTTGTGGGCCCTTTCATCTGTTCCTTTAGTTATGACACTTGGAAACTCTATGTTAATCCCTGTCCTTCCATTAATTGAAAAGAAATTAAATATTAATGATTTTCAAGTTTCTCTTATCATTACTGTTTATTCTGTTGTCGCTATTATTTTAATTCCTATAGCTGGTTATTTATCTGATAAGTGGGGAAGGAAGAAAGTAATTATACCTAGTTTATTTATAGCAGCTATAGGGGGAGCTATTACGGGTTGGGTATCATGGAAGCTTGAAAATCCTTATACGTGGATTTTAATAGGGAGGATCATTCAAGGAATTGGCTCAGCTGGGGCAATGCCTGTTGTGATTCCTTGTGTAGGTGATATGTTTCAAGATGAAAAACAAGTGAGCAGTGGCCTAGGTCTAGTCGAAACATCGAATACATTAGGTAAGGTTTTAAGTCCAATTTTAGGGTCCTTACTAGCTTCGTTTGTTTGGTTCCTTCCTTTTTGGTTCATCCCGATTTTGTGTATAATATCCATTATTTTAATTCTCTTTTTTGTGAAGCCACCTAAACAAAAACAAGAAGCTCCTCCATTACGTATTTTTCTTCAAAATGTAAAGTTGATTTTATGCGAGAAAGGTCGTTGGCTTTTTCCAATTTTTATACTTGGAGGCATTATTATGTTCATTCTGTTTGGTATCCTTTTTTATTTATCTTCCATTTTAGAAAAGCGATATCACTTAGAGGGAGTTTGGAAAGGCTTTGTATTAGCTATTCCGTTAGCTTCACTTTCTCTTACTTCTTATATAACAGGGAAAAAAATTGGGAATAAGAAAATAATGATGAAGTGGTGTATATGTATTGGTTTTTTCTTATTAGGAATAACATTAATAACTCCAATATTCTTCAAAAACATTTACATCATTATCACGAGTCTTGTAATTAGTGGAATTGGGATTGGTGTTGCTCTTCCTAGCTTAGACGCTCTAGTAACAGAAGGAATCCAGAAGGAACAGAGAGGATCGATTACATCTCTTTATAGCTCAATGCGATTTGTAGGAGTAGCCGCAGGCCCTCCGTTGTTTGCAGTATTAATGAAAGGGCCGGATAATTATATATTTTATCTGTCAATTTTTTTAGCATTTGTAGGAGCTTTATTATCTTTACTATGCATTAAACCAAAAAACGCCCAATAAAAATACAAATTTTAAAGATTACTCTTTCGAAATAAAGAAGGAAGCATAAATCTTCAATTCATCAATAAGGGGATTGCTGAATTGTTAACAATATCATGAAATTGTAAAACAAGAGGCGTATAAGCCTCTTGTTTTTTTGTATGAATTTCTTTGTTATTTTTAATGTGGTTTATTATAGTATATATATATGCTTTTGTTGAAGGAAATTTGGAATCTATACACAAAGGTCTAAATGATTCAATGAATTTACAAAGGTTTACTTTACATAATAAGAGGATGTGGAAATACAATGTCATTACAGTCAAAATATTTAGCAGGAATTTCACTTGGAATAATGGGGGTTGGTTTTGTTGCAACAATCCCGTTTCAAGGAACGATAGCAGGGAATATTATACAAGGTGGATTTGAAGCTGGTTTAGTAGGGGGACTCGCGGATTGGTTTGCAGTTACAGCACTGTTTCGTCACCCGATGGGGATACCGATCCCGCATACAGCTCTATTGCCCAAAAATCGGAAACGGGTTACGAAAGGACTTGTTTCCACGCTGGAAAATGATTGGCTTACGAAAGAAAGTATTACCGATAAAATAAAAGAAATGAAGTTGGCTGCAACGGTATTACATATTGCGGAAAGAGAGCTGCATTCCGATGCGTTAAAGAAAGGGATTGTTACAATTGCTGAAAAGGCGATTCTGCAAGTGAATACAAAACAGTTAGCTATTGTTTTGGAAAAAGAATTAAAAACGTATTTACATACAATTAACGTAGGTAATATTTTTCGAGCACTTGTCGATCAAATAGTTACACAACAATATGATGAAAAGACAGTAGATTATTTATTGGTCAAAGCGAAAGAATGGACAGCGCAGGATGAAGCTCGATATCAACTTGGTAGTTTAGGTATGAAGGCGCTAGAAAATATAAAAGTAGATGGTTTCTTACAGTTTGCGCTTAAATCCTTTATGAGTATTGCCGATGAAGAAAAAGTTGGTAGCATTCTGCAAAAGTTTATTATTAATAATATTAGTAGTTTGCAAAACGTTGATAATAGCACGAGACAAGCTCTATTGATGAAAATTCGCCACGAAATCCTACATATGAAGGAAAATGAATCGGTATTAAAAGAACTAGAGAATTGGAAAGAAAATTGGATTGTGAATTGGGAGGCAGCTGAGAAGATAACAGAATTTCTTGAGCAAGCAAAGCAAAAATTTGTAGATTTTATTCAAAAAGATGAATTTGCGGACAAATATCTTCTACCGTTTATGACGACACAAATGAATAAAATAAAAGAAGATGCAGCAACAGTTCAACGTATGGAAGATTGGCTACAAAAACAAATTGTAAACGTCGTTGAAAGCAATCATTCTAAAATCGGAAAACTCGTACAGGAAAATTTAGATAAATTAGATGATAAAACACTTATTGAGATGATTGAAAATAACGTAGGAAAAGATTTGCAGTGGATTCGTGTAAATGGTGCCGTTTGTGGATGTATGATTGGATTGGTTTTAGAAAGCTTAAAAGCGGTTATATAATGAAAAACAACTTGAATAGTGATGCGGAAAAAATCTATATATCCTCTTCATACTTATAAAAGATAAAAATTAAAACCTTTCACAGCTTTAAATGTAGCAGTGAAAGGTTTTTTTATTGGGTTTTCCTTCAATGTTTCATTGAGTGCAATTTTTTGTGGTTTTTTCTTCTAAGTAATGAAGGTATATGAATTATATTCACGGAAATACTTACATATTTATTTTCATATGATAAGTGCACGCATCAACAAAAAGGAGGTTTTAGTACAATGCAAGTAAGATTTAATGAATATCGTCTTCCGATGGCTGAATCAGGCCCTTATGGGATAACGGTCGGTGTGGATAGAGCTCTTTGGTTTACGGAACATAAGGGAAATAGAATAGGAAGAATGACTGTAACCGGTGAAATACAGGAATTCTTCGTTCCTACATCAGATGCTGGGCTTTCATGTATAGTATCTGGGGCGAATGGGGATCTATGGTTTACAGAATACAAGACGGATAAGATTGGAAAGATTACAATGCAAGGCGAGGTTACTGAATATATGCTACCTACTACAAAATCAGCTCCGTATGGAATAACAGAAGGACCTGATGGAGCAATATGGTTTACGGAACTAACAAGTAATAAGATAGGAAGAATTTCATTGTTAGGCGAGATTATCGAGTATACATTACCTAATTCGGAATCTTATCCGTCATTTATCGTATCAGGACCAGATGGGGCACTTTGGTTTACGGAGAACAAAAGTAATAAAATAGGGAAAATTACAACATCCGGTCAAATTATTGAGTACTCTATACCTACAATGAATTCTGCTCCAGTAGGCATTACAAATGGACCTGATGGAGCGCTATGGTTTGTAGAAATAAACGGAAATAAAATAGGAAGAATTACGACATCGGGAAAAATTAGCGAGTACCCTATCCCAACTGTAAATGCCCGACCACATGCGATTGTTGCAGGAAGGGATGGAGTACTTTGGTTTACGGAGTGGGGAAGTAATCAGATTGGACGAATTACGGTGAATGGAGAAATTGCGGAATATCAAATTCCTACGAAAAACTCTGAACCGCATGGGATTGTACTAGGACCAGATGGAGCAATATGGTTTGCAGAAGAATGTAATCAGATCGGACAGTTAATTTGTTTATCCCGCATTAACGGGCAGTAATACCCCCACCTCAATATTCAGAGAAAAGCGAAGAAGGTAGGAGGGGGGTAACTGCCCGTAAAAGCCCGATTGGTTCAAATAACCATCAATGTGGGATGAAGAAAACCCCCATTGATGGAAGTTTCACTTTATAAAACTGTGTAATTCTAAATGACCTATTAATATTTCCGTAATAAGGATACCGCAAAAGTGAATTTAATAGGATAAGAAAGAAACTTTTACTGTAACTGAAGAGTAGGAAAGAAAATGAAAAATGTTACTTATGAGATGGTGAAATTTGTATATTGAAAGGAGGCGAATGTTAGTAAGGTAACACCTACTAACAACTATGAAAATAAAAGTGATAATAGCTGATGATAATTCTTTTATTAGAGAAGGTATGAAAATCATTTTAAGTACATACGCGGAATTTGAAGTGTTAGTAACAGTAAATGATGGGCAAGAGGCACTAGAGTATTGCAAAAAACATGATGTTGATATTGCCCTTTTAGATGTACGTATGCCGAATATGAACGGCGTGGAAGCAACGAAATTAATTTGTGAACAAACAAAAACAAAGCCGCTCATATTAACGACATTTGATGATGACGAATACATTTTAGATGCAGTAAAAAATGGAGCGAAAGGTTATTTATTAAAAAATAATGATCCGGAGCGAATACGAGATGCGATAAAAAGTGTTTATCACGGACATACTGTGATACAAGATGTAGTCCTCGATAAAATTAAATCAAACTTACAAGAAAATAAAGAAGAAGAACCGAAAATAGATAAGAGTCTTTTCACAGAAAGAGAACTTAGTATTATTGCTCTTATTGCAAAAGGTTTTTCAAATAAAGAGATTTCAAAACAGCTTTTTATATCAGAAGGGACGATTGCGAACTATATTACCTCAATTCTTAGTAAAACGGGGCTTGAGCATCGTACGCAAATCGCCATTTACTATTTAACGGGAACAGTGGATTAGAAATATGGAATTTTGGATCATTATTAGTAAGCTCATAGTTTTCCTATATATTGTGTTCAGTTATGCCCATTCCAACGTTACGAATCTACCATGGATTGTATTTACTTTACTTCTTTATCTTTGTGTAAATGTTACGATTTATATTTTGAAAAAAGATACAGCGAAGAAAGTAGTTATATTGGCATCGATTGTCATTACAATTGTTTCATATGGACAGGTTCATCCGTTATTATTTTTATTTTTACCTCTGAATTTATATGAATTTACTTTTTATTACATATATGAAAAATGGCTGATGTTTTTCATTATGCTTCTTCCGGTTCTGTTTGTTGAGGAAGATATACGTATGACATACGGTTTAATCGCTGTATTTAGTTTTGTTATTTTCACAATGGCAAGGCTATATACGGAAAAATTGGTGAAATTTGAAACGCAAAATGACATCATGCGAAAAGATATGCAAAGGCTCACAAAAAGTTTGCATGAAAATAAAGAATACATAAGGCAATCTGAATACACATTTAAGCTAGAAGAACGAAATCGATTATCACAAGAAATTCATGATAAAATTGGTCATTCCATGACAGGGGCACTTATTCAAATGGAAGCAGCAAAGAGGTTAATGGAAATAGATAAAGACAAAGCTGCGGAGTTACTTCAAAATGCGATTCATATTTCTAAAGATGGTATTGAAAGTATTAGAATTACCCTTAAAAATATGAAACCGCCAACTGAACAAATTGGAATTCATCGTATGAAATTATTCATAGATGAATTTGCGAGCAAGCATAATATAAAAATTCCGTTTGTGCATAAAGGAAATTTGGATACAATTTCTCCTATCCAATGGAAGATCATTGGTGAAAATGTTACAGAGGCGTTAACGAATACGATGAAATACGCTGATGCGACGGTCATTTCAATAGATATTAATGTGCTTAACAAGATGGTAAAGGTGCAGGTGAAAGATAACGGAAAAGGGGCAACCATTGTTAAGAAAGGCCTCGGTATCATTGGGATGGAGGAGAGAACAGCGTCTATTAATGGGAAAATTATTGTAGATGGGACCAATGGTTTTTCAGTAACAATGTTATTGCCGATACAGTAAGGAATAGATAAGATGAATGATCTCACTGGAAAAAAGTGAATATTCTCATGTGAAAAGAATGAACTTATGCACTGAGCAGGTTCATTCTTTTTGTTTATAATAACAGCAGAGAAACCGAAATAGGGGTGAAATGATGAACGCATTAGAGATAAAAAACTTAACGAAAAAATTTGGTGATTTCATCGCAGTTGATAATATGTCTTTATCTATCGCACAAGGAGAAATATTTGGATTTTTAGGTTCAAATGGTGCTGGTAAAAGTACAACAATTAATATGATTGCTGGATTGCTAAGAAGTAATGAAGGTGAGATTAACATATTAGGAAAAAATAGTAAGAAGTATAGCCGATTTGCAAAAATGAACATTGGTATTGTGCCGCAAGACATAGCGATTTACGAGGAGTTAACCGCCTATGAAAATGTAAAATTCTTTGCAGGATTATATGGATTGCGAGGAACTGAATTGAAAGAGAGAGTAGAAGAAGCGCTCCAGTTTGTAGGGCTCAGTGATAGACATAAAAGCTATCCGAAAAACTTCTCTGGTGGAATGAAGCGAAGACTTAACATTGCTTGTGCGCTTGCACATCGTCCGAAGTTAATTATTATGGATGAGCCGACAGTAGGGATTGATCCACAGTCAAGGAACTACATCCTCCAGTCCGTACGAAAATTAAACGAAATGGGTAGCACAATCATTTACACAAGTCACTATATGGAGGAAGTGGAGGAGATCTGTACAAAAATCGCGATTGTTGATCACGGAAAGATTATTGCAGAAGGAACGAAAGAACAGTTAAAAGCAATCATTACTGATACGAAAGATATTTGGATTGAAGTAAAAACAATTGAAGATATGGATATGGATCAACTAAAAGAAATTAGCGGGGTTAAAGCTGTTCAAATAGAAGAAAACGTAATTAAAGTGAATTCCGATACAGGAGTGAACAATTTAAATAAAATTATTCAATATTTTATTAGTCATGATATAGAAATACGATCGGTAGAAGAACAGGCACCCAACTTAGAAACAGTGTTTCTGACGTTAACGGGGAGAAAATTACGAGATTAACAAGATTAATAGTAAATAGAAAAAGGAGGTTCATCGCTTGAACATCTTCAATATTGCTATCGTGCAAATTAAAAGAGATTTTCGAGATATAAGAACATTAGTTTTTATGTTAGCATTCCCAATTGTACTTATGCTAGTCTTGGGAACAGCTTTAACAAATGCATTTAATAGTGACAGTCTTTCTATTGAAAATATACAGGTATTATATAAAGATGAAGCTAATAGTCAGTTTTCGCAGGCCTTTGAAGCGTTTATAAAAGAAGCAGATAAATCTGGAATTCACTTTAAAAAAGCTTCAACTGATGTAGATGGAAAAGAAGAAGTGAAACAAAATAAATATGCTGGCTATGTAGAAATGAATCAAGATGGCGTGAAGTTATATGAGAGTGATAGAAATAGTATTGAAGGAAGTATTGTTGAGGGGATGCTTACTACATTTGTTGATAAGTACAACGTAGCGGTAGAAGTTGCGAAAGTAGATCCAGGGAAAGTTAGCACAGTTATTTCAAGTGGAAATCATGATGATTATATAAAAGAGACATCTTTACAAGCTGCTAAAAAACCAAGCTCTATGGATTATTATGCGGTTGTGATGACGACGATGATTGCCTTGTATGGAGCGATGGGAGCGAGTTATCTCATTCGCGGAGAGCGATTACGAAGAACGGGAGATCGTTTAATTGCCGCGCCTGTTAGTAAAGCGGAAATCTTCGTTGGGAAAATATTCGGTAGTCTTGTAGTAAATGCACTTTGTCTTCTTCTTGTCGTTGTCTTTAGTAAATTTGTTTATGGCGCAAATTGGGGGGACCATCTTGGAGTAGTCTTTCTGATTTTACTAACAGAAGTATTCCTTGCAATTAGCTTCGGATTAGGGATTGGATATATTACGAAAACGGGTGAGGCAGCTAAAGCGGTGATTATGGTTGTTGTACAATTGGCTTCTATTTTTGGTGGAGCATATTTTGTAGTCGAAGAAAATGTGCTTACAAATATGTCGCCATTAACATGGGCAAATACAGCAATTATGAAAATTATTTATGCGAATGATTTAGGGGCAGCACTTCCGGTAATTTCTTTGAATATTGGAATTTCAGCATTGTTTTTATTGATTGCGATTATCGTATTACGCAGACGGGAGGGGCTATAATATGAAAGATATTTTATGGCTCATACAAAAAACATTATCGGTACTTTTGAAAAATAAAAAAGGGTTACTTATTATTATCGGCTTACCGATAGCGGGAGCACTAATTTCTTTTCTGATGTATGGAAATGCAGGGCAAGGGACATTAAACATCGGGGTTGTAAATAATGAAAATCATTATATAGCAAATGATACCGTGAAATTTATAGAAGGATTAAATCATGTGAAAGTGAGTAAAATTAAGGAATCAGAAGTTGAGGAGAAGCTTGCCTCGAAAAAGCTGGATGGAGTAATTACGTTAGATTCAGGTTTTTCAGAAAGTGTTCGAAATGGTAAACCGAGTCACATTCAAATTTCTTCAATTAAAGGTGCTCAAGTAACAGGGTTTATAAAATCGTATTTGTATAATTATATTGATAATATAACGGCAATTAGTAAAGTAGCACAAGATGATCAAAGTAAGTTTGAGAAGATGTATGCAAGTTATCAAAAAAATTCATTTAAGTTAACAGCCGAGACGCTTAAGGATACTTCGAAAAATAAAGATATGACGAATCAAACAGTTGGCTATCTCATTATGTTTATGCTTTTTTCAGCAGTGAATTTCTCAGAATTAATTTTGAAAGAAAAAGAGAACCGAACGTATTTCAGGTTATTATCAACACCGATAGATGGGAAGAAATATATTTTATCTAATGTTGCTGTTAATATGCTTATTTTGATCGTGCAAATTGTTATAACAGTATTATTTATGACCAATGTGTTTCATATTGATATAAATATGCCTTTAATTGTTATGATTGGAGTACTGATGCTATTTGGCTTAGTCGCAATTGGTTTATCGTTAGCGATTGTATCTTTTGCGAAAAACTCAACTTCTGCGAATGCAATGCAAAATATTATTATTACACCAACATGCTTGCTTGCCGGATGCTTCTTTCCATTTGAAATTATGCCAGCATCTGTGCAAAAAGTTGCTGAATTTCTTCCGCAGCGTTGGCTATTAGACACAATCACGAAATTACAGCAAGGAACACATTTCGCAGATTTATATTTAAACATTTTAATCTTATTTGCCTTTGCCATTGCCTTTTTCCTAATCGCAATTTATAAGTTTGGGCGTAATAACGATGCGAGGAATTTTATTTAATTCAAGATACAAAAGGGATGCAGTTTGATACTGCATCCCTTTTTGTATCTTGGCTAACTAAAGCAGCTTATGTAATATTGATATGCTTTTATAGAGTTCTATACAGTCTCCTTCTAAAAGAAAAATACTATTCGTAATGACGTTAAGCATTAAAGCAAGCAACTTTTGAAATACTATGTAGAGAAAATTATTTTGTGCGGAAGGAAAACAAAATGGTGAAAAAGATATTTCGGATTATTTCTATTATTATTGCCATATTAGCTTTTCTCATTATTTGGATGCATATTGATGTAACACTAGGGAGAAAAATAGAAGCGAAAAAAAATCAATCTAAAGAATATGAGCTGCACTATAGTGATTTCCAATTATATGCTGAGGGGAAATCCTTATATGAGCAGTTATTTTCTGATATAAAAGAGGCGAAACATTCCATCTTCACTTATTTCTTCATTATTTCAGATGATAAAAGCAGTCATTCTTTTTTGAATTTGTTAAAAGAAAAAGCAGAAGAAGGTGTACAAGTATACTTATCAGTAGATTGGATTAATGATTTGTCTTTCGAAAGAAAAATGAAAAATGAATTACAAGCGAGCGGTGTTCATTTTACATATAGTAGAAAACCTGAATTTCCATTCTTTTTTTATTCACTGCATCATCGGAATCACCGCCGTATTACAACAATTGATGGAAAAATAGGGTATAGCGGTGGTTTCAATATAGGCGATGAGTACTTAGGAAAAGACAAGCGTTTTGGATATTGGCGAGATTATCATGTACGAATACAGGGAGAAGGAGTGAAAGATTTAGAAGAACAGTTTGTATTAGACTGGAAACGAGATACTTCTGAAGGAATAACAAGTACTTCTAAGCAGATTGTCCCAGGAAAAACATTACACACATTGTCTTGTTATAATGGTCATGATGTGATAAATAAGTACATTGAATTAATAAAGCAGGCAAAGCAATCTATCATTATTGCCACACCGTATTTTATACCAAAAGATGAAAAACTTATGAATGCCTTAATTCAAGCGAGGCAGCGTGGTGTTTCCATTAAAATACTTTGGTCTTTCAAACCGGATATCCCTCTTATAAAAGAGGCTGCATATCCTTATATTCGTCAAGCTATCGAGAATGGCATTTCCGTATACGGATATAAAAAAGGAATGTTTCATGGAAAATCTATGGTATTTGATAATGAAACAATCGTTACAGGAACAACAAATTTTACTTCACGTAGCTTTCGTATTAATGACGAGATGAATTTCTATATAAAGGGTGGTCCAATTCTTGAACAAGTAAATAAGGTATTGGCACAAGATTTTCAAGATTCAAAAGAAATGACGATATCATTCTTTGATAAGTTATCTTTTTGGGATCGGTGTAAAGAAAAGATAGCAGGGTTGTTTGATTATTATTTATAGGATTAGTAATATAAATAAGAAAAAATGCGGCGTAATACGGCATTTTTTCTTATTTGTAATAGTCTCTCGAGAAACGAAAACATATTTTTACAACATATATTTTGGATGATAAACTAAAATGGCAGGGAGGAATTATTTTCCTTTAATGCGAGAAGAAATGTGGTTAGATTCCGTGGGGAGGAATTAGAGTGAAACGTCAAACTGCTATTCGTGAGGTTGCAGAACATATATGTATGCTTGAATTCAATCATCCTGTAAGAGTAGGTGTAAGCGGCATTACAGCTTCAGGGAAAACAACATTTGCAAATGAATTGGCAAAAGAAATCCAAAATCAAGGAAGAAAAGTAATTCGAACAAGTATAGATTATTTCCATCATCCGAGGGCAATTAGATATTCACAAGGGAAGGAATCGGCGAAAGGGTATTATGAAGATGCTCATGATTATAAAGCATTTTCTGAACGGTTATTAATGCCATTAGGGCCTAATGGTACGATGCGTTATGAGATAAAATCACATGATTTAGAGACAGATATGTATATTCCTTCAGACCCAATATTGGCTTCAAAAGATACGATATTTATAGTAGATGGAACCTTTTTATTTAAGCAAGAACTAAAACAGTTGTTTGATTATAGAATATTTGTAGAAACAGATTTTAATATTGCTAGAGAACGTGGTTCCAAGCGAGAGGCGCAAGCTTTTGGAAGTGAAGAGAAGGCAGGCGAAATGTTTTTACAGCGATATCATGCGGCTTGTCACATGTACATAGAAGAGCATGCGCCAAAGGAATGTGCAGATGTAGTTTTGATTAATAATAATATAGAAGAACCGGTAGTTGTATTTAATGGTTTGTGATTGTAGGGTTATGAACTATGGGAGTTGAATATTTCTATGTTCTCGCTCCCTCTTGTAGAAAGTATAAGGTGCGGTATAATTCGCACCTTATTTCATAATGGCAGTAGAATTTTTTGAAAAGGCTAGTTTTCATCTTCAAGCTTTGTTAACTTATGACTGATTAAGGTGCCGATATGTTCTCCTAAACATATTTTTTTCATTACTCCTGATTCATCAAAGTTAAAGATATGGACTGGTAAATGATAGTCACGAGCAAGTAATAAGGCTGATTGATCCATCACTTTTATATTGTTCTGAACAACATCATTATAATTTAAATGACGATACATTTTTGCTGACTTATTTTGTTTAGGGTCACTTGTAAAGACACCATCTACGCCTTGTTTTGCGACTAAAATGGCGTCGCTATTCATTTCGATTGCTCGTTGTACACTTGGATAATCAGTTGTAACAAAAGGTTGGCCATTTCCACCGCCCAAAATAACAATATATCCTCTATCTAAATGATGAACAGCTCGTAAATGAATGTAGGGTTCGGCAACAGCTGTAACGGGAAAAGATGTCATGACGCGAACTTCTTTATTTGTTTTACTTTTTAAGACACCACGTAACATTAGGCTATTAATAATTGTGCCTAATGTACCTATATTATCTGCTTCTACGCGATCAATACCCCATGTTTCAGCTAAATTCCCTTTAAAAATGTTCCCTCCACCCACAACAATAGAAACTTCAATACCTAAATCAACAATAGATAAAATTTCAGTTGCGATATGTTCTAAGTGTTTGGAACCAAAACTGTTTCCATCTTGATCGGCGAGAGCGCCTCCACTTAGTTTGATTAATACTCGCTTATACGGCTTCATTGTTACTTCCCCCTTTAATAATGACAATAAAAAAGGAGCGAAGGCGAATGCCTTTGCTCCTTTACGAGAAAATGAAACAGAAAAGAACGGTATATAATGAAAGTCATTGTATGTTTTTTCATAACATCCACTCCTTTTTGTTTCATTTTTAAAATAGACGTATTTTTTAGAATATACAAAATAATTAGATATTTTATCGATACTATTTTTTGGTTGTATACTGAAGATGCGCATCAATGAACATTTTAAGAAAAATTTTTGAAAGTTTTGTGACAAACTTGTAGATTTTTGTCTGATTTTGTAGGTTTATCTATATCATGTGAATAAAGCTTTTATACATTCAAATTGAAAGCGTTCGCATGAAGGGGATGAAAATACATGAAAAAATTCGGATTAGCTACACAAATTTTCGTAGCACTTGTTTTAGGGGTTGTAGTAGGGGCAATCTTTTCTGGTAATAAAACAGCTATTTCCTATATTCAACCGCTTGGAGATATCTTTATTCATTTAATTAAGATGATTGTTGTTCCAATTGTTATTTCTGCACTTGTTGTAGCAGTAGCTGGTGTAGGAGATATGAAAAAGCTCGGCAAATTAGGCGGAAAGACAATACTCTATTTTGAAATTATTACAACGATTGCAATTTTAATGGGCTTAATTGCAGCAAACGTGTTCCATCCGGGAACGGGAGTTGATATGAGCCATTTGCAACATAGTGATATTTCATCATATCAAGCATCGGCTGAGGCAACGGAGAAAAAAGGCTTTGCAGATACAATTACTCATATTGTGCCAACAAACGTATTTGAGTCGATTGCAAAAGGTGATTTATTACCGATTATTTTCTTCTCAGTTTTATTCGGCCTAGGGGTTGCTGCAATTGGAGAAAAAGGCAAACCGGTCTTTAATTTCTTTGAAGGTGTATTAGAAGCGATGTTTTGGGTGACAAACCAAGTTATGAAATTTGCTCCGGTTGGCGTATTTGCACTTATTGCTGTAACGGTTGCGAAATTTGGAGTAGGTACACTGCTTCCGCTAGGAAAATTAGTGCTTGCCGTTTATGTAACAGTTATCTTATTTGTTGTTGTTGTATTAGGCATTAATGCAAAAATGGTGGGAGTAAATATCTTCACCTTAATGAAAGTTTTAAAAGAAGAACTGATTCTTTCCTTTACAACAGCAAGTTCAGAAGCGGTTTTACCAAATCTGATGCGGAAAATGGAAGAGTTCGGCTGTCCGAAGGCTGTTGCTTCTTTCGTTATACCAACTGGTTATACATTTAACTTAACTGGATCAGCTATTTATCAAGCGCTGGCAGCACTATTTGTAGCACAAATGTATAATGTACACATGTCATTGACGGAACAAATTACATTGTTATTTGTTCTAATGTTAACATCTAAAGGAATGGCTGGTGTTCCTGGTGCTTCCTTTGTTGTTGTATTGGCAACGTTAGGTTCTATGGGACTTCCAGTAGAAGGAATTGCTTTAATTGCTGGTATTGACCGCATTTTAGATATGATTCGTACGGCTGTCAATGTGTTAGGAAACGCATTAGCAGCGATTGTCATGTCGAAATGGGAAGGTGAATTCGATCAAGAGAAAGCGAAGAATTATCTAGAAACAGTAAACACAACAGAAGCAGCGTAAAAAACGAAATTTTAATCAGTGAGGGATTTTTATCTCTCGCTGATTATTCGTTGAACGAATCGGATCTTTACGAGTAGTATATCTCCTGCCCAATTTTTTATTTCTTGCACAATTTTTGAGGTATGGGAATGATTGTTTGTTAATGAGGGACAAAATAAATTGAGGAGTGAACAAACATGGCAACAATAACTGAAGCTACAAAAGATGTACGAATTGAAAAAGACTTTTTAGGTGAGAAAGAAGTACCGATGCATGCGTATTATGGTGTTCAAACGATGCGTGCTGTTGAAAACTTTCCGATTACAGGTTATAAAATCCATGAAGGATTAATTAAAGCATTAGCAATCGTGAAAAAAGCGGCTGCGCTTGCGAATACAGAAGTTGGACGATTAGAGTTAAAGAAAGGTTCAGCAATTGCACAAGCAGCACAAGAGATTTTAGAAGGAAAATGGCATGAGCATTTCATCGTTGACCCGATTCAAGGAGGAGCAGGGACTTCTATGAATATGAACGCAAATGAAGTCATTGCCAATCGTGCCCTTGAATTATTAGAAATGGAAAAGGGAGACTATCATTATATTAGCCCAAATAGTCATGTAAATATGGCACAATCAACAAATGATGCATTCCCAACGGCAATTCATATTGCAACGTTAAATATGTTAGAAGAATTATTGCAAACAATGGGCTATATGCATGATATCTTTGAATTGAAAGCAGAACAATTTGATCATGTAATTAAAATGGGACGCACACATTTGCAAGATGCTGTACCAATTCGTCTTGGACAAGAGTTTAAAGCATATGCTCGTGTACTTGGACGTGACATGAAGCGTATTGAGCAATCTCGTCAACACTTATATGAAGTAAACATGGGAGCGACAGCTGTTGGTACAGGATTAAATGCAGATCCACAGTATATTGAGGCTGTAGTAAAACAATTAGCTGCTATTAGTGAGCTTCCTCTTGTTGGAGCTGAGGATTTAGTTGACGCAACGCAAAATACAGATGCTTATACAGAAGTATCAGCTGCACTGAAAGTATGTATGATGAATATGTCCAAAATTGCAAATGACTTGCGCTTAATGGCATCCGGTCCACGCGTTGGATTAGGTGAAATTATGCTTCCAGCTCGTCAACCTGGTTCTTCTATTATGCCAGGAAAAGTAAATCCTGTAATGCCAGAAGTTATTAACCAAATTGCGTTCCAAGTAATTGGGAACGATCATACGATTTGTCTTGCTTCAGAAGCGGGCCAATTAGAGCTAAACGTAATGGAACCAGTACTTGTCTTTAACTTACTTCAATCCATCAGCATTATGAATAATGGATTCCGTGCTTTTACAGATAACTGTCTAAAAGGAATTGAAGCAAATGAAGGACGCTTAAAAGAGTATGTTGAGAAAAGCGTTGGTATTATTACAGCTGTAAATCCACATATTGGATATGAAGCAGCAGCTCGGTTAGCAAAAGAAGCAATTGCAACTGGTCAATCTGTTCGAGAACTTTGCTTGAAAAACGGTGTATTATCACAAGAAGAATTAGACTTAATTTTAGATCCATATGAAATGACGCACCCAGGAATTGCGGGAGCAGCTCTTTTAAAGAAAAATTAAAAGAGGGGGGGATTTTCCCCCTTTTTTTATTTACAATATAGAAATGGTATATATAAATAGAGGTAGGGATTGTATGAGTAAATTTATGGTTTCCTCGGATGGAACGTTAAAAACGACATTACGAGGAGTAGAAGTATTAGCAACACCACTTTTAAATAAAGGTGTCGCTTTTACAGCTGAAGAAAGAGAAGAACTAGGATTAAAAGGATTGTTACCACCAGCTGTGTTAACGTTAGATGAACAAGCGCGACGTGCGTATGAGCAGTTTTGTTCACAGCCTGATGACTTGTTAAAGAACGTATATTTAACAGCATTGCATGATCGTAATGAAGTATTATTTTATCGTTTGCTCACAGATCATTTGCGAGAAATGCTTCCAATTGTATACACACCAACTGTTGGTGTAGCGATTCAAAGATATAGTCATGAGTATCGTAAACCACGCGGTGTATATTTATCAATTGATGATCCAAGCGGCATTGAAGAAGCATTTGATAACATGGGTGCAACCGCAGAAAATATCGATTTAGTTGTTGTAACAGACGGTGAAGGTATTTTAGGAATTGGTGACTGGGGCGTAGGTGGTATTAATATTGCCATTGGAAAGTTAGCCGTTTATACAGCGGCAGTTGGTATCGATCCAAGCCGTGTATTACCTGTTATTTTAGATGTTGGTACGAACCGTGAAGATTTATTAAATAATCCGTTTTATATTGGAAATCGTCATCCGCGTGTAACTGGAGAAGCGTATGATTCATTTATTGACTTATTTGTAAAGGCTGTATGTAACAAGTTTCCGAATGCATTACTACATTGGGAAGATTTCAGCTCACGAAATGCACGTAGAATTTTAGATAAATATCGCGATAATGTATGTACATTTAATGATGATATACAAGGAACAGGTGCTGTTTCACTTGCAGGAGTGTTATCAGCTGTGAAATCTTCTGGTATTCCGCTTTGTGAACATCGCGTTGTTGTCTTCGGTGCGGGTACTGCTGGGATTGGAATTGCAGATCAAGTACGCGATGCGATGGTACGCCTAGGTTTATCAGAGGAAGAAGCAAATCGCCGTTTTTGGTGTATTGATCGTAATGGTTTACTTACAGATAACATGGAGGATCTTCTTGATTTCCAACGTCCGTATGCGCGTGAAGAATCAGAAGTGAAAGAATGGAAAACAACTGAAGTGATTGGTCTTGCTGAAGTTGTGAAACATGTACAACCGACTATTTTAATCGGTACATCAACAGTTGCTGGGGCATTTACAGAAGAAATCGTAAAAGAGATGGCAGCTCATGTGGAACGACCAATTATTTTACCAATGTCTAATCCGACACCTCTTGCAGAAGCGAAGCCGGCAGATTTAATTTCTTGGACAGAAGGACGAGCACTTGTTGCGACGGGAAGTCCGTTTGAGCCAGTTACATATAATGGTGTTACTTATGTAATCGGACAATCTAACAATGCGCTTATCTTCCCGGGTCTTGGTCTTGGTACAATTGTTGTTCATGCTCGTGTGATGACGGATGGCATGTTTGCAGCAGCGGCAGAAGCGGTAGCGAGTATGGTAGATACAAGTCAGCCTGGTGCACCGATTCTTCCAGAAGTAGAAGAACTGCGTAATATTTCAGAGATAGTTGCAATTGCAGTGGCAAAAGCGGCAGTATCTGAAGGTGTTGCTCGTGAGGAATTAAATGATAACGATATCAGGAAGGCTGTTCAAGCTGCAATGTGGCAACCTGTTTATCGTCAAATAAAAGCAGTTGAAAAGGTAACACTATAGAAATAAAGCCCGTTTATATAATAAGCGGGCTTTCCTTATTATGTTTCAATATTACGAGTCAAGATAAGAATACTAAATAATAGGAAGTGGCATATTTGAACTGGCGTCAATTATGGAAGAAAGATATTTCAATTTTAATCCTTGCAATTTTGATTGTTCCGATCGCTGGAGAACTGAATTTTCATCCATTTAATGATACGTTTCGTGTTAGCTTTGGAACACCGCTTTTTTTCTTTTTATTATTATTTTTAAGGAAAATTCCAGCTGCTTTAGCGGGTATAATTGTTGGCGCAGCTGTTGTAACATTTCGCATTGGTCTTGACTGGATGCTGCAAGGTTCTTTTCATTTTTCAGACTCCTTTTCTATGCGTTATCCAGTCTTTTTTTACTATTTCGTTTATGGAAGTCTTTTTTCACTATGTAAAGTAAACAGATTTCACCAGAAACCATTTATCATTGGATGTTTGGGGATAACGATTGAAATTATCTCGAGTATGTCAGAACTTGCTTTCTATCACGTTTTTGTGCTTGGGACGATGATTACAGTTTCAGAATTCAATAAAATTATTATTATTGCTATTTTTCGGAGCTTTTTTGCTCTCGGTTTTTTAAATATGATGAATTTATATGAAACAAAATTAAAAGAAGCTCAGGTTCGGAAAGAAAATGAAAAGATGTTTATGCATCTTTCTAATTTGTATGTGGAATCTGTTCATTTAAAGAAAACGCTGCAAAATGCGGAAATGATTACACAAGAAGCGTATCAACTATATCGGAACTTACAACAGAAAAAAGTAGGAAACACTGAAAATGACATAGCAGCGTATAGTAAAAAGGCGCTGAAAATTGCAGGGGAAGTACACGAAATAAAAAAAGATAATCAAAGAATTTTTGCGGGGTTATCCAAACTTCTTTTAGATAAAAATCTTTCAGAATATATAAATGGAAATGAACTAATAGAAATGATTATAAGAATTAACGAGAAGTATGCGCAGTTATTAGAGAAAAAAATATCATTTTCTAAACGTTTAGAAGGGGAGCATACGCAGTATCATGTATACACTGTTTTGTCGATTTTAAATAATTTAGTTGCCAATGCTGTGGAAGCAGTTGATAGCACTGGTGCCATTACAATTCAGGTAAAGAAGAGAGATGCGTTCGTCATATTTGAAGTGATGGATAATGGTCCGGGAATCCCAGTGAAATATAAGGAGCTAGTGTTTAAGCCTGGTTTTACCTCGAAGTATGATCAAACAGGAACGCCATCAACAGGAATTGGACTGTCTTATATAAAAGAGATGGTGACGGAACTCGGGGGAGAGGTTATACTACAAGACGGAGACAATGAAAGAGGCTGCAAGTTTATTGTGAGACTGCCGGAGTCTAGTCTGACTAAGGAAGGGTGAGGGGATGTTTTATTACATCGTAGATGATGACGAAGTATTTCGTTCTATGCTATCACAAATCATTGAAGATGAAGACCTTGGAGAAATAGTAGGAGAAGCAGAAGATGGAGCTTTCATAGAAGGAGATCAGTTGAATTTTAAAAAAGTAGATATATTATTTATTGACTTATTAATGCCCCTTCGAGATGGGATTGAAACTGTTCGAAACATTGCCCCGTCATTTGCAGGAAAAGTGATTATGATCTCTCAAGTAGAATCAAAGCAATTAATTGGTGAAGCTTACTCCCTTGGGGTAGAGTATTATATTACAAAACCTCTTAATAAAATTGAAGTTGTGTCAGTTGTACGAAAAGTAATAGAACGTATTCGTTTAGAACGATCCATTCAAGATATTCAAAAATCATTAAATAATGTATTTCAGTGGGAGAAGCCTGGGTTACGAAGTGAACCACAGTTAGAAGAGAAAAAAATTATTGATTCGGGCCAATATTTATTATCGGAACTCGGAATTGCCGGAGAGAACGGAAGTAAAGATTTACTGAGTATGTTAGAATATTTATTTGGGCAAGAAAAGAAAGAAACCTTTGAGTATGGATTCCCAGCATTAAAAGATATTTTTCAACATATTACTGTTAAAAAATTAGGAGAAACGGCTTCGGAAGCGGAGATTGATAAAGAAAGAAAAGCTTCTGAACAACGAGTACGCCGAGCGATTTATCAATCGTTAAATCATTTAGCTTCTCTCGGTTTAACAGATTTTTCAAATCCGAAGTTTGAAAGCTATGCTCCGAAATTTTTTGATTTTACAATTATACGAAAACGTATGACAGAACTGACAAAAGATGAACCAGCCTCATCTGGACATACGAGAATTAATACGAAGAAGTTTATTCAAGTGTTATATTTTGAAGCGAAGCGGTTGACCGAAGTAGACTAAGTGAATACTGTTCTGAGAAAGAATGCTGAAAGAAAAGATGTTTGCTCGTTTGTAGCAAACATCTTTGTGTATATATAAGGATTATATAGAGCTAATAAGGTCGTTTAATTTTTAGCTAAAAAAATCAGAGCCTTCCTACAATTTTTATGTAGCAAGGCTCTTTAAAGTTAGTTATCTAAAAGAAAATATGGATTTTTTATTTTGGTTCTATTCAAGAAGGACCAGCAGCTCAAATAGATAGTTTAATAGACTATTTTAAAAATCTAGGTTTTTATTCTTATTTTATTTAAAATAATTTCTTTAAGTTGTGTTGGATTGTCAGAACGAATAGCTATTTGTGAATATTCTTTTTGAATTCCCATAAATAGTGTTGCTCTTACAGGTTTTTTCATTTTTAAAATCATGTCTGGATAAACTTTTTCAAAATCTCGTACAATAAAATCAATCGTATCTTTCGATAACTTACTTTCTAGAATCGCTGGATCTTCGATAATACACTCAATATTTTTAAATTGAATTTCTGTACGCTTTAATAATCCAAGAGAGAGAAACATAGATCCATTGTTTATATAAATTGGATTTAATCGAATAGCTTGAATATCCGCTAAGAAAAAAATTACAGAATAAATATTAAGAACTAATAAGATGATCGAAATAACCATCGATTTATCATGAAGCCACCAATGGAAACCTAATGTTTCAATAACAATTGCATGAATCATCATGATTTGAAATGCTATGTAACTTGAACTTTTATATAGTGTTATACCTGTAGGTGGCGCCTTTTTCCAGCTGAAGAAAGCATAATAAAACATCATCACCTCTGAACAAATCACATGGATAATTGAATTTTTCTTTACATAGTCATCAATTGCATGTGGGAAAGAAAAAACTACCGGTAATTTGCTCATTTTCACCTTTCTCACGATTTTTAGCATGTAACGAACAAATGTAACAATTAATATAATTTCAAAGATGATTAACGCAGCCTCTATTACAATTCCAGCCCAAGTAATAGCTACAAATGGTTCTAAAAGATGATTTGGAATTAGAAACCTAGCTAATATACATCCTGTCGCTGATAAAATAATCGCTGTTTTTACAGAAAACTTCTTGCTATACAACATAAAGAATAAAGGCAACATAATAATTAGGTCTAATAATGACCCTAATACTACCATATTTGTTTCTGGTGGGAGAAGATTATTTCCTATTTGCGTGTGATAGAGCATATAATTACTACAAAAAATAGCGAAAAGCAATAATAACCAAATGTACTTTCCTCTTTTAATCACATACATAGATTATTCCCCTTTTACAATCGTATTTAATTTTTCAAGTATACGGACCAAATGTTTCAAGTCTTCTAAGGGTAGCTGTCCATAAACATTGTGATTGATTTCATCTTCGAGCATTTGCAATTCTTCGAAATACCGCTCGCCTTTTATCGCCAATTTTAATATGATTTCACGACGATTTTCTTTATTAATATTGCGGGTAATGTATTCTTTTGTTTCTAATTTATTAAGAAGTTGACTAACTGCACTCGTTGAAATATTCAATTGGGTAGCTAAATCTTTCGTTGAAGTGATACCTATCCGGATTAGCTCTAATAATAAAACTTGCTTAGCTGTAAGTTGATTATCAATTTTATGCTCAAATCTACTTGCTAATTGAACGTTTAAATGATTTTGTAAACTGTTAATTTGTTGAATAAGATCATTTTTCATACATAAAACACCTCGCTTAATAATTAAGTTAACTTAACTATAAAGTAAACTAAATTAAAAGTACATAGAATAAATGTTAATAATCAGAATGTTTTCGCGTTTGTTGTATAATAAAAGGAGGCTCTTATTGAATCGCTTAAACGTAAGGATAAGAAGTTAGAGGAAGAAAATAAAAAATTACGTGAGCAATTGAAAAGTGTATACGCGGAGGTTTATAAAAAGTTCTAGTTTGATAAGGCAGATCTTATTTAGTGGGACAAAAAAGCTCTTGTTTTTCCACAATCGGGCCATATAATTGAACAACACCTTTAAAGAAGACTGGATATTCATGTTAATATATAGATAATATTGTGAAGGAATGTACTTAAACTAACGGAGCAGGATAGTTGAACAAGCCAATCTAAAAAAGTCGGTTCCTTAGCGTACAGGAATTCGACTTTTTTTAGGTTAAAATTCGCTTAGCGTACAAAATTTCCGAAATGTTGGCGGTATCCCATGCCCATCAACTTAAGATAAATTTGTATCCGTATAATATAATGCTCCTCAATACTCTCTAAATTCACACTATCCAATTCATTAATGTGGTTGGAAACCCAGTTTATCGGTCAGGTATAGATTCAAAAAGTGCTCTTTGATTCTCCGGTGGTCGATATCGCTCAGCTATATTAAAGTGATGAAAGGTCATGACGGTTTATATCGAGAGAGTGGAGAATCGGCAATTTCGTGGTAAATAAATTTTTGTTCGAATGTTATTCAGGTCAATCGGATTCCTTCAAATGCATTCATCACCAAATGATGCACATAGGAATCATCCAACTTTTCGCCAGTTACGAGCAAACGATAGAAAATCGGCCCGTAAATGAGATCGATGCTTACTTCAATATCGAGAGTTTCTTTCAATTCTCCTCTCTGAATTCCCTTCTCCAGAAGATGCTTAGCTTGGAGTCGCCGGGGCTGAAAATATCGGGTACGATATTCCTTAGCCAATTTTGAATCAAACTGCCCTTCGCCTACTAACTCCGTAATAATGATCCCTTCCCGACTTGTCAAAAACCTGGCTAAACTCGTGGCGTGAATTAGAATATCATTTAATGCCGAGCCCGTATCAGGCACAGGCAACTTGGCAGCGGTAGCAGAAAGAAAACCATCCATTACCACAGCGGCCTTGTTAGGCCACCATTTATAAATCGTGGCCTTGCTAACTTTAGCACGATCTGCAATTTTATCGACCGTGACCGCTTTAAAGCCCTTTTCCAACAATAACTCATAGGATGCGGAAAGGATAGACTTATGCGTTTCGACATTACGCGGCCGACCTCTTTTACTTTGCACATTAATCATTCCTTTCAAAAATATAAACTATACGTTTAGTATACTTAATTTGAATACAAAATAAAATAACCCATTTACAAAACTGAACGTTTAGTATATTATTTATTTTAATTAATGAACTAAACGTTTAGTATTTAATAGTTAAAAAATCTTACGATGTTAACTGATGCAACTAAGCCTAAGACTCCACAAGAACTTATTACAATAATACATGGGAAAAGAGAGGGGAGAGATGGCACAATTGAAAGTCTTGAAAGAAGAGTTGGATGCAGTTCAGACTCAATTTAGTAAAATGGCGTCTGACACTGCGGCAGCATTTGCCAAGATGATCCAAGAACTTCGGGATAATGGTATAGGAGGAGTTAACTATGTCTAATTTAAAAAATCAAACAATTGATAAAGATATTTCAACGGGGTTAACCATACTTCTAGCAACTGCATGTGGTATCATCGTAGCTAATCTTTATTATGCACAGCCCTTGGTTGGGTTAATTAGCTCTGCAATTGGACTTTCTACTAGTAGTGCCGGATTGATTGTAACGCTAACTCAAATTGGATATGTTGTCGGCTTACTATTTCTTGTGCCTTTAGGAGATATTGTTGAAAACCGAAAGCTAGTAGTTATATCTTTACTTCTAAGTACAGTCGCCCTGACTGCCACAGTATTTGTGAAACACGGAATTCTTTTCCTAGTGGCTTCATTCTTCATCGGATTGGGATCGGTCGCAGCACAAGTTCTCGTACCTTTTGCGTCATACCTTGCATCAGAAGCTACACGCGGTCGCGTTGTTGGTAATGTCATGAGTGGTCTGTTACTTGGCATCATGCTGTCACGTCCGATATCAAGCCTAGTAGCTGACATTTGGGGATGGAATGCAATATTTGCCTTGTCTGCGGCAGTAATTCTTCTCTTAGCGATCATATTATCAAAAGTACTCCCTACTAGGAGGCCAATGGCAAACACAAACTATACGGCCTTACTCGGTTCAATGTGGAAACTACTGCGAACTACCCCGATCTTACGCCGTCGCGCAATTTATCATGCGTGTGTATTCGGGACTTTCAGCTTATTCTGGACTACTGTTCCGTTATTATTGTCTAGCCCTACTTTTCATTTTTCTCAGAAAGATATAGCACTGTATGCTCTTGTCGGAATTGCGGGTGCGATAGCTGCGCCAGTAGGTGGCCGTCTAGCTGATCGCGGATGGACTCGGCTTACCACTGGGATAGCTCTCGCTGTTGTTATCGTTTCTTTATTACTACCACTCATGATTCAGAGTAGTTCGCCCGTTGGAATAGCTGTTTTAGTAGTTGCAGCTATTCTGTTGGACATGGGAGTATCCGCAAATCTTGTGCTTAGTCAACGTTTGATTTTCTCTTTGGAGCCAGAAATTCGTAGTCGATTAAACGGATTATTCATGGCTATTTTCTTTTTGGGTGGTGCTGTTGGATCCTCTATCGGAGGATGGGCATACGCCTCAGGGGGATGGAGTGCAGCATTATGGATGGGAATCGCTTTTCCAATCATAGCACTGTTTTATTTTGCCACAGAGAAATAGTTCTTTAATTAAACTTAAGCAGTCAGGATTCGTCTGACTGCTTAAGTTTTGGTATGTCCAAGCTTTAGAGATTAATTGCAATTGTTTTGAGGTTTTTGCACCAGAACCAGATTTTTTGTCTCTATCGCTGTAAGGGTACAAAACTCACCATGTAAAATATGTCTGAATTCTATGTAGACTATGATAAAAAAAGAGCTTGTGTCAAAAAACAAGCTCTCTTTAAAAGAAATAACGTAATTGAGATGTCTATATATTACCAATTGACTTATTACGATTCCATACGTCTCATGTTGAGAAATAAATTATAAGTGGTTTGATAAAACTAAAATGAATTATTGACATAATATTTTGACGATCATATAATAAATCTCGAATTAGAAATATTTTACAAAGGATTGGTGATTATGAGTGTGATTAATAATGATGAGAATTTATCTTTAAAGTTATTTGTTATATTATCACGAGCAGTACAGTCAATCACAAAGCGTATTGAAGAAGATATAAAAAGTTATGGACTTAATCCAACTGAATTTGCAGTTCTTGAGTTACTATACAATAAAGGCGATCAGCCTATACAAAAAATTGGAGACAAAATATTACTTGCAAGTAGCAGTATCACGTATGTAGTTGATAAGTTGGAAAAGAAGAGGTTCTTAATACGAAAACCATGTCCTAAAGACCGCCGTGTCACGTATGCGTCAATTACTTCAGAAGGTATTGAATTGATGGATACTATTTTCCCTCAGCATAAAGAGGCGATTCGGCAAATATTTGGTGGTTTGGGCTCTAGTGAGAAAAAAGTGATAATCGAACAGTTGAAAAAATTAGGATATTATGCGCAAGAACTATAAATTTTTTGAACATATATCTCGAATTAGTAATATCCTAATTAAATATAAATTGAATAAAAGTAAAAAATCCCCTCTGTATTATGACATATGTCATAATACTCGTTAATCTAATCATGATAAATTAACCTTAAAAATGCAAGGGAGAAGCGGTATGTATAAATTACTTTCCGCACTTATTGGTGCTCTCATCGCACTTATAATCCCATTAAACGGCATCTTATCAGAAGTTATAGGAAACTATAAAGCCAGCGTTCTTATTCACATTGTTGGATTGATTGCGGTTATTATCATTTTACTAGTGAGAAAATTAAAAATTAAGATTCATAAAGGAATCCCGCTCTACTTATATAGTGCGGGGGCTAAGTGTTCTTTTAAGAGTGAATCTTTAATAAAAGCTGAGAGTGGGTGTCAACAATGGAATTACGCCATTTAGAGTATTTTATTCAAGTTTGTAATAATGGTAGTTTTACTAAAGCTGCGGAAGTTCTAGGTATTTCACAGCCGACTTTAAGTCAACAAATACGTGTGTTAGAAGGTGAACTTGATACACCTTTATTTCATCGAGTTGGAAGAGGTATCAAAATTACAGAAGCAGGTAAGTTACTATTTGATAAAGGTAAATTTATCATGCAGCTATTTGACGAGGTTCATAATGAGATCTTTGAATTAAAGGGTGTGAAAAGAGGTGTGATTACTATAGGAGGGTTATTAGAGGACCTCACCTATTTAACACCTTATATTATGCAATTTCAACAACACTATCCTAACATCTTAGTAAAAATCATAGAATCAGAAGTTGCTGTAAATCAAATCGTTGAAAAAAATATTGATATAGGGATCACACGTAGTTTTCAAACTCCAGACACATTAACAAGCACTCTTTTGTATAGGGAAGAGCTCGTCCTTGTGGTTCCAAAAAATCATCCTTTGAATGAAAAATCATTTGTTTCTTTTCGAGAATTAGTAGGGCTGAGTAGAATAATGGCTTCAAGCAGTTGTCGTGAATCAATTAAGATATATTGTGAAAATTTAGGGTTATCTTTATCTGAGGCAAATATAGAAACAAAATCTTCTATTTCTCTATTGAGTCTTGTATGCAATGGACATGGGGTTGCCATAATACCACTCTCACTGGCTGATTTTGTTAATAATGATTCCTTGAGCATAGTTCGTATTGTTGATCCAACACCAAGTCAAGATATTAATCTTATTCACTTTGATGATAAATTTTTAAGTTTTGCAGCACGTATCTTTATGCAGAAGTTAAATGATCCTGAAAAAGTATCAGTATAATAGATACAATAATGATTCTAGCGTGAAAATTTCAGGAAAATTGAAAATAATCTATAAATCTTGGGATGAGATCTATATTAAAGTCAAAGGGCGGTGGATGTATATGTATGGTGCAGTCGATTCAAAAGGGAATACCATTGACTTTTATTTAAGGAAAAATGGAAAAATCAAATCAGCCAAGTATCTTTTCATATGCGCCTGTTCCTCATTTTATTAAGAGCTGAGTCCTTCCAATGTTAAGGTTCAAGTCTCTTGACACGGCTACATCTATTATTTTGAGATTAGCAGTCATGCATATGATCAAAAAAGAACAGACTAATTTATAAAAACGAGCATCCGCAAGACGAAGTTGTAACAATTGATTTATTCAATACTACTGTACCAGCAATCGATGCAGATGTATTTGCTACTTGGGGTAAATTTGCAGCAGGTGAAGGCTTTGAAACTTTAACTGAAGTTCAACAACAAAAAGTTGCAGCAATGAACACAAATCTAGAAACATTTATGCATGCGGATCGTTATGTATTCGTAACCCCTATGTGGAACTTTAGCTATCCACCAGTAGTAAAAGCATACTTAGATAACTTAGCAATCGCAGGTAAAACATTCAAATATACTGAAAATGGTCCAGTTGGCTTATTAGAAGGCAAAAAAGCACTTCACATTCAAGCTACAGGTGGCGTGTATTCTGAAGGAGCATACGCAGCTGTAGACTTTGGTCGCAATCACTTGAAAACAGTATTAGGATTCATCGGTGTAAATGATACTGAATATATTGCAGTTGAGGGAATGAATGCAAACCCTGAAAAAGCACAAGAAATTAAAGAAGCAGCAATTGTTAATGCACGTGAATTAGTAAAACGTTTCTAATATAGAATGCCTAAAAATGTCCAAACACTTGTTGTTTGGACATTTTTTCGGTTCTGGTGCAAAAACTCTAATGCCCTTGTAAGTAATCTCCTAAACTTGGACATACTGATACTATTACTTTAACAAAGGTGTGTGATAAGTATGAAAAAGGGAGATTTGCTCAAATGGAGGCATTATCAACCAGACATCATTTTGTTAACAGTGCGTTGGTACCTGCGGTACAATCTAAGTTTTCGTGATTTGGTGGAAATGATGGAAGAACGAGGACTATCCTTAGCACATACAACCATTATGCGGTGGGTTCATCAATATGGTCTGGAGTCTGATAAACGAATTCGACGCTATCTCAAGCAAACGAATGATTCATGGAGGGTGGATGAAACGTATATAAAGGTAAAAGGACAGTGGATGTATTTATACCATGCGGTTGATTCCGAAGGAAACACGATTGACTTTTACCTAAGTAAAACAAGAAATCATAAGGCTACGAAGCGATTCTTCAAGAAAGCCTTGCGGTCTTTTCATGCTTCTAAACCTCGTATAATTACCGTTGATAAAAATCCAGCTTATCCAATTGCTATCAAAAAATTAAAGAAAGAAAAACAGATGCCCGTAGGCATCCAAATCCGACAGCTCAAATATTTGAATAATATTATAGAGCAAGATCATCGTTTTATTAAGAAACGTGTACGTTTTATGTTAGGATTCAAGTCTTTTTGCACAGCTACATCCATTCTTGCAGGAGTGGAAGCTATGCATATGATTAAAAAAGAACAGATTGATTTACGGCATCAGTCTGTTCAAAACCAGAAAGAATTCATCCATCGATTGTTTGGGCTTACAGCATAAAATAGAATTCCGCTAGAAATATATAAGCTATATTCTCTTTTATTTTATCTTTGCACCAGAACCCATATTACCATTATGATCTTAATACCATTACTATTTGGGTCCGTCCTCGGTCCCAAACCCTTATTGTAGAAAGAAAACCACCGGCATTAGACCGGTGGTTCTGACTTAGAAAGCAAAGCAAGTACAACCAATACCCCATTTAGTTCCATCTTTTCCTATTACGGTATGAGTGTGTTGATGGAGAGGGTTACTGCAACTATGTAACTTATGATCATGGGCATCGTGAGAAAGTATATTGTGGGCTAGGTTAGCACCACCATAACCATAAACTCCCGTCGGTGCCCAATCAGGTGATGCTGGCGGCAATTCAGGTGACAAATTTTTAAATTCATCATTTCCATAAACAACCTGCCCACCCATAATGGTGAGTAATGATTCAAGGTCTTTGATTTCTTCTTCCGGCACAGTAAAGTAGTCAGCAGACAATACAGCAATATCAGCAAACTGACCTACTGCAAGGGTTCCCTTTTTACCTTCATCACCAGAGAACCACGCACTTCCTTTGGAATATAGTTCCAGGGCTACTTTTCTGTCAAGTTTATTTTTTTTATCGTATATCGAAAGACCACCAATGGTTTTTCCGGCAACCATCCAGTAAAGAGCAACCCAAGGGTTATAGCTGGAAACCCTGGTTGCATCACTACCGGCGCCAACAGGTATACCCAGGTCTAGCATACGATAAATCGGAGGAGTACGCTTTGCAGCTTCTTTTCCGTATAAATCAACAAAGTATTCACCTTGGAAAGCCATGCGGTCTTGGATGGCGATACCGCCATTTAAAGCCTTAACACGTTCCATACTACGATCTGAGATTGTTTCTGCATGATCAAACCACCAGCGTAGACCATTAAAAGGAATTTCTCTGTTGACTTCCTCAAAAACATTTAAGAAACGTGTTATTGACTCGTCATAAGTTGCATGTAAACGGAATGGCCAACGGTTTTCCACCAATAGAGAAATTACTTTCTTTAAGTCAGCTTCCATCACCGTAGCTAGTTCGGGCCGCGGCATTTGAAATTTTTCAAAATCGGCTGCCGAGAATACTAACATTTCTCCGGCACCATTCATTTTATACTTATCATTTCCTTGACCCGGAGAAACAATTTTTGCCCATGAAGCAAAGTCTTCATATTCATGATTTGGATTTTGCGTAAATAGATTATACGCAATACGCAAAGTTAATTGTTCCTTCTCGGCTAAATGTTCAACAACTTTGTAATCATCAGGATAATTTTGGAACCCACCACCTGCGTCAATGGCACTTGTAATACCTAATCTATTTAATTCGCGCATAAAGTGGCGAGTTGAGTTAATCTGGTCGTCAAAATTAAGTACTGGAGCTCTACCCAAACTTGAATAAAGAATAGAAGCGTTAGGATTGGCAATTAAAAGCCCCGTTGGATTACCTCGTTTATCCCGCTCAATTAAACAGCCTGGAGGGTCTGGGGTATCTTTTGTGTATCCCAGTGCACGCAGCCCTGCACGATTTACAAGTGCTCTATCGTAAAGATGTAGCACAAAGACAGGCGTGTCTTCAGAAACAGCATTAATCTCTTCCAAAGTTGGCATCCGTCTCTCTTTAAATTGAAATTCAGACCAACCTCCAACTACTCTTACCCACTGAGGAGCAGGTGTACGCCTTGCCTGCTCTCTGAGCATTTCCAGAGCAATAGCAAGTGATGGCACACCTTCCCAGCGCAATTCCATATTATAATGAAGACCTCCACGAATAACGTGTATATGAGAGTCATTCAAGCCCGGAATAGCTCTCTTTCTTTTAAGGTCTATTTTTTTGGTTTTTTCTGTGGCACTATCAAGAAGCTCATCTCCACCTACTGCAGTGACTAAACCATCAGTTATGGCGATAGCCGATACCTCAGGCTGAGATGGGTCAAGGGTAGTGATTTTTCCGTTATATAAGATCATATCCGGTAAATTCATGTTCACACCTCATCTACTTCCTATTATTCTGTAACCATGGATGAAATGTTTTACCGAGAATCGGCATGACTACCCATGATAGTAAGGACACTATACATACAGAAACAAAAAAAGCTGACATAATAGGATTCATATTTTTTATAATAGGTCCTATCACTTTAGGAACCAACATGCTAAGAGGCCATACACCCAGAAGGGTAACAATAGACATTTTCCATTTTGGCGGTGGAACTGGCGTTTTCGGAGTAACAAACCAATAAGCCAAACTGCTTTCAGTTTTGTAAGTTGGATTAGTAGCTTGAAATTGTTCTGCCTTTTTTAACAAATCTCGACGAATATCTGATTCTTGCCAAGCACGTAGATGCTCATACGTATCAAAGCGAAAAATAACAGTATACTCCCTGGATCCGTTATTGGGGACTATTAGATTTACGCCTAAATGCCCTGGAAATTTAGTAGCGGCAGCTTCGATTTCATGTCTCCATGTTTCAAACTGTTTTTCTCTACCTTCTTGAATTTCCCATGTAACAATCGTTGTTACTGCACCGCCAGCATCCATCGTGTTCCCTGTATGAGTTTCTCCGACAGTTACTCTTTCTTGTTTCATATTTTCCTGCTTGGAAGCGCGCCATGTACCATAGTATATGCGTATTCCACGCCTTGACCATAAGCGCCAGTGTGTTCTTTTACAATTTCCATAACAGCATCATAAGTGTCTTTGCGTGCCCAATCACGTTGGTATTCAAGTAAAACTTGAATTGCTGTCACTGGAATTGCTCCAGCTTGTTCTACACGACGCATAGCAGCATTATGTGCTGTCAAACTAGTACCACCTGAAGCATCATCAACTGCATAAACTTCATAGCCAGCTTTAATTGCTTCAAGCACAGGGAATGCAAGGCAAACTTCAGTCCAAAGTGCTGCAAATATCAATTTCTTTCTACCTGTTGCTTTAACTGCCTCAACAAATTTTGAATCTTCCCAAGAGTTCATTGAACTACGTTCTATAATTTCATGGTTTGGTAATATGTCAAGAATTTGTGGCCAAAAATAACCAGAAAAGCTGCGTGTTTCAACTGTAGTAAGAATAGTAGGTACGTTAAAAGCTTTTGCTGATTTAGCAAGCAGCATAACGTTATTAATCAATGTTTGTCTGTCAATGCTTGCAACCCCAAAAGTCATTTGAGGCTGAAAATCGATCAAAATTAATGCACTGTTCTCCGGGGTTAACAATTCTAAATTACTCATAATAAAACACTCCTTTTTTTGAATTGTTTCAAATAAAGTTTTTTGAAACAATTATATTTTCTGTTAATTTCAGCTGTAATCGTAAAAATAAAAGCTTTCTATACTTCTTAATTTAAAAGGGAGCGCTGATTAAATCAGCGCTAAATTTATACTATCCACTTTTAAAAAAAGTGATTTATAGCTATTTCTTAGGAATAAATTTATGCATTTTGTTTACTAAGATCTCGCTGAGCTCCCATATAGCTTCCAATTATATTTTGATAACCTGGAAGATTACTAGCAAGCAAATTGCCAAAACCTTCGACATCGTTGCGCCAATCGCGTTGTAATTCGCACGCTACGCTAAACCAGTTCATAAGTTGCACGCCACTATGTGCCATACGCGTATTGGCAGCATCTGCAACTTGTTTACTGAAAGTTCCTGAAGCATCAGTAACAGCAAATACTTCATATCCAGCTTTTATAGCGGAAAGTGCCGGGAAAGCAACGCAAACATCCGTAACTACGCCCGCGATGATAAGTTGTTTTTTTTCAGTTTCTTCGATTGCTTTTACAAAATCATCATTATCCCATGCGTTAATTTGTCCAGGTCGAGCTATTTTTGGTGCGTGAGGAAAGAGATCAACCAATTCTTGCATTAAAGGTCCGTTAGGTCCGTTTTCAAAGCTTGTTGTTAAAATAACTGGTAAATCAAAAAACTTAGCAGTGTGAGCAAGAGCTAAAACATTGTTCTTGAATTCATCAACACCATAGTCACGTACTAGTCCGGACATAAGACCAGTTTGATGATCTACTAAAAGAACGACAGCATCATCTTTGTTAATACGAGAATAGAGATCAGACATTATGTATTCCTCCTAAAAATTAAGTAATCGAAGAAAGTTTAAAAAGTGGAATATTATCATAAATTTCTTCGTTTGTTACGATTAGTTTATAACTAAACTGACCGTTAAAATTAATTTATCTATAAGCTTATGACACGTCAATAATTTTCTTAAAAATCAGAAAAATAGTTAGACTAATTTTTTTAAATGCTTGATCTCCTTTTATTAATCTAAAATAGGAGCTTTATCTATCCAATTTATAAATTGTTGTAAATAACGCTGAAGATAACGTTTTGTTTGTTCGTCAGTAAGTACTTTCTGATCGGAATCAATCTTTTCATGTACTTGGGAAATCAGTACTTTTTGAAATGGAAGAACATGAACTTGCATGGCTTCTAGTATTTCTCTGATTTGCATTTGAGCATAAACAGTACCTAATCCCCCAGGAGTTGCACCAATTAAACCAACTGGTTTTCTGCTAAGAACAGCAGATTCCCGAGGTCTTGATGCCCAGTCCAATGCATTCTTTAATACGCCTGGAATTCCAGAATTGTACTCTGGACTTACAATAATGATACCGTCAACGTCCTGAATAGCAGATTTAAATGATGTCACTGTTTCTGGAACACTTATTTCTAAGTCTTCATTGAACAAAGGTAGATCATTTATCTCGATCCAACGAAATTGATGGGAATCATCCATCCCTGTTAATGATTGAGCAATGATTCGATTATAAGAGTTTTTTCTTAAACTACCACAAATAAGGCCTATGGTCTTAGTCATATATTTCCTCCTTTCGTTATATTAGTTATAGCAGCATTCACAGAACATGAAGCGCTATACAAATTTATAGTATTTGAAAACCAATTCATTAATCAATTCTAAATTATCTATAATTTCTATAGATGGTAACTATAGTTATTTTTACCATAAAATTGATTGGTTTTACCTATACATTCTATAGATAGAACAATATTGATAGTCACCTATTTTTGTTATTAGAATTGAATATGAGGAATGTTCAGCAATTAAGACCATTTGTTTAAGGAAGATAGTTAATTTGTTCTGCTTTATTAGTTTTAGGTACAGGTATCATCCTTGGCTTTTTTTGCAAACACTTCGTATTCTGGGACCTGCTCCTCCTATTCTAGGATTAATAGGTCTAATTAGCATGTTCTTAGGAGAACGGCTAGTTCCTTGGACTAAGATGTGGTTAAACCATCAATGATTATTAACATAACGTTATTTAATAAGGAGGTAATTAGATTATGTCGCATGAAACAAACACTTTAGAGGCAGAAATATTGATTCACAATGCAAATGTTGTGACTATGGACATAGCTAATCCGATGGCAACAGCAGTTGCGATTAGAGGTGACCGTTTCTTAGCTGTGGGTAACGATTCAAATGTAATGCAATACAAAGGGTCTTCGACTAAAGTGATTGATGCAAATAAGCGACTCCTAATTCCTGGATTAAATGACTCCCACATTCATCTCATACGTGGAGGATTAAATTTAAATTTAGAGCTACGTTGGGATGGAGTTCCATCGGTGGCTGATGCTTTGCGCAAGTTGAAAAAACAAGTGGATCGAACCCTCGCCCCTCATTGGGTTCGAGTAGTTGGAAGGTGGACTGAGTTTCAATTTCAGGAACGACGGATGCCGACCTTAGAGGAAATTAATCGGATTGCTTCGTCTTTTAGGTTAATTTCATGATGAAAAAAGTATTAGATGGGGAATTGTTACAAAAACAGAAAATGAATTCATCGGAACAATAGAGTTTCATGCTTAGAGTCCACAACATAAACGTGCATAAATAGGTTACGAGATTCATCCGGATTATTGAAGAAAAGAATATATATTAGAATATTTTTTGGAGGTAGAAGAATGGCAAAAATTACTGTAGGAACCGAAAATCAAGCACCCATTGAGCTATATTATGAGGATCATGGTACAGGGAAGCCAGTAGTATTAATTCACGGTTGGCCATTAAGTGGTCGATCTTGGGAATACCAAGTTCCTGCTCTCGTTGAGGCTGGATACAGAGTCATAACTTATGACCGTCGAGGGTTCGGGAAATCTTCTCAGCCATGGAACGGTTATGACTATGATACATTTGCTACTGATTTACATCTGTTACTAGAGCATATGGATCTCCAAGATGTCACACTGGTCGGATTTTCAATGGGTGGTGGAGAAGTAGCTCGCTATATCGGAAACTATGGAACAAATAGAGTAGAGAAGGCTGTATTTGCAGGAGCTGTACCACCATTTCTTTACAAGTCAGCAGATCATCCTGAGGGAGTATTAGATGATGCAGCAATTCAAGGATTTGAAAATGGAGTAAAAAGTGATCGCCTAGCATTTCTTGATGAGTTTACGAGAGGATTTTTTGCTGCTGGAGATCGAACTGACTTAGTCAGTGAACCATTCCGACTTTACAATAGGGATATTGCAGCGGGTGCATCGCCTAAAGGAACACTAGATTGTATCGCTGCTTTCAGCAAAACGGACTTCAGAGGAGATTTAGCCAAGTTTAATATACCTACCCTTGTTATTCATGGTGATTCAGATGCAACTGTTCCATTTGAATATAGTGGGAAGCTAACACATGAAGCAATTCCTAATTCTAAGGTAGCTTTAATAAAGGGTGGTCCACATGGGTTAAATGCAACACATGCTAAAGAATTTAATGAAGCACTGCTATCATTTTTAAAGGACTGATTACAAATGAATAGTTGTTAATTGATAGAAGAGGGGCATTTTACCTTTTCTGAAAAGGTTGTTGGTAAGCGATTAGTTACACTCTTAAATATCAACTTTTATCATAATAAAGAAAAACGTTATCTTTTTTATATTGTTGCAAGAAAAGATAACGTTTTTCTATTTAAAAATAATGCAACAATTACGATGTTTGGCGGTCTGAACAACCTTATCCTGATACGCTGCTTTTTACTCAATAGCATTTTTGGAATGGCTTTTGGTTGGATGTACCAGAAGCTGAGATTACAATATGCGATGATTGCACACGCTTTGGGACATGTTATTCATCATGTTATTTTGGTATACTTCCTACTTTAGTAATAATAAAGGGTTAATACAAGCCATCACATCATGTGTAAACATAGCATGCACATTTAATAGAAGAGGTCAAAAAACGCTATTCTTCCTGTATATTTCTACAGAGAGAATAACGTTTTTTCGTTTTGGGGATATTTCAAAACCTTAGCTTGATGGACATGTGGCGGTACCCCTTAAATATTTGGTTGATAAACTATTAAGTTTCTCTTGAATATACTAGATACTTTTATCTACAATACCATTATTTTACATAAATCTAAATTTTCATACTTTACAATAAATTAACTCTGAGAAAATATAAATATAATATTTTTACATTACAATTCAAAAAGAGCCTATTAAAAAAGTACCATTTTTGGAAACGAAAGGGGGATTTCCATGACGAAAAATCTCCTCTCATCCCGATCGATGGGAGGATGCCCGCCATCCTTGTAAAGCGGGGCGACCTTCTCCAGCACAATGGAGTCGTCGACATGATTGATATAATCAATGAGTTCCGCATCAAAGTTTCACTACGGCTCTATTTTTTTACTCAATTTTACAAGCTTTTTGAACAGACTCTTAAAATACTTAAAATATGGAGGTTTTCTGTAATGAAAAGAATATTATCTATTTCCCTCGTATTCACGATGATATTCGTTATGTTATCGACCACCACAGACGCACTTGCAAACGAATCGGACGACAAACTCGTCAAAATCGACAATATGCAGCCATTTTACGGTCAAACGATCACCGCCAGTGCAATCATGGGTCATGGGTCAGATGGCAAAAATCTCACATTTCAATGGCAAGTACAGGAATCACGTATAAGCGATAAATATATTAATGTCAAATCGGGTGGTACATCCAAAAGCTACACCGTAACGTTAAATGATATTGGTAAAAAATTACGCGTTGTAGTTAGTTTACCATCAAATGGTGACAAAAAAACTTCATTACCCACGAACGCAGTATTAAATGCCAACCCCCTTATTGCATCGATGAAATTCGATAATAATTTAAAGGACGATGTAAATCAAGAGAATTTGACAGCAAATGGAAATTATAGTTATGTAGACGGTGTGTTACCAGGGACCAAAGCTCTGCACTTAGAAAGCGGAGACGGCAATTATGTCGGTACGAAGCATAGCTTGAATTTTGGTAATGACAGTTTTACCACATCCTTCTGGTATAAGGGTGACACTAACAATAATCAGGTAATATTATCAAACAAGGATTTTACTAAGAGCTCTAACGAAGGCTGGGCGATTTATACATCAGCTAATTCGGTCAATATGAATTTAGGATTCCCGACCGCATCAGTAAAATTTGGTCGCGACACGTTTAATGCTTCCGATTGGCGTTACGTGACATTTGTTGTAGACAGAGATAAAATGCTCGCATCGTTGTATATTGATGGTTACAAAATGACTGAAACTTCGCTGGGGGTCGGAACTTTAGATACATCGAACCCATTAAATATAGGTAGCGACGGATTGGGCAAACATGGCGGTAATTCATTCGATATAGCTGATCTTAATGTTTGGAAAGGTGCATTTAGCGGTGATGTAGTTCAAGCGAATTATAATAGTTACGCTGTAAATAAAGTAGATATGAAGGCACTTAACGACAAAATATCAGAAGCAAATAAAATAATAGCAGACGGTCTCGGCAACGGCTTCAGCGAAACCGATTTTGATCATTTGAAAAAGGTCTTGAATACGGCAAATACGGTTGCAACAACGCAAAAAGAAAAATTATATACACAGGAAACCATCAATTATTACGAACGTGAACTAAACAACGCCATATTCATCTATCAAAAAAGTAATAAAACATTAACTCCCGCCGGTTTAAATATGATTGTGGACAGCGACCCGGAAGTAAGTGCTAATCCCGCAACAATCGCGCGCATTGAAAAAGATTACAGAACAGAACTGAGACTATTCCCACAGGCCGACGTACTCTTTATTCCTGGCGACGTTACCGGCGGTAACAACGCCAATGAATATGTGTGGATGAAAAATCTGACAGACATATACAATAAACTTAAAGGTGAGGGTCTGTTTGACAATACGAAGCTTTATATGGTAAGAGGCAACCATGATATGGGCGGCGCCGAACAATTTATACCTGTCGGTTCGGCGGGCGCGTGGAACGCCTCAACGAATTCATACGATAACGATTTCTTTAATAGTGCTTATAGGGTAAAGGTAAAAGGATATAATTTTGTGGGTTTTGACGGAAATTATAACAACGACAATACGGTGGGGAAAACCAAAAATTTCCTTGACCAAATTAAAAAAGAAGCGGATTACGATCCAACCAAACCCATATTTGTATCTTCTCACTACCCTATAAGCGGAACCGTGTGGGGATCGGCATGGAGCAGCGCGGCAAGTAATAATGTAGGTAAATATATTGCCGACAATAATTTTTCGCAGGTGGTATATATGTCAGGTCATACGCAATACGACCCGACCGACGAACGTTCTCACTATCAAGGTGCGGCTACGTATCTCGACAGCGGTGCGAGTTCATATTCCAGTTATATTGATAACGGTCCGTACGGCGGATATATAGAAGGCTCGTATATCAATTACAAAACCACACCTCGCATCGCGAATTTCATAGAGGTTTACGGTTCAAAAATTATCATCAAACAGTATAATTTAAGTACAGATGAATATGTAGGCACACCTTCTGTAAAAGTCGTTGGTGAAGGCAAAGAGGCCTTTACCTATAGCAGGAGCGATATAAGAGAACTCATGGCTCCGCAGTTTGAAGAGGGTATTACGGTCGATTCCTACAAAAACAACGAACTTGCTTTTACAATAAAGCAAGCAAAAGACAATGTGCGCGTTTTGGAATATAATATTCAGCTTATCAACAAGCTCACGGGGAAAGTGGACAAATCGTTTAACAGCCTTTCGCTGCCGTTAGACAAACCATTCGATGAATACAGACATTATAAGTTTACAGATTTGTCGCCGACTACTCCATATATACTCAGGGTATTCGCCGACGATTCCATGTATAACCGTTCGTCGCAGGACATTGACATTGAGGCTCAAAGTGTTAATTTAAACAGCATCACTGCGCCTGCTGACATAACAGGGGTAGCAATCGGAACGGCGAAGACAGCGGACGCCCTTGGATTGCCAAAGACAGTATCCTTGGTTTCCGATCTAGAAAACAGGGTGGATGCCGATGTGACATGGAATGTAGATGCTTCAAACTATGATCCCACAGTAAAGACTGCACAGACCTTTACTGTAAATGGAACTGTAACTTTGCCAACTGGGGTGAAAAATCCCAATAACGTGCCTTTGACAACAAGTATTAAAGTAACGGTTAATAAGATCCCAGCGTGGACCGCCGCAGTTACCGCTTCATCGTATTACAATGTCGATTATTCTCCCGACAAAGCGTTCGATGGCATCATAGGGCAATCGGGTAGAGGCGAATGGGCGTCCAAGGGAGAACAGAATCCATGGATCCAGCTGAATTGGACGACGAATCAAACGTTCAACAAGATTATCTTCAATGATCGGCCCAATTTAGCTGACTGGGCGCCCGGCGGAACGCTTACCTTTAGCGACGGAAGCACTGTGACGGTTTCAGGAATCCCGAATGACGGGAGCGCTTATTCTGTAACTTTCCCTGAAAAGACGGTGACATGGGTCAAATTCCAGGTATCCGGTGGAAGCGGACCAAATGTCGGTTTGTCGGAGATTAGCGTCCTTGAAACAGAAGCTGTAAAGAATTAGCTTCTAACTTAAAAGAATTTATTGTATTGAATTCACACAGGTATCATCACATTAGCGAAATTTAGGATGGATCGGTAATGAAACGGGGGGAGATCAATTTTCTCCCCCTCATTATTTGGACGATTAATGGTACCAAAGGTGTACTAAAGCTGCATTTCCTCGCTCTGCAACGGAATACCAGCTCATATTTCATATGTAATGTGACGGTCGCTGGCGCCGTCGGTGTAGAAATTGACCTAATTGTTGTCCAGTCGGTTGTTGTGAAAGATATTGACAGACACTGGGAGTAAAGACGCCATTGAGAAGCTTGCTAGCGCAGGAGTGATTACCGGATACGATGACAGGACGTTCAAGCCGAACAAAACGATTAACCGTGAAAAAATGGTTATTATTCTATCCCGTATTGTGGACTTAAGTAAAGTGGACAAAGATGCTTCCAAAGGCAACTTTGCGGATATAGCAAGCGCAAGCTCTTATGCAGCAAACCAAGTCAAGGATGCGGAAAAAGCGGGAATCATCAGCGTCAAGGGCAACTCCACACGCGCAGAGGTACTTACGATCGTTCTGAACGCATTGACCCTTAACCCACAAGTAAAAACACTCTTGGACAGCTTGAAATAAGTCGAGCGACATGTTCAAGTTGCAGATTGAACGTTCGTAACCGGATAAGCTATATTGCAGATTGTATTACTAACATTTCATGAAAAGGGGTTCCGCTATGAAGCAGCGTTCATTTCTGTCCATGTTCATCATCATGATCTTATTATTTTTTGGGACTGCCACAACTTCACTTGCGCATTCCGTAAATATGAATTACTCGGATTTAACCATTGAAGGGAACGAGATTCTCTATGATCTTTTTATTGAACAAACAGACTTGTTTCCACAATTCGGTACTGACCTGGATAATCTGGTGAACGATGAACTGGCCCAGCAAAAAATCGAATCCTATCTACAGAAAGGTCTTCGCATAGATGCGGATTCGAAGCCCTTAACGATGGAATTGGTTTCGATGAACATGGCGCAAAAGGGTGCCGTAAGAGGCATGGAATTTCAACTGAAGTTTATCGCCGATGAAGAAATCGAACAATTTAATCTTCATTACGATCTGGTGTTTAACGATGCGCCTGCTCATACGAGTGTACTCATGGTCCATGCAGGGGAATATTTTCAGCAGGATATGATTGATAGCACTAATAGAGATATTCTGATCAACCTTTCCCATATTGATAGCACTAAAAGTGATAATCTGAGCAACGTTCCCCAGCCTAAGATTGGCGCTGTTTTGTGGAAATACTTTAAGCTTGGAATCGAACACATTTTGACAGGTTATGATCATTTGCTGTTTTTGTTATCCTTAGTATTAATCGCATCTCGCTTCAAGGATGCGTTGAAAATTGTTACTGCTTTTACAATCGCCCACAGCATAACACTATTCTTGGTGGCCACCGACCGTATTCAGGTCAGTTCGCATTGGGTCGAAGTCTTGATTGCCCTGACGATCTGTTATGTGGCAGTGGAAAATATGTTTGTTCAAAAGGCGAAATGGCGGTGGATATTGACAGCCATATTTGGCCTGATTCACGGTATGGGCTTCGCCGGGGCTTTAGCTGAAACAGGACTTCCAAAAGAAAATCTGATTGGCTCACTCCTGATGTTTAATTTAGGTGTGGAAACAGGCCAACTATTGATCTTATGCCTAGTACTGCCCCTCTTGATATGGCTACGAAGGTTCCCTTGGTATCGTAAAATGATGATCTCAACGTCTTGCCTTATTTTTGTGCTGGCATTTTATTGGTTGATTCAAAGATTGTAATTAGGCTATTTATTGATCAATACGAGAGTTAGCGGTATTTTTGCTAGCTCTTTTTTATTATTGCGTGTCTAGCCAAGTCAGGCACAACTAGCTGGTATAGTCCGGTCGAGGTAAGAGCCTAGTCGGCTCGTAGCTGACAGGCAGCTCGTGAAGAGATCCTATCTGATCGGGGTTCACAGTATGTGTTGGAGGATTATTAGAAACCCACTCTTATAGACATGTAGAGGAAATGACCGGAATTTCTAAAAGTACCTTAATCCGAGCTAAAAGAAAGATACTTATAAAATGATATTAGCAGGATTCAATTAAATAATTTGAAACGCAGGATAATTAAGTGGCCAAAATCACTATGTCTGTCTTATATCTTTTCAGTATCCTTGTAGAGAAAAGGCCAGCTGCCTACTAGTCGTTTTCCTGGAATTTTAAAAAAGAACCTTCAGTATGCTAGTTAAATATTATTCAAGAGAAAACATTAAATTAGAACAATAGGTTCGAATGGTCAGGCACGAGTTGCTGAAGCTCTTCTTTTTACTTGAATTAAAATTAGAAATAATAAAAAAGCCCCTACATTTTAGTTATTCAATTAAAGGGCGCGATTGTTGAACAAGAAGTAAAAGGGTGATACATATTATATATGACTAATATGTATCACCCTTTATTTTTTATGACTTTTTACGAATTAGGTCTTGATAATATTTTTTAAACAACTTTCTTATTTAGTTACAATGATAATTTCCCTTACTGTTTAATATACGCCCATTTATAACTATACACTCCAGCAAAAGGTCTAATGCAAACATCTTTCACATATGGTCGTTCCAGATACACAAGTCCAGCTTGATAAATAGGAGCAATGGCTGTATCGTCTTCTATGAGAATTTTTTCGGCATCTTGGAAAGCCTTCCAGCGAGCAGGTAAATCTGTTAGTAGGGAAGAACCAGCATTATGGATAAGCTCGTCGTATTTTGGATTGGAATAGTTCATTCGGTTAAATGAGCTACCTGTTATAAACATATCTAAGAATGTCATTGGATCAGGATAATCAGCTCCCCATCCAGAAAGAGAAATCTCGTAATCGCCTTTAGATTCACGCTCTAAATATACTTTAACAGGAAGTTGCGTTAATGTAATGTTTAGTCCCGGTAAATTCTTTTCTAGCTCCCCTTTTAAAAATTCGGTAATCTTCTTATCATTCGAATCATCAGTGCTTAAAATTTCTAATGTTATAGTTTGGGTACCTAATTCTTTTTTAGCAAGTTCCCATAATTTTTTTGCTTCTGCAACATTTGTCTCTATTTTTACATTACTTGTACTGCGAAAATCTTTGTTATCAGGTCCTTTTACAAATCCCTGTGGAATGAGTGCATTGGCTGGAATAGAACCATTGTTTAAAATTGTATTAGCAACGCCTTTTTTATCAAAAGCTAAGCTAATGGCTTTTCGTGCATTTTTATTTGCAAGAACTTGATTTTTTTGATTGAAACGTAAGAAAACTGTTGTTGGTCGTGCTAATTTTTTTAAGCTATCACTATCTTTGTATTTATCTACGAATTCAGCGTTAATAGTTGCTCGGTCTACTTGTTTTGCTTCAAATAGATTGACAGCTGTTGAAATATCTTTGACGATATGAGCATTAATTTCTTCTAATTTTACATTTTTATTATCCCAGTAATTTGGATTTTTCGTCATTTTATATTCTTGTTCATGTTTCCATTCACTTAGTACGAATGGTCCGTTATAGATTGCATTTTTAGCTTCTAATCCGAAATTTTTCCCTTGTGATTCTACGAACTTTTGATTTAAAGGATAAAACGTGGCAAATCCCATTAATCCAAGGAAGTATGGAACAGGATGTTCAAGTTGAACTTCTAATGTTTTGTTATCGAGTGCTTTTACACCTAATTCATCTAAAGGAAGTTCTTTTTTATTAATTTTTTTCGCGTTTTTAATATCAAATAGAATTTGTGCATATTCTGAAGCTGTTTCAGGGTTTACTGCACGTTTCCATGCATACACAAAATCATGAGCTGTTACAGGATCGCCGTTTGACCATTTCGTATCACGCAGTTTAAATGTATAGGTTAATCCATCTTTACTCACTGTATGAGATTCTGCAGCTCCAGGTACAGGCTTTCCCTCAAGGCCAGGCATGTATAAGCCTTCCATGACGTTATTGAGAGCGCCAAAGGATAAGCCATCTGAGGCAATTGAAGAATCTAAAGTTGAGATTTCGCCTGATTCTACAATATTTAAAACTGGTTTTCTTTTTTCTTGCGTTTGAGTAGTGGCTGTTTCTGATTTGTTTTGGTTACATGCTGATAAAATAATAGAAAGCATAAGAATAAGAACAATGGACAGTTTTAGTTTTGGTTGCATTTTTCGTCCTCCTGTTTATTTGTCCATAAGTATAAACTTATATTTCTGAAAATTCAATAAAATAAACTTAGGATTAATAAAAACTTATAGGGATTGTATGATATAGTTTGTGCAGAGCAAAAGAAATGAACATGAAATATAGAAACGATTAAAATAAAGGATTACGATATTGTGCTTTAAATATAACTTGAAAATTTCTATAAGTGGTTCTGTCATATCGTCATCGAGTAAATAGAAAATTGTATCCACATCATAAAAAAGCTATTCTTTTGTATAAGTACTTACTAAAAGAATAGCTTTTTTCATAATATAGATTATCGTATTAATGAATTTTAAAAGTTGTCTTTTTACAATGAGTAACCACTTGTTTTGTTGTTTTAAATCTTTGCTTTTCTCCGCAAAATAAACCCACACAACATCTATCTTACACGAAAGATACCAAGCGTAAATAGCAGTCCCTATCTTTCGGATTTGTCACCTGTATTACTGTTTGTCTTTGCGCCACCCGCTTTTTTAACACCTTTGCTTGTATAAGGTTTGGCACTCTTTTTTTTGTTGGCACTGGCTTTCCATCGGTTCCAGCCCTTACTGCCTGTTCCTCTACCTGTTCCACCTTTACCTTTAGCTTTACTCATATAATATAATCACTCCGTTATTATTGTATAGCAAATCTGTTTCCACAGTAGTCAATAAATCTTTAAAATAAAATTTGGGTTTATGACTTTTTCCTTTCCGACAGTTGCTCATAAAAATGAACAGCAGGATATAATAGTATATCATAACATGGACAGTAATGCGCAAAATCCTCAGGTTTATCCCGCTAATAGAAATCTTTTAAAGTAGAAAAAAGAGTCCTTCACAGTTAGGACTCTTTTAATTTTTGCTGATAGTAATGTGTTATGTAAAAGGTGTTTAATCTTGAATTTATTAATATTATACAATATTTTTTTAGAAAATAGATTTTTGGTAATATTTCAAAAAAATTATATATGAATTGTTATTTTTTAGTTTTACGTTGCATAAAAAGAAAAAAAGTCCGAGATATGAAAAAATTTGTGATTATATTTATAGTTATGTCACACATTACATGATCAATTTGTCTTAAATATGAACGTAAAAAAAGAGTACATTTTATAGTCATTTTTTCATTCTAAAGGTACCGAATTATTAAATTTTAAAAAATGTATTATGGAGGTATAGAAATGAAAGTTTTTCTTGCTGGTGCAACAGGTGTAATCGGACGTTCTTTAATTCCTTTGTTAGTAAAAGAAGGTCATGAAGTATTTGGGATGATTCGTGATGACTCGTATGCAAGTGCAATGACAAAAATGGGTGCAAAGCCAGTGGTGGCAGATGCATTAAATCGAGATGCTGTATTTACAGCACTGGAAAAAAGTCAGCCGGATGTAGTGATTCATCAACTTACATCGTTAAGTGCAGGAAGCTTGGTTGATAATGCAAAAATAAGAATTGAAGGAACAGAAAATCTTGTAGATGCTTCAAAAGCAGTGGGAGTTGGACGAATAATTGCACAAAGTATTTCATGGGCATATGAACCTGGAGATACTCCAGCTATAGAAGAAGAAATGTTAGACATTGCAGCTCCGTTACCTCGAAAAACGACGATAAAGGGCATTATGGCGTTAGAAGAAAAAGTGTCTCAAATTCCGGAATTTGTTATACTCCGCTACGGAACGCTTTATGGTCCGGGAACTTGGTATGCAATAGATGGAAAGATTGCTGATCAGGTACGACGGCAAGAAATTGCAGCAACTGATGGTGTAGCTTCCTTTCTACATGTAGACGATGCAGCAAGAGCTGCATTATTAGCTCTAGATTGGCCATCTGGTCCTGTTAACATTGTCGATGATAATCCTGCACCAGGAAATGTTTGGATTCCTGTTTATGCTTCTGCAATTGGTGCGCCTCAGCCTCTTCGTCAAGCTGGTAGTAATCGTGGGGAGCGCGGCGCTTCCAATAAAAAAGCTCGAAAGGAATATGGATGGGAACCTATTCATCCTTCTTGGTCTAATGGGTTTCAACATAATTTGTAGAATTTTTTTAATATAATTTTTGTCATAAGAAAGCTATTTTTGTAAGATTGTTTTTAGCGAAATTTGCATAGGTATGCCCTAGAAAATTTTTTCTGGGGTATTTCTTTTTTATATTATGATAGATTTACGGATTAAAGGGTTTTGAGGAGGAACTACCGTGGAACAAAATAACTTGAATGTAAGTGAATTATACATATTGTACAAATCTTATTTTATTTCTATAGCATACAAAATGCTGGGATCTCTAAGCGATGCCGAAGATATTGTCCATGATACATTTATAAAACTGCAGATGAAAGAAATTCATTCAACTGATATTAAAAGCATAAAGTCGTATGTAAGCAAAATGGTTGTAAATCGTTGTGTAAATGAATTACAGTCGAGCAGAAAAAAAAGAGAAACTTATGCTGGTACTTGGTTGCCAGAACCTATTGTACAGGGCATGCAATGGGACCCTTCAGAGAAAATCATTCAAGATGACCAACTATATTATACATTTGTTGTTCTTATGGAAAAACTCTCTGCTACAGAGAGAGCCGTTTATGTCTTAAAAGAAGCATTAGATTTAAAACATAATGAAATTGCTGACTTACTAAATATTACGGAAATAAATTGCCGTAAAGTGTTTAGCCGTGCGAAGAAGAAAATGAATGTATCTTTCGATGAGGAGTATACATCATATGAAATTCAACAAGAACAGATCACTAAGTTTATTTTGGCTTTATCAAGAGGTAACATTCAAGAAATCTCAAAAATTCTTACTAGCGATGTAATACTTATTGCAGATGGGGGAGGGAATGTCGCTACAGCTATTAATCAAATTATTAGTAAAAAACGTGTTCTGAGCTTGTTATCTGCAATTGCTACAAAATTTTTCAAAGGAAAAGAAGCACAAGCTATCATGGTAAATAATCAGCCAGGCGTTCTCATATTAAAAGATGAAGAGGTGGTTGGTGTTTTCAGTTTCGCTTGGAAGCAAAATACGAATCAAATTGAGCAAATATTTTATGTTGTGAATCCTGATAAACTTAAGCACATTACTACACATTAAAAGTATAGAGTTGCTCTAAAAGTTGTGAGATGACTGTTAGAGCAACTCTTATTTTGAATAAAAAATGTATTGAATGCAAACTAATCATTTTGATTAACTTGTATCTTTTCGTAGAAATAATGTTGCTTTTTTCGTAAAGAAAGTGACATTAGGATGGATAAGAATAAGATAGAGAAAATAATAAGTACGACATATTTAAATATTATCTTTGTCCCGATATACGGACCTACACTAGACCCTAAAAATAAAGTAAATGTATAAAGCGCCATCGCAACTCCTTTTCTTTCTTCACTTATTTGTCCAATATGAAAAATGATAGAAGGTAAGACAATTGAAATTCCTGCTGCAAATATGATCGTAGTTATAGAGAGAAAATACATGTTATCCTCTTTCAAGAACAAGAGTATTCCCATGCAAGTAATGATGAGTCCTAGTGTGATCATTTTTGTGGCTCCAATCCGTGTAATAAAGCTATTTATGAAAAGAGAAATAGACATTCCAATTATTCCGAGGCATTGAAATAGTAAAATCTCATGATTCATAAGGTGATACGTTTTTATTAACACATGATGTAAAGAACTATAAATTGCAACGAACGAAAGAAATTGAGTAAAGGTAATTGCTAAACAAATTGCCAAGTAACGATTTTGGAATAATTTAAACATATCAAGCCAGTATGCGATAGATAATGGACGATTACTTTTGATAGACGAAGGCAGAATGAAATATAAAATTGTTGCACATAAAATATGGATGACAGCAAAAAGATAAAAAAGAACAGGAAAAGTATATTGAGATATAAACAAATTACTGAGTATTTGCCCTAATATGCTAGACATTGTGAAAGCTGTACTTAAGATCCCTATGACATAGCCTTGACGTTTTGGAATAAATAATTCAAATACATATGCAAGAGCCAAGGGAGTAAATGTAGCTGCTAACAGTCCTTGCAGAGCTCTAAGAAATAAAAATAGGTTATATATTTTGTAAAAACTAATCGTCAGTGTACAGAAAGACAAAGCGAATAGACCGAGAACTAGTATGTTCTTCTTACCAAACCGATTGGAAAGAGGAGCAAAAATTAAGAAACCGATAGCGTAGAAAATAGAAAATATACTGCTTGAGAGATATGCAATATTTTTAGAAATCTGAAAGTATAATAAAAGCTGCCTTTCAATTGGGATCATGATGAACCCTTGAGAAACGACACTGATCCCGCCTGTGCAAAATACAAGTACATATAACCATTCAGGAACTTTATTAGTTAAGCTACGCATGAAGATCCTCCTTATATTTTATCTGTACTAATAAGACAGTATAATTTATTGAAGTGTGACACATTGTATTTATGGAACTGCGTTCAAAAATTTTCTCATCACACACTATTTGAAAAACCTTAAAATAAAGAATTGAAAAATATTTTAAAACTTTTCGTTGACTTTCTTATTTTTTTGTATAGAATAAACATTAATAAAATGTTTCAGAGATGTGACAGTAAAACGACTGTGAAAGGAAGAGTAGTAATAGGACGTAGTCCAAGCGAGTCAGGGGTGGTGTGAGCCTGATACGAAGCCTGTTATGAAGAACCTCCTGGAGTCGCTAACCGAAATCCTTTTTAGGAAAGTAGACTTAGCCGGGAACTTCGCCGTTACAAGAAGAACAGTATCGAGATATCTCTACTCTCCGTACTGAATAAGTGAGCAACCTCTGTTGCTAATTTGGGTGGTACCGCGGAACCAAAGCCTTTCGTCCCAGTTTTTTGGGAAAGAAGGGCTTTTTTTATTGGTTTCTTTCCTCACTACATCAAAACATTTTAGGAGGAAAACAACATGTACCAAACATTAATGACAGTAAGAGAAACACAAATCGCAATTAAGGAAGTTAAAACATTTTTTGAAGAGCAATTATCAAAACGTCTTGGATTATTCCGTGTATCTGCACCATTATTTGTAACGAAAAAGTCAGGATTAAACGATCACTTAAACGGTGTAGAGCGTCCAATTGAATTTGATATGCTGCATTCAGGAGAAGAGTTAGAAATTGTACATTCACTAGCAAAATGGAAAAGATTTGCCCTGCATGAATATGGATATGAAGCTGGTGAAGGTTTATATACAAACATGAACGCAATTCGCCGTGATGAAGAACTTGATGCAACGCATTCCATTTACGTTGATCAATGGGATTGGGAAAAAATTATTCAAAAAGAATGGCGTACAGTAGATTACTTACAAGAAACAGTACGAACAATTTATGGAATATTCAAAGATTTAGAAGATTATTTATTTGAAAAATACCCGTTCCTTGGTAAATATTTACCGGAAGATATCGTATTTATCACATCTCAAGAGCTTGAAGATAAATATCCAGAATTAACACCGAAAGATCGTGAGCATGCGATTGCGAAAGAATACGGTGCAGTCTTTATCATCGGAATTGGGGGGGCGCTGCGCTCTGGTGAAAAACATGATGGACGTGCATCTGACTATGATGATTGGAAATTAAACGGAGATATCTTATTCTGGCATCCAGTGCTGCAGTCTTCATTTGAATTATCATCGATGGGAATTCGTGTTGACAGCAAATCTCTTGATGAACAATTAACAATAAGAGGGGAAGATTTCAAACGTGATTATGATTTCCATAAAGGCATTTTAGAGGGCGTGCTTCCACTTACAATGGGCGGTGGCATTGGACAATCAAGAATGTGCATGTACTTCTTACGCAAAGCACATATTGGCGAAGTTCAAACTTCTGTATGGCCAGATGACATGCGTGAAGAGTGCAAAAAGCAAAACATTCACTTGTTCTAAAAAGAAAACAAGGGATGCAATTGATAAATATACTATGATTAGAAGAGGATACTATGTCCAGTATGAGGGCATATATCCTCTTTTTTCATACATCTCATACTACATACCTAGAGATTGAAACTGTAGTCTAACATGTATATAACGATAACGGAACAAGTGGTCATTTGTTAAGAAGGGGACGTAGGTCACAGCGGGAGGCGTAACAAGGTGCAGGAAGTGAAAATTTATTGACATAAAACCTGTTATTGGTAGTTAGTCTGCCTAACTTTAAAGGAGAATAAGCTCCTTTATTTTTTTAAAACATAGCATGTAAAAGACTATGAAATATTTATAAAAAAGTAGGTGGAAACATGACATTAGATTCTCAACGTATTATAGCCTTCCCAGGAATGGGTATGGGTGGCTTCCCAGGAATGGGCATGGGTGGTTTCCCAGGAATGGGTATGGGTGGTTTCCCAGGAATGGGTATGGGTGGCTTCCCAGGAATGGGCATGGGTGGTTTCCCAGGAATGGGCATGGGTGGTTTCCCAGGAATGGGCATGGGTGGCTTCCCAGGAATGGGCATGGGTGGTTTCCCAGGAATGGGCATGGGTGGCTTCCCAGGAATGGGTATGGGTGGCTTCCCAGGAATGGGCATGGGTGGTTTCCCAGGAATGGGCATGGGTGGCTTCTAAGTAATGGTTATACCAATTATGCTATAACCTGGATGTCTAATAATTTATATCAAGATATAAATGACAATGGGTAAAGTTAACCTACGCATCAATCCATTAGTGGAAACTTATCTATTGCCATCTAATAACTTACACAAGCTTTCTTACCTTATCTAAAAATCAAGGCTGATCCTTTTTTATCCCGCATTAACGGGCAGTAAGACCCCCACATCAAGATTCAGAGAGAAGCGAGGAAGATAGGTAGGGGATAACTGCCCGTAAAAGCCCGATTGGTTCAACTAGCCATCAGTGGGAGATGAAAAAACTCTCCACTAATGGAAGTTTCACTTTATTACTTCACAATTGATGAAAAAAACGTTTTTTTAAGTAATAAAGTAAACATCGCAACAAATACAGCTAAAAACCTTTAATACATCCAGTCTTTCTTTACTAAAGGAGGCTTGAGTTTGAGAAAAAGAAAAAAGGAGAACACATGACTAATATGTGTTCTCCTTTATTTTAGGGATATTTTTGATGTAGGTCTTGATAACCTCTCCATCCCTTGCTTCATTTAATTTACTGATACGAGAGGCTCAATTTTTGCCATAAATGATTCATGAAGTGCTTCCACACTTTTTACTAAGTTAAGGCGACCAATAACAACAGATACTTTAATTTCAGATGTACTTACCATTTTAATATGAATATTTTCTTCTTGTAACGTTGAGAACATTTTAGCAGCTACACCTGGATTAGATACCATGCCCGATCCAACAATTGATACTTTCGCTAAATGGTTTTCATATTCTACAGATTCATAGTGCATAGTTTCGTGATTTTCTTCTAATACCGCTAGTGTTTCCTTTAAGTCATTTGAATGAATAGAGAAGGATAAATGTACAGTTCCTTCATTTGTAATACTTTGAATAATAATATCTACATTAATATGAGCGCTTGCTAATGTAGAGAAGATTGTGGAAAGACCATCTGGTTGTAAACCTTTAATTGTTACGCGTGTAATATTGTCTTCAAATGCAATGCCTTTTACGATTGATTGTTGTTCCATGTTACATTCTCCCCTTACGATTGTTCCGTTTTCTCGTTCCATACTTGAGCGAACTTCTAATATAACGTTATGATTTTTCGCGAATTCTACTGCTCTTGGATGAAGCACACCAGCACCTAGGTTTGCGAGTTCTAGCATTTCATCATAGGAAATTTCATCTAATTTGTAAGCGTCTTTTACAACGCGTGGATCAGTTGTGTAAACACCTGTTACATCCGTATAAATATCACATTTTTTTGCTTGTAATGCTGCAGCTAATGCGACTGCAGTTGTATCAGACCCGCCGCGGCCGAGCGTCGTAATTTCTTGTTCTGCACTTAATCCTTGGAAACCAGCTACAACGACAATTGATCCTTTTTGTAAATGAGATTGAATACGATCTGTATCAATGTCGGTAATTCTTGCGCTGCCGTGTACAGATTCGGTTGTAATACCTGCTTGCCAGCCTGTTAGTGAAATTGCAGCATAACCTTTCGCTTGCAGAGCCATTGTTAATAAAGAAATTGAAATTTGTTCACCTGTTGTAAGTAGCATGTCCATTTCTCGTTTACTAGGTTGATCTGTGATGCCAGCAGCTAAAGATACTAATTCATCTGTATTATGTCCCATCGCGGAAACGACCGCTACAATTCCATGTCCTCTTTCATATTCTTCAATGACTAAATCCGCAACATGTTGAATACGTTCGATACTTCCAACGGATGTACCTCCAAATTTTTGAACAATAATTTCCATCATGAGAGCCCACTTTCAATTTAATATTGGTTAATAAATTAGGAAGAATGTTGTTAAACATAAGATGGGAAATATAGATCCCTTTCATTCCTGTAAGTTACCGAAAGCAAATAAAAAAACACCATCTCAAATAGGTGAGGATGGTGCTGTTACAGGAAAAAGGAAACAGAAAACGGAGCTAATAAAAAAACCGCCAAAAAAGAAGACGATCATAAAGAAACATGATCTCTCTTTTTTGTAGATAGCTCTTCATATATACACCGCTGTATATATGACAGTTCTGTTTCTATTCGAAAACAGCCCCAATTCATATGCTCAGAGAAACATATAAATTTCGGCAACTTTTCCTTTCTTCTAAGCTCATGGACAATCTCTGTGTCTCCTTTAGAATACTCATAAAAGTTGCAACCTCTATCTCACGTCGTTCGGCGAGAGTGATTGGTTGTATGAAGTTGTTGGTAACATTTGTTCCATAGTAATCAAAATGGTGAGAGAAATCAAGTGGGTTATAAAAATTCAGAAAATTAAATCTATTATAATATGAAATGAAAATGATATAAAATATGTTTAAAAGAAGAAGTTATAACAATATTTTGAAAATATATTAATTATATTATACGGATGGAGCAGTGTGGATGAAAAAACAAAAACCTATTTATGTGCAAACTGAAATAGAAACAACAATGAATGAACTTTGGAAATATACACAAGATCCAAAGATACATACAGAATGGGATGCGCGGTTTACAGAAATATCGTATTTAGAGAGAAAGGAAGGCGAACCGCAGCGTTTTTTATATAAAACAAAAATTGGTTTTGGACTTGAAATTGCTGGAGAAGGAGAATCAATAGGAGAACTACAAAAAGAAGATGGGGGACGAATCTCTTCACTGAACTTTTGGACAGACAGTAAGCTTTCGTTGATTACGGTAGGAAGAGGCTATTGGAAGTATACACCGAATGGGAACAAGATTCGCTTTGAAACGCAGTATGATTATGAAACAAGGTTTGGAAATATAGGGGGATTTATAGATTCATACATATTTCGTCCGTTATTAGGATGGGCAACTGCATGGAGTTTTGATGCTTTAAAACTGTGGTTAGAAAAAGGATTTCATCCACGTTTATTATTGAAAAGAGCTGTTACGTACTATTTTGTTTGCTTTTTACTTTCTTTTGTGTGGATTTATCAAGGACTTATTCCGAAAGTTTTATATACTCACCCGGAAGAGGTACGAATGCTTTCTAGTCTTATTGGTGCAACTGATAATGTTGCATGGATTATTAAAATGATTGGCTTTTTGGAAATCGTGTTTGGAATCGCATGGTTGATACCTTTCCAAAAGAAGAAATTGTTTTTCATTCATATTATTATACTATTGGCATTGACAGCTGCAGCAGGATTCACAAATATTGATAGTTTTATACAACCTTTTAATCCAATTACTTTAAACATCATGCTAATTGGATTCTCAATAATCGGTTATGTAAATAGTAATAATTTACCGCAAGCAAAACATTGTAAAAGAAGCAGAAAGGGGTGAGAATTTGTCTTCCATTTACGAAACATTATTAGGAGAATCCTATCATCAGTTACATCCAAAATTACAGAAACGTTATGCAATTACAGAAAAATATAGTTTTGTAGGAGAAGGAAGGATGGATGAAATTACAGAAGGCTCAGTTGCTGTAAGAATGTTTTTAAAAGTAGCAGCAAGATTCCGGATGTTCTTTTCAGAAAGAGGGGAAGAAGTACCGTTTATCATTCAGAATACTGCAGAGAAAGATAGTAGAGGAGAGGTATTTGTAAGATGGAATCGGATGTTTCTATTTGGTGAAAAAAAGCGTTATTTTAATGCTGTTATGTATTTGAATGATAAACAAGATGAAATTGTCGATTATTTCGGTGAACCACATTTGCTCGTATCGACGCTTGCGTTTCATGTTGATGCAAAAGGAGCGATTTATATTTCATCAAAAAAACAATGGTTCTACTTATGTGGAATGAAAATTCCATTGCCAAGGTTTTTATATGGAGAGGCAAAGATTATAGAAAGTTATGATGATGAATTAGATTGTTATCGGATTTATGTACAAGTGCAAAATCCGATATTAGGGCCGCTTTTCTCTTATAAGGGGACGTTTAGAGAAAGGGATGTAAATATATGCGAAATATAATAATCGGTCTCCTCTGTTATGTCATTTTTCTCATTTTAGAGTGGCCAAAGTTACATCCTGTTGAATCGATTATATTATTGTCAATTCTTCTATTTATCCCGATGGCGTTTTCTATTGTAGATAAGAGAAAAAGAGATGGAGATGAATTATTCTGTTACAAACTTGCAGTATTTATTTATCCAATTGCAGCGATAAGTGCGATGCTTGCTTTTGTAACAAACCATTTTCTATTTGCGATAATTTGGTTCATATATACGGGTATTGTAGCATTATTTGGTGTATGTAGATTATTAGAAAGAGGATGGAAACCGCTAGAAGAAACAGCGATTGATAGTGGATTTATGTATTTATTTTTAGGCGGCTTTTGGTTCTTTGTTTCTGTAGCAAACATACCAATTATGCAGTTTAGTTCAGATATCGTCTTACTCACAGCAGCTCATTTTCATTACTCTGCTTTTCTACTTCCTTTATCTGCGGGTTTGCTAGGGAGAAAGCAACAAAAGAAAAGTAAATTATATACGATTGTTATGTTTATTATCATCATCTCTCCGATGACAGTTGCCATTGGCATTACCTATTCGAGAATATTCGAGTTTTTTGCGGTGCTACTCTATCTTATTTCGCTCTATGTTTACGGCATTTTTGTATGGAAAACAAAATTTACATCTATAAGTGCGAAAGTTCTTCTTATCATTTCGTCTAGTACACTTATGGTGACTATTCTTTTCTCTCTTTTATACTCATACGGGAATTTCAGAGGAATGATGACTATTTCGATTGTACAAATGGTTTGGATTCATGGGGTTGTAAACGGAATTGGCGTGGCATTACCTGCTTGTATGGGGTGGATGATCGAAAAGAATGATCCGAAATACATTCATTATGGAAAAACAATGAGTCGTATTAAAGGAAAGATGAAAATTGGAGAGAATGTTTTATTGGAAAATAAGCTAATAGAGAAGAACGAATATACAGGTCTTATAAATAAAATGATAGATTTTCATAGTAAACAGTTTAATCCAAAAAGTGTATCACCGCTCATTATTGATTTTTATGAGAACACGAAAAACTATGAATTAAAAGCAACTATTTATTGGTCACGTTGGTTTCAAACATTTGCCTTTCTTTATGAAAAAATAAGTCGACGTGTGCAGCAAATTCATTTAGGAATGGGAAATCGGTTAGAGGTTATGCATGGAGAGATTGTCTCTATAAAAGATGAAAAAGACGGTAGAAATGATGTCAGAGCATGGATTCGGAAAAACGAACAGAAAGAAACAATCTTTGTCGCGCTCTACTCTCAGCATGAACATACTGGAGAAACATACATGAATATTGCGCTGCCATTACCATATGCGAATATGACTGGAATGTTAAAACTGCGTAATGATAAGAAAAATCTTATCATTACGAGTCGGTTACGGAACAGTACAAAAGGGGATGAGGGGATTTATTTACATAGCCGCTTTTTTACGATTCGCTTACCGTTAGCTGAAACGTTTGTGATAAGAGAGAAGGATAAAATCACGTTAACAGCACATCATCAAATGTGGATGTTTGGTGTGAAGTTTCTTGAGATTGATTATGAAATAGAAAAAACGATTGCTCGAAAATAGCAATCGTTTTTTTATTGCTAGATAATACGATATAAAATACAAAAATTAATAAAATTTGAATCTTTAGAAAATGATCACATTTAAATGTTATAATGGAATGCGGTATTGTTTTATTTTAGGCAAGGAGGGGACATATGCAAGGAGAGATAGAGATACAAGAACAAAAAAATTCAAATTATATAAGTAATTTATTATTACCTATTACAAAATCACGTCATTTTACTTTTTTATGGATCGGGCAGCTCTTTTCAGTTCTTGGAAGTTCTATTACAATGGTTATTCTTCCGGTGGTTGTATATACATTAACAGGCTCGACAGTCGTTATGGGGATGACAATGACGATGTATATGTTTCCAAACGTACTTATTTTACCATTTTCAGGATTAATTGTAGATCGTATTAATCGTGTTAAATTGATGTTATTTACTGATATTGTTCGAGGGATATTAATGATAATGCTAGCAATTCTCATGTTTACTGATACTTTAACGATCCATATTTTATATGTATTAGTAGCAATGTATGGTCTTATGGAAGGATTATTTCAACCAGCCTATTCAGCAGTTCGAGCAAGAGTGTTTGTGCCGGAAATTCGGAATGCAGCAAACGCCTTAACGCAGATGAGCAGCCAAGGTGTACGTTTAATTGGTCCGGCACTTGGGGGTCTCATTGTCTCCATCGCATCAGCAGGTATCGGTTTTGGATTAGATGCATTGACTTATTTGCTTTCTTTTATATGTTTACTATTTTTGAGGGATTTGACAGCAAAAAAAGTGCAAGACAGGGCAGATAATAAAGTGAACCTAAAAAAAGATTTCATTGAAGGAATTGTAGTATTAAAAAGCCATCCATGGTTATGGATTACAATTTTAGCATTTTCGTTTATTAATATTTGTCACGCGGGTATTGTAGTCATCTTAATTCCTTGGTTATTTAATATTCATCATCACTTTGAACCTTTTGTTTACGGCCTCGGAATGGCATTTTCTGGCGGGGGTGCTGTTGTTGCTGCTCTTGTTTTTGGAGGGAAACAGAAGTGGCATAAACGTGGTTTATTGGCGTATGGTGGTGTTTTAATTAGTGGATTGGCGCTCTTAATAATGCCTTTTGTCTCATGGACACCAGCATTAATTGGATTAATGGCTATTGAAGGGTTTGGCATTATGATTTTCGGTTTAATTTGGGAAACGAGTTTGCAAGAACTTGTGCCGGAAGAAGCGTTTGGTAGAGTTGTTAGTCTCGATATGCTTGGGTCCTTTGCGCTATTACCGTTAGGGTATTTGATAGTTGGATGGTTGGCCAATATAATTGGTGGTATTTTGACTATCATCATTTTAGCGATTGCGGCTATTGTAGTGGTCCTGTCTGCTTTATCTGTTCCGAGTATTCGTCAGTTTGATTGATGTTTGTTTATATGCCCTTTCTAATTAAAATGATTAACAAAGAAGAAGTGCATCATCATGTAGTACCTTTAATGGGAAGTATGTAAAGTAGAAGGAATTCACCTGAGGAGAATGATAATTTAATATTTTTGTTGAGTAATGAATATAGTCTTAGCTGTTTTTATTCCTATTAAATAAGAGGAGGTTCTTATGCAAAAATATATACTTCTAGCAAAGTTTAATCGTGAAGGAAATGTAAATATAAAAAATATTAGTGAACGTTTTTCTAATTTACATAAGAACTATGAACGATTCGGTGGACGTATTTTAACTGCTTATGCCATTGTAGGTGAATACGATATGGTTATCACTTTTGAAGCACCTGACATATTAGCAGTAAAGAAAATTGATTTAGCGGGCAAATTACCAGGGATGGTGGAAACGAAGATTTTTCCACTATTGGATATGGGCGAATTTCAGCAACTAGTAACAGAAATCTAACTTGTTAGATATGATGTTTTTTCAAGAACGACTAAGTTGGTTTACATTTTCTATATTGGCTTCTTGTATTGTTAGGATTACGAGTTCTTTATGCTGAGTGAAGCCAATATTCCTTATGAAGAAATTTTAAAAGATTAACTAAGTAAGTAACATGTATGGATTTATTATAGAGGCGCCTCTCTGCATAGTGAGAGGTGTCTTATTTTTTGCTTTGAACAGTATGTAAATTTATCCAGAATTAACTAGGAGTAAGCGCCTTATCTCAAGATTGAGAGAAAACAAAGCAGATAGGTAGAAGGTGAGTACCTGTAACCCGCTCTATTCAAAGTTTCACGAAAAATTACAAATAAGTTTGAAAAATTCTCACAAAACCTTCACATATGTTCGATATATTAAAAATCGGAATTATAATCTTACATGTTTATACGAAAAGGGAAGAGCAAGTATCATTTAGGGGGAAAACAGAACATGTTTGCAAAACGACAAACGATAAATCATTCTGCAGAAAAGTATGCAGCTCAGTCGGAAGTTTCAAAAGCGCAATCTTTATATCGAGCTGTATGGCGCTGGCATTTTTATGCTGGTATTATCTTTGCGCCTTTTGTAATCTTATTGACAATAACGGGTATTATCTATTTATTTAAACCGCAAATTGAAAACATTATATACAAAGATTATTACTATGTACAGGCTGCAAAAGAAAAATTGACTGCTGAAGAACAAATAGAAGCAGTCAAAAAAGCGTATCCCGATGCTTCCGTTATAAAGTACAAGCCATCCTTTGTATCAGATCGTTCAGCAGAAGTAGGAATTACAAATAAGGAAGGTGCAATGACGGTATTTGTAAATCCACACAATGGAAGAATTTTAGGGGATTTAAAGAACGAAGAGAAATTCATGAGCGAAGTGGAGCGGATGCATGGCGAGCTTATGATTGGAACGACAGGAGATCGTATTGTAGAAATGGCTGCCTGTTGGGCAATGATTTTGTTGATTACCGGTTTATATTTATGGTGGCCGCGCAATAAAAAATCAATCTTTGGTACATTGATTCCAAGATTCACTAAAGGAAAACGGACGATGTTACGTGACTTACACTCCGTTCCGGCTTTCTGGTTCTCACTGTTCATTTCTATATTCATAATGACGGGACTTCCTTGGTCCGGGTTATGGGGAGATTATATTAATAAAATCGCAACGACTACAGAAACGGGATACCCAACAGGACTATGGGACGGTAATTTGCCGCAGTCGACTGTTCCGTCTAAAGCGGTGGCGGATGTACCTTGGGCAGCAGAAAAATTACCAGTTCCGGAGTCTAAGGGAAATAAAGCAGCCTCTCTTACAGTGGCAGACATTATGAAAATAGCAGAAAAAAATCATTTAGAGGATGGATATTCAATCACATTCCCTAAGGGAGAAAAAGGTGTGTATACAGTTTCCGTTAAGCCTGATAAACCGGAAGGGGAAGCAACTTTGCACATCGATCAGTACAGCGGCAAAATATTGGCAGATTTACGTTTTGCGGATTATGGAATATTGGCTAAAGCGATTTCTATCGGGATTGCGCTGCATGAAGGGCATTATTTTGGCCTAGCAAATCAGTTGTTGGATCTTGTAATCTGTCTTGTATTAATCGGAATTGCTGTAACAGGTTGCATGATGTGGTGGAAACGCAAGCCGTCTGGTACATTAGGTGCGCCTTCTTTGCCGAAGAATTTCAAATTAATGAAAGGTGTAGTAGTTCTTATTATCATACTGGGGATTTTATTCCCGCTAGTGGGCATTTCGTTGCTTGCGGCTTTGGCGCTTGATTGGCTAGTAATAAAGAGAGTGCCAGCTTTGAAAAAATGGTTTGGTTAATATAGGTTAGATTATTGATAAGGTAAGGGGAAGGATATGAAAAAGAAAATCTTTTTATACACAGTAATGAGTGCTTTATTAATACTTGGTGTATACCTATATATAGATCATAATAAAACACAAGAAACAAAAGCTATATCTACGCCGCCTTGTCATATCAACAAGTAGAGTACAGAAAATAGTGAATCATTTTAAGGGAAAATAAGAAAGCCCACTTGCATTTGCAAGTCGGGTTTTTTATTTATCCCGCATTAATGGACAGTAAGACCCCCACCTCAAAATTCAGAGGGAAGCAAAGAAAATAGGTGGGGGATAACTGCCCGTAAAAGCCCGATTGGTTCAACTAACCATCAGTGTAGGAGGAAAAAAATCCACTGATGGAAGTTTCACTTTATAAAAGTTTTTTTGAAAAAACTTTTTTGACCCCCTTAAAAATAATGTTCCTTACGAAATAATTATAGGTGGAAGCTTATTTTATGTGTGAAGTCTATGAAAAACAAAATTGAGCGACAACTACGGCGTATGTAGTATATAAATTTTACGCATATACGGGTCTGTATAAATAGAAATTCATTTCTACTAAAAATACTGGAAACCGTATTAGAAAGGGAGATTCAACTTGAAGGAATTTACTGTTTGCTATACTTTGGATAATGATATTAAAAGAGAAAAAATAATAAAAGGATTAGATGTTAAAAAGGAAGAGGTTATACAAGAAGTTTTAGAAAAGATAGAACACGACAAGTTTTTTGTTGCGAAAAGTGACGAAGGAGCTTATATAATAAATTCTTATTTAGTACGTTATGTACGCGTTATAGATGAGAAAGTGTTAGGCCAAATATAATACTCATAATTTAGTAGATAGTAAGCTAACAAAAGGGCTTACTTAATATGGTCTGCAACTTTCATAAATAAACGAAGCGTAGGAGAGAAGAATAATGTCAGAAACGTATCGTTCTCGTGAGGAACGAAAACAAATAAAGAAAGAACAACAAGGAAGTGGAAAGTCCTCCCCAAAAGGATCATTTTTGAAAAAGATCTTACTTGTTTGCTTGCTGATTGGCATCAGTTTAGTAGGAGCAGGAGTCGTTATTTTCTTTTATATGATTAAGGATGCTCCCGAAATAGAGGCTTCAAAATTGGTGGACCCACTATCGACGAAGTTTTATGATAAAGACGGAAAATTTATCTATGAATATGGAAAGGAAAAACGAACAAAAATCACGTATGATCAAGTTCCAAAAGTGTTGGAACAGGCATTCATTGCTACAGAAGATTCTCATTTTTATGAACACCATGGTATAGACATAAAACGAACGAGTAAAGCAATTTTCGAAAACTTGACTGGGGACTTCGGATCTCAGGGCGGAAGTACCATTACACAGCAAGTTATTAAAAACTCATTTTTGTCTCCTGAAAAAACGTTAAAACGAAAAGTACAGGAATGGTACTTGGCGTATAAGTTGGAGCAAAAATATTCCAAGCATGATATTTTAACAATGTACTTGAACAAAATTAATCTTGGAAACCGCTCTTACGGCGTTGCTGCCGCAGCCAAAAATTACTACGGTATTGAAGCGAATGATTTGAAAAAATTGACCCTTCCGCAGGCTGCTATGTTGGCAGGACTACCGCAAAGTCCGAATAACTACGATCCGTCTAAACCGGAAAACGAAGAAGCAGCGACAAAGCGCCGTAACCTTGTCTTAAAATCTATGCATAGACAAGGATATATCACAGAGCAACAAATGCAGGATGCAATGAAGGTTCCGGTAACGAAAGGTATTGTTCCGAAAACCAATCAAGAAGGTATGCCGTATGAAGCGTTTTTGGATGCTGCAACAAAAGAAGTTGAAGACAAGTTAAAAGACGTCAATATCGGTACGGATGGTCTTCAAATTTATACGACACTCGACCCGAAAGCACAGCAGTATGCCGATAAAATCATGAATACGCAAGATATTGTGAGTTATCCGAACGACCGTTTCCAGGCAGCTTTTACGTTTATGGATTCGAAAACGGGTGAAGTGCGTGCCATTGGAAGTGGCCGCAATGAATATAAAGCAACATTTCGAGGAAATAATTTCGCTATTGATATAAACCGTCAACCAGGTTCGACGTTTAAACCAATCTTTGATTATGGTCCGGCGATTGAAAATTTAAAATGGTCAACGTACCACCAACTTGTGGACGAACAGTATCATTACTCAAATGGAAAACCCATTCGAAACGCTTATACGGATTATAAAGGTCCTATGTCTATGCGGAACGCTTTAGTAGAGTCACGGAATATTCCAGCTTTGAAGACATTACAGAAAGTTGGTTTGAATAAAGCAAAAGAGTTTGCACAATCACTTGGAATTACGTTTTCTGGTAATCAGGTTTATGAGTCGTACGCAATTGGAAGTAACCTTGTGTCTCCTCTTGAAATGGCAGGAGCATATGGTGCATTTGCAAACGATGGTGTGTATACAAAACCGCATTTCGTTACAAAAGTTGTTTTCTCAGACGGTAAAGAAATAAGTTTTAAGCCGAAAGGCAAACGCGTTATGCATGACTATACGGCTTATATGATTACCGATATGCTTCGTGGTGTAGTGAATGCCTCTAACGGAACAGGTACAGCAGCTAATGTACCGGGTCTTGATATTGCAGGAAAAACGGGAACAACAAACTTTGACGACAAGACACTCAGTCAGTTCGGCTATCCATCTAAAGCAACAAATGATAGTTGGTTTGCCGGTTATACACCACAATACACGATGGCTGTTTGGACTGGCTATGCGAAGAATGGCCCAGGGAATTATATGCTTGGAGATACAACAAAAATCTCACACCTTATTTTTAAAGCAATGATTCAAGCATTAGGAACAGACACATCCAGATTTCAGCAGCCGAGCAGCGTATATCAAAAGAATAATGAGCTGTACATTAATGGGATTAGTCCTGACGCTGTTCCACCAGCAGCGGTGCCACCAGTAGCGGCACCATCCGTGGCGCCATCCGCAGTTGTTTCACCGGAAGCTCAAAATCCGGAACAGGGTGATAATGAAGGAAATGATAATGAAAACTCAGGTCATGGTGGAGATAAAGAGAAAAAAGGCAAAGGTAAAGATAAAGATAAAGATAAAAAAGATAAACATAAGCATGACTAAGGCAAATACAGAAAAAGGATAGCTTAGTCATGAAGTGTATAGATTTCTAAACTTGTAATAATAAATACTACATCAAATGGGGATATAACTTTATAGTATATCGTACACATCAATGTCAATAGAACTATCAAAAAAGGAATCAATGTTATGATTCCTTTTTTGATATGCTATATATAATATTCCGTTCCTTCAGTTATTTTTCATTATCGATTAACGAATCGTTTTAATATCTTGAATAATCTCTTCGTACGGTGTATCGGTAAGAGCTGAGTAGCTCTTTACAACAGTTCCGTTTTTATCTACAAGATAGAGTTTTGTTCCGTGAATGACTTGTGTTGTACTTGCTGGTTTATCTACAAATGCTTGAAAGCTATTCTTGGCAAACGTAGTGATTTCTTCTTGTGTATAGTTTGTTAGAAAGTGCCAATTAGACATATCGGTATCATAGCGTTCCATAAACTCTTTCATTTTTTCTGGCTTGTCCACAGTAGGGTCTACACTGAATGAAACAAATTCTACATCTTTGATTCCTTCTTCTTTCAACATGTTTTTAAGTTTTGTCATATTGGCTGTCATAGGTGGGCAAACCGTTTCACAACTTGTGAAAATAAAGTCTGCTATCCATACTTTTCCTTTTAAGTCCGAAAGACCAAAAGGTTTTCCGTTTTGATCGGTATACGAAAACTTCTCTACTTTCCAATTCAATGAGTTTTCTAATTGTTTGTCTCCACATGCACTTAAAAATACGATTATGCTGACAATCATCAGTAATGTGATGTTACGAACTTTTTTCATATGTATCCCCTTTCATTTCTTCATTATGTATAAAGAGGCTATATGATAGCCTCTTAACAGATTACTTGTTTCGTAGTAAACGCATACTATTTAAAATGACAAGGAGTGCAGCACCTGTATCACTAAGTACAGCAATCCAAAGTGTGAGCCAGCCTGGAAAGATAAAGGCAAGAGCGATAAATTTAATAATTAATGAGAACCAGATGTTTTGTTTAATAATGTGCAATGCTTTACGGCTTAACTTCATTGTATAAGGAAGTTTTTCAAGATTGTCTGCCATCAATACAATATCTGCTGTTTCCATTGCAGTATCGGTTCCTGCACCGCCCATAGCAATACCAAGATTTGCTGTGGCAAGGGCAGGGGCATCATTAATACCATCTCCAATCATTGCTACCGTTTTACCTTCGGATTGAAGTTGTTTCACTGAATGAACTTTATCTTCTGGTAGTAAATTAGCGAAATAACGATCTACTTCCGCTTTCTGTGCAATATGCTTAGCTGTTCCTTTATTGTCTCCTGTTAACATAACAGTTTCTTGAATGCCTGCTTGTTTTAACTCCTTAATGGTTTGATAAGTGTTCGAACGAATGGAATCTGCTACGGAAATCATCCCTAGAATAGAGCGGTTTGTTCCAACAAGTATCACCGTTTGACCAATTTGTTGCATTTCTTGAATTGGTTCTTTCCACACTTGAAGTGAGACACCTAAATCATAGAATAGGGTAGCGTTTCCAGCATAGTAGGTTTCCCCTTTGATGTTTACTTGTGCACCTTTTCCTATAATTGTACGGAAGTCCGTTCCTTCTTGAGCGGGAATTTGCTGTTCTTTTGCATATGTTGTGATTGCTCTTGCGATTGGATGGTTGGAGTATTCTTCGATTGTTGTCGCAATAGACAGTAACTCATTTTCAGAACAATCTAGACTTCTCGCGTGCATTACCTTTGGTTTTCCTTCGGTCAATGTTCCTGTTTTATCAAATGCGATGGCATTTAACGAACCTGCTACTTCTAAAGCTGTCCCGCCTTTGATGAGTACACCGTTTCTCGCAGCATTTCCAATAGCAGATACAATTGCGACAGGGGTAGAGATGACCAAAGCACAAGGACACGCGATAACGAGGAGTTCTAATCCTTTATAAATCCACTCCATCCATGCTCCCATCCCAAGGAGAGGAGGGATTACCATTACGACAAGTGCTAATAGAAAGACAATTGGTGTATAGATTTTTGCAAAACGATCAACAAACGCTTCGGTCGGTGCTTTCTTTTCTTGTGCTTCCTCAACAAGGTGTATAATCCGTGAAAGAGTGGTATCCTCGACGAGCTTGGTTACCATGATAGATAGGGAACCTTCTTCGTTAATTGTTCCTGCATAGACAGAATCGCCAGTTTGTTTATCGATTGGAATAGACTCACCTGTAATGGGTGATTGGTTCACGGTAGAAGTACCTTCAATAACTGTGCCATCCAATGGGATTTTTTCACCTGGTTTTACGACAATTGTTGTACCTATTGTAATATCGTCTACAAATTTTTTTGTAAGTTCTGTTCCAACTTTTACCCATGCTTCTGAAGGTGCTAAATTAATAAGTCCACGAATTGATTCACGCGTATGTTCAATAGATTTGTTTTGTAATGTTGCCCCTAATGCAAATAACCAAACAACCGTTGCCCCTTCTAGCCACTGTCCAATTAGCGCAGCACCAAATGCAGCAGATGTCATGAGAACATTCATATCCAGTGATTTACTTTTTAAGGCGTAAAAAGCACTTTTTGCAGGTTTATATCCTCCAATTAGGATACTGGCTGCGTAGAAAATTGTAATAAGCAGGGGTGGTGTATTTGTAAATCCACTAAAAAAGCCAAAAGCTAAAAATAATCCTGAGAGAATCAAAGTTGTATCTTTAGATTTTGAAGATGGTGTTGCTCCTCTACGTTTTCCTGCTAAGGATGCTTCAAATCCTGCATTTGACACTTCTTTTATAATGTCCTCTGCGTTTCGGTCATGACGAATATGCATCTTTCCAGTAGCGAAGTTTACGCGAACTTCTTTCACACCTGCCACGTTTTGTAGATGTTTTTCGATTGTTAAGGCACAAGCGCCGCAATCCATGCCTCCGACCAGGTACGTTTCTACACCATCTCCTGTTACTTTCGGAGTGTCACGAAGTGAATTGTCTTCACATGAACTATTACTACAACAAGAAGAGGTTTTTGATGTTACTTCTTCTTTTGGTGTGGTGGAGGTAGAAGAGCAGCATGAAGATACGTTTTTCGATTTAGACTCACAACAAGAATCAGAAGAGTCATTTTCTGTTTTTGTAGTATCAGTGTTACTACTGCAGCATGAAGTTTTTTTAGGAACAATTGGAATCTCTTTTTTAGAAGAACAACACGATGATGTTTCCTTTACTACTTCTATTTTAGCAGGAATCGATGGAGAGTCACTGCATGAAGAAGTTTGACAGGTCTGTTTCTCTTTCTTATCTATCATGACAATTCTCTCCCTTTTGAGATAAACAAGCATCGTTTTTATCACATGATGCTACCTCGTTCTGTACTTCATGAAATACAACATTAAACATTGTGAGTAACTGTTCGATTTGTGCATTTCGTAAAGAATAGTAGATGTACTTTCCTTCTTGTCTTCCAAGGATAATGCCACATCCTTTTAAACAGTTCAGGTGTTGGGATATATTGGACTGATTTCCTTTGATAATTTCTACAATTTCAGATACCGTTTTTTCACCATCCATCATACACTGAAGAATCTGAAGCCTTGTTTTATCAGCAAAGCCACGAATAAATTTGGCTTTTATATCTAAATCATTTGTATTGCACAATTGTATTCACTCCACTCGTATTAGTCATTACTAATATGTTTATTCTTCATTCATATTAGCATTGGCTAATATATGTGTCAAAATATTTTAAAAAGTCTGATAAAAATATCCCGCATTAACGGGCAGTAAGACCCCCACCTCAAGCGCGGAGCGGTAGGTGGGGGTAGTTCAATAACGAGTCGAGGTATTGCTGATTTTCTTGCTGGTCCATATATAGCTTCACCAGCAGCTAAAATAAATGAACTAACATAAATAATCCAGATATCCTCTTTACTCTGAACGAATATGAAGGACAAGGTAAACAAGATCCTTATAAGGTCTGTTCCAACTAATATTGTTTTTCTTGAAAATCGATCAGCCAAAATGCCCCCGATTGGCCCAAAAAACAAAGAAGGTATCAACCGGATTGCTAAAGTCATTCCCACGGCCAAACCTGAACCTGTTAAATGCAGTAGCATCGCTAACACAGCTACAGAACTAAAGCGATCTCCAATACCATTAACAATTCCAGCTAGAAATAACTTCCGATATTGTTTTTCTTCATTTATAAATGAAATATTCATATCTATCCTCCTTATTTTATACTTATCTAATTTTATTATCATCTAATTAGTTGGGCGAAAAAAATAAGGGCGTCGGGTGACACCCTTTACTTCAACCACCATAGCTCAACGGGGTTTAACTCATATTGATTATTTTCTCGGTACATATATTGGCACATAATAAGCTCACGTCTTAATGTTGCATAATCCTCATGAAACTGCTTTAAATATTCATTGATTTCTTTTTCTTGATAAACTTTCCCAAATTCTAACCCTTTGATCATATGCGAAAGTACGACAAGTTTTTTCTTCCGTTGTGCAGGATAGTTTTTCAGCTTTCCATCTTTTGTGAAGAAATTATTGATAATAGCTGAACGTTCCTTTTCAGTAACCGACATTTCCATGTTTGAATCACCTCCTGTTCCTACAGTAAAAATAGCCTTAGCACTCATCTCTAATATTTTTGTATTAAGAGAAAAATAGATCGTATTTTTATCACGGCGTTCTTTTATAAGTCCAACATCTCGCAGCTTCGTAATATGGTGTGTAATTGTTGGTGGCTTAAGCCCTAACTTCCCAGCAATCTCTTGTCCGCTCAAAGGACCTTGTTGGAGCAAGGCAATAATACGAACCCGTGTAAGGTCACCTAACGCTTTATGAAACTCAACAATTTTGTTTAATTGCACTCAGAACCCTCCTAATTTAATTCTTATCTAATTAGATTGTAATCGAATTACTTTTGTCATTCAAGTAATTAAATGATGAAGGTCTTTATAACGGTAGGTAGGTGTATTTTTCCGCTATGCTAAACGTGAGTGAAAAAATATTGCTGTAACAGGATTTACTGGATCTTGGGCGGTGAGAAGAGGGAAGAAAAGAGATACACAAGGAGTGTATTGTAGAAGAAATTATAAAATTGTTTTTTGGAGGGGGAGTTCTCATTTGTATTTTTACGGTATTCTTTTAAAGGTTTTTGTAAATTGTAATCTCTGGTGATAAAGTGACACTAATTCCTGCAGAAATTAAGTTTTTTATTGTATAGATATCTTCGCAAAATCATATATTTCGAAGTTTTTCCGATTTCATTGAATGAATTTTAAAAAACTACCCCCATAAAATGATTAGTTGGTCCGAATCTTATATAAGGGAAGAAGAGAGTCGTTGTAATACTTGATATATAATATTCATCCTGAATCTATTTAAGCTAAAGTATAAAACATTATAATTTATTTTATTATCGAATATAAAGATATTGAAACGTGCTATACAATCAATTTCTCCATTAGCAGATTTATTAATGATTCAAGAGATATTTAGTAGTCATCTCCTAAAAGTTTTATGGTTTTATCTTTTATTCTTTGTAATTTACCTTCTTGCTTCGCTTCTAGAAGAAGTAAAGCATCCAGTTGGAAATGTCAGCTTAATGGAGACATGCCAGAAGGTATAACGGATATAATGTTTTTTGTCATCTTTAAATGTGCCTCTTATTTTATGTTTTTATGAATAGATTATTTGTTCGTCACCATATCTTTGAATTAGCGCACTTCGGTTTTTGCTTTACGGGCATTTACACCCTCGCATTAGCCTTGGTCAATTTCTCTTAAACCTTGAAGTAGGGGACTTACGACTCATAAATAGCGGGACAAATCCCAGTAATATTCGCTAAAGATAGTACGAGTACATGATATATAAATAGGAAAATAACCTACTTTGAAAATTATACCAAAATAGTGAAATGACATGTATTAGAATGTATCGTTTGTTTGTATAAAACGTGAATAAACACTTTTATATAAAGGTTGTTGAAGAGTTTGTATGTTAAAAATATTTCGAAATACTTGTCAAAAATACTATATTAAAATTTCTATAAAAATAGTAATATGTAAAGGTAGTAGAGAGGGACATAAATGTTGGGGATCTGATTTATTAGAACGTATATTAAAAGATTACATAAAAATAGACCTCTTCCAGCTACAAGATTACTACAATTTAAGGAGAGGGTGTGCAGAAGTGAAAAAGATTTGGCTATCTGTATGTACCGCTATTACGGTTTGCGGTTTTCAGACAGTACCTGTTGCAAATGCGGACACTACAAGCTCTACTTTGGCAGCTAGTACCGTCACAAATGAACAAGCGGTAAATTTCGATGGCTTGATTAAGGATAATATGAAAGGTAATGGTATATGGACAGTACCATATGGGTTGCAAGGGGCTAGTTACCTTGGAGACGTTACCAAATATAGTGGTATGATGGTTCATGTTATTGGTAGTGCACAGGTTGGGAGTGTGCTTTGGTATCATGTACAGATAAATGGGAAAGATGGAGGTTGGCTTGATAGTAAGGTTCTAAATGCTGCAACGAACGTCAATCAGAATCAGCTGGTCGTCCTTACAACAGGGAATGGAGTTTGGTCTAATCCATATGGTCTAAATGGCGCGAGCTATATCGGTTCCACTAATAATTATGTAGGAAAAGAAATAAAACTGATTCAGAAATTAACGATAGGAAATGTTGTATGGTATCAATTTAGCGTAAATAATCAAGTCATTGGCTGGCTCGATAGTCGTGCGTTAAGTGGTTTGACGAATTTGCAAACCATAAATCAAACGGCTGTGATGGGTGCGACAAATGTCAATGGTATATGGAGCATGCCATATGGCCTTCCAGGTGCAAATTATTTAGGATCGACCGATCGATATGCTTTTCGAGATCTGCAGTTACTGGAGAGCGCTACATACCAAGGTGTACAATGGTATAAGTTTAGTATAGATGGTCAAGTTATTGGCTGGATTAGCAGTTATGCGTTAGACAATGCAGGGATAGCAAAGCCGGCAAACTTTTCTGTTACAATTGGAAGTACGGATGGTAACGGCATATGGACTGTACCGTATGGCATTGCTGGTGCACAATATGTACAAAGTACCAATGATTATACATATCAAACGCTTCAAGTTGTGAAGACTGCAACAATAGGAAATGTTACTTGGGATCAAGTAGCAAAAGACGGTAAGCTGTTAGGCTGGCTCGATGCCGGGAAGGCACTTACGGATTTAACGAATATAAAAGATGAGAATCGAACAGCAGTTATAAAACCATCTACGAACGGTGATGGCATATGGACTTTACCATATGGGGAATATGGCTCGAAATTCGTAGAATTTACAAATAATTATAAATATCAAATGGTACAAGTGATACAAAGTGCTACAAAAGGTTCTACTACTTGGAACAAAATTAAGCAAGGCGATCGTATTTTAGGTTGGGTTAATGCGAATGTATTATCTTCGCAAACTGCATATACTCAGTTGGATCCAAATGGAGAAGTTCATTATAACTGGGGATCAGGAGCTCCTGCTGGTTTTCCTTCTCAACAGTTTCAAGCTGATTTTGTTCAAAATAAGCAATTGTCTGGAGGAGATTACTTTGTTCAGTCGTTTGCAGATGACGGTATAAAGGTTTCGGTTGATAATAATCTAGTCATCGATCGCTGGACATTAGCTGCTGGTGAAACGAATCGCGCTATATTACCAAATGTAGCAGCAGGCTCCCATAGCATTCATACGCAATATTATCAAGATGGTGGACAAGCAGCTGTATTTTCAGATGTAGTACCATTTGGTAGCTGGCTTGCATATTACTATCCGAATGAAACACTTTCTGGATATCCTGTTGGCGCTAAGACCCTTTCACAAGCAGCAAATGGCGGCTTACAAGATGATAATGGTCTTGAAGGCTCCCCAGTTACAGGTGTACCAGGAACTCATTTCTCAGCACGCTATGTCACAGCTAAGCACTTGAAAGCTGGTCAGTATCTTTTATACACGGGAGCAGATGATGGAGTTCGTGTATATGTAGATGGGCAAAAAGTTGCAGATACATGGGGGTATAATACTTACAACGAACAAGCGTTAAGAATTGATATTCATGATAACCAAAATGCAACAAATGGATTAGCTGATGTTCACTGGATTGAAGTGGAATATATGCAAGGGACAGGCTTTAGTAAAGTAACGACAACACTGAAACCTGCCTATACATTTATTGACGTTTCACACTGGGAAGGAAATATAGACTGGAATCAAGTGAAGCAGTCTGGCATTAGTGCTTCTTATATGAAAGCAACCGAAGGTACTTCATATACAGATCCAACCTATGCACAATACGTACAAAATGCATCTGCAGCAGGCCTTTTAGTTGGAGCATATCACTTCGCTCATCCAGAACAAAATGACCCGATAGTGGAAGCGAAACATTTTGTTGATGTATTGAATCAATATCATACCGATTTAATGCCTGTACTTGATCTTGAATCACCATCTAGTCCGACAAATACGATAACAGGATCTTATGTGTCAAACTGGGCACGTACCTTTATTAATTACGTACAGCAGACAACAGGAAAACGCGTTATGCTCTATACGGGCCGCTGGTATGTAAATGGTTTTAACATAACTGGACTCGGCGATGTACCTATTTGGGTTGCAAAGTATGGCTCTACCCTTCCAACTACATTAAGTGATTGGAAAGGCTGGAATTCTTGGCAATATACAGACAGTGGGAATGTAAATGGAGTAGGAACGGTTGATATGTCTGTTACAACTTCTTTAGATGGACTTAAGCAATAACGGATTTCATACCTGTATATTCAGGGAGAAGAAAATACGAAACTTAATGAAAAAAGCAGACCTTTTTAGAAAAGGGTCTGCTTTCTTTCATTAAAAAGATAAGAAATTGTATTATTTTAAGGGATTACAAATCAAGAATTTGTTACTTTTAATAATGGCTAGATAGAATGAATGCTTATGATTCAATTAAAAATTAATATGAATGAAAATAGGATGATATCAAAATTCTTTTTTAGTAAATTTTGAATATCATCCTGTTTAATGTATCCTTGTATATTAATAGTGTGGAATTCATTATTTGTCATCAAATAGAAAGGAAATCTTTTTTGATTACCATTCAACCCCATGTTCTGATTCAGAAATGATTATACCACCGCCGTCACCTCTATTTAATTCAGGCACAGGTAAATTAGCATGGCCATCTTGTTTAATTATATCACCATAATCCCCCAGAGAAAATGCAGGTGCACCGCCACCATCTCCACGATTCAAAGCTTGGCTATTGGATTCGGTAAAAGTATTTAAACTCATAGTTAAAGCACTCGTAATTGCTAGTCCCGTTATTAATAAACCAATTTTTTTCATTATTTTAATGCTCCTTTTTCACGGTATTTTTTGCTCGCCATGATACTCATGTAAAAATACTGACTTGCTTTTGAATTATTTTCTTCTTCATAGAATTTCAATGCTAATTTTTCAGTATATTCTTTTACACACTCCCATAAACCTTCGCTTTCAAAATACGAAATACCTTCCAACACTACCTTTTCTAATTCTGTAGTGTGAGAATGTCTATTTAATTCTTGTAAAATTATAAAACGATGTTGGAATTCTTTGTTTTTTAGTTCATTGCAGAGATTTAATCCAGATTTAATGAATTCATTTGCAAGCTCAATTCTACCTAATTTGTAATTTTCCTCAGCCATAGTAAAAATAGCCTTATAATGTCTAGGTGATTTTTCAACAACTTCAGAAATGTGACGAATTGCTAATTCTGAAAGATTTTGACTTCCGTACAGCCATCCTAAGTTACTTCGAACCATTAAAACAGCTTTTTCACTATTTAATTTTTTGAAAACATCTAAAGCAGTATTGAAGCTTTCCTCTGCTTGTTCAAATTGCTTTAAGTCGATACAACATAAAGCAAACATATTTTCACATAGAGCTACATTAATTTGATAATCTTCATGTTTTGCAAATTCTTCTTTTGCTTTTTTTATGTAATCAATTCCTAGTATTGGTTGATACGATTGATAATAGAAATAACCTAATCGATAATTAAACTCAGCTTGTTCAAATGGATTCTGAACATACTTTAAAAGTTTTTCAGCCTCTTCGTATTGTTCTTTTGCTTCTTTATATTTTGTAATGAGTGTAAAATGAAACGCTTTGAAAAAATGATAATAATATGCCAGAAATCCTTCACTTGGAATTTTAAAAGACTCTACCTGATCAAAACTGTCTTCTTTAATCTCTATCCAGTCTGTTAAAACTTTGTATCTAAAATTTAGCAAAGAATAATATAATAATAATTCATGATCTTGTTCTACATTGTTGATTTTATAATCAATACCTTCTTTTAATTGTTTCGATTCAACAAATTGTTGTTTCAATATCGATTGATACCAATTATTGAGTAAACGTGTAAGTTGTTCTTTTGTTATGACTTCTGTACTCATAGTAGATACGCCTCCTTTTTAACTAAATATTACCATAATTCCGACTGTTGGAGGGGAGGGTTAATTTCTAGAGAAATTGATAAAAAATAATCAGAATATTCTTTATATTCTGATTATTTTTTTATTAAAAAACCTGTAATGTGTAGGATTTGCAAAGAAAAGAGGTGTGAATTGCACCTAACGGATTCTCATTTGGAAGAAAAAAGTGATAATTAAAAAGTTGGATGAGAGACCACATAGCAATATTTTGGTCTGTTTTTTTTATTATTAGAAAATGAAGAGATTGCTTCGTTTAAAACGTGGTTTCATCAAATTTTAATCCATACGACATTAAAACAAAAGCGGAAAAACATTTTTCTTTTTTACAACCTGAAACAGTTAGATCTCTATCATGATTAGATTCTAAGCTGGTTTAAGGAACATCGGCAGCGAAATCAAGCATACTTACTGTTACAACCATTATATCTCTATTGATTTTCTTCAAACTGACAGGAAGCAGGTCGGTCAGTGTGTAACACTTTACCGAAAACAAGACGATATAACAGAAGTGATGAAAAGAGTCCCAAAAAATGCAGATAAAAGCAAGAAATCCATATTTTACGAAACGTTTACTGTTCGCGGATTTGAATTTTACAATCTGTTGATACGATAGAAGTGTTATCGATAGGAATAAAAAAATTAAAGGAGATGTTTATGGTTACCTTAAGGAAGTTTAACAAGTCATTTTTTTCACTTATCATGATAGTTGCATTCCTACTCAGCAGTATTGTTGGCTATACGCCAGTGCATGCGGCAAGCGATGCATATAGTCTCACAGAAGCAGAAAACTTTAGTTCCAAGTCGGGTGCCTACCTTAAAGTTGAATCTTGTCCAGATGGTGGACAAAGTATAGGAGGTACGAATGACAATCAGTATTTAGCATATAAAAATATTGATTTTGGTAGCGGTGCTAATGGTGCTACGAAATTTAGTGCAAGACTTTCAGTAAAGGGATCAAATGCAGGCGGTAATATTGAGATCAGGCTTGACAGTCCGACAGGTCCTTTAGCGGGAACACTTACTGTCGCTGCTACAGCACCAGACAACTGGAATGTCTACCAGACTCAATCTACCGATATCGCCAATGTTACCGGAACTCATGATGTATACCTTGTATTTAAGGTAGCGGCGGGAAAAACATATGTAGCCAACCTCAACTGGTTTCAATTTTCAAAAACGTTGAACGAAGAGCCAATAGAACTGCCATTATCGAATAAGGATATGACGGTTACTGGTGATGGAGCAAAGATGCAAGGTGGTGCAAAAGCTTTTGATAAGCTGATTGACGGTATGATAAGTGAAAGTTCATTGGCGGAATTGAAATGGGGTCTCACTGGAAATGAAGGAATTTCACTGCCGTTACCCGTTGATTTTAACTTTACTAAACCACAAGAACTAACTAAATTTATTGTTTATAATCGTCCGCAATATACGAATGGGAAAATTAAAAAACTAAGTGCCAAAGCCTATACTGAAGCAGGAAAGGAATATGATTTAGGCGCAAAAACTGTTCAATTTGACGATAAATCGGTAACATTTAATCTTGCGGAAGCTGCTATACCGTCTGGAACTAAATTTACAAAGATAACGATCATCTTTGAGGAATCACATAGTGGACCTCTTTTGTTGTCTGTGGCAGAGGTTGAAGTTTTTGCAAAAATAAAGCCGAAGATTCTTACAAGCATTACAGCACCTGCAACGATTAAAGATGTGGTAAACGGAACAGTGCCTACAGCGGCGGCCCTTGGATTGCCAAGTAAAGTAGCACTTGTGACCGATGGCGGAAATGTCGACGTACCTGTGACATGGAATATAGCTGATTCAGGTTACGATCCAGCTGTAAAGACCGAGCAGAATTTCACGGTAACGGGAACATTAGAACTGCCAGCAGGGATTGCAAATCCGAATAATGTAGCATTGTCAACAAGCATCAATGTGACTGTTCTTGCTTCAACAACACCTGAGAAGGATACTAGCTATAAATTCAGCTTTATGGCTATTTCAGATACCCATGCAAATGCACAAGGAGATATCAACGATGCTGTCCTAAATTATGCATTGCAGGACGCAATTAGTAATAATGTACAAAGCGTTAGCGTTGTTGGAGATCTTACCGAATCTGGCACAGATGCACAATATAATACATTCATGAAAACAATGAACAAATATCCTCAACTTGATCGCAACTTGGTTTTAGGGAACCATGATGTAAGGTGGATGGGAGGATTTGAAACTGCTAAAAACAGATTTTTGACACATACTGGTATGCCAGGTGTTTATTATGATAAATGGATAAACGGATATCACTTCATCTATTTGGCAACGGAGGCTGATGACAAAGACAGTGCATATATTTCGGATACCCAGTTGCAGTGGTTAAATGATAAGTTGGCAGAGGGTGCAAGTAAAGATAAACCGATCTTTTTATTCGTCCACCAGCCATTAGGGAATACAGTTTCAATGACAAAGCCTGAGGATTCTTATCAAAGCGATGAGGTACAGGATCAAAAGTTTAAGGATATTGTGGGGAAATACCCTCAAAGCGTTTTAATAACGGGACATGCACATGATGATATAAGGCTGCCGGGTACCTTGTATAACAAACAGTATTTTACAATGATAAGAGATGGAGCGATTAAATATAATCCTTCTTATACAAAAGAGCCAGGTGCTCAAGGCTTGATTTTTGATATTTACGCCGATAGAGTGGTGATAAATGGAAGAGACTTTTCCAAAAAGAGTACGATAGCTACCTGGACCATCAATAATTATACGGAGGATGCACTTGCAGCAGATAAACAAGCGCCTACCGCACCAGCTAATGTCACAACGAAAGTATTAACAGACAATATGGTAAATCTTTCATGGGATGCAGCTACAGATAATTTTAAGGGTAATGTAGGTGTTACAGGCTACGATATTTATAATGGAGATACTCTGATTGGATCAACAACAGGGCGTACGAACTTTAAAGTAACAGGATTGACTCCAAATACGACATATCAATTTACTGTAAAAGCTAAGGATGAGGCAGGAAATGTTTCAGAGTTTAGCAGCCCATTAAAAGTTACCACTTTAGGCTACGATCCTGCTCCGGTAAATTTAACTTTGAACAAGACGGTTACATCCAGTGGAAGTGTGACAGGTTACGAAGCGTCTAAGGTAGTAGATGGATCAGCTTCAAGTGGCAGTAAGTGGTCTTCAAATACTAACGGAGACAAATGGCTGATGGTCGATCTTGGACAAAACTATGACATATCTAGATGGGTAGTAAAGCATGCGGGAGAAGGCGGAGATAGCTTATCTCTGAATACTAAAAATTATAAGCTTCAAGGAAGTCTGGATGGAACTACTTGGACTGATCTTGATTCTGTAACAGGAAACGTTTCAAACGTCACTGACAGGTATATAACGAAATCCAACGTAAGATATGTAAGACTTTATATTACTACGCCGCAAAATTATGCTGAAACGGGAACTGCAAATATTTATGAATTTGAAGTCTATGGACGGGACGCCGATGTTCAGCCGCCTGTTACAACGGTAACGACGGATGGAGTTACAGGTGAGGACGCTTGGAATGCAAAGGATGTGAATGTGAAGTTCACTGCAGATGATAATCCAACTGGAACTGGTGTAAATCGCATCGAGACAAGAGTAGACGGCGGCGATTGGACAAACAAGACCGAATTGACGCTGACTGTTGAAGGTATGCACAGTGTTGAATATCGTGCTATAGATAACGCCGGCAATGTGGAAGCAGTGAAACATCTTGCTATTGGCATCGATAAGACGGGGCCAGCAATCGCGGTATCTGTACCGGAAGATGGAAGCATTTATGAAAATTCCGGGGATTTGACGCCTCAGTTTACATTGAACGATAACTTTTCGGGTGTCGACAACAGCAAGACGACGGTGACGCTCGATACGCATTCTTACAAAATCGGAACGGCGATTCCGCTGTATACCTTGCCGCTTGGTCAGCATACCCTTGTTATATCTTCAAGTGACCTAGCCGGTAATCAGGAAAGCAAAACCGTTCACTTTCAGACAGTGGCAAGCATTGATTCCTTAAAGGCGTTGGTAACACGCTTTGCTGATACGAAATGGATCGACAATGCCGGAATTGCCAACAGCCTGCAGGCCAAATTGGCAAACAACGATTTGAACAGCTTTGTGAATGAAGTGAAGGCGCAAAGCGGGAAACACATTTCAAGTGAAGCTGCAACTTATTTGCTGCGAGACGCTCAATATGTGTTGTCACAACAATAGCGCATTTATAAAAAGATAGAGGAAACGGATTCCAGCATAGCTTGAGTTATAAACAAAACAGACGACCAATTCTATGGTCGTCTGTTTGTCTATTGGGGGTAGATGATAAAATAAATTGCTATGTCGTTTAATTCTTATTATTGAGGATTGATTTAGCAGACGGAAATGAGGTAGAGACACTCTTTAGTTCATATAATCTACAGTAGGAAGTTCATTTAATTTATAACGTAATAGATTAATGATATAATGGATGTGTGGTTAAAAATGTAAAGTATATCATATACTTTATAAATGCCTAGGAGTGAGTAATAGTGAAGATTAGGAATGTTACATTCAATAAGGATCAAAACGGTGAAATCCGATTTTAAAAAAATAGGGTGATTCTCTATTTAGATATAGAAAAGGGAGGAACTGTACTTCTTTTCTGTGAAATAAATCCGAATGAACATACGATCAAAGCCAGCAATGTATCATTTGAGGGGTTGTGGTGCCCTTGTTGTGATAAAAGAAATATGTCTATATGTCCAAGTCTATACAGCAAGAAAGATACATTGTTGCGTGAAGCATATGATCTTCTAGAACAACATTCCGATACGAATTTTTCTACACTTACAGGTCCATTACAGATTATATAAGAAAGATAGAAAGGTGCCATAGTGATGGCGCCTTTTTAAATTTGCCTCTTATCTTATGTTTCTATGAATAGATCATTTCTGCATGCGCCTACCTTTTGGTTAGCCCGCTTAGGTTTTTGTTCTTACATATGAAACAATTGTTTTGGTCATATGTTTAATCGCGATTTTTGTTGACTTTGTCAATTCTTCGGTAATATTTGCAATCGAATTCATGTTATCACAAAGATAAAAAAACATGTTGAATATTTTAGAATTGACATGACATTAGATTAATTTTATACTGTCAGTAACATATTACTGTTACTGACAGTATAATGTTATTAACAGTAATAATTTTGATGTTATGTTAACGAAAAAAACTTTTTTACACTTAAATTAGGAGGTTGTATATTTCATGAAACATACAGGGAGACATACAGGTGCATTTCTTTTGCTGTTTTTAACAGAGGGAGATAGCTATGGAGGGAAACTTCTGCAGAAATGTGAAGAAGAGCTTCCCATCAATCCAATTGATAGTGCTATCATATATCGCACACTAAAAAAATTAGAGAAAGAAGGTGCTGTTGAGTCTTACTTGGACACATCTGATCAAGATAAGCCGATAAAAATGTACAAAATTACTACAGTTGGAAAAAAACAATTAGAAGATTTTCAAATAGATATTGAAGAAAAAATTAAGAATTTATCATTTTTCTTAAACAAATATAAAAAATGGGAGGAGTCTAAACATGATTAATGGCGCTATCCTTTACGCTATAGCCATTATTCTTACCAGTATTTCTTTTATAAAGGATCGAAATAAAACAAAAGACGCTCTATTAAAGTCATGGAAAATGTTTCGTAATCTTATACCTTCCATGCTATCGATTATGCTTTTCGTTGGACTATCACTATCTATATTAACGCCTTCCTTCATTTCTTCCATCATTGGGGAAAAATCTGGATTCATCGGTATTGTTTATTCAGCAATAATTGGCTCTGTTGCACTTATTCCAAGCTTTATTGTGTTTCCTCTTGGACATACATTAGTCCAAAATGGTGCGGGCCTCCCTCAAGTTGCGGCATTAATGTCTACATTAATGTCAGTAGGAATCACAACTTTACCGATGGAACAAAAGATATTTGGGCGAAGTTTTGCTTATTCTCGTAATGCATCTGCATTGTTAATGTCTCTCATATTCTCGTATATTATTTGGGTGGTGATGGTATGAATGAATTAAGAAGATATCGTTTCTTTTTCATTTTACTATTGGGACTCATTATATTGACTTTTATAAACCAATCGTTGGGATGGAACGCATTTCAATTAACAGGAAAAAGTATTTTAGATATGCTGTTTCTACTTCCCCCTGTCTTAATATTCGTAGGGTTGCTTGACCAGTGGATGAAGAAAGAAACATTAATTAAATATATGGGGAAAAAATCTGGCATCTATGGCATCTTGTTGTCCCTATTATTAGGAGGAATTGCAGCTGGTCCCCTCTATGTTGCTTTTCCGATTGCGGCACTTTTATTAAAAAAAGGAGCGAGCATACGATACATTGTATTTTTTCTAGGAGTTTGGACAACTGCAAAATTACCGGTTATGGTGTATGAATTTGCTTCATTTGGAGCTAAATTTACACTCATTCACATTTGTTTTGGTCTATTATTTTTCTATCTAATGGGTATTATTTATGAGAAGTTTTATGACCAACGACAATTGTTAAAGTATGATATAACTAAAGAAGTTTAGATTTAAATCAATAAGTCTTGAAGCGCCTCAATCTCAGATTCTTTTGTAGCTGTAGATTTTAAATAACGTTTGATCAAACCCAGCATTTTAAGATAAGTAAAAAGAATCCATTTTGAAAAAAGATTAATCAAAATGGATTCTTTTTCAGCAGTTTTAAGTTTAGATTTTATAAAAAACAAACCTGTATGAATTTATTGGTCAATGGGATAAAACGATTCATCTTTTTGCAAACGGTATAACTTTCTTAAAAAAGGTACGACTTTGTTTCAAAGCTACAATAAAGTCTCAAATAAGTGAAAATGTACTAATCAAACTATAACGATTTTACAGGTACACATATTTCGCAATAATCGTTGTTAATCATAACACTCGTGTATCTTTCTAAAATCGGTTTGTTGTCAATTTGATATCCACTGTTGTGTAAAGCTGGAAAAATTTCAGCCCATGCTTTTTGAATATCTTCCGCTGTATGTTTGACTTTGCAAATAACATACTTTCCACCAGAAAGTTCACTTTCGCAAATGGAATTATCAATTTGATAATCCTTTGAAATCACAATACAAGCATCATATCTACAGTTTTCAGGAAGCGTTGTTTCAGGGTTATCTTGTGGAATTCCAAGTATGATTGCCGATTTAACAAGATTTTTCTCCTCAGCCCATTTCTTTAACTTTTCCATTGCTTGAATGTTAGCAGGACCATATGGCCCAACCTGTCGCACATATGCAATGCGATATTTTGGAAGAGTTTCAACTTTAATATTCATAGTTTCTTTTTCCTTTCTCCAATAATATTGACTACATTTCGAATACTATTATGATATAAAAATATAATCAATTATTTTTTTAAAATTGATAATTTTCTTACTCAATAAACGAGGGTTTTTCTTAAAAAGGACCTATTCATTACTCAAGTCCCTAAGTCCATAAAAATTTTAAAAATCCCTTCTTTTTCATTAAAAGTAGGGATTTTTCTTGTGTTAATTTATCTAGTTTATTTAATAAAGTACTACACTATATTGAATAAGAAAATATATCTTGTCACAACTGGATGATCTAGATTTATTCCGCATTAACGGGTGGTAAGACCCCCACTGATGGAGGTTTTACTTTATCAAATTTTCACTTACAAGCAGGAATTACATACTTACCAAATAAGTCTAAGGATGAAAGCACTTTATGATGTTCTAAGCCACCAAAATTCATTACAGCCATAAAGTTTGTAACACCTATTTCACGGTAAGACTGAATTTGTTTAATAACCTCATCAGGACTCCCGATTACTGGATTAAAATTCTGTTTAAGGACCTCATATGAGATATTTTTCCCATGCGGGGTATTCATAAATAATTGATAAGGACCTTTTGCATTTGATTCAGCTTCTGCAGATGTTTCAGCAACATGAACATGGAAGGCAACGGGGATTTCTAATTGATCTGGATTACCATGTCCTGATTTTTGATACACATTTTTGTATGTATCAATAAGCTTTGCTAATTCATCTCGTGATTTGCTAAATCCAAGCCCCATGAAATTGCTTCCCATACTGGCGACATGAGTAGCACCATTTTCACTAGAGGTTGCAATCCAGTGAGGGGGAAACGGAGCTTGAATTGGCTGGACACTAAGCTTGATTTCTTTATATTGAAAAAAGTCCCCTTGATGAGAAAAAGGCTTACCTGACCATGCTTTCTGTAACACTTCTAGAGACTCGTTAAATCGCTGAGCTTTATCCTCTAATGAAATATTATAACCATCAAATTCTTTCTGATTATATCCACTACCTAATCCCAAATCTAATCTCCCGTTTGATAAAAGATCGACAACCGCATAATCTTCAGCAATTCGTAAAGGATTATGTAATGGAAGTACTGAAACACCTACGCCAAGACGGATTCTATTCGTTCTTTGAGATACCGCAGCGAGCATAACTGCTGGAGAGGGGTTGATGCCAAAATCTGAGAAATGATGCTCTGTAAACCATACCCCATCAAAATTCATTTCTTCAGCTCGAACGGCTTGGTCCAATACCTCGTTGTAGAATTGTCTGGGTGTTCGGGATGATTGATTTGGGTAATGGTCAAATATCGTTAATGTACTAAATTTCATTTAATTTCACTCCAGGGAATTTTATTTAACTTCTTTACTTCACGGATAGATTACAAAAACTCAAGATGATACTGTACTTAAAAATAATCATTCTAGTTTTCCGAATCATTCCACTGACGACTCATTTCTAAACCATAATCCATGTCGTAAACTTCTTTTATAGCTTTAACCTTTTCAAGACTCTCTTGGCTAAAGATAGGTTTGTTTTCAAAAGCATGAAGAACAATTCTTTCAAGAAGAACGCCTAGTGAAATATCGTGATACTCTGCCATTGCTTTTAAAACTTTTACCATTCTTTTTTCCATTCTCATGCCAGTTTGTACACGTTCAACTTTAATTTTTTGATCTTTTCCACTTGCTTGTTCGTTATGTTGTTTCATAATTACACGTCCTTTTTGCTCAAAATCACCATTTTGTTATTTTTATACCGATGTACCATTATAACAGTGATGGGCATATTGTCAATTATGTTATTTTATTAGAGCTTTAAAAGAAAGAACAGTAAATGTCCTAGTTAAACAGGACATTTACTGTTTTTAGTTGGAAAAGTGTTTTTTCTTTTCTTCAAGTCTGCCAGTTAATTCGTTAAAATTTTGAACTACATCTGGCATCGATAATTGCTTTGCTAATGAACACCCTTTTTGAATGGATTTAGAGGCTTCTTCCAATAAATTTGCTTTTATTTGAGCATCCGCAAGACAATACCAATAAAACCAGGCATCCATTTCTGAAATTTTATCGTTATAGAATTTTTCAATGACAGGGTAGTATTGGGAATATAATTCAGCATCAAAAGCCAATTTTTTACCGTTCCATTTTAATACATCTACAAGGTAGCTATCAGCAATATACCACTGCCAAACTGCTAAACCTACCTTTTGATTTCCGTTCAAAATATCCATCTTATGATAAGGAACATCTGCAATCTTTTTGAATGAGTTATCATTCCACTGGAAAATTTCAAGTTTATTTCCTGCTGCTGCACCGATTGTAACACCGAATAAATATTCTTTTATACCATCACCAGTAATATCAGTTAAACCTGAAAACTCCAAACCAACGCCTTGAGTTTTTGTCTCCCAAATTTTTTGCCAATTATTATTTTCTCTCTTTAAAACCATTACTCCAAACTGAGAGGGAGAGAGTTGTTCTTTTGCTTTAATATTTAAGTGAATGAATTTATTAAATATGATTATTGATATTTATATGAAAAGTGAGATGTTTTAATATTTTCAATGTTTCACTCTTTTTTCCTTCAACTATTGTAATTCGGGGAAAACAAATGTTATTTCAAATCTTCCATGGAAAATACGTTATTTTTCTCAAAGCCACTGTTGATTTCTGGAGTCAGTAGCAATCGTAATGGATCTTTTGTTGACCATTGGTAATCGCTATGTTCCTTTGAGAGAACTACACATAAGTATGTAAGAATAATTACTTGTCTTGTTGAGTTGTTTTTGCAAGGGGTTGCATATAAAATCTTTTCAATTGAAACATTTCACCCAACTTCATCATCATTAGTTCGTTGTATAATTAATGCCTTGCTTAAATTTGTTGATAATATTTAAATGCTCCTGTAAAATTATACTAGTTTCTATTTATGCAAACGTTTTCGTAAAAAGAGGATGTTAGCTTATAATCTACAATCAATCCTTATTTTATAGGGGGCAGGTGTAATGGGATGAAGAAATTTATCTGATTGCTACAATACTTTAACTGTATAACGGCTAATTTTTGTAAAAGGGGAAGTAGGGGAATTGTAAATGATTGAAGTAAAGAATGTTACTAAGGGTTATAAGATTTTAGAGAGGAAGCCAGGTTTAATAGGTGCAATAAAGGCTTTAATAAAACGTAAATATTATGATAAGCAAGCGGTAAAACCAATTTCTTTTTCTGTAGAAAAAGGAGAAATGGTCGGATATATCGGATTCAACGGTGCTGGAAAGTCAACCACTATTAAGATGCTGTGTGGAATTTTAACTCCAGATACTGGTGAAATTAAGGTGAATGGAATTATTCCATATAAAAACCGACAGGAAAATGCTAAAAATATTGGAGCTGTTTTTGGCCAACGTACACAACTTGCTTGGGATATACCGGTGCGGGAATCTTTTGAACTATTAAAACATGTTTATGAGATACCAGAAACAAAATATCAGGAAATGTTGTATGTATTTGAAGATGTACTGGATCTCGGTGCTTTAATGTTATTACCTGTTCGTCAGCTATCACTTGGACAAAAAATGCGTTGTGAGTTGGCTGCTGCCTTTCTTCATCAACCTTCTGTTGTGTTCCTAGATGAACCTACAATTGGTCTAGATATTGATGTAAAGGCGAAAATACGTAGTTTTATTAAGGAAATGAATAAGAAGCTGGACGCAACAGTTGTATTAACTACACATGATATGCAGGATATAGAAGAACTTTGCCGGCGGATTATTATTATTGATAAAGGGTCTATTATTTATGATGGGGACTTACAAGATCTTAAAGATCGTTTTTCTTATAACCGCATCCTATCTTTAGAATTAGAAGAGCACACAATGTTTGAAATTCCTGTATCATTACAAAATGACATCGTGATACATAAGAGTGAAGCAGAAAACTTATCCCACGTAGAGCTAAGTTTTCACACAAAGACTGTTTCATCTGAATTTGTGCTTTCAGAACTCGCAAGGCACAATAAAATATCAGACTTGACTATTTCAAATCCTAAATTAGAGACGATTATTAAAGATCTTTATCAGCATGGAGGTGAGGAATCCCTTGAGGAAATATTGGGAAATGCTTAAAGTGCAGATAAAGCTAGATGCTTCTTATGCAGCATGGTATTGGGCAGGTACATTTGCAATTATCGTTAAATTATGTACGTTATATTATTTTTGGACTGCTGTTTACGAGAATAAGGAAACTGTTGGAGCACTTTCACTAACTAATATGCTAACTTATATGGTCATTGCTTTATTATTGGAACAATACGTATCTGGAGTAGGAAACAATTTAGCGAGAATGATTAAACAAGGTGACATAGCAATGGAACTTATGAAGCCATATCATTTGTTAGATAAACTTGTAGCGATGGATATAGGACAAAAAATTTCTAATTCTATACGTACAACGTTTCCTATGCTACTGTTTGCCATCTGGTTTGTAGGGATTCAACTACCACAATCATTAGAGGCTTTTATACTATTTACAGTAAGTGTGGTTTTAGGTATTTTAATTGGAACTCAATTAGATCTTATTATTGGTATATTAGCTTTTTGGACTGTTAATATATGGGGACTTCGACTGCTGCGAGAGTCCGTTATTCAGTTTTGTTCTGGTGCGCTTGTCCCATTATCGCTTTATCCACAATGGTTTCAAGAAATTAGTATGTTTTTGCCCTTTCAGTCTATGGTCTATGTACCTGTTTCTATTTATACGGGTTCTATATCCGGTGCTCAGGCTTATATGGCAATCGCCACACAATTTATATGGTTAATTTTTATTACAATTCTTGTCCGATTCCTATGGACGTTAGCGATTCGAAAAATCACAATATTTGGAGGGTGAGTGAATTGTTGCATACTCTTAAACGATACTCATTCTTATACCTTGTCTACTTTAAGCAGCACTTAAAAGTTATGATGGAGTATAAGGTAGATTTTATAATAGGGATTTCTTCGGTATTCATTCAACAATTTGCCTCTATCTTTTTTATAAAAGTGGTATTTGATCATATTGAAACTTTGAAGGGATGGAACTTTTATCAAATTCTCTTAATCTACGGTATTGCTTTTGCAGGAAGGGCAATCCATCATATTTTCTTTGATAATTTATGGACAATCGGATGGCAATACATTCGGACAGGGAATTTAGACCGTTTGCTTATCCGTCCTATCAACCCGCTGTTCCAAATTATAGCGGAGCGCGTTCAACAGGATGGGTTTGGGCAACTTATAATAGGGGGAATTGTTCTTTATTATTCCATTAGTAATCTAAATATTGCTATTACATTTGGAAATTTACTGATATTGATCATAATGATTATATCAAGTGGTCTCATCTTTGTTGCATTAAATCTGTTTTTTATTACTTTTTCTTTTTGGATGACAGATAGTCTCCCAGTTGTATCGGCCGTATTCAATTTAAGTGATTTTTCGCGTTACCCGATTACTATCTATAATAAAATTATAGCATTTATCCTAACATTTATTATTCCATACAGTTTTACATCATTTTATCCAGCTGCATTTTTCTTTGATAAGGGGTATAAATGGATTTCTTTGTGCACACCATTCGTTGCCATAATACTATGTTTCATTGCTTATCGTTTCTGGAAATATGGATTAAGTGTATTTACTAGTACAGGAAGTTAATTTTAATGAGCTATTGATTCCTGTTAGTCATTCGTGTCGCGCCTCGCAGTATGGATGACTAGCAAGAAATTTTGAGTGTTTATTTTTTTGTCTATTCTTAAACTCTTCAAAATCTTAAAACTTCCAAAAAATGAAAGTAAATAAAATCATCTTTTTTGAAGTGCGATGTGTTTTATCAAATTTAGAAAATGAAGCAACTTCCTCTGATACTGGCGAAATTGTTCAGCGTTACTGGATAGAACTATGATTTAGCAGATTTTCAAAAATCATACTTGAAATTGTATCGAAACTGGATGATAACTAAAAGAAAAATTGGAGTAAGGAATCACTTTGAAAAAGTCTAACTTTTGGAGTTCAGTACAAATTGCACCTCTTTTTGTCATTGGATGGATAAGAAATGGTTCGCTTTTTTACTTTCAATAACATGCGTTATATCAACTTTGTATATATGATATTCATACCTAAATAGATGATAAAAAGCTCTCTAGTTTTAAGGGGGAGCTTTTTATCATCTACTTTTGATCGAACACAAATATTTCTTTATATTTTCTCGCTTTTATCGTTTTACCATCAGAGAATGTCTTAGGTAGCTCTTCCTCCCATGTAATGATAACAGTAATACTCTTTGCTTTTACTGACACAGGAAAGTTAGAAAAATGGCATTCATTATTTGGAACTGTTCTTTCAGTTTCCGGTGCGTCCATGTTTGCCCGCAAAGTTTTGGAATCGTTAAAGTTACTGTATATATCTACATCTAAATTATAAGCATTTTCCCCCATATTTTTCACATCTAGACTATATGTATTAACTAGGCCCAGTTTTGGTTTTGAAAGCCTGGGCTTATCGTCAGATTTATTAATTTTTAAATACCAACGTTCAGAGGACTTTGATATAGGAAGAGTACTAAACGAGGAAGCTTTCGCTAATATATTGCTATTGAATATAAAACACATCATACAAAAAAGAACAACTGTTATTTTTCGCATACTATAACCTCCAAAGTACAAGATTTCATCGTATTTATCATTTTCTTAAATACAAGGTAATATGTACTGAGGAATTAGTAACAAAATATGGGGGATTGATAGCAGCTTTCGATAACACCGATTATTTGAAAGGTGAGTAATCCGTAATATTTTCTTTTATTTAGTAGGGAGGAGCTGAATTATTTAATAACAAAAAGGCTTGTACGTAATCATATTAACAATGTGATGTGTAGTGATTACAAAGAAAAGAAGTGCGTTTCGCGCTTCTTTTTGAGGTCTCGCCAACAAAACGTGGATTTTATACGCTAAGGATATACAGGATTTCATGCAGGCTACGAGAACGGTTTGAACTGCCAAATGCTGTTGTGACAGGGCTGTATGAAATCTTGCATACAGCGGAAGGAACGGAAGGCTGACAAACTATTGGTATGAATGGCTTTCTAGGATTTGGTTACTGCTGATAATGATAGGTTATGTAAACCTCATATGTATACGGTATGCAAAAAAAAAGACCTTTCAACGTACGAAAAGTCCTTTTCTATCGCTTATTTACCTGTTTTAGCAAATTCTTTAATACGTGCCCCAATTTCATCACGAACACGTTGAAATTCAGACCACTCTTTCCCTGCCGGATCATCAAATCCCCAATGAACACGGTTTACATGCGAAGGTGTTGTTGGGCAAACATCATTTGCGTGACCGCAAAGAGTTACCACCAAGTCTGCATTATTTAAAATGTCACGATCGATGACATCAGAAGTTTGGTTTGTAATATCAATATCCACTTCCTCCATGGCTTTAATCGCATTAGGATTGACACCATGTGCTTCGATGCCTGCAGAATATACATTCCACTTGTCACCTAAATGCTTCTTCGCCCACCCTTCTGCCATTTGGCTGCGACAAGAGTTTCCTGTGCATAAAAAGTAGATTGTTTGCTTTTCCATCTGTCATGTCTCCTTTAGTACGTAATGTATTAGATTTGTTGTTCCTCATGCATAAACTTATAAACGAAAGTCGCTGCAATCGCACCTAATATGGTAGCAACAATATAAATCCAAAGATGTTCCATATGACCTGACATGATTGCCGGTCCAATGGAACGTGCAGGATTCATGGATGCACCGCTTATCGGTCCACCAAACATGGCTTCCAGTCCAACCGTAGAGCCAATTGCAAGTCCGGCGAATGACTGAACCGCTTTTCCATGAACAGCCGATCCTAAAATAACCATCATTAGAAAGAAGGTAAGAATAAATTCCAAACCAAACGATTGAATCTCTGTTCCTCTTGGTAATGTTGTGCCTAACTTGGCGACATTTCCAAATAACAAGAGCATCGTCATACTTGCCAGTATCGCACCCAACAGTTGAACAATAATATACGATATCGCATCCCACTTGTTTGTATCCCCAAGTAAGAAAAATCCAATCGTGACAGCTGGGTTAAAATGCGCACCCGAGATATGTCCAAATGTGTAAATAAGTGCAGTCACGACAAGTCCGAAGGTTAACGCAATTCCAACATGTGTCAAACTCTGTGTAATTTGATTGATCACAACGGCTCCGGTTCCAGCAAAAACTAAAAAGTATGTTCCTAAAAATTCTGCGGTTAGTTTCTTTTTCATGCATGAGCTCCCCCGTATTCACACTATCTATTCATTACAACATGTATTTGAAGCGCAATTCAGCATGACCTGTATCTTATCATGCTGATCTGGTACATGTTCTAAAATATCTTCAATCAGTACATACAAATCACTTTGTGAGTTTAGGGAATAATAAATCCATTGGCCTTTCCGTCTTTCTTTCACTAATCCCGCATCCTTTAATTTACGAAGATGCTGACTAATAGAAGGCTGACTCATGTCAAATACTTCAAGAAATTCACATACACAACACTCTCGTTGTTTTAAAATCGTAACGATGGTTAAACGTGTTTTATCTCCAAGCAATTTCAACACTTGTGCCGTTCGATCCATATCTACAAGTGTTTTTTGCATATAAGCACCTCGTATTCTTGTGTAATTACATAATTATTTACTTATATATTCAACGAAAGGTCTTATACCTACTAATGATTACAGCTCAACTTCATCTTCAGATCAGATAAAAGTTATTACGCCAATATAGATACGTCTACTTTCTTTCTCGTTCATAAGTATATAGTCAAATACTTATATACAACAAGAGAAAAGAACAGACTTTAACATATTCTTTACAATTTTGCTCTTCATTAACTAACTTCCAATAACGATAATTATGTAAATGAGCTGTCCATATGGGCAGCTTATTGTATTTTTTGCTTAGCGTGGTTTTTTTCCAAAATGCTGGCGGTACCCCATTAAGGAATTCACTAAAGGTCAAGATCGACTACAAGAGATTTTTAAATATAATCGTTATGTTGATGAAAGAGGGGATTAATGTGGCATTGATAGTTCCGAAATGCGTCTACTGTAAGGAAGATATTAAAAAGGACGAACAAGCATTAGTAATCGTACCCTATCCTAAGAGAAAAGGATTTACAGAAATTAAAGCCTATTTAAATTTGGAGGGGAAATTTATTTGCGAGAACTGTAAAGACAAACTTAATATATAATCAAGGCTGTTTTTAATGATTTTCTTATTGAAATTTCGGGACGCTATCCCTGAATGAAATAAAAGATATACGGAAGAGTCAAAAGGGAAAATATCTCATATTATAAATATGGGAGAGGGTTTTGAAACCAGAAGATCCGTACTGGTAAAAACCACACTCCGCTGGGATTTAGGAGTCAAAATGGGCATACCTCTAGATAATTAGAAAAGTAGAAGTTTACAAATTTGAATAATCCAGTACACAACTTGCGCGCCTGTCAGCAACAACGCAGCAATTGTTTGTGGATTGATTTGTTTCTTCTTAGGAGGCGCCTGTTTTGTCTCTTTTTTTTGATTAAGAGATTCGTTTCTTTTTTATTTGCTAAATTATCAACATTATTCTTTAACAGAGCCAATAGCAAAAAGGCTTGTCCGTAATCATATTAACAATGTGATGTGAAAGCTAAGAGATGGATGGCCAAAAATTTCTCCGCATGAAAAATATGAACAATGGGGAGAAGTATTAAAAACTAACTAATAAAAACAAGACCCCTAACTCATTTATAGTTAGGGGTCTTGTTCTTGTAAAAGGATAGAAAAATTTAATAGTTTACTAGCTATTTCTTAAATCTAAATGGAACAGTTGAAACGATAACATTCTTTTTATATAGAAGGTATACCCTTAATAAAACACTTGATTGGTTGTGTAAGATGTTATGCCAACTTTTTTTGGTTATAAATTGCGGAATGAGCACAGTAACTGACTGATGATTTTCCTGTGCTTTATCTTGAATCATAGCTACTAATTTTGTAAGAGGTCTCATTAAGCTTCTGTAAGAAGAAACCACTGTAATAAGACGAACATCTGGTTTCCATTCTTTCCATTTTTGTTGCATTTTTATTTCACTTTCTTTGTCGAAGGCTACATATACGGCGATGACAGTATCACCAATAGCCTCGGCATAATTAATCGATTGTTCGACTACTTTTGTGATTCCTGCAACGGGTACGATGACAATGTTTCCTTCAAATTTGTGAGAAACTGCATTTGGATCGATACGTAGTTGTTCTCCAACGGAATCGTAATGTTTATAAATACGATGACAGGTGTACACAATAATTGGCAGGAATATAACGACAGACCATACTTGTGTAAACTTTGTGATAAAGAAAATCAGTAATACAGATAGTGAAATAAGCGCCCCTACTAGATTTGTTAGTAATTTAGGTAACCATCCTTTTGGCTTTTCGCGTAACCATTTTACAATCATTCCTGTTTGCGACAAGGTGAAAGGAAGGAATACACCAACTGCATATAGCGGGATTAGTTGCTCTGTTTTTCCTTGAAACGCAATTATTAAAATAATAGAAGCGATTCCTAGTGTCAAAATTCCATTTGAATATCCTAAGCGATCACCGCGCATTAAAAACATGCGAGGCATGTATTTATCTGATGCTAGGTTGAAAGCTAATAATGGGAATGCTGAGAATCCTGTATTAGCAGCTAATACTAAAATAAGTGCTGTTGTTCCTTGTATAAAGTAGTAAACATAATTTCTTCCGAATACATCTGATGCAATTTGAGATACAACAGTTTCAGTAGGCTTCGGAGCAATACCGTACCAAAATGCCAAAATAGTGATTCCGGTAAATAAGACTGCTAGAATTGTTCCCATCATAACTAATGTTTTGGCCGCATTTTTAGCAGCGGGTTCTTTAAAATTAGGAATAGCATTTGAAATAGCCTCTACACCTGTTAATGCAGAACATCCAGATGAGAATGCTTTTAATAAAAAGAATAATGTAACTCCCGGTACAGCAGTACCAATAGGTGTATGTAGGGTTGCTGGCGCTTGTCCAGTTACGATTTTAAACACTCCAACAGTAATTAATAAAATGAGTGCTAATACGAAGAGATAGACAGGATAAGCTAGAATAGAAGCGGATTCTGTTACTCCTCTAAGATTCAGGATTGTAATGAAAATAACAAGTATGACCGCGATTGGAACGGTATACTGATGTAAAGCCGGAAACGCAGATGTAATCGCATCTGTTCCCGCTGATACACTTACAGCTACGGTAAGGATATAATCTACCAATAAGGATCCGCCAGCAACGAGTCCGGCATTTATACCTAAATTTGTCTTAGAAACAACGTAAGCTCCTCCTCCATGCGGATAGGCAAAAATAATCTGTCTGTACGATAAAATAAGTGCGGTTAATAAAATAAGAACCCCGATTGCAATTGGAATAGAGTACCAAAAGGCAATCGATCCAAGTGTTGCAAGAACAATTAAAATCTGTTCCGTTCCATACGCAACAGAAGAAAGAGCATCAGATGAAAGAATAGCCAATGCCTTTAGCTTATTTAATTTTTGTTCGCCTAAGGCGTTTGATTTAAGGGGTCTACCAATTAAAAACCTTTTGAACGATGAAAACATGGATGCACCACCAATATATAAATTTTCCAATGAACAGAATATCACAATTGATAGCGAGTGAATAGATATTTTTATTATGAATTCTTTATCCTTTAATAATAAATTGACAAAACAGTGACAGAATCACTTTTTTACTACATAAAAAGAATGGATATAGACAAGAGAGAAGGGAAGGGGTTAAGTCATTTTTCTTTGTATTGGGAAGCTGATGAATGATTGTTTAGTAATTAAAAATAAAGTTCAAAAAAACTCTTTTTCTATCATTTATTCGGTAATGCAAGTTAATGTTTGTATTGTATTTTTAAGAAACAAAATTCTCTTAACACAGATAATTCCAATGAAGTTTTTTTGATTACTTTGTAAAAGCTATAAACAAAGTATCAAAGATATATTACTTAAAGTATATATAGCATGTGATACGTGTTGGTATTCTTTAATGAGATATGTATACACAAAATACTGAAAATTATGTTAAAATAATGTTGGTTATTTAAAAAGGGGGCTTAAATTATGAAAAAAGATCATCTTGCAAAAGTAGATTTAACCAAAAAAATTGAATCGAAACAAAAATATAATAAGAAGCTGGAAAAATATCAAATGCGTTTACTAGCATTGCAGCAGATTTTACGAGAAGAAAAAATAGCCGTTATTTTGGCCATGGAAGGATGGGATGCTGCTGGAAAGGGGGGAGCAATTAAACGAATTACCGAGCACCTTGATCCGCGTGGACTGCAAGTAAATCCAATTGGTGCACCTGCTCCTCATGAAAAACGTTATCATTATCTGCAACGATTTTGGCGGAAAATCCCGCAATATGGCCAAATCACTATTTTCGATCGCTCTTGGTACGGTCGTGTATTGGTTGAACGTGTAGAGGGTTTTGCTACAAAAGAAGAGTGGACTAGAGCATACGATGAAATCAATGATTTTGAAAAACTATTAACAGATGATCATTACATAGTAGCGAAATTTTTCTATCACATTAGCAAAGATGAACAGTTAGCGCGATTTAAAGAGCGAGAGCAAAATCCTCTTAAGAAATGGAAAATTACAGATGAAGATTGGCGCAATCGTGAAAAGTGGGATGAATATGTCGAGGCAATGGAAGATATGTTTGAAAAAACAGATAAACCGAATGCAAGGTGGAATATTATACCTGGAAATGATAAATTGTATGCGCGTGTAAAAACATTGAAAGTGATAATTTCATTAATTGAGGACTATTTCTCAGAACATGGCATAGAACTGCCATCATACTATCATGAAATGAAAGAAGAAAAGCAAGAGGACATTGAAGAAGAGCATAAGATATAAGTGTGGGCGAAGTGCTTGTTGAAACCAAGGCGTTTTCTTTCGTTTGTTATAGGAAAAGACGTATGCGCAAAAAATGATGAATAAGATAGAAAAATAACGATTTTCTTTATGCTAATAAATGGAGTTTATTCTTGTGTCAGTTATATAACTGTGCTAAAATTTATGTAACTTTTAATGAACGGAGGGGTCTCCTTTGATCTTAATCAGATTACGTCTCAATACTTTGTGCCGATAATTGAATAGCGCTCAAAGGCTCTGTCTGTGTACAGAGTGAACGGGATTGGTCTGTCTCTTTAAAGGAACCCTATTAAACTTATATGTGAAAAGAGGGAGGGACGAATACGCCCTCTTTTTGTTTTGCCTTTAAAAACAGAATGATACGATGCATGTATACAAACATTTCTTAGAATTGGTGTATCATGCTGGATTTGACGACCATTGAACAAGCTGGCAGCGATGTTTTTATGCTTATTTGTCGTGCTCTCATCCGTTTATGAAAAACACAGGCAGTAGCTTGTGTTTTTCATTTTGCGCGTAATCGAAATGGAGGAATAAATATATGGAAAAGTTAGTACAAAAAGCAATATTAGTCGGAGTGAATTTAAATAATCAAAGTGATTTTGAATATTCGATGGAGGAGTTAGCAAATTTAGCAGAAGCATGCGATGTGGAAGTGGTAGGGCAAGTTACACAAAATTTACATCGTGTGAACCCATCTCATTATATTGGAACAGGTAAAATTGAAGAAGTGTCAGCGTTCGTGAAAGAAGCCGATGCGAATATGGTGATTTTCAACGATGAGTTATCGCCTTCACAAATCCGAAATTTAGAAGAGGATTTAGAGTGTAAAGTGATTGATCGTACAATTTTAATTTTAGATATTTTTGCGCAGCGTGCAAAGACAAAAGAAGCACAATTACAGGTTGAAGTCGCGCATTTGCAATATATGATGCCGCGTTTAATTGGTCTTCGCGAATCGCTTGGAAGACAAAGCGGCGGTGTTGGTACGAGAAACAAAGGTGTCGGGGAAAAGAAACTAGAGCTTGATCGCCGTAAGATTGAAGAGCAAATTGCAGCGCTAAATAAAGAACTAGAAGCACTTACTTTACATCGTCAAACGCAGCGTAAACAACGTAAGAAAAATGAAGTACCTGTTGTGTCGTTAGTAGGATATACGAACGCTGGTAAATCAACAACGATGAATGCGATGCTTGAAATGTTTAACGGATCTGAAGAAAAACAAGTCTTTGAGAAAGATATGTTGTTTGCGACGCTCGAAACAGCTGTGCGAAATATTCAATTGCCAGATAACAAATCATTTTTATTAACAGATACAGTTGGTTTCGTTAGTAAATTGCCGCATCATCTTGTGAAAGCGTTCCGTTCGACGTTAGAAGAAGTAGCGGAGGCAGATTTACTTATTCATGTTGTTGATTATGCAAATCCAAACTATGAGCATCTCATTGACATTACAAATCAAACGTTAAAACAAATCGGTGTTGAAAATATCCCGACGATTTATGCTTATAATAAAGCAGATGTTATGGATATTGAAATTCCAAAGGTACAAGATAACCGTGTGTATTTGTCGGCTAAACAAAAAGTAGGTATGGATGAACTTGTACAAATGATTCGTACGCAAATTTATCAAGATTATATACAATGTGAAATGTTAATTCCTTATGATCAAGGACAGTTAATTTCTTATTTTAACGAACATGCTCATGTTTTATCGACAGACTATGAAAATGAAGGTACGAAAATTACCGTGGAATGTAAAACGAGTGATTTTGAAAAATATAAAAAGTATGTAATACGCTAAAGAGTTCGTTTGAAATATGAAGAGAAGAGCTGCTGTATAGCAACTCTTTTTTTCGTTATCTTTTCTTTGCATATACACATGTATCTCTTAATTCAGCACCATCTACTGATACGCTGTTATTCTCTAAAATCCCCTCCAATTTAAAACCTAATTTTTCGGGTATGGCACGGCTTTTTACATTTCTTGAGTCACAGCGGATTTCCACTCGATTTGCTTGTAATTCATTAAAGGCAAAATCTATAATTCCTGTAACGGCTTCTGTCATGTATCCTTGCCCGCTAAAACGAGAATGAATCCAATAACCAATTTCAAATTTTGGAATATCCCAGTTAATACGGTGTAATCCTGAAGAAGCAATAAATTCACCTGTCTCCTTAAGAAAAACGAGTAACCGTAAATCTTCACGTGCTAAAAATTTCACATGAGAATCTCTAATATTTGCTTCTACTTCTTGTTCCGTTTGTTCTTTTTGAGCAAAAGGCATCCAAGGTTTTAATTCTTCAATAGACTCATTGATTGCTTTATATACTTCTTTTCCGTCTCCAGGTCTTGGCATTCGTATGAGAAGCCTCTCAGTATAAAATTCAGAAGGGAAGTTTAATAATAATGGATTCATGTTAAAAGCTCCTTACTTATTCTTTTTATATTATGGTACTTGAATGGTTTTATATGGTAAAGGTTTTTCTGAATTTTAACAACAAATCAAAGAGGGTATTTTACTAGACTTTAGCCGTTACATGCTTTTTGCTAGACAGTAAGCAGAGAAGTGGAAAAAGGTGAAAAAGAGGTATAGAATAGTAAATGTTTAAAAAGTCAGAAAAATAAACAGGTGTATGAAATATATACACAGGCTATTTTCAGCACAGGAGGAGAGGAGCGTGTAACATGCAGGTAGCACAAAAGCCGAATGCGATGACTACACCAACGATTTACCGTATTTTATTTGCGATTAGCTTCGGTCATTTTCTTAATGACTCGATGCAGGCAGTTGTGCCAGCGCTATTTCCAATTTTGGAAAAGTCGATGAATTTATCTTATATGCAGGTAGGGTGGATTGCCTTTGCTTTGAATATGACATCATCCATTATGCAGCCGATGTTTGGGATGTATTCAGATAAGAAGCCTTCCCCTTATTTACTGCCACTTGGAATGTTCTCAAGCATGCTTGGGATGATTGGACTTGCGTTTGCACCGAACTTTTATATTGTTATTTTATCCGTTTTATTTATTGGACTTGGATCCGCTGTCTTTCATCCAGAAGGTGCACGTGTTGCTTATATGGCAGCAGGAGCAAAGCGTGGTTTAGCGCAATCCATTTATCAAGTAGGAGGAAATACCGGGAATTCGCTTGCGCCAATTTTTACGGCACTCGTATTTGTTCCGCTTGGTCAAATCGGTACTATTTGGTTTACGGGCTTTGCGGTGGTCGGAATTGTCTTATTATACTTTGTTTCTACATGGTATAAAGGGGAGTTAGAAAGCGGGGCTGTAAGAAGGAAAAAACGAGCTGCACTAGAAGCGGAAAGTCTAGTAATAAGCAGCCGGGTTAAGTTTGTTATTGTTTTACTTGTATTTTTAACGTTTGTTCGTTCATGGTACGGAGCAGGGATTGGAAACTTTTATCAATTTTATTTAATTGAACATTATGGACTATCTATTAAAAATGCACAGTTTTATGTATTTGCTTTCATGATTGCTGGCGTGCTTGGAACGTTTTTTGGAGGACCGTTAGCAGATCGGTTTGGAAAGCGAAATATTATTGTGTTTTCCATGCTCGGTTCAGCACCGCTAGCACTATTATTGCCACATGTTTCGCTTGTTTGGGTTGTCCCGTTATTTCTTTGTATTGGATTTATTAGTTCTAGTAGTTTCAGTGTTATTGTTGTGTATGCACAGGAGCTTGTTCCTGGAAAAGTCGGTATGGTATCTGGCTTAATTGTCGGACTCGCATTTGGACTTGGAGCACTAGGAGCGGTTGTACTTGGGAAATTGGCAGATATATATAGTCTTAACTTCATTATGCTGCTATGTAGTATGTTGCCGTTAATTGGTTTATCATCATGGTTACTGCCAAATGATCGTAAAACGATGTAGAAATGGATGGAATAGGAGCCCTGAATATGAAAATATATCATAACGTTACAGAATTAATTGGAAATACACCTGTTGTGCGTTTATCTCGCATTGTTCCGGAAGATGCGGCTGATATATATGTAAAGTTAGAGATGTTTAACCCGTCACGTAGCGTAAAGGATCGCGCAGCTTATAATTTAATTCATATGGCAGAAGAAAATGGATTCATACGACCTGGTGACACAATTATTGAACCGACAAGTGGTAATACTGGAATAGGATTGGCGATGAATGCAGCTGCGAAAGGGTATAAAGCAATTCTTATTATGCCTGATAACATGTCCAAAGAGCGTATTAACTTGCTGAAGGCATACGGAGCTGAAGTAGTACTGACACCAGCTGCTGAACGGATGCCGGGGGCAATTGCAAAAGCACTGGAATTGCAGCAGCAAATTCCAGGTAGCTTTATTCCACAGCAGTTTGAGAATAAAGCAAATCCTGAAATTCATCGCACTACAACAGCTGTTGAAATTTATGAACAAATGAACGGTGAATTAGATGCATTTGTCGCAACCGCTGGAACAGGTGGAACTATTACAGGGACAGGAGAAACATTACGAGAAAAACTTCCTGGTTTATATATTGCAGTCGTGGAACCGAAAGGATCTCCCGTTTTATCAGGTGGTGCTCCGGGTCCGCATAAATTAGTGGGAACAAGTCCAGGGTTTATCCCAAAAAACTTGAATACAGAGATTTATAATGAAATCATTCAAATTGCTGATGAAGATGCAATTGAGACAATGAGGAAGCTTGCGAAAGAAGAGGGGATTTTAGTAGGACCATCATCAGGAGCTTCTGTGTTTGCTGCGATTACGCTAGCGAAAAGACTAGGTGTTGGGAAAAAAGTGTTATGTATTGCACCGGATACAGGGGAACGGTATTTGAGCATGGGGTTATTTGAATAATTGCTATGGAGGATGTATATGAGATATACATCCTCTTTTTCTATTTGTTACATATGTAGCATCTTGGATTCTTTTAATTTGTTTTTTTGCTCAAAGCAGACCAGTGTGTTGGACGAGAAAGCAAGTGGGGTAATTTTGTGCGTGCATCACCTTTCGCTGAGTTAATCTGAACTTGGGTAAGAAAGATACTCTCTGTGAAATCTGCTCCGCTAAGGTCGGCGTCTCGTAAATCAGCACCGATAAGATCGGCCGCTCTCAAATCTGCGCCTCGGAGGTCGGCAGCAATAAGGTATGCTCCTCTCAAATTTGCTCCTCTGAGATCTGCTCCTTTAAGTTTTGCACCCATAAGATTTGCTCCTCGATGGTTTATTCTCTTGCCTTTTTTTGAATTCTTATGTTGACGACGTGCCTCTGTCCATACTAGTTCGCTTGTCTTTAAAAGCAGAGCATTTACATTTGCTCGGTGTAATGGAACGTCTAATTCCAAGAGTGAATCGGGACTAAGTTGAGAAAGTCGTTCTGTCTCATCAAGCATGTGGTTAAGCTCACTGTGAATCGGACGAGTTGCTTTCAACGTTAAAGCTTCGGTTAAATACCAGAGCATTTCATGGAGTTGTTGCATAATTGGAAACACATTGTACATTTTTCTCGCCTTTTCTGGACTTTCATGCCAGTCTACTCCTTCGAAAGTGACTTGGGAAACCTTTTGTCCTGCGCCGAAGCATTCAAAAACGGTACATCCTTTAAAACCCTTTTGTCTAAGGTCTCTATGAATACTGCAACGAAAGTCCGCTTGCAGATTAGGACAGGGCTTGCCACCATCTTTATCAATTGCAAAATCTGCCGAAGCTGCGAAGGGAAGTGCAACACAGCACAAGCCGAAACAGTTTTCACAGTCAGCGCGCAAGTTGTTACGATTCATATCGCGTTTTAAATCATCATGGTTCTCAAACAATATGTGGACCTCCTTTATTGCGATGTTACTTGTATAATTTAATATATAAGATTAATAGTTTGGTTGTCACTTCATTTATGTTTAAAAGAGTTTTCTCATTCACTAATGTTATTACTAAATCATTTCACAGTTAATTACTGGTTATAATTAGAGGAGGCTAGAATAGATGCCTTTTAGGTAAGTGTTTGTTACAACTAACCTAACTTACAATGTTAGTGCAATATGAAAAATTCAAATTTCCTTTTTAGTAAGATAATATGTTTTGGTTCATTTTTTTATAAACTGTTCAACTTGATTTTAAATAAATATCATACATATTATATCATCTTCTAAAATGGTAATTACTTTACTTTAATAAAAAAGGTGTAACTTGAAATGTAAGTTACACCTTTTCCATGCTTATCGTTTTAATTTTTTCAACAATGGCAAACGATTGATACGATCACCAAGAATGTCAGAAGCAAGCCCGCTTGTAAATACAAAAGCGAAGTAAACAAGTGCACCAAGGGCACCGCATACGACTACAATTAATAAAGACTCCATATATGTTTGTCCGGGAATTAACCATTTTAATAACGTTTTTGCCCCAATTACTACAGCAGACATTGCTGCAGAGTAAATTGTAATAAGTAATACGGTTTTACCAGTCTTTGCGATGTTAAACTTCGTATATTTTACAATGCAATATAACATGATTACATCAGAAACGAGGTAACCAAGTATCGTTCCTAATACAGCACCATGTCCACCTAGCGCATATAGAAGCGGTGTATTGACAAGAACTTTTACAATGATACCTGCAGTAAAAGCAATCATCGTTTTACGCTGATAATCAATACCTTGTAAGATAGCTGCTGATACGGTGAAAATCGCGCTCATTACAGCAGATGGTGCAAATGAGATTAAATATTGTGACCCTTCTAATGCTGTATTGTGATCGAAATATACCATGCGAAATGCATCGTAAGCGATGCTAGCAAGCCCAAATGATGCTGGGATTGTGAAAAATAATAATATTGTGAAGATCTTTTCAATCTGATTTTGCAACTGATCTAATTTACCACCCGTAAATGACTGTGTAATTGCCGGGATGATTGTGAGAGAAAATCCTGTTGCTAGTGATGCTGGTATCATAATAAGTTTTTGAGCATAGTTCGTAATGTAAGCAAAAACAGCATTTGCTTTATCAAGTGGTGTGCCCACTGCTTGTAGTGCATCGGCAACCGTATATTGATCCACTAACGTATAAAGTGGAATGGCAATGCCGACAAAAACAATTGGAATCGCATAGCGAAGCAGTTCCATATACATCTTTGTTAAGGGAACCGAAGAAGAGCGCACTTTTCGTTCACCTTCTGGTGGACGTAGTCCATTGTACTTCTTCCAATACATAACGAGCATGGAAACACTGGCAATTGCTCCGATAACAGCGCCAAATGTTGCGACTGCTACAGAAGATGCAACCGATCCGCCTAATATTTTAGAAACAATAAAGCTTCCAACTAAAATAAAGATAACGCGAGCAATTTGTTCCACAACTTGTGAAACCGCACTTGGTTTCATATGTTGAAAACCTTGGAAATAACCGCGTGTAACACTCATCGCTGGCACGATAATAAGTGCAAAACTTAGTGCACGCATTGTTAGTGTTACATCCGCAACGAATCCAGGATCTGGTGTTTTAGAGCGAACTATTAATTCGGATACATAAGGTGCCCCGAAAAATAAAATTAAGAAACCAAGGAATCCCATAAACATCATTACTTTTAAGCTTGAATTATATAATCTTTTACTTGTGCCGTAATCTCCTAAAGCATTATATTTGGCAACAAATTTTGAAACGGCGATAGGGATACCTGCTGTTGAAAAGCTTAATAAAATCCCATACCAGGAGTATGCATAAGAATATAAAGCAACTCCATCACTCCCAACTAACGCTTGAAATGGGAAGAAATAAATAAAACCTAAAATACGTGAAATTATTGTGGCTCCGCTTAGTAAGGCAGTGCCTTTTAATACTTTTGAAGTAGACAAAATACTTCCTCCTACTCATGTTGCTTAAGAATCATCTTTTTCTACTATAAACTTGTCTTCGTATTTTATAAAGTAAAATACTAAATTTATTATTACAGTATTTTTACAAAGTGTGTTTTTTTTGCGGGGTTTTAGTAGGAAGTTATAATTTTGTAAAAAAATAGGATAAGTTTGTTTTTTTTAGGTCAGTCTTTTCAATTGTGGTTTTAATACTTCTTAATAATACAATTTTTAAAAAGGCATGAAGATGCAATTAGGAAAAAATTATCATATAATAAGGTTGATTCCAAAGAAATATTGGGAGGTGTTGATATGGCGATTACAATGAAATTGCCAGATACTGCAGCGTCTCATGCAAAGCCAAGTATGGAAAAGGCGATACTTTGCATGAGGTAGACAAATAATCTAACATACAATCGCCTAAATGGAATTGTATTATTTTTCCTATAGTTGGCTTTGCACCTTATTTAGATGAAACATAAAAAATAAGGGGCGAGCAAAAATGAAATATGTAAAAGCAGCGACTGTTTTACCTGAAAATTTGATTGTAGAAATTCAAAAGTATGTGCAAGGAGAAACAATTTATATTCCAAAACCAGAAAATGCTCACCATAAATGGGGTACATGCTCTGGAGGAAGAAAGCACCTTGATGATCGAAATAAAGCAATTAAACATGCTTTTAAAGATGGAGTATCCATTCATCAATTAGCAGAAGAATATTTTCTTGCTGTTGAAACAATAAAAAAAATAGTGTATTCAAAATAAAAATTGTAAGTGCTAATTATTGTATAAACAATAATTAGCGCTTTTTCATGTAAAGTTTGTTTCTAAACTATCCTCTGCATTTTATAAAGACCATGGATTGTATAAAATAAAAAATAGATAAACAATTTTGTATGGAGTGATAAAGATGGAAGCTTTTATTAGAAGTGATCAATATAATTTTATAAAATCACAAGCTTATATTCTAGTAAATGGACATGCAACAGCAAACGATAGAGGTGTTATTGCGGCTCTAAAGTCTCTTGCGATAGAAAAGGTATTAGATGTTTTTGAAAATCTTACTGATGAACAACAAGAATTAATTGATATGATTTTGACGGTTGAAAATAGAGAAGACGCAGAAGCGTTTTTACTCAAGTTAAATCCATATGTCATTCCGTTTCAGGAAGTTACGGCGCAAACGTTAAAAAAATTATTTCCTAAAGCTAAAAAATTGAAGCTTCCTGAAATGGAAGGAATAAATATGAAAGAGATGTCTTATCTAGGTTGGATTGATAAAGGCACAAGTAGAAAGTTTATTATAGCAAAGAATAAAAATAAGTTTGTTGGTTTACAAGGCACATTCCAAAGTATAAACAAAAAAGGCATTTGTGCATTGTGCCATGGTCATGAAGAAGTAGGCATGTTTCTTGTTGAAATAAAAGGAGATGTACCAGGTACTTTTGTTAAAAAGGGAAACTATATTTGCCAAGATAGCATAGCCTGTAATCAGAATATGACTTCACTGGATAAGTTATATGATTTTATTGAGAGATTGAGAAAATAACTTATAGCATAAAAAGGATGATCTTTTATCATCCTTTTTATGCTATAAGGCATAGGTTATTCAATTTTGCATAGATGACAAAAGATGAGCAGTAGGGAAAGGATTATTTTTTTGCATGGCATGATTTTTGCATTTTAATAAAAAAGATTTAGGAAAGTTTTTTGAATGTAAAAATTATGTTGATAAGGGGAAATGACATATGAAATATCCACTAACGCCAGATGTAAAACCAGAGTTTTGTACGACAGGTTCATTTATGAGATTACCATCAAGTAATGAGCAAGCAAAGATTGCAATTCTAGGAATGCCGTTTGATACGGCTGCTTCTTTTCGCGTTGGTGCGCGTTTTGCTCCGCAAGCAATTCGTCAAGCATCTATGACTTTGTTCCCATATCATCCAATTCACCATGTTTATCCGTTTGATGATACAAATGCAATTGATATTGGTGATGTGTCTGTGATCCCGCACAATATTCATCGTAGTTATGAGATAATTGAAGAAACTGTTTTGGGATTAATGCAACGAGGAATTATTCCGATAGGTCTTGGAGGGGATCATTCAGTTACATTAGCAAGTCTTCGTGCAGCAGCGAAAGTTCATGGACCTGTCGCAATGATTCACTTCGACTCCCACACAGACACATGGGATACATATTATGAAGAGAAATATTGGCACGGTTCCCCATTTATTCGTGCACATGAAGAAGGGTTACTACAACCTGAAAAAGTATTCCAAATTGGTATCCGGGGAACATTAAATCATCCTGGTGATATAGAAGCTAGTAATGATTTAGGGTATAACGTCATTACAACAGCTGAATTATGTGATCGTGGTTTTGAAAGCGTTCTCGAGCAAATGCGAGCAACCATTGGCGATACACCATGTTTCTTAACGTTTGATATTGATTTTGTAGATCCATCTTGTGCACCTGGTACAGGTACGTTAGAAGTAGGGGGATTTAACAGTCGCGAGACACTAAACATGGTGCGTTCATTAAGTGGATTTAATTATATCGGTTTCGACCTAGTAGAAGTATTACCGCCATATGATCAAGCTCAAATTACTTCTCTTTTAGCAGCAACACTTGTGCATGATTTTGCTAGCTTAATTGCTTTACAGATGAAGAATGAAGTGAATAAGTAAGAGAACAATTATTATATTGAAATTTAAAAAGACTGATGAAACAACTTTTCATCAGTCTTAAAAAATGTCCATTTATCCCGCATTAACGGGCAGTAAGCCCCTCACCTCAAGATTGAGAGAAGCGAAGAAGATAGGTGGGGGCTAACTGTCCGTAAAAGCCCGATTGGTTCAACTAACCATCAGTGGGGATGAAGAAAACCCCCGCTGATGGAAGTTTCACTTTATTATTTTTTCTGCCAATTTCCCTTGATAAAGTCTTCACGACCAGACTCTTTCCGTTCCTTGGCATATTTCTCTGGATTTTTTTTATAAAAATGTTGATGATATTCTTCCGCTTCGTAAAATGGAGCAGCTGGGCGAATGTCTGTTACGATTGGATCTTTAAACGTCCCGCTTTCTGCTAATGTTTGTTTTGATTTTTCAGCAAGCTCTTTTTGTGTTTCGTTTTGATAAAAAATCGCTGTACGATAAGATGGACCACGGTCGAAAAATTGCCCGCCATCATCAGTTGGATCAATTTGCGGCCAATATAAATCTAATAACTTTTGATAAGGAAATATAGTAGGATCAAATGTAATTTGAACGACTTCTAAATGTCCAGATTCGCCAGATTTTACATCTTCATATGTTGGGTTTTTAACATGCCCTCCTGCATAACCTGAAATGACTTTATGTATACCAGGAAGTTCATCAAATGGCTTTACCATACACCAAAAGCAACCGCCAGCAAAAGTTGCAAGTTCATATTGTTTTTCTTCCATCGCGTGTAATCCTCCTAAATTGATATGTTTTATATAGTATCGTATATGTTGTTTGTCATAGCAAGAGAAAAGTCTGGAAACAAAATAAAGAATTAATTGATTGGTATAAATCTATCATATCTTTCGAGAGGACTCCCACCTCTAAACATATGTGAAGGTGGTGAGGTGAATCGAAAAAAATATTTTATGTTCAAGTAAAACGATAGAAACGTACGTTCTTGTTTTGGTATAATATCCTTAACAAGGAGGTGAAAAAATGACAACGGAAAATCAAATAAATTATAAAACTCTTCAGATTTGGATTAAAAAAGGACATCGTATGTATTCTTATTTTCGAGAATCTTGCCAAAATGCTAAGAATATGTACAACACGACAAACTTTTATATACGACAAGTATATACAGGTTTGACACAAGATAAGGAGTTGCAACCTTTACAAAAAGAAGTTTTGGATATAATCTCCAAAAACATTGAGAAGATGAATGATACACAACTTCTTGCCTATCAAAAAAAATTGGAAAAAGAGAGAACAAAACCAAAAGAAAAACAAAAAGAAGTGAAATGTAATTTGTTTTCAGAACCAACTACAGAAAAACCTTATGTAGATTATAATTTTCTGGATGCATTATTTAAAGTGATGATTCAGAATGATTATCGTGCTTTGCCTACGCAATCTAGTCAATCCATCATGAAAAATGTATTCCAAAATTGGAAGTCTTTTTTTGCT